>JAKFUG010000048.1 GCA_021732785.1 Planctomycetaceae bacterium
CTGTGTCACCAGGACGGCCGTACGATTCGACATCGAACATCCTTGTTCCAAGAGTGAAGACGGATTCGGTGCTCTCCGATCCCCCCAATCATAAACTGTGCCCCCATTGGCGGGGAGATGTACTTAGCGCGCCTTCTTCAGCAGCCTGGCAAGTGAGTTCGTGCGCGGTTTAGGCAGGCTCGGGAGGACAACCGTCGCGGTGTCGGTTTCGAGGATGGATGGTAACGCCGCCGGCCTCGAAGCGGCGGGGCGCGGCGCGACGCCGGTCGTGATGACGGAGGTCGTGTTGTCGGTGACGTTTGCAATTCCATCGTTGACAAAGACCGTGAAAGTGGTCGTTTCGCTGGTGCCAATCGGGACGTTGGTGCGCGGTTGGAAGATGAGGGTCCGGATGGCGGCTTGGACCGTGGCACCGATGTTTGTGGTCGGATTGAAGTAACGGGAATAGATGATGTTGGTGCCGCTCACCGAGCGAGTCCACCCGGTTGCCGACGCCGAGGTGAAGTCACCACGAGCCGTGCCAGCGTTGATGGTCACGCGCGCCAACGTGTCCTGTGTGTCGGGATCAGTGATGGTGAGCGTGTTGAAGACAGCTTTGGTAGTGTTGTCGTTCAGCGTTTGATTCGCCAGCGCCCCGCCGATGACCGGAGTGTTGTTCACACTGGTGACGGTAACGCGAGTCCCGGTTCCCAGCACGGCCGGGGCAACGCCGTCACTGACGGTGGCCTGAAAGTCCGTCGCTTCCGTTGTTCCCGGCTTGATGGCATTGCTGCGGGGTTGGAAGACGAGGGCCCGGAACGCAGCCTGCGCGGCGGCTCCGACGTTGGGACCGGGGCCAAAGTACTGTTTGTAGGTGATGTTATTTCCGATGACATACCGCACCGCCCAGTTGGCCGTGCTGGCACTGGTGAAATCTCCGCGGGCGACGCCGTTGAGAATCGTCACCGAGATCAGCATTTCCTGCATGTCGGCATCGGTGACCGTCAAGATGCTGAAAGGGTTGACCGTGGCGTTATCGTTCACGACAACGCCGGGATTGGGACCACCCATGGTCGGAGCATCATTGACGCTGGTGGTCCTGACCGAGGCGAGATTGTTGGAAACGGGAGTCGCCAGACCATCGCTCACGGTAACGGTAAAAACGGCAGTTTCCGTTGTGGCAGGCTTGATGGCATTGGTCCGCGGTTGAAAAACGAACGCGCGAATGGCCGACTGCGCAACTCCACCGATGTTCGCCGCCGCGCTGAAAGTCCGGGCATACTGAATGTCGTTGCCAATAATTGACCGCGTCCATCCGGTCGAAGAAGCCGGTGTGAAGTCGCCACGGACGATCCCGTTGCCAATGGAGACGATGGCACTCATGGCTTGCGTGTCAGGGTCGGTGACCGTGAATGTGTTCAACGGGCTAATGATGGCGTTGTCGTTCACAGCTTGATTGGCAATCGCCCCACCGATCGTCGGGGGGGTGTTGGTTCCCGTCACCGTGAAGTTGACATCGGAAAGATCGAAGAAGACGTTGCCGACGGCCTCGACCCGGATGCGGGCCTGCGTCGTCGAGAGATACGGGACGAGAATCGACTCGGACCCGTCGTTCGCGGTGCTGCTGGCCAAGGTCGTGTTGTAGGTGTTGCCGCCGTCCGTCGACAACAGGATGCGGACATTGGCGGTATTGATGCCGTTCCCCGTCGTTCCGGCGACATTCCATGTGACGGTTTCGAATGTCCCGCCGGTCCAGGTGACGTTCGACGTTTGCGAGGTGATCGCGAACGGGGCACCGGTATCGACGACGTTGAGAACCATATCATCGGTGTTCACGCCGCCGCCGCCAGCATTGTTGTCCCGCACGGTTGCGCGGAAATTCATCGTCCGGGTTAACGAAGGAATCTTTTCCCCCTTCACCAGCGTGCCGTCGAGAATGTCTTCCAACCGTGGGAACGTCCGGGTGGGATCGCTGGTGGGCGTCCATGACCGGAAGATCGGGCTGGTGGTGTTTTGTGCGGCGTTCAATTTTTGCGCGGGACCGAGATCGCGTTCTTCCCAGTTGTACGTCAGCGATCCATTGCCGTTCGCATCGGACCCGATGGCCGTCAATTTGAACGGGGTGTTCGCGGGAATGGTGTAGTCACTGCCGGCGTTAATCGTCGGTGCGGAATTCCCGGTGTTGGTTCGAGTTCCTACGTTGGGGATGGTGTTGTCCACATAGGCAATAATCTCGTCGAAACTGATCGAATGGAAATACGGATCGTTCGTTGCTTGCAGATTATTCTGTGCTGCAAACAGTCCCGCATACGACATGATCGTGGACCCGCTGCCGGGTTCGTAGGCCGCGAGCGGGTCGCGTTGCGGGTCGCCAATATTGAACGTATGGCGAGCACGAAACTGATGCCCGAATTCGTGGCAGACATAGTCCACGAAGAACGGGTCGCCGACGGGATTGGGTAACCCGGTGGCTGCCCCTGCCTTTGATCCCGCTTGCCCGACCACGCCAAATCCAGCGACGCCGCCGCCGACCGTGCCAAACACATGGCCGATGTCATAGTTCGCATCGCCGATGATCTGATCGATAATCGGTTGGTTTTCATCGGACATGGCATTGACATCGTCGTTCGTGTACGGATCGGTCTGCGCATCGGTGTAGATCAGCGAGGCGTTGTTGCCCACGAGTTGAAAAGCGATCGAGAATTCTGTGGTGTAGAGACCACTGACACGGTTCATCCCGGTCACAATGGCGGCTTGTGCCATTTCGACGGTCCCGCCATGAAACGCCGTGTATTCACCCGTGGCCGCGATTGCGGCCCGATAGGTGCGCAGTTGCGTTCCCGAACGTCCGGCGACCGGTGACGATGCACTCGCCGCCTCCTGATTGGGAGCAATGCGCACCGTCGCGTCGGCGGCGTCCTCATGCTGGCTGGCTGTCGACGCATGATCGCGGAGGTCGTTCATCTCACTCTGGATGGATGCGAGACTGGACTCCGAAGGCCGAGCCGCAGTTGCGTAATAGCTGGCATAGTAATCGTCGTTCAGATGGAAATACGGATCGATGTACCAACGACCGTTTTCGGACAGCACCTGGGCGTGAAAGCCCTCGGGCGTCAGATCGAGTTGCGCGACCGCGGTGGGATCGTCGATTCCTTGTCCCACATACGTCTTGATGCTCGGAAACTGCGCCGCGAGTTCCGGGGCCATGATTTGCGTTTCGTAGATCGCAAAGCGTTCTGGTTTCCCGTCCGGATCGAGCAGCGTGATGGATGCCGTGTCGATCGAAAAGTTCCCCGCCGCTTCCGGCGCTGCAGCACCGAGCGTTTGGCGAACCGCGGCTTCGTTCATCGCGAACGCCGTGTAATCGGACAAATGCAGATCGCTGACGGCCCGCGCAGCGACATCGGTAGGAAAGGATTCCAACGGTTGCCAGAGGTCTGTTGCGGCCTGATCCACGGGAGCCGTTGACGAGAGTAGAACTCGTGGCTCCATGAGTTGGAGTTCCATCGGAAACGGAGCATGAGACGCGGTGCGCCGCCGCGAACGTGGATGGGAAGCCGTGTCCGCCAGCCAGTGACGAAACAGCATCAACCAAGGGGAGCGGTCCATCGTAGCATCCTTCAAATGTAAGCTCGGTTGTCCGGCGGCAATGGCGAAATACGGCGAATTTCTGATGAGAGTACACGCAACAACACGAAATCTGTCACGGTGCGACCAGGTTTTTCGAGAAAGTCACCGGATTCGTGTGTGGGAGAACATCATTGGGATGGTACGTCGCGCAGCACCAGCGGCGGGACGGTCCACGGCATGTTGAGGAACGGGTTTTGTTTGCCGTTCGTGGCCTTGCGGACCTCGGAGAAGACGACTGAGTAGATGTGGTGCGTGTAGAGAACGTGCTCGTGCGGGTCGAACGGCACGCCCTGGCCCAATTTCAGCGCTTTCAGAAAGGCCGCGGTGAAGTAACCGTTTTCTTCCGTCGCCGAAGCGACTTCATGCGCCATCGCCGCCGCCAGAATGGTGACACCGGCGGTGTCATCGGTCAGACTGCGGGTGAGATCATCGGTCGCCGGACGGAAGGCTTTCACACCACTGGCGGAATGGCATGCGTCCATGATCAGCAGCACCGGACATTCCATGTCCGAGAGGGCCGTCCGCAGGTCATCTCCCGAGAGCGATTTCCCTTTCAGGCTTGCGCTCGGGTCCGCTTCATGGGTCATCAGGTAGAATTCATCCTGCTGCTTGATGCCGTGTCCGGCAAACAGAAAGACGACGAGATCGCCCGGTTTGGCGGCCTTGCGGATGTCGCCAATCGCCTTGAGTACACCGCCCCGCGTCGCTTGTTGATTGGTGAGCACGGCCCCTTTCGCCGTGCCGAAATGGTTCTCGGTCCCGACGCAATACTTTTCCAGCGCGGCGAAGACGTCGGTCGCATCTTTCGCCGCGGAGCCGAGATTGAACGAGGAAAGTTGGTACTCGTTGATCCCGACACAGAGGCGATGCAACACCGGTTGATTGGCAGTTGATTTCGGGCCCGTCACGATCAGCGGATCGGAGACGGCGGAGCTGTCGTCGTTGCGGGCAAGCAGCTTCAGTTCGTGATTGCCCGCGGGAATGTCAATCTCCCACATCGCTTCGGCCTTTTCCCCGGCGGCAACGGCTCTCTGTCCAACACCGCCGATGACCGGCCGACCGTCGAGCAGCAGACGCATCGAGACGACCGGCTTGTCCTTCACCAAGGAGACCGCCGAGGCTTGAAGACGCACCCGGCCCCCCGTCTGTTGGAGGAGTTTCAACGCACATTTCGGCGGCAGGATGTCGTCAATCGTTGGAGCCCGCACCTCGATTTGCTTGAGCGCCGCTACCATCGACCCGAGTTCGAGCGCGCGTTTCAGCAGGTCCGGGCGACGAAAGTGTTTGGCAAATTTCTCCGCGGGGTGAAACGTGGCGAACTGATTCGGGCCGTGACTTTCAGACCAGCCGAACATTTTTTCGCCACCGGGGCTGGCGGCGTAATACCCATTGGCCGACCACGCGACCCATTCGCCATTCACGCGTGCCAGGGACAATAAGGGATACGGCTCGCCTCCCACGGCATAAATGCCCAGCCGGTGTGTGCCGGTGGAGACGAGGACATATCGGCCATCCGGCGAGGCGACCAGATCGCGGGAAAACACCGGATTCGGTCGCAACTGCGCGACGGAACGGCCATCGTGCTGGACGATCCGAACGGTGGAATATCCACGTTGTGTCAGGTTGGCGGACCACGCCATCCATGGGGGGGCTTCCCCGCGCGGAATCAGAGTGCCGGCACTCACTTTCGTCCCTCCCTGAACGACGGCGGTTTGCTGGTCTCCCTGAAAAATCGCCAGCGAATTGCCACCCGGCTTGGTGAATTTCCAGTCACGAATCGATCGGAGGGCGACACCGAAGTCCGCGGGATTCACGTCACTGACGGGCTGCATCTCCTTCAAGTCAAACGCAAATCGCAAGTCGTCGGGCTGAGTATTGAAGCGATTCGGAGGACTCGCTTCCGACCAGGCAATGGCCGGCGCTTCGAGGTCGTTGGACCATCCGACCAGCGTGGGAACCGGAGACGCAGCACCACACCGCGCGACCTCGGTGCCGTCTTTCACTCGATACACCACGGTATCCAATCCCGAAGAAACGGTGATGGCTGCGAGATCCCGCTTCGGAGACAGCGCGCCGTAGACATGAAATTGGCCGGGTTCGCCGACCGTTCGTAACAGTTGTGGCGTCTTGGTTTTCAGATCGAACCGGATGGCCGTGGAAGCCAGATCGCCCTGTTGCAATCCATGATTCGTGGTCAACAGCAACGTCTGCGGATCGAGATAGACCGCCGAGCGAACGGAGCTGACACTACGGAACGGGGGCGTTTCATCGGTAAACAGATACTCCCATTCTAATTCGCCGTTGGCCTTGCGGAGTTCCAGCCCCTTGGGATCTCCGAGGAAGGCATTCCAGCAACGAACGAAGTGCTGACCATCGGGCGACCAGGCAATGCACGTGGTGGCCCCGCGCGGTTCGAGTCTGGCGATCCGTTTCGGTTCGGCGGGCGTCAGATCCCAGAGATACGTTTCATTCGGTGCCGTCGCACACAGGCGTTTGCCGTCGGGACTGAACTGCAGCACTTCGATCTCCCGGGACACCTCGTTCCTTTCTCGATTCCCCGTCCCTTTTTCGTCCCGCGTCAAGTCGTCCAGGGGGATCGCCATGACACCCGTCCGCGGCACGAAATGTCCCGGCACCTGATCGGGCGGCGGGTAGATGGAAATCTCCCAGTCCTTCGGTGCCACATGCTGCGACACCGCGAGGCGGTTATCGGGCGCGAAGCCCAAGGCGGTCACGGCTCCGTTGTTGACCGCCACGGGACGCATGGATCGACGGGCCAGGTCGATGATCACCAGCTTGGCCCGCGCCGAATCCTTGTCTGTCGACAGTCCCTTTTTCTGCCCCCCGCCCACAGCTACCCACCGGCCGTCGGCCGAGATCGCGGCGGCGTTCCACTCTTTGGTGTTGTAACCCTGTTCGTGGCCGTAAGACGGCAAGCGAAGAATGTCGAGCCGTTCACCGGTGGCGGTGCTCCAGATTTGAACGGAGAAATCGAGGCCGACGGTGATCAGCCGCGACTGGTCGTGGTTGAATCCCAAGGCCCGAATCGACCGTGTGTGCGAACCGGGATCGAAGACCGGCACGATGCGCGGGATGTTTTCGTCTTCGGCTTCGTCGTCCGCAGCTCTCGCGGTGGCCGCCTCTTTCGCCGCCTTCTTTTTTCCCTTGGCCTGCGCGAACAACGGTGTGGCAACGCACAGCAACAGCAGAATCGTAAGCCAGCGAGTCATGTCCGAATCCTATATCCGACGAGGGCCATCGGTTTCTGTCGCAGTCCCAGTTGTCTTAGCCCCCGGTCAATGACCGGGGGCGTGTCACTTTGCGAATCGTTATCCCCGGGTCATTGCCCCGGGGATAAGACGATGAGGAACGGTTCTCAGTTCGTCGTCACGGTGTACGCCACCGGTGGGCCGCCTTTGTTGATGACGCGGACGGTGACGTTTTTATGTCCGCCGTTGCCCGGGTGCCAATTGTAGAAGCCCCATGATCCCTGACTATGCCACAGGGTCTTGCCGCCGGCACCGATGACTTCAAACTGCGTCTTGCCGGTGCCGCGCATGGTGACACTGGCAGGTGAGCGGGGGTCGAACGCGATTTGAATGTTGTGAACTTTGCCCGTTTTGATGGTGCGATTGATCACCTGTGGACCGGCGGTCGCCCCGCGGGATTCGACCGTCTTCGCCTGCTTGATGAGCGCTTCCAATGCGGCTTTGTCTTTCGATGGGAGCGCACGAGCCTCGTCGAACAACGCTTCCGCTTCATCGGCGAAAGAAGGAGCCTGGCCCTCTTCGGCGATGACGGTGCCATCGCTGTCTTCCACTTTGGCTTCCGAGGGCTTGGTTTTTCCGCCGGTCGCTTTCTGGGCGCGCAGGTAAATGGCCCCGGCGGCAACCAGCGCTTCCGGCGATTTGAAGTCTTTCAGTCCCGTCGCATCGGCCATTTCACCCCGGCCGAACGCCACGAGTTGTGCCGCTGTGCCGAGGCCTTCGACCAGCGCGGCACTTTTCTCGGCTTCGGTCAGTTCGACTTTGGCCTGGGCAAACACAGTGTATCCGGGCGACAGCATTCCGACGGCCACAACGGCTGCCAACGACCATCTACAAAAACACGCTTTCATGGTACGGACTTTCTCTGTGCAAAAACGGTACGACCGCCGACGAAACGCTCGCCGACCTGCTTTCATTAAACGGAATCAGGGAAACGGCAGTTGCCAGAGACGGACGGTTCCGTCGGCCGCGGCTGAGACCGCCTGCCTCCCATTACCGAGATACGCCACCGATTGGACCGCACGGGAATGGCCGTGCAGCATACCGCGCATTTCCCCTGTGGCGACCGACCAGAGGCGGACGTTTCCGTCAGCATCGCCCGTGAGGAGTTGTTCGCCATCGGTGGAGACACTCATTGCAAGAATCGGCCGAACGATGCTGACGAATGCACGCGGTTCCATCTCATTCTCGGACCAGATGCGAATTGCGCCGTCATCTCCCGCCGCGACAATCTTCTCTTTGATGAATCCCACAGCCCGCGCTCCGGACGCGCGACTTTGTTTCCGCTCCTTCGTTGCGACGTCCCATAGTGTGACGATGGAATCTCCACCGGTTAACAGCCGACGACTGTCTGATGAGAATGCAAGGGAGGCGACTCCGTACGGATTACCATCCGGCGATAATTCCTGCAGGAGTTGCGACTCGCCGGTGGCTCGGTTCCAAAGCAAAACACCCTCGGCGCTTCCCGATGCCAACCAGACTCCATCGGAAGAGTAGGCCAGCGCGGTGACGATGCGGGTATGGCCTTCGAGCTTTCTCACCGGCCCGTCCCACTGATTTGCAGAACGAAGTTCAATGACGGTTTCGCGCGGCACGGTCTTGTTTCCCCCAGCCGTGGCAATTTCGACACCATCGGGAGAAATCGCGATGCAGCGTGCCGCGTAACTCAGGTTCTCGAAGACGGGCAATGCTTTCTGCGCCGGTTCCCAACGGACCAACGCGCGATCCTGCCCCACGGAAAAGATCACGGGCGGATTCACCCCCGACATCACCGCAATGCCCGTGACCATTTGCGTGTGCGTGGCATGCCGTGCGAGTTCCCCGACGTAAGCCATTCGGACAATCTGCGATTTGTCTTCGGTGACCACGAATTGTTCGGGGACGAGCGTGCGGTGTTCCGATGCCGTTGTCGGCCGAACGGCATAGTCACCGGGCGGAAGTGATAGCGTCGTTTCCGGCCCGAGATGCAGCGGCCATTCGTGGCTGTCCCGACGTACGATGATGTCGATTCCCGGTTCATCACCCAGAAACGTCACAGGCACCGGCTTCGCCACGCGGGGTGCGGCAAAGAGGGCCCAACCCCCGACTCCGGCTCCGCCCAAGACCGCGGCACCGAACATGGCCACCAACCAGCGCCGCCGCACGATCCCACCGCGCAGCTCGGCGAAGTGGCGATCGATCGAATCGAGAACCTCGATCACATCCGACACCGTTGCCGGACGATGGACCGCAGCACGCGACATCATGCGTTCAATCAGTTCGCTCAACGCTTCCGGAATCTGCGGATTGAGTTCGTTCGCAGATTCCGGCGGGTCGGACAACACCGTCCAGAGGGCTTTCATTCGCTTTTCGCCGGTGAACGGCGCGGTGCCGGTCGCCATGCGATAGAGCACGCACCCCAGGCTGAAAATGTCGGTCCGTTGATCGAGCGGCAATCCTCTGGCTTGTTCCGGAGCGAGATACCCCGGTGTCCCGGAAATGCTGCGAGCGTCTCCCTCACCGTCGCCGTGGATGATCGCCAAACCGAAATCGAGAATCTTGGCCCGGTCTCGCGGCGATTCCAGCCAGATGTTGGCCGGTTTGATATCGCAGTGAATCAGTCCCTGCGCATGCGCCGCCGCGAGACCATTCGCGGCATCGCGGGCAATCCGCAGGATCTCGTCCAAAGGCAATGGTCCATCGACTTCTGCCAGACGCTGATGCAGTGACATGCCTTTCAGCAATGGCATCACGATGCACGGACTGCCGAGCCGGACTTCGACGGAATAAATCGAGACGATGTTATCGTGTTCCACGGCCGCCGCGGCGCGAGCCTCTTTGACCAGCCGTTCGGCCATCCCGTCTTCGGCGACCCATTCCGGCTGGAGAATCTTGATGGCTACCGACCGATTCAACACCGGATCGAAGCCGTGCAGCACGGTCCCCATGCCACCGCGACCGAGCAAGCCACGGATTTCGTAACGCCCCAGCATGCTCGGCAACGGCGTCTCCGTCTCACTGGGAGCGCCACTGCCGGCGGTGAAGGTGCTCACGAGCGCGGACACGGCGGAATTCGTGGCGAACGATGACGGCGTCGCGGTCTCTTCGAGTTGCCGAGCGATGCGCTTGAAGTGCGGGACCAGTACTTGCACCAAGTCCGCGGGAGCTTCTGCCGGCTTCGCGCGATCGGCTTTGCCATCGGACTTCGGTTCGCGAAGAGCCCGCACCAATTCGTCTTCTGCCGCCAGCGCTTTTAACCGCTGACGGCATTCGTCACACTCCAGAAGGTGGGATTCAATGTTCTGCGCCTGCTCATCGTCGTGGTAACCGAGCAGAAACTGCTCCAGTTCCGTCGGCGGTAAGCAGGCACTGTATACCGTCACGGCAATGGACTCCGAATGCAATCGCGTTGAAACCATTTCCTCGCGACACCAGCAGTACACTCCGCCCACGCTAAATCTGTCGCGCTTTCATCCGATTTCGAAAGAATTGCGAAAATGCAAACGATGATCAATCGAGAAACCAGCGGAGTTCCTGTCGTAAATGACGCAGCACGCGGGATTTGGCCAGATACACCGCGTTCTCGCTGATTCCCAGTTCGGCGGCGACATCGGCCGCGGCGCGGTCCTGCACCACGAACTCCCAGCAGGCTTTCCAGGTGTTCGGCTCGAATTGTGCCTGCATCAATGTGAGTGCCCGCCGGACCAATTGCGCGCGATACTCCGCTTCGTCGAGTTGCAGCCGCGGATCGGTTTCCGGGATGAGATCGGGATCCAGGATGTTTCCCGCGGAGGCCGCGCGCGAGGAACGTTGCCGAACCTGATTTCGCCAGGCATTCATCAGCACGGTCTTCAACCACGCGCGAAAACTCCGCGCGGGGTCGTAACGAAATTCCGACAACTTTTCGTAGAGTGTGACGAACACCGTTTGCATCAGATCGGCGGCATCGGCATCGGACAGACCAATCCGCCGACACCACGCCAGCAGCATCGGCGTGTACAACTCGACGAACCGCCCCCAGGCATCGGAGTCCGCTCCGCTGCTGAGACGCTCGATCAAGGTGTGCGACGTCGTCGTCAAAGCCAGGATTTCCTGTCCGGACGGAGATCAAAACCACCGCCGGAACCACGGTCGCGTTGCACTACTGGAGATGGCAGATCATGGCAAAATCCATCGCCGCATACTACCGAGTGCAAACCGCTCGCCAAGGAATTCGCGGGCTCGACATCGAAGTCCACCAGTTGGTCGTTGAGCCATTCACTCGATGACGTACCGAACTCCGTCACTTCGCCGCGTTGGGGTGACGACAGATCGTTCATTGGACCTCGCGGAAATTGCCACGCTTTTAGCGCGCGTGGCTACCCGACAGTTTCACGCGAACTGCCGACCAGTGATCGGCGCGCCTCTTGCGAGCGCGTGCCCAGGTTACCGTAGCGGTGGTAGTCGTGCGAGACGCTTTGCTCGCGGACGTAGCACAGCAATTCGATCAGGCCTTCGCTGACGACCGGGACGTCGGCCAGCCAATATCCCGATTGAGCGGCGTGTCGGCGGAGTTCGGCGGGGACGCGGTCGCGGGCTGCGAAGCGGATGCGTCCGTCCGGTGCTTGTTGCAATTCGGTCAGCAACTCGGCGTCTGTCTGTTCGAGCAATTCGATACCGCCGGCCCAAGAGTCGGTCAGGCGGTCGAGCGTGTCGTGCCACTCGGCGGGACAGTCGGGGGCGAAGCTGGCGAGGACTCGCGCGCCGGTGGCGCGTGCGGCGGCGATCCGCGCGAGCCTGTCGAAACGCGCGTCGGACGGCGTGATGCGGACGCAGATTTCTGGAAACGGCAGGTAGCGGCGCACGTTGTCCTGGCCGAGCAAACGCAAATGATCGTGCTCGCACGCGAATTCGTCGCGCCAGGCGTGATCGTAGCTGGCGAGCGCGCAGCGCAGTCGCACATCGTCCGGCTGAGTCGGATCAAGCTGGTCGGCCAAGGTTGCGAGGTCGGCGTTTTTGATTTCACCGCAAATCAGCGTCGCGGGCAGTTCGGCGTCCTGGAAGTGCATCAGGCTGGCGACGTAGTTCGGTCCGCCAGCTTTCAGGCCGGGTCCGATGCAGGACTGGCCCATGCCGCCGAACGGCTGACGGAGTACGACGGCTCCGGTCGTGCCGCGATTGACGTACAAATTGCCGGCGCGGATGCCCGCTTTCCACTGTTCGATCTCGCGGTCGTCGAGACTGTGAATCGCGCTCGTCAGGCCGTAGCCGGTCGCGTTGACCAGATCGATGGCTTCCGCCAGGTTCTCGAAACGCATCACGCCCAGGACCGGGCCGAAGAATTCGGTGAGGTGCGTCGCGCTGCCGTGTGTGACTCCATACTTCACGCCGGGGGACCAGAGATGCGGGTTGTCTCCGATGGGTCGCGGCATCACGGCCCACGTCTCGCCCGGTTCGAGCGTCTTCAGCGCTTCTTCGAGCGCTCCCGACGGCGGGCGGATCAGTGGGCCGACGCGCGTGTGAAGTTCATACGCCGAACCGACCTGCAAACTCGTCACGGCATCGCAAAGCATCCGCTGGAAACCGTCGTCGTCGTAGACTTCGGCATCGAGCAGCAACAGCGATGTTGCCGAGCACTTCTGCCCGCCGTGTCCGAACGCCGATTGCACGACATGCTTAATGGCCAGTTCGCGGTCGGACAGCGCGGAGACGATCGTCGCGTTCTTGCCTCCCGTTTCGGCGGAGAGTCGCAGGTCCGGCTTCTTTTCGAGCATGCGCAGCGCTGTGTCGGTGCCGCCGGTGAGAATGACCGCGTCCACGTCGGGATGACTGACGAGCCGACTGCCCGGGCCGCTGCCGGGACACGGCAGGAATTGCAGCGTGTGGGGTGAGACTCCCGCCCGCCAGAAGCACTGACACAGTTCCCACGCGACGAGCACTGTGTCCGACGCCGGCTTGAGGATCACCGTGTTGCCGGCCGCGAGCGCCGCCGCGATCCCACCGCAGGGAATCGCGATCGGAAAGTTCCACGGCGGCACGACGACGACCACTCCGCTCCCTGTGGCCCGCACCGAATTCAGTTCGTGGAAGCGGCGGACCGAGGCTCGATAGAACTCCACGAAGTCGATCGCTTCGGAAACTTCGGGATCGCTCTCGGTCAGAATTTTGCCGCCGTTCACGAGCGCCGCGTGCAGCAGGTCCGCCCGCGCGCGACGCAACTCGACGGCGGCTCGGCCGAGGATTTCGCTGCGGCGATCCACCGGCATCGCACGCCACCCGCTCAGATCGAAACGGGCGCAGGCCACGGCGGCGTCCACATCGGCGTCGGTCGCCAACGCATAACGGCAGACCGGAATCTCCGGCCGAGACGGATTGAGACAGGGCTTCGTCGCGCGATCGCGCAGTTCGTGACCGCCCACGACCACCGGCAGCACGCGCTCCGACAGTGACTGCGCCTCGCGGCGCACGAGGGACTCGGCCCAGGCGGCGTTCTGCGGCAGCGACCAATCGGTGTCCGGCTCGTTCTCGAAATCGTGCCACGGCCTCTCCGGCCGAGCGCACTCGAACGACTCGATCATCCGGTTCTGCGAGCGCTGCGGTGCGTTATCGATCGGCGTCGCGAACGCCGCGCGAAATCCTTGTTCGAGCGATCGCCACTCACCGCTGCCCACCGTCAGCCGGAACGCGTGTCCGAGAAAATTCTCCGGGCCGGTGTTCTCGTCCAGGCGGCGGATCAGGTAGCCGATGGCGTTCAAAAACTCTTCCTTGCGGCAGGCCGGAGCATACAGCAAGAGGTGCCGCGTCCGTTCGAGCAGCGCGCGCCGCTGATGGTTGGCCATGCCTTCGAGCATCTCGAATTGGATGCGGTCGCCGGCGTGGACCTCGGCCGCAAGAACTAAGCCGTACGCCACGTCGAACAAATTGTGCGACGCGATGCCGACGCGCACGGCGTCGAGATGTTCCGGCCGCAGCGCGTAGTGCAGCATCCGTTTGTAGTTGGCGTCGGTTTCGGCCTTGGTGCGGAATGGAGCCTGCGGCCAGTCGTGCAGCGCGGCGTCGATCCGCTCCATCTCCAGGTTGGCCCCTTTGACGATGCGGATCGTGACCGGAGCGCCGCCGCGAGCGACTCGCCGCCGCGCCCACTCCGTGATCTGCTGCTGCATCAGGAACGAGTCGGGAATGTAGGCCTGCAGCGCGATGCCGCCACTGATGTGCTGCAAGCCGGGCCGACCCAGCGTGCGCATGAAGACGTCGGCCGTCAGCGGCAGGTCGCGGTATTCCTCCATGTCGAGGTACACGAACTTCGGCACCTGCTCAGCCTCCGACCGCTGGTAGCTCGTGCGTGCCGATTGGCGGTACAGCAACTCCATCCGCTGACAGAGTTGTTTGAGTGTGTGTTCGCGCGCGATGGGCAGAATCTGCGAATAGATTGTGGATATTTTTACCGACAACACTTCGACCTCCGGCGACTGCAACGCCGCGAGGTACTTGTTGAGCCGCTGCCGCGCTTCCTCCTCGCCCATCAGCGACTCGCCGAGAAAATTGAGATTCATCCGCACGCCCTGACCGCGCCGCGCGGCCAAGTGCTCGCGCAGGAGTTCCGGTTCCGCCGGCAGCACGACGTTCGCCGTCTCTTGTTGCAGATGTGCCTTGACCAGTGGCACGGTCACGGTCGGCAACCACCCGCCGAACGTCTGAAATCCGCGCAGCAATGCCTGATCGAGCGGACTGAAAAATCGCGGAATTCCCTGTACGTCGAGAATGTGCGTGAACTGCTCCGCCGTCCGCGCCGCTGTCCGCGACCGAAACGACTGATCGGTCAATTGCACGAGCGTCGCCTTGTCGGCCGGATTGCGCAGCATCCGATCCAATTCTGCCTGCTGCTTCCGCTCGGCCGAAGTCTGCAACTCGGCGGCCCGCTGTTGCAGTTCCGCCGCCAACCGCACGGCGGCGTCGATCAAACGCTCGTCCGAAAGCGATGTGGTCGTCGTCATGGTTTCATTTCTCAATCAGGGACGCAGGGTGGGACCAGCGGCGCTCAGAGCGAGCTTGTTCCATCCTACAAATTCGCAGGGAAGATTTCGTAGCCAGGCTCGCAGGAACGTGGGGTTTCCAACAGTCCACCCACACTCCCGGCGAGCGTGGCGACCCAGAGATCAATGCGGGTTGACTGAGGATCCTCTGCCCGCACAGCGCATTGCATGCGCGGGTGATGAAAGAAACTCTTCCACAGGATGCCTTTGGTTGTGGTCGAGGGGCGGCCGTCGCGATGGAGGTAGCCGAACTATTCACCGTGGTCCGGGTTCGTGAAGTGGCGATGGCTCCAATCATGAATCTGCTGATGCCAGCGAGCGTACTTCTCGTCGCCAGTCAGTTCGTAGGCCAGCAGCGTGGCAATGACCGTCTCGTCGTGCGGTCACCAGAACTTCATGTCGTGCCAGTATTTCTGTACCGGCTTGTCGAACAGGTCACGGAAGTAAAACAGGCCGCCGCATTCCTCGTCCCAGCCGCGCAGCCACATCCAGTCGAGCATGTCGCAGCCCAGCCGGATCAAATCCGCATCGCCGCGAAGTCGGCCTTCCTGCATGCTGGGCAGCGGCGCATCGGGAGATCGCGACCAAGATCGCCGTCAATGTTTTCATGGCGTCACCCAGTCGAAAAAGCCCATGGTTTCGAGTTTGATAACTAGCTCGGTCACTTGCTCGGCAGACAGACTGCCGTTCGGCAGGCGCGCGGGTCCGACGGGGATACCGAGCGAGTGCCGACGGACTTTCAATCTTGCCGGAGTCGAGAAGCGATTGGTAATACCGGGCGATCCGGAGCGGATCAATCTTCGGTTTCGCAACCTCTTGGACCACCTGTGGACGATTCCAGGCCGTCAATGTGATGACCGCCGCTCGACGTAACCTATTGAGTGCGTTAGCACCTCGCTCCACGAATCGGTGATGTGCCTGAGAACGCCTCGGGGAGCTTGAACAGGAAGTCATTTTTGCACGAATGGCTGACGGTCTTCTTGTTTTCGTCGACCGGACGGAAATCGCTCAATGCTCTGTTACGGCTGTGATTTCATTTTCTGGTCACGTCAAACGTGAGCTTGTTAATCTGGCCGGTGAACTCAAACTGACCCTTGTTCTTGTAGGCGGGGTCGACTGGAGTGATTGAGTCGCGGCCGACTTCAAACGGTTCCAGGCCGTGGCGGAACGAGGAACGCTTCAGCTTGCCCTCGCCAGCGGGCTTGCCGTTGACGAATAGTTTTAGGGTGCCGCCACCCTGCTTCGAGCCATCCGGTGCGAATTCGGTCTTGAGCGTCACTTTTCCTTCGGGAATGGGCTCCGTACCGGGAATCGTCACATCCGCAACATCGAAAAACGTGTAACGGAACCAAGGTTTACCGTCCTTGATGTAGACCGACCAGCCTCCGGAGAAAGAGCCCGCACAGGTGATAACGCCTTCTGCGCCTCCCTTGGGAATTGTCAGCTCGGCGGTGATGGTATGGGCCCGCGGGAACAGCTGCGGGCCGATTGGTTCCGGCAGCCAGACATTGTTGCCGAAGTACGTCCACTTCGTCGGCGGAGTCCCGGACTCGCGCAGCTTCGGGTCGAGCCGCTCTGCCATTCGCGGGTCGAGCGGAAGGACGTCGTACTTCGTCGCTTCCTCAAGGAACTTCGCCTGGAGTGCTTTGAGCTTCTCCGGTTCTTTCGCGGCGAGATCGGCCGCCTGGCTGAAGTCCTCGGTAGTGTTGTAAAGTTCCCACGGCGCTTTGAGGAAGTCCGTTCCCTTCCCGGCGGTATCCCACGGATAGCCGAAACGGCTACAAGCGACCCAGCCGTCGTGGTAAATGGCCCGGTTGGTCATCATCTCGAAGTACTGCGTCGGGCGCGTGCTCTTGGCTTTGGCGTTGTCGAAAGAGTAACGCATCGAGACGCCCTCAAGCGGTTTCTGCGGGATGCCATTAACAACCTTCGGTTCCGGAATCTGACACGCATCCAGAATGGTGGGCACGAGATCGATGACGTGGTGGAACTGGCTGCGGATTTCTCCCTTGGCCTTGATGCCGTTCGGCCAATGGACGACGAGTGGATTGCGGGTGCCGCCGAAGTGTGAGGCGACCTGCTTGGTCCACTGGAACGGGGCATTCATGGCCCACGCCCAGCCGACGGGAACGTGTGGCTCGCTGGTGGGACCGCCGATTTCGTCGATCCGTTTGACCGTGCTCTCCAGTCCGAGTTGAACGCCGAGCAGACTCGCCAGTTCGCTGAATGTCCCTTCCAAGCCGCCTTCGGCGCTGGCCCCGTTATCGCCGACGACGTACAGCACCAGCGTGTTGTCGAGTTCGCCGGACGCTTCGAGGCTGTCGAGCAACCGCCCCACCTGGTGGTCGGTGTACTCCATGTAGCCGGCATAATTCTCCATCAAGCGGGCATACACCTTCTTTTCGTCCGCCGACCGCGAGTCCCAGGCTGGAATGGCTTCATCGCGCGGCGTGAGTTTGGCCCCCTTCGGGATGACGCCGATTTCCAGTTGCTTCGCGTGGGTTAACTCGCGCTGCTGATCCCACCCGTAATCGAACTTCCCTTTGTACTTTTCGCGATACTCTTTCGGCGGCTGATGTGGGGCATGCACGCCGGATGTGCTGAAGTAGTTGAACCACGGCTTGTCGGGGTTGGCGGCCCGCACATTGTGCGTCCAGGCAATGGCCTCGTTGGTCATATCCTCCATGAAGAAATAACCCTCTTTCGCCGACTTTGGCTGGGCGACCGGGTTCGTATTGCGATAGAGCGTGGGAAAGTACTGGTTCGTTTCGCCCTGATTGAAACCGTAGAAGTATTCAAACCCCTGACCCGTCGGCCAATTGTGAAACGGTCCGGCGGGACTGATTTCCGGTTCGGGGGTGTTGTGGGCCTTGCCGAACATGGCCGTGGCGAAACCGTTGTCGCGCAGCGTTTGAGCAACGACACTCGTGCTCTTGGGAATCATCCCCGTGTAGCCGGGATAGCCAGTCCCCATTTCGATGATCACACCAGTGGCACTCGTGTGGTGATTGCGGCCGGTGAGCAACGCGGCCCGTGTCGGACTGCACAGCGCCGTCGTATGGAACTGGTTGTACGTCAGCCCGTTCTTCGCGAGTTTGTCGAGGTGCGGCGTCGGCACGGGGCCGCCGAACGTGGAGCACATCCCGAAGCCGACGTCGTCGAGTAACACGAGCAGGACATTGGGCGCACCTTTCGGAGCCCTCACCGGCTGTGGATAATCGGGAGTCGAATCCTTGAACGTCTCGCCGATCTTGCCTTTGAACTTTGGATCGGGCTTCGGAAGCTGCGTGCCATCGGCGACTTGTTGCGACTTTGCGGCGGGTTTGTCCTGAGCCATCAATGGATTCAGTTTGCCGGACGTTGTCAGCCATGCCAAGGTGCAACTGACAGCAATCACCCCGGCGATCATGATGTTTCTGGTGCGCTTCATAGCGATGCTCACTTTCACGTGGAAATTTATTCCAATTGATTGCCGGAGAATTACGTCTGATTGCCTACTTCCACTCGAACGTCACGCTGTCGATCTTCCCGGTAGACCGGAATGGGCACTGGTAGTCCGCCGACGGGGTGCCGGTGTCTTCCCCGACATCGAGTGTTTCACCGCCAGTGAAGCCGAGTGGCACGGTGGCCGGAATCGTTCCTTCACCGGTCAGTTTGTCATTCACGAACAGTTCTGCGGCCCCCCTTTGCCGAGCCCGCCGCCGTCATAAGCGAATTCGAAACGCAGATTAACTTTGCCTGATGGGAGTTTGGATTTACCAGCGATGGTGGTGTAGGTCGAGCCGAAGTGATTGTACGTCAACTGCGGGATTCCTTCATTGACGGACAGTGAAAATCACGCGAAGTATCCGCCGGCGGCCACGATCACCCCTTCCAAATCCCCATCGGCGGGGACTTCAATCGCCGCGCCAATGTTGTATGAACGATTGAATGTCGTGCGAGCCATGGCCTTGTGCGATGAAAGGTGATTGAATCCAGTGCGGCGAATCTTTGGTTCCGTTGGGTCTGCGCGGACTCATTTCACGTCAATAGTCACTTTGTCGAGTGTGCCTGTAAATGCGAAGGGTGCTTTGTACTCGTGGCTGACCGGGGTGCCGGTGTTGCGACCGATCAGCAGACCGTACCCGGTAATGGCACTGTATTGCCCGGCTACCTTGATGCCCTTCCGCTCACCCGCCGGCTTGCCGTCCACGGAAATCGTGACGTTGCCAATGAAGTAATCTGGCTTCAAGGATTTCTCGGTCGGTGTGAAATGAACGCTCAGCGTGTGTTTGCCGACTGGTACCGCTGCGGAGGAAGACACCGTGAACTGGTCGAGCTTCAGGTAGTTGTGGACGTAATGAAACTTCTCGTCTTTGAGGAAGAGCGACCAGCCGCCGAACTCGCCGCCGCTACAGGCGAGCACGCCTTCCGCCCCTTTTTCGGGGAGGGTCACGTGCGCGGTGATCGTATGCTCGACACCGAGAATTTGGGGGCCGGCCAGCGGGTGCAGGATCGATGTCCCCGGGTAGTAAGTATATTGCTTCTTCGGGATCGCCGCGACCGGTCGCGTGGGATCGGCGACCCGTTCATACCGGCGGTCGTCCAGCGGGAAGACGTTGTACTGCTTCGCCTCGGTCTCCCACAGCGCGATTAACTCCTTCAGCTTTTCCGGGTTCGTCGCGGCGAGGTCGTGGGCCTCGGTGAAATCCACATCCGTGTTGTAAAGCTCCCACTTGTCGTCGGACCACGGCGTGTCCTTCTTGTGCCACGTCACCGCGGTCCACCCGTCGGCCCAGATCGCGCGGCTGCCGAGCATCTCGTAGTACTGCACCTTCTTGCGGGTCTTTTCCTTCCCATCCGTGAACGAGTAAAACATGCTTACGCCATGCAACGGCATTTGCTGGACACCGTTGACGGAAGTCGGGGCCGGCAGATCGGTCGCTTCGAGAATCGTCGGGACGATATCGATGATGTGGTGGTACTGGTTGCGAATCGCGCCGCCGTCCTTGATTTTCGCAGGCCATGAGACGATGAGCGGATCGGTGTTGCCTCCCGAGTGGGTGTCCTGCTTCCAGCGCTTCAGTGGCGAGTTGCCGGCCATTGCCCATCCAAACGGGTAATGCGGATCGGTGGACGGACCGCCCGCCTCGTCCAGCTTCGTGATCATTTCCTCCACGGTATCCGGAAAATAGTTTCGGAAGCGGTCGGTGTTGAGCGTGCCGTTCTGCAAGCCTTCCTGCGACGCCCCGTTATCGGAGACGAGAATGACGAGGGTATTCTCGCGGACGCCCAACTCGTCGAGAGCATCGAACACGCGGCCGAGGTGATGATCGGTGTGGTGGAGGAATCCGGCGAAGACTTCCTGCAACCGGCAGTAGACTTTCTTCTGATTGTCGTTCAGTTCAGTCCAGGCTTGCACGCCAGGGTTTGCCGGCGGCAGCACCGCATCTTGCGCGATAATGCCGAGCTTCTTCTGCCGCTCGAACGTCTCCTCACGGACCTGGTCCCACCCTTGGTCGAATTTCCCTTTGTACTTCGCGATGAATTCCTTGGGGGCGTGCAATGGCGCGTGGGCCGCACCGAGAGCGAGGTAGGTGAAGAACGGACGGCCCGTGTTCGCCTGCTGCTGGTCACGGATGTCGGCGATGACGTGGTCGCAGAGGTCGGCAGTCAGGTGGTATCCGGGGCGCGGCGGCGTGTCGATGAAGTGATTATCCTGTGCTAACAGCGGGGCCCACTGATCGGTTTCACCGCCGAGAAACCCGTAGTATTTCTCAAACCCCATGCCGAGTGGCCAGCGGTCGAACGGCCCGGCCGCGGTGTAGGCCGTGTACGGAGCGAGGTGCCACTTGCCCTGTGCCATCGTGTTGTAGCCGTTCTGCTTGAGCGTCTCGGCGATGGTCCCCGCACTCTTGGGGATCGACCCGAAGCTGCCCGGATAACCGGTCGCGGCTTCCGTGATGGCCGCGAGGCCAATCGCGTGGTGATTGCGGCCAGTGAGCAGCGCGCCGCGCGAGGGCGAGCAGAGCGCGGTGGTGTGGAAGTTGTTATAGCGCAGTCCGCTCGCTGCCAGCTTGTCGATGTTCGGCGTCGCGATCGGGCCGCCGTAACAGCCGAGTTGCCCGTATCCAACATCATCGAGAACGACGATCAGAACATTGGGAGTACCGGCGGGGGCCGTCACCGGCAATGCCGGCCCGAAATCCGGGGTGGACTCCTTGTAGTTCGGACCGATCTTGCCCTTGAACTCTGGAGTCGGCGGGGGCAGCACCGACCGATCCAGCTTCGCGGGTGGCTCCCCCGATGGATTCCGGTCCTGTGAGGCGACGGTTCGCCAGCCGAGTGTGCAGGCGAACGCAATCAACGTAACTAGAGTGAGAAAATGGAACCGCATGATGTGTATCTCTACTTGCTTGGTGCAAAGGCAATCGCTGACTGGAAGCCTTCGCTCCAGTTTCTCAGGATCAGCGACGCATCATTGATTTAGTTCAATCATCACGTTCCCCAGCTTGCCGGTGAACTGATTCTTTCGCTCGTCATACTTTTCGGTGACAGGAGTGCCACGATCCAGGCCCTCATCGGCGGTCTCGTGCGATTTGCCAAACGCGGCGGTGTTGAAACCGTTGAGCCGCAGCATCTCGGCGAGCGGGGCGACATTCTGCGGCCGCTGACCGGTCATCAGCCACCCACAACTGAAGACCACCAGTACGGCACAGTTCGCACATCGGGCACGCATGCCAGAGTCTCCGTTGAAGCACAGGGGGTTTCAGTCGATCGTCACTTTAACTCGACTTTGTCGTAGCCGGTGGCGAGTTCCGTAATTCCTGCGAAGGCCGCGGAATGGTGATTACGCCCCGTGATCAGGGCGGCCCGCGTCGGACTGCACAGCGCGGTGGTGTGGAAGCGGTTATACCGCAAACCCTCGGCCGCCAATTTGTCCATCGTCGGCGATGTCACGCCGCCGCCGAAGGTGCTGAACTGCCCGAAGCCGGCATCATCGAGCAGGATCAGCACGACGTTCGGCGCCCCCTTGGGCGGCTGCACCGGTTGCGGAAACTGCGCTTTGTCCGAATCAAGATACGTCCGGCCAACTTCACCGGGGAAATGGAAGTCCGGTCGAGGCAATACCTGCGGCGTGCCTTTTGGCCGCGCTGCGGTCGCATCCGTTTTTTTGTCCTGAGCGTTGGACGCCAGCCCGCCATACAAACCGCCGATAACCAGAATTGCGATCAAACCGGTTCGCGCAATTTGGAACATGCTGATAATCCTTAGCTCTTTTGCGATTTGTTTGTGATGCCGAATGGTCGTCATCGGGGATCAATGACGAGCCGCCATTCGTCGAATGAATGGGGACTATGATGTGCAGGATCAATACCATCGTTCCAAGATCGCGCTGGCGAGTGTCGAATTCGCGCATCATCGGTCGGACAGCCTCATTGAGTCCCCGCATCCATGCCCAACTGCGACACGAGAAAGGCGAACACGTCCGCTTCCTGGGCCACGCGTTCCGCCAGCGGCGTTCCTTGCCCGTGACCGGTGTCGAAACTGTAGCGCAACAGGATTGGCTTCGTCGACTTCGTAGCGGCCTGGAGCCGAGCCGTCATTTTTCGAGAGTGATACGGATCGACACGGCCATCATGGTCGCCGGTGAGAAACAGCACCGCCGGATAGGACGTGCCGTCGTTGACGTGATGGTACGGTGAGTAAGCGAATAACGCGTCGAACTGCGAACGATTCTTGACGGTGCCGAACTCGGTGATATTGAAGGCCCCATTGGGATGGAGTTCCACGCGCAGCATGTCGTAGATGCCGACGTGCGCGACGACAGCGGCGAAGAGTTCCGGGTGCTGGGTCAAGGTGGCTCCCATCAGCAGACCGCCATTGCTCCCTCCTTCAATGGCGAGTTTTTTCGGATGCGTGTATCCCCGCTCGATCAGGTGCTGGGTGCAGGCGGCGAAGTCGTCGAACACGTTTTGTTTGTGGGTGAGATGGCCAGCCTTGTGCCAGTCGTCGCCGAATTCGCCCCCACCGCGCAGATTCGCGACGGCGAAGACGCCGCCACGGTTCAGCCAAACCTCGCGGCTGGCTTTGAAGGAAGGTGATAAGCTGATCCCGTAACCGCCGTAGGCATACAATAAGGTGGGGTTCGCACCATCCAGGCGAATTCCCTTGCGGCGGATGATGTTCAACGGCACGCGCGTTCCGTCTTTGGAAGTGGCGAACTCGCGGACGACTTCACAATGGTTGAAATCCGCTGGCGTCGTTCGATACAGCGCCGGGCGTTGGCTGTCACCATGAGCGGGATCGAACTGATACCAGGCGGCGGGTTGCCGAGTTTCAAAAGCACATGGGGGCCCTCAAACCTTATCAGGATGCCAAAACCGGCTGCTGGCATCAGGTCATCGATCATCCTGAGAGTTACGACGAATACTCCTGCACCTGCATGATCGGCTTCGCCATGCAGCGCGGGATCCGCCGGGGCTGGCTGCCGCAGAACGAATACCAACCCTGCGTTAATCAAGCGTGGCGGGCCATTCAGGAACGGACCAGCGCCGATGGAAAACTCATCAATGTCTGCTCAGGCACCGGCAAACAGAAAACACTTCAAGACTACTTCGACCGCCCGGCGATCAATGGTCGCGATGACCGCGGCGGTGCGATGGGGTTGCTCTTCGCAACGGAACTTATTGAGAGTGAGTAGTCAAACCAACCGCACGCTATTGACGGCGGCTATTGTCGATGAATCGTTCCTTCCTTCATGACGAAGATCACTTTCCGCATCGCGCGGATATCTTCGAGGGGATTGCCTTCCACGGCGATGATGTCGGCGACTTTCCCAGCTTCAATCGTGCCCAGGCGATCATCGATCTTGAGAAGCTGCGCTGCTACCAGCGTGGCCGATTGAATGGCGACCATCGGTGGCATGCCCCCTTCGGCCATGAGTTCGAATTCATGAGCATTCTCGCCATGCGGTGACACCCCCGAATCGGTGCCGAACGCGATCTTCAGTCCCGCGGCATAACCCTTCACGAAGGTGGCTTTCATTTGGGGACCGATTGCGGCCGCTTTGGGGCGGACAATCTCCGGAAAGTAGCCCGGCTCTTCGGCCTTCTTCGCGACCCACTCCCCGGCCATGTTGGTGGGAACCCAATAGGTGCCTCTCTCTTTCATCAACGCGATCACTTCGTCGGTGAGGAAAGTGCCGTGCTCGATTGATGTCACACCCGCCAGGACGGCCCGCCGAATCCCTTCGGTCCCGTGGGCATGCACCGCGACCGTCATGTCATAATCTCGGGCCGTTTCCACCACGGCCTGAAGTTCTGCCTCGGTAAACTGCGGATTCTGACCGTTTGCTGCCAGACTCAAAACGCCGCCAGTGGCGGTGAGCTTGATCAGATTGGCACCATCCTTGTAACGCTGTCGCACCGCCTTCCGCGCATCATCGACGCCGTTGATCACCCCTTCCACGGGACCGCCATCTTTCCGATAGTCCCCGCGTAAAGAGTTTGTCGGGTCTGCATGCCCGCCCGTGGTCGCCAGTGATTTCCCAGCGGTGAAAATCCGGGGACCAACCACCCAGCCCTTCTCAATCGCGTTCCGGAGCGCGACCGAATTGACGCCGTTGTCACCGAGTTCGCGAACCGTCGTGAATCCCGCCATCAGCGTGGCACGAGCATAGACCGTCGACCGCAGCGCGTAATCGGCCTGCTCCATAAAGAACCGCTCGGTGTACGAGTCCTTGGAGTGCTGGGACATCAGATGCGTGTGCATGTCCATGAGGCCGGGCATCACCGTGCGATCCGTCAGCGAGATCAACCGATCGCCTTCGCCGGGTTTGGCAAACCCGTCGTCGATTCGCACGATTTTGCCGCCGTCGATGTAGATCGAGACCTTGCTGCGCGGCTCGGCGCTGCGACCGTCGATCAGTCGCCCGGCGTGAATCAGAGTTCCTGCGGCGGAGACATTGGTTCCCCATACGATTCCGAGAGACACGACGGCGAAGCCTATCGATCGCATTTATGAATGCCCACAAGTGGAGAGGTGACGTAGGACAAGGGCTATCGTGATCGATGGTTGAAAGTCCCGCAATGCAGCCGGGATCGTCCTGGTATTCCCATCTGCAATTTCCTGAGGACGATTCAGGGCTTCAACTCGATATTGGCCACGCCGCCACTTCCCGCGGGAAAGAGATTGCCGAGAAAATGCAGATTGCGCGGGGCATTCGGTTCCCCTTCAATGCGCACTGCGTACCGATAGCGTGCTTCCCCGACCGTGTGCAGCATGTTTCCCTGAATGATCACATCGCTCAAAGGCGGATCATCGGGTTCCTGGCCGTGATCGAACCGAATTGGCGACCGTTCCAAGCCCCAGATCCAATGCGCATCGCCGTATCCGAAGTCAGAGATGATGTTGTTCGCGATGATGGAGCCGCCGTCGGTGTTCTTGGTGTGTGATGCCACGCCCGGCATCAGCCCGATCGCCCAGAGGCTGTTCTTGATGAACTGATTGCCCGTGATGAGGACATTCCGTGAGCCGTGCATCGCCTTCATGCCCATGAACGAATTGACGATGAGATTGCTGGATACGATCACATGATCGGAGTGCAGATCGATTCCCTGGGCGGCATTCTCGATGTGGTTCCCGATGATCCGGGTGAGATCACTGACTTCCGGCCCCGTCACAATGATGGCGGAACCTTGCTGCCAAGCGTCGGTATAGGCCGCGTCCCATGCCTGCTGGTTCATGAGCCGGCCTTTTGTGGGACTCTTTTTGACCCAGTCACCGAGCTGGAATTGGGCTTTGATTTCCGGCGTGGGGCGCAGATTCTCTTCGATAATGCGGTTGCTCTCAATCAGCGTGCCAGTCGATCGATTCACGTTAATTCCCGTGCCGTCGGTGCAGTTGAAGGCATATCCCCAGTTCATATCCGCGGTACGATCATCCACGGAGACTCTCATGTAGTTCCGCACGAAACAGTGACTGATGCGCGACCCATGGCATTCCCGTAGCGAGATCGCTGCTGCGCGCGTCTGGTTATCGATGACACGCACATTGTCGATCACCAGATCCCGGCAACTGATCGCGATAATGCCCTCTTTCGACGTCTCCCGCTTGGTGTCAAGCCGTGTTAGCGTTAGGTCACGCAGTTCGACACCAACCGCGTTTTCGATCTCGATAATCGGATGATCGGGATGGCTTTGGATGATTCGGCCGGGACCCCATAATCCCGAACGATCACGGTGCAATTGAATCTTCGTGGAGACTTCGTGATCACCCGCGGGAACGTAAAGCCTTCGACCGGGATTGGCATTAATGGCCGCCTGGATCGAGGGGTAGTCCGTAACGGAGAGCAGCGCCGGCGAATTCGGATTCGCGGGGTTGGCTTGAAGCCCGACGGCTTGAACGCAGACGAACAAGAACAGACCGTGCAGCACGAGATTCATGCGTTTTCCAGTATCGGGTTGATGGTGTCCGACGCAATCGGCTTGGAAGGCTCTGGCTCATTGTTTGAGTGGGCACTGGGATGTTACAACCGTGCGGCTGCCGGTTCCTCCGGTCGATCATGATTGCTGTCGAGGTCACCCATGACCATGAGCTTGTGCGAACGCTGCTGCTACAGGAAAGAAGTCGTCTCGGGAAAGGGTTCCCGCTTTCTTCTTTGCCAGAAGTCGACGACGGATCATCACTTTCCCAAATACCCGCCGCAGCCCGTCACCGAATGTATCGCCTTTGAGCCGACGAGATTCGAAAAAAACGCGACCGACGATCCAACTTGAGATGTCACGGTATTCTCAAGGAAATCAACGACTCTTTTGCATCTCTTGTAAGACGCTTGATCGCAAACTCACGTTTCAGGGCCTGGCTTCGGCTTGGCAACGATTCCTGGTAGGTCAGCATCACCGGCCGTCGGGAGCGCGTATAGCGAGAGGCGGTTCCCTGATTATGTTGATCGACGCGGCGCACCAAGTTGTTCGTGATCCCGGTGTAGAGGGTGGCATCAGCACACCGCACGATATAGACGAACCAGCCTCGATCGAGTGGACTTTTCTCGGGTTGGACCGCGCTGCGTGCCACTTTGGATTCATTCCCCGTCATCGATGCTGACCGAGTGCAATTGGCCCGTGCAAATCGCTTTACAGCCGAACCTGACATTCCTGAATTCACGCAGCGGGTCCGGAGAGAGTGTCGTTGGCGTTCGACGCCCGCCGAGAGTTTGGACCACGAGAATCAGGCCGACTCAAGAAGGGGGAATTGCTCTCCCTCAGAGCGTTTCTAACGCTGTCGTCGTCGCGGGTCAGGAAGCCGGCTTCAGTCAGCAGGCATAACGTCTTTTTTGCACGTTTCGTCGCAAAAAAGGTATCTCCGAAGGTATCACCGAGCCCATAAACGACACAAGGCCGCATGAGCGGCCTTGTGCTAAGTCTTTTTGCAACAGTGAGTTGCATTCCAGTCGGGACAACAGGACGGCTATTGAACTTTTCTTGGCCGGCATCCGGGGCTGGGAAGCCGGAGTTCGGCGGCGGATGGATGACGGAAAGCCTTTCCCAGAATGACCTTGCTTCTGTTATCGCTCGACAGGTCGGTGATCGTCACTTGGTCTCCGACGTTTCTCGCAACGTCTCGATGACGTGGCAGCAGTCGAGCTGCTCCGTATCTTTGCATTTCTCCAGTGACTCCTTCAGCACTCGCTGAACATGACGCAAGTCCTTTAGCCGTTGATCCACTTCAGACAGCCGATCTTCAATGCGCGACTGCACTTCTCGACAAGATGCAGCGGTGTTACTCGGCGTTGAAAGAAGCGCCTTCACGTCATCCAGCGTGAAACCGATGGCCTGCGCTGCCCGAATGAACTTCAACTTGCGGAGTGACCCCTCGCTGTAGAGCCGATAGTTGCCCGCACTGCGGTCTTCCGGCTCGACCAGTCCCACCCGCTCGTAGTAACGAACCGTCGTTGTTGGTATCTCGGCTGCGTGCGCTAGTTGGCTGACGGTGTACTGCTTGCTCATCCTCTTGGCTTAACTCCCTGAAATTACAGGCGTTGTGACCATTACGCGGGAACATTCAAGAATCCCGATAATCGGCCTTGACCTTGCACTCAAGTGCAAGGTCAATAATACAGAAAACGAACTCGAGGGGCAATTCAATTCAGGGGAAGAGACGCCATGCCAGTTGGAGCGACAACCCAAACAACCTTGGTCTGCCCCTCGTGCGGAACCAAGGGAAAACGTGTCGGTCTGGCCACGTTGCGGGCCTTGCTGAAGGAAGAGTTCGCACACGAGTTCGGCGGCGAGCAGGCATCCTGCGATGCAAAGAGCAACGGCGGTTCTGGCTGCTCGCCGCTCGGGGGTGACACGGGCTGGCGATTTTGCGACTCGCAGGAGTGCGATGTCGTCTACTTTTCCGAGACCAGCGACCGCACCTTCCTGAAGTCTCACTTACAGGTGGCTGTCGGCGTCAAGGAGAGGGCTGGAGACCGGCCGCTTTGCTACTGCTTCGGCCACTCCGTCGCCAGCATCAAAGAGGAACTGCACACGAAGGGCCGCTGTGACGCCTTAGCGGACATCCGGGCGAATATGAAAGACCCCGGTTGCCGTTGTGAAACCGAGAATCCTTCCGGGGCGTGTTGCCTCGGGAGTGTCACCAAAGGCATTCAGATCGCCCAGAAGGAATTGGGAATGACAACCGCTCCAAGGGAAACAGCGCTCGTGCAGACCGCAGAAGAAATTCCGTCAAGTGCAGCCTCTTTTCAGTCGTCCACCGGTCGCGGCGAGAAGTTCGCCAAGATCGGCACGGTTGTCTCGGCGATCATGGCATCGGCCTGCTGCTGGTTGCCGCTGGCCTTGCTGGCGGTCGGTGTTTCCGGTGTCGGAATCGCCGCCACACTCGAAACGTATCGGCCGCTGTTCATCGTGGTGACGTTCGGCTTCCTGGCGGCGGCGTTTTACTTCACCTATCGGCCGAAGAAGGCGGCTTCCGAAGCTGGACACGGTTGTTGTCCCCCGGAGCCGGCCGCTGGGGCAGGCACCGACGCCAATTGCTGCTCCCCCGCTCAAAAGGGCCGATTCAGCATGATGGCCATGAACAAGGTCATGCTCTGGGCTGTGACAATTCTGACCGTCGCCTTTCTGCTGTTCCCGCATTACGTCGGAGCGCTCCTCGGCACGTCAGGCGGCCACGCCGTGGTCGTGACGCCGGACATGAACCGTGCCGTCCTGCAAATTGATGGTATGACCTGCCAGGGATGCGAAGCGGTGGCCGAGAAGGCGATGCGCACTGTGCCCGGCGTGCTCGCCGTCGAGGTCAGCCACGAGAAGAGGGAGGCGGTCGTCGGCGTCGACGAGTCTCGCGATATTCCGCGTGATGAGATTTTGGCCGCTCTTGCGAAGGTCGGCTATCAAGGCCGCTTCGTGCAGGCACCCCCTGGTTTGGACAAAACGACCGGGGAGCAGATCTCGCTCTCGACTGTCACCTTGAGCATATCGGGCATGACCTGTCCAGCCTGTGCCGTCTCGGCGCAGTCGGCCCTGATGAACCTTCCCGGCGTTCAGTCGGCCCGCGTCGATGCCAAGACCGGTGAAGCCCTCGTGCAATTCGACACCGACCAAGTGAAGCCCGAAGACTTAGCCAAGGCCGTCACCAATGTCGGGTTTGAGAGCAGCGTGAAGAAAGATGAGAACTGAGAAACTTACTTTTCCTATGGAGTGTTTGCGGAATGGTTTGAGCTGCGACTGGCCACAAATTATCTGGTCGAACGTCAGCGAATGATTGGCCAGACCGGTTCGACGAAAAGTGGTACGGACGACATGTTAGTCGCTGCAAGAGTCGCCCTCTTCAAGCAAGACGGCTGGCTTCCCGATCTCACTGCATTCCCTCAGATGTGTGTCCCCACCGGATCATCCGTATTTTCGGCTAGGGAGGTGCTTCCCGGCGTAAATCTGGCCTGTAGCTGGGCCGTGACAGAGGTGATCGAGATCGAATGCAACACTGTGTTCAATGAGAAACACAACGGATCGACCAACTACCTGGAAACATTTCAAGGGGGCAACATCGAATGCGACTTGGGCGAAAGATGGCTGCTGTTTACCGAGTCTGCTTTATTCGCCCCGTCCGGGAGCGTTAGCGCCCAGTTTGAGCACTATTTCCATGCGGGAGCACAATATTTCCTGACCCCCAACTGGCAACTCGACATTCAGTCATTCATGTATATCACTTCAAGTAATTCACGATGTCACGGAATTCGCCAGCCAAACCTACCACAGCCTTAAAAACAGGTCACTATTTATTGCCCAATCTGTGCCGCTGGAAGAAGTTGCTTGGACGCTCGGTCTTTGACTTCGTTAAGCAACGCGCGTTGCCGCTGCGTCGAGCCACCTGGCTGTGATTGGATCGCGGAACCAATCGCGGCGGGGTTTAAGCCGCCCGTTAGCTGAAGTCCGTCGATTTCCGTCACGACTTTTCGCAATTCGGTGAGCGCCTCGATGTATGCCACTCGGCTTTCGGCATACGCTTGCTGCGCGGCGAGTACATCGCGAAACGGCACTTCCCCGCCTTTGTATGATCGCTGAGTTAGTTTTAGATTCTCTGCCGTATTTGGCAGAATTGACTGCCCAAGACGTTCCGCCTGGACTCGACTCGTCTTGTATCGCCGGAAGGAATCGGCTAACTGGTCACGCAGCACAAGCTGTACTCGACAGATTTCCGACTGATCGGCTCGAATGTCAGCGTTTGCCTTATCGATATTTCCCTGGTTCCGGTTGTAGAAAGGGATCGGGAGGGCGACCAAGGTGGACACTGTGGTCGAGTTCGTGATCCGGTCATAGTCCGTCACATTTTGTATCGTGACGTTTGGAATTGCCTGGGCCTTCGCGGAGTGAAGTTCGGCTCTGCCGTGGTCCAATTCCGATTCGGAAGCCCGTAGCTGAGGGCTTGCCGCGAGCAGTGTCTGCCAGCACGATTCTTGATCCAGTGTTGGAATATCGCCTTCTAAGTCTCCGACCAGTGGAGTGATTTTCATTGAGGGCGTTCCCAGCATGATCGTCAACTGTTCCCACGCGGCCTCGTATCGGTGGGTCGCGTCCGCCAGATTGATTCGCGAAGTCTCCAGCAGCACATTCGCTTGCAAAACATCGGACCGAGAAACCGTTTTCGCATCAAATAGGGCTTGAGCGCTGGACAGGCTCTCGTCCGCCAGATGTTCTAATTGCCGAGCAGTCTCAACAACCTTTTGCGCCCCCAGCACTTCGTAGTATCGGATTTTCAGGTCATTCATGACGCGCATCCGCTGTGCTTCCTGATCCCATTGTAGGCGTTTGACCTCTTGCGAAGCGGACTGCTGCGCGAGCGTCAACTTCTTGGCCGTGACAATTTCCTGGCTGAAGAAAACGCCATTCGACTGTTTGGGCGCATTCTGATTGGCCGTGGAATTCAGATAGCCCAGTTGTGGATTCGGGTAGAGTCCCGACTGACGATAGAATCCGCGCTCCTGATCCACGGCTGCGGCGGCCTGCGATAACGTGGGGTTGTTCTGCATCGCGATCACTTCCAAGTCTGCCAGCGATAACACTCCATTGGCAGGAGCGGTTCCTGTCGCATCCCGACTCACTTCTTCCGGCCTGACGGTGGGAGCGGAGCTGACATCTTGATTGTCACTCACCAGCCGAATTCTTGAACTGCCGGTTACCGCGTCGGGAGCTTCGTCTCTCCGTTCACTGTTGACGGCATCCGTCTCTGCGTCGGCTGTAGCGGATTCCAAGTCGACGGGCTTTTTCGCGGACACCGTGACCCGGTTGGAATGAGTGTGCGCGCAACCACAAACCAAGACTCCGAGAGTTGTGACAAGCAACCCCACCAGAACCAATCTCGACATCGTAAAGCCCTCCCTGGCTGAGATAGGAAACGATCAACATTCCCGCGCAACTGGCATCCGACCTTCGCCATCGCACCGGTAGCTGATGCTTCGAATGATCCTCTGAACTCAATTCATTTCTGATTTTGGTGGTTGTTTGCCATACATGGATTGGCGGCTAACTTCGCTTGGCGTTCCGGAACGAACAGGAAGATGAAACCGCCCGTCATTTTTCCTAACGGTGTCAGTGCTTCGGCTTGTTGACAAAAGACCCGCTTGGTCCAACTAACCGGACCGGTTGCTCACCACCGAGTTCCACCGTCTCCCAGAGTACTCGCGGCGAAAGCTTACCATCGGCGACCGGACGGACGATAAACGTCTTCGACTCAACGTCCGCGCGCGCGTCGGCCACGCTTTGGGACTGACGAAGCTTGTCCACAATCTTCTTTGCACATACCGGACACATTTTTTTCGTGGTGATCACTGTCTCCGTTTTCGGCCCTGCCGCCCAAGCGGCGGTTCCAGCTCCAGTGGCGACAGCCATCACGATGGCCACAAACACGTTTCTCGACAGTTGCAGAGAATCCATTCTCACTCTCCTAAAAGGGATTTCGGAAACGAACAGGGCGACCACAATACTTCCTTGGAGCAAATCGCTATTCCTCGCTCCAAACACATCAGAGCAGGAAATCGCCCGCTGTCACGGGGCGGCAACTATTCCGCAGGCTTCGGGGCCTTCTTCCCATATTTCGCTTGGTATTGAGCAGCGAATTTTGCTTCGAGTTCAGGGTGACAAATGAAGCATTGCGACTCAGGTCGGTCATGTTCCTTGCACCAGTCGCCCTTTTTCTTGAGGTCGGCCGCCACTTTGCTGTTGCACTGGGCGCAGATTCCTTCCGGTACACCATGTTCGGTGCACCACCAACCATCGTTTGGTTCCGCCTTCGACGCGGGAGTCGCCGTCGTTGGCGTGGACTTGCTGACTGTCGGAGTCGTTCCCGCCTGTCCGCAACCGCTTACGAACGCCGCAAACAAGACCAGCGTGGCTGTAGTCCAAAGTTTCATCCTCATTCGTTACTCCTGCAAAGGGTAAATGACTATTCAGTCGATCCTGCTAAAACCGGTTCAGCAGGTATTTCTTCGTCATGCGTTCGGCCTTGCTCATGAAGAGCCACCGGCGTATTGAAGATCAGATAAAGCACTCGCAGCACCAAGAGCGACATAATCATCGCCCCGATGACACCACCGATGACGACAGTTGCGAGAGGTCGTTGTACTTCTGCTCCTACACCTTCGCTAAAAGCCATCGGCAGGAAGCCGAGACTCGCAACGAGCGTTGTCATTAACACCGGACGCAGACGCGTGATTGCGGCTTGCGTGACCGCTTCATCCAGAGGCAGACCTTTTTGACGAAGTTGTCGGATGTAGGAAACAAGAATCATGTCATCGAGTACAGCCACGCCCGACATGGCGATGAAGCCGATCCCGGCAGAGATCGAAAACGGCATGTCCCGCAGCCATAAGGCGAAGATGCCGCCGACCCAAGCAAACGGAATGCCGGTGAACACTCGCAATGTGTCCACGATGTTGTGATAGGTCATGTAGAGCAGGCCGAAGATCAGGACGAGAGCCAGCGGGACGACGATCATCAAGCGAGTCTGAGCCCGCTGAAGATTCTCAAATTGCCCACCGTACTCGACCCGATAGCGTGCGGACGGTAAAGCAACATCTTTACCGATTTTCTGACGGGCTTCAGCGACAAAACTCCCCAAATCGCGGCCACGGACGTTTGAGGTGATCGTGATTCGTCGCTGTCCCCATTCCCGCGTGATGGTGGACGGCCCTTCGACGACTTCCACTGACGCGAGGCGAGATAGCGGGATGCGCTCGCCAGCGGGCGTAGAGATCAGCATGTTTCCAATAGCCTGCGGGCTGGCCCGGAATTCTTCCGGCAGTCGCACGATAAGGGGAAACCGGAGCTGCCCTTCAACGACTTCGCCGAGTGGTTTGCTGCCAATGGATTCGACCAAATCAAGGACAGTCTGAGCGGACACTCCATAGCGAGCGACTTGGTCCTGGTTGACCTTAATTTGGAGCATCGGCTGACCAGTGACTTGCTCGACATTGACATCAGCCGCCCCCTTGATGGCCTTTAGAATAGCTTCAATTTCCTGTCCTTTTTTCACGAGCAAATCGAAATCGTCGCCAAAGAGTTTCACTCCGAGGTCGGCCCTCACGCCCGACACCATCTCGTTCACCCGCATTTCGATCGGCTGCGAAAAGCCAAGCTTTACACCCTTGGATTCCCTTAACATCTCTTCTAGCTGCTCCGTTAAATGGGATTGCGTACGCGCCTTCTTCCATTGTGAACGAGGCTTGAGCGTAATGAAAATGTCCGTGAGCTCGACGCCCATCGGATCGGTGGCGACCTCCGCTGTTCCGACGCGGCTCCAGACGTTTTCGACTTCGTCGGGGAAGGATGAGAGGATGACTTTCTCCATTTCCGTATTGGCACGAATCGAATCCTTGAGGTCGGTGCCCGCGAGCCGAATCACACCAACGACGATTGCTCCCTCAGAAAGTTTGGGCACAAATTCAGAACCGAGATGCGGAGCAATCATGCCGAATGCCACTATCAGGACGCTGGCTGCGAATCCCATAACGGCCAACTTGTGGTGCATGGCGAACTGGAGAATCGGGTAGTGGATCGCATGGGCGACCCGCATTAGGAATGGTTCGTGTTCCTCAATTTGTTTCGGCAAAAAGAAGCTCGCCAAGACCGGCATGAGGGTCAAAGACAGAATCATCGACCCCATGAGGGCGAAGATCACGGTGAGGGCCATCGGGCGAAACATCTTTCCCTCGATCCCTTCGAGCGTCAGGATCGGCAGATAGACAATCATGATGATGAGTTCGCCGAACATCGTCGGCTTGCGGACTTCGACGGCGGCGTCCCGAATGATGTCCAAGCGACTCTTGCCGCTGTTCGAATCGTGTGCCAGGTGCCGCACACAGTTCTCGATCATCACGACCGAACTATCAACCACGAGCCCAAAGTCGATGGCACCAAGGCTGAGCAGGCTGGCAGCGATGCCAAAGCGGTACATGCCGGTGAAGGCAAACAGCATCGCCAATGGAATCGCCATCGCTACGATAGCGGCAGCCCGCAGGTTGCCCAGAAAAGCAAAAAGAACGGCGATGACGAGTAGCCCACCTTCGAATAGGTTTTTTCGCACGGTGTCGATTACAAAGTCCACCAACTGGGTGCGGTCGTAAACAGGCTTGACCTGAACATTAGGTGGCAAGCTTCCTTCGACGGACTTCAGCTTGTCCTTCATCGCCCAAGTGACTTCGTGGCTGTTTTCGTGCATGAGCATGAAGCCCAAGCCAAGAACAACCTCACCTTGCCCGTTAGCGGTGACGGCACCACGGCGAATCTCATGACCGATAATTACCTCGCCGACGTCGCTAACTCGGATGGGAACACCGTCCGTTGCGGTGACCACGATCTGCCGAAGTTGTTCGATATTTGTGGTGCGGCCAAGACCCTGGACTAGCAGCATTCCGCTCTCATGCGTGATGTTGCCGCCGCCGACGTTGAAATTGTTTTTCTGGACAGCGTCAACCACCTGCTCGAAAGTCAGCCCGTGCTTGATGAGCTTCTCTGGATTGATGCGAATCTGATACTGCTTCTCGTAGCCGCCCCAACTGTTGATTTCTGCTGTTCCCCGCACCGTCCGCATTGGCGGCTTTATAACCCAATCGTGAACCGTTCGCAGCTCGGTCACGTCACTTCCCTGGCCTGTGACGATGTAGTGGAAGACCTCACCCAACCCGGTCGCTACCGGTCCCATCTTCGGACGTGCGATGCCCTGGGGCGTCTCGACGGTGGCGAGCCGTTCATTGATGAGTTGGCGGGCAAAGTAGATGTCGACCCCATCTTTGAAGACGACAACGACCTGTGACAGGCCAAACTTTGAAATTGACCGAAGCTGCTCCAGCCCTGGCAAACCGCTGATGGCCTGCTCAATGGGAAAGGTGATCTGCCGCTCGACCTCTTCTGGGCTGAGCGCAGGAGCGACTGTGTTGATCTGTACTTGGACCGGAGTCGTGTCCGGGAAAGCGTCAATGTCGAGGTGCAGGAGTGAAAACACGCCCGCTACGCCGGCCGCCAATACACCCAATATGACCAGCATCCTGTGGTGAAGGGAAAAATCGATGACGCGATTGAGGAAATCCATCGTAGTTCTCGGCTCCGCTTGTTCTAATCCTTGTGACAGCCACAGCCAGCACCAAGGCTGCTGCGCAGCAGTTGGGCGAGCAGAACGGGACTTCCCTTGGTCACGACAACTTCGCCCGGAAGGACTCCCGCAAGTAGCTCTACGAACTGATCATCCCGCGCTCCGACACGCACCTGACGAACGTGAAATACCTTAGGTGCGTCCTCTTTGAGGAAGTTCTTGTCCCGGACGAAGACGAAATGGGACTCTGGAGTCGATTGCACTGAGTCTCGGGGAACGACGATGGCGTTTGGCTCTTTACGCAGAATGATTTTACCTGTTCCGTACCCCTTGTCCCTCAATGTGCCGTCTGGGTTGGCAATCGTAATTCGCACTTGCAATGAGCGAGTTTTTCCATCGACCGCAGGACTGATCCAAGAGACGGAACCGGATACTTCTTGTTTGTGATCGTCAGTCTGGAATGTGACCGGTAAGCCAAGTCGAACATACATCGCTTCCTCTTGACGCACATTGAGCAGCAACCACATTCGACTCGGATCGGCTACTGTGAAGAGTGTGGCGGATACATCGACGACCTCGCCCGCGACGACTTCGGAGGCGACGACCAATCCGCCGAAAGGAGCACGGACGGGAATCAAGTTGGCCGTCTTGGTGCCTGCCGGTAACGCGGCGATTACGGAAGTGGGAATGTCGAGAAACCGGAGATCGTCGGCGACCTTCTCGGGATCAGCAGACTCCAAGTCATTAGGGATCTCGAAACCGAGATTAGCAATCGCTTGGCGACTTGAAATAAACCCGATTTTCGCCTCTTGGAATGCGGATTCAGCATCAAGTAGCACTTTGCCGGCGACGGCTCCCCCTACAGATGCGGTTCGCAACCGTTCGACTGTCGTCTTCCGCAATTGAAGCTGCACAAGCGCCTGCAGAAGCTGAGCTTTGACCTGACCTACCTGCGAGGCATCGATCAGGGCCAGTATTTCTCCTGGGGCGACTTTTTCTCCGACAGTTTTGAAGACGATGGCTACCGAACCCGGAACCCTTGCGGAGAGGTGAGCGACATGTGTCGGATCGAAATTCAACTGTCCATTGGCGCTTATTGTTTCCGCCATGGAATGTTCCTGCACCACATCCACATCAATACCGGACCTGTTCACACTTTCAATTGAAGTGAACTGGATGCGGTTCTTGTGGAGCGCGTCCCGGCTGCTGTTCTCCGATCTTGCGACAAGAGCAATGGCCTGGGTGGTGTCGTATTTCGGAAGCTGCGGTTCTCCTTCAACCTGAGCGAGCTCTGGGTGGTGAATGACGCACTCGGCAACTCCATGCTCACGGCAGAACCCAAACGGTTTTGCTTTCGGATAGAGTTCGGGCTTACATTCGATACATTGCGACTCGGGAACAAGATGTTCCGCGCACCAGTCGTGTGTCGCGACATCTGTCGTTCCCAGAAACTCGGACATCTTCGGCATCTTCCAGCCGGTGTGATGACCAAAATACATGACGCCGCCGAGAAGTGAGAACACGGCGATGTTTGGAATGGCCTTGAGGGCGGTCAGCCACCAGCGTCGTCGTGGCCGAACGAGTGGCTGATGCTCAACCTTTGGCGGCGTGGTCGTTGGACATGCAGGGGCTGAAACAGATGCAGACATGCGCTCTCTCCGATCGAAAGCCGGTAATGCTCTATCCAAATACGGTACGACAAAAAAACGTCGTGACGTGCGAGCAGAAACGTGGCGAGGATAGGCCGGGTGAGGACAATCACGAGTCGTGACCATCGACTCAGCACGACAACGCCGAGCAGAGGCTGCTTTAGCAGCGAATGACGACCGTCGAAATGACGGTCAATGCGAAATCACGGAGAGAAGGTGGACTGCTCCAGCGGACGGGCAGCAATCGAGGGGCCACAATCTCTTTGCCGGTGAACATGCACGGCTGAAAGGCAACAAGCTGAGCGAATCGCTCGGTGTCGGAGATCGTCGAGTTTCGAGCAACCGAAGGCGGCTGCTCAGCCGAAGTGGCGATCAAGATATGCGTGCATCCACACGGACTGGACGGCGACATTTGTCCAGTGATTTTGACCGCTCCGCCTTGTCGACAGTCGCATTTTTTCGCTTTGCAAGAACAGCAGGGACCATCCTCTTCGACCGGCGTTATTTGTCGTTGGCAGCACGTGCAGGACGCCGGGCCTGAGTCCAGACACCAAAAGGAACCATCGTTGCTGATGCACAGATAGACAGATGCTCCGCCCCCGGTAAGGAGTTGCGTCGCTATCAGCATCAAAATGCACAACGATTTCGCCACCGAGGCTCGTCCTTCCGAAAATGGAGTGATTGTTGATTTTATCGGCAGACAGCTTGTGAAACAATAGGGAAACCTCGAGATTTGGCTCAAGTGTCGTCTTTGGACGCTCTCATCTGGGCAGAGGGCTTTGGATGGGTGCGGAGACAAGCGTCGAACCTGCACCCCCCAGTAACGCAAACCACCGGTTCTGTTGGGCGTACCGGTGCGGACGGGAATTGATTGAATTCAATTGACATCGGCCCGCAAATAGACAATGGGTTTCCTCATAGAGAGGAATTCCAAATTGGAAGCATTGAATCATACGGTTTTCTTGATGATTAACGCTGGCGCTTCACCGGCCCCTGAAATCTTGTTCTTCGCAACTTTTCTGGCTCAGTGGCTCATTGGCGGTGTGCCGCTCTTATTAGCGGGGTTGTGGCTGTGGGGGACTCGCGGCGACCGTGCGGTAGTGCTTGTGGCCACCACCAGTATCGCTTTCTCGCTTGCCTGCAACCAGCTGGTCCGCTCTCTCTGGCCGCATCCCAGGCCGTTTATGATAAGTCTCGGACACAATTTCCTTTCACACCGGCCAGAAGCGTCGTTCCCGAGCGATCATTCCACTGCGTTCTTTGTCCTGGGACTGTGCCTCATGCTGACTTCGCTGCCCAGACTCGGCGGTATCGTCGTCCTCCTTGGTATCGTAGTTGGGTGGTCGCGTATCTACTTGGGAGTGCATTTTCCTTTCGACATTTTCGGGTCGATGTTATTTGCGATCCCAAGCAGTTGGCTTGTGCTTTTCGTGTTCACACGCTGGCGACTCGGTGAACGTGTGCTGGATTTTCTGGAACGCCTCTACCGACTTGTATTCGCAATGCCGATCACCAAAGGATGGGTTCGCCCCTAGCATCATAGCCCTCCGCTTCCCGTTCCCGTTCCCGGCATGGAAATGGAGCTGCAAAGTAATCCGTCGAAAATCGCCGTGACGTGCCGGAACCTGGACTCAAGGCAGGGCTTGGTTCCTGGTCGATGCGTTGCCAATCCATTGGAATGGGTTCATGGAACATCCTCGGCGGATTGATCGATGGCTTTTGGACAGTTGCTGAGGCTGCGTGCTTATCTAGGTCGATAGATAAGCATTATAGCGCCAATGAAGATGGCACAATCAGTGACATTGAAAGCAGGCCAATGGTGGCCGAAGGCGTGGAAATCCAAATAGTCCGCTACTGCACCGAAGCGCATACGATCAATGATATTGCCCGTTGATCCGCCGATAATAAGGCCAAGCGCTGTTGCAGTAAGTGGACACGAAGTGCGAAAGAGCCAGCGTAGCAGGATAAGACTGATTACCATACTTAAGCCGGAAAGCAGCCACTGGCCGTAGGCGAGGCCGTGAAGCATGCCAAAGCTGATACCGCGATTCCATATCTCCACTAAGTTAAAAAACGGTAAAACTTCGATGCTATGGCGCTGCGCGGCAACAGCATCAAAAGCCGTCACGCGCGCAAACCGATGGCCGAGGATGACCAGCGTCGCAAGAAAAAGATACCGCCCACGTTTCATTTCTTAACTTTCAGCAGGCGCAGGCCGTTGAATACGACAATCAGACTCGCGCCCATATCGGCGAAAACGGCCATCCCGAGAGTTGCGTGGTTGGCAAAATTAAGTGCCAGAAATACTGCCTTGATGCCAATCGCCAGGGTAATATTCTGTCTTAAGATGCTGCCTGTTTTGCTGCTCAGAGTGATAAAAAGCGGAATGCGGCGCAGATCATCCTCCATTAACGCCACGTCCGCCGTTTCCAGTGCCGTATCGGTACCTGCCGCGCCCATCGCAAAGCCGATGGAGGATTTGGCAAGCGCAGGCGCATCATTGATCCCATCCCCTACCATGCCGACCTCGCCATAACGCTGCTGCAATTCTTCAATGGCGGCGAGCTTGTCTTCCGGCAGCATATTGCCCCGTACATCCTTGATGCCGACTTCTGCGGCAATGGCGTTGGCGGTATTCTGATTATCGCCCGTCAGAAGGACGCAACGCACCCCTTGCGCCTGCAGGGTCTTAACCGCCTGCACGCTAGAATCGCGGATGGTGTCTGCCACGGCAAAGATGCAGAGCGGCTTTTGTTCGGTAGCAAGTGTTACTACCGTCTTGCCTTCTTTTTCGAGCTTTTCCAGCGTCGCTTCCAAATCGGGCTGACAAATGCCGAGTTCTTCGATCAGCCGGTGATTTCCAATGTAATACAGCGTGCCATCGATTACGCCTTTGACGCCGCGCCCGGTAATGGATTCGAAACTCATGACCTCCAGCAACTGATATTGCTGCTGTCCCAAAGAACCGACAATGGCATGAGCAACCGGATGCTCGGAATGCGAATTGAGGCTTGCCGCCAAATGCAGGCATGTTTCCTTTGACTGGTTATCAAGCGGCAAAATATCCGTCACCTTCGGCTTGCCATGCGTCAGCGTGCCAGTCTTATCGAGAGCAAGAGCTTTGAGTTTGCGACCTTCCTCCAGATACACGCCGCCCTTGATAAGTATGCCGCACCGCGCGGCGGCGGCAAGGCCGCTGACTACCGTGACCGGCGTGGAGATCACCAGCGCGCACGGGCAGGCGATCACAAGCATGACCAGCGCCTTGTAAAACCACGGAGTGAAGGCCGCGCCGAAGGCCAGTGGTGGAGCAGCGGCAAGCAACACCGCCAGCAACACCACGGCGGGCGTGTAATAGTGTGCGAAGCGGTCAACGAAGCGCTGCGTGGGCGCTCGCTCGCCTTGCGCCGCCTGCACAGAGCGGATGACGCGCGCCAACGTCGTATTGCCCTTATTGGCCGTGACGCGAAACTCAAATGAGCCTCGCTCGTTAATCGTACCAGCAAATACCGCGTCGCCTGTCTTCTTTTCCACCGGCATGCTCTCGCCGGTGATTGGAGCCTGGTTGACGGTGGACTGGCCGCTGATGATTTTACCGTCAAGCGGGATGCGCTCGCCCGGCTTCACAAGCACGATGGCTTCCATCGCCACATTGTCCACCACCGTCGTTTGCCAACTGCCGTCTGGCTGCTTGACGCTGGCCGATTCCGGAGTCATTTCCATCAGGCTGCGAATGGCATTACGCGCGCGGTCGAGAGAATAAGCTTCGATCAACTCGGCCAGTGCGAAAAGACACGTCACCATCGCCGCTTCCGGCCACTGGCCAATCAGAATTGCACCGACAATAGCGATCATCATCAGGAAATTGATATTGAGTGTGAAATGGCGCAGGGCCACGAGCCCCTTTTTGACGGTGTCGATGCCCCCGGTGGTAATAGCCAGGAGAGAAAGCCCGATCACCAGCGGCGAGCTTTCCTGATGGGTAGTCCAACTGATAATTTCGGCAATGAGCGCCATCGCGCCGGAGAATCCCACAAGCAGTTTGGTTTTAAGGGATACGGCTTCCACATGCTTGGCAGGGGCATCGGCTTCACTGTCTCGGCGTTCGGGCTCCATTCTAAGTTCTTGCAAAGCGGTAAATACCGCAGCGTCATCAGCCAGATGATGGGTGACTGTCAGCTCCCGCTGTATCAGATTGAAGCGAAGCGATTGCACCCCTTCGATGCCTACCAGCCGGTGGCGAATCAGCTTTTCCTCACTGGGGCAATCCATCTTGTGGACGGTGTAAACAGTTTCCTTTGGGTGGGTAGAGTTGGGGATCATACGAGTCATTTATTGGCCTTCCTTGCATGCTTGACGAACGTCGTGGACGGGTTTAATCCTTAACAGCACCCAATTCTTCGTAGAGCTCGTCACTGGTTGAAGCTAGCAAAAATTGCGAAAGTCGAACTTACCTCGCTGAGGAAATATAGAATTGCGCTGAGTGCGGCGATTAAGAAGCAAACAAACAATAATGCGTGTTTCATAGGATTCATGGCCTGGTTTGTGATACATGTCGCATCAGATCAACTAGAATGCAGCGGACATGGTCGCCGTTCACGCCATAAAAAATGTGCCGTCCCTGACGCTTAGCCTTGAGCATTCCGGTGCCCCGGAGCAGGCGCAAATGATGGCTCACCAGCGATTGTGAAAGCTCGACCTTTTCGATGATGTCGGAAACGCAGGTCGGGCTTTCCATGCAGGCGATGATGATTTTCAATCGGCTGGGATCGCCCATCAGCCGAAGGATGTCCGACAGCTCGGTGAGCTGGTCGTCATCAATGCGGGGAATCGTGCTGACGTTTTTCATGGAGCATTCGATCTTCGTTGCGGTTGTTACTACCCAAATACATGAATACATATTGATGTGTATATCCGGTTGTGTTTTCGCTGTAAAGTCCAAAACGCTTTAGTAGGCATCGGAGACTCAAGACAGGCTTGGTTCCTGTTCTATGCGTTGCCGCTGCCTTGCGATGCGATCTTGGAAGGTCATCTCAGGCTTGATGGATGAATTCTGTGTCGTGCCGGCGTGGTTGGAGGGAGTTTCGGAAGGCGCGAGGTCCTTGAGAATGGGCTCGACCGTGACGTCGGACAATGTGGCCGTTCCTGCCACGGATGCTGCGTCATCGGCAACCATCGTTGGATCGGAAATGGGAAGCACCGGTGACCGCCTGCGGATGCGGGCGGTGATGGGTTCCTCGGCGGTGGAGTGCTTTTGACGGGCACGCTGCGGTGCGGCCTCAATGCTGTTGGCGGCCTTGAGTGCCTTGATCTTGTCGGCCAGTTCGGAAGCAGTTGGCCCCTCCTCATTGTCCGGCTGATGTCCCGCGTTCGCGGAAAGCCCCGCTTTGAGCTGGTCACGCAGCCCGGTCAACTCGGTGAGGTAGGTGTCGTGGGTGAAGGGCTTGCCCAGCCGGGCCTGGTAGTCGCGAAGCTGAGATTCGGCGATGGTGAGGTCTTGCCGCACCCGAACAGATTCGGAGCCGTAGGCGTTGGCAAGGCGCTCCAGATTATTCAGGACCGCACGCGGTCCCTGGTGTTCGTGGGACAGGCCGGTTTGGCGAGTGACCGCCCCTTCGAGATACACGTCGGGCGGAAACTGAGGATTCAGGACAATCCCAAATCGCAGGCCCCGATAGATACCAAGAGGCACGCGGGTTGTTTCGCGGACGCTCAGGGGCAAGGTATCGAGTTTGCCGCCGAGAACGGCGGCTACATCCTCGCGGGGCCAGGTGCGTTTGCCGATGGTAATGGGGTCGTCTGCATGAGTATCGGCGGTGGCGTGATCGGTCGTGAGATTGGACAACCGACCGGATAGGCCCGCGATCATGGCCGGTAAATCACGCACACTGCGGCGGGCGACATATTGTTCATCAAGATGGTTCTTCTTGAGCAAGGTGAGCCTTTGCAGTTCAGCGTCAGCCTCGGCAAGGGTCAGTACCGCCGGGTTGCCCGATGCAATCGCTTTAACCTCGGCGTAGGAGAGTTCCTGACCGCCAATGTCTTCGGCGCGGCGGGCGGCGTTGTCGCCAGTGATGACCTGGCCGATAAACCTGGCCTTGGTCTCTAACGCCTGCCACATATAGGCATCGAAGGAACCTTCGGTGACGTAACGGTAAATCGCGACTTCCTCGTTTTCATTCCCCTGGCGGAGAATCCGGCCGTCGCGTTGCTCAACCTCGGCAGGTTTCCAGGGGGCATCGAGGTGATGCAGCGCGACAAGACGTTTCTGGACGTTGGTGCCAGTGCCCATTTTCTGCGTGCTGCCAATCAGCACCCGCACGGAACCGTTGCGGACCTTCTCGAACAGTGCCTGTTTCTTGGCGTCGGATTCGGCGTCGCCGATGGCGGCGATCTGCTCGGCCGGAACGTCGGCAGCGATGAGTTTGTTGATAATTTCACTGTAGGGCGAATACCCCCACGGGGTACGGTTCACGCCCATGTCGGCAAAGATCATTTGCGTGCCGCGTGTCACGGCGGACTTTTTCCAAACATCCACGACGTTTTCAACGAGGCGGTTGACCTTCGATTCCGGGAAGTCGGGGGCCGTGGCTGAAAGCATCCTGGCGTCGGTCGCCAGTTTTCGGCCATCGGTGGTGATGGACAATGCGTTATCGACGCGGGGGTCCACCTTTTGTGACCGCAGGCGTTCGTAGCGTTCCACCAGTTCTTGCTGGAGTTCCTGTTGCTCGTCGGACATCGGACAGGCAACCACGGTGGGTTTTCCGCCTTGCAGGCGGGGACGCGGCAGGTTCAGCATCTCGGCCGTCTGCACGTCCGAGAAGGCCCGGAACATTTGCTGGAGTTCCGGCAGGTTGGTGAATCGGGCAAAGCGGCTTCGTGGCCGCAGGCCCGCACCGTCCGGGGAGATTTCCATCGTATCGACGACTTCGCCGAAGGTGGCTGCCCAGGCGTCGAAATGTTCCAGCCCACGGCTTTTAAGTCCCTCGGGGTCGAGGAAACGCTGCATTGTGTACATCTCGACCATCGTGTTGCTGATCGGCGTGCCGGTGGCAAACGTCACCCCGTGGCCGGTGTGCTGCTCGTCGAGGTAACGGGCTTTCATGTACACGTCGAAGGCCCGCTCGCTGCCGCCGGTCTGGATGCCCGCGACCCGCTCCATCTTGGTAGGCGTCTCCAGGTTCTTGAAATAATGGGCTTCGTCGATGAAGACGTGATCGACGCCAAGTTCATCGAACACCAGCCCGTCATCCTTCTTCTTCTCGGCGAGCAGGTTTTTGAGGCGTTCCGCACGAGCCGCCTTTTGTTTCTCGATGGTCTTGATGAGATTGCGGTTGGCTCCCCTGGCACCCGCGTGTTCGCGGAGCAATTCGTCATATTCGGCGATCTGCTCCACGAGGAATTTTTCCTGATAGTCCCGTGACATGCCGATCCGCTCGAAGCTGCTATGCGTCACGATGATGCCATCCCATTCGCCGCTGGCAATTTTGGCGGTGAGGAATTTCCGGCGATCTTTCGTGAGGTCTTCCTTGGCGGCAATCAGCAGCTTGGCATTCGGATAAAGCTGCATGAACTCGCGGGAGAATTGCTCCAGCAGGTGATTGGGGACGACGAACATCGGCTTCTTGATGAGCCCGGCTTGCTTCATCTTCATGCCGGTCGCGGCCATTGTGAACGTCTTGCCCGCACCGACGGTGTGGGCAAGCAGCGTGTTGCCGGAACTCATCCCCCGCCACACCGCGTCGTCCTGATGAGGCCGGAGTTTAATTGCTTGATTCATCCCTGGAAAATCCAAGTGCGAACCGTCGAACAGGCGGGGACGCAGATTGTTGTACGTGTCGTTGTAGATCCGCACGAGGCGCTCGGTGCGATCAGGATCAGAGAACACCCATGAGCGGAAGCGCTCCTTGATGAGCTTCTGCTTTTCTCTCGCGGCCATCGTGTCTTCCTGATTGACCACCCGCTCCTCATGGTCGCCGTGGTCGATGGTGTCATAGATCGTGGGAGACTTCATGTTGAGGGCCAGGTCGAGAAGCCATGTGCCGTTGGCTCGCGGCGTGCCGAATTCGGACGTGGCCGCCACGGACGCCTTGGCCGCGTAGTCGGCGTCGAGACTCCAGACGGCATCTTTTTTCAGGTGGGCGACGGGAACCGCAGAGGGATCAACATTGAACAAGTGGGCTGCAAACGCATTGATATCGCGTTCCGGTATCCACGGTGCCCCGAGATTGGCGTCGATGTCGCCGGGTAGCACGTCTTCCGGCTGTACTTGGCGTAGGGCACTGACATTGCGGGCATATTCGGGGCCAGCCCGCTCGGCGGTCGCGAGCTTCTCCCGGACGTTGCCGGACAAATACGCATCGGCGGTCTGCCAGCTTTTCGATTCAGGGTCATGAAAGATCAGGTCGCCCAATTCGTCGATGATTTGCGGTTCGGGCTTGCCGTAAAGTGTGGCGATGTACGGCAGGTCCACCGTCCCGCGTTGGTTCAGAGAGACGAGCAACCCTTCCTCGGCGCTTCTCACCTGGGTGACGGGCGGCGTCTTGCCGACCACGTCCTTGATCATGATGGCGGCCTTGGTCGCCTTGCCCGTCATTTCGTCGTAATCCTCCAGGGACATGACGAGCATGGCGTCGGGGTCTTCCTTGAATTTCACAAGGTTGGGCATCCGGCGGATAATGCTGCCATCGGACGTTTCGCCGAAGGTTGTCTTGTTGACGGGGCCGTAAGTGGCGACGAACATTTCGTAAGCCCGATTAAGATCGCCCCGCGCGTCGCGGCGATTGGCCTCGGGCCAGCCTTCGTTCTGGGATTGCAGCACGCGGCGGGCACGGTCACGTAAGCCAACGAGTGCGGAGAGGCGTTTGCCGACAAGTGATCCATCGGACCTCAGCGTGGTGCCACCATAAACCACGGGCACTCCTTGTCCGCCCTGCGATTGGTACACGATCCGGTCAGCGCCGACGAAAAAGCTGCCTTCGTCGATGTGTCGCTCTGGCGGCGGTGGAACAAAGGCCGGTGCTGTTTCCGCTTTGTTGGCCGTTGCCTGCATCGCCTCGAATTTCGGAAGGCGTTCAACGGCTTGCCGGAGTTGTCCGGCCAGATCGCCGTTGCTTTTGACACTGAAACCTTCACCTCCGTAGAGCGTGTCTTTGCGGGACCACTCTCCAAGGACCATTTCTGGATGGTTCAGAAAGTAGCGGTTGACAGTAACCTCTGCGCCATCGATCTCCAGCGGAGCGACGCCCAGCCAGTCGGGGTCGACATGGCGGGCGGGTTCGCTCCGGTCACGCTTACGCAGAAATACGATGTCGGTCACCACGGCGGTTCCTTCCCGCTTGAAGGCATCGGATGGAAGGCGGATGGCCCCGACGAAGTCGGCTTTGGAGGCGAGGTATTCGCGGATGGCGGCGTTTTGTTTGTCGAGGGTGAAGTGGGTGGTCACCAGCGCCATCACTCCGCCGGACTTGAGGGCGTCGATGGATTTGGCGAAGAAGTAATCATGCAGGGACAGTCTTTGACCCTGGTAGTCGAGCTTGACGTCGGCGAACGGCACGTTACCGACCACGGCGTCAATGCGGTCTTCCGGCAGGCCGGTGTCGCGGAAGTTCTCGATGCGGATGTCTTGGCCGGGGTGGATCGCTTTCGCAATCCGCCCCGAGATGGAATCCATTTCAACGCCGATGAAACGCGCCCCCGGCTGGCCATGCCCCATGAAATTGCCGGTGCCGCATCCCGGTTCCAGGATGGTGGCATTCGCAGGCACACCCAGACGGGCGATGGCCTCGTGGATTTTGGTGATGACAATCGGCGACGTGTAAAACGCATTGAAGGTCGTGCGTTTGGCGCTGTCATATTCCGCAGGTGTCAGAAGCGATTTCAGTTCCTCGCCGAGTGCCTGCCAACCGGCGTCCTTGAACTTACCGGTGACGGGATCGGGGAAAATGGACAAGGCCACGGGGCCGAACCCCGCGAATCGAGCCAGTGCCTGTTTTTCTTCCGATGTTGCCTGACGGACCGATTGTTCGACCGCCTTCAAGGTGCGGACGGCGGCGATAATGTCGCGCGCTTTCCCCTTTTCGCCGCTGGCAATCGGGACGGATGGAATCGGCCCTGTGGCATCGGAGCGAGGGGCCTGTGCGATGGACGGAGTGATGGCCTCGGCTGGAATGGTGATTGGCGTACCCGGCACGGGTATCGTCGCGACGCTATCGGCTGGCGATGTAGATGGACCGGGCGCGGGTTCGCTGGGTAGAGCGTCGAAGAGGCTGCGCTGGCCGCGTGACCGGTTCAGTTGATCGACGTGTGACCCACGAGATACGCCATTGCGTTGTCGAGAGTCGGCAGTTCCCCGTCGTCCTGTGGAGACAAGGAGCGCAAACGATCCTCCAGTTCCTTGAGGGCCAGTTCCAGAGCCTGGCTGTTGATCTGGCTCGGGTCGCTGTCCGGCATCGCCTGGGAGAGGGTTTCCTTCCAGGATTCGTGATTGTCCTTCAGTTGCTGGGCGCAGACCTCCAACGTCGGAAGCAACCGTCGAGTGATCCGTAGCAGGTCGTAAAACTCCGTTTGCTGTTTCAGCAGTTCCAGAACGATGGTCTTGTATTGCATGTGTGTCTCCTTTAGTTGGATAGGATACCGGTTTTTGCGGTTCAGGTGAATCGACCGGATTCCGTGGAAATAGAGAGGGCTGTCGCCAGAAGGGCGGTTTCTTCTTCATGGCCAGGAACGCGATACTGTTTCGTGTTCCCGACGAATCGGCTGACTCCAGGGGTGCGGTTGGCCCTCAGCCTGAAGTGAATCCCATCTGCCTTGCTGTGCATCCCGTGGCGATTGAACTGCTTGGTCAATGCGGGGTTTGCTGGGCATGGCTCACCTCGACCGGCCACGCCCTGGGTCACGATCAGACCCGAACGCCTCTTTCAAGACCTGGCTCGCGGCCAGTCCCGTCATGAGAATCATGGAACCGAGAGCGACATATTGCAGAATCATCGCTACGCGCTGATCGTTGCAGTTTTTCGACATCATCTGGGCCTGCGGGCCGAGGTCATGAAAGAAGTGAGTTGGAGGTACGGTCATGGGATGCCCATCTCAGTGTGGGTTCAGAACGGGACTTCCTGCCCGGTTTCGATCCCCTTGTCCTGCCGGATCATCTGGCGGACTTCCTGATAGAGCCGTTCGGCTTCAATCCGGGTCGTGCGTGCGGATTCAACTCTGATGGGGTGAACCCACACCTTGTCCCTAGGGTTCCAGCGGAAGCCCGAATCCTTCAGCCTGTCGATCACTTCCTGGCTGGGCTTCTCGTCGAATTTGATGGCCATGAGCCGGTCCTGGCGGCTCTCGAACAACCGGACGCCAGCAGCGAAGTCGCTGGCGATGCCGAAAGGATCGGGTGCGGTGATCCGGTTATTGCGTTCACCGAGGCGTTCGACAAAGCTCGGTCGTTGTTCGCCGTTTTGATCCGGGACCGGTTCGGCGACGGCGGTGGTTTCGGTTTCTGTGGTGGGTTGATCTGGTGTGCGTTTACGTGGCATAAAATCCTCCGTGATTACATGCGGGTCAATCCTTAACCCACATTAGGGATAGTATCACGGTTCAACACGCTGCGCAATAGAGTGAGTGCGGGTTACAGCGTATTCGTACCGTTGAAACCCGCAGAAACTCACGGTTTTATGCAACACGACATTCGCTCATCCGCAGTATTGCTCATATAAATGACAGCGGCGGTGGTGACTAATTGTCGTGCTGTTGGATTGCGCTTCCGTGTGTGACGACATCAGGAGTAGCCACACTATGAGTGGCGGTAAGGCGTCGAAGCGGAAATACGGACACGAGCACACGCGAATGACCGAGTTTCCCCGGGAAACCCGGCCTATGCAGAGCATAGGGAAGACGCCTGAATCCTTATGTTTTGCCAGCCCTCGCAAAGATCGTGCGGTCGCAAACCAGCATGGATGCTGGGTTCGAGTCAATTTCCAAGGACTGGAGCGAGAGTGGAAGCGGCTGTCCACAAGGGGCACACCGATGCCCGTCACGCAGTGTACGGGCAAGCGAAAGAAGGACCGAATGCGGCAGGCTTCGCTATCTGTTTTTGTGGTGGGGGAACGTCCGAAGTCGGAGCCATTTGGCTTCAGCTGGTGGCCGTCGGCCAAGGCTTGGAAGCACGTTCAGACAAGGCCTCTTCATAGTGCTGGTAAGCATGCTGACGGGTGGCCTCCGAACAAGGCATTTGGTCGGAGGCAATGGCAAGCTCTACGAAGGCTTGCAGGGCACACCCGAGGAACGGTCATCAAGGATGGAATGGAGGCTCGACAAGGTCATGGCGACTCCTCCTCGTCAGGCTTGGTTTCAAAGCTGACTTCAACGGTAGCACCTGCGGGCCAAGGTTTCTGGGTGATGAGGTAGCCAAGCCGGTTAATCCACCGAAGCCCTGAGATGATGTTCATTGTTCCGTCGTTATTGTCCACGAGGGTCCAAACCCGGCTCTGGTCATGGGATTTGATGAATTCGTATTCCTCGCCATAAGTCTCAAAAAGGCACCCTTGGGCATCCCCTTGGTCCCAAGGGGCGGTCGGATTGAGGTGGTTCGGAAGAGTACGGAATTGCTCGTCGAATGCTTCCTCGGTCAGTTCAATGAAGGTCGTTGTCATAATCGGCCTCCCTATCGACGCTGATTCTTTTTGGCAGTATCGCCAAAAAGTGAATGGGCGGCCGCATCGAGTGTTTCCCAACTAACCCCGAAATTGGCGTCGTGGCTTCGTTCCACCAGTTGAAGCACTTCCCACGCTTGGGCATCGGTCAGGTCGGGGCGAACCTCTTTGACATCTTGAATGCTCCATACGATGGCGATTTGCTGGCTTTCAGCGAGGTGTTTGTGAACGTCTATCTCAGTCATGGTCGGATTCCTTTCGGATAAGGGGCGGGCACGGTGGCCCGCCCGGTTTGATTAGTCTTTCTTTTCGGTGGCAATGCGAATGGTGATGCGTCCATCGACTGGCAGGCATTCGAGCTGAAGTTGGAACCCTTTGCCGTCCTGATGGGGCCATACGCTGCCGATGCGTGTCCAGATGCCTTTCTTTCCTTCGCGGTCTCGCACCTGGTAGGCGATGTGGCTGGGGCCTTTGGATTCGGTTTCGTTCTTGCAGTCGGACATTTTTGGTCTCCTTCTCTTTGTTCCGGCCACGACCATCGCGGCCTCATGGGAAGTCGACCAAAGCCGCATCAGTCCGGGGCGAAGCGAGCGTTAGCGACCGGGCAAGCGGAAAATCGGGGGAGACCTTCAGGGGGAACCGATTATCCGCTTGAGCGGACCGGCGGCGGCTTTAGACCTGCCCATATCCAAGGCCGTGTTCGTGGTAGACACGGGAGGAGGGGAGTCACGCGGATAGCAACAGAAGTCGATTGCTGTGGGTCGGCGTTAGCCTAAAAGGAAGCGTGGCGTGTTGAACGATACGGGGGGGAGTGCAACGGAGCCTTATACGAGGCAAGCGGTTCGCGGAAATGCAGAGCCGTTATGACTCAGGTATAAAACGATCAAGAAATACGAGAGCGGGGCGAGATGCTTATCGCATGATCGAGGGCGTCAATGATTTGTTCAGTAGCCCCGGTGAGGCGGCCGCTGTCTGTCGACACGCCCAGGTCCTTAAGCATCTTCTCGAATCGCTCCTCGCGGAGCGCATTGCCGGTGGCTGGGACGGTAAAGTCCAGATGGTAGGAGTCAGTAGACGCGGGAGCGTCTTTGTTGCGTTTGAATTCCGCCACGAAGTCATACGGCTTTAGTCCGCGACGTTCTGTCAACGCATTCAGCTTTGAGTAAACCGCAAAGTTTTGATTGTCCTGCATGACACATATCCATCGTTGTTTGCTCCTTGCAGGATAAGGCAAAGAATTTAATAAACCGTAAACAGCGGGGTGCCGAAGGTTAACGGCAAGCATCGCAATGTCGGTGATAGCGGGATTCAAAGGCCAGCAGAAGCAAACCAAGTGTCCACGCGGAGAGAACAAGAGAATCTGCAAATTATCACGAATGAGACACGCAACAGGTGAGCATCGAAGTGGCATTTCAGCCGCGCACGGGTGACACCGTGAAATGTCCACCCCCTTCAAACCAAGGCTGGCTGCGGCTCTCACAGGATGCGTTAACGAATGCTTAACGAATAAGTGCTATTTTATAATGGGGCATGATTCGCATCTCGCAACAGGATTCTGCCAAGTCCGCAAAGTCGTATTACACGACCGCAGACTATTACACCGAAGGCCAGGAACTCATCGGTTCATGGGGCGGCAAAGGGGCTGCCCGTCTCGGCCTTTCCGGGCCGGTAGACCAATCCTCCTTTGAGCGGCTATGCGATAACCTCGATCCTCAAACGGGCGAGCAGTTAACCGTTCGCACCCGGTCGGAACGGACGGTGGGCTACGACTTCACCTTCTCCGTGCCGAAGTCGGTATCACTGCTTTACGCCATGAGCGGCGATCAAGACATCCTGGGGGCGTTCCGTAGTGCCGTCGATGAGACCATGCAGGATATGGAAGCGGAAATGAAAACCCGCGTGCGTGTGGGCCGTCAGGACCATAACCGCACGACGGGCAACATGGCCTGGGCGGAGTTCATCCATACCACGTCGCGGCCAGTCGATGGCATTCCTGATCCGCAGTTACACGCCCATGTCTTCGTGTTCAATACGACCTACGACAACGAAGAAAACCGTTGGAAGGCAGGCCAGTTCCGGGAACTGAAGCGGGATGCCCCATACTTCCAAGCGGCATTTCGGGTTCGGTTGGCGGGCAAACTTCAGGATCTGGGCTTTAGCGTTGAACGCAAGCGGGATGATTTTGAGATCGCCGGACTTCCGGCGGATGTGCTGGGGCGATACTCGCGCCGCACGGCCCTGATCGAGCAGAAAGCGGCGGAACTCGGCATTACCAATCCCGACCGCAAGGGCGAACTGGGAGCGGAAACCCGCGAGAAGAAAGCCAAGACACTGGGCTGGGAAGGCCTTCGCAAGGAATGGAATGGCCGTCTGTCTAAAGAAGAACGCGACGCCCTGGCGGCGGTGCATCGCCGCGAAGTGGCGGCACCGAAGCCGGAGCCAAGCGAAGCAAAGGCGGTCGATCATGCCATCGAGCACAGTTTTGTGCGCGAGGCTGTGATCCCGGAACGCAAGCTCATGACCGAAGCCCTGAAGCGTGGCATCGGTGAAGTCACGGTGGAGCGGACCGCACACGAAGTGCAGGCACGTTCCCTGATTCGCCGCGAAGTGGCGGGGCGGTCGATGGTGACTACCAAAGCCATGCTGGCCCAAGAGGCAAAACTCATCGACTTCGCCCGCCAGGGGCGTGGGCGGTGTCGGCCGCTCGGCGACCCGAACCGGCAATTCACCCGCGATTGGTTCAATGAGGGCCAGAAAGCAGCCGTGCGGCATGTGCTCGCCTCGCGTGACCGCGTCATGATAATCCGTGGTGCGGCCGGAACGGGCAAAACCACGTTGGAGCAGGAAATCGGCGAGGCCCTGGCCGAAGCCGGGAAGCCCGTGGTGGCGATTGCTCAATCGGTCACGGCAAGCCGTGAAGTATTGCGCAATGAAGCCGGGTTCAGCGAAGCGGACACGGTTGCCCGGTTCCTGAAGGATAAGGACATGCAGGAGTCGGCCCGTGGCGGCGTCATCCTCATGGATGAGGCCAGCCAACTGGGCACGGCGGACATGGTCAAAGTCTTTGAAGTGGCAGAAACGGTCAATGCCCGTGTGATCCTCGTGGGTGACCGTCGCCAGCATCGAAGCGTCACCGCAGGTGAACCGCTGAAGCTGCTGGAACACTCGGCGGGATTGTACGTCGCGGAAGTAACAGAAATTCTGCGTCAGGGCGGCGACTATAAGAAAGCAGCCAAAGCCTTGAGCGAAGGCGCAATGGCCAAAGCTTTCTATGAACTTGACCGGCTGGGCTGGGTCAAGGAAGTGGATAACGAACACCGCAACGGGCAGCTTGCCGATGCGTACCTCGCCGCGTCAGCGGAGAAAAAGCAAGACGGCAAGCTCAAGACCGCGTTAGTGGTATCGCCCACGCACGCCGAAGCCGCCCGCATCACGGATGCAATCCGTGCGGGCCTGAAGGCGCGGGGCAAGATTGGGCAGGAGCATGTTGTCGGGGCCTGGATTCCAGCTCATCTCACTGATGCCCAAAAAGCCGACGCGACCCAGTACGCGGCGGGTGACTTGGTGCAATTCCAGCAGAATGCCTCTGGCTTCAAGAAAGGAAGCCGCGTGTTGGTCGGTGTCGGGGCGAAGCCCCCAATCGAACAAGCAAAGCGGTACGAGGTCTACCGGCCAACGCAATTGGCGTTGGCGACGGGGGACCGTGTCCGTGTCACGGCGGGCGGCAAAACCAAGGACGGCAAGCATCGCCTCAACAATGGGGCGTTGCTGAACGTGCAAGGCTTCACCAAGCAAGGCGACATCGTTGTCGATCATGGTTGGGTGATCGACCGTGACTTCGGACATCTGACGCATGGTTATGTGGTCACAAGCCATGTCAGTCAGGGCGTGACGGTCGATAAGGTTTTTGTGGGCATCTCCAGCCAGTCGTTGCCCGCAACCGACGAGCGGACCGCCTATGTGGCGGTCACGCGCGGCCGGGAGAAAGTGGAGATATTCACCGATGATAAGGCCGAATTGCTCGAAGCCATGACGCGCACCGATAACCCGATGTCAGCGACGGAGCTGACGAGCAAGCACAACCGCTCGAAGAAGCGGAGTCAAAGCATGACCACTACAAGAGCCGACGTGCCGCAGGCAACGGCGGCGAAAGAAACTAGGCAGCAGCGGGAGTTGGACCATGAACGATGATAGAACCACGCATCAGGAGCGGTTGGAGCGCAACCAGCACTTGGCAGGCCGAACAGGCCAAACGCCTAAGAAAGAGGGTGACGCCGATGGCACGGAAGGCGCATGTCAGGCGTTTGGCTTTCTACGCGGAATCCGCGACCGTGCAGACGCGATTGAGTTTCGCTTCGTGGATGGCAACAGCATTTGGTTTCCTTACGGTTGGCTGGGAACCTGGAAGTTCAATCCGTCGGAAGGTTTGCTGCTCAAGTTCTCAGGTGACCTGATTTATATGGTGCTCATCAAGGGCAGCAACCTCGATATGCCCCTTGGTGACACCGGCATCAACCTGATGCGAAGCGGTTTGCAACGTCATCGCATCGTTTGGGTGCGTGAGATGACCAAAGAAGAAATCCGGGAATTGGGTGATTCCGGGCCGACGGTGGACAGCATCGAGATCGGCGAATGTGAATCCAATGAAGATGTGCGAGGATGGGTCGGCGAACGCGCACCGGCCCTTCTGCATTGATGTAGGGAGTTTGTGTATGTCGATACCTCCAACCGTGCCGTTCCAGGCCCTGGGCAATCAAGCCCAGTTCATGTCACGTCAATGCGGCAATGACCGCCTTGCCATGATTCTGCAATACGTGGCATTGGGTTCATTCATTGCCATGACGGGTTTTACGGCCAGCAAGATTCTGAAGGAAGCCTTCGATACGCCAGATAAGCCTCGGGGACGCGGCCATCATTGACGCGAAAGCGGTCCTTCAGCCATTCGCGGAATAACAAAAGGGCGCGACGAAGTCGCGCCGCGAATTGCTTCCTCGTGCCCGCCAGGACGGCGGGCACAAATTTGCCAAGGATGGCTTCGGGCGAGGCGCTCTGAGCGCCTCGCCCGAAAATTCTCGATGAAAACCGACCGGCCGCCGAGGGAGTGGCGGCCGGTCAACTTTTTGCCGTGGTCATCGGTCGCGACAATCGGGGCAGCGTCCGCAATAATTTGCCTGGGGAAGTGCGAAAGCGGGTTCGATCTCGCTCCATCCTTCAGTTATGGCCTGCTCTTCCGTATGGATGCCGTCGCCAGCATCGCAATCACAGCAAATCAGAGTAAAGAGCGGTTCGGGGCCGTGTCCGGCCGTGCGTCGCATGACGGAAGCAATATAGGCGTGCATCGCCTCGGGGGTGAACTGGTGCGGATAAAATCCGCCTTTGGCAAACCAGTCCTTCAGAGCAATGGCACGCTCGCGTGCGGTCTCGAATTCTTCTGACTTCATCGCCTCGAACATGTCCAAAAATGTTTGGTTGGGGTCCATCTTTAAAACTCCGGTAAGAAAATGAGCAAGAAGAATCCGCCCGCCGGTCATCCCGGCGGGCGGCTGAAATGTCCGGTGAATCAGGCGGCGGGTTGCGGTTGCAGGCTGTGCAGGAATTCCGCTGCCTTGCTGGCGTGCGATGCGGCAGAGAAAATCGCCCGCTTGTCGTCCTTCAATACCTTCAGCCAGTTGTCGATATAGGCTGCGTGGTCGTCGCGAATCTCGGGCGTGATGTTGAGGTCGGCACAAAGGAAAGCCGAACCGAGTTCGGCCACCAGTTCTTCCACCGCGTAGCCTTCATCGCCCCAGCGTTTGCGGCCGAATTCCCGGTTAAGACGGGTTTCGTGCCGTGTCCAGTGCGTCAACTCATGGGCAAGCGTTGCCGCGTGTGATTCCGCATCGCGAAATGCTTCAAGCGGCGGCATCTGGACATAATCGCCCGTGGTGGCGTAATAGGCTTGATTGCCACCGTTGCGGATGTCGGCTTTCGTATTGGCGAATAAGGTTTCCGCCCGCTCGATACGTTCAATCTTTTCCGTGGGCTGTTGGGCCAGCGTGAAAAAGTGCTGGGGCAGTCCCTCGCATTGCTCGGCGTTGAAAACCGTGTATTCCTTCAAGAACGGGATATCAGCTTCGGTTTCGCTGCCGTCTTCGGTTTGCTCCTTCTTCTTGAATGTACTGGCGTACACAACAGGGGAGCCGTGTTGCCCCTTCTTGACGTGTCCGCCGAATTCTTTTGTCTGTTGGAAGGTAAGCCAGAACGGGCAGGAATAGCCCTGCATTTCAGCCGATGCCCAAAGCATCAGGACATTAACGCCATTGTAAGGCAAGCCATTATGCCGAAGTGGCCGTGTGATCCGTCCGGCGGCGTTTTCGGCATTCCAAGGCTTGAGCCAAGGCCTTACGCCTCGCTCAAGCTCTTCGACGATGTGAGAAGTAACACGGGTGTAAACATCGGTGCGGCTGGTGGTGGCGGTGGCCATGATTCGGTTCCCCTTCGGAGTTTTTGAAATGCCCGCTTACGCGGAAACGCGCTCGCGTTTTCCGGCGGAAGGGGGGCGAAGCCCGAAAAGGAAAGGGGGGAGTGAAGTCAAGGACGGGCGGCGTGGGGGGACCCTGTCTGCACAAGCGAGGTTTTGGGAGCGCGGAAGATAGGGAGGGACCACGCCGCCCGCCGAAGGGAATCCTTTACTTCACGGGGGATGCTCCCCCTTGGTTTCTTGCGCACAAGAGGGCGAGAGGGGGCCTCAGCCGTCCGCCAGGACCGCAGCGAAGCGAAGCCCGGAAGCACTCGGTCGCCTGGATGGCGAGGTGCCAAAAGGTTTAGAAAGATGGACTGTTTGGTATCGTTGGGGCTGACAATCTTGTTGGCGACAAAGTCCTGAACGGCCATCGCAGTAAACGGGGGTTGAAATATCGCAATGAGGCCTCTGATCGGCTTCCACAGCCATTTTCCCGAGGACAGATACATATTTCTGTGATACCATCGGTCTTGATGGAGTTTGGATATGTACGATATTCCTGAGACTGGCTTTTTACGGTTGCCTCAAGTTCTGAGCGTGATTCCACTCGGCAAGACAAGCTGGTGGGAGGGAGTGAGAGCGGGACGTTTTCCGAAACCCGTTAAGCTGACGGAGAGATGTACCGCATGGCGGGCCGAAGATATTCGGGCCTTGATTGTAAGCCTCGCCGAGAACCAACAGGACCATTGACGTTAATGGTTACATTTCAACGGTCGTGGGAATTCATCTTCACGCGCAAAACGATCGTTGGGACAAGGGGTACAAATCCGGGGTACATGCCAACCTTAGAGTTTGACTTCTTTTGATTAATCAATTGCTTCTCTGGCTTTCGTGGTTACCGCCCGGATCACCATTTAATGGCCGCCAACGGTCGCCAACATCCGCACAAGCTAGACTCAGAGCCACTCAACGGACATGGATAGGCCGAGGACGTCCGCATGGAATTGTTGACATTCGCTCCGAAATAGGGGTACATCAAAGAATATATACCCCAGTCAACTTCTATTTGTACCCCATGCCAGTCTCACTTTCGGATGCAAAGGCCCGGAACTCCAAGCCAAAAGAGAGGCCGTATAAGATCGCGGATGGGGAAGGACTGTTCCTTTTGATCATGCCGTCCGGCAGTAAATACTGGAGGCTGAAGTACTTCTTCGATGGCAAGGAAAAGGTCTTGGCCTTGGGCGTATACCCCGAAACCAGCCTAACCGAAGCACGTGAGCGGCGAGCACAGGCGAAGAAGAGCCTGGCTGCCGGAAAAGACCCCGGTGAGGCAAAGAAAGAGGCCAAGCGGCAATCGACGCTGAGCAATGCCAACACATTCGAGATAGTAGCCCATGAGTGGTTCGAGAATCGAAAGCACGAGTGGGCACCAAGTTCAGTGAGAACCAAGCGTATTCATCTCGAAAATCATCTACTACCGAAAATTGGTGAGCGTCCAATTGGCGAGATTAGCGCACCTGCGCTGCTTGAAATGGCTCGGGGCATTGAGGCGAGGGGCACTTTGGATACCGCTCGACGTGTAATGCAGATGTGTGGCCAAATCTTTCTTTACGCCATCGCAACCGGCAGGGTTGAGCGTAATCCAGTACCTGACCTGCGAGGAGCATTAAAAACTCCTGTCGTAAAACACCATTCGTTCTTGCAAGCATCTGAACTTCCAGAGTTCCTGAAGAAGTTAAATGTTTACGATGGCATCGCACTTACGAAACTGGCCCTTCGCCTGCTCTTACTTACGTTCGTCAGAACGAATGAATTGCGAGGCGCACTGTGGACCGAGATTGATTGGGAGAAGTCCGAATGGAGAATTCCTGCCGAGCGGATGAAGATGAAAGAGCTTCATATTGTTCCGCTTTCGCGGCAAGCCCTTGTTAGTCTCCGTGAGTTGGAAGACATCACCGGCAACTCGGAGTTTGTTTTCCCAAACCAGCACAATCCCACAACGTTTATGAGTGAAAACACGATGCTCTATGCCCTGTACCGCATGGGCTATCATTCGCGGGCAACAGGTCACGGTTTCCGCAGCACAGCCAGCACAATCTTGAATGAGCACGAATTTCGTGCCGATGTGATCGAACGCCAGCTTGCGCACAGTGAACGCAATCGCGTCCGGGCTGCTTACAACCATGCCCAATACCTTCCGGAACGCCGGAAGATGATGCAATGGTGGGCCGATTACCTCGATAAAGCCGCTGAAAAGCAGTAGCCGCTGTGCAAAGCGAATAAGTAAGCATCTTTCGTCGGAGTTAAGCACGCTTGTACGCTACGCCGACCCATAGTGTCGTCACAGTTGTCCGAGACGTCCTCGTCAGGGAAGGGACTTCTTTTCTCTTACAACTACTGATTGTACAGAGGTGCCACATGTTGTAGCGTGATCTGGCAAATATCGTAAGGACATTGAAAGTGACTGACATTACTGCCTACATACTTTTGGCCTTGATAGCGGCGTCAATCGTTTGGCTAAACGTATGGGTTTATCGTCGCAACAAATCGCTAACGCCAAAAGAACGTAAAGCGGAAGTAGACAAGATAGATGAAGAAACCTGGCCCTTCTCTATGTAGCTCCACAACTGGCCGCCTTCGGAACCAGTCTTCTCGCGCCGTTTGAGCGACAATTGGTGAACTCAACAGTTTCGGCGCATTGGCACAGATCTTTCCGCTTAAACTCCCTTTACCTTATAGTGTCGTACAACTGTCGCCTTCAACGCACCCGCGTTCGCAAGATGGAATAAAGCTTCGGTCTGACCCACCTTCGAACCGGTTCATCAAACCACACGCTGGCAAGAAAAGAGGCCAGCATGACGGCACAAAGAAGCAACGGTGCGGTCACTGACGGTATTAAAGTTGGATCACTTGTGGCCAACAGCTTCCATGAACCGCAGAACCACAGAATAAGTGGCGTGTGCAAGATGTAAATGGCATAAGACATTCGTCCAAGCATATCGCAGGCGCGTTCCATCTGCGGTGGCACCATTGCGTAGCAACCCAATATGACAAACCATGGGAACGCCAGAAATACACAAAACAGGTCGTAGAATACACCGGGTAGTGGAATGGGTGAAAGCAGGCACACGCCGAGACCTGTCAGCAACAAGGCAACACCGATTTGCGGTACATGTGGTTGCATCGCTCGCTGGAAGCGGTAAATAATAACTCCAACGCTGAACGAAAATAGAATTCGCAAACTGCCGCCAACCAAGGTGGAAACTCCCCAGCCCATATCCATCGACCCGTAATCAAACGCGGCAACGGATAAACAGAGGGCCGACACAACGGCGATGCCCGTCAGGAACGTCGTAGAAAAGTGGATCGCAAAAGCCGCGTACAACAAGTTGATAGCGACTTCGAGGGAAAGAGACCATGCCGCCGGATTAAATGGAAACAGTCCATCTGTCAGGTTGGACATGTCGGGGATGAACAGTAGGTTTTCGCACAAAACGATAAGGCCATGCTCGAAATCAAAGCCCGCGTCGTGAATCAGTGTCGCCTTCAAGCAGAAGTACGCAAAGCCGAGCAATGTACCTGCGAAGTAAAGCGGCCACAGCCGTACCAACCGCGTTGCGCAGAAGCCAACAAAACGCATGTGCGACAAAAGTAGTTTGCTCTCATACGCGCGAGCGATAACGAATCCGCTCATAAGGAAAAAGAGATCAACAGCGAGATAACTATGCTGGAGCAACTGGGGAGTCGCCGACACGTATATTTGCGGATAAACATATTTGTGAATATGGTAAAGCATGACAATGATGGCAGCGACGCCGCGAGCAGCATCCAGGGCCAAATAGTGCACCCTTGGAGTTTCTGATTGAATTGTCACTGTCGTCCCATTGGCGTGGCAGAGTCTCACTGCTCGAAGCAGCGTCGCCCCTTATACAATGCCGCTATTACGTAGGCAATGCATAAATACCGGTCGAGATGGGAGTGAGTGAGCCTTGAGCACGCGAATCACCTACAAACGCATAAAACACTGAACTCATGCGAAAACAGGTGCTTGCCGCTGTCTTCGTTGGAAACATCTTGACTTGGAGCACACTTCTTATACGTTTGGCAGATGGACTTTTGTGGCTCTCGATTGCATCTTAACTTTATTTCGCTTGTCTGGCATTTGGCCTACCGTCGTTCAACCAATGTGGGAACGACAGAGCAACGTTGTCGCTCGGCATCTAACATGCTCGTGAAAAAGCTAGAGGCCGATGGATTCGTGATAGTCACAATATTGTGCCTTCTGTGCTAGCTCGCGGACGCTTCGAGAATCTGAAACTTCAGCCAGAACGGCCGCCGCAGCGTCACATAAAAGATGGCTACGCCACGCTTTACGTAGCTGTCAGTACGATTGTAATGGCGTATGGGGGCGTCTTAGGGTCAGCTTCAATTGTTGCTTTTTATGCGATGTGGCTGCCTCGCTTTCAACGCAAGGGCAAGCCAACCATTAAGCCAGCGCTGAGCCTGATGCCGCTGCTGTTCTTTTTGCTTTGGTCTATTACTTCATCAGTGTGGTCGGCCTACCATCTTACGTCGCTATACGCATCGGTCGAGTATGCGTCACTGGTCGTTTGCACTTTGGTCATGAGCCACGTTGTGACGACGCGAGCATTTCTCAGAGGCCTAGTCCTGGGGATCACGGTCACGCTTATTGCTTCACTTGTCGATGGTCACTACGAGAGCGATCCATTTAGCGGAAAGTATTCCTTAGTGGGGCTCTTCGGCTCAAAAAACATGATCGGTCTGTTCGCCGAGATGTTAATTATTGTGTCGTTGTTGCTGCGATATGTTACCGAAGGCAAGTTTGCGCGACTCTTTATTTCTACGGGACCCTTGCTGCTTGGTCTTGTGTGCTTATTCGAGAGTAAATCGGCGACATCAGTAGTGTCTCTGGTGTGCGCGCTGTCAGTTTGGAGCCTGCTGAAACTGGTATCCATTCTGCCAAAGAAGGTGCGTGGAATAACTTTCGTGTTCGTGATGTTCTGGTGTGTTGTATTCTTTGTTGTGGGTTACACATTTGACGTTCAAGACGAGATTCTTCGGCTGTTCGGTAAGTCTTCGGATCTCACCGGTCGTACCTATCTGTGGGGCATAGGAATGCAACACGGCCTGGATAACTTCTTGATGGGGCATGGGTACGCTGGGTTTTGGGTTCAAGGCAACATACCTGCGGAGGCGTTATGGTTTAAGTTTGGCATAGCGAATCGCATTGGTTTTCATTTTCATAATTTGTACGTTCAAACATTTGTCGATTTGGGTGCAATTGGGGTAAGTACGATTGCTTTCCTTTTGCTTTGGACCTGCATTCAGAGTATTGGCTCGGTTCTCCGTCACGGCATGGTCATCGATTACGTGATGGGAGGGGTGTTGGCGGTCATGTTCTTGGTTCGGTCGTACGCTGAAGTTGACATTTTAGGCACGTTTAGTATCGGACCAATGGTGTTTTTCGCGTTGCTGCCACGAGTAAGGTCGGCCGAATTGTCGAAACAAGGCCAGAGCGATGTTGACGTGCCAATCCTCAACGGCACCGGAATAAAGCCGTGCTGGACGAAGTGATTGGGTCGGAATTACGGTCGATACTCCCCGACGTGAACAAGCCGACATAGACACGACTGGACAGTAGCCGCATATGTGAGCCGTGCGATTTGGAGCCGTGTCGGCCACCAAAGGTGATTCGATTCATTCGGAGGCCTGAGTACGTCGATCAAGCCGCTGCCAAGAAATAGTGGCCCGCAGGTTCGGGGCATTACCGGGCGGCGCTTGCGCCCGTGGGTGGATGGGCTTATAGTCAGCTCCCCCTTATGCAGCAAATCGATTACACATGCACTCAATTGTCCGATGACGAATTGGCGGAGGTTTTCGAGAGAAAACGCCAAGAGGACGAACGCGACCGAAAAAAAGAACAATTGCGGTGGGTTAAAGCACGCAATTTCAGGTTCTCGGGAGGAATGTGTTAGCCTTTCAAGCGTTTTAGGAAGCGACGGATCGCATCGATAAAAGGAAAGGAGCGGGTGACCTTTCCACCCTTAGTGGCTTGCTGTTGATCGTGTTCGATCTGATCTAAATCAATCATGGAACTAATTCGTTCCGTGTCGATTGATCCGGCTGCCATTTCGCGAGGTGTTTCCGTCTTAACCGCTCGGTGAAATATGCTGAGGCTGCCTCCCCGATCCACGCGAGGCATATTCAATAACACTAAAGGGCTTTGACTGAGAAGCAGTCGAGCAATAAACAAATCGTCGTCTTTAGGAAGCAGCCCTTCCGTGGATGCGTCTGCGGCGAGCCTATGAAACGCTTTTGCAGACTCATCGTGACCGGGTGCGTCGGTCATTGCGTTTTGTGCTTTAGCGATTTTCCAGAGATACCACACATCCTTGCGATTAATGGAATGCAAATGACTTTCTTCGTATGTGTTCGCCTCTAAATCACTCCGATTCAGCTCCCCTAACGCTTCTTTGACGCGAAGCAGCTCAGGCGTCCAGGCAAGCTCGATCCTTGATACCCCAAGCTCGTCCAATTTCCGTCTGCGCGGTGTGGATTCTCCATCTCCGAATGCTGAAACCAGCTTGAGTGCGTCCTCTTCGCTCATCTCCAAAGTCACGACCAAGCTGCCCTGTTTCACGGATAAGACCCCGAATTCGGCCGTTGCTCCGATGGCATCGGCAAGGTTTTTCATCAGAGAAATGAGTTGATCGGAAGCATCGACATGGTCGAAATTCAGGGTGAAGTGGACGATTACTCCTGAAACGCGCCTGCTCTGGGGGTTCGGGTCTGAGTCGTCCTGGCTGGGGATCGGACCGGCGACGAGCACAGCAAAATTCACATCGAGCGCGTTTGCTATCCCGAAAAGCGTGATGGCATAGACACGTTTTCCGCCCTTCTCGATGTTCTCAATCGTTTTGATCGAATACCCCGCTTTGTGAGCGAGCGCGCCCACATCCCAGCAAAGTTCGCATCGTCGCGTTCTTACGGCATCGCCGTTGATGGGGATAGTCCTTCCTTTCGGAAGTGTCGGGTTCATCGTTTCCATCACAACCAATCTCGGGTCTTTGCGGCGGCATCGCGGGAATTCTGGCGAACGTTCTCAGCATGGGGGGAGCGTTCTGCGGCCCCCAGGTAAATTTTCCATGTCGGGCAAGGGAAAAGCAATCTGCGAGCCGCTGCCGCAGACGGATGTCCTGGGTTCATTGGAGAAACTGATGATGATTCTAGCGAAAAAACCGTTGGCATGGTTCAAGACCGCCTCGCAAGTAAGGGAGCATTTTGAGGAGGAAGGACTTCGCCCTTTGGGTGAGTCGCTCGAAGTCAAGCAGCTTCAGCCGGTCCTGGCTCGGCCCGATGGCACCATAATCACCGGAGAGCGGCGGTTTCGGGCGGCAACTCTGGTCGGCCTCAAGGAATTGGACGTCGTCATTAGCGACGAACCAATGACGGAGTCCGAGGTCCGCATCTTTCAGTTGACCGAGAATATTCAAAGAGTGGACTTGTCTGATGGTGAGAAAACCAAGGGCTTCCAGGAACTGCAAAGGCTTAACCCTAGGTGGTCCAACAAGGACTTGGCGCAGCATCTGAAACTCTCCGACGCCACTATCAGCAAATACCTCTCGCCATCTCGCTGCATTAAGGAGGTTCAGGAAGCCCTTGAGGCGGGACGGATCGGGATTTCAACCTGTTATGAAATCAGCCGCGCCCCTGTAGAGCAGCAAAGCGAATTGCTGCGTCTTAAGGATTCTGGTCTTTCACGCGACGGTTTGGCCGCTCACCTCCGCAAGCAGCGTAAGGCTTCAATGCCCCAAGTTCGCACGAAAAGGATTTCCTGCCCATTGCCATCCGGCGTGAGTATCACGGCGTCAGGGCAAGACCTGTCGCTCGACGACTTCATTGAGGCGCTCAGCGAGGCGCAAAAAGAAGCCCGGAAAGCACGCGAGCAGAAACTCGACGTAAAGACCTGGCAAAGCGTGATGCGGGACAAAAGCCGTGCCGGGTGACAGCGATCACGAATCACACTGCCTTGCTTGTAGTGACACCAGCATCAACATTTTCGGGAGTCGGAATATGGTCATCCTCGGATTCGCAATCGGTTTCAGTGCCGTGACTCTGGCCTTCTGCCACGTGGTCGCATTGGCCTTTGTCAGGCAGATGTTGGCCCACCAGCGGAAGATTGACGAGCTGCGGGCTGAGATCGACATGGAACTGGCCAGGCATGGCCTCACGCAAGACCAGGTGCTAGAGGCAATTGAAGAACTTCACAAGAGCAGAGTGTTGCTCGACGACAGGGTGATTTACTCCCTGTGGCGTGATGACACATTCCAGATTTACCAAGTCATGAAGGTTGCTGACGCTGCATAAGCAACAGAAAGGGGAGGGGAACTATGCGACTTATTTTACGAGTCACGGCAGGGATGGTGATTGTCTTGGGGCTGTTGCAAGCGCACGGGAGACTTTCCGTGGCTGCTGACACAGTGTTCGAGAGCATCTTCGACAGCGACTCATACCCCGAACACCCGGATGGCAAGAAATGGGAGGAACTGCCCTATGAGTACCGCAAGCAGTATTGGGAGTGGTACTGGGACGAAGTGTTTAGGCGTATCCAATGGTCATCAACTTATGACGTTCTGGCCATTTATTCCGCATACGTCGGCGTACCCGGTGTCGTGATCTGGATGCTCTGCGGCCTGAGTCGACGACCAGCAGCTTTACTGCCTTCGTCCGTCAACTATGAACAGGAATTTGAATCGTCTCAAACGACCTTGGAAGGGGATTCTCATGGACAAGTCACTCATCCTGCTGGCGATCATTGTGGCGGGGTTATTCATTGCCCGACGGATGGAGAATCGCACGGCGCATTCCCAAATGAGCCGGGTGAGGGAGCCACTGGACCAGCCGTTACTGCACTGGTCGAATACCGACCCGTTCAGGGTTCGGGATCTGCTTAACGGTGGCGTGTGCATCACCGGGCGTTCCGGCTCAGGCAAGACCAGCAGCAGCGGTAAGGAACTAGGGCACGCCATCCTTCGCTACTCGAAGTCGGGCGGCTTGATCCTGGCCGCAAAGCCAGAAGATTTAGTCATGTGGCAAGCCATGTTCGAGCAGGCAGGCCGTAAAGATGACCTCATCGTCTTCTCGCCGGAGTCGCCACAACGGTTCAATTTCCTTGGCTATGTGCTCGCAATGGGCGGGCATACGCGGGATGTCACCCGCTGCATCACGGTCATCGGCGAAACGATGCGGGCCGCAGACACCAAGGGTGGCGAGAACGCGGATTTCTGGGAACGCGAACAGGAACGCATGATTTTCAATGCCGTCGAAATCGTGAAACTCGCCACTGGTTCCATCTCCGCCCCAACGATTCAGCGTTTCATTTCCACCGCTGCCATGAATTTGGCCCAACTCTCAAGCCCTGAGTGGCGGGCGGGCTATTGCAACCAATGCATCGCCGACGCCTTCGATAAGCGAACGCCGGGGATTGTGGCCCATGACTATCAACTCGCTGCGGACTACTGGCTGGGAGAATTCCCGGCGATGGCTGAGAAAACTCGGTCCTCAATCATGACCGGCGTAATGGGCATCCTACATGTCTTCAACACCGGCATGGTCCGGGAACTTGTAAGCACCACCACGAGCGTAAGCCCTGAAGACATGTTGGCGGGCAAGTGGGTCATAGTGAACATGGCTCCCGCCGAGTGGGGCGACATGGGGGCTTTAATTGCGGCGGGATGGAAATACCTGGTTCAGCGGCGAGTCCTTCGCCGAAGGACCGAGGCGGATGACAACGTCGTGGTGATCTGGGCCGATGAATATGCCCAATTCATGAACAACTACGACGCACATTACCTGGCTCAGTGCCGCAGCCATAAAGGCTGCATGGTGGTCCTCACGCAATCGCTGCATAGCTACTACATGAGCATGAAAGGGGAAGCCGGAAAACATCAGGCTGATGCCCTGCTTACCAACTTTTCAACAAAGGTGTTCCACGCCCTTGGTGATGTCCAAACGGCGGACTGGGCCTCCAACCTTATTGGCAAGGGCCGGGAAGTCTTCGTGGGCACGTCTTTGGCCCCGATAGAAGACATGTTTTCCGAATTCATGGGACGTTCCAGGGTGTCCTCAAGCTCCAGCGAGCATTACGAGCCGATGCTCAAGCCCAACCTGCTCATGAATGGGCTTCGCACGGGCGGCATGGCCAATAACCTGATTTGCGACGCAGTCGTCATCCGCTCCGGGGAACCGTTTTCCAGCGGACAGAACTGGCTGTGGCGTGAATTCAGCCAAGTGGGATAGCAACACGAAAGGAATAAATCATGTCGAGTCCTCAAAACCAGAGTCAGCCCAATGGGCAGGCTGCGAATCCAGATATTCTCGGCCTCGTCTACCTGGCGGCCAATGTACTGGCCACCACCGTCGCCGTGTTCATCCGGCGCGGGTTCGGCAAAGAGGCCCTTGCACTCAATTCACTCATCGCCTTGATTTTGCTCTATGTGCTGTCTGCATCGGAGGGCCGTGCATTCCTCGTATTTGCAGGCTTGTTCCTTGTCGCCCAAATCTGGCAACGCATTGAGACCTTTAGGCTGCTCCGTCGCGGGGCGGTCTTGCATTCCCGATACCCCGGTTTTCCGTATTGGGCCATGAAAGTGCCATTCGTCAAAAGCGAACGCATGGCAAAGGAACTGGTCGAGCCGGTGTTTTGCTTCACCCTCGCATTATTGCTCTGTCCGGTTTCGGTGGGTGTGGGCGGCTATCTCGTCCTTTGTGGAGTCGGCTTCATCGTGCGGCACGGCATTGATGAAGCCCTTTCAATGAAGCGGATCGAGCGGATGCAGGACGCGACGATTGAACATCAGTGGTACTCAGACCAAATGAGGAGATGACTATGTCAGACGAACAAGAAGGCAGCCCTGGCATCATCCAGCGGATGATTGACCAGCGCAACGAATGGGCGGAGAAGCAACCGTCCCTTGGGGCGGAACTAAAGGCGATGGCACGCGAGGCCGTCAAAGATGTCCGCAGCACGGTGAATGAGACGTTCCTTGGCAGCCCCGAATTTGGCGGGGAGCCGGGAACGCCGATGAATCCCACGCCGCAGATGGTGACCCAAGACATGGGAAACGTGTACGGCAACTACAACCAGATGCTGGATTCCTACGCATCACGGGGTGCGGAACAGGAGCCGCAAAAGGAAGCCGAAACGCAACGATGAAAAACCACGATCTTGAAACGGCATCCATGTTGGGGCCGTGGGTCGCGGTGCAGAGAGAGTCGAGATAATTAAAGGAGCAACCATGTTGTTCGCAAGTTTAACAGACGTTTACAACCAGAGCGGCCTGATCCTAATCCTGTTCGTCGCGGCCTGTATTCAGCTCGGCAAGATGTTTTTTGCCAGCAACCCGGACGTGAAGGACGCCGCTAAGAAGGCGGTCTCCAGCACAGCCATCAACTTCCTCGCGCGGTGGATGAAGTAACAGTGGCAATAACAGGACCGGTTGCGGCCCAAGCTGGAAGAGGATCACCCCATGACTGTCGAGGAACGGCTTCAGCGAATTGAAACGATGCTGATGGCATTGGTCGAGCGCCAGCCGTCGCAAGACTGGTATTCCGTCGAGCAGTTCTCGCGGATCGTGGGGCGTTCCGTAATTACCTGCCGTGAATGGTGTCGGCTGGGCCGTATCCAGGCACGGAAGAAAGACAGCGGGCGCGGCGCTCATGCCGCGTGGGCAATTTCCCATGAAGAGTTGCAACGTTACCAGCGAGAGGGGCTGTTGCGGGCTTCCTGAGCCTGACCGGCCTTTCTCGCGATTTTTACTCGCACGCCTCAGGCCACAGTGGACTGGGTGCGCCTATTGCAATCCCTTTTCAGCGGTGGTGAATTCCAGCCATGTCCCGAAGCAATCCAAAGAAAGATTGCGTTGCCCTGGGGGATGCTCGCCCGAGCATCGTCCCGGCCGGGTTACCTGACTGGATCACGGCTGAACTGATCGAAGAAACCATCCGCGTCTGGCAACCGTACTATGCGAGCATACTCACGCCCGAAGAAGCCGTTACAATGATCCAGAGCGTGGGTCGGTTGTATCAGGCAATATCTTCGGGGTCATCGTCATGAAGCGTTTTCTCGCACTGGCACGGGTGAGTAGTCGGGAACAGGAACGCGAAGGCTTCAGCCTCGAAGTACAGGAAGATGCCCTGCGACGGTACGCAATGCAGGCTGGCGGTGAAATCGCCAAGCTCTATCGCATTGCCGAAACGGCAAGCAAGGGCGATGAACGCAAGACGTTTCGCGAGCTGGTCAATTACGCCAAGAAGAACGCGGGCGTTCTTGATGGGCTGCTCTTCTACAAAGTGGACCGAGCGGCCCGCAACCTCTTCGACTATGTCGAACTCGAACGGCTGGAGTCGGAATACGACTTGCCGTTCATCTCCGTGTCGCAACCGACCGAGAACACGCCTGCCGGTCGCATGATGCGGCGGACGCTGGCGAACATGGCCAGCTTCTACACCGAGCAACAATCGGTCGATGTCCGCGAAGGGCTGGCCCGTCGCGTGCAGGAAGGCTGGTTTGTTTCTCGCGGTCCCTACGGCTACCGCAACATCCGCAAGGATGGTCGCGGCATGGTTGAAGTCGATCCCATTCCTGCCGACAACATTAAACGTATCTTCCAACTCTTCGCTTATGAAAACCACACGCTCGATACGCTTGTCGAAAAGCTCGCGGGCGAGGGGCGTCAGTTTCGCGATTCAACCCCGAAATTCCCGCGAAGCTCCATCCATAATATCCTGAAGGACCGGGCCTATATCGGTGAATTGGAATTCCGTGGGGAGTGGTATCCCGGCAAGCATGAACCGCTGATCGACCGGGCAACGTGGGATCGCGTGCAAGCACTGCTCGGCGGACACGTCTACCAATCGCACGCACACACTTACGCGGGTGACCTGATCCAGTGTGCCCATTGCGGGCATCCGATCACGGGTGAGCGGGTACGCAAGAAAATGAAGTCGGGCGAGCGGTTCTACACCTATTACCGCTGCACCTACTACAACATCGCCGGTCATCCGCGTATCCGCGTACCTGAAGCCGAACTCGAACGCCAGGTGATGGCCATCTTCGAAAAGATGCGGGTAGAGGACGAAGGCGTCCGCGATTGGTTCCGCCTCGTGCTGGCGTCGCAGACACGAGACGCTCAAGCCGATTCCCGTGCCCAGCGGTTAGAGCTACAGCGTCAGGGGACGCTGATCGTTGGCCAGCAGGATCGGCTGCTCAACATGCGGCTGGCCGAGGAGATCGACGAGGCGACGTTCGCACGCAAGCACACTGAGATGCGTGACCGTCTCGCCTCCATCAAGCTGCAATTGGATGTGCTGGACCGCTCCCACGACGAAACGGCCGACTTGGCGACGAAAGTTTTTGAACTTTCGCAAACCTTGAAGCAGCAATGGCTTACCGCTGACTATACGGCCAAGCGGCGATTGCTCGAAATCGTGTTTTTGAACTGCCGACTCGAAGACGTAAATCTCATCCCCACAATGAGAAAGCCCTTCGACGTTCTCGCCGAAGGGCTTCTTTCTGAAAATAGTCGGGATGGCGGGATTTGAACCCACGAAATCTACGTCCCGAACGTTCTTACCTACCACGTTTTCCTGGGGATTTTTAACGATACGGACCCCGTATCAGGTTGAAAATCGGGTAATAGGGGGTCTAGCGGGGGGGCCGCTTTTCGGCTATAGTAGGGAGCTACGTTATTAGACCCTCCATGCCGGAGATCCCTAGGAGCCTGTCCGCGTAATTGAAGCCAGCGGGTTTGGTGTGATTTTTCGGGGGAGTGATCGCGGCGTGGGGGCTGGTGGCCGAGCCGCCGTGGGGCGGCCTACGCCATCGCGTGGCGGAAGAGTTTCAGCAGGTTGTGCGTCAGGCACACCAGTTGCCATTCGGCCTGCATCTTCTTCAGGCCCCGCAGCGCGAACTGGCGAAAACCGCCACCCTGTTTGATCTGCCCGAACACCGGTTCGACCTGGCCCTTCCGTTTCTTGTACGTCGCTCGGCCCGTTTTTGTCCGCAGCGATCGGGCCATGCGCTGCTTCGGCGTGAGTGACTGCGGGATTCGTCCCCGCGGCACCGGCGGTAGCTCTTCGTGATGCTTCAACCGCTGCGTCGCAATGTACGGCGTGATGTCGTGCGACTCGACGCACTGGGTGTTCGCATCACTGTAATAACCGGCGTCGGCGACGAAGGTGTGCGGTCGGGCGGTCACTTCTGCGTCGACGAGATTCGCTTCCATTTGCTCCAGCAGCGGTGCCACCTGCTGCACATCGTTGGCTTGCTGCGTGACATCGGCCGCGAGGATGAGTTGCGCTTCGTCAACCAGCACCTGGGCATTCCCGCACTGATCCCAGCCCTTGTTCGACGCTTTCATGATCCGTGAATCGGGATCGGTGA
>JAKFUG010000032.1 GCA_021732785.1 Planctomycetaceae bacterium
GAACTTGCGTTCCGGCCGTCGTGAGTTTCAGCTGATTTGATGCGGTGTTACAGAGATTGAATCAATCGATGTTGGCCCGCGTTCACCTCAGAGGAGAAACGTCGGTTAGTAACGGCGTCCGCCGCCACCGCCGCCGCCGCCGTATCCACCGCCACCGCCGCCACCACCGTAGCCGCCGCCGCCGGAGCGACCGCCGCCACCACCACCGCCACGGTCTTCTTTGGGACGCGCTTCGTTCACGGTCAAGGCGCGGCCTTCCACTTCCTTACCGTTCAGAGCGTTGATCGCGGTCTGGGCTTCCTGCGGGCTGCCCATTTCCACGAACCCGAAACCCTTGGAGCGGCCGGTGTCCCGGTCCATCACCACTTGGGCCGAGCGCACTTCGCCGTGAGCCCCGAAGAGCTCCTCCAGCTTGCTGCTCGTAATCCCGTACGACAAATTCCCCACGTACAACTTCGTAGCCATTCAGACTGCCTTCAATCGTCGGGTCGCCCGACTAACCGTACCACTGCCGATGCCGTCACATGACCGACACCGGACGACCAGCAAACCTTTCAGACCGATTCCTCAGACAGATCCGTCAACTCAAAAGGGAATTGAGAGAAGGGGCGTTGAAGTGCGGGAACTGAACCATTTTCGGTCGACTGCTCGCGACACGCTAACAGATTATCCGCGCCGCGAATAGCCGAACTCATCGAAAATTTCTCATGAATCTGAGAATTGTTCAGCACATGAACAAGCCCGAAGCGCAAGCGCCTGGTTCTTCGATATAAATGCACCCGGCGCTCGCGCTTCGGGCTCGTCATTTCACGAATTCTGCAGCGCATCCGCAACATCGGTGCGGTAAGCCAGCAGTCCCGGCAGGAAGCCGGCCAGCGTTGCAAGGACCAATAGTCCGGGCAACAGCGCGGCTTCCATCGGCTCAAAGCTCCAAGGATTCATGATGATTCCGGACCGCATTTCGACCAGCGGGGCGGTGAGAAACACCAGTCCGTGACCGAGCAGCAAACCGATCACCCCGCCGCCGCCGCAGAGCAGAATCGATTCGGCGAGCACGATGGAAAAGACGGTTTGCCGTCGCGCTCCGAGCGCCCGCAGAATCCCGATCTCGCGCTTCCGGGCACTCATCGAGTTGTAGATGCTCACAAAGATGCCGATGCCGGACACGAGCACGATCAAGCTGGTCAGAAAGATCAGCATGATGCGCACGCCGCCGAGAACGTCGACCATCAACTGCTGCATCGGGAAGATGGGGTTGATGGCCATTGCCGGGCGGAAACTCTTTTTCCATTCACCGGCAAACAGAATCGCGGCGCTCGGTGATTTCATCAGCAACAGAATCGAGGTCACGTCCTTCTGCAATTCCGGCACTTCCTCAATGAATCCGGGTGCGTGTTTGTGGCCCTCATGGCTGTATTTTTTCTTGAGCCGGGCGACTTCGGCGTCCAATTCTGCTTTACCGAGCGGCGGCTCACCGAAGAAGTCGCGTTCCCGGCGGATCGCTTCATCGAACGGTTTGTCGTGCCCCTGGATTTGGTAGAACCCGTCGAGATGCACGAAGACCGATTTATCATTCGGGGTCCCTGTCGGTGCCAGCACGCCGACGACCGTGAACAGTTCGTTATGAACATGGCCCTCATTGCCGCCGTGAACGAGCCGGAACGTCGACCCGATCTTCCACCCATTCACTTTCGCCACCCGCGAACCAATGAGGGCGTCAAAGGGCTTTTGCAGCGATTTTCCCTCAACCATGAACTGTCGATTCGGAGCGTAGTCAATCACGAAATACTGCGGAATCGTGCCGACGATGGGGAAGCCCCCCTGCTCCGTGGTGTCGCCGATGGCAATCGGTATCGCGGTTTCAACACGCGGATCTTTTTGAATTTCTTTATAGAACCGATAAGGCAAATTCTCGATCGGCGGATTGACGTGGTAGACCGTGCTCAACACGAGCTGCAGCGGACTTCCCTTCGGTCCCATGATCAGGTCATACCCGATGGACCGCTGGCTGAACGTGCTGTCGAGGACCGAGAAGATCACCAGCACGGTGACCATCAGCATCACCCCGAGGGCGACGCTGAGACTGGTGAGGGCCGACGACAGCGACCGTTGCTTCACACTTTTCCACGCGATGCTGGCGAGATTCATGCCGAGGCTCCTGCAGCCAGCGGGGCAACCCCGGGGCGATTGAATTCCGCCAACTTTTCGACACGTTCGAACTGTTTCGCCACTTCCGGAGCATGGGTGACGAGCAGCAACGCCACCTTTTCCTCACGGCACGATTCGCGCAAGAGATCGAGCACGATTTGCTGATTCGCCGCGTCAACGTTCGCCGTTGGTTCATCGGCGAGTAACAAGACTGGTGTATTGGCGAGCGCCCGCGCGACAGCCACACGCTGTTGTTCGCCGACCGACATGTGTCCGGGGCGATGATTCATGCGGTGTGACAAGCCGACCCGTTTGAGCAACTGGATCGCTTTGGCCCGGTTCGCCCCCTTGCCGGAGAACGTCATTCCGAGCAGCACGTTTTCCAGTGCGGTGAACGCCGGGAGCAGGTGAAACGTCTGAAAAACATAACCGATGCGGTCGGCTCGAAAGCGATCGCGGGCCGCTTCCGGAAGCTTGCAAACATCAATGCCGCCGATCAACACGCGACCGCTGTCCACGGCGGTAATGCCCGCGATCACGTTCAGCAACGTCGTTTTGCCGCCGCCGCTGGAGCCCAGCAGCACCACCTGTTCGCCGGCGTCCATGCGGAAGCTGGCGATGTTCAAAATGGGAATCGTCCGGCCGCCCGGTTCGCGGTAACTCTTGCGGACATCCTGCAATACCAGCGACATAGGCGGTCCGATGGGGGAAGTCAATCTTGTAGGGTTTGCCGAGTCTTCGAGGCGAACCGTATTCAACCGGCGTGGTTCGCCTCGAAGACTCGGCAAACCCTACCCATGTTCGCATCTTGGCGAATGTGGCGGCGGACGACAAGGCGATTCGCGAGCTGCACGAAATCTACGTGCATTGCCAGCCGGGCGTTGGAACGAATTTGCGGTGGACCATCGCCCCGAAACGGTCACAAAAACGCAGAGTGGACGCTGCAACACCGCCGTCGATACGATGACAGCATCGAGCGGCGCGCGTTCGATGGCCCCGAGACTTTCTGGCGCAGCGAGATATTTTCATGCACGGCTTACAAAGCATTCTGGTCGGTTTGAACCTGCATCACGGCGACCGGATTGCCTCGGTCGAACTGGGGCCGGATGCCCAGGCCGCATTAACACAGGCGGAAGAACTGGTCCGCACGACCGGCGCGAAGATCACATTATGTGCGGTGTTGGAAATTTCGGAGCAAGCGTTCCACATCCTCGAAGTCGACCGGGCTCATGCCGTTCGGACGGTGGAAGATGTGGCGAAAAAAGCCCTGGAAGACATCGCCATCAAACTTCGTACTTCGGGCTCAGAAGTGGCGACGGTGGTCCGTTTTGGTGAACCGTGGGAAGAGTTGAGCCGCGAAGCCGCCGCCGGCAAGCATGATCTCGTGCTGGTCGGGACCCACGTCCGCAGCGCGATGGCCCGGATGCTCTTCGGCAGCACGTCCCGGAAGTTGATGCGGACCTGCCCGGTCCCCGTGTGGGTCGCAAAGCCGGGTGAAATTCGCGAAGTCCGCGAGATCGCCGTCGCGACCGATTTCAGCGATGCCGCCTTTGCTGCCGTGCAAGCCGCGGTCGGTGTTGCGCAGGCCTTGCAAGCCAAACTGTTTGTCGTGCATGCCTTGGAATTCCCGTTCGAGTCGTACATGCGCACGGCCGGCGTGAATGACGGCGCGATGCAGAAAGCGCGCGAGCAACTCCACGCGGAAGCCCGCCACAGTCTGGAATCGCAATTGATGCAGACCGACGCCCGGTCGCTGCCGTACGGCTTCAAAATGGAAGTCGTCGAAGGGAACCCCGACACCGTTGTGCCCGAATTCGTGGTGAAAAATGAAGTGGACCTGCTGGTAATCGGCACGGTCGGCCGCTCCGGAATGGCGGGCGTGCTTCTCGGAAACACCGCCGAACGGATGCTGTCGCACCTGCATTCTTCACTGCTGGCAATCAAGCCGCCGGGATTTGTCAGCCCGGTCAAACCGGCGTGACGCATTCGTACGGACGGCGACCGTGATTTATCTCGACCATCACGCGACGACGCCGGTGGACCCGGAAGTTCTGGCAGCGATGACCCCGTGGTGGTCCGACCGCATCGGCAATGCGTCGAACAGTCACCATGCCGCCGGTCGCGCAGCCCGCGCGGCGGTGGAACGTGCCAGGGAACAAGTCGCGGCAATCGTGCATGCCGAACCACGCGAAGTCGTCTTTACCAGCGGGGCGACCGAAGCCAATAACTGGGTGTTGCGCGGATTGTTTCAGGGCGAATTGCTCGTCTCTGCGGTGGAGCACAAATCGATTCTGGAACCCGCCGACCGGTTACGTCGCCGTGGCGTGCGGGTCACCAGAATTCCGGTCGATGACGTCGGCTGCATCACGGCTGAAGCGGTCGCCGCTGTCATTACGCCGGACAGTCGACTGGTCTCCGTCATGGCGGCCAATAATGAGGTGGGCACAGTCAATCCGATGGAAGAGATCGCCGCGGTCTGTCGCGACCGCAACGTGTGGTTGCATTGCGATGCGGCGCAAGCCATCGGCAAGCTGCCCGGTCGCACCTGGCCCGCCGATCTGGTGAGTCTGACGGCACACAAACTGTACGGACCACCGGGAATTGGGGCGCTGGTCATCCGCCGGGGACGCGGTCCCGTGCCACTGCAACCGCTGCTGCTCGGTGGATCGCAGGAAAACCGGCGTCGCGCCGGCACACTCCCGACGCCATTGATTGTCGGATTCGGAACCGCGTGTGAAATTGCAGCACGCCGCCAAATGGAAGACGCCGTACGAATCTGCGATTTGCGTTCGCGACTCTGGTCGCAGTTCCAGGTGGAACTCCGCGACGTCAGCTTGCAAGGCTGTCCGCAGGATCGGCTTCCCGGCAATTTGCATGTGGCGTTTGCGGGAATCGATGCCGAAGCGCTCCTGGCGAAGATTGGCGACCGTATTGCGGCGAGTGCCGGGGCAGCGTGCAGCGTGGACGATCACGCCCCGAGCCATGTTTTGCAGGCGATGAACGTTCCCGCAGACCGAGCGCGTGGTTCCGTGCGCTTCGGTCTGGGGAGGTTCAATACGATCGAGGAAATCGATCAGGCAGCGATGATTGTCATCCAATCGGTTCAGGAACTGCGCTCGCTTGCCGCTTTGCAGAATTCCAAGTGAACCGACTTACCCATCGGAATCACGCGGTGAAGATCAAAGCGAATTTCGCGTGAACCGGTCGGGCGAGCGGATGAACTGCTGCTGACGATCGCGGTTGGTGAAGAACCACAACCGCCCTTTCCAGCGAACACCCACGCGCGGGTCACCCGGCTCGGCGGTGACGGGGCAAACCCCGTTGGCCATCGGCCAGTACCGCTCGGAGTTTTCCAAAAAGCGTTGTTTGTGAGCCGCCGTCTGGAAGCTCAACGTCTGCCCGCGGTATTCGAGACGGAACTCGTCCAGACCCCGACGCAGTTTGTTGTCGTCCAGCAGGCTGACCAGACAGAAGCCGCCGAACGCCACCGGGCTCGAATTCTGCGGGAACAACGCCGACACCGGGGCGAACGGATCGCGCTCGGCGGGCGGCTGGGTCATGCCGCTGAGATGTTCCAACTCGACGGAAAACTCGTTGGCGTGCTGGAAACCGGTCCACGTTTTGCGACGATTGCCCGCGGCATCAAAAAAGATCGTGGTGGGATACGCGGTGATTCCCAGCGACGACACCACCGACGGGTATTGGTCGGCGTCGACCGCGACGGCGACGATTTTCGATTCCACCAGATGTTTGATCCGTTCGTCGGTGAACGTCAGTTGACGCATCTGTCGGCACGGGCCGCACCACGTCGCGGTGATGGCGACCAGCAGCGGTCGCTGTTTTTCCTTGGCCAGTTCCTGGGCGGCATGAAAATCCGCCAGCCAGTTTGTGGGGGGCTCCTCGGCCAATCCCCGTTGAGGCAGCACCATGACTGCCACGACCATCGAGCATCCCGTCACGACGCAGCGCGCCGTCCGGGACAACAATCCATTCGACATCGGAACCCTCCGTAGCAGATGAGATTCACAGCAGGGGGTCGTGAATTGGGCCCACCCGCCTCTGTGAACCTGGCAAACCTTCCCCGACTTTTCCGTGCGGGTCGACTTTGCCACTTCGTCCAAAACCGCGACCACCGTACCGAGGGCGTCCCACGATTTCCACCTGAAATGAGGATGAGCCTTGGTTTAGGATGGCTGGGTGACTTGCGGAATTGAAGATGGGTTGATCCGGATGTTTGGGGTGTGGCTGGGCGGCGATCAGCCTGCTTCAAAATCATCCACGCTTTCGACGCCGCTCGCTTGAAGTGGTCGCGGACAATCCTCACGTGATCCGTTATCTTGCCGGGCATGCCGATACCGCTGCCCATCGACGAGCTTCTTCCCTCCTTGACGGAATGTCTGCGGTCGTCCCCCACGCTGATCGTGCAGGCACCGCCGGGGGCGGGAAAAACGACGCGGATCCCCCCTGCCCTGCTCGATCGCAGTCTGGTCGGCGGCGGACAAATTCTCGTTTTGCAACCACGCCGTGTCGCCGCGCGGACGACTGCACGGCGGATGGCTGAGGAACGCGGGACGCCGCTCGGGGCGGAAATCGGCTATCAGATTCGCTTCGAACGCCGGGTGTCGGCCCAAACGCGCATTGTGGTGATGACCGAAGGCGTCCTCTTAAGACGTCTGCTGGACGATCCGTTTCTGGAAAACGTCGACGCCGTGATTCTGGACGAATTCCACGAACGGCATCTCGACAGCGATCTCGCCTTGGCAATGGTCCGCCGCGTGCAGCAGACCGTGCGGCCGGATTTGAAGCTGATCGCGATGTCCGCCACCCTGCAGACGGAGACGCTGCAAGCTTACCTCGGCGGCTGTCCGATCCTGACGGGAAATGTGCGGCCGTTCCCCGTCGAAGTGGAATATCTCCCGGCGAGTGATGACCGCCCCTTGGCCGAGCAGGCGGCGTCCGGCGTGCAGCGGGTGTTGTCACGAACGGCGGGGGATGTGCTGGTTTTCGTGCCGGGCTATGGCGAAATCCAGCGGACGATGGCGTTGCTGCAAGCCGATGCGTCGCTGGCCGATTCCGTAATCCTGCCGCTGTATGGGGAACTTGCCGCCGACCAGCAGGATCTCGTGTTTGCCCCGGCAGCCGGGCGGAAAATCATCGTTGCCACGAATGTCGCGGAAACCTCGATCACGATTCCCGGCATCACCGCCGTCGTCGACACTGGCTGGGCCCGGACGATGCAATTTGACGCGGCTCACGGTTTGAATCGACTGGAACTGCGACCGATTTCGCGGGCCTCCGCCGAGCAACGAGCCGGTCGCGCGGGCCGGACGGGGCCGGGCCGATGTCTGCGGTTGTGGACCGAAGCGTCGCACCGGGCGCGACCGGTCGCCGATGTTCCCGAGATTCACCGTACGGATTTATCCGGCGCGGTGCTGTCGCTGCACGTCTGGGGGGAACGTGATCTCGATCTGTTTCCGTGGTTTGACCGACCTTCCGCCGGCTCGCTGAGCCATGCAGACTTCTTATTAAGGGCGCTGGATGCGCTGGATGACGATGGTGTAACCAAGCTCGGTCGGGAGATGTCACGCTGGCCGACCGCGCCGCGGCTGGCGCGGTTGATTCTCGCTGCCAAAGAGTTCGGTTGTCTGACCGCGGGTTGTCTGGCGGCGGCGCTGTTGGCCGAGCGCGATCCATTCGCCACCGGTCGGCGAACCACCGCACGGCATGTTTCGGCCTCCGATCTTGCCGATCGCGTTTCCGCGCTGCTGGAATTCCAGCGAACCGGTCGGCTCGAAACCGACATGGGAACGCTGCATCGCGGCGGTGCCCAAACGGTCCTGCAAGCTGCCGAACAATTCGAAAGGATCGCGGGACCTCCGAATCATCAGAAGCAACACGCGGAATCGGACGCCCTCGGCCGCGCGGTGTTGGCCGCGTTTCCCGATCGGCTCGCCCGGCGGCGGGAGCCGCGCAGTCGCCGCGGCGTGATGGTCGGGAATCGCGGTGTCCGCCTGGCCGATTCGTCCGCGGTGATGGAGAGCGAATTGTTTGTCTGCCTCGACGTCGATTCCTCCGGCGACGAAGCCCTCGTTCGCAGTGCGTCGGCTGTCGATCCTGCCTGGTTAACCGGACGGCACAAATCGACACAAATCGACTTGGAATTTGACGCGGTCGCCGAACGCATTCAAGCCCGCCATCGCACTCTGTGGTTTGATCTCGTTTTGCAAGAACATCCGGCGGCACTGGACCGCGATGCGGATGTCGCCGAAGCGCTCGCCGCGGCAGCGGTCACCCATTGGCCGCGCGTCTTCCCGCCGGAGGATGCGACCGTGCCACAATTGATTGCGCGCGTGCAATGTCTGCGCGAATGGTTGCCCGAAGCGGGATTTCCCGCATGGACCGACACAGAACTGCATGCGCTGCTGCCGCAATTGGCGGCGGGTTGTCGCTCGTTCCGCGAACTCCGCGCGGCTCCGTGGGCGATGTTTCTGCGGCAATCGCTCACTGCCGCACAACAATCGTTGCTGGATCGTGAAGCGCCCGAACGGCTCACCGTGCCGAGCGGTAGTCGCATTGTGTTGGATTACGCGCCGGGTCGGGCACCGATTCTCGCGGTCCGCATTCAGGAAGTTTTCGGTTGGAAAGCGACGCCGCGGATTGCGGGCGGGCGTGTGCCTGTGTTGTTGCACCTGCTCGCACCGAATCATCGTCCGCAGCAGATCACCGACGATCTCGCCTCCTTCTGGACGACGGCGTACCAACAGGTTCGCGGCGAACTCCGCCGCCGTTATCCCAAACATGCCTGGCCGGAAGATCCCTGGACCGCACCGGCGCAGAGCAAACCGCGGCGCAAGTCTTCCAGTTGAACATCACATTTCGCGTGTTTTCCTGACAGAACCGTCACGTTCGACGATTCGTGGGTTTCGCTTCAGGTCAACGTATTTTGGGATCGTCGTCCCCTCGCAGAATCGGATACGATCACAGCGCGACACTGGATTGATCTCGTCGCGACGTTAGCGCTTGTTCTGTTTGCCCGTCTGTGTTTGCAGGAATAAACGCCGATGAACCGTTTCCTGTTCGCGATGCTTTTGAGTGTCACCGCCGTCGTCAGTGCCGCCGAGGAACCGACCGCGTCGTTCCTCAGCTATACCGGGAACGATCTTTTCCCCAGCTACATCATTTCCACGGCTTCGGTCGACTGGAACGGTGATGAGCAGTTGGCCGAAGACAAGAAGACCGAAGATGATCCGGAATTGGAAGAGGGGGAAACGCCTCTTTTCGGCGATGAAAACGGGAACGTGGGCGTCGAACTCGAAGGGGTTGAAAGCGGCGACAAAGTCACCGTCGAGATGTTCGGCGACAGTTTTCTGAAACCATCGAAGTGGAAAGGGGAAATCGACGACGATTACGACAGCGTCATCATTTATCCCAAAGCCCAATGGGACTACGACGCGCTGCGACAAATCACGCAGCAGAAACCGGCGAACCTGACTATCAAAGTGACGGTTAACGGGAAACGATTGCCCGAGATCCAGGAGACCGTGCTCCTGCGTTCCATCAACGAATGTCCGTTTTATGTGGTCACGGGAGAAGGCGACGAAGACCTCGAAGACATCTCCGTGACGTTTGCGGCTTATGTCAACGAGAATCATCCGTGGATTGATGGCCTGCTCAAGGAAGCCCTCGATGCTGCCAAGGAAAACGACCTGATTGACAGCTTTACGGGCTATCAGTCGGGCGACCGCGACGTGGTAATCTCGCAGGTGTTCGCGATCTGGAACGCCTTACAACGCCGCGGGATCAAGTACAGCGATGTTTCCACCGCACCGCCGAGCAAGCTGGTTTACAGTCAAACGGTTCGCTTTGTGGACGACACGGTGACGTCCGCGCAGGCCAACTGTGTGGATGGCTCCGTGTTGATGGCGAGCATTCTGCGACGGATCGGGCTCGATGCGTATCTGGTGATGGTGCCGGGGCATTGTTTTCTGGCCTTCTCCGACGGCAACAAAGAGAATCCGACGCTATTCGGGCTCGAAACGACGATGCTCGGCAACAACAATCTGCAGCCGGTGAAGTTCTTGCCGAAGCTGCCGGCACAGGTGAAGAAGAAAGAGTTCGCGGCGTCGCTAAAAACATTCAGCGCGGCGTTGTCCACGGGCGATGAACGGATCAAGGAACACAAGGACGCATTCGAATCCGAAGACGATCCCGATATCCAGTTGATTTCGATTTCGGCGGCACGGAAACTCGGTGTCATGCCGCTGGGAGCCGAGCGACCGAAGAAATAACGCCGCCGTTCCGCAGCGGTAATCGTTATTGAAAATAGCGCACGGCATTCTGGAAGATGCGGAGACCGTCGCCGAATTCGCTCGCCGGGCGGCGGGTCCATTGCGGGTGTTGGGTGCCGAACAGGAAGCGTTCCGGGTGCGGCATCAGCCCGAGCATCCGCCCGGTGGGATCGCCCAGGCCTGCGAGATCGGCGATCGAACCATTGGGGTTTGCGGCCCATGCGGGACTGCGGCCGTTTTCGGACACCGCCCACGGAATGTATCGCAACGCTGATTGCCCGCGCTCTTCCCAGCGCGTGACCACGTCCGGGCTGCGGGCCACCAATCGGCCTTCGGCATGCGCAATCGGCAGATCGATCTCATCCAGGCCGCGCAGAAACACATTTGTCGAACTGCCGACTTTCAATCGCACCCATCGCGCGGTGTACCGGCCGTTTTCGTTCCAGGTGAGCGTCGCCGACGGTTTATCGCGATGGACGGCGGACCAGCCTTCTGCTCCGTCGGGCAGCACACCGGCTTTCACGAGCACCTGAAACCCGTTGCAGATGCCGAGCACCAGTTTGTCGGCACTGAGAAACTTCGCCACCACATCGGCGAGATGCGCCCGCAATTGGCTCGCGAACACCACACCGCTGCCGAGGTCGTCGCCGTAGCTGAACCCGCCGGGGACGCAGAGAATCTGGTAGTTTTCGAGTTGCTGCGGTTGTTCGAGCAATCGGAAGAGGTGCATCGATTCGGCTTGCCCGCCGCTGAGGTTGAAGGCGTGCGCCGTTTCCGGATCGCAGTTCGTCCCGGGGGCACGCAACACACAAACACGCGGGGCAGGCATCGTCAATTCCGTCACAGAGTCTCAATTACGCCACGGCAGCGTGAGAGCCATGATATCATTTGTGAGGCGGTTCCCCAAGAATGCGAGACGTGGACAACATCTGCGGAATCCGATTGATCGCTCCGGCGGTGCTCGATACCGTGAAGGCGGTTATTCGTCTTTGTTGAGAATGGTCTGTCTGTGTCCACGGTCACCCTGCCGATCGAACGCGATGCCGATTCCGCGCCGGGGGGAATCGAAGTCCACGTCACGTTTGAAACGACGCTGGGGTTGCTGGCCGCATTTTTCATCGGGTTCTTCGCCCCGGTCGCGAGTGGCATTTTCATTATCGTCGGTTTGGCGAAGCATCGACCGATGATGGTGATGGTGGCGCTCATGGCCACGCTGATCTCGGGACGCGCCGCGATCATGGTCGCGCGGATGGCGGCGCAGGCGTCAATGGGCTGGCTGGGCGGGCCGCCTCCGACCACTCCCCCGACCGATGGCTCGTCCAGTACACCGTTGCCGTTCGCGTTAGCGATGGCGGCACTGCTTCCCCACTATTCGTGGTTCTACCGGCCGATTCTTTCCGCGTGGTGGTTGGCGCACTTTTGCGGAGCCGCGGCGTTCGGTCACACGGTGGCGATGAATCTGATTCAACGACTCGATGCGACGACGGCCGTGCTGGCCTTGCCGCTGGCCGTGGTGGTGCATTTCGCGTTTCTGTTTGCGTCGAACCTGTACCTCGTGCTTGCTTCGCGGGCCATCTTGCGGTCGCCCCGGTTCTGTGTGCGGGTGTGGAAGTACCGGTTCGTGATTGACTTCATCATTGCGACGGCGCTGGTGCTGGCGAGTCGGCGATGAGAGGAGACCCGGCCATCGGAATCACGGGGCTTCCCGGGTTGTCATTTCTTTTTCTTGCTGCGGTTGTCGTCGCGCGCGTCTTGAAGCTTCTTTTGTTGCAACTGCTGCGTGGCCTGAGCGAGTTTCCCTCGCAAAGATGCGAACTCGCGGGATTTTTTAGCCACGGATTGTTCCGCTTTGTCTTCGGCCGTTTTGGAATCCTCGAACGCTTTGCGCGCGGCTTTCAGATCGGCGTCACGTTCGACCGCCTTTTCGAACTTGTCGTTCGCCGCTTCGAACTGCTTTTCAGCCAGATCGATTTTCGTCTGCAACGCCGTTAGCCCGGCATCACGGCGAAAGGCTGTCTGTTCTAATTCGCGCACTTTGGCCGTCGCGGCGAGATGATCTTTGGCGAGTTGTTTGCGGTCGATATCGGCATCAGTGTCGACGGGCTTCAATGCGGCCTTGGCTTGGGTGAGTGCGGACTGTGCTGCCCGATAATCGGCCTGCGATTCCAGCGATTTTCGCACCGGCGCGGCCTTTTCGTCGAACTCCGTTTGCAACGTCTTCCGCGTCCGGCGGGCGGCGGTCAGCCCCGTCAGGTCGGCATGTTCCCCTTCGAGTCGGTCCAGCGTTTTCTGCACCGCCGCCACGGCTTTCTGACGATTTTGCACCGCCTGTCGCACGGCCTGTTGCGATTCCCGCAGATCGGCTTCGGCGGTCTTCAGCTCCTTTTGCACATCGTTCAGATGCTCCTGCGCATCGCGAACGGCTTCGTTCTCACGTTGTTCGTCGCGCTTCTGCGCGGAAGTCGCTTTGTTGCCGCTTTTCTGAGCCGCTTCGATCGGCAAGCCGAGAGACGCGCCGCACAGACCCAGGGCGATGCCGACGCGCGCTGTGTGTCCCATGGGGCTTCTCCAATAACCACCGATCACGGATCGACGCGCAGACGCATCCGTCGCACTTCAAACGGAAAGTCTTCCGCCTGAATCCCGATTGCGCCGGAACTGAGGAAGTCGGGAGCACTCTTGGACAGCGGCTGATCATTCAGCGACACGCGGAGTTCGCCGTCTTTGCTGACGATCTCCAGTCGATTCCATTGACCGACCGGTTTACGGGCCGATTCGCGCACTTCGGGATGATCTTCGACCGTCGGGGCATTCGCGCCGCCGTTTTCTTTGATGGTCCCCATCTGCACGTGTTTGCCCTGCACTTCCAGACTCACCGGCCAGATTTTGGGCTCGCCGGTGATGTAGACCATGAAGCCGGTGTTCCCTTTGAACTTGGCGTCGTCTTTCAACGATTCCGGCCGCGGAAAGCGGTATTCCAGTCGCCACGTGAAGTTCTGGAAGGAATCGCGCGAGAAAAGATATCCGCGCGGCTTCCCGCTGCACGCCATGCCCTCGGGGATCTCGGTCCAAGTTCCCTCTTCCGCGCCGAAGTCGTCAAAGTCAGCGCGGGCGAGCCATCGGAAACCGTCTTCGAGTGTGAACGGTGTGTCGGGTTCGACAACGGTTTCGTGAGCGGGAATAGGCGCCGTCGGCGCTGTTGCCGCAGGTGTCGGCGGGGTGATCGGAGCGGGCGTTGTCGCCGCATTGCAACCGACCAGCAACATCATCACGCTGCAAAACCATCGCCGCATGTTCGCGCTCCGCTCCACCGCCGCTGTCCATTCCGATGCCGTCACTGTAGCGCGCGAACATCATCCCTGCAATCACGACACATGGTAGGACAATCCATTAACCTACGTCCCTTAGCCCTTGGCCCTCAACCCTTAGCCTCCTCACGATCGCAGCGCGATCGCCTGGAGCGTGCTCAACAAGTTGTCGGAGCCAAGCTGGAAGATTTGCAGCGCTTGCACTGCGGATTGCTGCTGCAACTTCCGGGCGGTGAGCCGGGCCGATTCCTCGGCGATGTTGACGTCCATCAGATCCGAATGCGCGGCGGAGACTTTCTCTGCCTGCTTGTCGAGCAGATTGGCGGCGGAGTCGAGCGTGTATTTGCTGAAGCTGCCGATGCGCACCTGGGCGGAGCGGGCTTCGCTCAAAGCCTGATCAATCACTTGAATCGCGGTGACCGGATCGCCGGTGTCGATGGCGTTCGCTTGGCCGCTGCGAAGTGAAGAAACCTTTCCCGCCGTTCCCCCGAGGGACGCCGTGGTGAAGTTCGCCAAGCCGATGCGGGCGGTGTCGTACACATTCGGCGAGACCTGGAACTCCAGTCCGTTGCCGCTGACCGTAAAGGCGGTCAACGCGCCGGAAGCCGCGGCGGCGACATCGAATTGCAGCGAGACTTGCCCCGTTGCCACGCTGAAGGCCGTTCCATTAGCCGTGACGCTGCGACCATTCACTGTGGCGACGGCATCGCGACCGGTCCCCGTTCCCGTTGTGGTGAATGATCCCGTTATCGGTGTGATGGTAATTTTCGCGGCGGAACCGTAATCGACCGTGGAGAAATCGACTTCGTTGGCATCGATCCGGGTCGCTTTGACACCCGTGAGATACGAGACGCCATTGAACGCGTCGGTGATTTCCTGAGTGGTGGCCCCCGAGGCCAGTTCCAGCGTCGCGGTTCCGCTGGCACCCGTGACTTCCAGCGTGGTCGCCCCGCCGAGTGCTCCGCCGGTGTAGGCTTTGGTCCCTTTTAATGCCGTCGTGGTGACGTTGACGTTGACCGTCACATCGCTGGTTGATTGCTTGCTGATGACATCCACATCGAGGAACTGCGCCGTGTTCACGCTGGAAGTGCGGAAACCGGAAGTGCCGTCGAGTAACCGTTTCCCGTCGAACTCCGTTTGCGCTGCGCGATCGATGCCGCTGAGCAAATCATCGAGCTCGCTCTGCTTGGAGAGCTTGTCCGAAGCCGACAGGGTTCCGCCAGCGACGGCGAGGGCCAACGTCCGCGCGGCCGTCAGTTTGTCGACAATATCCGCCGCCGCGGTATCCGCTGTGTTGATGAGCGATTTGGCCCGCACCACATTCGAAGAAACGGTGGCAATCGAACCGAGTTCGGTTTCCAGCCGGGATGCGAACGCCAGTCCCGACGGATCGTCCGACGACTGATTGATCTTCTTTAATGTCGAGAGCCGCAGCGTGGAGTCATCGACGCCGCGCGTGGCGGCGGACAGCCCATGCAGGAGCTGCAGCGATACCGAACTCAAGTTGTTGAGCGCGCCGATCCGCGACATGACGGTTCCCCCCCGGGACAGTCCGTCACCACGATTGCCATTGCTCCGGCGTCACACCCCCTGTGACACCGCCGCAATCCGCGATCCCCCGTGGTCACGAACCACGCAAACCTAGCTTGCGAAATCGCCACGTCAAAAAGAGAGTCGGAAAAATCGCCACATCGCGGCAAACTCCGCAAAGCTGCTACGCGCCGGAGATCAGAATGTTGGTCGAAAGACGTCGGGGCGGGGGCCCCGACCTAAGATTTCCGAATGATGTTCCCATCCCTAGGTCGGGGCCCCTGCCCCGACTCTTCAAGTTGAGCCCTGATGAACGCTTGACAGTTCACACAGAACGCTCGACGATTTCGCCATGATTTATCTCAACCTGTGGATCACCGTCACCTTGTTAGAAGACGTGCCCGTTGTCGCGGCGCATCTCGCGCGGTGCATCACGCTTTCGCGACAGGAAGTCGGCTGCGTGAAATACGAGGTGTATCATTCTCGGCGTGATCGGCAGCAGTTCCTGATCATCGAGCATTGGACGAGTCAGGAAGACTGGGACCGGCATCGCACCGGCCGGGCGTTTCTGGAAATCTATCAGCCCGAGATCATGCCCCGGGTCACGCGCACGCCGCATGTGTGCGATCAACTCGCACCCTTGCCGGTGTGATTCGACCACTGCGCACAACGCCGCCCGGTGATCGGGGGGCATCACCGGGCGGAAGGCGCAGCAGGATGACCGTTCCCCGGGATCGCGATCCCCGGCACTCCCGGTCTTATCCCGCCAGCACAGTCACTTTTTGCGGAAGCGGTTGCTGCGTCTTCGGCAGACGCACACGCAAGACGCCGTCTTTCACGTGGGCTTCAATCCGTGAGCGGTCGATTTCCGGTGCGAGCTGGAACGTCCGTTCGTAGTCGCCATCGCGGTGATCGGCATAGAGCACACGGGATTCCGCGCTAGGTGCGGGAGCCGTGACACGGGCTCGCACGATCAGCGTGTCTTTTTCAACGACAACATCCGTCGAGTTCTGGTCTGCACCGGGGATTTCCGCGATCAATTCGAGGCCGTCGACGGATTCCAGAATCTTCACACTCGGCTTGTAAACCAAGCGGCACGCATTGCTGGAAGGTTGGCACACGGTCTGAAACATCTTCGAGACTCCTTGAGTGAGGGTGAAAGGGCTGTGCCGGGCTCAAAAGCGAACTGCATGCCAATTGATTTTTCTCGATCTCGGCCTAGCAATGTGTGTGATGTAAAGTGAATTCCAGAAATTAGATGTGTTGATTAATCGCGATTGGATTGAACTTGGTGTCAATTTGGCGAAATTTGTTTTGCTGCCAAAATGGCTTGTTTCTGTCTTTTGTGGAAAATGGTTATGCCAGCGTTTTTGCCAAAACGGCAGTGCTGGCGCGGAAAGTTGGGAAGGCTTCGCGACGAGCAAGACGGTTTCTGAAGACACGGCTTGGGTTAGTCCGATGGTATCGAGGCGTGCGAAGTCAGATTTGTTAGGTGAGGGATGGATCTCTTTCCCTAACTCGCACTGCGGCAGTAAGTTTGCTCCTGTCCACGGACGGCACATCGGTGTCACTGACCGGATCGCGTTCCCCCGATGATCGGAGACGTCGACGCTTGGCGGGAGCCGGCGATGCGGCGGAGATCGGCGATTTGGATGCCGGTGGCGTGGGCCTGCTTCGCGAACGACTCGGCGACGTGCCCGCCGCTTCGCCCTGGTTGCCCCGGCAGCTTTGGAAGCGGAACACACTGGCCGGTCTGTTCTGGGTGTTCGTGGCCGGAGTAACGTTTGCGCTCTTGCGACCGTTGCCGCCGCATCCGCAGATTGCCCCGGCGGTGGAGCATCTCACGCAGGGTTCGCGGCCGATTCTGAGCATCTACACGGATATCATCCTGTGGACGCTTGCGGGTCAATTCGCGGCGATCATCGGCTGGTACCGTTCGCATAGTCAGCTCGATTTTCAGGGCCGCTATCGCGTTTGGGCCTGGGCGGCAGTGGTGTTGACGGCGTGGGGTTTCTTTGCCGGAACGAGCTTGCACACCGCCGTCGCAGCGGTGGCCGGACCGCAGTTGCGCTGGCCGATCTGGCGGGCGGAAACAGTCGTCTGGCTGGTGCCCGCCGTTCTGGCCGGGCTCTCCGTCTGGTGGCTGGCCGATCGGGACATGCAACGGAACCGCCTGAGTGTCTGGCTGGTGCGCGCGTCGGTGTTCGTCCTGTTCGCGGCGGGCGTGGGTGAACTCTGTGCCCGCGATTTGTCCACCGCCAGTTGGTTTCCCGCGGCGATGACAGCCATCCATCTGACGGGAACCGGGTTGCTCGTAACCGGGTTGTGGTTGCAGGCGTGGTTTGTCGCCTACGTGTCTGCCGATCCCCCGGAGACACGGGAACCGATCAACTGGCGCGGGCATGCCGGTACGATGCTGGGCTGGTTGAGTCTGTTCAGCGTGCTCGGTCGCTTGTGGCCGTTCCGTCGCCGCGAAGCTGCGGATGCCGTGAAACCGAAGCGCCGCACGACGAAGAAGAAAGAGGATGAAGACGAGGACGAAGACGACTCGGCCCCCAAACGGCGTCGCAAGACCGCCGCAAAAACCAAGCGCGTGACGAAACCCCGCACCCGTGTGAAACCGGAAGCCGAAGAGGAAACGGACGACGGCGGATACGAAGACGAGGCCGCGGCCGATGATGCCTGGGAAGAAGTCGACGATTCGGCTGCCGAGTCTGACGACGAGTGGACCGAGGAGTACGAGGAAGAAGAGCCGCCGCCTCCCCCCGCACGGACACCGGCCCGCTCGGCTCCCGCAGTGACGGCGTCGTATAACACCCCCGCCGTGTCGAAATCCGTGACGCCTCCCTCGGCCTCAAAAAGCGTGACGCCGCCCCGGTCGCAGCCGGTTCAGCAAAACAGCGACGATGACGACGACAGCGACGATGACGACGCCCAATACCGTGTGGACGGCGGCGAAGGCGGGTCCGACATGTTCAAAGGGCTCAGCAAGCGGCAACGCCGCGATCTGCGCAAGCAGATGAAGGACAAAGAACGACAGCAGCGCGGCTAAGTGAATCGAGACGACGCCCTTGGCGGTATGTCTTGACGGTGAATTCCGCGGGGGATACGGTCGGGGCTATGAGCCCATTACTTCCCCCTCATCATCGTCGATATGACACTCCCGAGCAGGAAGCGTATCTCAACCTCTGGCGGACGTACGACCGTCTGAAATCCCTGGAGGAAGAGCTCTTCAACGGGTACGAGCTCTCGGCCCAGCAGTACAACGCGCTGCGGCTCTTGCGCGCGGCGGAACCCGATGGACTTACGGTGCAAGGCATCGGCGGCAAGCTGATTTCGCGGGCTCCGGACATGACGCGGATGCTCGACCGGTTGGAGCAACGCGGGTGGATTGTCCGCACGCGCCGGGCCGATAATCGTCGCGTGGTCGATGTCCACATCACCGCGACCGGGGTGCAACTGCTCGATGATTTAGCGGATCCGATTTGCAACGTTCATCGACGGCAACTGGGCCATCTTTCCGCAGCGAAACTGAAATTGCTCGTGGCTCTGCTGGCCGAAGCCCGGCAACCGCTGGAAGACCCCGAGAGCACCTGGGCCGTTGCGGAAGTCCCGGCCTGACTCGCCGCGACGGAACTACTTCTGTGGCGGTTTGGTGACGGTGATCGTTACCGGACGGCTCGTCATCGGCACGAGAGTATTGGGGCGATTCTTTTCATCGGGATTCTTGTGGAACGGCACCTGCGCTTGTCCCAGGATGGAGACGGTGTAGTCCCCCGCATTGGTGTTCGGCTGCACCTGAATCGACACCGGCACTTCCGTCTGATCCGCGGCAATGGTGCCGTTGCCGAGTTGCAAGACCCCCGGCCAGTTCAGCGTCTGATAGTTCACGGCCTCTTTGAAGTCCGGCCAGTAGCGCGTGACGATCAGTTTCCCTTCCGCCTTCTGCCCGGCTTCCACGGTGATACGCTCCGGTTCGATCCGCAAACTGTAAGGAGCCCGTTCCCGGACGGCGACAAACTGCTCGCGCACGACCCGGCTGCCTGACTGGCCATACGACCGGGTGTGGGGGCGGACCTCGTGCCGCAGTTCGCGGTTCTCGTGCTTTGAAGTGGCGATCAGTTTCAGCGAACCGGTCCACGGCGCGGCGTTGTCATCGGCCCAGAAGGCGACCGAACCGCGGGTATCATTCGTAATGACTGTCGGCGTCACATGCAGTCCCGGCGGCAACCCTTCCGCAGTGATGGTTGTGGGGAATTGATTCCCCCCGTCGATGTGGTGCAGAACGACATCGACGTGAGCCGCCGCTCCTTGCCAGATCGTCGTTCCGGCAGTGTTGTTGCTGCTATGGATGGACGCCGCGTAGAAATCGGTGCGGGCTTTTCGCACGCTGAGGACATACTGATACCGCGGCCCGCCGCGCTGGTAACGGTCCTGAACCAGGATGCGGATCTTCTTGTTGGGTTGCAGATTTGTCATGCCCGATGGATCACGCAGGTGCCCGTCAAAGGCGTTGATTCGATGGCCGAAGTCGTCGAGATCGAAGAAGCGATTGCTTTGATCGTCGTACAGCGCCAAGTACGGATCACACCGCCCGGCGATGCGCTCCGCGTAAACATCGAAGCCGTAGTTTCCGCCCATCGCATCGGTTTCAAAGGTGTACCAGTCGGCGTCCCGCGGTTGATCGAACCGTGCCGACAAAACTGCGGGCAACGTTAATGCCTGGGGTTGTTCCTTGTTGTCGTTCGGTTCCTGTTCGAGGCTCGTGGGGCCATCGGTGATCAGGATCACAGCCGGGTCGGTTTCAAACGGCAGGAACTGTTCGCCGATGAGGGTGCAAGTCGCCGCGGTCGGCAGAACGGAGTGTTGCATGGGATGAATGCGGAAGCGGAAATCGCCGCGAGTGGTAATTTCACTTCCCGCCGTGAAGGTGAGCGGTTTCTGCTGCAGCGGCAGATTGCCGATGCGAATGGCGGTGTCTTGCGAGCCGGCTCCCAGGTTGCTGCCGAGTGCCAGCAAAGCCGCGCTCTGCCCTGCCGTAACGGCCTGTGGAAAAACGTTTTCGACGCGCGGCTGATCGTGAATGTAGAGGCGATAGGGATGGCCGCCGCGATAAATGAGGTCCCGCACTTCGACGAAGTACGTCCCGTCGGCGGGGGCGAGAAAATCGATCATCGGATCGCGGCCGTAGTAATCGGAGTTCGACGCGAGTTGCTGCCCCGTCGCCGAGTACACCGCGAGCGTGGGGTCCATCTCGGTTTCGAGCCGCGCGGACCAGCAGTCGATCGTGATCCGCTGCCCCTGCTTGAGCGGCAGTTGGAAAAAGTCCTGATTGTTGCCGTCCCCCTGCCCGCTGATGGCGACGTTGAGCGACACCGTTTGCGCCATCGCCGCGGCGTTGTTCGGCTCGACTTCGAGCACGTCCGTCAGCCCACGGACGACATGCAGCAATCGCGGATTCGTAATGCCAAATCGGCCGGAGGCGTACACGTCATACGTCCCCGTCGGGACATCACCGCTCGCCGTCAGCTTGAAGTGCAGACGATTCGGGTTCTCGGCCTTCAAAAACTCGGCTCGCAATCCAGGATGTCCGAGGACGAGCGTCTCGCAACCATCGAGATCGTTGCCCTGCACGATGATGTCCACCGTGTTCCCCGCGACCATTCCCACGGGTTGCAGCACATCCAAGCGCGGCGTGGGGAGGTCGGCAAAAACGATCGATGCGCAGGCGGCACACACGATAAGAACGCAACAAGGGATCGGCGTCCGGCTGTTCATTCTGCTTCCTTCTCCATTTCGCGCAAGAGTCTGGGCCAATCTCTTGCGCCGTGAACGACAGCCAGAATCACGAGTTGTTGTTGGTCGACATAAAAGGCAATGACGTATTTGTGTGCAGGCTTCTTGCCAGGGAAGATCCTGCATGAACCTGACTTCGTTGCCGCTTCGTGGCCGGCATTGGGATGTTGAGAGAGAAATATAAACGTGGCAACGAGGGCGTCGATGACAGGCTTAACCGACGCTGGTCGGTCAGCGGCGATGTGTGTCGCGATTTGTCGCAGGGCGACTTTAGCAACGCGCGACAGTCGGTAAAATGTCATGCGGGATCGTTATTATCGCAGGCGGCTTGTCGCGTATCCCGAACGAGATCATCAAAGAATGCCCGAAGCCCGGCTTCGTCGTAATCTGTGTAATTCCCTGCTGCAATGTCAGCGAATCCTTCCTCGATTTGTTCGCGGAGCTCGTCGTAACGCACGCGAAACTGGCTGACCAGTTCGTTAATCGCGTCGTTGGCGGAATTAAACCGGCCCGCATCGATCTGACTGCAGAGAAAGCGTTCGTTGTCGGGAGAGAGAACGATTGGCATCATGGATTCAATTCCTCGTTTTACGGAGCCATGATCGTTGACGAGTCAGAATTCTCAACGATCATGGACTCCTTGCCACATCGAATTTCGATGACTACCCCACCAACTCCGCAATGGGGTTGCCTTCACTCAGCACCGGCAGCGGGCGTTTGGCCTGGTCGTGGAAGACGTGGTGGTGGTCGATACCGAGACTGTGGTACATCGTCGAGAGGATGCAGCCGGGGGTGTACGGTTTGCTGGTGGGATATTCGGCTTTCGAATCGGTCGTGCCGATGGCTTGACCCATTTTGAGGCCGCCGCCTGCGAAGAGGACCGACATCGCGCCAGGCCAATGGTCGCGGCCCGAGCCGCCGTTGATGCGCGGGGTGCGGCCGAACTCGCCCATCGCCATCACGAGGACGTCGTTCTGCAACCCGCGGTCGTAGAGATCGCTGACGAGACCGTACACCGCGCGGTCGAACTTCGGCAACAGGTTGTTCTTGAGCTGCGCGAAATTATCACCGTGCGTGTCCCATCCGCCGCCGGCCTGGACGGTGATGTAGGACACGCCCGATTCCACCAACCGCCGCGCGAGCAGACACGATTGGCCGAGATCGTTGCGGCCGTACTTTTCGCGCAGCCGCGGGTCTTCCTTGTGGATATCGAAGGCCCGCAGCGCCTTCTCGTTGGTGACCATTTCAAAGGCATCGCGATAGAACTGGTCGAGACCGCCGATGTCCCCCTTGGCGTCAACTTCACGCTTCAGGCTGTCGACTTGTCCCAACAATTGCTGCCGGCGTTCAAGACGATTGACATCCACCCGACCCGGCAAACGCAGATTCCGAACCTGGAAGCCTTGATCGTCCGGGTTGCTGTCCGGGGCGAACGGGTTGTACGCGGCACCCAAGTAGGCGGCTTTCCCCAGACCGATCCGGCTGGGCAGATTGACGTAGGCGGGGAGCCCCGGTTCGTTCGGTCCCTTCAGCTTCGCGACGACGGACCCGCACGCCGGGTAGATGTTATCGCTGACTTCGATGGTGGGCTGATAGCCGGTCAGCATCCACTGCGAACCCATGCCGTGTCCGGCATTCGTATGGAACGCGGAACGCACGACGGCGAGTTTGTCCCAGATCTTTGCCTGCAACGAGCAATGCTCGCCGATTTCGACGCCGGGGACGTTGGTCGGAATCGGCTTGAATTCGCCGCGATATTCCGCCGGTGCGGTCGGTTTCAAATCGTACATATCGAGATGGCTCGGCCCGCCCGCCTGCCAGATGAGGATGACGGATTTCCGCGACGTGGTCGCCCCGGCGAGCGCCTGTCGTTCGAGCATTCCCGCCAGCGACACGCCGCCGATCGCGAGCGACCCCGCGCGCAAAAAACTCCGCCGCGAAACGCCATCGCACGGCGTGGTGGTGGAACCGAGAGTGAAGTCGAGCATTGAGGGCCTCGATGAACTGAAGGAAGTTTAATTTCAACGGTGACGCACGATGTCTGCAATTCAAGTTCGTGATTTCCAGGCGGAATCATCTCGATGCAAGTGGATCACACTCGTGATGACGACCTCATTCCTGCTCACTCGAAAATAAATCCCATAAGGAAATCTCCGCAGCCGGCACACGCGAACAATTTCATCCATCAACGGGAACGATTCAGGATTCTCAATGAGACGGCGGACCGACGACTCCAGTTCTTCGCTAAATTCATTTCCCAAACCAAGACGTTCGCCGTCGTACCGGTCCGAAGCCGCCCGATAGTCATGTTCGAAACCGGGGCGAAAAGTGATCTTTCTCATTGCGGTTGCAACCGATGTTGCTGCAATCGCAATTGCATCTCTTCCCAAGAAATTCCTGAACTGGGATCGCGATCATGCTCCTCCAATCGGCGATACACCTCTGCCAGCACGGCTGCAGATGGCCGCCAACCGTCTTCAATCGAGATCGAATCCCAGATCGCATCCACGAGCGTACGCCGATCGGCCACGCTGAGTGCTTTGCTCGCTTCCAGCAATTCTGCCACGGCATTCGTCATGTGCGATCCTCCTGCCTAATGATTAAACCCAAACTCGCGCGAGTTCACCAAGCTCCATAATACATCTTCCACGCCTTTGCGGATGTCCGGGTCTTTCGCAATGTGGGCCTCCGCGTGGATGGCGATTTACCGTTCGGTTTTTCGTCGACGCTTCCAGAGTCTCGGATGACGGCTGAGATGGAGCACTGCCAAAGCGATGATTTCCGCATCTGTTGCTAAGAAATAAACCCCATAAGGAAATCCACTCAGAATACAAACACGAACATCGTTAGCGACGAACGCAAATGATTCGGGAGCAGTTTGAATACGGCTAAAAGCTTGGACGACATCCTGCAAAAAACGGCGATCTAACCCGACACCTTGTGCTGCATACCATTTCGATGCTGTCAATGCGTCTCGAGTCGCGGCGCGTCGAACCGAGAGATGCCGAATCATGGAGGCAACTCGCCGGTGGCAAAGGCGGCGAGAGTTTGTTCTAACGTGAGACTCGTTTCCGGATGTTCTCGCCAATCGTTCCTGCGCTCCTGCAACTCCTGCTGATCCGCGACTGACAATTCAAACTCTTCGGCACCATCGAGTGGGCCAAGATTCTGCCAGAGGCCATCGACCAATTCCAATCGCTCCTCCAGCGACAGTGCTTTGCTGGCTTCGAGTAATTGCTGGACAGCCTGTGTCATAATGTGCTCCTGGATCCCTAATGATTAAACCCAAACTCGCGCGAGTTCACCAAGCTCCATAATACATCTTCCACGCCTTTGCGGACGTCCGGGTCTTTCGCGATGTGGGCCTCCGCGTTGATGACTTCCGGGGCGGTGGGGAAGCGGCTGAATGTGGCGAGGTAGAGTTCTTCGATCATCGCCGGGGTCGAGAGTTTTTCTTTGAACATGCGGTCGATGCGGCTGTTGCCCTGGCTGATCTTGTTCTCGATTTCATCCGAATTCGCCAGCAGCAACACTTGCGAGAGCGTCGCGCCGGTGCTGCGTTCGCATTCGCAACTGGTCACCCGGCGGGGGCGGTCGAACGCATCCAGAAAATAGCTGCCGAAGTTTTCGTGCGGCAGATCGACCGCGCGGGCATCGCTGCTCATGTTGCCGAAATTCGATTTTACGCCACACGCGCTGTCGACGGCATCGAGCATCACCTCGGCCGAGAATCGCCGGGCATAGTAGCGGGCGAAGTTCTGGTAGTCGTCGCGATTCGCCACCGTCGGTTGGGCGGAAAGTTGGTACGTCCGGCTGGTGACCATCAGGCGAATCATGTGCTTCATATCGAAGTGGTGATCGAGAAACTCTTTCGCCAAGGCGGCCATCAATTCGGGATTCGACGGCGGATTCGTTTCGCGCAGGTCATCGATTTCATGTACCAACCCGCGGCCATAGAAGTGACCCCACAGACGGTTGACCAGTGCCTTTGCGAAGAACGGATTTTCGGGCTTGGCCATCCAGTCGACGAGCGCGTGCCGAGGGTCTTCTTCCGGACCGAATTTGGCGATCGGGCCGTCGATGAATTTCGGTTCGAGCCGTTGTTGCGTGACGGGATGGACTTCGCCATTCGTGACCGTGGGCGACGAGAAATACGGTGGTGGTTCGCCGAAACTCTTGCGACCCAGCCGCGTGTAGAACCCCGCGAGACCGTAGTAATCGTCCTGGCTGAACCGCTCGTACGGATGATGGTGACACTTCGCACATTGCAACCGCAAACCGAGAAAGACTTGCGCGGTATCGGCAGTCACCTGGTGCAATTGATCGTCGCGCGATTGCCAGAACCAGTTGATCGCCGGGGCATCGGCGGCTTCCCCCGAGGCGGCGACAATCCCACGAACGAACTCGTCGTACGGACGGTTCTGCGCGAGCATATCCTTGATCCAGTTGTGGAACGCATAGGACACATTCGTCGATCCGGCGAGATTCGAGTTTCGCAGGATCGAGCCCCACTTCATCGCGAAGTAAGCCGGATAGTCGGACGAATTGAGTAACTGATCGACGAGCTTGTCTCGGCGGTCGGACTCCGTCTTCGCCAGGAACACGCGCGTCTCTTCGACGGTCGGCAAACGGCCGCAGAGATCGAGGGTCAACCGCCGCAAATACGTGGCGTCGTCGCATTCCGCGGAGGGTTGGAGACCGAGCTTTTTCCATTTCTCAACGGAGAGTTGATCGACGAAATTCCTGGGGATAAAACCGGCGATTTCGGCCAGCGGTGCCCCTTGCGGACGCAGCACCCGGCAGACGGCGACTTGTCCCTCATACCGGGCCATGATCGCCGCTTCACCGGTCGGTTTGTTCGCGGTGACGAGACCGTCTTCGGCGACCACGGCGACCACATCGAGATTGCTCGAATACTGGGCGTCACGAGTCACATCGCGACGGGTGCCGTTGCTGTATTCCGCTTCGACGACGAGTTGCTGGTGTTGCTCGGGCTGGAGAATCTGTTCCGCGGGCGTCAGATGCAATTTCACGACGTGCGGGACATCCGGGGCCGACGCCGGTGCGCCCGCTTTCACCCACGAGAGTAGCAGCCGGTACGGTTCGCTGCCGGGGTCAATTCGTTTGCCGCCGCCGTGCGGGACCTGGCCGGTGGCTTTGGTTATGAGCAAACTACTTTCGGGAGCGGTCGCGAACACGCGGCGGCCACGGGCTTCTTTCACCAGGGCGTTGTAATCGAAATCCGCATCGAAACCGAACAACGACAGCTTGAACCCGTTCTGCCCGCTCGCCTTGCCGTGACAGCCGCCGGAGTTGCAACCGAAACGGCTGAGCAACGGTTCGATTTCCGTGGTGAAGTCGACGGCCCGGAGTTGATCCAGTCCGGTCACCGTCACAGGAATTTTGACCACTTGATTGGCCAAACTCACGACGATCTCAGCCCGGCCGTTCGCGACCGGGACAACATACCCCCGGGCATCCACGGTCGCGATATGCGGTTGATTGCTGACGTACTGCGACTGGCGAGTGGCATCGTGCCCGTCCGCATTGACCAGCAATTGCCGACGAGCGAATGCGTCGGTGAAATCCACCGACGTCGGTGTGACGCGGACTTCCGCCGCCGCGGCCGCGACGTGGGCCATCAACACCGCACAGAAACTGATTCCGAGGCGAAGTTTCATGAACACGGCCATTTCGCTGTCAGAACTGGTGGAATCACATCTCGTTCGTCGTCGGCGAGAATTTCCAGAACACGCCTTTGTATTGACGGCAAAAGCGCCGGCGTTACTTCAACTTTCGTTTATGGAATTCTAGCTCACGCCGGAACAGGACGCAACATCCAATACAATCGGTGGTTACGTCTTTCGTATGAACTTCTTGCCGGATGCAAATGAGGCTGCGGTAGAAGCATCGCTTTCTCCGAGGCGAAACCCTCGATTACGGCAACAGCCCCCTCGCCGACGCTCAAAAGGGGAGTACAATCTCGACACACGGGCTTAATGCAGCCTCATGAGTCTCAATTTTGAAGGCGAATCGTCCCATGAGCCCCCTCTTCTTGCGACTGACTTCTCTCACGGCGCTCGCCGTGGCCGTGCCGGTGACGCTCCCCAGTTGTGTGACCACGACGCGCGTGGCAAGCGGGCTGAATATCCCCGTCCATGCGACCGCTCCGGCGGGGGACGCAAACCGGCTGTTCATCGTCGAGAAAGACGGCCTGCTCAAAACGCTCGACCTGAATACGAGCCAGATCGCCACCTTCCTCGATATTCGCAACCGCGTCTTTTCGAATGGTGAAGAAGGCCTGCTGGGGCTCGCGTTTCATCCGCAGTTCGCCACGAATCGGCGGTTCTATGTCTACCACACGGTGAAGTACATCCAGGCCGTTGATCGGGCGTTGATCCTCGAAGAATACACGGCCAATGCCCAACTGACATCAGCCGACCCGGCCACCGCGCGGACGGTACTCCGCATCTCCGATCCGCAGGACAATCACAATGGCGGTTGGATCACTTTTGGGCCGGATGGATTCCTGTACGTCTCGATTGGCGACGGCGGCAACGGCAACGATGACGGCCCTGGTCACTCCGAGGGGACCGGAAACGCTCAGGACATCACCGACAACCTCCTCGGCAAAATGCTCCGGATCAATCCCGATCCAGCGATCGACGATTTTCCCGCCGATCCGAACAAAAACTACGGCATTCCGGCGGGGAATCCGTTTATCGGAGTCATCGGCGACGACGAAATCTGGTCCTACGGACTCCGCAATCCCTGGCGCTGCAGTTTCGATCGGCAGACCGGCGACATGTGGATCGGCGATGTGGGACAGAATCAACGCGAAGAAATCGACTTCCTGCCGGCAGGAAACCCCGGTGGTCAGAACTTCGGTTGGCGACTGCGCGAAGGCACGATCCAGACGCCCACCGTTGGCGGCCCGCCCCCCGCGGGAAATGTGGAACCGGTCTACGATTACGGACACGGCGCGGGAGCGTTCCAGGGGAATTCCGTCACGGGCGGTTACGTTTACCGCGGGCCGATTGTCTCCCTGCGTGGCACGTATTTCTTTGCCGATTACGTATCCCGGAAAATCTGGTCATTCAAACGTTCCGGCACGACGATTACCGATCTCACCGATTGGACGACCAAGCTGCAACCTTCGGTCGGCTCGATTGGCGGCCTTTCCTCATTCGGGGAAGACGCCAACGGGAATCTCTACCTCGTGGACTACGACGGCGAGATTTATCAAGTGGTGGAAAAGTCGCTGTTTTCCGGGATGGCCAGCAATGTTGCCGCGACCATCACGCAATGGTGGCGTGCAATCGCGGGCTGAAGTCGGCACAATTCCCAACGTGTGCTCTGGATTTGTGTGTGTGCCACTGGCTCTGACAGTGTCTTTTCTTCTCGTTCCCACGTTCCACGTGGGAACGGACGGCGGTGACGCTCTGCGTCGCGTTTGAAGCGATCTTGTGCGATCATGCGACGCGGAGCATCGCGACCGTGCGTTCCCACGCGGAGCGTGGGAACGAGTTGTGGCGGACGCAGCTCGGAAAAACATCATCGCAAGGAAGTGAGCCGTCCATGCCGAGTCCGCAGGAAGCGCCGGAAGTGCTCACCGTGGGGCAACTCACGGCGGTGCTGCGGGGTGTCGTCGAACAGTGTTTCCCCGATGTGTGGGTCGCGGGGGAAGTCTCGAACTGCCAGAAGGCCGGTTCGGGACACATCTACTTCACACTGAAAGATGAAGAAGCGCAGCTCAAAGCGATTCTCTGGAAATCCGCAGCCTCCAAGTTGAAATTCGACCTCCGCGATGGCATGGAAGTCATCGCCAACGGGCCGCTGGAAGTCTACCCGGCGCGCGGGCAGTACCAGATCATCTGTCAGCGCGTGCAACCGCAAGGGATCGGCAGCCTCGAACTCGCGCTGCGTCAGTTGCAGGAAAAACTCTCTGCGGAAGGGTTGTTCGATCCGGCGCGAAAACGGCCGCTGCCGGAGTTCCCGCGGACGATCGCGCTCGTCACCAGTCCCACCGGAGCGGCGGTGCGGGACATGCTGCAAATTCTGTCGCGGCGATGGCCACTGGCGCGAGTGTTATTGTTGCCGGTCCTCGTGCAGGGTGACGGCGCGAAAGAACAAATCGCCACGGCGCTGGGTTCCATCGCCCATTTGCCGGACGTCGATGTCGTCATCTGTGGACGGGGCGGCGGCAGTCTCGAAGATTTGTGGGCGTTCAATGAGGAAATCGTGGCTCGGGCGATTGCCGCCTGCCCGGTCCCGGTGGTCAGTGCCGTCGGTCATGAAATCGATGTGACGATTGCCGACCTCGTTGCCGATCGTCGAGCGCTCACTCCAAGTGAAGCTGCAGAATTGGTCGTCCCGTCGGTGGATGAGGTTCGCATTCTGCTGGCTCGTCAGCGGGAACGGCTCACCGCGGCGTTGCGAAATCGAGCGCGGCAATCCCGGTTAGCACTCGATGGGTTGGCACAACGCCGTTGCTTCGCGCGGCCGATCGATGGGGTTCACGAACGGGCGACACGATTGGACGATCTCGAAGCCCGCATCGTCCGGGCAGCCCGCGGGCTGGTGGCCCGCAGTCGCGCCGAGGTGAACGCGTTCGCCGGTCAGCTCGATGCCCTCAGTCCGCTCGGCGTGCTGAGCCGCGGTTATTCGTTGACCAAGCGATTGTCGGACGGTTTGGTTTTGACCAGCAGCGATGACATTCAGCCGGGGGATCGCATCTCCACGCTGCTGGGATCCGGTGCGATTGTGAGCACCGTGGACTCGGTCATGGTCGATGAATAAACGCTGCTTCCTCCGCAAACCCGAAAATCAGAATCCCGCACCGGCGGCGGGCTTTTTCGTTGTGCCGCCGGAACTCGGACTGGAGGCCTTCTCTTTGGCTCCGTCAGTTCGGGTCTCTCCGGTCGACGCGATCCGGTGCGCGGCTTCCAGGCGATTGAAAAGCTTGAGAAGTTTGTCTTCAAACTGGAATGTTTTCGAGATCTGACCGCGCATCAGCAGGGGGATTGAGATCGTTCCGAGCTTTTCTTCGCCTTTCCAGACGACGCAGAATTTCCCGGTTCGTCCGGTGGCGTCCGGATCGCGGCACAACATGATCGAACGGGCCACGAGCACCTGTGCCCCCGTTCTGCCCTTCGCCTCGCCTTCGAAATCGAGAAACGCCAGCAGCAGACCGAACGCCTGGCCGGGTTTTGTTCCCGGCGCGGTAATGCGGATGTTGCGGTGTTCCAAGGCTCCGCGGGCGCGGAGTTGAATGCGCGGCACAATCCGCTGCTGTGGGTCGATCACCGACGAGAAGACGGCTAACGGGTCGACGACGGTGACTTCCTGCATTCCCGCCAGCAACTGGTTGCCGCGGATCGTGCCGATTTCCTCGCGCAGGTCTTTCTTGGCGATGGAACGCTCGTATTCTTTGAGGTCCTTCGGCACGAACGGTTTGAAGTCGGACGGGGCGTCGGTCACTGCGGCCGCGATATCGACGCCGGAAATGGCGAAGTTGAGATTCTGCCCGACGGTGTGGCCCATCGAGTTCATCGCCACCACCCGACCTTGCCGATCGGTCAAGGGGCCGCCGCTGCTCCCGGCGGAAATGGGGCAGGTCGTTTGCAACCAGGTCCCATCGAGGTCCTGTCCGGTTTCATCGGCCATCACATCGGAGCTGCGAATCCCGCTGATAATCCCGGTGGAGGTGGTGAACGACAATCCTTCCGGAGCGCCGAACCCAACGACATCGATCCCTTTCAAAGGGATGGCGGTCGCGATCGCGATCGGGTCGATTTTCTTGTCGCCCAGATCGAGCTTGATCACCGCGATGTCCGCACGCGGCTTCACCAGTTTGTAACCCAGAACTTTGACCTTGCTGCCGTCGGCAAAGATGGCCACCGCGGCCTTGGCACCGGTCACCACGTGATAGTTCGTTACGGCGGTTCCATCTTCATGCACAATGTAACCGCTGCCAAAGGAATCGCCGTCTTCCCCTTCGACTTCGAGGCGAATTACGGCGGGTTCCACGCGGGCAATCAATTCCGGCAAGGGGATAACGACAAGCGGTTCATCCTTGGGTTTCGCTTTGGGTTTCGGTGTCGCTTCCGCCGCGCTCAGTGTTTCATTCATCGCGACGGGCTGCGGCGACGGTTGCGCGATCACGGGTTCTGCTGGTGCTACTGCCACGGGTTGCACGGGTGTCGCAACGGCCGCAGGAGTGGCCGCCATCGGGGCGGGTGGCGGCACCGTGACTTGGGGCGTGCCGCTGGAATTCGCGACTACGGCGATGATCAGAGCGATCACCGCGACGGCTCCCCCGCCCACACCCAATCCCACCGCCATGCCGGAATTGCCACCGCTGGACTTGGATTTTCGCGGGGCCTTCCGCCGACGGCTTGTGGCAATGCTTTCGCTGCTGACGCTGGTCCGTTTCAGTGGTTCCGAACGGCCGGGAACTTCGACGGGCTTGCCGCACTTCTTGCACAGCACCATCTTGCCGGCGAATTGTTCGCGCACATCAAAATCGGTAAAACAATCCGGGCAGGAAACATCAATGCGCATCGCGAGGGCCCCTGGAATGCTGGCATCGGTGTCGACAGGAAGTTAATTCGGAATCTTCGCGGAAATGGCAGTGGTGAACAGGTGCTAGCAGTCTAACCCAACTGTGATCTCGACGCCAGCAGGCTTTTGGGACCTTGGTAGTGAGTCCAGAGACTGGTGATCGCGGAAAGGTTGACCTTTAGCCCCGAAGGGGGCGCGATTCGACAGCCCAGCGGCGAAGCGTCTTCGCGCAGCCCTGGGCCAATGAATCGAAGAACCTTGCCAAGCCCCAACGGGGCGCGACGGTGTTGTCCGGAAAGAGTCACGCCCCGGTGGGGCTGCGTGTGCCTGTCGATCACGAACCCAGCCCTTCGGAGGACCTTCGGGCTGGGCGATCGAATGTCACCCCGTGGGGGCTCCGGAGTCTGGAATTGTTCACGGATGTTTCCCACCAAACACCGGATCCACCCGGCGATGAGTCCGCTCGAATTCAAAATGTCGGGCCCCTGCTCCGACTCTTGAAACGGACTCACGACCTTGGGTGGCCTTGTCACACAAGAGGTGTCATCCGGGCCATCGTTGTTCAACCCGGTGCATTTTCTCCGGGTCGCAGGCCAAGTTGATCGAGCTTCTGCTGCAGACTTTGGCGGTGCATTCCCAATTGGCGGGCGGCTTCACTGATGTTGCCGTTGGCACGTTGCAGTGCGGCCGAGAGCATGGCCCGCTCGAAGGCGTCGATGAGTTCTGCTTTCGCGTCGGCGAACGGTTTGTCGAGGTATGCCGCGAACGGATCGGTGTCCGTTGTCGAGCGCACGACGAGTCCGAGGTCCGCGGCATGCAACACGGGCTGATCGCATATGGCGACGGCAGCGACGATCGCCTGTTCCAGTTCGCGGACGTTGCCGGGCCAATCGTGGGAAAGCATCGCGGCCACGGCATCACGGGCCAGTTCCGGAATCGGACGCGATTGCCGTGCGGCTTCGCGCTCAAGGAACGCATGGGCCAGCATCAGCACGTCATCCTTGCGTGTGCGAAGCGGGGGGAGGACGATCTCGAATCCCCGTAGCCGATAATAAAGATCGCGACGAAACCGCCCTTCGGTGATTCGCTCTTCCAGGGGTTGATGCGTGGCGGAGATCACGCGGACGTCCACATCAATCGGTTGCTCTGTGCCAACGGGAATAACCTGCCGCTCTTGCAACGTGCGCAGCAGCTTGGCCTGCGCGGTCAGGGGAAGGTCGCCGATTTCATCGAGAAACAATATGCCATGATGAGCGCGACGGAAGACCCCTTCACGATCACGATCGGCACCGGTAAACGCCCCTTTGATGTGGCCAAATAGCTCACTTTCCAGCAGTGATTCCGGCAGCGCGGCCGTGTTCACGGCGACGAAGGGCCCGTTTGCACGGCTGCTCAACCGGTGCAGTTCCCGCGCGACGAGTTCCTTGCCGGTCCCGGTTTCACCCCGAACGAGCAGATCGACCGGCGCGTTGGCCGCCCGGACGAGCAGGCTGCGGACATCGCGCATCGCTCGACTGATGCCGAGCAGCCCGCCGGTTGCCGTGGGAGATTGGGCTTCCAGATCGGCCACGCGCCGTTCGAGTTGCACGCGGCGTTCCACGCGCGTCGCCGCGGCGCGAAGTTGTTCAATCTCAAACGGCTTGGTGAGAAAATCGGCGGCTCCCATCCGCATGCAATCGACGGCGAGGCTGATGCGATCGTTCGCGGTGACGATCACAATCTCCGTCGTCCGTGCCTGCGTCCCCAATTCCTGCAACACCCCCAGGCCGTCTAACCCCGGCAGGTTGATGTCGAGAAACACGAGATCGGGACGGTGGGCGCGAATCCACTCCACCGCCGCGCGACCATCCGCACATTCCGACACCGACCAGCCGTCACGCTTCAACGCTCGTCGCATGCCGGTTCGCGCGGCGGTTTCGTCGTCAACGAGGAGAATCTGCAGATCGCTCACGGTGGGAAGTTCTCCTCGCAGCCCGGCAACGTGATGCGAAACACTGTTCCGCAATCCGGGCGGCTTTCGACGGCGATTTCACCGCGCAATTCGCGGATCGTTTGTGCCGCGGAGTATAACCCCAACCCGGTCCCATCGGCTTTGCTGGTCGCGAATGGCTGAAATAATTGGTCTTGAATTTCCGCCGGAATGCCCGGCCCGGTGTCCCGGACTTCGATGATCACGTTGGACGTTTCCCGGCGGACACTCACGGTGACCGTTCCCTCCGCGTGGCAGGCTTCCACGGCATTGAGGATCAAGTTCAACAGCACCGACTGCAGCGCCTCGCGCGAAGCCGCCACAACGATGGTCGCGGGCGGCGCATCGAAGTGAATCTGCACTTGTTGCTGATGGGCCCGATGTTGAATGATGTGGACGGTCGCGGTCACAATGGGGCGAACATCTGTCGCAGCGCCGCCGTGTGAGGGACCATCCGTGCGGACAAAGCCGAGCAATTGCTGCGTGGTTCGGGAGAGACGATCAATTTCCTGCAGCACGAGCCGTAAGGATTCCGCTTGTTCGGATTGCGGCGGGCTTTCTTCGAGGGCCACCGCCGCCAGCGTTTTGATTGATGAAAGAGGGTTCTTGATTTCATGGGCGAGTGAGCCCGCCAGCAACCCCAGGGCGGACAGCTTTTCCGCTTGCCACACGCGCCGCTCGGCCGTGGCGCGGGCGGCTTGCACGATGGTGTGCCGAACGGCTGCGACCCATTGCTCGCTGAGCAGGACGAGCGTGTTGAGTTCTTCCTCGTCCCAGCCTTCCCCACCGGGTATGGCGCGCAGACACCACAAGTTCTGCAAACCTTCGTACTCGGTGCGAATCAACAGCGTGATCCGCAGCCGCAACAGCCGTTCGGCGAGTCGACGGGTGGGGGCCTGATCCGCGAACAAAACCAACTGCTCCGCGGGCCATTCGGCGGCGATATGATCGAGCAATTCCTGTGGACACAAGGGTTGTGAACTGGCTTCCAGGCGGAACGGGCTCGCTGCGTCCGTGACGAGAATCTGCACCGCGTCGACACCGGATAGTTGCTGCAACGCACGGACAAACCACGCCGCCAGTTCATCGGGCGTGTTGCCGCCGTGGGCCGCGAGATCGACGGCGAGCTTTCGGACTTCCCTGCGAAATTGCCGGACGGACGTACTCGTGAGATAACGGATCGCTTCACGGACCCGCCGACGAACGGGCTGGTAACCGGCGATCAATGCGACCCCGAGTCCGATTTCAAACCAGACGAATTCGATGCCCACGCGATCGTGCCATGCCGATTCCAACGGAGTGACGAGGCTGCGATGGATCAGCGCCAGGATGACGAGAATCCCGCTGTACACAACCGTGCGTTCCAACACCAGCGGCAGGAATCCATACCGCAACACAAAATAAGCGAACAGCACGGCCGGTGGCGAAGGCAACAAAACGAGCACGGAGTAACAGGCCACATACGAGTTCGGCCAGGCGGGAAGGGCCACTTGCAGAATGCAGTCGAGCACGATCGTCATGGCGATCAGTGTTGCCGACAGGCAGCGCAGAAACGGACGACCAGCCGGTAAATCGGAACCGCGGGAAGCGCGCCATAACACCACGGCCGCGAGGAATGAAATGACCGTGGTGGTGACAAGATATGGCAGCACCAGCGGCGCGATCTGCTGGAGGAATGGCACGGCCGGATCGGGATGAAGGGACATCGCAATCGGCACCGCGAGCAAGACCGGTGCATACAGAAATGGTTCGTAACCCCGTCGCTGCGGTGCCCCGAACCAGCCGGTGGTTGCCAGCCGGACGACGGAGTGCATCAGGCTGCAGGGCATGCCGAGGAGCCCGCAGACCATGCAAACCATCGCGAACCAGCGGAGAAACGTGGCCGTGGGAACGGGTTCGCTTTCGAGCAGAAAATAGACACTGGCCCCCGCATGCCAGCACCACGCCGCGGTCGCCAAGGCCACCATCCAGCCTTGGCGAACCCGGCGGTTTCGTTGCTCGGAGAGGGCCACGAGCAGGACGGTGTCAATCGTCAGTCCCAAAGCAGCAGCGAGAGCAACGGCCTGCAACGCGTTGGTCCTGTGGATGAAGTTGTGAAAAGTGATCTTTCGTGGTGTTCAGCCTACGCGATCATCGGTTGATTTCGTAGACCTCGATCTCGGACGGATGCAACTCCCGGGAAACTTTGCCGGTTGTCCAACGGATCCGTCCCGATCCGGCGGGGGGTGGCGGCTGGACGTCTAGTGTCGCGATTTTATCGTCCGTTCCACATTGGTAACGCACCGACGAACCGTGAGCACTGTCGCAAACCCAGCGCGTTTGTACGGTCCACCAGGTTCCCTCAAGTTGTAACAGCGTATTAATGGGCAATCGCAGCAATTCGCCTTCCGTGGGTGAAACACGGATGCGATCCACCGCCCACCATGTCCACAACAATCGGCCGAACTCACGGACCACATCTCGTACCGACCGACAGGAATTGCGCACGCCAAATTGTGAAGGCATAACGTGGTCTCCGCGAGGAACGCACCGTGGCATCACCGGTGAGGACGGTGTTCCTCACCGGTGATGGAACCCGGTTAGTGTGCTGTGCCGGCCTGGGCCTGCAACGCGGCCAGTTCCGCCTGGACTTTCTCCCGCCGCGCTTGCTCCCCGAACTGGCGTTCGAGTTCGGCGGCGTTCGGGTCTTTGCCGTCGAGGCGATCGTAGGCTTCGCTCATCGCTTCCGCCCGGTCGACCCGTTGTTCCATCCGTTCAAATTGAGCGAATGCCGACGAGCTGTCGACGTCACTCAATGCCTGGGCAATCTTCGTGCTCGATTCCGCCCGGACCAGCCGGGCCGACAGCAGCGTTCGCTTCTGTTTCGCCTGGCGAATCTTGTCTTCGAGATCGCGAACCGCCTGCTGCAGGCGATTCGTTTCCGACAATTGCTTGGCGTGTTCGTTCTTCAAGCCTTGAGCGCGTTCGTCGGCCAGATGTTTCTGATGCAGTGCCGCTTCCGCGGACGACGCATCGCCACGCTGCACGGCCTGCGTGGCTCGGGCGTGCCATTGATCGACTTCCGTCCGGGCTTGCTCGGCTCGTTTGCGAAGCTGGATTTCATCGGCGATGGCTTCCGCCACCTTGCGACGGATCGACCGCAGTTCTTCGTCCATGTCGATGATCACCTGGTGCAGCATCCGCTCGGGGTCTTCCACCTGATCCCGCAAGGACGTGATGCTGGACCGCATGATCAACGTGAAGTTTTCAAGCCATTTCATGATTTTGCCTTTCGTTGAGAATCGAACAGTTCATCGAGACAGGAATTTCGCGATCGGCCGGAACGCGATTGCGCCCAGCGGGTCATTGGAGAAGACTTTGCTACGCCCACGTTTGCAGCGTGGCGGACAACATGCGCATCCGTTGCAGCACGAGTTCGCGATGGTTCTCGCAGTACGCTGCGAGGGCGATCACTGAGGAACCGAGAGCGATGCCCACAATCCAGAGCACATCGGTTCGTTCGAGGCTGCCGCGGACCACGAGGGCCATCAGATCGGCGACGAGAAACGCTGTGCCGGAATACAGCAATGGCCGGGACCGCAAGCCGAGCGACAACACACTGACGCCCAGGGACGCTGCCATCAACGTCAGGAGCGGTAACCAGCCGCCGTCCAGAATGTGGAACAACGGCGAGACCAGGATCACGAGCGCTGCGGTGTAACGCACCATCGTCTTGATGTCGGTATGCAACTTGCGTGGTAACCCTTCGGCAAGCGCGATCAGCGACAATCCCAATGGCATCAAATACAACTGCGGATCGGTCCACGACAATTCGTGCCACAGCAGCATCTGCGAGGCATTAAAGATCACCGTCGCAATCAACAGGCTGGTGCGGTCGCGGGCTTCCAGCCAGCGGATGAAGTAAAACATCGCGGCGGCAAGAATCAGCAGACTGTGCAATCCCACGGCCATCGGCGCGAGATGGAACCATGATCCCACGACGCAGACCGCGGCCACCACTGCGGGCAGAGAGAAGCCCACGCGATCGAACGGCCGGGCGAAGACCCCATATTTCGATGACGGCGGGCAATAGCGGGCCAACGCGGAGAACAGAAATCCCGCCGCAAGAGCGGTGCCGAGCGTGGTGATGTGATCGAGCGGCAGGATGTGAAAGCCGATCAGATAACCGAAGCCGATCGCACCGATCCCCAATCCCCACCAGACGTCTCCTTCGTGGCGAGAACGCATCGCCGTTCGGAAGCGGTCGCCGACGAGGACGCCGAAGAGCCCGATCAGTGCGAGCAACTCGATTGCCGTCAGCGGTGCGGCTTGCGTGAACAGCAAACTCAGAGTGCTCAACGCCGTGGCCAATTCCCAGAGGTTTTCTTCCAGCGCGAGCAATTCTTCATCCGGCAGGAAGCGACGGAATTGCGGCGTGCGGAGCACCGTCAGCCATGCGGCGGCGAGGAACGTCCCGACAATCTGCACGTCGAGCCATGTGTGCGCTGTCACCAAACCGAGAGACGGACTCGCGGTGACACACGACAATAAGCCCATGAGAAACTGCAGAAAACTTAACTCCATCACGGTGTGCTTCAACCCCGTGCGACCGGCGTAACGCGAACGTGTGGCCAGATGGACAATCACCATGCCAGCCGCCAAACGGGCTTGCCAGTTCAGCAGCCCGAGCGTGCCGCAGGCCAGCAGCACTTCGGTGACCAAGGCAAACAGGTCGATATGCCGGGCAACGCGAAGGGTCGATTCGTCGCCGTGTCGGGCGGTCATTCTGCGTGCCGCGCCGCTGCCGAGCACGGCTGTCATGGCCCACGCGATTGGAAGCCACAGGGTCGCGGTCAAACCATCACCAATGTGGAACAATCCGCGGGCGACAACGATCAGCACGCTGACGCATCCCGCATGGACCCACACGGCGGGCAACGAACGCCCGGCGGCGAAGAAACTCCAGGCGGTCACCAGCAATGCGGCAATCCACGCGATGACAGTGAGTTGGTGATCGTGGGCCACGATCAGCCCACTGATGACGATTCCCTGCGCGAGGGCCAGGCAGCCCGTGGTGACGCGGAGCATGGGGAGTCGAAAAGCATCAACCATGAGCGATGACGTCTGGCCTGCCAGCGCGTGGGCCATCGCCCAACCTGTGACCAGCCCGATGGCGGACATCAAAGCCAGCGTGGCCGCATTGATCTCCACCGCGATTCCATAACGCAATGCGGTCCAGCCGGCGAGCAACAGCAACAACTCGCTGAGCAACGGATAAACCCGGCGGCGTTGATGCACGGCAAGCAGCGCCAGAGTCGGGATGATCGTGGTTGTTCCCGCCGTGGAAATCAGCGTGCCGAATTGCCCGATCCATCCCGCGATGAGCAGGCACAATGTTGCGGTGCCGAGAAACTCGAAGACGCCGGGTGTGTCTTCATCGCGGCCATAAACCGGCACCACGTAATGCAGCAGGCTCAACATCCCCGCCGCTACGGTCATGGCGGTGCAGGAAAAATCCGCGGGTAATGCCCACTGGCAGATATCACGCAGAAAGACTTCCAGCCCCCAGGCGGCACTCAGCCACGACACGCCCATGCCCCATCGGCAACGTTCGTTCTGAAAACCGAACCGCAACACGGTCCACAACACGGTCAACACGCTCCCCGCGATGAAGACGGCCTTGGGATCGGTCCATGAGGCCACGAGCATGACCGTGGTCAGAGCGATCGCCAGTTGTAGGCAGGGCGCGGCGAACAATTCCGATCTCAACCGCCGACCGGCGAATGCCAATCCGAGAATGAACGGGGCATACGTGATCGCATAGAAGGCGTATGGCAACCGACGTTCACCGACCATTTCGGCCGAGGTCTGCACGACCTGTTTTGCCACCGTTTGAAAATAGACCGGAGTGAATTGATACGCGGTTAACAGGCAGAGCAACATCGCCCAGGCAAACACGCGCTGACCGGTCCGCCGCGCGACAGCACCGAAGCATAACGCACAGAGGGCTGCCGTCGGGACGAGAGCCACCGGACGTGGTAAATCGGTCATCGCGAGGGCCAGAGCTGCGAGGCACGTCATCAATCCCATCACCAGCGGGACGATGATCTGTGTCGGCCACGGAAAGACAATGGCCCCGGTTCGTTGCTGGAAAACGTGTGCGGCCGCATCCGCGGTCAGCAAGACGGGCATCGCCACCAAGGCCAGACCGAAACCCCACCACGGCATGGCCATCGTGGTGCCGAAATTCAATATGAACACCGTCAGAAACTGGGCGGCCAGCAAGACCGTGGGAAAGAACGAAAAGATCCGTGGCCAGCGTTCTTCTTCGGCCAGCCAAAAGACATGCCGATTGACTTTCACCACCCCGGCGGTGAACACCACCCACAACACCGCTGCGGCGACGGGACCGATTGCGACGGGGATCGCCGGTGCCACGGCTCCACTGATGCACAGAATGAGATACGCCCACCAGTAGGTGATCGGAACTTGTCGCAACAGCGTTTGCAGAATGCGTCGACTGGCCAGCGCCGTGAAAGCCAGATTGACGATTAACAGCGTTCCGAGGCCGACGTCATGAATCACGCCGGTGAAGCCCTGGGCTTGATCCGGGGCGACCCATCGCAATGCAAGGAACGTCAACGGGAGCAAACACAAAGTCAGGGCCAGCAACCCCGTGCCCGTCCGCTTGAGCATCAGACGATGCAAACCGACTTCCGCCAGCCCATACATCACCGCGGTGTAGGCGATGAGCACGAGATACTTCCAGAACGGCGAGTACGTGTCCCAGTGTGCGGTCACGAATTTCAGCGAACTGCCGAGCAGGACCAGCATGCCCAACCCGAGCATCCATTTGATGCTGCGTTCTTCCAGAAAGCGTTCCAGGAACGACGGCGACGGCGTCGTTGAATCGGGTGCCGAGGACATAAGAAACTCCCTGCGCGGTGTGGATGACCATTCGCTGGAAGGAGCCGCATAACAAACGCTGTGCCGAGACTTCGGGCGATGTGCAAATGAGGGCGGAACCTCTTTAATTGCCGATGCTTATGTCAATCGCCTGCGGCCATTGAAAGCCCGCGCTGCAGTTCGTTCGCTGCACGTCTTCCGCAGGAAAAAAGCTGCTGGGCGTGGGGCATGCCGGATATTTATGAGGCGGGCTCTGCCGACGTACCGGCCGCTTCAATGATCATTCCCGGTTCACACCGAACTGCAAATCGCGGCTACGATGTCGTAACACGATGATTCGAATGCTTTCGTCTTCAAGCCGGAATAGGATCCAATACGGAAACCGATGAAGTGGTACGCCACGGATGCCAGGCAGGATCTCCGCCGGTCGATGCGGAGCCGCACGGATTCGTTCGATCGCTTGAAGATATTTGTCGCGAAACGCAATCCCTCAGCCGGCCTGACGGACTTCGTAATACTCGGCTGCGGCGATCAATTCGTCGGCGACGGCAGGGGGGTAACTGATGCGCATCGTGCCAGCGCCTCATCCAATCGAGCGATCACTTCTTCGTGTGAAAGCGGAACCACTTGTCCCGAATCCAGCTCCTGGCATCGCTGCTGAACGAGTTCGGCCAACTCAGTGTCGACCACAGGATTCAACTCCGGGCCGTCAACGCTCAACCACAACGCATCCGCCAATTCAAGACGCGCCTGCGGCGGCAATCGCATCACAACATTCAAGAGTTCTGCCGTTGAATCGACCATCGGTTGGTTCTCCTCGTTCAGTCTATTCTCCCAAGAGACATTGCAATAGCGTTTCTCTGTGATTGTTGGTCATTCTTCCTACTCCGGCACTTTGGCGGCTTCGGCCGCTTTTTGGGCCGCGAGGAGTTCCAGAATCGCCGACAGTGCGGTCGCGACGGGCAACTTCTTCGCATCCGCATCCCAACGCCATTTGGCTTCGATCACGCCGTCTTTCAGGCCTTTGCCGCCGATGACGATGCGGAGCGGGATGCCGATGAGATCGGCGTCCTTGAACTTCACGCCGGGACGCTGATCGCGGTCGTCGAGCAGCACATCGACTCCTGCGGCTTGCAGTTGGTTGTAGAGCATCTCCGTCAGTTTGGTTACCTCTTCCTCGGCGACACCGAGAGGGCAAATAATGACGGAATACGGGGCGATGCTCAGCGGCCAGATGAGACCGTTGGCGTCGTTCTTCGTTTCCGTGAGACCGGCGATGATGCGGTTTACGCCGATGCCGTAGCAACCCATGATGATCGGTTGTCGCACGGCATTTTCATCGTCGAAGGTGGCATCGAGGGCCACCGAATACTTCGTTCCCAGCTTGAAGACGTGGCCGACTTCGATGCCGTGGACGAGTTCCAGCGTCCCCTCACCACGCGGTGACGGATCCCCCGCGGCGGCGTTACGGAGATCGTACGTCGTCCGTAATTGATAATCGCGGCTGACGTTCACGCCGGTGAGGTGCATATCCGCTTCGTTCGCGCCGGTAATGGCGTTCGCAATCGCGGGGACATCATGATCGGCGATGATCGGACAGTGGATGCCGACCGGGCCCGCGAATCCCACGGGGGCTCCAGTCACTTTGAAAATCGTGCCGGTGTCAGCGAGTTCCAGCGTCTTCGCATTGAGCGCGCGGCGGACTTTATTCTCGTTGGCTTCGTGATCGCCACGGATCAAGACCGCCATCGGCTTGTCGTCCGCCATATAGATCAGCGTCTTGATCATCTGCTGGGGCGTGCATTTCAGCATCTTGCAGACGGCTTCGATGCTGCCGACGTTCGGCGTGCTCACCTTCGCCAACGGGGCGGCGTTGGCGGGGATATTCAAGGGCGGCGTCTTGCGGCCGGTTTCGGCGCGTTCGAGATTCGCGGCGTAACCGGTCGTCCGGCAATGTACGATCTGGTCTTCCCCATTGTTGGCGGGAATCATGAACTCGTGCGACGCATCGCCGCCGATCGGACCGCTTTCGGCTTCGACGGGGAGGTAATCCAGACCGCAACGCGCGAAGATGCGGCAGTACGCTTTGTAGATCTTCTGATAGGTGTCGTTCAGCGATTCCACATTCGCATGGAAGCTGTACGCATCTTTCATCAGGAATTCGCTGGTCCGCAGCACGCCGAACCGCGGGCGTTCTTCGTTCCGGAACTTGATCTGGATTTGGTACAGCGTCAGCGGCAACTGTCGGTAACTACTGATGTGCTTCGACATGAGATCGGTCACGACTTCCTCATGGGTCGGGCCGAGCGCCAGATGGACGGTGCGGTCGCCCCGCTTCACATCGAACTTGATGAGGACGTTGCCGAACGCTTCTTTGCGGCCGGTCCGTTCAAAGAGGTCGATCGGTTGGAGCGCCGGCATGAAGATTTCAACACCACCGGCGGCATCCATTTCCTGACGGACGATGGCCTCGGCCTTTTTGAGCGCCCGCAGTCCCAACGGAAGATACGTGTAGGCCCCCGCCATGAGTTGCCGGATCAACCCGGCCCGCAGCATCCATTGATGGCTGGGGACTTCGGCATCCGAGGGGACTTCCTTCATCGTGGGAATAAACGTCTGCGACCAACGCACGATTTTCGACTCCGTTCGAGGATTTCTTGTCAGGGCGGGATTCTAGCGGACGGGGTGGCAATGTGAGAAGCCCGGCGTTTTCGTCAACGCGGAGCTACTGGCTTTCGTAGCCGTTCCGCCACGATCAGCGTGGATGCGGTCCCTTCTCCCCCGTCCGCGGGGGAGAAGGTGGCCGATAGGCCGGATGAGGGGGCCGAGCGTTTCAATACGCCCCCTCACCCTAACCCTCTCCCCCGCAGACGGGGGACCGGAGACCGGAGTGTCCGGGCTTACGTTTCGGACTCGAGGTTTACTTGTTGCTCTCCATCGCGGTCACGACCTTGATGAAGGCCGTCGCAATCGCGGTCGGTGTCTCGCCCCGGCGCGTCCAGATGGCGAGTTCGCGGTCATCCGGGCGTTCGGCGGCATCCAGTTCGAACTTCAGGACGTCATCGGGCAACCCCATATCGAGCACCAGGCCGACGGCCGCCCCGCTCTTCACCACCGACACCACCGAAGCGTAGTTTTCCACCACGATTCGCGAATACCCGGCCACGGGCGTCGGCAAATGACCGAGCACGCCGCGCAGATCGGACCGGATCACGCAGATGTCGGCATGCGCGAGTTCGTTCCATTTCACCGGGCGGCCCTCCTGGAGGCGATTGGGGCCGAAGTCGCCGCAGCCATTTCGCCCGGCGATCAGGACCGTGGCGAGGCGACCATCGATGGAGATCTGGTTCAAATGCGGGGGCGCTCCTTCCGTCGAGACGCCGCCGATGGCGATGTCGATTTCTTCACGGCGCAGTTCGCTCAGAATTTCATCCAGCGACGATTCCCGCAGTTCGAGATCGACATCGATCGCTTTTTCTTTCTGCTTCGCGGCGTTCTCCTGTTGCAACCGGTGTTGCCACAAAAACTCGCGCACTTTCGGTCCGAGAAACGCGGTCATCACTCGGTTAGTGGTCCCCACACGCAGGATTTCCCGTCGCGCGGCAAACGGACCGGCCGTGTGTTCGTCGAGAATGCGGCAGGCATACTCGTAAGCGCGGCGGCCATCGTCGGTCAGCTTCAACGGCTTGCCGCTCATCAGCGTCCGATTCCAACGGTCCGCGCCGCGCAGCCGTTCCATGATGGTCTTGCAGTACGAAGGGACGTAGCGTGTCTTCGTCCAAACCTGATGAGCGGTATCGCAGTTGCCTTCTTCGATAATCGCGGCCACATCTCGAAAGCACTGTAATTCCGCGAGTGTGGCCGATTGATGCTTCGCTTGACTCACATCCGACACGCACAGGACCTCCGTAAGATGTCACTCTTTGCGACAACATTGTCGCATGTCGAACAGCAAATAACAAAACGCAGAATTCTTTTCTTCGACTTGGCTTCACACGAGGTTCATAGACGATATCGTAGTGTGAGATTCCATCGACGGCCACAGGAAGTCTTGCTGTCGATCCCCAGTTCGTGAGCGGAAACCACCGCAGCCCTGACGGGCCTGCGGTGCGCACCGGAGACGGGTGGGGCGATGAATCGCAGGGACAATCGGGCCAGATTCCTCTGCGAGATGCGACACGATGTCGCAAGCGTGTCGTCATAATCCGGCGGCCCTTCGGGACGGATGCTGACGAGTCGATTCACGAGTCGCTGCGCTGTGGGGCTAAGTGGCCGCAATCTCTGCGATGCCCTGCAGCACGATGTCCGTGTGTGTGTTCTTCGTCCGTGCGAGTTGCCTGTCGACAACCGACTGGTTTCGGTTGTCACGCTGACTGAACCGTTTCTGCCCGATGGCCGCGATCCCTCGGCTACAGCTCGAGCCGAAGGTCCGCGCCCTGCTGCCGGTCCCCCCGCGTAACCGGCACAGTTCCCGACGACGCGCTTCCAAGGACTCCGTTTCCCATGATCCGCAAATCTCCGCATTCTGGTGGTGCTGATTCGAACTCCCTCAACGTTCTCGAACTCGGCTGGTGGCAATCCAGCCAGACACCGTTCGGCTTCGCGGCCCCCTCCGCCTTGACGGAACCGCCTCAGGAATTGCTGACCTACGAAGGGGACGGCCATCTGTTGACCGTCGCTCCCACCGGCTGCGGGAAAGGTCGCGACGTCATCGCCCCCACGCTGCTCACCAGCCGCCGGTCGATGATCGTGCTCGATGTCAAAGGGGAACTCTACTCGGTGACGGCCCGGCGGCGACGGGAGATGGGGCATCACGTGATCGGGATCGACCCGTTCAACATCGTGCTCGAGCAGAGCGACGGACTCAATCCGTTCGATTTGCTGAAACTTCCCGGTGCCGACGTCGAATCCGATGCCTGCATGCTCGCCTCGATGCTCGCCACCGGAAACACGTCGTCGCGCGATCGCTTCTGGGATTTGCACGGGACCGGCTTCTTAAGCGGTTTGATCGCGCACTTCGGCGGTTATGCCAAGGAAGCCGAGCGCAATCTGTTGTCGATTCGCGATATTCTGTTGTCCGATGACCCGATGTACGCCGTCGCCGAACTCGCCGACAGGATGAAAGCGATGAAGGAAAAATCGCACATGGCCTACCGGGAAGTCTGTGGGTTTCTCAATCAGGCCGAGCGAGATACGCGACCAAGCGTGCTGGCAACGACCACGTCGTATCTCAAACCCTTCGGCAGCGACCAGATTGCCGACGCGATCACCACGTCGTCGTTCGATCTGCAGGACGTGATCGACGGCAAACCGCTGACGATTTATCTGATTTTCCCGGTGGAAAAGCTGGTTTCGCATGCCGGGTTGCTGCGGATTCTGTTGGGAACGATGTTGACGACGCTGATGCGCCGCCGCTTCAAACCGGAGACGCGGACGCTGTTCGTGATGGATGAGTGCGCCCAGTTGGGGCACTTCGATCTGCTGAAACCGGCGGTCACATTGCTGCGCGGGTACGGCATTCAGTGCTGGCTGTTCTTCCAGTCGCTGTTTCAATTGAAGAGCGAGTATCCCAACGACTGGCGGACGCTGCTCGACAACATGTCGGCGGTGCAGACCTTCGGTTTCAACAACCGGTTGATGGCCGACGACTGGGGCAACTTCTTCGGCGAAGACCCGGAAACGCTGATGGACATCGAGCAGGACGAACAATGGGTCCATCTCCCCGGCAGCAAGGTGGTCCGCAGCAAGCGGTTCAACTACCTGCGGGACAAACGCTTCGTCGGGATGTTCGATGCGAACCCGCTGTGTGAACCTCGGCCGCAAGATTTGTTGGGACTGGGCGGGCGAGCAGAAATCGTCAAGCCCGAGACCAATCATGGCAAACCGGCGAAAGATAAATCGGAGAAAGGGAAGCCTGATACCGCCAAGGACGAAACTGGAAAGCATGAGGCGAGCGAAGAGCCGCCGAATCTCTGATTGCGGTTGCTGAAACTCGTCACACGATGAAGCCCGGCGTTCACCCGAACGCCGGGCTTCTGTCATCAATGGTTGCCATGCTTGCCACCTTGGGCAAGCATGGCTTGAATGTTCCGAATCGACAACGCCTCTGTCGCTTGCGCTCCGGACTGGTCAGGAACTGAGAACCTGTTTTCAAATCGCAAGAACAGGAGTCGGGGCAGGGGCCCCGACCTATGAATGATCATTTTGCAGTGGAAATCATAGGTCGGGGCCCCTGCCCCGACTCTTCATCGTTCCATTGGAAAACAGCTTCTGAGTTCACTCGAGTGCTTTCAGCAGCCCGGCGGAGTCGTTCCACTCCAGCAGCGAGAAACGATGGCTTTCGCCAGTCATGCGTGCTTTTTGCGTCGCGATCGCAAAACTCGCGGTCAGTTCCAGGAAGTCGAGCGCTTGTCCGGCTCCGTTGACGCCTCCCATGATGACTGTCCGCGGTGCGCGACCGATCGCCGCGAGATGCGCGACATCGCCGACTTCGTGCAGAATGCCGGGAGCAATCGTTCCCAACCGTTGCCCCTGATAGGGCACCTCGGTCACATAGCTCGCCAAGGTATTGACGGCCACAACGCCGCTCGTCCGCTCTCCAGCCAGCGCGGAGACGGAAAGGGCGACCAGCCCCGCGGGACCGTCGCCGATCACCACCGGCTGCTTGTCGCCGAGGACATCCAGCACGCGCAGCACATCGTATGTCCATTGTCCGAGCAGCGGACGACCGATCCACATCGCCCATTCCGCGGAGTTGTGGTCCGGCGCGCGACCGATCTTGTCTCCGTTCACGCTGTAAATCCCGGTGGCCCGCAGGTCGACCGTGACCAGATTCCATCCGGCTTTCCGCAATGATTCTGCGACCGGACTTTTCTGTGCAGCGGCCGCACCGTCGAGGTTCAACAACACCGCGGTTTTTGCCGAGGCCGGTTCCGCCGGTTGATGATGGATTGTGATATTGATGTTCGATTCGGGCGCGAAGCGAATCGTCCACGGTCCCGGTTGTGCCGCCTGTTTTGCGGCTTCCGAAACATCGGCTGGGCTGGGGAAACCGCCGAACACTTTCTCGCGGAGATCGTCGGCCAGCAGTTTCGACAGCCCATCCCATCCGGCACGATCGTCTGGGGACTTCCATCCGGCGAGGACTTCCCGACTCCGATCCGCGGCGAATTGCGGCAGCGTGACCCAATCGTCCGGACGTGTCTCGCCGGGGAAACAACGCAGCATCTCCGGCTCTTCGGTTTGAAACGGGATTTCGGCAATCGGCGAGCCGTCCCCTTCCCCTTTGAGTTGCTGCGTCATGAAACCGTACATCGCTTCACGGATCGGCTGGTGATAATCGTGATGCCAGCGGAAGGTGGAATGGTAAATCTGATCGGGTTTGCCGAGCACATCGAACACCGCTTGTGCCCCGACCAGCGACTTCCGGGCTTCGCGAATCGAAAACTGATTACCGTCTTTCGTAACGTTCACCACCATCAACCCGCGCGGCGCGACGAGTCCGAGGATGTCCCGTTCTTCGGCGAAGCGCATCGCACCGGGGACGACTTCACACATGCAGCACGCCGCGCCGAGGTAGGCCTGATAGTTGCCGACCGAACAGACCGGGACCGCGGCTCCGAAGCGTTCATCGTAAGCCCCGGCGTACATCGTCTGGTTGCCGCCGCCGCTCGCCCCGGTGACGCCGATCTTTGTGGGATCGACTTCCGGTCGGGACTGAATGTAATCGACCGCGCGCATGTTTTCGTAGAGTTGCACGCCGGACAGCGTCTTGCCGGAGGGGAACAATGTCGCGCCGGACATCTCGCCATGATATTCGCCCAGCGCTTTGCCGGTGGCGCGTTCCCCGGCTCCGAAAGCATCAACCGCGAGGACAAAGAAGCCGTGTTTTGCTGCCCCGATGCACCGCGACTGCACCACCGGGTCCTGTTTCGCCCCTTTCCAATGTCCGTGGACACACAGGATGGCCGGCCGGGGTCCCGCTTGAGCTGGAACATACGCTAATGCGGTCATCCAGATCCCGGGCAGGGTTTGAAAGACGAGCTTTTCCACGCGGTAACCGTCGCGCTGCAGCGTCCCAAGCAAACGGGGTTCGAGCGCACATTTCTCCGTGGGAAAGCCACCGAACGCGTCCGCGAGTTTCTGACGAATGACGACCTTGCGCTGTTGCCATTCCTCGGCTGTCTTCGGCGGTTGATCGGCCGCCCGCAGCCGTTCGCCCTCCATGCGGATGAACCGCAGGAATTCATCGGCAGGCGAATCCTGTGCGTGGGAGATTTGTGCCAGCAGCATCGAGAGGCCGACGAATAGAAGTCCGCGAACGAATTTCAAGGAATTCTCACCGGGCATCCGACTTTCCTTTCGGGCGTGGGCATGGGATTATCTCGGGACCAGTCTACCCGGATCGCGACTCCGGTCGAAGTCGCTGCGCCGTCCTCGTGCGAAAATGGTTTCCCCATGCGACGCTTGTTACCCCTGCTCGGGACCGGCTTTGTTTTGCTGGGACTCCTCGCGTTCGTCCCTGCGACCGCTCCACGGACAACATCGGCGGAGACGCTCAAGGCCGAAGGGGCACGGAAATGGTATCGCGGCAACATGCACACGCACTCGCTGTGGAGTGACGGCGACAATTTCCTGGAAAACATCGCCCTGTGGTATCGCGAACAGAAGTACGATTTTCTCGTCTTCACCGATCACAACACGCTGGCCCGCAGCGAACGCTGGATTGACATCGACAAGGCCAAATCCGGCCGCAAAGCCTACGCGCAACTGCAAAAGAACTGGCCGGACCGTATCTTCGAACGAGAACGCGACGGCAAGACCGAGGTGCGGCTGAAAACCTTTCCGGAAGTGGTTGATCTCGTCGTCATCCCCGAGCAGTTTCTGCTGATTCAAGGGGAAGAGGTGACCGACAAATTCGGCAAACATCCCATTCATCTGTGCGCCGCCAACTTGCAGGAAATGATCCCGCCGCTCGGTGGCCAATCGGTGGCGGAAACGATTCAGAACGATGTGGATGCCCTCATCGCCCAGCGCGAACGGACGCGGCAAGCGATGATCATTCACTTGAACCATCCCAACTTTGGCTGGGGCGTGACCGCGGAAGATCTCGCTCAAATCCGCGGCGAGAAATTCTTTGAGGTCTACAACGGCCATCCCGGTGTCCACAATTCCGGCGACGAACAGCACGCATCCACCGAGCGAATCTGGGACATCGTCAACACCTTGCGTCTGACCGAATGGCAGTTGCCGCTCATGTTCGGCCTGGCGACCGATGACGGGCATGCGTACCACCACATCCCCAGCCGCGCGAGCGAACCGGGTCGGGGATGGGTGATGGTTCTGGCCGATCGGCTCACCGAAGACGCACTCATCGCGGGTTTGGAAGCCGGCCGGTTTTATGCTTCATCGGGAGTGACACTGAGCGAAGTCACTACGGACGCAAAGCAGATTGCGCTGACGATTCAGGGGGAAGCGGGTGTGACATACAAGACCGAGTTCATCGGCACACGCAAAGATTTTGATCGCACACAAACCCCCGTGACCAGCAAGGATGGGGTCGCACTGAAACGGTACTCCGCCGATGTAGGTGCCGTACTGGCCACCTCCGACAGCCTCACGCCGAGCTACAAGTTTCAGGGCGACGAACTCTACGTCCGCGCCCGCGTGGTGTCCTCGAAGAAGCATCCGAATCCGTCGGAGATCGACGATCTCGAATCCGCATGGATTCAACCCGTCCGCGGCCCAGGTGCAGAGTCGTTCGGTCGGGAGTCAAACTGAAGAATCGGGGCGGCGGCCCCGGTCTATGGATGTGAGAATAAACCGAAAATCATAGGTCGGGGCCCCTGCCCCGACTCTCTTGAATTTCATCTGCTCACGACCATCGAATTCGATCTGGCGTGCGTGGATCGCGTCGACAGAGCCGCCCGTTGAGTTACTTCTTCTGCCAGCGATCCGGCTTTTCAAGAACCGTCGCCGGGCCGTCACCGTCGAGCCATTTCCGCGCGGCGGCGTCATCGCGCAGGTAGGAATCCCAGAAGGCGGTGCTGAGGGCGAGAATCACTTTGTGATGATTCGGGTTTCGTTTCGATTTCGTGTTCATCAGATCGCGATCACTGAAGGCTTCGTGCTCGCCGCCGTCGAGCACCAATTCATACTTGCGCCCGCTTGGCAACGCCGGGTAAACGGACAGCCGCGACTCGACATCGGCGTCGCCGACGATGGCCGTGTCCTTCGTGCCGGTCATGAGCAGCCACGGAATGGTCACACCACCAAAGAGGATCTTGGGATCGCCGCCGGTGCGCGGACTATTCGGGCTCATCGCGATGGCGGCTTTGATCCGTTTGTCTGTGAAGGGGGACTCGCCACGCGGCGTGCGCTGGCCGCTGACTCCTTGCGTCGTCACCGCTCCGAAGGAATGCCCGGACATGCCGAGTTGCTTCAGCTCCAGCCGATCTTTCAACGGAGAATCGTCGGCTTTGTTCCAGCGTTCGAGTTGATCGATCACGACCGGGACATCTTTGAACCGCAGTAATGTGTTCTGCAGATTTGCGGCTTGTTTGAGCGCCGCCATCCGCTGCACCACCGGTGTGTCTTTCCAGACCCCGGCGTCGCTGCCGGCATGCTGCAGGAACACGACGACATACCCCCGGGCCGACCAATGCTCGCCGAGGTACGGGTTCCCTTCCCGCGAACCGCCGAGGCCATGACTGAACAACACCACCGCGGCCGGTTTCTTCGCCGCCGGCAGATAGACCCGCAGCGGAATTTCCCGATTGCGGGTTTCGTCTTTGACGACGACGTCGACCTTTTCCGCCTTCGACGAAGGAGCAATCGCCAGCGGATCGTACGGTTTTTCCTCCGCCCAACCCATGCAGGAGATGGCGGTAAATACGCTAGTTAGCAGCAAGCGTTGCATTTGTGAACCGTCTTGGTTCGAACCCACATCACGAGCGCCCCGCGCACTCTCCGTACACCGATACCGCGCGATGGCTGCTGAGGTTTCAGAAACATGGTGAAACCTTGGGCCGAGCAGTAACAACGTTGAAGCCGACCTTTTTCAGCAACGGTTTTGAGTCCGTGCGAATCAAATGACGATGCTTTTGTTGTTTCGGGATCTCGCGATCTGACTGGACACTCCAATCGATTGTCATCACACAATTTCGCGAATGACGTCCCCTTCGCTCAGAATCGGGACGGGGCGGCCGGCGTGATCCTGGAAGGATTGGTGGTAGTCGATTCCCAGAAGATGATACACGGTCGCGAGCAAGTCGTGCGGTTTGAGCGGGCGATCGACCGGGAATTCGGCTTTGGAATTGGTCGCACCGACGACAGTGCCGCCGCGGATGCCGCCCCCGGCGAGCATGACCGACATCGCATCGCCCCAGTGGTCGCGGCCGGGAATGGGAATGCCCGGCTGCCCGGTGTTGATGCGCGGCGTCCGCCCGAATTCGCCCATCACCATAACCAGCGTGTTGTCCAACCGGCCGCGCAGAATCAGGTCGTCGAGCAGCGCACAGACGGCTCGGTCGACCACTTCGAACTTGCCGCCGTGGCCTTTTTCAATGTTGGAGTGATCGTCCCAGTGGGGCATATCCACGGTGACAAAAGAGACCCCCGCTTCGACCAGCCGCCGGGCCATCAAGGTGTAGCGGCCCCAGGGATTGTCGCCGTATTTATCGATGAGGCGCGGGTCTTCCTTTTCGAGATCGAACGCTTGCCGCGATTTGCCGCTGAGAATCAGCGACATGGCCGATTGCTGGAATTTGTCGAGGGAAGCCATGTGTCCCGACTGGTCGGCGTTCCGTTCGAGCGTATCGAGCGCACTCAACAGATCGCGACGATCGTTCGCCCGCAAGCCTTCCGGCGGCGTGAGATTATCGAGGCACTTCGGCTTCCCGACTTTCACCTGATACGTGTAGTGCAGATATTTTGATTCGGTGTCGACATCGAACGGGTTATAGGCGGAACCGAGATACGCCGCGCCTTGATAGCCGGGAAAAAGATACACACTCTGGGCGGCGGGCAATCCCACATAAGCCGGCACGCCGGGCTGATTCGGTCCCTTCACTCGTGAAATATACGAGCCGACGGACGGAAACATTTGCGGCAGATTGACCGACGTACTTCCCGCACGTCCGGTCAACATCCAGTGGGCACCGGCGAAATGGTCACCGGTGCCGTGATGCAGCGAACGGACGAACGCCATTTTGTCGGCGAACTGCGTATGCCGCGGTAACGTTTCGGAAACGAGCATGCCCGGGACGTTGGTTTGGAGGGCGGTCCACGGTCCGCGATAATCGAGCGGCGCGTCCGGTTTGGGATCGTAGCTATCGAGCTGGCTGGGGCCGCCATCCAGCCAGATAAGAATCACGGATTTCTCGTTCGACGTCGCGGCTCCGTTGGCACGCAGCTTGAGCATGTCGCCGATTGTGAGTCCGCTCAGTCCGAGAAAACCCGCCTTGAGCGCCGTCCGCCGCGTAAAGCCCTGACAGTTCCGGGCTCCGCGTCCTGACAACCACTGCAACATCGTCCATTCTCCATTGGTTTCGTGTCGACGAGCGCGGCTGCCATCTTACATTTCAGTATCGGCTGATGCGACTGATTCGCCCCAAAGATTTGGTTTTATAGTGTTCTCGTGTATATATGGACTGGGGTGTTGCGCAAATCGAGTGCTTGCGAAGTGAATTGTGTCGTGTGATATCATTGCGGCATTCCCCCGTTGATTCCTCAATCGAAAGTGATGTCTCATGGCCAATCAGGTGGTGTGGTTCGATGTCCCCTGTGTCGATTTGGACCGGGCGATTGCGTTTTATTCCGCGGTGTTGGGACAAAAGGTAGAGAAGGAGACTTTCCCGGGGATGTCGCTCGGCGTGTTGCCGCATGAGGGAAACGATGTCGGCGGATGCCTGGTGGTTTCGCCGGATGTGAAACCGTCGGCTCACGGAGCCCTGCTCTATTTCAACTGTCAGGGTCGTCTCGATGCCGCTGTCGATGCGGTCGGGAAGAATGGCGGCACCGTGCTGGAGCCGTCGCATCCGATTGGTCCGCATGGCTTCCGCGCGGTGGTGCTCGACAGCGAAGGGAACCGGATCGCCCTGCATTCCCGTTAACACCCGTGCGCTCGTTTCTGGTCCACCGGCGAGCTTGGTCTGTCGTCCCTGTTCGCGTACAATCTTTCTTCAGGATCGCAGTTGTCATTTGCCGTCATCAAGACGGTCGCTGAGTCTGCGGGAAGACCGCAGAACGGGGGAACCACGTCAATTTGGGGCGAATCGGAAGTCATTTCGTAGGGGAGCCCACTCGACCCCGAGCCCGTCAGCTAACCCCGTAAGCGTTCGAGGCGGAGACGATGAACAACCGAGAGAGTTGAAATCATTCGTCCCGATTGTGGCGGTTTCCAGGCGGAGACCCACCTCGTCCGGCGCGCAAATGGTGCGGTTCCGAAAGTTTTCTCGTCATGCTTTCCACGGGCCATCGTCCCCGTCAGCTTCACTGGTATCACGCCGGCCCCATGCTCTTCGGCGATTGGGGAACCAGCCGACTGTACGTACTCGGCATCTGCTTTTATCACACGCGGCATGCGTCGATCTGGTTCATGCTGGCGATGTCGCTGCTGCTCCTCGGAGTTGGCTGGGCGTACTCCGTCGTGTGTCGACTCTACCCCGATGGCGGCGGCGTGTACTCGTCGGCAAAACACCGTTCGCAATTGCTCGCGGTGGTCGGTGCCCTGCTGCTCTGTGCCGACTACGTGGTAACCGCTTCCCTCTCGGCGCTCGATGCCTTTCATTATCTCGATCTCCCACGGCCCGAATTATGGGCGGCGGGCAGCATTGCGATGATTGGCATTGTGAATATCTTTGGACCGACGAAGTCGGGATTTCTGGCGATGGTCGCCGCGATCCTGACGATCCTCTTCAGTGCATTGGTCGGCGCTGCGGCGCTCCCTTCGATGGCACACGCGGAGATTACGGTTCCCACTGGCAATATTGGGAATTGGTGGTCGCAATTTACCGCCATCATTCTGGCCATCTCCGGCGTGGAAGCTGTGGCGAATATGACCGGGATCATGGTGGAACCGGTCGAAAAAACGGCCCGCAAATCGATCTGGCCGGTGTTGATCGAAATCGTCATCCTCAATCTCGTGCTGACCGCCGCCATGTCGGCCGTGCCCCTGGATGTGCTCGGCGATGGCAACCCGGACCATGCCTATTCTGCGCACCGGGACGACATGCTGCGGCTGCTCGCGGTGCACTACGTGGGACCAACGTTCGGGGCAATCGCCGCCGTCGTCTTCGCCATGCTGCTATTATCCGCCGTCAACACCGCCGTGACCGATCTGGTAAGCATCCAATACATGATGGCACGCGACCGCGAATTGCCAGCGTTTGTCTCGAAGTTGAACTCGTACGGCATGCCGGCCTGGGCGCTCGTGGTCGGGACGGTGGTCCCCCTCATCACCGTTTTGGTCACGCCCGATGTGGGACATCTCGCCGACTTGTATGCCATCGGCGTCGTGGGAGCCGTCACGGTGAACTTGGGGACGTGCGCGGTCAGCTTCGATTTGCCCATCAAAAAATGGGAACGGTCTATCATGTCCGTTCTTGCCGTGTTGATGTTGGGGATTTGGATCACAATTGCCTGGGAGAAGCCGCATGCACTCATGTTTGCGGGGACAATCGTGTTGCTGGGGCTGGGCACGAGGTGGGTCACCCAACAACGCAAGATGGTGGGGAAAGTCTGGAAAGGGGCCGAACAATTCTGGGCCGTGGTCACCGAACCGACAGCCCCGGTCCCGGCGGAAGTGGTGGAAGGAAGTTATCAGGCGCAATCCCGGTTCCTCACGGCGACCCGCGGGAATCCAAAACTGTTGAAATTCGCTCTGGAAAACGCCAAAGAGCACAAAGCCGAACTCTTGATTCTCTTCGTGCGGCAAGTGGCCGTCCCGGTGTTGGGGATGGCATCACAGATCGGTTCCGAATCGGATCCGGAAGCTCAAAAAGCGTTCGCCAACGTGAAAGAGTTGGCACAGGCCGAAGGGGTGCCGGTCCGGTTGCTCTATACGGTGACGTCCGACATCCCCGATGCGATTCTGGACTTTTCCGCGACGTTCGGCGTCGAGCGGGTGATCCTCGGGGCGACGCAGCGTGGTTCGCTGTGGCGCACGATGAAAGGGGACATCATTCATGGTGTCGCACAGCACTTGCCGGAACGAACGACATTGCTCATCTGCGCATGATCAAGGAGAAATCCTCGCTTGCGCTTTGCCGATCCCACAGTCACCACTGTGAGATCGGCAAAGCGCAAGCGAGGATCTCAGAAATATCAACCTTTTTTCGGCGGGCGTTTCGTGCGCGACGCCGGTTTATCTTCGATCTGGAAGATCGGAATAAACACGACCTGCAGCTTCGTCCCCGGCGGCAAGTCAGGAGGCGTGGCATTCGCCGCCGCTTGTTCGGCCAGATCGTTCAGGCCCTGTTCGCGATAGCACTGGCTCAGTCCCCACCAGGCCCGTTGATTGAACGGCTGCGGGAACAGTTCCGCGGCCCGGTTGAGAGCGGGAATCGCTTCTTCAAACCGGTGTTCCGCTTTCATCGCTTCGCCGAAGAGGAGTTTTGCAATCCCCTCGAACGGCCCGGCGTCATCCACACGAGACAACTCAGTTAACGCGTATTTTGGCAGGCCGAGTTCCAGAAACCCCTCGGCAGCAGCCAACCGACGCACAATCCTGGGAGCGTCATTGGGAATCATGGCAGCCTAACCTTCCTCTTGGTGAGCATTCCATAGACGAGGCAACCAACATGGCAGCGGAGTGTTGAGCAAGTTTTGCGCCAATTTCGTCGTTGTCCCTTCGCGAATATCGCAGTTGCTCACTCCTCCTCGATTTAAGACGCAAAGGGCCGCCAAACGGTTCACGGAATTTCGTTGTCAATTTGACATGTCGTGCAATTTCTTGCCGACATGGTCGTCAATCTTACGTCTGTGACCGATCAATTGTTCGTTCTACAAATGATCCTTGCGGATTCGTGGGGGTTCACGAGAATGGGTACCGTGCTGTTGTCGGTACCCTGGGAAAATGACTCGATGGGCTGAACGATTCCCGCCGAGTTTTTCGCGAACCGGGCAACGAACCTGCCGATTCTGTCGTAAAACACTCGGCAGGCTTCCTGGAAACGACTGAATCACCCCTTCCTAATCCCAACGGCCACCGCCACTGCTCCCGAGGAATCGATTCCGCAATGGGCTTGTTCGTCCTCGGTTGTCTGCTGCCGGCGTTCTGGGTGTCGTTTCTGGCAACGTGGATGGTGCGCGCGCTCGCACCACGGTGGGGATTGATCGATAAGCCCGCCGCGCGGAAATTCCATGTCACACCGACACCCTTGGGCGGCGGCATTGGCATCTGGTGCGGTGTTGCCATTCCGTTAGCGGTCGCACAGGTCGCGTATCTGCTGTTCGGGAAGAATCCGCCGTCGTGGCTTCCCGCGGGGGCGACGGAAATTCTCGACGCCGTTGCTTACCGGGCACCGCAGTTATGGATTGTCGTCGGTTGCGCGACGGTTCTGGCCATCGTCGGATTAATGGACGATTTCCGGCCGCTGGGTTGGAAGCCGCGGATGGTGTTGCAGTTTTTAATGGCAATAGCTGTCGTGATTTCAGGCGTTCGGGCGACCGTGTTCGTGCAAAATCCGTGGATCGGCGGCGGATTATCGGTGTTGTGGTTCGTTGTGCTCGTGAATTCGTTTAACTTCCTGGACAACATGGATGGATTATCGGGCGGGATTGCCTTAATTGTCAGCGGCGTATTCGCAACGATGATGCTCACCGGGGGAAGCGAACCGCGGTGGCTGGTTGCGGGGTTCTTCCTCGTGCTGGCGGGATCGTTGCTCGGATTCCTGTGTCACAACTGGTCGCCCGCGCGGATTTTCATGGGCGATGCCGGTAGCTATTTCATCGGTTTCAGCATCGCGAGCATGACGGTTCTCGGCACGTTTTACACCAAAGAAGCCACCGATCGGCATGTGATGCTGGCTCCGTTCTGCGTGCTCGCCATTCCGTTGTACGACATCTGTTCGGTGGTGATTCTCCGCCTCCGCGAAGGGCGCAGCCCGTTTCAGCCGGACAAACGCCATTTTTCTCACCGCCTCGTGGCGATGGGCCTGCGACCCGTGCATGCCGTATTGACCGTTCACCTCGCCACGTTGACGACGTGTCTGGGGGGCATCGTTTTGTATTCCGTTCCGACGTGGTCGACATCCATCGCACCACTGGCCATGGTCGCGTGTGTATTGCTGATCATCGCTGTTCTCGAATCCGCCCCGCGGCAACCGAAAGAATGAACTCGTCTTTTTCGCATCGAGAAACGCCCCCGGTTGCGGACTATCGAGGGCTCAATGACGCATGAAATCATCACCCACATCGCCGATGTCCGCGCCGGTTTTCACGGCGGTCTTGGGGATGGTGTTCGTGCTGGCGTTGAACCTGCGGTGGTTCATCCCCGCGGAAGATTCTGCGGATGGAGCGACCGTGTGGTTGGCCGCGTTCTGGTGCCTTGCCGCGGTTGTGTCCCGGTTCTCTCCGTTTGCCGACGATGCGATCGCACGGCGCTGGACGCGAGCCGATTGCGCGGTGGCGTTGCTCGCCGGCGGGCATCTGCTGAGTGGCGTGCTCGTGCTGATGCTCGGCGGCAATCGCCACAATGCGGCCATTCTGATCGCCGAATGGTTGGGCATCGCCGCGGTCTGGTCCATCCTGCGCGATCTTGTCCGCGTTCCTGGGGTGCGGGCGGCGATCTGGCAGTCCACGCTGTTGTCCCTCACCGTCATTGCCGTCGTTGGTTGCTGGCAGCATTGGGTGGAACTCCCGGCGATGGCGCAGCGTCTCGGTCCCAAGTTCGATGCGGTCCGGGCAGGGAACGCCGCCGCCCGGCAGGAACTGTCGCGCCAAGGGGTTCCGCTCACCGATCCCGAATTCACACTGTTTGAGAAACGTTTGCGGGATAGTCGGGAACCCTTTGCGTTCTTCGCACTGGCGAACACGCTCGGAGGCTTTCTCGCCGCAGGACTCATGTTGGTGATCGGCGATCGACTGCTGGGGGTTTCTGCACCACAGACACCGACAAGGAATCGAACCCTCTGGCCGCGCGTGCTCGCGGGGATCGCACTCGCCATCTGTTTGTTACTCACGAAAAGTCGCACCGCATTGTTAGCGTTTCTGCTGATCGCGGGCAGTGTGAGCGCGATCCGCATAATCGGCGCGCGAATCGGCTTTTCGATGTCACGGCGAGTTGTGGGGATGGCTGCAGGGGCGCTTGCGGTTGTCGTAGTGGTCGGCATCGTTCTTTCCCGGTCGGGAAGCTGGGATCGTGAGGTGTTGACCGAAGCGACAAAATCGCTCAGTTACCGGATTCACTACTGGGAAGGAACCGCGCGGTTGATTGCCGAGCATCCGCTCCTGGGCGGTGGCCTCGGACAGTTCCGGAATGCTTACCTGCGGGTGAAAGCCCCGGAAGCGAGTGAAGAAATCGCCGATCCGCACAATTTTTTGCTGGATGTCTGGTTTCACGGCGGGCTTCTCGCCGCGGCGGGAGCGCTCTGGCTTGTCGCAACGGTGCTCATGACGAGTTGGAAAGCGGTCCGTGTGGAATCCGAACCGTCCAGCACGACGGCGCTGACCGTCGTGTCTGATCCGTGGTTCTTGCTGATGAGCGCTGTTGCCCCGTTCGGGGCGTTTTTCGTGCAATACGGAGGATCCGGTTATTGGGATGACCGTCTGCTGGTCGTCGGATCAATCATGATCGTGGCTGTCGGATTGATCATTTATGGTCGATTGACGTGGTCTGTTCCCTCACGGGCGACAAGTGGGTTCGCGGCACTCGTCCTCTTCACCCATCTCCTGGGAGCGGGGGGCATTGGTTACACCACGGTGATGCAGTTTCTGCTGTTGTGCCTGGCAGGGACATTTTCATTGACCGGAGATTCAGAACCCAAGCGTGCTGTGAATGCCGTCGCGGTCTGGCTTCCGTGCGTTTTTTTTGGGACGGCATTGCTCGCCGTGTTGACCGTTTGGAGATCCGACGCGCGCAGCTTGGTGGAGGCGGCGGATCAACTCGTCCTGCACGGCGCTCCCGCGGAAAAAATCCGCGCGGCTTACACCCGAGCGATGCAAGCCGATCCGTGGGATCCCCTGCCCTGCTCGCGACTGGCCGAATTCGAGTTCCAGCAATGGCAACAAGAACTGCCGTCCCGTAACGGTCATGGTTCAGAAATGCCTTCCCGGCTTGAGGCAGCAGTCACCACGTTCGGGGAGGCCCTTCGTCGTGACCCCACCAACGGACAATGGGCTTTTCGCCGGGGGACGATGTTGCAGGAGGGGGCGGAACGTTCAAAATCGCCACTGGCGGCAGAACTGGCGGTGGTTTCTCTGGATCGCGCGGTGAACCTCTATCCCACGAACGCCCAGTGGCAAGCGGCGTTATCCGATGCGGCGGCGTTGGCGGGGATGACGTCGTTGGCCGAAAAAGCGGCCCGAAAGGCCTTGGCACAGGATGATGTGAACCAACGCTTCGGCCACGTGGAGCGTATTCTGGCTGCGGAGGTGCGGGCGCGTCTGGAAGTTCGCAGCGAACCTGTCGCCCCGAATTGATGGCCGCCTCCGGTCCTCCAGACTAGGGCGATTGCGGGTGGTTTTGTATCCTGAGCCATCCCGACGAAATTCGTTCCGGCCGGTGAAGTCGATTTTTTGAGATTGAGTGGACGCATGAAAACCAGTGGCATTGTCGTGACGGTCTTTTTGGGGATCCTCGCCCTCGGGCTGACGGTCTGGATCGGAAAGTATCAGGCTAAGTCGGAAGTCCTGATTCCCCAGACGGGCACGAATCTTCCTCCCGATCCCGGCCCGGAGGTCTCCAAAACGGGCCCGCATCCGAAAGCGGTCACGGAAGGGACGGAGCACAACTTCGGCATCATGGCGCTGGGACAGAAAGGCGAATACCGCTTCACGATCAAGAATGAGGGGCAGGCCGATTTGAAGATGATGGCCCGCAAGGAAGACGCGACCTGCCAGTGTACGCTTGGCGAACTCGAAGACGGCGACACCATTCCCCCCGGTGAATCGCGCAACGTGACGTTGAAGTGGGAGATCAAAGTCATGGTGGAGACGTTTCGACATTCCGCTAAAGTCCGGACGAACGATCCCGAAAATCGCTTGATTGATTTCGTCGTGACCGGCCGTGTTGATCAACGCTTCAGCCTCACTCCCGGAATGATGTGGGAAGTTGGCGACCTTTCGCAGACCGAACCGACAACGGTGAAGGGGATGGTCTTTTCCCGGGCGATTGACAAATTCGAGATTTCTTCGGTCAAGACATCCAATCCAAATCTCACCGTGACTTATCTGCCCATGTCGGCCGAGTTGCTGGCCGAGAAAGGGGCCAAGAGCGGTTACGAGGTCCAGGCGGTCATCGCCGCCGCGCCGCCCATCGGGCCGTATGCGGAGTCGTTCGCGCTGGTCACAGACGACGAAATCAGCAAGCAAATCGAAATCCGGCTGCAAGGGCATCATGCCGGCCCCATTGAATTTCTGGGACCGGCGTACCGCAAAGAGTCGAGTCTGGTCGCATTTGGCGAGTTCAAAGCCAGCGACGGTAAGGAAGTCACGCTCTCCTTATTCGTCCGTAATTTCGATCAGGATCTGGAATTGCTGGCGGTCGAGCCACCCTCGGAGCGGGTCAAATTTGAACTGCTCAAAGATTCAAAAGTCATCGGCAAAACACGGCGGTACCAGCTCAAAGTGAAAGTGCTACCCGGCCCGCCAATCGACCTGGTCGCGGGGCCTCCGCTGAAATTTGAGCTGAAACTGAATCATCCGGAGGCCGCTTCCGTGGTACTGAGTATTCGGATGCTGGCGATCTAGAATGAACGATCGTCGACGGTCCCGCGGAATGCCATTCGAAAAACATCACCAGGGAGGGGTTGTGATTCGCCATCAAGTTCACTGTGCTGCTGTCATTCTGCTGCTCCTGAGCGGCTGTGGCGGCTGTTCCCGATCGACGACAACGGCACCGGTCGCGCCTGCGGCGACGGTCTCGCCACCGAATCCGTATCTGGAAGGCTGGGAGAAGCCCGCGGCGGCACTGTTTCTCTCCGGCGAGCAGTTCGGCTATCTCGAACCGTGCGGATGCAGCCTCACACAATCCGGCGGATTGGCCCGTCGCGCCAGCCTCGAAGCGATGCTGCGCGAAAAAGGTTGGCCGCTCGCCGGGCTCGATCTCGGCGGCACGCTCAAACGCGCGCGCCGTCAGGATCAGGTCAAGTTTGAGGCCATTCTCAGCGGACTGAAAGAAATCGGTTACCAGGCCGTCGGAGCCGGGACCGCGGAGTTGCATCTGCCGCCCGGTGATTTGCTGCGTCTGTTTAGTGAGGGCGATGGCATTCCCCTGGGCGGATTGCTCGTGTCGGCGAATGTGACGTTGTTTGACACCCCGGATTTGGGCGTGCCTCAACGGTTCCGCGTGTTCGAACTCGGCGGTAAAAAAATCGGTGTGACATCGGTCCTTGGCAGGAAAGGGGCGGAAGAAGTCGCTCCGGACGGCGTGCAAACCAACATCAAAGTGACCGATCCCATCGCCGCGCTGGATGCCGTGCTGCCGACACTCACCGCGGAGAAGCCCGACCTGCTGGTGCTGCTCGCGCATGGTTCCACGGACGAAGCGAAGGCATGGGCTCAACATTTCCCGCAGTTTCAGGTCGTGCTGACCACCGGCGGTCCGGAAGACCCCAGCGAAAAGCCGACCGTTGTCGGTGAAACGTGGGTCTTGGAAGCCGGCCACAAAGGGAAACACATCGGCGTGCTGGGATTCTATCCCGATGCGAAACCGCCGTTGAAGTGGGAACTGATTCAGCTCGATAACGTCCGCTTCCAAAACGACCTGCGGATGGATGTGCTGATGAGCAACTATCAGCAGCAACTCAAGGACCTGGATCTCGCGCGGTCCGATGAAATCCTCGTTCCGCATCCCAGCGGCGATAAGTTCGCCGGCGCGAAAGTCTGCGGTGAATGTCACACGAAAGCGTATGCCAAGTGGGAAAAGAGCAAGCATGCTCACGCCTTTGAGACGCTGGTGAAAGGCCGTAAGGGCCAGGAGGCGACGTGGGTCTCGCGGATTTACGATCCCGATTGCCTGTGTTGCCACGTCACCGGTTGGGACCCGGAGAACGTCGTGCGGTTCGAATCGGGGTACCTCGATCAGGCATCGACCGCGCATCTCGCCGGGCAACAATGCGAGAATTGCCACGGCCCCGGTCAGAAGCACACCGATCTGGAACGCGCCTTTAAGAAAGATTTGAAATCCGTCGACAGAGACATGCTGAATGCCGCCCGCGCCGCAGCGAAATTGAATTCGGCGACCGTCGAAGCCAAGGTCTGCAAGAACTGTCACGATTACGAAAACAGCCCGAAGTTCGAGTTCAAAAAGTACTGGGGAGAAATCCACCATCCGTGGAAGGATTGACGCTCCCGGAAGCCCAGGGATTCTGATCCCTGGGTCTCTTCACTGAAAGACCACAATGAGTGCTCCTCCGACCGGTCTCCGTGCGCTGCGCGATCGTGGCGTGCTCGAAATCACGTGGCCCGAAGGCCCGCCGGTGGCGCTATCGTTTTTCGATGTCCGCTGTGCCTGCCCGTGCGCGGTGTGCATCGACGAAATCACCGGCGCTCCCCTGCTCCGCCCGGAAACGGTGCCGAAGAATATCGCCCCGATTGAACTCGGCTATTCCGGTCATTATGCCCTGCGGGTGACGTGGAGCGACGGCCACGCTTCCGGACTTTACACATGGGATCGCCTCCGCGCTCTGTCGGATCGGGCATCGTCGGCAGGCTAAAGCGTCGGGGCGGGGGCCCCGACCGATGTTGGTGTAAAACGACATATTCATAGGTCGGGGCCCCCGCCCCGACGTTTTGAATTTCTTCATCCTCAGTTTTCGGATCGTTCCGCCGGTGTATGAAGTCGAACTGAAATTCGCCGTCGCCGATGCGCAGGGACTCTACTCGCAGTTAGAAAAACTCGGTGCGAACTGGAGTCCGCCGGTGTTTCAGTGCGATCAATACTTCGCGCATCCGTCTCGCGATTTCGCTGCCACTGATGAAGCCTTGCGGCTCCGCTCCGTCGGTGACGAGCACATTCTGACCTACAAAGGTCCGGTGCTCGATCGGCTCACGAAGACTCGCCGCGAAATCGAAACCCCGCTGGCAATCGGTTCCGCCGCCGCGGAATCGTGTCAGGAAACATTGGTGCTGCTGGGTTTCCGCCCGGTGCGGCGCGTCGAAAAACGACGGCGGTCGGCCACGCTGGTTTGGCAACAAACTTCGATCACCTGCGCCTGGGACGAAGTGCCGCCGCTCGGTGTCTATGTGGAATTTGAGATCGTCACCGACGACGCCGGTCGCGCGGCTGCCGCGGAGACAATTCTCGCCCTCGCCGCGTCATTGGGGCTGACGCAATCCGAGCATCGATCGTATCTCAAAATGCTGATCGAACGCGATCAGCAAAAATAGAAATCAGCGGCGGAGACCCCTTGTCAAATGACGATAGGAAATGTAGTATTCTTGCGTTCACGTCCACGCCTTAGCTCGCCATTGTTAATATCGCGGCGAAACCTGTTGCTGCCGCTGTAAGAAAGGATGCTTCCGCATGTCCCCGAAGAAAGCTGCTCCCGCCAAAAAAACTGAAACCGGCGGGCTCTCCAACGAACAACAACGTGACCTGAGCAATGCCCTGGGACAGATCGAAAAGTCCTTCGGCAAGGGCTCGATCATGAAACTCAACGAGACCGGGGTGAAGATCGACGGCATCCCCACCGGGGCGTTTTCGCTCGACCTCGCGCTGGGCGGCTACGGCTTCCCGCGCGGCCGCATCATCGAAATGTTCGGCCCGGAATCGAGCGGCAAAACGACGCTGGCCCTCACGTCCATTGCCCAAGCCCAAAAGTTGGGTGGCATTGCGGCGTTCATCGATGCCGAACACGCGCTCGATCCGGCTTGGGCGAAACGGCTCGGCGTCAACCTCGAAGACCTGCTCGTCAGCCAGCCGTCCTACGGGGAAGAAGCCCTGCAAATCGCGGAAATGCTGATCAAGTCGAACGCCGTCGACATCATCGTCGTCGACTCGGTCGCTGCATTGGTGCCGAAGGCGGAACTCGATGGCGACATCGGCGACACACACGTCGGGTTGCAAGCCCGCATGATGAGTCAGGCGATGCGCAAGCTCACCGGGGCGATCGCCAAATCGAAGACGACCGTCATCTTCATCAACCAGATCCGCGAAAAAATCGGCGTGATGTTCGGCAGCCCGGAAACGACGCCCGGCGGCCGCGCGCTGAAGTTCTACAGTTCCTGTCGTGTCGATGTCCGTCGGCTGAGCACGCTGAAAGAAGGCGAAGTCACCACCGGCATCCGCATGAAGGTAAAGATCGTCAAGAACAAAGTGGCGCCGCCGTTCCGTCAGGCGGAATTCGACATGCTCGGCGAATGCGGCATCAGCTACGAAGGGGACGTTCTCGATCTCGCGACGACCTACCGCGTGGTGGACCGCAGCGGCAGTTGGTTCACTTACGGCGACCAGCGCCTCGGCCAAGGTCGCGACAAGGCCCGCATCACCTTGCAGGAAAACCCCAAGCTGACACAGGAACTACGAGATAAAGTCCTGGAGATCTATCTCGCGCAAGGGGCAAAGGGAGCGGATGGTCCCAATGCCATCGCCGTTTCCAGCCCCGCGGAAGAGTGATTCTCGTTGCATGCTCCGGTCAATGCGATATTTTGCATAGATTGTCTCCGTGTGCCACTGGCTCTGCCAGTGTCTTCTCTTCGCAAGTCACTGTGGCAATTCACACTGGCAGAGCCAGTGGCACACAGGAAAGCCCTCTTGCGATTGAACTTACCCATCCCTATGTAAAACGTTGCAATGGCCGGGGGCTTGATAATCTGTCAGAAATCATGCGCGACGCGCATACCGAAGCCGTGGATCCAGCCATCACCGACACCGGAGCCGGACTCGCGGTGGGTCGCGGAATAGTTCCACTGGATTTTCATGTTCGGGTTGAGAAACCAGTTCAACCCCGCGGTGAGGTCGTTCAGTACGCCACCGCGGATATCGGCGTAGTTGAGATCGATATAGTCGTACCGTACCCCGGCCTGCCACGCTCCATCGCAGAACAAGGGCCAAGCGCTGCCGGAACGGGTCGCATTTCGCCGAGGTACAACGCGTTCGAACACGCCGGTCTTGCGGCTGTACTCGTCATGCTCGCCGGTCAGGTAATAGAAGACCTGGGCATACCCCCCGTGAAAGACCGCGTTACCAATGTCGGTTCCTGCTGCGGAAACCGTGCTGTCGGTGAAGTTCAGCAGATACTCGGACTGAAACGTCATCGATCCGCGTACGGCGACAAATTCCCAGTTGATCTGCTGCTGGTTATCGGCGGAGAAGGTGCCGGTGTCGCCCGGCAACGGCCAGACTGCACTCAAGCCACTGCGAATGGGGGCGCGCGTACGGACTCGGTAGGCGTCATTGAATCCCGAGGCCTGCCGCGCGGACATCCCGAGGTGGATCAACTCGCGGCCTTCGTCTTCGTACCACGGCAGAAACGTCACGCGCCCGGTCGCCGCATAGTCCCCGGTGTTCGTGTTGTATGCGAAGCCGTTATTCGTCGGTTTGAAGAAGCCGACTGCCCACGTCATGTTCTCATCGACCGCGGTATTGAACGCAGAAATGCCTGGGGTAAAGCCGTTGTTGAAACCGCCGTAAAATGCGTCCTGATTGAACGACCGTTCCATCAGCGGCAGGAACCGGCTGCTGACGAGATGTTCAAAACCGATCGCTTCTTTCTGGTTGCCGACGCGGATGTTTCCCACCACCGGCAACTTGGTGAACGTCCACCACAAGTCCGTAGGTACGGTGACGGTTTCCACCACGCCATTGATGCGAACTGAGTTCACAAAGTCCATCTGGCACGCCCAGTCGATGAAGTCGTACATCGTGCCATCAACTTTGAGACGCATCCGGCGGAAGTCGACGCCATCGCCAAATTGGTTCGCGATGGTAGGGTCTTTCTGAATGTCTTGTGGGACGCCGAACCACGCGGTGTCGAACTGCACGCGGCCGCCAACGTGGAC
>JAKFUG010000046.1 GCA_021732785.1 Planctomycetaceae bacterium
GGGCCGGCCACTGGTGCTGCCCCCAGATGGTTTTCGGGGACGGGTGGATTTTCACCGACGAGCTTTCACCCTGACTCAGAACAGGCTTGGCTCCGGGGCCTTGCGTTTCCGCTCAAGGGATATGCGGTCCTGGAAAGTCATCGACAGCTTGCCTGACGGCGGTTCCTGCGGGGGAACTGTACCTGCGCTGGCTGTGACATCGTCTCCTATCGCCGAATCGGAAACGGGCATTGACTCCGCTCGGCGGCGGATGCGGGCGGTGATGGGTTCCTCGGCGGAAGAATGTTTCTGCCGGGCACGTTGCGGCGTGCCCTCAATGTTGTTGGCAGCCTTGAGGAACTTGATCTGCTCTGCCACTTCCGAAGCAGTCGGCCCCTCCGCTTTGTCCGGCTGATGGCTGCTGGCAGAAAGCCCCGCCTTGAGTTGGTCGCGCAGCCCGGTCAACTCGGTGAGGTAGGCGTCGTGGGTGAAGGGCTTGCCCAGCCGGGCCTGGTAGTCGCGAAGCTGGGATTCGGCGATGGTGAGGTCTTGCCGTACACGAACAGATTCGGAGCCGTAGGCGTTGGCAAGTCGCTCCAGATTATTCAGGACGGCGCGCGGCCCCTGATGTTCGCGGGACAGGCCGGATTGGCGAGTGACCGCACCTTCAAGGTAAACGTCGGGCGGAAACTGAGGATTCAGGACTATTCCGAATCGCAGCCCCCGATAGATACCGAGAGGCACGCGGGTCGTTTCGCGGACGCTCAGGGGCAAGGTATCAAGCTTGCCGCCAAGAACGGCGGGCACGTCCTCGCGTGGCCAGGTGCGATTGCCGATGGTGATCGGATCGTCTGCATGAGCGTCGGCGGTGGCATGATCGGTCGTTAGGTTTGTCAAGCGACCGGATAGGCCCGCGATCATGGCTGGTAAATCACGCACGCTGCGGCGGGCGACGTATTGTTCGTCGAGATGGTTCTTCTTCAGCAGGGTGAGCCGTTGCAGCTCGGCGTCAGCCTCGGCGAGCGTCAGCACAGCCGGGTTCCCAGATGCAATCGCTTTGACCTCGGCGTAGGAAAGTTCCTGACCGCCGATGTCCTCGGCACGACGGGCGGCGTTGTCGCCGGTGATGACCTGGCCGATAAACCGGGCCTTGGTCTCTAACGCCTGCCACATGTAGGCGTCAAATGACCCTTCCGTGACGTAGCGGTAAATCGCCACTTCCGCGTTTTCATTCCCCTGGCGAAGAATCCGGCCATCGCGTTGCTCGACTTCGGCTGGCTTCCAGGGAGCGTCGAGGTGATGCAGGGCGACAAGACGTTTCTGGACGTTCGTGCCTGTGCCCATCTTTTGCGTGCTGCCGATCAGCACCCGCACGGAACCGTTGCGAACCTTCTCGAAGAGCGCCTGTTTCTTGGCGTCGGATTCGGCGTCGCCGATAGCGGCGATCTGCTCGGCCGGAACGCCAGCGGCGATTAGTTTGTCGTTAATTTCACTGTAGGGCGAATACCCCCACGGGGTACGGTTCACGCCCATGTCGGCGAAGATCATTTGCGTGCCGCGTGTCGCGGCGGACTTCTTCCAAACATCCACGACATTCTGAACGAGCCGGTTGACCTTCGATTCCGGGAAGTCGGGCGCTGTCGCCGAGAGCATTCTGGCGTCGGTGGCGAGCTTGCGGCCATCGGTGGTGATGGACAGTGCATTATCGACACGCGGGTCCACCTTTTGTGACCGCAGGCGGTCGTAGCGTTCCACGAGTTCTTGCTGGAGATCCTGCTGCTCGTCGGACATCGGACAGGCAACTACGGTGGGCTTTCCGCCTTGGAGGCGGGGACGCGGCAGGTTCAGCATTTCGGCGGTCTGCACGTCCGAGAAGGCACGGAACATTTGCTGGAGTTCCGGCAGGTTGGTGAATCGGGCAAAGCGGCTTCGTGGCCGCAGGCCCGCGCCGTCCGGGGAGATTTCCATCGTATCGACGACTTCGCCGAAGGTGGCTGCCCAGGCGTCGAAATGCTCCAGCCCCCGGCTCTTGAGTCCCTCTGGGTCGAGGAAACGCTGCATCGTGTACATCTCGACCATCGTATTGCTGATCGGCGTGCCGGTGGCGAACGTCACGCCGTGGCCGGCGTGTTGCTCATCGAGGTAACGAGCTTTCATGTACACGTCGAATGCCCGTTCGCTGCCGCCGGTCTGGATGCCCGCGACCCGCTCCATCTTGGTCGGCGTCTCCAAGTTCTTGAAATAATGGGCTTCGTCGATGAAGACGTGATCGACCCCAAGTTCATCGAACACCAGACCGTCATCCTTCTTCTTCTCGGCGAGCAGGTTCTTGAGGCGCTCCGCCCGAGCCGCTTTCTGCTTCTCAATGGTCTTGATGAGATTGCGGTTGGCTCCCCTGGCGCCCGCGTGCTCGCGGAGCAACTCGTCATATTCGGCGATCTGCTCAAGGAGGAATTTCTCCTGATAGTCCTGTGACATGCCGATCCGCTCGAAACTGCTGTGCGTCACGATGATGCCGTCCCACTCGCCGCTGGCGATTTTGGCGGTCAGGAATTTTCGGCGGTCCTTCGTCAGGTCATCCTTGGCGGCGACCAGCAGCTTGGCATTGGGGTAAAGCTGCATGAACTCGCGGGAGAATTGCTCCAGCAGGTGATTGGGGACGACGAACATCGGCTTCTTGATAAGACCGGCTTGCTTCATCTTCATGCCGGTCGCGGCCATCGTGAACGTCTTGCCTGCGCCGACGGTGTGGGCCAGCAGCGTGTTACCGGAACTCATGCCGCGCCAGACGGCATCGTCCTGGTGGGGCCGGAGCTTAATCGCTTGATTCATCCCCGGAAAATCGAGGTGCGAGCCGTCGAACAAGCGGGGACGCAAATTGTTGTAGGTATCGTTGTAGATCCGCACGAGGCGCTCGGTACGATCGGGATCGGAGAATACCCACGAGCGGAAGCGTTCTTTGATGAGCTTCTGCTTCTCCCTCGCGGCCATCGTATCTTCCTGGTTGACGACCCGCTCCTCGCGGTCGCCGTGGTCGATGGTGTCATAGATCGTGGGCGACTTCATGTTGAGGGCCAGGTCGAGCAGCCAGGTGCCGTTGGCTCGTGGCGTGCCGTATTCGGACGTGGCCGCCACGGATGCCTTGGCAGCGTAGTCGGCGTCGAGGCTCCAGACGGCATCTTTTTTCAGGTGGGCAACCGGAACCGAAGAGGGATCGACGTGGAACAAATGGGCTGCAAACGCATTGATGTCGCGTTCCGGTATCCACGGTGCGCCGAGATTGGCGTCGATGTCGCCGGGCAGCACGTCTTCGGGCTGTACTTGGCGTAGGGCACTGACGTTGCGGGCATATTCGGGGCCAGCCCGCTCGGCGGTCGCGAGTTTTTCACGGACGTTGCCGGACAAATATGCATCGGCGGTTTGCCAGCTTTTCGATTCGGGGTCGCGGAAGATCAGGTCGCCGAGTTCGTCGATGATCTGCGATTCGGGTTTGCCGTAAAGTCTGGCGATGTACGGCAGGTCCACGGTCCCGCGTTGGTTTAGGGAGACGAGCAACCCTTCCTCGGCGCTTCTCACTTGCGTGACGGGTGGCGTCTTGCCGACCACGTCCTTGACCATGATCGCGGCCTTGGTCGCCTTGCCCGTCATTTCGTCGTAATCCTCCAGGGACATCACGAGCATTGCGTCTGGGTCTTCCTTGAATTTCACAAGGTTGGGCATCCGGCGGATGATGCTGCCATCGGATGTTTCGCCGAATGTCGTCTTGTTGACGGGGCCGTAGGTGGCGACGAACATCTCGTAAGCCCGGTTAAGATCGCCCCGCGCGTCGCGGCGGTTCGCCTCGGGCCAGCCTTCGTTCTGTGATTGCAGTACGCGGCGGGCGCGGTCACGCAGGCCGACGAGCGCGGAGAGGCGTTTGCCGACGAGCGATCCATCGGACCTCAGCGTCGTGCCGCCATAGACGACCGGCACCCCTTGTCCGCCTTGCGATTGGTACACAATCCGGTCATCGCCGACGAAGAAGCTGCCTTCGTCGATGTGTCGCTCTGGCGGCGGCGGAACAAAGGCCGGTGCCGTTTCAGCGTGGATGGCCGTTGCCTGCGTCGGCTCGTATTTCGGAAGCCGTTGAACGGCGTGCCGGAGTTGCACGGACAGATCGCCGTTGCTTTTGACGCTGAAACCTTCGCCCCCGTAGAGCGTGTCCTTGCGGGACCATGCGCCCAAGACCATCTCGGGATGATTCAGAAAGTAGCGGTTGACGGTAACCTCTGCGCCATCGATCTCCAGCGGAGCGACGCCCAGCCAGTCGGGATCGACATGACGGGCGGGCTCGCTCCGGTCACGCTTACGAAGAAACACGATGTCGGTCACCACGGCGGTTCCTTCCCGCTTGAACGCATCGGATGGAAGGCGGATGGCCCCGACGAAGTCGGCTTTAGAGGCGAGGTATTCGCGGATGGCGGCGTTCTGCTTGTCGAGGGTGAAGTGGGTGGTCACCAGTGCCATCACTCCGCCCGGCTTCAGGGAGTCGATGGATTTGGCGAAGAAGTAATCATGCAGGGACAGTCTTTGACCCTGGTAGTCGAGCTTGACGTCGGCGAATGGCACGTTGCCAACAACCGCGTCAATCCGATTTTCCGGTAGGCGTGTATCGCGAAAATTCTCGATGCGGATGTCCTGGCCGGGGTGGATCGCTTTCGCAATCCGCCCCGAGATGGAATCCATTTCCACGCCGATGAAGCGTGTCCCCGGCTGGCCATGAGCCATGAAATTGCCGGTGCCGCACCCCGGTTCCAGGATGGTGGCGTTCGCGGGCACGCCCAAGCGGGCGATGGCCTCGTGGATCGTCGTGATGACGGTGGGTGACGTGTAGAACGCGTTGAAAGTCGTGCGCTTGGCGCTGTCGTATTCGTCAGGGGTCAGGAGTGACTTGAGTTCCTGCCCCAGTGCCTGCCAACCGGCGTCCTTGAACTTGCCGGTGACCGGATCGGGAAAGATGGACAGGGCCACGGCACCAAAGCCGCCGAAGCGGGCAAGCACCGGTTTTTCTTCAGGAGTCGCAAGCCGTTTTTCTTGCTCGATAGCTTTCAGGGTGCGGATGGCGGCGATGATGTCCCGCGATTTTCCCTTTTCGCCGCTGGCGATAACTCCATTGATCGAAGGTGCGGCCTGTGCCGGAGAATGTGGCTCCGGTGTCGCGGCGACCGCGTCGGTCGTGATCTGTTGCGGACTCGCCGTCGCGATGCTACCGGCTGGCTGTTTCGATGGACCAGTCGCGGGTTGGTCGGGTATCGCGTCGAAGAGGCTGCGCTGGCCGCGTGAGCGGTTCAGTTGATCGACGTGCGACCCACGAGATACGCCATTGCGTTGTCGAGTGTCGGCAGTTCCCCGTCGTCCTGTGGTGACAAGGCTTGCAAACGATCCTCCAGTTCCTTGAGGGCCAGTTCCAGAGCCTGGCTGTTGATCTGGCTCGGGTCGCGGTCCGGCTTCGCCTGGAAGAGGGTTTCCTTCCAGGCTTCGTGGTTGTTCTTCAGTTGCTGGGCGCAGACCTCCAGCGTCGGAAGCAACCGCCGCGTAATCCGTAGGTGCTCGTGCAACTCCGTTTGCTGTTTCAGCAGTTCCAGAACGATGGTCTTGTATTGCATGTGTGTCTCCTTCAGTTGAATAGGATACCGGTTTTTGCGGTTCAGGTGAATCGACCGGATTCAGTGGAAATAGAGAGGGTTGTCGCCAGAAGGGCGGTTTCTTCTTCATGGCAGGGAACGCGAAACGGTGAGGCGTTCCCGATCAATCGGCGGACTCAATGGGTGCGGTTGGCCCTCAGCCGTAATTGAATCCCATCTGCCATGCTGTGCATCCCGTGGCGATTGAACTGGTTGGTCAATGCGGAGTTTGCTCGGCATGGCTCACCTCGACCGGCCACGCCCTGGGTCACGATCAGACCCGAACGCCTCTTTCAAGACCTGGCTCGCGGCGAGTCCAGTCATGAGGATCATGGAACCGAGTGCGACATATTGCAAAATCATCGCGACGCGCTCGTCGGAGCAGTTTTTCGACATCATCTGGGCTTGCGGACCAAGATCATGAAAGAAGAGTGTGGGAGGTACGGTCATGGGATGCCGATCTCAGCCTGGGGTCAGAACGGGACTTCCTGCCCGGACTCGATTCCCTTGTCCTGCCGGATCATCTGGCGGACTTCCTGATAGAGCCGTTCGGCTTCAATCCGGGTCGTGCGTGCGGATTCAACTCTGATGGGGTGAACCCACACCTTGTCCCTTGGGTTCCAGCGGAAGTCTGAGTCTTTCAGCTTGTCGATCACTTCCTGGTTGGGCTTCTCGTCGAATTTGATGGCCATGAGCCGGTCTTGGCGGCTCTCGAACAACCGGACGCCAGCAGCGAAGTCGCTGGCGATGCCGAAGGGATCGGGTGCGGCGATCCGGTTATTGCGTTCTCCGAGGCGTTCGACAAAGCTCGGTCTTTGCTCACTATTCTGTTCCGCAACTGGCTCTGAGACGGCGGTGTTTGTGGTGGTTTCGGTTTCTGTGGTGGGTTGATCTGGTGTGCGTTTACGTGGCATAAATTCCTCCGTGATGACATGCGGGTCAATCCTTAACCCACATTAGGGATAGTATCACGGTTCAACACGCTGCGCAATAGGCTGAGTGCGGGTTACAGCGTTGTCACATGCTTGAAAGCCGCAGAAAACAAGGCTTTTACACAACACGAGACGCGCAAAGCCGCAGATTTCCTAGGGTTCATGACAATCGCGGCGAGGCGGAAGTGGATATGAAGATGGAACAGATTTCACGGAATGTGACAAATAGCCTTCGCATGTAAGGGTTCTTGACAGCAAGCGTGCAGTACAGGAACTAGAGGGATACTTTCGGCGACATGACTGGCGATGCTTGTCGTGGTTGTATAACACGCCGACGTTGGCTCTCACAGCCTTTCTCCAAGACATTTGGGTACAAATCGTGATAGAATATCTAGTAGCAATGAGCAGCTGTGGCAGGGAGGTACATCACAATGCACGATATTCCAGAGACTGGTTTCTTGCGATTATCGCAAGTATTGAGCATTATACCGCTTGGCAAGACGTGCTGGTGGGAAGGAGTAAAATCGGGCCGGTTTCCGAAACCCGTGAAGCTGTCGCCACGATGCACTGCCTGGCGGGCTGAGGACATTCGCGAGCTAATCAGAACCCTCGCCGATCCAGCACTGCATAATTAACGCCGAGCGTCGCACGCTGTTCGATTTAGTAGTATCGTTTCTGGCCGCCGCTCGTGCGGTGAACTTCGTAGGGGTACAAAAGTGGGGTATCTGTTTCACCCACGGAGACAATGTATAAGTATAACAAGCCTATACTTTGCAACTTCGAGTCCCTTCCTGGGCACCATTTTATTGGACGGCAACGTCCGGCAAAGTTCGCCAGACATAGAGTGATAGCCGATCACGAGGAACACGGCAGGCAATAGACGGTCGCTGAAACTCGTTGACGTCCGGGGTATTTTTGGGGTAGTTTTATAGGCATGTACCCCACTTTGTAAAAAATGTACCCCAATGCCTACTTGTCTTTCGGATGCAAAAGCTCGAAACGCCACAGCAAAACCAAAGCCCTACAAGATTGCAGATGGCGATGGCTTATTCCTCCTAGTCACGCCGGCCGGAGGTAAATACTGGCGACTGAAATACTTCTTCGCTGGCAAGGAAAAACTTTTGGCATTGGGCGTATATCCTGACGTCAGCCTCAGTGATGCCCGCGAACGTCGTGGGCAAGCGCGGAAGGTTCTTGCATCGGGAAACGACCCTGGGGAGGTCAAGAGGGAATCCAAACGTGTCTTGATTGAAAAGAATGAACAGACGTTTGAAGTAGTGGCAAGAGAATGGCATGAAAACCGACTTAGCAAATGGACCCCCGAACACGCGAAGAAAATTCTGAAGCGATTGCAGGCGCACGTATTCCCCAGGATCGGCACGCGTCCGATTGCCGACATCACCGCGGCGGACCTACTTTCCGTCATGCGTAAAATTGAGGAACATGGCGAGGAGATTGCCCACCGCCTTTTGCAAGTGTGCGGGCAGGTATTTTCCTATGCCGTGATTACACAACGTGTATCCAGCAATCCGACAGTCTCGCTACGCGGGGCGCTAAAGCCCGTGGTAAAGAATAGCCACGCTTTTTTGAAGCCCAACGAGTTGCCCGAGTACCTCAAAAAGCTGGAAGCATACGACGGAGCTTTGCAGACCAGAATGGCCTTGCGGTTCTTGCTTCTGACCTTTGTTCGCACAGGAGAACTACGCGGCGCAGCATGGTCGGAAATTGATTTGGACAAGGCAGAATGGCGGATACCCGCCGAACGGATGAAAATGCGAGACCCACACATTGTCCCGCTCTCCTGCCAGGCAATAACAGTATTAAAGGAAATGAAGCCTATCAGTGGTAACTGGCAATACGTGTTTCCGAACCAGCATAAGCCTTCCGGCCAAATGAGCGAAAACACGATCCTGTATGCCCTTTACCGCATGGGCTATCATTCCCGTGCCACCGGTCACGGCTTCCGCAGCACCGCCAGTACCGTTCTGAATGAGAATGGGTTCCCCCCTGATGTGATTGAACGCCAATTGGCGCACTCCGAACGCGATAAAGTTCGTGCCGCCTACAACCATGCACAATATCTGCCGGAACGTCGGAAGATGATGCAATGGTGGGCCGACTATCTCGATGAAATCGCAATGAAGCATTAGCAGGGGTTGAAGACACTTGTCGGACGCGCGTATTTCCCGCGATGATACGGCCTCGGGATTCACGAGCGTGAACTCGCTGGGTGTCACCATCGACCGGCAAGTGAGCCGACTTTCATTTGAGCCACACAGGATGCATGAAAGTGAGGCGAACGGCGTCTTCCCGGCAGTTTCCCCGGGAAACTCGGCCTATGCAGAGCATAGGGAAGACGCCTGTCAATTTTAGTTTGCTTGGAAGCTCTCAGAATCACTGAGTTTCCATGTTATGGGAAGTTAGTGTTGGCTTGAGGTGTTTTATTGTGGCGAAGGGGCGTGAGCCTTGTCGGGCGCAGAGCTTCCATCAAGGCAAGCCGCCGTCCGCCAGGTACGGCGGTCACGGGAGTGACGAGGGATAATGCAGCCGAGCCACACGGCTTCGCCCGGCTCGGAATCGACATGCGTTGTCGCCGCGATGCCCGAACGGGCGCGGCGTGCCGGGACGCTCGGTCAGACTCGTGTGTGCGTCTGGTCGGAGAGTTGATTTAGTGATTCCCCCTTACGCGAAACGCGAACAGCGTTTTTCGGCGGAAGGGGGGCGAAAGCCCAAAGGTGAAAGGGGGGAGCGGAGTCAAGGACGTTCGGCGCGGAGGGGCACCCGGTCTGCACAAGCGAGGTTTTGGGAGCGCGGAAGATCGGGGAGGGGCCGCGCCGAACGCCGAAGGGTATCCTTGACGCTGCGGGGGATGCGCCCCCGGTATTTTGCACCAGTGGGCGGCAGGGGCTTCAAGCGTCGGCTTTGCGACCGTAGCGAAGCGGAGCCCGAAAGCACGCGGTTGGCACGGATGCCGAGGTGCCCAAAGGGTGGCAATGAGGAAGGATCTACTGCAATGGCGGAACCCCGAACTGTTCAGGTCTTGAGCTTCGCGTAATCAGAAGTCGATGTGATTGGACCATTTTTCTCTGCTAGGGCTTCCTCGTAGTAACGGAAAGCAAGTCGGCGAGTGGCTTCTTGGTCCGGTTGCCCGCCGCAAGCTTTGGCTATCTCTACAAAGGCTGCAAAGGCACAGCCGTGGAACAGGTCATCGAGGATGTCATCGTCTCTCGTGCTCATCGAATGAATTGACCGGAACTACAGGTCGATGATCTGGAAATCGGCCGGGATGATCGATCCCTCTTTCCGCAGAAGTTTGCGGATTCCAGCCGGAGTCGGTCGAGTCGCGAAGTACCAGTCTGCCTGGTAATCGTCGCCACGTTCAGCAGGGTGAATCCAGGCGCTGACCCGCACCGTCATGCCTTTGGCCTTCATGCGTCTGTCGCGATTGGCAAGTCGTCGATTCTCGGCCTCAGCAAACTTGGCCAGTTCCGCGTCGAGGTCCCCCACGAAACAGGCTTCACACAAACCGCCCCTGGTCGTTTCGACCGTCGCGGGATCGAAAGCCGGTTCCGAACAGCGACCGCACGACGTGGACTGTATGGCTGACAGCAGGCGGGAAACATCCGCATCCGTGGCGGTCTCCACCGTCAGGGCGCGGTCAACGGCATAGGCAACACCCAGGGACTCCCCGCTGTGCCGTCTCAGTGTGACCGTTACCTGAAGCGGGTATCCAGGGTACATGAATACACAGGGCGACACTTCGCCTTCCAGCCTGATGCCGTCTCCCAGCTCGTGAACGTAGATATTGTTGCGGAGGACTGCTCCGTAGTTTGCGGTTTTCGTCATGGCAAGACTCCTTTCCAATGGTTGTTAACGCTCGAAGACCATGCAAACATCGTGCAAGCCGGGAATGAAACTGCTCCGGTACACCTTCTTCGAGCTGCTGGCCCCGTGGCTAAAGCGGATGATGTCGGTACAGCACTGCCGCAAACCGGCGTCGAAGGCAAGCCGTTTCGTGTGCCAGGTGAGAGGCACGAAGCCCTCTTCCCGGTCGGAATAGTCGCCCATGAGGATTGCCAGCTTGCCGCCGGGCTTCAGGGCACGGGCAGAATTGCGGATGAACTGTCGGTATCGCTGGAGGAAATGCTCCAACGTCGGCGAACGTGACAGGTCGCGGGGATCAGCGGCGTAAAGCTTTTGCCGCCAGTAAGCAGGATGGGACCAGATGAAGTCGAAGGTCTCCTCCATCGAAAAGTCCGTGGGATCGCAGGCGTCAAAGCCCTCGTGGATGTCCCACGAGAAGCAGCCAAGGCCAAGTTCATTGCAGACATCACGGCAGGTGCCCGATCCAGCCATCGGGTCGCAAATCAGGGTCGGCTGGAAATACAGCAATAGATCTTTGATGAGGTTGCCGCCGCAGTTACCGGGATAACTGCGGTCTCCGTAATCGCCCGCGCGGTGGTTGTGGTAAAGGCTGGTCAGTCCTGGGACGGGGCTGGCGTTTCGGGGTGCGAGTGGTAGCCGTGCATAGACGGGTCGGTCACGCGCCTCTGTTCGAGGCGCGACCCGTTTCAGGCGGCTGGCGTAAAAGGGATTGGCGATATACGTCGTGGCTGTCATGGGTTCATTTTCCTTTCGTAATGTTGTTCGTCGTTGAGTTCGTTGATGTAGTGGCGGCAGGCCATCGCGAGATGGAAATGGAAGTCTTCACCATTCGCGTTACACCAGTGCATGGCGTCGGCGAGCAGATCGATGAGAAGTTCCGTCGGTGCATCAATACCGTAAGCGTCCAGGGCCTTCTCGAATGTTTTGACGCGGCGTGCGTTATCCATAGCCACCTCCTACTCGCATGGCTCGTGTGGGATCAGAACCTCGATATCGGCGTCCTCGGGAAATGGGACGGCACTGATGAGGTAGCCAATCCGGTTGACGAGGTGGTAGCCACTGATGACGTACTGGTTGCCGTCGTCGCCGTCGACCAGCGTCCAGATATTGCGTGGATTCTGGGCACGGACGAAGTCGAGTTCCTCGCCGTAAGTTTCAAAGAGGCAGCCGGGGCCGTCGTCGAATGCCCAACTCGCGTTGGGGTCGATGTGATTGGTGACGAGCGGATACTGCTTGTCGAAATCGTCTTCGGTTATCTGAGTCATGGTGATTCTCCTTGGTTGGTTAAATGTGGGCGTCAAGAATGATGATGTGATGGCCCGGATACTGGCCCAGCAGGAGCCTCGCCTCGGACTGGTAGTCGTCGTTCTCGGTAAGCATGATGCCCCACCATCCCATCTGGCCTGCTTCGTGCCATTCGCCATCGGGCGTGATGATCGCATGGGGTATCCTGCCTCGCTCCAGCACTTCTTCGGTCGTTGCAAGGTTGTCGTTCACGGACTCGCTGCTGGTTTCGCGGCCGTTGATCCAGCCGTCCCAGCGGCCACCGATGACGTACCAGTCCCATTTGCTGTCGGGGTTGTAGGTCGATATGGGATCGCCATCCTCGTCAAAGTGCTTGTGGTACTCGATGTAGTCCCGGTACTTTTCCTCGGGCGTGGTGACGCGGAGTTTGTCGAGGTGTTCCCGGCACTTTTCCAAGTTGTAGTCGGGGTGTTGTCGCTGGATAATCCGCTCGAATCGAGCGATGTCTCGGGTGAGGTCAGCTTTAGCCTCCTCAACCGAATAGCTGACGTAAGGTTCGACTTCCTCGTTTTCGTCGTAAGGGGCCATCTGGTCCGCGATGAACGACTCGATGTTGGGAAGCTTGTGGCTGGGCACGATGATGCCGACGGTGAAATGCGTCATGTCCGCCTCCCTACTGAAAGTTGGACATGAAGCTGCTGAGGTCGTGAAACTCGCGTTCCAGTTCCTCATAGCAGTCGTCGAAGTCGGGCTCACACCCGGCGGAAAGTGCTTCGGCCAGTTCGAGGAGACGTGCGTCAATGGCGATGCGTTCGATGTATTGCATAATCTGAATCCTTTCAGTTGAGAGGGCGGGCCACTGTGGCCCGCCCGGTGGATGGTTAGCTACGAGTCTCGGGTTTTTTCAGGACAATCCGTCCGCTGAGCGGCACGGCATGAAGCTGGACGGTGAAGCCGCCATCGCGGTTCTGCCACGCAACCCCTACGCGATCCCAGTAGCTCGCATCTTCCTTTCCATCCCGGACTTGCCATGCGATCAGACTTGGGCGGCGGTCACGGACCGCCTTGTCGCCGTCATCGGTCCTTGTGTTCTCAGTCATAACTTTCTCCTTTTTGTTGCGTGAGGCCGCTCCATTGCGGCCTTTCACGAAGCGCCCCTCGCAGATGCCTTGTCGGGCTTTAGTCCACGGCCACCATCGTGGTGGTCGTGTCCGCTGCCACGTGAGAAACGGAAGCTTCACACTTTTGAAAAACAACTTTGTGAAAGCCGTTTCTCTCGTTGCGGCGGGCGGCGGCGTCTGCACCTTGAGCGCAGGAAAGGACCGCACATGGGTTAGGCCGAAGGAATTAGCCAACCAAAAGGAGAAACCGCTTTTGACTCCGCAGAACACGGGAACCGTGGCGGTGACATGGCGTCCCAAAAATCACTGTCGCCTAAACGCTGGTCGCCCCTGACAAGGCCGCGGTTGGACCCCTTCACCTGCGAGCGGATGGGCTTGAGCGTCGGGGTTGCACGAACCGCCGATGACCGGCGGTCCAGATTCATGCCGGGCCGCTCAGCCCTCTACGAATTGTTCCCGAGACTCGAAGCTCACTATCTGCCCGCCACCGTGGCGTGCCCTTCAACTGAAAGGCCCACGCTCTGGGATCACGACCAGGTGTCCGGCAAGCAAAGTTAAGAATGCGTCGAAAGATTATTTGCCGGTAACAAAATGGTTGGGGGCGGTGAGTGACATTTCGGTGGCGCGGCGGTGACATTTAGAAATGTCCATGCTCGGCAAACCAAGGCTGGCTGCGGCTTCCGGACGATGTGTTAACGAAGGGTTAACGAATATGTGATAGGGTAAAATTATGCATGATCCGCATCACGCAACAGGATAGTGCCAAGTCCGCCAAGAGCTACTACGCCACGGCGGACTATTACAGTGAAGGTCAGGAACTCGTCGGTTCCTGGGGCGGAAAGGGTGCCGCTCGGCTCGGGCTGGAAGGCACGGTCGACAAATTCTCCTTTGAGCGGCTTTGCGACAATCTCAATCCAAAGACCGGAGAACCGCTGACGCCGCGAACGCGGTCCGAGCGGACAGTCGGTTACGACTTCACGTTCTCGGTGCCAAAGTCGGTCTCGCTGCTTTACGCGATGAGTGGTGACGAGGGCATCATGGATGCGTTTCGCAGCGCCGTCGATGAGACGATGCGCGAGATGGAAGCGGAGATGCAGACCCGCATCCGACTGGGCCGTCAGGACTTAAACCGCACCACGGGCAATATGACCTGGGCGGAGTTCATTCACACCACATCCCGGCCTGTGGATGGCGTCCCCGACCCGCAGTTGCACGCCCACGTCTTCGTGTTCAACACGACCTGGGACGAGGAAGAAAAGCGATGGAAGGCAGGCCAGTTCAGGGAACTCAAGCGGGACGCCCCGTATTTCCAGGCGGCGTTTCGGGTGCGGCTGGCCAACAAACTTCAGGACCAGGGCTTTGGGGTCGAGCGAAAGCGGGACGACTTTGAGATCAGCGGGATACAAGACGATGTGCTGGGACGCTTCTCACGGCGTACCGCTCTGATCGAGAAATTGGCCGGGGAGAAGGGGATCACCGATCCCAACCGCAAAGCCGAACTCGGGGCCGAGACCCGCGAAAAGAAAGGCAAAGCCTTGAGTTGGGACGCCTTACGCAAGGACTGGGACAAGCGGCTTAGCGAACCGGAGCGTGAGGTCTTGGCGGCGGTACACCGTCGCGAGCGTCCGGTTGCCAGGAAATCGCGCGGTGAAGCAGTTTCCGTGGATTACGCCCTTGAGCACAGTTTCGTGCGTGATGCGGTCGTGCCGGAACGCAAACTGATTACCGAAGCCCTGAAGCGCGGGCTTGGCGCAGTAACGGTCGATGCCGTTACGCGGGAGGTGCAGGAACGCCCCCTGATCCGAAGCAAGGTCGATGGGCGCAGGCTGGCGACGACGAAGGAGATGATTGCCCTCGAATCACGGATGATCGACTTTGCACGCCTTGGGCGTGGGCGGTTCCGGCCGCTCGGCGATCCTGACCGGCCATGCTCCCGCGACTGGTTTAACGATGGGCAGAAAAATGCGGTCGCCCATGTACTCGGCTCGCGGGACCGGGTGATGATTATTCGCGGTGTTGCCGGAACGGGGAAAACGACACTGGAACAGGAAATCGGCGAGGCTCTGGCGGAAGCAGGTAAGCCCGTGGTTGCCCTGGCTCAATCGGTGAAGGCCAGCCGGGAAGTCTTACGTGAAGAAGCCGGATTTGCGACGGCGGATACGGTGGCGCGGTTCCTGAAGGACAAGGAGATGCAGGAGTCGGCGAGGGATGGCGTCATCCTCGTGGATGAGGCCAGTCAACTCGGCACGCGGGATATGAACCGAGTGTTCGATGTCGCCGAAGGAATTGGGGCACGGGTGATACTGGTCGGTGATCGCCGCCAGCATCGTAGCGTCACAGCGGGCGAACCACTCAAACTCCTGGAGGAAAGGGCGGGACTCCGTGTCGCGCAAGTCACTACAATCTTGCGGCAGAAGGGGGAATACAAGAAGGTCGCAGACGCGTTGAGCGAAGGGCGGACGGGGCCTGCGTTTGAGCAGCTTGAAAAGCTGGGATGGATCAAACAGGTTCCCGATGCGGACCGTTACAAGGAGCTGGCGAACGCCTATCTTTCCGCCGCCGCTGAAACGAAGAAAGACGGAAAGCCGAAGACTGCCCTCGTCGTCTCTCCTACGCACGCCGAATCGGCCAAGATTACGGAGGCCATTCGCGCTGGCCTGAAAGAAGAGGGCAAGCTCGGCAACGAACGCATCGTCCAGGTCTGGACTCCGACTCGCCTGACCGACGCCCAGAAAACGGACGCTACTCAATATGAACCAGGCGACCTGCTCCAGTTTCACCAGAATGCAGCCGGCCACACCAAGGGATCGCGCATGATCGTGGGTGAGGGGGCCAAACCGCCGACCGAGCTTGCGAATCGGTTCGAGGCATACCGGCCAATACAGTTGGCCCTTGCCGGAGGCGACCGGGTTCGCGTGACGGCGGGTGGCAAGACCAAGGACGGCAAGCACCGCCTGAGCAACGGGTCGCTCTTAACCGTTCAGGGATTCAACAAGCGTGGCGACATTATCGTCGATCACGGTTGGATCATAGACCGGGATTTTGGACACCTCAGCCACGGATATGTTGTAACCAGCCATGCGAGTCAGGGCGTTACCGTTGATAAGGTTTTCGTCGGCGTGTCCAGTGAATCGTTCCCCGCGACCTACCAGCGGACTGCGTATGTGGCGCTGACACGCGGGCGGGAACAGGCCCAGATATTCACGGACGATAAAAACGAGCTTCTCTCGGTGGCCTGCCGGACGGACGAACCCTTGTCGGCGACTGAGCTTTCCGAGGCTCCACGGCAGATTCCACCTTTGCCGGTCGGAATCATGAAGCGATTGGGGTTCACCCGTGGTTTTTCCGTGTTCAATGGGCGGGACAATTCCAAACAACAGGGCATTGGCAACGAGACCGCGAATGATCGAGGACTGGATCATGCAGGATGAAACCACGCATAAGGACCGCTTGCAGCGAAACCCGCCACCGAAGGGACTCAGCGGGATTTTGCAGTCCAAAGAGGCGGACACAGAAGGTGTTGAGGCTTCGTGCGGAGCGTTCGGGTATCTGCGCGGAATCCGCGATCAGGCGGCGTCGGTGGAGTTCCGATTACGTGATGGAAACTCCGTCTGGTTTCCCTATAGCTGGCTTGGAACCTGGAAGTTCAATCCTTCTGAGGGCTTGTTGTTGAAGTTCTCCGGGGATTTAGTTTATCTCGTGCTGATAAAAGGGTCGAACCTCGACCGGCCGCTCAAGGAAGGAGCCATCAATCTCACCCATGCGGGTTTTCAAAGGCATCGGGTGCTTTGGGTCCGCGAGATGTCCGAAGAGGATATCAGGAACGTGGGGGAGACGGGACCGACCATCGACAGCATCGACGTGGCGGAGTTTGAGTCGCATGCCGCCCTCAAGGAATGGCTTGGCAAGAAGGCACCGGCGTTTGCGATTTGACGTCCGGTTCTTCCTTACAATAACAACATCTCAATATGCATTGTTTTACGACTCGACTAATTGCAGAGTGTTATAACAGAATTGCCTTCTACCGTACCCCCATGACGATATTCAGTTCACGGTTTGCCAAAAGTAAGCTCCCCATCAATTTCCACTCCGCGAAGATCATCGAACTCGTCCATCCAGGCGGGACTGCCGCCGATGATGTCGTCGATGTCGCTCTCTTCCATTTCGACGGTGATCGCTAGGTGAGGTCCCTTTCTGCCTGGCGTAGCTGAAAAGTATTTCGGCGTGAGGCTCCGCAGCGTGTCGATGATTGCGGGCAGGTCGCGGTTCGCATCAAAGTCTTCGGCCGACATGTTGAAGATGAGCTTCAATGATCTCTTCGGGCCGGGTGCTGGTTCGGTGGAGACAGGGTCTCGCAGTATCAGCGACTGATACTCCACACCCAATGCCTCAGCAACACTCCTGAGCGTCGCCATATCGACGGGATGACAACCCTGGACGCGCTGGATCGTGCGTCTCGTCATTCCGGTCTTTTCGCAGAGGTCCGCAACCGTCCAGCCCTTTTCTCTCCGCAGGGCGGCGATGGCGGGGCCATTGGCGATTTCAGACCTGCTTTCCATGCGTCACCAAGTTACGCGCAACTGTCCGACATCTTGCGCATTCTCTTTCCCGTTAAGCACTTATGATTCATTACAGACAACGAAACAAGGAGCCACGAATGCAAATCCCAGTGCCGCCAACACGCTTCCGGACAGCAACATCGTCGCGTGCTGGGAATTGTACTGACTCCGTCTTTCCGTCGCCATTGCTGATCGAACCTGAAGAAATGTGGGGCTGGTTACGCACGCGGCTTCAAGTGTTGCGCGGATCTGACCTGGCGATCATGAAGAGTTTCGGCGGGGTGCTTTTTTTGTTCCGGCAGTCTCAGCGGGGCGGAAACACGGCGGAACTGAGTGGTTTCGCGTTGTCATTTAAGAAACCAGGCGAGCTGACTTGCCAAAAGACCGGGAATTATCCGGGAAAAACGATTTGGCACGCGGGTTGCCAAGGGGCGCGCGATCCCAAGCCTCAGCACTCGGGAATGGCTCCAGTGCTCTACCAAAAGACCGACGGAGTTCATCGGTCTACCGAACGCGAAACCGGTTGTTTCGCACATCACAAGAAAGGGCACATCATGCTGCCAGTCATCGGTTTGCTCGGGACCGCCTTCGCGGCTCTCGGTGCTTATGTCCTCGTGTGGTACCACGACCTCACGAAGGAAGAGCGTGAAGAGGCGGATCGCCTCGCCTGCGATTACGCCATGCAAATCTACAACCGGAAGCTGAATCAACTCAGCCATTCGGAGAAGGGCTTCATCAACGATTTGGTGAAGCAGCACTTCTAATTGAAATGACCTGCGGGGTCGGGGCGCTCGTTGAGCGTCCCGGCCTTCTGCGGCAGGAAGTTCTCCGACATCGAATCCAAAGCACTAAGCTCGATCAACAGCCAGTTGAATTTATAGGAGAGACCACGATGGCGTCTTTGCAAACAAAACCGCGTGAATGGTTCAAGCCCGACCCAAAACAACCGCGCAAGTTTTATGACGAGGACGAAGGCAATCGCCTCGGCGACGACATGCTGGCGCGTGGCGTACTGGTGCCGCTCCTGGCACGCCCGGAAGGCAACCACGGCATCATCATCGACGGCTGGCGTCGTTGGATGGCGGCTTGCAAGAAGGGAATCGTCGAACTGCCGGTCATCATTATCGAGAAGGGTCAGACGGAGATGGAAGTCCGGGGCATCCAGATTGCCACGGCGATTCACCGGGCGGATTTGACCGGCTTTGAGAAATGGATGGCTTGCAAGGAATTGCTGAGCCTCAATCCGGACTGGCAACTGGCTGACCTGGCCAAGTTCCTGCACTTGGGCGCGCCGACAATCACAAAGCTGATGTCGCCTTCAAAAGGCTCGAAGGCTTGGCAGGAAGCACTTGCAAATGGGCAGGTAGGCATCGGTGACTGTTACGCGGCGGCGGGACTGCCGGAGGCGGAGCAAGCCGCACTGCTGACCATGAAATTGTCGGGAGCAAGTCGCGACGATCTCGCCCAGGCCGGGCGCAAGCACCGCAACGGCAGCAAGCCGTCGATCAAGTTGACCCGAGTGAAATGCATCCTGCCATCGTCAGGCGTGAGCATCATCGCCAGCGGTGCGGAATTGTCACTGGATGATTTCATCGAGTCGCTGAGCGAGGCGCAGAAGGAAGCGAGAAAAGCGAGAGATAACGGCGGGGACATCAAATCGTTTCAGGCCGTGTTGAAGGCAAAAAACAAAAACCGAACCGAGTGAGCGACTCGATAACAACGCTCCCAATGACCCCGCACATGGACGTGGAGTGTTTACTGCCGCGACCTCAGGGTCACGGCATTCTCAAGAGCCCTGACCAAGAAAGGAACCCTTCCGATGAACCGGCAAGCAGAAGACGAAGCAGTGTTCCTTCTCTGTATCGTCGTGTTTGTAGTCGCGATGTACTACCGCTCGCGCCAGCGTCCTGCGGCGACGGAGTATGGCACGGCAACGTTTGCCAGCGAAGGCGTGCTGCGGGCTGCTGGGATGCTCTCGGACAGGGGGCTCATGCTTGGTCGCACCTTCAGCGGAAACCTCATCCGTCTACCCGACTACTGCCATTTGCTCCTGATCGGCGGCAGCGGTTCAGGCAAAGGCGTCAGCATGATCTTGACGAACCTGCTTACGTATGTGCGTGGCTCGATTGTGTGTTTCGATACCAAAGGGGATTTGTATGCCATCGCCAGCCACCGCCGCGTCGCAATGGGACAGCGCATCATCAGAATTGCACCGTTTAATGGAGGACAGGATTCACTCAATGTCCTCGACACGATTCCACGCGATAGTCCTCTACTCGTTGATTTAGCCAAGGCAATGGCTGAAGCACTGGTTGTAAGGCAGCACACCGAGCCCGATCCGCACTGGAACGAGAAGGCCGTCCAGGTCATCTGTGCCCTTCTTGTTCTCGTGCTACTGCTGGTTAAAGACGAGGAACGCAACCTCAACTCGGTGCAGGAAATCGCCAGCGATCCTGATCTTCTGAGAGCCGCTATCAATAAGCTTCGCGAACTGGGCGGAATTCCAGCCAGGCTCGGTGCTCAACTCACCTCCCTCTTCGACAAACAGACTGGGGAACTCACGAAAGAAGGGGCGGGTGTTATCAGCACGGTCTCGCGTCACTTGTGCTTTCTGGACAGCGAGCTGGTGGCGCAGGCGGTCTCACGCAGCACGTTCGATCCGCAGGAGCTGCTCAGGCCGGGCACAACCTTGTTTATTCAGATTCCCCCTGACCAACTTGACGCTCAGAAGGGGGTCTTGAGGTGCTTGATTTCGACATTGGTCCGCATCATCGGCGCTCGCGGCAATGAGCAGGACGGAGAAGTGTTGATGTTGCTTGATGAGGCTTCGGCATTAGGGGCATCGCTGCCAGCAATCGAGGAAGCTTTGGTGCGAGGGAGATCGGCGGGAGTACGAATGCTACTTGCGTATCAGTCGGAAAGTCAGGTGCGGGCGGCGTTTCCCAGTAAGCCCACGCTGCTCTACGACAACTGTTCCGTGCAAATTTATCTGGGTGCCGCGAGCAGTTACGAGACAGCGGAAAGAATCAGCAAAAGCCTAGGGGAATGGACGCAGGTGGTGGAGAGTTATGGTTCCAACGAGTCACAGTCTTGGCACAGCACCCAACCCGGCGGACAAGGAAGTCGGGGTTCGTCCCAGAATTACTCGCTTTGCGGGCGGGCGCTGCTCCGGCCCGAAGAGGTTCTGACCTTGAATAACGATTACCTGATTGCGTTTGTGCGCGGGATGTCACCGATCCTGGCGAGAAGAGTGAAGTGGTACGAAGACCAAGCATTCAACCCCGCCCGGCCAAAACAGCGAAAACCATCGCTGTGGGACGGCGTGAGTTGGGGATGGCGGATTTGGGCAGTAGGCGTTCTGACTTTCATCCTGCTGGCCCTGATGAAGAGAGCCAACCACTGAGTCACCAACGACACGAAGGAGGTGCGATATGGACCGGAAATTAGGAGAAGGTCACCTGCAAGCGATGGCTCGCCTCGGGCTCAAGGAACTACGCAATGCTCTCAACCCGTCGCGAGAGAGTGTTGCGGATTCGGAGATCGGACTCTACGGAACTGCTACGCAAGGCGAGATCGCAGATGCTCGCGGTGGTCCCGGCCAAGGGCCTGAGCAGGAGTCGCCCAACGAAAAGCTGAGTTTGGACGACCTCCGTGTTGCCGCGAAGGAACAATCCCAACTGGACGGAAGAAGCCGGGAGCGCGATATGGACAGGGAGTTGGATCGATAATCCAAGTCCCATTGGTGCTGCAACTCGGATGAGGGAGCAGGTCGCAGTGAGGTGAGGCCCCTCGGGGCTATGACCCATACGCAATACAGGCAAAGTCAATTACCCGTTTTTCAATCAAGAGAAGGGAGATTTCACCATGTTGCTCGCTAACTGGTTCGCAGACCAGATCGGGACAGGGGCTGGCTGGCTGATGCTATTCATCGGCGTCGTCCTCTACTACGCCAAGAAGTTCGGCAACGCCAATCCCGAAGTGAAGGAAGCAGCAAAGAAGGCCGCAGCCTCAAAGGCGATCAGCCTGATCGGTCGCCTTCTCAAGTAACCACCCCGGCGGGCGCGGAGAGCGTTCTCCGCCCCGCCTCTTTTCCAGGAAAGGAACTTTGCGATGGAACTGTTTTTTGTATTTCTCGGCGTTGTGCTTGTCGGTGGACTCATCATGGCCATCGCCAAACGCATTTGGCTTTTCGTTTCGTGGCGTGTGCTGGGCTTCAAGCCGCGAATCCTGGTCGAAGAGCAGGTGAAGCGGACGGTTGATGAGTGCGCCAGTGCGGCGATGCAGTTGGACACGGTCGCGGCTGCGACGCTCGGCATCGAGATGACGGAGGACCAAAAGATCCAACATCTCGCGCAGGTGCAGGAGTACACACGTGCCGTGATCGAGCGGTACATCCACAACGTCATGACCCATGCGTAAGCAGCATTCAGGTTAGCCCGGAAGCAAGAAAGGAGGAGGAGCGATGACTATCGACGAACGTCTGGAGCGTATCGAAGCCGCGCTCCTTCTCCTTTGCGGGCGGCACGAGACGAAAGCTTGGTACTCCGTCCAGGAATTCGCCAGCCTCGTCGGACGTGAGCCGTTCACCTGCCGTGAATGGTGTCGCCGTGGCCGCATCCATGCAGTCAAGAAGAAAAGCGGCAGAGGTGCATATGCCGCGTGGGCAATTGCTCACGAAGAGTTGGAGCGTTTTCGGCGTGAAGGACTTTTGAGTGGTCGTTGAGCAGCAACACCTCTTGAGTGATTCGATGTGTTCCCGTGCCGGGTCGTGGCGGACCGTGCGCGCATTACCCCAGCCATGTCCTTCAGCGGTGGTGGATTCCCGTTATGTCCCGCAGCAATCGGAAAAAAGATTGCGAAGTCGCAGGCGATGCCCGAAAGAGCATCGTCCCGGCCGGGACGCCGGATTGGGTGACCGCTGAACTGGTCGAGGCCACGATTCGCACCTGGCAACCTTACTACCAGGCTCGCCTGACTCCCGACGACGCTGTTACAATGATCCTCAACGTGGGTCGGTTGTACGAGGCGTTTGGTCGGGAGTCGTCACCATGAAACAGTTCGTCGCGTTGGCACGGGTCAGCAGCCGGGAACAGGAACGCGAAGGCTTTTCGCTCGAAGTGCAGGAAGACGCACTCAAGCGTTACGCCACGCAGGCTGGCGGCGAAATCGTCAAGCTCTATCGCATCGCGGAAACCGCGAGCAAGGGCGATGAACGCAAGACCTTCCGCGAGTTGGTCAACTACGCCAAGAAGAATGCTGGCATCCTTGACGGCCTGCTGTTCTACAAGGTGGATCGTGCCGCTCGCAATCTGTTCGATTACGTCGAACTCGAACGGCTGGAGTCGGAATACGACCTGCCGTTCATTTCGGTTTCGCAGCCGACTGAAAACACGCCCGCCGGACGCATGATGCGGCGGACGCTGGCGAACATGGCCAGCTTCTACACGGAACAGCAATCGGTCGATGTCCGCGAGGGGCTGTCCCGTCGCGTTCAGGAAGGCTGGTTCGTCAATCGCGGTCCTTACGGCTATCGCAACATCCGCAAGGATGGTCGCGGCATGGTCGAGATTGATCCCATCCCGGCCGACAACGTCCGTCGCATTTTCCATCTCTTCGCCTGGGATCACCACACGCTCGACACGCTGGTCGAGAAACTGACGGCGGAAGGTCGGCAGTTCCGCCCCTCGATGCCGAAATTCCCGCGAAGCTCCGTCCACAACATTCTCAAGGACCGGGCCTACATCGGCGAAATCGAATTCCGGGGCGAGTGGTATCCCGGCAAGCATGAGCCGCTGATCGACCGGGCGACGTGGAACCGGGTGCAAGCCTTGCTCGGAGGGCACGTTTACCAGTCGCACGCCCTGACCTATGCAGGCGACATCATCCAATGCGGGCACTGCGGTCATCCGATCACCGGCGAGCAGAAGACCAAGAAGACGAAAGCTGGCGAGCGGTTCTACAACTATTACCGCTGCACCTACTACAACGTCGCCGGTCATCCCCGCACCCGCGTGACGGAAGCCGACCTCGACGGCCAGGTGCTGGCCGTCTTCGACAAGATGCGGATCGAGGACGAAGGGGTCCGCGACTGGTTCCGCATGGTGCTGGCGTCACAGACTCGCGATGCTCAAGCCGATTCCCGTGCCCAGCGGGCGGAGCTAACCCGTCAGGAATCGCTTTTGGTCCAGCAGCAAGATCGTCTGCTCAACATGCGGTTGTCGGAGGACATCGACCAGGAAACCTTCGCCCGCAAGCACACGGAGTTCCGCGACCGGCTCTCCTCGGTCAAGCTGCAACTCGACGTTCTGGACCGCTCGCACGACGAAATGGCGGAGTTGGCGTCGAAAGTTTTTGAACTTTCGCAAACGCTTCGGCAGCAATGGCTTACCGCCGATTACGCGGCGAAGCGTCGAATCCTCGAAATCGTGTTTTTGAACTGCCGACTCGAAGACGCAAGTCTTGTCCCCACAATGAGAAAGCCCTTCGACGTTGTCGCCGAAGGGCTCATTTCTCAACAAAGTCGGGATGGCGGGATTTGAACCCACGACCTCTACGTCCCGAACGTAGCGCTCTAGCCAAGCTGAGCTACATCCCGATTTGTCGCGTTCGCCTCGGGAAGGCAACGCGAAGATGGCGTGGATTCTAGCAAGTGTGCGCATTGGGTCAACCGCGGAAGAGACTCCAATTGAGAATCCGTCGCCTTTCGAGATTTGAGCGGGGGATGAACGGTCTTTGATAGAGACCGTGTGGAGCCAGAGCGATGGGTTCACCAACTGCCAATCTGTCTCCCGTCGGACGGTGTGGCGCTTCCCGTGAGGACGACGGTCGGCATTCCAACAATCGAAAATCGGACGGAGCAAGCGAGTGCCCAACGGCCGTTTGATTGGCTGATGAGACGCCTATCGTGGTATGAGGCGCAACCCAGTTCGCTGGTGACGCAACCTCACGATGGGGTGAGCGCATCCCGGCAGACGCGCAGGATATTTTGCCCGAGGATCTTGCGAATGGCGTCGTCCTGGTAGCCGCGTTGAACGAGACCCACGGTGAGCAGCGGCCGGTTCGTCCCTCCGAGACTCTCCGCTTTGGGCCATTGACCGCTCTGTAGAACCTTCCGGCCACAGGGCCGCAAAACGATTTCTTCTCCGACCGCGGCTGGGAATCCCTTTCGCGGCCGCGGCGGCATTTTGCGATATGTGCGTCACATCGGTTTCCACCGCGACGTGGTCCATGCCGGACGTCTCGCGCGTTTCGTTAGCGACGACCGTTCCGAGCGACATTGCGGATGCCGCGCGACTGTTGTCGCTTTGGCATGACCATGAATCTGTCCATGACGATGGCTGACGTACCACTTTCAACCATTCGGTTGACTCCCGGTCTTCATTCGCGAGAATGCAGGCAGCCCTCTCGTGATTTCGATGTCTGGAAGATGATCATCATGATGCGCTCGCTCTTGATTCTTGTAGCTTGCTCGTCGGCGACTCCGTTATTGGCCGCGGCGAAGCCGAATATCGTGATTGTTCTCAGCGATGACATGGGGTTCTCGGACATCGGCTGCTACGGGGGTGAAATCGCCACGCCGACGCTCGACGGTCTCGCGTCGCAAGGCGTGCGGTTCACGCAGTTCTACAACACGGCCCGATGTTGCCCGACGCGGGCCTCGCTGCTAACCGGGCTCTATCCGCATCAGGCCGGCATGGGGCACATGACCGATGACCGTGGCCACGACGGTTACCGCGGCGATCTCAACCAGCAATGCGTGACCATCGCTGAAGTCTTGCGTCCCGCGGGCTATCGCACTTACATGACCGGCAAGTGGCATGTCACGAAAAACCTGAGTGCAAAGACCGAGTCCGACAAGCACAACTGGCCGCTGCAGCGCGGCTTTGACCGGTTCTACGGCACGATCATCGGCGGCGGGAGTTTCTGGGATCCGGCGTTCCTCACGCGCGACAACACGCAGGTCACCGCGTTTGCCGATCCGGAGTATCGTCCCCGCGAACCGTACTACTACACGGACGCCATCAGCGATCACGCCGTACGGTACGTGCAGGACCACAAGGCACAGCATCCCGATCAACCGTTCTTTCTGTACGTCGCCTACACCGCCGCGCACTGGCCGATGCACGCGCACGAACAGGACATCGCAAAATACAAAGGCCGTTATGCCGCCGGATATCAGGCGATCCGGCAACAGCGTTATGAAAAGATGCTCAAGCTCGGCGTCATTTCAAAGGATGCGACGACGGTCACCGGAGTTCCCCAAGGCGAGCAGGAGACGCCGCATTGGGCTTGGGAGCAGCGCAACATGGAAGTCTTCGCGGCGATGGTTGATCGGATGGATCAGGGGCTCGGCAAGTTGGTCGAGACGTTGAAAGCCACGGGGCAACTCGACAACACGCTCTTCTGTTACCTGCAGGATAACGGTGGCTGTGCGGAGAACATGGGCCGCGTGGGTGACGCCAAGCCGCGGGCTGATCAACCGACATTGCCCCCGACGCCGCCGGAGGAAATGCGGACGGCCCTTGTTCCCAAGCAAACGCGCGATGGTTACCCTGTGCGACAAGGCAAAGGGGTGATGGCGGGCGGTCCCGATACCTACATCGGTTATGGCGAAGCCTGGGCCGCGGTCTCGAACACGCCGTTCCGCGAATACAAGCATTGGGTGCATGAAGGGGGCATCTCGACGCCGCTGATTGTGCATTGGCCCGCGGGAATGAAGTCCGCAGCGCGAGGAACTTTGCGGCATGAACCCGGCCATCTCGTCGATCTGATGGCAACGTGCGTCGATATCGCGGAAGCAAAGTATCCGGGTGCTCCGATCAAACCGCTGCGCGGCACGAGTCTCCGACCGGCATTCGATGGCGAGGCTATGGTTCGTCGCGAACCTCTCTTCTGGGAGCACGAAGGCAACCGCGCCGTTCGTGACGACCGCTGGAAACTCGTCGCCAAAGAGAACCAGCCGTGGGAACTGTACGACATGGCGGTCGACCGGAGCGAACAGCGCGATCTTTCTGGGACGCATCCTGAGAAAACGAGCGAACTCGCCGCCCAGTGGGACGCCTATGCCGCCAGCAGCGATGTTTTGCCGCTCGGCACATGGCGCGGCAACACCGCGGAAGCAAAGTCCGCCAAGCGCGTCTTCGAACTAAAAGCCGATGATAAACTCCCCAAAAACAACGCTCCACAAATTGCCGGCCGGTCGTTCAACATTGAAGCCGACTTCACCGCAGCGGAAAAGACCACGGGCGTGATCGTTGCCCACGGCGGAACCGCACAAGGCTACGCGCTCCATGTGGCCAGCGGGCAACTCCACTTCGTGGTCCGGCGCGGCGGCGAGATGGTCAGCATTCATCGTGAGATCACACCGGGACCGCAGCGTGCCCACGCACAGTTTCATGCGAATGGAAAACTGTCTCTCCAACTCAATGACGGTGAAGCCACCGAATCGGAACCGGGGCCATTGCTGCAAATGCCCGCGGACGGTTTACAGATCGGTCGCGACGATGCCGGATGCGTGGGACCGTATGAGGGGCCGAATCCGTTCAATGGCACGATTCAACAAGTCCGGATCACGCTCGATCCCGTGCTAGCCGCGTCAATCAAAAAGACGGATGCGTCGAAACGCAACGTCCTTTTCGTGATGGCCGATGATTTTCGTCCGGAACTCGCAAGTTACGGTTCCCCCGCGATCACACCGCATCTCGATCGGCTCGCACAGCGCTCGCTGCAATTCAACCGGGCCTATTGCCAGCAGGCCGTGTGCAATCCGTCGCGATCGTCGATGCTCACCGGGCGGCGGCCGGACACGCTTCGCATCTGGAATAACGGCACTCATTTCCGCGAACCCAACCCCGACGTCACCACACTGCCGCTGTGGTTCAAAGAGCACGGTTACACGACGCGCGGCATCGGGAAGATTTTTCACAACTGGCACACCAAAGTGCATGGCGACCCGCGATCGTGGAGCGCTCCCGAATTCCTGCACTACGCCAATCACGGTGATGATGTTGCCGAAGTGGCCGGGCCGTTGCCGCCGAATCTCTCCTCTCCCACGCCGCGGATGTACGGCAAAGTTCCTCTTTATGAATGCCGCGATGTGCCCGATGAGGCATACTACGACGGTCGCGTCGCTGCCGAGGCAGTGCGTGTGCTGGGCGAGATCAAGGACGAACCGTTTTTCCTCGCGGTCGGGTTCTGGAAACCGCATGCCCCGTTCAATGCGCCAAAGAAATATTGGGACCTGTACGACCGCGCGAAACTGCCGCCGCTCAATCCGGCGCGACCCAGCGATACGCCGGAGGTCGCGTTCCACGATGGTCGCGAAATCCGGGGGGCGCCGCCGAATCAGGTGACGTTCACCGAGGCACAAGTGGCCGAGATTCGGCACGGCTATTTCGCAAACATTTCGTACCTCGATGCCCAGCTCGGGAAAGTGCTCGACGCGCTCGATCGCAGCGGCGTCGCCGATCGGACGGCGATCGTGTTTGTCGGCGATCACGGTTACCACGTCGGCGAGCACACGCTGTGGGGGAAGACCTCGAACTTCGAATATGACGCGCATGTGCCGCTGATCATCTCGGCACCGGGAATGGCCGCGTCCGGGAAGCAGACCGATGCGCTCGTGGAAGAACTGGATCTCTTTCCCACGCTGGTGGAAGTCTGCGGTTTACCGGCACCGGACGGACTGGAAGGGAAAAGTCTCACCCCGCTTTTCGCGAACCCTGCGGCGACGGTCAAAGCCAGCGCCATGACGCAGCACCCGCGACCGGCCTATTACGATCGCGAACCGACCAGTGTGCCCCAAACGATGGGTTACTCAGTTCGCACCGATGCGTTCCGCTACACGGAATGGCGCGACTGGTCCACGGGCGAAACCGTGGCCCGCGAACTGTACGACCATCGCACCGATGCCGCGGAATTGCGAAATCTGGCAAATCATTTGCCGTATGCCAACCACGTGAAGACGCACGCGGCGGCGCTCAACGCTCATCACCCCTTGGTCAAACCCGGTTGGAAGCCCCCGGCCAATTGACCGAACGCTCAATCGCAGTAGAGGAACTCGTTGCTGTTCAACAACCCCAGGCACGCATCGACCCATGCGGCGGCAATCGCCGTATCGAGTGCGGGCACCACGGGGATCGGCGGCAATCCCGGTGATGCGACGGAACCATCTCGCAACGCCTTCGATTGGGCATCGATGAAGTTCTTGGACGCTGCCACTTCATCGCCTGTCGGATCGCGACCGACCACGATCCGAAACGCCGAACGAACGTGATCATCCACGTCGCCGGGTTCGACCAGCACCCGGCCGGCCAAACGCCGCGCCGCTTCCACCGCGAGATCGCTGTTCAGCAGCACGAGGGCTTGCGGCGCCGTCGTCGATTGTCCCCGCACCGCACAACTGGCATTCGCTTCGGGGCGGTCGAAGGCTTCGAGCAGCGGATATCGCAGATTGCGGCGTGCAAACAGATAGATGCTGCGCCGCGTGTGATCGCCCGCGTTCGGACTGGTTGTCCATTGTCCCTTGAGCAATGTCCCGACTAATTCTTCCGGCAGAGGCGGCAGCACTCCCGGACCGCCGCTGTTTCGGTTGAGCGCCCCGGCCACTTCCAGCAAACTATCGCGGAGGGCTTCTCCTTCGAGCCGACGACGGGGCGAACGGCTCAAGAGTCGATTGTCGGGATCGCGCTGCCGGCGTTGATCCCAACTCTCATCGTCGGCACCAGTGCGGCGACTGGCTTGTCGATACGTTGCCGAGAGCACGAGCCGTCGATGCAGATGCTTCAGGCTCCAATCGTGCGCGATCAAATCGTTCGCGAGCCAATCGAGCAATTCCGGATGCGTGGCATCGGCATTAATCACGCCGAAATCGCTCGATGTGGCGGCCAATCCCCGGCCGAAATGGTACTGCCACAACCGATTGACAATCACGCGGGCGGTCAGGGCTTTCGCATCCGTGACCAGCAGGTCCGCCAGTTTGGTTCGCATCCCTGTTGAAGAATCGCGTGTCAGCCGATCCGTCGGGATCTCGTATTCGGCAGCGATCCGTGGGAAACCCGGTTCGATGATCGTTCCGGGACGGCGAAAATCACCGCGAATCCATAAGCGGGCCGGTTCGGTATCGGGCTGGTTTGCGAGTCGGTAATACGGCTGATCGCGTTTCAGGACCGGCATCGCCGATTCGAATACGGCCCGCAGACGATAAAAATCGGCCTGGCTGATCGGGTCGTATTTGTGATCGTGGCATTCCGCACAACCGAGTTGCAGTCCGAGAAACACCGAACCCACCGCCGACGTGAGTTCGTTGAGTCGGAAATGCCGTCGTTCGGTTTGATCGTTCACATCGGGCATGTCGGGACCGGCGAGGCCGAACATGGTGGCGACCGCATCGCCGTCCGGGAGTTCATCGCCCGCCAGTTGCTGCCGGATGAATTCGTCATACCGCAGATCACGATTGAATGCCGCGATCACCCAGTCGCGATACTTCCAGGCATCGGGCCGGATCTTGTCGTGTTCGAAGCCGTCGGTGTCCGCGAAGCGCGCTAAGTCGAGCCAATGTTGGGCCCAGCGCTCGCCGTAGGAAGGCGATGCCAGTAAACGCTCCACGAGTTGTTCATCGGCGTCGGGACGATCATCGGCGAGGAATGCGATGAGTTCGTGTGGTGTCGGCGGGAGTCCCGTGAGATCAAACGACAACCGTCGCAGCAATGCGGCTTTGTCGGCAAGTCGGCCGCCGGTTAGTCCCAGCGGTTCCAGTTTGGCGAGAATGAACGCATCCACCGGCGTGCGCATCCAACCGACATGTTGAACCGCTGGCAGTGCCGGGGTCGACAGCGGGCGATAGGCCCAGTGCTCGCGATCCGTTGCCGTGAGGGGCGCTTCGATCATGGCGTCTTCGGCAACCGCATTGCCGAGCGATCCAATCACGCACAGCGCGATGAACCAGCGGTGCATCATGCCAGAATCGCCCGCACAATTTCGACGTCATCGGTCGGACCGATCAGCCGTTCGTTCAAACCGTTGTGGAAGTACGACAGCGCTTCGTGATCGAGTCCCAGCAGATGCAACAGCGTTGCGTGGAAATTGCGGATGTGGACCGGATTCTCCGCGGCTCGCAAACCGACGGCGTCAGTCGCCCCATACGCCATGCCGGGTTTCACGCCGCCGCCCGCCAGCCAGATCGTGTAGCCCCAGGGATTGTGGTCGCGGCCTTGGCCCTGTTCGCTCATCGGCATGCGGCCGAATTCGCCTCCCCAGATGACGAGCGTGTCGTCCCACAATCCGCGCTGCTTCAAATCGGCGAGCAACCCCGCAATCGGTTGATCGGTCGCGGTACAGAGCCGCTCGTGATTCTCCAGCACGTTGCTGTGGGCGTCCCAGCCGTTGGTATCGCCGGAGTACAGTTGCACGAAGCGGACGCCCCGCTCGACCATGCGCCGCGCGAGCAAACAGCGCTGGCCAAACTCGGCGGTCTCTTTGCGATCGAGTCCATACAACCGCTGTGTGTCGGAAGTTTCTTCCTGCAGGTCGACCAACTCCGGAGCCGCGGCCTGCATACGGAAAGCGAGTTCGTAGGACTGCATCCGCGCGGCAAGTTCGTCGTCGCCATCGCGCTGGTCCCGATGCTGGCGATTCAGCTCGCGCAGAAAATCGAGCGTTCCGCGCTGCTGCGCCGCGCTGATCCCCTCCGGCGGAGCAAGGTGCAGGATCGGTTTCGAGCCGCCGCGCATCGGGACGCCCTGGAAACTCGCGGAAAGATATCCATTTCCCCAGGCGGGTGGCCCGCCTTTCAGGCCACCACCGGGATCGGGCAGGACGACGAAGGCGGGCAGGTCGCGATTCTCGGTTCCCAATCCGTAAGCGACCCAACTGCCGACGCTCGGCCGTCCCATCAAGATGTGGCCGGTGTTCATCTGGTAGACGGACTGCGGGTGATTCACGCTGTCGCCGTGGAGGCTGCGAATCACGCACAAATCGTCGATGTGCTGCGACAACGCGGGGAGCATGTCGCTGATGTGCAGACCCGATACCCCGTGTTGCCGCAGCGGTCGCACCGGCGGCAAGAGCGGATTCTCGGCCACTTTCCGCCGCGTCAGCACTTCGCCGAAGGAATCGGGAAGCGGTTCTCCGGCCAGTCGAATCAAGTCCGGCTTGGGATCGAACAAATCGACATGGCTGGGTCCGCCGTGCATGAACAGCCAGATGACCCGTTTTACCCGCGGGGCATGCTGCGGCAGCGGCGCGGCATGCGGACGGGAATCCATGGCCGCGGCGCGATCGAGCGATGCCATCGCCAGCGCCGCACAGCCGCCCCCGGCCTGCAGCAGGCTGCGACGAAGAAAAGCACGGCGGCGAATGGCAGAGTCAAACATCGGCGCGATGACTGCGGAGTGTGTGGAGATGCTTCAGAATGAACCGCACTCGTGATTACTCCCCTCATCACGCGGAGCGCTAGACACGCTCGGCCGTCTAAATGGGACTGTGTGCCTTCATCTTACCGTCGTGACAGGGCCGCCGTCAGCCACTGGTTGATGATTTGTTCAATGTTCGGTGGGGTGGCGTCAGCATCCTGGAAGTAGTGCCGTTCAATCGAAGCCACCGCATCATGCAACTGGCGGCGGGACGCATCATCAAAACCGGCCTGCGCTTCCAGTTCCTTCAGGAAGCCGATGGCGGTGAACGGCGTCAGATTCGACGGCAGCACGAACCGGGCTTCCACCGGCCCGCTGCGGTGACTGACCAAATGCCACACCCATCCCGCGGAGAGGACCGCCGCTAACACGGCCGCGCCGGACAACGCCCACGGCAACCACGGCGTCTTGCCGTAGTGGGCTTCCAGCGAAACTTCCGCGTCGACGTCTTTCAGATCGGCATCGATGTAACGCTGATAGACCATCTCTTTCACCGGCAGCTTCGCGGCGGCAAACTGGAACGACTTCGGCTGCTGTTCTCCCGTGGTCGTTGCTGACAGCAACACCAGCCACTGCCGTTCGCTGCGAATGGAGTTCTCGGGCGCTTCCTTGTCGAACTCCACCACGGCGACCCCTTTGTCATCGACTTTGTCGACCTGGAAACCCGCGGGCTGCATGTCGAGCAGTTGCTCCAAATCGGGAACCAGTCCCCGAGCCGTCGCGCGAATTTCCACCAGCAGCTTCCCTTTGTCCGACTGCCGTTCGTCCAAAGTCTGCGTGACCACCACATCCTCGGCCGGTCGTGCTGGCGGCTTCTCCGTCTTCGCATCGAGCGGCAGGATCGCGGACTCAATCGGCAGCACTGCATAGCCGGAGGTGTCGAGAAAATCGAGGTCCATGCGGAGCGCGGCGAGCTTGTCGATCTCGGGACCTTTGGCTTTCAGGAGCAGATAGGCATACGGCGTGGAGCGCCAGCCGTACTCGGGGAGCGCGCGGGAATTCACGCTGGCCTCCTGAAAGGTAATCGACTGCACTTCGAAGTGGTCTTCGAGCGCCTTCATCGCGAAGTCGCGGAACTTGTCCCGGTAGTTCTCCAGCGGGCGACCGAAGTTGTAGAAGTACATCTGGTTGTTGTTCTGATTCTGCAAATACTTGCCGAAGCCGCCCGATTCGCGCTCGATCTCTTTCGTATGCACGAGATTCACGAAGACGCCGAACGGCTGGCCGTGACCGACGGTATCGGCACCATCGATGCGAGTTTCGAGTTTGATCTCTTTCACCAGATCGGTGTAGTAGTCGTACAGCTTGCGGGCTTCGCGGGAGAGCTTGTGATCGCCGACGACATCGAAGCCCGCCTTCAAATACCGCTGCTTGAGTTCGGGCTTGGCATCGCTGGCGCGGGTGAAGAGATTGTTGGCGAACTGCGAAAGATGCCGTTCCGCGGCTTCCCCCGGCAGCGATGCCAGTGCCGTTTTGATGAGGGGCGGCTGCCGAAAATCGGGCGTTTTGTCGGCGGTGATGCGGGCCAGGTCGACACTGCCTAGCGCGGCGTAGAACCACATCTCGAACGGCAGCACGGTCTGCTCGTCGAGGGGAATCTCCGGCACCGCGGTCACGTAGGCCTCGGCTGATTTCGCGAACAATTCGAGCGCCTGCGTCCGCTTCTGCGAGTAATCGCTGCTTTTCTCGAACTCCTTGAGATAATCGATTTCGTCGTGCAGGATCGCGGCTTCGGCGAGAATGAGCGCCCAGTGTCCCGGATACTGCTGCTGCCCGCGCTGCACCACCGCGCGGGCCACTTCGTACCCGCGCAGCACCTCCACGCGAATGTCGCGCTGCTTGCGGTTGGTGCTGTTCTGCCGCTGCACATCGGGCATCCGCCACACGCCGGCGAGGTTGCCGCGCATCTGCTGAATCAACTCGGCGAGCGTTCGTGGTTTGAGGGCATCGACCGAACCAAACACGCTTTCGATCGATTCCAGCTTGTAGACTTCCGCCTTGCTATGCACGGTGGTGAACGCCGTGGTCAGCAACGTTTCGTTGAGATCGCCGATGGGGAGCGCCTTCAACCGCTTGACGAGATCGGCCAGTTCCACCAGATTCCGTTCCTGCTTCGACCGCGTGAGGGGAATGCGATCGGCCCGGCGTTCGTAGCTGAAGTAGTAATAGTACGGGTTGTAACCGTCTCGTTTCTCGTTGGGGTTGTGGGTCGACGTCCACACTTTCAAAAACTCGGCAGCGAGGTCTTTCGCGCGGGTGGGATGCGTGGCGGCGAGCCGTTCGATGTGCGGTAGCGCGAGGGCTTCGTCCTGCTGTTTCAGATGGAGTTTGGCAAGCATTTCCTCGAATTTGGGCCGCAAGTCGGGACTGACGAGTGCCAGCCATGGTTCGGTGGGACGGAGTTCCAGCACGTCTTCGATTTTGATCGGACTGGCCTGGTTGCCGCCGTAGCGGTACGACATCTGCGACCCGTCTTCGTCGAACATGTAGTAATAGTTGCCGTAGCGATCGCGGCGGTAACCCCGTTCGGCGGCACTGTTATCGAGCGCGTGGCTGGTGGCCGCTTCCTTGAGCCACGCCGCGGCGAGGACGGTGAGGGGTTCGCGCCACGCCGTCGCCTGTTCGGCGGAAGCGCGGGTGAGGGATTCCACCGCGGTCTTCTGGAGTTCGAGCCCTTTTTTGCGGTACTCGCTGTCGCTGGGATGAGAGGCGAGATTGGTCGACGTCGCCGAACCGATGGCCGAGAGCAATTCCTTACCGCGCTCCAAACGGTTCCGAAAACTGTCGTCGAGCCATTGCTGTCCCAACTCCTTGCGAACTTTGGGAGCGAGTTCGACAGCCCGCGTCATCGCTTCGTCGCGGGTGACTTTGGCAACGCGGTATCGAGTGGCGATGCGCTCCACCGTGGGATCGGGTTTGGCGGCCGCTGAGGGCGGGCTCGGGGTTCCGTCCTCGCCCGTGACCACTGCGACAGGTGGTTTCGCCGCGACTTTCGGCGGCTCGGGCGGCAGCGGGATTTCGAGCACGGCCTGCGTCGCCTGCCAGGCTTGTTCGAGGCCGACCGACTTCTGCTCCTTCGCGTATTTCGCCAGAACGAACCGCACGATCAGATTCAGTCCCGGGCCGTCTTTCGCCGCGATGGCTTCCTCGACGCTCGGCAGAAAGTCACCCGCGCGGAGTTCCTGCCGCGCTTGCGTCAGCAACCGGGCGATATCCCGTGCGCTCAGTTGATACGCCGGTCGGGGCAACGCCACTTTGACTTCCGCCGCCGGCGTGGTCGCGGGGGGATCGGGTTTCACGTCCGCCGGTGGGTCGGCAACCGTGATCACCACTTTCAACCCATTGCGGGCTTCGACCACGGGCGGTGAAGCGAGCAGCGCATCGAGATCGAAACCAACGTTCAGCGAGAAGAGCAGGATCGGTCCCAGCTTGCGGATCGCATCGTCCTCAAATTCGCCCGGCGTCGCGAGCATCAAGCCGAGAATGTCGCTCATCGCAAACAGATTTTTCTCGACGTACTGCGCACCGGGCCCCTGACCCAGCGACGACAGCGTTTCCTGCATCTTGACCAGATCGGCCCCTTGCGAGACCAGTTGCTGCAACACCTGCGGATCGACATTCATGCGGCCCGACGAACCCGTCTGCAACGAAGTCAGCATGTGCGTGTAGAGCACCTTCGCTTCCTCGGCTTCCAGATGGGTCAGAAAATCGCGAACGGCGTCCCATTCACTCAGCGTCACCTGACGCTGGAACTTCGTCAGTTCGCGCTCGAACGCGGCATCTTCGGCGGCTTTGCGCTTCACTTCCGCGGCCTGTTTGGCGGCAGCAGCTTTCTGGGCCTCAGCGGCCTTTTTCGCGTCCGCAGCGGCTTTCTCCGCAGCGGCATCCGCCGGGGGCTTCTCGGGGGTGACGGCTTCCGCGGCCGGTTTGGTGGAAGCGGCAGCGGTAGCAACTGCGGGTTCGGCCGGTGGCGTTTCGAGCGGCTCGTCTTTCGGCGGCGGTGTTTGCCAGGCCTTGAGAATCGCGGACGGCCGACGGTCGAACGTCAACTTGCGGATGATCGCCAACCGGCGCGCCGAGCGATCATCGACCGTTGTTCCGGCTGCCGCAGCATGGGCTGCCACCGGCGGCGTTCCTTCCGGTGAGAGCGCACCGGGAGGGGCTTCATCGACTTCGACCGGTGAGAAGTCTTCGTCCTGAGCGTGCCCCATGCCGACGAACGCCAGCAGCGTCAGGCCCAGCAGAAACGACGACCACCGCGTGACTGTTCTGAGATGCATCTGCCCCCGCTTTCCATCGCACAACACCCCGACTGCTTCCTGGCAGCCGAGGTGCTTGCAACACGCGCTCGACTTCCATTCAGCATCCCGGCTGCGAGGAAGCAGCCGGGATGCGACTTTCGTTTTCTTCGCGATCGAGACGCCTACGAACCTTTGCCGTCCGGCGGCGGGCCCGCACCGGCACCGCGGGCGTCTTCCGGCTTGTTCTGGCCCTGCTTCGGATTGCGGCCCTTCCCTTTGCATTTCCCTTTACAGTTACCGGAACAACACCCCTGACACTGCTTGGGTAGCGCGAGCGCCTGCAGTTCGGACAGGTCCATCCGCGCCAGCCGAATGGCCGCTTCGAGATCCCCTTCCAACGTTTCGGCCTGACTTTCGTTGCCCTTGGCCCGGGCGGCATCGGCGAGCAGTTTGTAGTTCTGTCGGGCCGCTTCGATATCGGGTTCCCATTGTTCGCGGGGTTCCCCTTCCAAACGCATCAGCCACGTCATGTAATACTGAGCATTGGCAATCGTCTTCCGCAGATCGGTCGCAAACGCGGCGGACACCGGGGCACTCGCGCTGTCGGTTTCATCCTTCAAAGCGAGCAATTCGTCGTACGCTTCCGGAAGTTCCTTGTTGCTCATCCGCGCTTTGGCACGCTCCAGTTTGACCTGTCGCGACAAGTCCGCGCGGTCGGCCGGAATGCGGGCCAGCGCCGCATCGTACGTTTCGATCGCTTTCGCGAACCGTTCGGCCTTCACCGCGGCTTCGGCCCGCTGGACGTGGATCGCGGCGTCATCGAGTGCCAGCAGCGCCTGCCCCGGCCCGTAGTGATAGGCCACCGCGACCGCCGGCAGAATCAGCATCAACACCAATGCGGCTGTTCTCATGGTCATCGTTCCCGTTGAACCGAGTGGTCACCGTTCCCACCCGCGTGTGGAGACGGAATGTCTGACAGGCACACGTGACAGATTATCACTTGATGTTTCGTTCCGCTATCGGCTTTTTTCGAGCGGTCGAGATTCTCGCTTTCGTGGAATTCCTGTCGGTTGACACGGCGTCGTACCAGACCCCGTTCGCCGCCATCGGCACGCCCGGTCGCCACGCCGTTCCGAACGCATGCAGCAGCCACGGCAGCGCGGCGAAGAGCGCAGCCCCCAGCGTGCAGGCCAGCAGGGCGTATTCCCGTTTCGACAGCGCTGCAAACGGGCTGGCGCGACCCGACGACGAGACGAAGCGCACGATGTCGGTCGGAATCTGCTTCTCATTGCCGTCGTGATAATCGCCGCCCAGTCGCACCGCCGATTGCCGCAAGGTGGTGACGTCCTGCCGCGATTGGCGACCGTCGATGAAACTCCCCGCGGCGGAGTCACCGACACCCACGAACAGCACATGATTGATGGCTGCGGGCAGCTTCGGCATGCCGGACGCAGGAACGGTGTCGCCGTCGGTCACGATCAGCAGCGTGGCATCGTCGGGTTTCCACGGGTGGGCCACTTTCGTCGCTTCTTCCAGGGCCTCGAACAGATGCGTGCTGCCGGCATCGAAAGCGAAGTGCATCGGCAAGTCGCCCAGAATGTTGCGAATGACTTCCCCATCGACGGTATCGACCACGACCGGTTTCGCTTCGGTGTAGAAGGCGATCACGCTAATTTTGAAATCGGCTCCCGAACGAACGAGAAACGATTCGATCAGATCTTTGGCCCGACCGCGGCGCGATTGTTTCTTCGACGGACCAGCATCCTCCAGCCGCATACTCGGTGAAACGTCGAGCAAAAGCAGCAGATGCCGCAGTTTGTTTTTGTCGACGGAAGAGGCGTGATGGACTTTCGGCGGCAGAGTGCAGAGCGTCGCCAATCCCCATGCCAGAGCGGCGACCGAGGCCGTTCGCAACAACGGCGCGGCCAGCGCCCAGCCGCGCGGTTGCCGGGAGGGTCCGAACGCCAGCCCCGCCACCTTACGGACACGTTGCGCGTGCAACATCTCCGCGGCCATCGTCAGCAGCGCTGCCAGCAGCGCGAGGCCTTCGCCTACCATGGTGTGTACCTCAGACCGAAGGACGAGAAGACCGACATCGCCAGCAAACTTAAGGCCGTCAAACAAACCGGAGCGAAATCGTCCTGTCGCTCGGGGGCGGACCGTTCCATTTTCGTCTGCTGCATCACGTCGATCTTGCGGAAGATTTCCTTCAAGCCTTCCGGGTCGCCTGCTTCAAAGACTTCGCCGCCGGTGAGATGCGACAGGTTGACCACCACATCGGGGACATCCCCCTCCGCGACGTGAATGGCATAGAGCGTAATGTTGTCCGCGGCGAGTTTCCGCGCCAGTTCCACATCGCCGCCGTTCATTAAATCGCTGCTGAGGCCGTCGGTGACGAGAATGATGATGCGGTCGCCCCCCTGTCGTTCGACCAGCACCTTCTGGCACGCGGTCACGGCCTTGCCGATTTCCGTCCCGCCCATCCACGGCGGCAAACGGTTCGGTTTCATGAACGGTGGGCTGCATTTGATGGCCGAGATATCATTCGTCAGCGGCACCCAGTGGAGCACGTTGTTGCCGAAGAACGTCATCCCGAAGGCGTCCCCTTTGCGGTAATCAACGAAATCGTTGATCGCTGCCATCGAACCATCGTAGCGCGTCCCTTCGCCAAACGGAGCGGTCATGCTGCCGGAGACGTCGACACAGAGTTCGATATTGGTCATCACCCGTTTGGAGATCGGTTGCCCGAGGCGTTCCGGACCGGCCAGCAGTACAACCACCACCGCGGCGACCAACGTGGGGAGCAGTTCCGCGAAACCAATCGTCGCCGCCATCCAGCGTGATGACCGGACCGAAGAAAAATCGACCGGCAGCGCGAGCGGACGGCGATCTTTCCCCCGTATCTGGCGATACAACGCCGCCACCGGCACGATGAGCAACAGCAAGACCCACGGGTGACCGAACGACATGCTCAGCGTCCCCCCGTCATGGCGACCGGTTGCGGTTCGTCAACGGTTTCATCGGTCACGTTTTGATACGGTGCGAGGACCGCGGCGATGTCGACATCACGATTGCCCCCCTTGCGATGCAGCCATTCTTCCACGAGTCGCAACACCGCTCCGGCTTCGGGATGCTGTTGCAGCGTGGCCAGCGCGGCGACCGGTTCGGCATCATCGACACCGAGCCGTGTTCGCCAATAGCCGAGCAGTAACCGCTCCAGTTCAGCTTGCCCCTCCGGCGACAATTGCCCGGCCACCGCCTGCGTGACCAGCGGCCGCAACCGTTCGGCCAAGGTGGGGACATGTTCGACCGAATACGCAGCGATGCGGTCACGGCGGCGACCCAGCGCCAGCCACAACGTGATCGCAGCCCACACCGCGAACAGGCCGTACAGCGCCAGACGATATCCGCCGACATGCGGCAACGCCGTCGCGGCAAAGTCCGTCGGCACGATCTGTCCCGGCGGCAAGCGGCTGCCGATTTCAACCCACAACGGTGCCACGCCGTCCATCGACGAACGGTCTTTTCTTTGAAGGTATTGACGCAGATCAAACCGCCCCGGTTCGAGGCCGTAGTATTCGAGATCGTACCGGAAATCGCTGCCGTGCTTGAAGGTGCCGAGAATCCGCACGACCATCGGAGCTTTACGATCCTCGACCGGTTTGGCTTCGAGTTCCGATCCGGGAATCACGATCTGGGAAATCGGCACAGCGACGCCCACGGTGGATCGTAATGTCGGCGGTTCCGCTTTCTCCGCGGCGATGACATCACCGCAGAAAACGAAAGCCAGCACGAGATGCAGAAAAGTAGGATGGGCTGTGCCTACCACAATGCGGCGGAAGTTGGTGGGCACAGCCCACCCTACTGTTACAGCGACTCCGGTCCCCTCGCCCCCGTCTGCGGGGGAGAGGGCTAGGGTGAGGGGGCGGATTGAAACGCACGCTCCCCTCATCCGGCCTGTCGGCCACCTTCTCCCCCGCAGACGGGGGCGAAGGGACCATGTCAGCGCTGACAGTATTGAGCAGGATCGTTGCTGGTCCATCAGCGCGTTCCTTGTCCGGTGGCACCGCGGGATTTGAAGAAGTGCCGCAAGCGGGGAATGTAGGGTTGATCGACATCGATCAAGAGATGATGCACCGCCCCGCGGCGCAGTTCCTGAGCGATGGCTTCCGGATCGCTCCAAGTCACCCCACCGCGAGCCACTGCCGTGCGGCCGGTTTCGGCTTCGCGCGCCCGCAACCACCCGGCACCAGGCAGACCCCGTTCGGCGGGATCGCGGAATTGCAGCACGATGCAATCATGTTTCTGCGCGAGGCTTTTCAACACCGGCAAGGCATCCGGTTCATGCAAGTCACTGAGCACGATGAGCAAAGTCCGTTCGCCCAATTGTGGGGCCAACTGCGATATGCGGGATGCCATCCGCGTTGGTTCGTTGACGTTGTACTCTCGCAGGCGATGCAACCATCCGAGCACGGTTTCGCGGGACAGACTCGGCCGCACGTGGAGGCGGGAATCACCTACGCCGAGGACACCGACGGGGCTGATACGGTCCAGGCAGGCGAGTGCCAACCCACCGGCGATGAAGATCGCGGTTTCGTATTTGCTGTGCCTGCCCGAGCGAATTGTCATCGACGCAGATGTATCGATCAGCAGGTACGCAGGCAGTCGCCGGGGAGCTTCAAACTCTTTGACGTGATGCTTCCGCGTGCGGGCGGTGACGCGCCAGTCGATCGATTTCACCGGATCGCCGGGGGCGTACAGTCGCGACTGCACATACTCCAGACCGGGACCGAGGGCCGCCGAACGGTCCGCACCAAAGCCGAGACTGTCCGCGAGGCGTCGCACGGCAATGTGAAACTGCCGCGAGTCGAGGTACTCGTTGCTGGCGATGTAGCCGTCCAAGCAGTTTTGCCTTCAAGTAGGGTTTGCCGAGTCTTCGAGGCGAACTCTACATCGCGAAATTCCAAGCTCCAAAAGCCAAGTTCCAAACAAAGGGCAAGTTCCAAATTCCAAACGGGGAAGGAGTGTCCTTGTCTTGGTTTGGAATTTCCTTATTGGAGTTTGTTTGGAACTTGGACTTTGGAATTTGGAACTTCATTCACCGACGTGGTTCGCCTCGCGGACTCGGCAAACCCTACTTCCTACGGCTACGACTTTGAGACCATCACATGACCGTTCCGTTGCGGGGCGGCACCGAATTCGTGCAGCAACGATTTCAGCAAATCGGCCCCGGTGTAACCTTCCGCGAGGGCTTCATACGTGAGTCGCATGCGGTGCAGCATTGCATCTTCGGCGAGGGCGAACAAATCGCCGGGCACAACGTAGGTGCGGCCGTGAATCAGAGCCCGGGCGCGGGAGGCTTTGATCAAAGCGATGCCGGCCCGCGGGCTGCAACCGAGTTCCACCGCCGGGTGTTCGCGGGTGCGATTCACCAGCGACACGACGTGATCGATAAAAGTTTCACTCACATGGATATGGTGGACCGCTTCCATCGCCTGCACGAGATCGTCTGTTGATCCCACCGGTTCCTGCGCGAGGACATCGAATTCACTGTTCGCCACCGCTCCTTTGTCCTCGCGACGCACGCCGAGGTTGACGTTTCGCCGCAGGATTTCTTTCTCTTCTTCGCGTTCCGGGTAATGGAAGCGGTGACAGAGGAGAAAGCGGTCGAGCTGGGCTTCGGGGAGTTCAAACGTGCCACTTTGTTCGATCGGGTTCTGTGTCGCGATCACCACAAATGGGGCAGGGAGCGGATAGGTCACGTTGCCGATGGTGACTTTGCGCTCCTGCATCGCTTCGAGCAGCGCACTTTGCACCTTCGGGGCGGCCCGGTTGATTTCGTCCGCGAGCAGCAGATTGGTGAAAATCGGCCCACGGTGCGTGCGGAAGTCGTTGGTCCGCAGATCGAGAATTTCCGATCCGAGAATGTCGCCGGGGAGCAGGTCGACGGTGAACTGCACCCGTTTGAAGCCCAGTTCGATCGTCTTCGCGAGGACCGACACCAGCAGCGTTTTTGCCAGTCCGGGGACGCCCTGTAATAAGAGGTGTCCGCTCGTAAACAATGCGATCAATAATCGTTCGACGACGACATCCTGACCGACGACGACGGTGGCAATCCGCTCGCGAATCCGGCGGATGAACTCGGCCGTGCCGGCGGGAATCTCCGGAGCCGACGAGTCCGTGTGCGAGGAAACCATAAGTGACCGAGCCCTCCGAGAAATCTTCGAGCAGGACAACTTCGACAGCGATCGCTGAGTACAGACATACTCACTGTATCGCTCGCAGTCAGTGGACGCAAACTCACATTTGAAGAAGAAATGAAGAACGGTTGAAGCGGATTTTCTGTTCGTACCGTGGTGCTCGATCACGTTTAGAAATTCAGGTTGTGTGCCACTGGCTCTGCCAGTGTCTTTCTTCAATGGAACGCAAACCTTGTCAGCGCACTGGCAGAGCCAGTGGCTCACGCAAATCAAGCTGTGACAATTCACTCCTGGAGAAAACTTGGATCGAGGGAAATGGCATGAGCCATGCGCGAACCTCGGCTGCACCTAACCTTGTCTGTGATCGGGTTGCAGTTTTTCCAATGCGGACGGACAATCCACGGCTTCGCATCCTGAATTGAGAATTTGCATGAGTCTGTTTCGCGCCGCCATTGATCGCATCGCCGGTTATGCCCCGGGGGAACAACCCCAGGACTCCGGTTGGATCAAACTGAACACCAACGAGAACCCATACCCGCCGTCGCCGATGGTGGTCGAAGCCATCACATCGGCGGCGAAGGGGCGGTTGAATCTCTACCCCGATCCGCTCAGCACGGCGTTCCGTCGCGCGGCCGCCGATGTTTTCAATGTCGAGCCGGATTGGATTCTCCCCGGCAACGGCAGCGATGAAATCCTGACGATTCTCACGCGGTCGTTCGTCGATTCGCACGAACTGACGGTTTATCCCTATCCGAGCTACATCCTGTACGAAACGCTCGCCGACATTCAGGGGGCCCGGCACGCACGGATGCTGCTCAATCCCGATTGGTCGTGGGACATGCCCGCCGCGAACAAATGGCTGGAAAATGCGCGGCTGGCGTTGATTCCGAATCCCAATTCCCCCTCGGGCAACCGCTGGGATGATGCGACGCTGCAGGAACTGGTGCCGCCACAGGGCGTATTGGTGCTGGATGAAGCGTACGGCGATTTCGCGGACACGCCGCATCGGGCTGAGATGTTGCGGTCACCGCTCGGCAAGCAGATGGTGATCACGCGGACTTTCAGCAAGTCATACAGTCTCGCCGGAATTCGGTTCGGTTTCGCCATCGCGCATCCAGACCTGATCGCTGGCATGCGAAAGGTGAAGGACAGTTACAATTGCGACGCCATTGCCCTCGCCGCCGCGACCGCCGCGATTTCCGATCAAACCTGGATGCAAGCCAACGTTGCGAAGATTCGCACCACTCGGCAACGACTCGACGCGGCACTCCGGGCGTTCGGTTTCGATGTCACGCCGTCACAGGCGAACTTCGTGTGGGCGACGCATCCCGACCGCAGTCACCGCGAACTTTACGAAGCCCTCAAACAACGCAAGATTCTCGTCCGGTACATGGTCTACCGCGATGTCGCCTGGGCCAACGGCGGTGTGCTCGATGGCTTGCGCATCACCGTGGGAACGGATGCAGAAATCGACACGCTGCTGTCCACTCTGAACGACATCCTTTCAAAATAACCAAGACGCCCATGGAATGCCTTCCCTGGGATGTTTCAGAATAAACAGGACTCACCATGCTGCGGCAACATGCTTTGACACGCAAGACGGGCGAAACCGAAATCGCGCTGTCGCTGAACCTCGACGGGACCGGCCAGGCGAAGGTCTCGACGGGTATCGGTTTTCTCGATCACATGCTGCATCTCTTTGCCAAGCACGGTTTGTTCGATCTGGAGGTGACCGCCAAGGGGGACTTGCACGTCGACGATCACCACACCGCGGAAGATGTCGGCATCTGCCTCGGCACCGCGATCCGGCAAGCCGTCGGCGACAAGCAGGGCCTCACCCGTTACGGCAGCATGACGTTGCCGATGGAAGAAACGCTGGTGACATCGGCCCTCGATCTCAGCGGCCGCACCAAGTTCGTTTACGCCGTGAAGTTCCCGACCGAGAAAATCGGCACGTTCGATACCGAGCTCGTCGAAGAATTCTGGTACGCCGTCACCGCGAACACGATGATGAACCTGCACCTCGTCCTGCACCACGGCACGAACAGCCATCACATTTCGGAAGCGACATTCAAAGCCACCGCGCGTGCATTGCGGCAAGCGGTGACCATCGACCCACGACAAACGGGCGTGCCGTCATCGAAGGGGACGCTGTAAGCAGAAGTTCGACGGTTCTGCTAGTGTAAGCTCAAGTCCTCCGAGAAGGGTGTTAACGCGAGAGTCCGAGAGTTTTGGACCGAGATTCCGGGGTGCGAACGCGACTCTGAAGGTTCCTTCCGCACCCCGGTTCGTCTCTCTCGAAACCGAGAGCGCCCGTGCAGCGGGCGAAGCGTCGCAAGTCGTTGCGGGACTGGCGTCAAAACGAAAACGCCGAGAGCGTGAACTCTCGGCGTTTTCCGTTAGCTGGTGTGTCGCGACAGTGCGCGGCAAAACGCTGCGTCGCGGCACTTTCGACGACAGCCACAAATGCTTCCGCCACGGCTTGAGCTGGTGACTCGCCAAGGTGCGCTGGACGGTCTGCGGCGAAATCGACTCCACGACGTGATCGGCGATCCGTTGCCGGGCCAACTCGGCACAATCCCGGTGCGACAGCGAACGTCCCACGTCATCCGGCCGTTCGCACGCCAGTTTGACAGTGTGCATGGCGACCTCGGGGGGAAAAGACCGGCGGGCGGCCGGGACGTTTCCCCTCCTGCAAGCCCGCCACGCCCCGGTCGCGGAACCGCGCGATCCATTTGTAAAGATGCCGCCGCGGCAGGTCGACCCGCGTCGCCGTTTCCGAGACATGATGCCCGTCCGCCAGCAGCAGTATGGCCCGCGCCCGCCGGGCCAACCAGGCCGGAGCCGTCTGCCGCCGCAACCAGGCTTCCAATTCATCCCGCTGTTCCTGTGTCACCAGGACGGCCGTACGATTCGACATCGAACATCCTTGTTCCAGGAGTGAAGACGGATTCGGTGCTCTCCGACCCCCCCAATCATAAACTGCTCACCCATTGGCGGGGAGATGTACTTAGCCGACGTAGGACATGGGCCCTCTCGAAGAACGGGGATCGGTGGGGACACAGGCTGCCACTCACTAGCATCACTCCTGACGGATTGGCAGCCCACCGACGATGATGCGAATCAAAAATGGCGATGTGAGGTTGGTTTCGACGGCTCGTCAAGAATGCCACTTTGTGAAAGTGGTTCTGCGACGGCAGCGGTGATGCTTGAAAACGGTGGGACTTTATCCAAGAATCGGCAACGTTCTTTGCCCGTCACCTCTTCCGTTCTATGGTCCGCTGCGTCAGGGACACGATGATCACCATCGACGAAGCTTATGTGGATGCTGCTGCGCCGAATACCGAGGCCGCGAAAAATGGCCGCGGTCTGGTGCTCAAGGGGAAATTTCTCAAACTGCATCACGATGCCGAGGAAACGTTGCTCTTCGGCGAGTGTCAGGGTTCGGGCAAAGAGCCGTACCATTGCTCGTGCGACTTCACGCGACCCGATCAGCCGACGCATCGGTGTTCGTGTCCCAGCCGGCAGTTTCCGTGCAAGCATTGTCTGGGGCTGATGTACGCCTTCGTGCAGAAACGGGCGTCGTTCAAAGCCGCCGATGTCCCCGCCGATCTCGCGGAGAAACGGGACAAACTCGCGGCCCGAGCCGAGAAGAAGCAGGAAGACGCTGCCAGGCCGAAAACGGTCGACAAGGCCGCACTCGCCAAGAAGATCAAAGCGCAGCTCACGGGGATCGATCTGCTCGAAAAGCTGACCCTCGATCTGGTGCGGATCGGTATCGGCAACATGAATTCGAAGTCGGCGAACGAAATCGAAGAGAAGGCCAAACAACTCGGCAACGCTTACCTTCCCGGTGCGCAGGCCGCGCTGCATCGATACACGCAGTTGTTTGCCGGCGACGACGGCACGTTCGATGCCTCCACCGCGCCGCAACAGCGGGAAGCGGTCTACAGCGATGCCCTCGATCATCTCAGCCGGTTGCATTCGCTGGTGAAGCAGGGCCGGGCATACCTGCAGCGGCGGCTCGATGATTCCGAACTCAGTCCGGAAGTCGACACACCGATTGCCGCGTGGCTGGGACATGCGTGGCAACTGGCGGAATTGAGGCAGGCCGGTCTCGTCGAAGCGAATGTCGAACTGCTGCAACTGGCGTTCAACTCCCACGACGACATCGCCCGCAAGGAATATGTCGATACCGGCATCTGGCTGAATCTCGCCACCGGGCGGATTGCGGTCACGCAGAACTTCCGACCGTACAAAGCGGCGAAGTACATCAAAAGCGACGACAGCTTTTTTCAGGTCGCCCAGATGCCGGAGCTGTGCGTTTATCCGGGGGACATCAACCCGCGCATCCGCTGGGAGGGCATGACGCCGCGACCGCTGGAACCGCGCGACCTGGAAAAAGCCCGATCATTCGCGAAGTCGGATTTCGCCACGGTCATCAAAGCGGTGAAGACGAATCTGAAGGGACCGCTCTCCGACAAGCAACCGATTTATGCTTTGAAATTCCGCCGCATCGGTCAGGTGGATGGCGAGTTCGTCGTTGAAGACGCCAAAGGGGAACGACTCACGTTGACCGACCGCGGCATGACCGATGAACCGGCCAGTTGCCATTTGCTGCCGCTGCTGCCGGAGAAAGTCTTCACCGATCAGGTGCTGGTGGCCCGCTTCCGCCACGATCTCGACACGCGGCGATTGCAAATCAAACCGTTGAGCATCGTGACCGAATCGAACATCGTCCGGTTAACGCTGTAGTGGTGTATTGATCGGGAGACAGACCGTGGCAGCGAAGGAGTCGGGGCGGGGGCCCCGACCTATATTGATGCACAAGGGAAGATTTCATCGGATGGGGCCCCCGCCCCGTCTCTTCAAACTTGACCACGGCCCCGGTCGTTTCTTGCAGGACCTCCCATGAGCATCGCGGTTCTCACCCAGGTTTATGACGAGATGCGTCGGCTGGCGATCGCTGGCAGCAGCGTTGCCGCGGGCGATTTCCGCCTGAAGAAACTGGTCCCACCGCTCGAGAAATCGGGCGAAAAAGCCCCGGTGTTTGCCAAGGTTGCTCAAGCCGCCACGGCGGTCGTCGAGAGCAATGAGAAAACGGCCCCCGCGGCACTGCTGGAACTCGCCACGCTGGTCAATGCGATTCTCTACACGCAAGGGGAAACCGGGAAACCCGGCGACCTGCAACCGATTGAAACCGTCGATCTTGGTGCCCGGCAGACACAAGCCAGTGCCCGGTTGCTGAAGCCGTTACTCGAAGCCCTCTTCACGACCGGTTCCGGGCGGTTGGAAATCATCCGCGATGCCATCGACCGTGGCGTGTTCGCCGATCTGCGATTGGTTAAAGCGGCGTTGAAGGGTCTCGACGATCCATACCCGGAAATCGGCGAGCTGATCGCGGACAAGGTATTGCCGATGTACGGCCTCGCGATCCTTCCCGAAATCCGTCGGCAGTTCAATCTGAAAGGAAAAGCGGGCCATCTCCATCGCCTGCGGGTGATGCACCGGCTCGATCCGACCGGAACCCGTGAAATTGTGCAGCAGACCTTGGACGACGGTTCGAAAGAACTGAAAGTCGTGGCCATCGAATGTCTGGGGGACAGCGAAGAAGACCTGACGTTTCTGCTGCAGCAAGCGAAAGCCAAGGCAAAAGATGTCCGTGTGGCGGCGCTGATCGCGCTCACCCGACTCGTCACGGCGGAGGCCATTGAAGCCGTCACCGAAGCGGCGAGCGGCGCCGATCTCGCGGCGATCGTCAATGGGCTGCGGGAAGCCCAGGTGCCCGCGCTGCGGAAACTGGTGATCGCGGAATCGGAAAAGCAACTGGAAGCGTTGTCGGCGATTTCCGACAAGAAAGCGCTCGGCACGGCGATCGAACGGTTGATGGTCTGGCTGCGCTGTCTCGACGGCCGCCACGATGCGGATGCCGAGTCACTCCTGAAAAAACTGTTCCAGCAGCGTACGGCCTTGGCGGAAATGTCCGCCGAACCGAGTGGCACCGATGTCAACGAAACGGTCGCCTATCTGATGGCCAACGGTTCGGCAAAGATGCAGCAAGTGATCGTTGATGGTCGCGAGTCGCTGACTGGCCCGCCGTTGTCGTACTCGTTCGATGCCGCCCGGCGTGCCTTGCCTGCCAAAAAAGTCTTTGAAATGTACTCGCCGTATCTGAAGGGAAAGCCGGACAAGAAGTCAAAGAAAGCGGCCGAGGCGTTCAGTCAATCGGAAGCGATCCGCAACGCGTTGTGCGACAACTCGTCGGGTTACGCCTGGCGGTGGGGATTCGGTCGGCGTGGAATGCGTGAAGCGCCGCCGGAACTCGATCCCCGCTGGCTCGATGTTGCCGTCGAGCAGGCGGATGAAGTCCTGATGGTGCAGCTCGCGCGGCCGAACCATCCGGCATTGAATCAATGGTTGTCGCAGAAATTCGCCGCGAAAAAGAAAGCCACGGGAGACGTCCATGTGTACGACATTCTGCGGACGATGATTGACGTGCAACATCCCGAGGCCACCGCGTGTGTGATTCAGACGTTACAGGACCTCGCCAAGAGCAGTTCCAGCAGTTATTCCTATTGGCTGACGCAGATCATTCCGTCGCTGCCGAAGACGGCGGTGACTCCGTTGGAAGCCTTGTTGCCGACGTTGCCGGAGAAAATGGTCAACCCGGTGCTGGAAGCCGTGCTGGAATTGAAGAATCGATCGGATGACGTGGCCGTGTAGCACCGTCGAGAACTTTGCAAGGAATGCCCGTGTCCAAGAAACGAGACGCAGAGCCGGCATCGGCTGCGAATGGTGCGAAGACCGCCGCGGGGGGCGAGATGCTCCGGATTCCCGCGGAAATCCAGTTTGCGAATGAAATCGAAGCGCTGATCGCCGCCGACAAGCACGACAAACCGCCCGGATGGCGAATGTCGCCGCGGGCGGTTCTCACGTACATCTGCGGCGGAACGGTTGGCAGCACGACGGTCACACCAAAGTACATCGGTCATCAGCGGCTGGTCGAGATCGCGATTGCGACGCTCGTCACCGACCGTTCGCTGCTGCTGCTGGGAGAACCCGGAACGGCGAAATCGTGGTTGTCGGAACATCTCACGGCGGCCATCAACGGTGACTCCACGAAAGTCGTGCAGGGAACCGCGGGCACTACGGAAGAGCAGGTGCGTTACACGTGGAACTACGCGATGCTGATCGCGCATGGTCCCAGTCCCGAGGCGCTCATTCGCAGTCCGATTTTCCGCGCGATGGAAGCGGGAGCGCTGGCCCGGTTTGAGGAAATCACGCGGTGTGCCTCGGAAGTGCAGGACGCGATGATCTCGCTGCTCTCCGAGAAACGCATCTCCGTCCCCGAACTGGAAACGGAAGTCCCCGCCGTGAAAGGCTTCGCCGTCATTGCCACGGCGAACACGCGCGACCGTGGCGTCAACGACATGTCCGCGGCCCTCAAACGGCGGTTCAACATTGTCGTTCTACCATCGCCCGCCACGATCGAAAGCGAAATCGACATCGTGCGCCGGCGTGTGCGTGACCTCGCGGCGCATCTCGAACTGAAAGCCAAAGTCCCGGCCGACGAAGCCATCGAAAAAGTCGTCACGATTTTCCGTGAATTACGCACTGGGCAAACTCTCGACGGCAAAGCCAAGTTGAAAACACCGAGCGGCGTCCTTTCGACCGCGGAAGCCATTTCGGTCCTCGCCAACAGCATGGCTCTCGCCGGGAGCTTCGGCAGCGGTGCCGTGACCGCGAACGATCTCGCCGCAGGCTTGCAAGGAGCCGTGGTGAAGGACGAAGAAAAAGACCGCGTGGTCTGGCAGGAGTACCTGGCGAATGTCCTGAAGAAACGCGGAGCCGAATGGCGTCCCCTGTTCACCGCGTGTTCCGAAATGAATGAGTAATGTTTGTGAGCGGCACGGCGCTAGCCGCCGGTTCTTCAAATGGAAAAATGCAAAGAACCGGCGGCTAGCGCCGTGCCGCTCATGATCCCGCAATCCATGAATCGCGACCGGTGTGCTCCATGACTTCCACGGCATCGATCAACGTCTTCGGAGTGCGGCACCTCTCGCCGACCGGGGCGTGGCATCTCCGGAAGTATCTCGATCAGGTCCGCCCGGAACTCGTGTTGATTGAAGGGCTCGCCGATGCGGAAGAACTGATCCCGCACATCACGCGCAAGGGAACGAAGCCGCCGATCGCGATTCTCGCCTACACCGATTCGCTGCCGGTCCGCACGCTGGTTTATCCGCTGGCCCGTTACAGTCCGGAATATCAGGCGATGAAATGGGCCGACGAACACAAGGTGCCGGTGAAGTTCATCGATCTCCCGTCGGATATTTTTCTGGCGTTGATGGACATCGAAGAGGAACTCCGCAAGAAAGCCAAATCGGCACCACCGCCCGAAGCAGAATCGAAACCCGCCGAGTCGCCCGAAAGCGTTTCGCCAGCACAGGAAGAACATTTTTCGCTGTATGAGGAATATGCGAAACGGGCCGGAGAAGCCGATTACGATTCCTATTGGGAGCGGCATTTCGAGCACAATCTTAGCGACGACAGCTACCGCCGCGCGGCGTTCGAGTTCGGCAAATCGCTGCGAGAGATGGATCAGGATTCACTACGCTGGAAAGCCGAGAATCTGGTACGGGAAGCCTGGATGCGGCGACAGATCGATGCGGCGATTGCGTCCGGCACACGTCCCGAAAAAATCGTCGCGGTGGTCGGTGCCTTCCATGCTTCGGTCTTGACATCCGATCATCCGTCGATGACCGATGACGAACTGGCAACCCTGCGGCGGCGGGCGAGCAAGCTGACGCTGATGCCGTATTCTTACTTCCGATTGTCATCGCAGTCGGGTTACGGCGCGGGCAACCACGCCCCCGCGTATTTCGAACTGCTGTGGGAAGCGCTGCAACAGAACGACATTGCCCAATTACCGTCCCGGTATCTGTCGCTGCTGGTACGGAACCTGCGCGAGACGGGCACGCACCGTTCCACCGCGGAAGTGATCGAAGGCGTGCGGCTCGCAAATACGCTGTCGGCTCTCAAAGAGGGATTGGCCCCGACGCTCAAAGACCTGCGCGATGCCGCCATCACCCTCATCGGCCACGGCGAGTTTTCCACCATTCGTGAAGCCGCCGCCCGCGTCGAAGTCGGCACTGCCATCGGGGAGTTGCCGAAGGGCGTGAGCCGGACCTCGATTCAAACCGATTTCGAGCGCGAACTGACTCGCCTCAAACTCGAAAAATACAAGACGACGGTGAAGCAGGATTTGTCGCTCGATCTGCGCGAGAACCGGCAGGCGAAATCGATCGAAGTCGCGTTTCTCGATTTGAACCGGTCATGCTTCTTTCATCGGCTGCGCGTGCTAGGCGTCGGGTTCGCCTCGGGACTCCGTACCGGGCAGCAATCGACCAACTGGGCGGAGAAGTGGCAACTGCAATGGACGCCCGAGAGCGAGATTCAACTGATTGAAGCGGTGCTACTCGGGGAAACGGTTGAACTCGCGGTGGGATACAAATTCAAGACGACGCTGGAAGGCTGCACGTCGATTGCCGCCGCGGCCGATGTCGTGCGGGATGCCATTCTGTGCGGCTTGATACTCGCGATGGAGGCGGCACGGCGGCGGTTACAGGAACTCGCCGCCGCCAGTTCCCAGTTCACGGCGATTGCCCACGCGGTTCACACTTTGGGACATGTGGTCCGCTACGGCGATGTCCGGCAGTTTGATCCGGAACCGTTGTTGCCGTTGATTGAGGAATTGTTCGTGCAGGGAGCGCTGTCGCTGCACACGGCCGCCAATTGTGATGACGACGCGGCCCCCGGCATGCGGACTGCGATCAACGAATTGAATCAGGTCGCATTGGACTACGCCGAGCGGGTGGATGAAGCCTTGTGGATTGATCGACTCCGGCAGTTGTCCGACGCCGACGATCGCAACCCGTTGCTGTCGGGCTATGCCTGTGCAATCCTGCTGGAGCGCGGGTTGCTGGCGAACGACGATCTTGCGCGGGAAGTCTCGAGGCGGTTGTCGCCCGGTGTGCCCGCAGACTTAGGTGCCGGGTGGTTTGAAGGCCTGTCGCAACGCAACCGGTATGCGTTGCTCGCCCGGCAATCGCTGTGGGAGCAACTCGCGGAGTATGTCGCATCGCTGGATGACGAACAGTTTCGCCGGGCGTTAGTCTTTCTGCGGCGGGCGTTCGGCTCGTTCAGTCCGCGCGAGAAGCGGCACATCGCGGAAAACCTCAGCGAACACTGGGGCGTGCATGCCGACACCGTGAGCGAGAGCCTCGAAAAGCCCTTGACGGAAGCCGAAGAGCAAACGCTGTCGGATTTCAACGAGTTTGATTTCGGTGATTTGTGACGAATCCACCAGCCTCCGGTCCCCTCTCCCCCGTCTGCGGGGGAGAGGGCCAGGGTGAGGGGGCGTCGGTGGACAGCATGTGCAACTCGAGGAAAAAGCGGAATGAAGATAGGCCTGATGGAGAGCTGTTCGTGTCACTCACCCCCTCACCCTAACCCTCTCCCCCACGGGGGAGAGGGGACCGGAGGAGAATGCGGTGATGGCGTTTTTCTGATGATCTATTGCCGTTAAATTCATGTGCAAGAACCGGCGGCTAGCGCCGTGCCGCTCAAGGGGAAACTACTATGACCACCGCCGATCCCGATCAGGTGAAACGCTGGCGGCTGATCCTCGGCAAAGATTCCCAGGAGAATCTGTCGGGTTGCTGCACCGGTGGTTGTGTGCTGACCGACGAAGAATTGCAGATGGACGAAGCGCTGGGCGCGATCTACGCCGGCGATTCCGATGAGGAACTGACGCGCGACGAATGGGAAAGTCCCACCGGCCACGGTCATGGCGCGGTGAAGGGCCGGGTCTTCCCGCGTGTGGCGAAGTGGCTCGGACAGATTCGGCAGTTCTTTCCCAAAGATGTTGTCGTGCTCCTGCAGAAAGATGCCATCGAACGCAAGGGGATGAAGCAGCTTCTCTTTGAGCCGGAACTGCTAGCGGAAGTCGAACCGTCCGTCGATCTGGCGAGCATGATCCTCACGCTGAAAAACCTCGTTCCCGAGAAAGCCAAGGCGGCCGCGCGCGAGGTGGTCCGCAAAGCGGTGGAAGAAGTCCGCAAACGGCTGGAATCGCAGTTCACGCAGGCCATTCGCGGAGCGCTGAATCGGAACGTGCACAGCCCGTTTCGCAGTCTGCCGAATCTCGACTGGCCGCGCACGATTCGCCGCAATCTGAAAAACTACAGCCCGGTGATCAAAACGATTGTTCCCGAGCACATCTCGTTCTTCAGTCGCCAGCAACGGCAGAACCAGTGGAACATCATCATTGCGATGGACCAGTCCGGATCGATGGCGACATCATTAATTTACGGCGGCATCATGGGGGCCATTCTCGCGAGCATCCCCGCGGTGGAAACGCACGTCGTGGCGTTTAATCACGAAGATGTGGTCGATCTGACCGAACATTGTTCCGACCCCGTCGACCTGCTGTTCGGCGTCCAACTCGGCGGCGCGGAAGATTACTGGAAAGCGACGTGTTACTGCGAACGGTTCATGCACACCCCGGCGAAGACGTTGTACATTTTGCTCGCCGACCTGCATGACACCAGTCCGAATGAAAGCCGTTTCGTCAAGAAGATGGAAGCGCTGCTCGAAGGGGGATTGAAAGCGGTCACGTTGCTGGCGATCTCGGATCAGGGGCAACCGTCCTACAACGAACGGCTCGCGGAGAAATTGTCCTCGATGGGGATGCCGTGTTTTGGTTGCACCCCGGATCATCTGCCGGACATGCTTGCCGCCGCGTTGAAAGGGCTGGATATGCAGCAGTTTGCCCAGGCGCAAAAGCCGCGATCAGAGAAACGCTGAACGATCCGCAAGGCTGTTAGAATCGCTACAATTTCTCTTCCGTCACGGAGCAATCGGTCAATTCGCGGGCTTTGCAAATCGCCTCGACCACTGCTTACAATGCGCGACCACAGGCCCGGTCCACGGGGACGGTGTCATCTCTGATTCAGCAGTTTAGTTCATCCATTCGGGAAACCGGTCATGGCGAGTGTGAAGTCGTTGGCGTCGGCAGCATTGTCGGAAGGTAAGGGCGTTCTGCGGTTGGCGCCGACGTGGGTGCCGCGGTCGTTTCTCCAGCCCGGACGGCGGCTGAAACTCCATCCGCACGATTACTACGCCCTCGGCACGCATCGCGGCGGCATCGACGAACGCTGGTTCGCCAGTACCACCGAAGCGGCGAACGAAGGCCGCAGCCACGACGAAGGGTTGTCCTATTGCGTCGCCGGGAACGAAAAGTTTCTGCTGCGCGATGTCGTGGCGGAACTAGGGGCGGAAACCGTCGGCGATTACATCTGGGGCAAATACAAGAAGTGGCCGGTCTACTCGAAGTTCTTCGATAACATGGGCCCGATCCCGCACCACATGCACCAGAACGCCGAGCAGGCCAAGCTTGTCGGCCAGGAAGGGAAGCCCGAAAGCTACTACTTCCCGCCGCAACTGAACAACGTCGGCAATAACTTCCCGTACACCTTCATGGGGTTGGAACCGGGCACGACCAAGCAACAGGTGATTGATTGCCTTGACCGCTGGAACGACGGCGACAACGGTATCCTCGATCTCTCGAAGGCGTACCGGCTCAAAGTCGGCACCGGCTGGTTGATTCCGCCGTGCGTGTTGCACGCACCGGGTTCGCTGCTGACGTACGAGCCGCAATGGGGCAGCGACGTCTTCGGCATGTACCAGTCGATGGTCGAAGGTCGAGCGGTGCCGCGATCGCTGTTGACGAAAGACTTCCCGAAAGAGAAGCACGACGATAATTCGTACCTCGTTGAAGCCCTCGATTGGGAAGGGAACGTCGACCCGGACTTCAAGGACAGCCACTATCTCGAACCGATCATTGCCGCGGGCAGTGACAAGGACGGCTTCATCGACCGCTGGATCGTCTACGGCCGTATCAAGGGGGCCCAGGACTTCACCGCGAAGGAACTGACGGTCAACCCCGGCGCGAAAGTCACCATCCAGGATGGCGGCGCCTACGGTTGGATCACGGTGCAGGGCGAGGGCAAAGTCAACGGCCTGAAGCTGCAAACCCCGGCGATGATCCGCTTCGGCCAGATGACGATGGACGAAGTCTTCGTCACCGCCAAAGCCGCGGGTGAAGGCGTCGTCTTCGAAAACACCGGCACCGAACCCCTCGTCGGCCTGCGCTACTTCGGCCCGGAAGCGCAGAAGGACGCCCCGGAAGTGGGGGCGTACAAGTAGTCTTGATTCTTGACGTTCGATGTCTTGCCTGAATCGAGGTAACAAGCAATGTCGACTGCGGCGGCCGGAACAGTGACTCTCGCAGAGTTTTTGCGACTGGAAGCCGAAGCTCCCGAAGGGGTCATGCTCGAAGTCATCAACGGTGAACTGGTGGAACGACCGATGACGACCAGAAACGCAAGGCATTCCTCAACGATTATGCGTATTGGTCATCAGTTGATCGATTGGCTCGATTCCCGTAGTAATTTGATCGGCGCAATTTCCGGTGGGGAAGCCCGCTGCCGAATGCGGCAGAGTCCCGAACTGATCGTCGGACTCGATGTGGCTTACTTCCAGGGTCTCGAACACGCCCAAGCCGCTGTGTCGGGTGATTTCTTTGATGGCCCTCCCGTCGCTGCAGTCGAGGTTCTTTCCGCGACCGACACTCATGAAGATGTAGTTGATCGCATTCGTTTGTTTCTCGAAGCCGGTGTAAAGCAGGTCTGGATTGTCGATCCGGATCTGCGCAACATCACCATCCATCGTGCCAATGATGATGCAACTTTTTTTGCCGCGCGGCACACCTTGACCGCGGAACCCGAATTGCCCGGTCTGGCGGTCCCGGTCGAATCCCTGTTTCCTCCGCGTCCAACGATTTGACGATTACGTTCGCCGTTATCGAGGTACCAACGTGACCACCGCCGTGGAACTTCAATCGATCACGCTCGACGACCAAGGTCGTCCGATCATTGCCGGGACGCGGTTCAAGGTGCTGATTCTCGTTCGGGAGCATCTCGGACTGGGGCTCAGCCCGGAGCAACTGATCCGGCAACATGAAGACTTGACGCTGGCCCAAACTTACGCCGCGCTGGCGTACTACTACGAGCATCGCGAAGAACTTGATGCCGAACTGCGCCGACAGGACGAGGAGTTTCAGCGGTTCATGGAGACCAACCCGAACGAGCCGATTCTTCGGCGGCTCCGTGAAAAAGGACTGCTGACGTGACCGTCGCGTTCTACGCCGACGAGAACTTTCCCAGTCCCGTAATCCACGCCGCGAGAAAATACGGAGTGGACATCCTCACTGTGATTGAAGATAGCCGCGGTGGACGATCGGATGAAGAAGTCCTTCTTCGCGCGACGGAGCTTCACCGCGTGGTCTTGACACACGATCACGATTTCTTTGAGATCGTGCAACGTTGGCAGGAAACATCGCAGTCCTTTTCCGGGGTCTGCTTCACCAAACAGCAGAAGTTAACTTACCGCGAACTGATCGAGGAACTGATCTTCGTCGGTCAAGTGGGCCTGCCGGATGATTTCCGCGAACGGCTCGTCACAATACCGCTCCGTGGTTTTCATAATCGATACTTCCACTCACTCCGAAAGCACATCCATGACCAAGCGAAACAACTACCCCAAACTCCACAACGCCGCTTGGCCGGGTGTTGTCGGCAAGGGTTCTCCGGACGGCGAGCCGTTTATTGACCTCGACACCATGCTCGATCACACGGCGAAGGCCGAAGTGGACGGCGTGAAGTTCGACGGGTTCGACCTGTTCCTGTTCGATCCGCACATCAGCATTGATGCCAAGCCCGATGATCTAAAGAAGCTCGCGGACAAAGCGGCGGCGCGGAATCTGAACATCGGCTCGGTTGTCGCCCCAGTGTGGCCGCCGACGGGGGGCGGTTCGGCCATGGATTCGAGTGAAGGTCGCAAGAATTTTCTGCAACAGGTGCAGAAAGGTTGTCAGATCGCTCGCACCCTGCGTGAGATGGGCATCCGTCCGTATGGTGTCGTGCGAATCGATTCCGCCGGCGGTCCATCCGACTGGATGAAGGACCCGATCGGCAATCAGCGCCGCATCGCCGATACCTTCGACATGGCGTGCGACATCGCCGAAGACTACGGCGAAGTCCTCGCCGCCGAAGGGGAAATCTGCTGGGGCGGGATGCACAGTTGGGTGGTGATGGTCGACCTGCTCGAACGCGTCGGCCGTCCCGAAACGCTCGGTTTCCAGGCGGATATGGCCCACACGCTGCTGTACCTAATGGGTTACAACGCCCCGGAACACCGCGTGCTGCCCGAGAACTTCGACTGGAAAGACAAAGAGTCGTTCGATGATGCCTACGAACTGCTGACCGACTCGTTGCGGCCGTGGACGGTCGATTTCCACGTCGCCCAGAACGACGCCACCGTACATGGCAGCGGCTCGCACGACAAGACCGGCCGCCATTGTCTCGCCAACGACCCGAACGGCAAGCTCGACATCGTGAAACAGGCCGGTTACTGGCTGCGCGAAGACGACCTGCCGCACCAGCGCTACCGCCACATCTGCTGGGACGGCTGCATGTTTCCCAACAAGGTCATGAGCGATCCGCAGACGTGGAATAACATTCTTTCCACCATGATCAAAGTCCGCGACGCCCACGGCTGGCACGAATAGTGGTCATGCTCTGAATATGAAGTCGTCGAATCGCCTCAACCGACTCGCTGTCGAGTGGGGCGATTTATTTTGTATCACAAGAATTCGTATCGCTCGGAACGATTCTGGTGCGGTAGAATTCAGTTCTTCGGTTGTGATGGGAGTTCCGTTCGTCGAATAACAAAGCTGCAAATCTGATGACGACCCCGGCAATATTGGATGCTCGAGAAGCGGGCGATCACGTTCCCAACGGTGCAATGCCGTTTGCCGTTCTCCCCTATGAAACGGCTCTCCAACAGAATCCGAGGTGGGCCTTGAGCGAGGGGAGCCGACATTTCGACGAACAAAGCGCGCTGTTTCAAACACTTCGCGGCATTGCACAGCGTTTCGATGAACTGCAGATTCCTTATGCCGTCGTTGGCGGCATGGCCTTGTTTCGTCACGGGTTGCGTCGCTTCACGGAAGACATCGACATCCTTGTGACGAAACCCGATCTGCGGCGCATTCACGAGGCACTGGACGGACGCGGGTATCTGCCGCCGTTCGCGAAAAGCAAGAACCTGCGGGACACGCAGTACGGCGTCCGGATCGAATTCCTGACGACGGGTGACTTCCCCGGCGATGGTAAGCCGAAGCCCGTGTCATTCCCGGACCCGGCCTCCGTTAGCTTCGATGACGATGGTGTCCGGTACATCAAACTGGAATCGCTCGTCGAACTGAAGTTAGCCTCGGGAATGACGAACCTCGGTCGTCTCAAAGACCTGTCGGACGTGCTCGAACTCATCAAGACGTTGAACCTGTCTCGCGAGTTTTCTGATTCGCTGAACCCGTATGTGCGCGAGAAATATCTCGAACTGTGGGGGCAGAGCCGTCGCCGGTATGTCGCGCTTCTGCCCAGCAAACGGGGAAGATCAACGTGTCAAACAATGGATGATGTCATCGCGATGATGGCAGACGCCGCGAACGAATTGGATGGATGTCAACAGATTCCTATCTCCCAGAAAGAGCCGGCGCTTGCGCATCTTCGTTCATCTGTACAAGACTGGGAGCAAATGAAGCAGGATGGCATCTTCGTTGATCCCGATCATCCTGCGGCCGAGCGGGGGATCTATCTCGTCACGACGGATCCGGAAGTCGCCCGGAAACATTCCTTCTATGCTTTCATTGATGAGGCCGAGTTTTGGGCTAACGATGAGCCGACAGCCGCACCATCAGAGTAGGATTCAGGGCGTCGCCCGTTTGAGGACTCAAGATGCACGCCGTGTTGGCGACGATCGGCACGGATGGGGATGTCTTTCCTTACTGTGCGGCTTTGCTTGAGGCGCTTTCCTGTTTGCTGCATCGACTATGTACAAAATTCAGAAGCCCGGTATTTCGGAAAATGCCTGGCGTCTTCGCGTTGAAGAGCAGGGGGGCAAGCGGTATTCTCTCGCTCAGAAGGTTTCTTCAGCAACATGGATTCCGCGACCGTTTCTGCCGCGCCGATTTGGACCCGTCAGCATTTGCTCGGGCTGCAAGAGCTTTCGGCAGCGGAAATTACGCAGATTCTCGATCAGGCCGCCGAGTTCAAACGGCTGCATGCTCAGGGGGAAACCAAGCTGACTCCGCTGAAAGGCGTGACCGTTGGCAACCTCTTCTTTGAACCGTCCACGCGGACGAAAACCAGTTTCAGCCTCGCCGCGAAACGGTTGAGTGCTGATACGGTCGATTTCACCTCGGCGGGGAGCAGTCTCAGCAAGGGGGAGACGTTCATCGATACGGCGAAGAACATTGAAGCGATGGGCGTGCCGTTGATGGTGGTGCGGCACAGCACCTCCGGGGCCCCGCATCTGCTGGCGAAATCGCTGAAAGCGTCGGTGATCAACGCCGGGGACGGCACTCACGAGCACCCGACGCAGGGGCTGCTCGACATCATGACGATCCGCGAGCATCGGGGCAGCATCGCCGGGCTGACGGTCGCACTCGTCGGAGACATCCTGCACAGCCGCGTCGCCCGCTCCAACATCTGGGGGCTGACGAAACTCGGAGCGCGGGTCATCGTCTGCGGCCCCGCGACGCTCATGCCGCCGGATATCGAACGCCTCGGCGTCGAAGTCAATTACCGGCTCGACGATGTTCTCGCGGAAGCCGATTGCGTCAACCTGCTGCGCATCCAGGCCGAGCGGCAACGGAGTGCGTTTTTCCCGTCGATTTACGAGTACGCCCACTTTTACGCGATGAACGGGGCACGCGTTCGTCGGGCGAAACCGGACGTACTGATTCTCGCGCCGGGTCCCATCAATCGTGGCGTGGAACTCACGCCGGATGTCGCCGATGGTGATCGCAGCGTGATTCTCGATCAGGTGTCGAACGGGCTGTTCATTCGCATGGCGTGTTTGCATCTCTGCTGGCAGGCCCAGCAACGGTTGCAGGCGGGAGGACACGCCGGATGACATCGTTACTACTCCGAAATGGACGGGTGATCGACCCGGCGCGTAAGTTCGATGCCGTCGCGGATGTGTTGATCCGCGATGGCAAGATCGCGGAAGTCGGCGTGGTGACGGCCACTGCCGATGAAGTCCTCGACTGCACGCGGAAGATCGTTTGTCCCGGGTTGATCGATCTGCATGTGTCGGTGCGCGATCCCGGTTACGAAGAAGACGAAACGACGGCGACGGCCACCGCGGCGGCATTGGCCGGGGGCTTCACCTCGATCGCCGCGCTGCCCGATACTCGGCCGGTCGTCGACAACCGTGCGGCCGCTGAGTATGTGATTCTGCAGGCGGCGCGGGCGGGTAACTGCCGCGTTTATCCGCTAGGGGCGATCACGCGCGATCATGCGGGGCAGGAACTCGCGGACATTGGACAACTCGCGGACGGCGGGGCGGTTGCCTTCACCGATGCGAAACGGCCGGTGCAATCGGCGGAAATCATGCGGCGGGCGCTCGAATACACCCGCATGTTCAAGCGGCCGATTTTCACCCATCCGCAAGATGCCACATTAACCGCGGGCGGGGTGATGCACGAAGGGTATTATTCCACGCTGCTGGGACTGCGCGGCATGCCCGCGGCGGCGGAAGACATCATGGTCAGCCGCGACATTGCCCTCGCCGAATTGACGCGCGGCCGTGTCCATCTCATGTGTCTCTCGACACGCAACGCCGTGGACCGGGTCCGCCGGGCGAAGCAGCAGCAGATTGGTGTCACCGCCGATGTCGCGGTCCATCATCTCGTGCTGAGTGATGACTGCATGCAGGCCTACGATGCGTCTTACAAAGTCGACCCGCCGTTGCGCGGCCGCGAGCACATCGCCGCACTCATTGCCGGGTTGCAGGATGGGACGCTCGATGCCATCACGGCGGACCATCAACCGTGTGCGGCGGAGAAGAAAGACCGCGAACTCGATCAAGTCCCGTTCGGCATCGTGGGGTTGGAAACGCTGCTGCCGCTGTGCATTGAAGCCCTCGTGGAACCGGCCCATCTGACGTGGCCGCAGTTGATTGCTCTCTTGACGACCGGCCCGGCCCGCGTGTTAGGCTGGAAGGATCGCGGGACGCTGTCGCCCGGTATGGACGCCGATGTGACGGTGATCGATCCGGATGTGCGGTGGACGATTGATCCGAACGAGTTTCGATCGAAGAGCCGCAACACGCCGTTCGCGGGAAGAAACGTTCGCGGTCGGGCGGAAGTGGTGCTTGTGGGTGGCGAGATTCGCTTCCGGCGGTGATTCCTGTCACAATGCTTGTGTGCCACTGGCTCTGCCAGTGTCTTGCAGCTTGATGAATGCGGCTCCTCATCCAAAGAGAAGACACTGGCAGAGCCAGTGGCACACGATCGATCGCCGCACTTTGAGACCATTGTGGCGACGCCGTTCCTCCTCATCGATGGCTACAACCTGCTGCATGCGGCGGGGTTGGCGCGGGTCCGGTATGCGCCGGGAGATTTGGAACGGCAGCGGCAACGGTTGCTGGCGATGCTGGCGGAGAAGCTCACTCCCTCAGAGAAACTGCGGTGTACGGTCGTGTTCGATGCCCAGGACGCGCCGTTTAACGATTCTCGCGAAAGTCGCGTGCATGATGTCGCCGTGCTGTTCGCACCGCAGGGCGGAGACGCCGATACGGTCATTGAGGAACTGCTGGAAAAGCACCCCGCGGCGAAACAGACCATCGTGATTTCCGGCGATCATCGTTTGCACAAAGCCGCCCGTCGCCGCGGGGCCACCCCGATGGACAGCGAACCGTTCTGGGAACAGTTGCGGCAATCGCCCGATCAACGGCAAACAATCACCCCGCCACTCCCGGTCCAATCCTCAGCGGCGCGACCGACACCGATGAAAGCCGATGTCGCGGCGTGGATGAAAGAGTTCGGCGAGGTTTCGGTCGACCAGATCGCCGCGGAAGTGCGGGCGGAAGGACAAACCGCACCGCCCGATCCGTGGCAGAAACATCTGGGCGAATTGGAACGCATGCTGGACGACCCGCGTCTGTGCGAGAACTGGCTTCAGCAACGGTTCCAGCGACCTCCCGGTTGACCGCAGTCGAGAGTCAAGAGACGAGAGTCGGACATGATCGCGTGCAGGTTGATTCCCTCTGACTCTCAACTCTCAACTTCCCCTCCGGTTGACGTCGGTGCAGCGGCGGCGGACAATCAGACCCGGCCCGTTCCTGCCCTTTGTTCGAGGCGATCGCATGCGCTCCCGTGTCAGTTCCTCACGTTTCCTCGCATCTTCTTTGGGCCTCTTGGCTTTGTGCGTCGGACTGCCCTTTGTCAGCGGCTGCGGATTACAGACTTATGAGACACGGCTCGAAGAGACCCGGAAGTACTACGCCTATCTCGAAAAGATCGATAGCAACCTGGCTCCTGCCTGGAAAGACGGTCCGATTGATGAACTACGGGTGCCGATGCAGTTCCGGTCGATTCGTAAGCCCGCCCCGGTGAAAAACGCCGACGGAGAAATGGAAGACGCCCCGGTCGATCCGCGGCAGCCGAATTACATTTCGCTGGAGTTGCCGGGACTGCTGGGCACGTGGGAAGCCCCGTTCGACATCGTGGTGGATGGCAAGAAGCAGCCGCGGAAGGGATACATTTACGTCGTTTCGAACTACTCGATGTTCAATTCCGAATTAGCGAGTCAGGCCCCGGATTTCATGCGGACTTTGCTGGGAACGATCTCCGATCGCTTGTCGCTCCCGCCGGTCGACTTGGCAAAAGGAGAGCGCGAACAATATCCCAAGGTGAAGGCCGATGCGTACACCGCGCAGAACACCTTCGATGCTTATCACTTCAAATCCGATGAGTTACTGGTGGATGGCGTGCCTTACACGATCGACGCCTACACCAATTTGCAGAAAGATTTGCAGGTGGACGTTCTGGTGATTTTGCCGGTGGGCATCGATGCTCAATCGAAGATGTTCGAGCGCGTTCCGCTGATGCTCGAACGATTGAAGATCGATCCCAAGAAGCGACCATCGCGCGCCGGTGGAAAAGCGGCCCCCGGTGCGGCAACGCCGGCTCCCGCGGCACCGGCAACGGGGTTCTGAGCACCGCGAGACTTGAAGAAGAAGGCCCAGGGATCGGGATCCCTGGGCTTCGGCTTCATCAGCGCGACTTGGGCGGCGGTTGCTTGTTCAGACGTTCGGTGTAGCGTTCCCAGGCCTTGCGATATTCGGCGGGAACAGTGGACCGGCGGCTGTCAATCTGATCGACTTCGCGGCTGGGTTGTTCCGTCGCCGTGCGGGTGCTGGTCTTTGGTTTGACGTTCAGGTTCTTCAGCATTTCTTCGAACTGCAGCCGGCGGGCTTCGTTCTCTGGACTCTCGCCTTTCGAGCGATTGAGTTCCTGCGACATGCGGTCGACAAAGCGTTCCGTTTGCTCACGGGTCCAGCCGAGTTCTTCCAGCAGTTCGGGCGAAACGTCTCCCCGTTCGAGTTCGTCTTTCAGCTTCTGCAACACGAGTTCGGCCGCCTGACGCTGGAACTCGGGGTTGGCTTCCTCACCGGCAGGAGCGGGAGTGCCGTCATCCGAACCGATCGGTGTATTGGGCCCACTCCCCGGTGCGGATTTGCCACCATTCCCTGATTTGGAGGACTTCCCGCCGTTGCCCGATCCAGGATCCTTTCCCTCGCCCGGATCGCCGGTCTGCCCCCCTTCGCCCTCACCCGGCTTTGCTTTCCCACCGGGCTGCTTTTCGCCACCGGGCTGCTTTTCGCCGCCGGGCTGTTTCTCGCCGCCTGGTTGTTTCTCGCCGCCGGGTTGTTTCTCGCCGCCGGGTTGCTTCTCACCGCCGGGTTGTTTCTCGCCGCCGGGTTGTTTCTCGCCGCCGGGTTGTTTCTCGCCGCCGGGTTGTTTTTCGCCGCCGGGTTGTTTCTCACCGCCGGGCTGCTTCTCACCGCCGGGCTGCTTCTCACCACCGGGTTGCTTCTCGCCGCCGGGTTGTTTCTCGCCGCCGGGTTGTTTCTCGCCGCCGGGTTGTTTCTCGCCGCCGGGTTGTTTTTCGCCGCCGGGTTGTTTCTCGCCGCCGGGTTGTTTCTCGCCGCCGGGTTGCTTCTCGCCGCCGGGTTGCTTCTCACCACCGGGTTGCTTCTCACCACCGGGTTGCTTCTCACCACCGGGTTGCTTCTCGCCGCCGGGTTGTTTTTCACCGCCGGGTTGTTTTTCACCGCCGGGTTGTTTTTCACCGCCGGGCTGCTTCTCGCCACCGGGTTGTTTTTCACCGCCGGGCTGCTTCTCGCCACCGGGTTGTTTCTCGCCGCCGGGCTGCTTCTCACCGCCGGGTTGTTTCTCGCCACCGGGTTGTTTCTCGCCGCCGGGCTGCTTCTCACCGCCGGGCTGCTTCTCACCGCCGGGTTGTTTCTCACCGCCGGGTTGTTTCTCGCCGCCGGGTTGTTTCTCACCGCCGGGTTGCTTTTGTTCTCCGGGTGGTTGTTTCTGCTCTTCGTCCTTGTTTTGAAGGCGCTGGATCAAGCGCTCCAAGGCTTTCTGGTCGTCGTCGCCATTGGGGTTGAGCGGTTCGGGTTTTCCCCCATCGCGGTCTTGATCCGGACGATTCGGTTCCGTCTTGTCGCCGGTCCCATCGCTTTTCGTTTTACCTTCGCTGTTCTTGCCTGCGGCATTGGGCGTTTGATCCCCATCGCCGGGCTGTTCGTTGGGCTTCGGTTGTTGCCCAACGTCGGCGGGCGGATCCTGCGGTTCGGGCTGTTCGCCGGGCGGACGGGCGGGCATCGGATCGCGTTCCGGTCCCTCGTTGGGCAGGGGAACATCGTCCGGGTTTCGGTTCGCGGTGGCTTCCGCCAATTGTTGTTGCTGCTTCTGCTTTTCTTCCGCGAGTTGCTGCTGCACTTCCTCCAGCGTGGCCGGTTTGAGGATCTGCACATGCAACGGCGTGGTCGATTTGCGATTCCGTTTGGGCTGGCGGTTATCCTGCGCTTCAATCCAGAAGGTCAGATCATCGCCCGGCTTGAGATCGAGCGGTCCCAGCGACCATT
>JAKFUG010000071.1 GCA_021732785.1 Planctomycetaceae bacterium
ATCAGCCAGACTCCTTTCCCGCTGACGCGTGCTCAGTGGAGTAAACCGGGGAGTCTGGCTTTTTTCATTTCTCCTCTTCTGCGTAAAGACCGCTTTTCCTCGCACAGAAATCCGTCACGGCGTTGCCCTATCGGGTCGCGGCTAAACGATGGATTTCCGTTCGCGAACCAGCGCTTCCATCCGCGCTAACACGTCTTCCACTGGCACCGAGGATGAATCCACTAACACAGCGTCTTCGGCAGGACGGAGCGGAGCACACGCGCGTTGCTGATCGCGCAGGTCGCGCTCGGTCTGATCGGCGAGGATTTCTTCCAGCGAACAGTCCTGCCCCTGGGCGATTAATTCGGCCAGCCGGCGTTCCGCCCGGATTTCCGGAGTCGCAGTCAGGAAGAATTTGCACTCGGCGTGCGGAAAAACGATCGTTCCCTGATCGCGGCCTTCCGTGACGAGGTTCACATTGTCGGCGGCGCGGCGTTGCAGTTCGACGAGATGCTCCCGCACGCGCTGATTGGACGCCACCCGGGACGCCACTTCCGTGACCGAGGCGGTGCGGATGGCCTCACTGACATCGCGACCATCGAGCCACAACCGGTTCTCGCGGAACGTCATCGACAGTTGCGGAGGGACCGCGGCGACGGCATCCCCATCGGCAATGGGGATGCTTCGTTCGAGACACACCAGTGCCACGGCCCGGTACATCGCGCCGGTGTTGAGGAACTCGAACCCGAGCCGTTCGGCGAGCAGCCGCGCCACGGTGCTTTTTCCAGTTCCCGCCGGGCCATCGATGGTCACGATCATGATCGGGCACGATCCTGTTTTTCGCGTCTTAAAGTGGGTTTGCCTGGGGAAGCATGCCGCTCATCACGCGGAGCGTGATGAGCGGATCTACGAACCGCGTGGACAATGTTCAACTTCAGGGGGCGAAGCGGAGTTCGATTTCGGCGACTTCGTAAGCGGCCATGTCAATCATCACGGCATCGCCTTCCATCGGCAACTCGCGGAGCGTTGTTCCGAGAAAATCCCGCTTGCGAGCCCGCACCGGCTGACGAAAACAGCGTAACCGCACAGGTCGCGGGCGGCCTTCCGTTTCGATCAACCGCACAGCAAACCCCGGCTCCGAAATCGGCGTCGCGGAAGCGGAATCATCGGCGTCATCAATCCACGGAATGCAGTCCGACAGTTGTTCCAGTTGCACATTGCGGGCATCGAGATGGAACAGCCACCCGGAGACTCCCGAACGCGGCGGTCCGGCTGCCGGTACGACAAACGGCGGCAGCACCGCATCCCGTGCGGCTTCCAACGGATACGGTTGATCGATCGCCACCGTGAAACGGAATTTCCGCTGCGTTTCTCCGGCGACGATGAGCAACGTGTCAACCATCCGCGCTCCGGTTTTGCGGTGAAACGGCAGTCCATGAGGGATAATCGTGGTCCGTTCGGATTCCGACGCGATTTCAATGTACTCCGTGCTTTCAAACCGCTCATTACCAAAGGCGTAAGCCCCGTCCAGCAAACAGCGGGTGATCGCCGCGGTGGCGTCATCCCAGGCGAAACGGGCGCAGAAATAGTTGTTCCAAGGATCGCCGTCGGGGACTTTGACGTCGGTCAGTTCGATGTCGATGTCGATGATCGGTTTCGACCGGACCAGCCGTACGGTCTGCCGAAACCCCGCCATTTTCGAGTTGTCCTTCTGGTCGATGATCTCGCCCCAGGACACGATTTCCGTGAATGGACCGGTGGTGGGCGGGATTTCGTGACCGAGGCACCGCGTTTCGGCATATTGCGATTTGATGGAGTCGCCATCATTGCCCGGAATGGTCCGTTCGCGTGGGAAGCGGAACGACACCAGTTGGCTGAAGCGGTTTTCGCGCTTGTTCGGACGCCGGACTTGCGTCACACCGCCGGTTTGTTCGTTGAGGGCGAGTTCAAAGCGTTCGTTGCGGATCACCCACGATTCGGCAACGGCGGATTTGCGCGGGGCGTCCTTCTTTGGTTCGGACAGTGGCGGTGATTGCTGCGGAATCCATGCAAATCCGCAGCCGGGAATGTCGACCGTCACCACATGCCGACCGCTTGCGGTTGAGTCAAAATCCACGGCTTTGACCGGCCCCGCAATCGGCGGCGGTGACACCAAATCGGGCATCACCAGCGGACAGCGGCGATCAAACGCCAACGGATTGATCACCAGAAATCCGGGTTGCGAACCACTTTTCGGAGCGATGAGCGCAGCGAGCTTTGCCACGCTTTCGGATTCAAATTCCTGCAATTTCGATTCGGCATCGGCGACCACGACATCCGTTTCGCGATCCGGTCCGGCGGCTTCCACCGTGGCTTCCACGGTTTCTGCAACCTCGGAAGCAAGCGGGTGCCCGAACATCGCCGCGGTAACGGTTCGGCACCAGTTCGATAGATCAAACCGATGCCGTCGCAGCGTGTGTCCGCCGTACCGGCTGAGCGGATCGGCCTCACGGCGCGCCACGTGTTGAATCAAAAAAGGTGTGAAGTATTCCTTGCTTTCATAAACGGAAAGCCGTCCCGGAGAACCGGTCACTTCGAAGAATCGCGAGAGCGTCACGAATTTGCCGAGTACCGGCGCGTACTTCTGCATGTTGCGCAGATCGTGGTACCACGGTGCGGTCACTTCCGGCCAGCGGGCCAGTGCCAAGCCCGCGACATGATCGTTGTCCATTGATTCCGCCAATCGCACGGGCAACCGCAGGTATGTCGCCGAAGCATCCGCGGCGAGCGGGATGCGACTCCAGGCGTCGATGATCGAACCGTCGGGACTTTGCCAACGGAGACGGGTCGCTTCCTGATCGGGATAGATGCCGTCATCCAGCACCACGTGCAACGCCCCGCGGTAGCCACTGCGCGAAAGGATCGCGGGCATCGCCGGGAACAATCCGAATCGGCGGCGTCCCCACACCGTCGGCCGTTGCCCGGAAAATTTCACAAACTGTTCGCTGCCGCGATGCAGTGAATGCAAGAGCGACGCCATTGGCAGCACGGGATTCGACAACTCGCGCTCTTCACCACCGACGAGGCACAACCGCCCTGCGGCGACCGCCGCGTGCAGTGCGGCCGCTAATTCCGGCGTTTTCTCGCAGGCCGTGGAGAGGTCCGCTCCGATCACCAGCAGGTTGAACGGCGGGCAATCCGCAATCATGTCGATGAATTTCTGATCGAGCATTTCCGGCAAAATCAGGCACAAATCAATCAGATAGCTTTCGACCGGATAAAACCGTTCGCGGGCTTCCAGCAGGACTTCGAATGCCGATTTGAGATGCGTTGCCGTGGTTTCGTGATCGCCCGCCATCACCGCCCGTGCGGCTCCCACCGCGCGCGTCTGCAAGCGGACTTCATCGATGCTGCTGAAGTTCCGCATGTGGCGGGTGAGCAATTCCACCATCAACCAGCACGTGCCGAGCGCGTAAAAATCGGCGACGAGACCGGCATCCAATTCGGCGGGTTCCAACGCTTGCAACGCTGCCGCGGCCCAGTCTTCACGGCTGGCAAGGTCTTGTACCACAACCGCTTCGACAGAACGGGCACGGTCGGGCCAATCGTGCGGCAGCCAACCGTTCGCCGCATCGGGAATGAGATAAAGCTGCTCGGGTTGCGGCTCGGGCGGTTCATCGGCCCGATGCCAGCGCGGCAACTGCCCGGTCGAGGCGAGTAATTGGGGGTGCCATGCCACCGCCATGACATTCAGCAGCCCGGTTGCCGCAGCGTCGCCCTGCTCGCTCGGAAAATCTTCCAGGCTGTGACAGGGAATGAGGACGACAACATCACGATATTTGCGTTGCCCGATGGAAGGAGCTTCGGGAAAAGACATGAAGATACATTCTCAATTTCGGCCCAACGGGCCAGTCGTTCCAATAGCCAGGGCCAACGGCCCTGGAAACGCGATCCCATCGTCATCATAGGCCCAACGGGCCGGCAGTTCGTTTCCAGCGAATGGCCAGCCCGTGGGGCCGAAACATGTTTTATCTGCTCTTGCACCTACAACACATCGCGATTTTTTACGATTTGATGCTAACGATCATGCCTGCCGCGGCTGTTCCGGGCGGGCTGGTGAAGTCTCTGGGAGCTGGTGCCGATTTTCTGGGAACTTCTTCGCCTCCGACACGTCCAAGAAGTTACTGATTCCGAATCGCCATCTTTACATGGAACAAATGAACACAACTCTGCGATTGATCGGTCTCGGAAGTCACATTAGTGTGATCGCCCGGAACCAACCGCACAAGTCGTCGGGGAGAGGTGCCTTTAATTGTCGCAACTTGCTTTTCTGCTTGACGTTCGCGGAAACAAAAGTGTAGGGTGAGAGAGACTTTGACAACTGCCGTTCGGTTTGCCGCGCTCGCCGGTCATCCCGGATGGTTGCAGCACATCGACGACCGAATCAGCATCGTACCAACGATCCACAAACAGATCACGAAATCGAACTGAGGGCTCCGGAGGCGTTCATTCCGGTCAGTTTTCGAACTGATTGCTCGAATTCACTGGGATTCGAGAGGAACTCACCAGTTCGTTCACACGCAAGAGGCAACCGAATGGCGGACAACCAAGCGGTCTGGGGTATTGAAATCGGTCAGGCGGGGCTGAAGGCCATTCGTCTGCGGTACGCGGAATCCGCGAGCCAGGTGCTCGCCGTGGCTTTCGATTACGTTCCGCATCCGAAACTGCTGAGCCAGCCGGACGCCGTGCCGGACGAACTGATTCGGCAGGCGCTGGATACGTTTCTGTCGCGAAACAAGCTGGAAAACGATCTGGTGGCGATCAGCCTGCCGGGTCAAACGGCGCTGGCGAAGTTCATCCAGTTGCCCCCGGTGGAAGAAAGCCGCGTCGCGGAAATCATCAAGTACGAAGCCAAGCAACAGATTCCGTTCGCGCTCGAAGACGTGATCTGGGACTACCAACCGCTCGGCGGTGGTGCCGCGGAGAGCGGGTTCCTGCTCGATGCCGAAGTCGGCCTCTTCGCGATGAAGAAGGAGCAGGTGCATCACCACCTGAAGCCGTTTCTCGATCGCAAGATTGAAGTCGAACTGGTGCAGATCGCCCCGCTGGGAACGTTCAACTTCCTGTGTTACGACCGGTACGGCATCCGCAAGGACGCCCCGCGACCGGAGATCGACGACTACACCGTGGTCCTCGATATGGGGGCCGACAACACCACGCTATTGGTCACCAACGGCAAGAAGATCTGGATCCGCAACGTCCCCATCGGCGGCAACCACTTCACGCGCGCTTTGACGAAGGAAATGAAACTCACCTTCGCCAAAGCCGAGCACCTGAAGTGCAACGCGACCAAATCGCCCGATCCGCGGGCGGTCTTCCAGGCCTTGCGGCCGGTCTTCAACGATTACGTCGCCGAAATCCAGCGGTCCATCGGCTTCTTCGCGAACGTGAACCGGAACGCGAAAATCGGTCGACTCGTCGGCGTGGGCAACGGCTTCAAACTCGCCGGCTTGCAGAAATTCCTGCAACAGAATCTGCAATACGAAGTCGAACGCGTGGACCACTTCCAGGGAGCGGTCGGCGATCAGGTGCTGACGGCCCCGCTGTTCCAGGACAACCTGCTGACCTTCGTGGTGCCTTACGGTCTGGCGTTACAGGGTCTCGGTTTGACCGACATCCACACCACGTTGCTGCCGCGGGAAATCGCGTTTGCCCGGCAGATTCGCCGCAAAAAGCCGTGGGTTGCCGCGACGGCCGCATCACTGCTGATCGGCATGGCCGCCTCGACCGCCGGATATGGCAACGTCTGGCATTCGGTCAGCGAGGCCCGTTTCGGTGAAGCCGAAAAGAAAGCCAAAGAACTGGAATCGCAGGTCGGCACTCTCAAGGGGAAATACAGCGGCGAAGAAGGCCGTAATTCCGGGGCCAAAGCCGCGGGCGAAAAACTGGTCGCCACGCTGCCCACGCGCGAACTCTGGATGGAAGTTTACAAAGCGATCGACGAGTGCCTGCCGCGCGATATTGGTCAACAACTCGATGAGTCCGAAATTCAGAAGATGAATCGAATTTCACTCGAAGGGGTGACCTGCAAAAAATATGACGATCTGGCAACGTGGTACGCGGCGTTGACCCCGGATCGCAAGACGTACATGCGGAAGGAAGACGCGGAAACCGGCCCCAGCGGCGTGGGTTACATTTTTACGCTGCTCGGCCACCATTATCACAACGATGCCGCGAATGCGATTACGGGACAGGGACACAACTACGTTAAGGTCGCGTTCCTGGACAACCTCAACAAAGATCAGGTCGATGTTCGCGATTCGCTCAACGGGACGGTCATTGGCAAAGCTGATATTCGCCGGTTGGGAATCTCGCATGCGATTCCCGTGTGGAGTCCGCCGTCGAAAGAAGTGCAGTTTTATCCGCACGGTCGGCCCGGATCGAAGCGTTCCTCGGCTGGGGGCTTTGGTGCCGCGGGGGGATTTGGTGCTGGCAGCGGCGGCTTGAACGAAGGGGGGTTTGGTCAGCCCACTCCGGGAGCCGGTGCCTTCCCGGGCTCTACCGGTCAACCGCGTCCCTCGATCCTGCTGGACGACGACAAATCCGGCATGAAACCGATTCCCATCAAATTGACGTTGTTCAAAATCGAATTTGCCTGGAAACCGACGCCGATGGCTCAACGCAAGGAATTGGTCCCCGAGGGAACGCCCGCGGGGGATGCCAACGCCGCTCCCGCCGATCAAGCCACGCCGGCCAATCCCTAGTCGCTCCGCATCGTGAGTTCACGACGCACGATTGTTTTCGGACTTTGACGAATCCCGAGATCAGAAACGCCTTCCTGCCCCAGACGGTGATGCGATGGATCAGCTCAAACAAGTTCTGCAATATAAATTCTGGATCCTGCTCGGTGTCGGCATCATCATGACCTTCACGGGATGGTGGATGGCCACGGGGGCTCTTGCGGCGACCATCAAGGCCCGCAAGGATGTCCTCAGCAAAGTCGAGGGGAGTATTCCGTCGTCGCCGCAGACGATTCCGAACGATCGCTGGTCGGCGGATCTGTCGAAAATCAACGATCAGCAACAGGCGCTGGTCACCGCGGCCAGCCGGGAATTGTGGGAACGTCAGAAGGCCCGCATGTTCTGGCCGCCGACCGTGGACGAATTCGCCAAAGACCTGCCGATGCGCGGCGAATTCAACACCACCGCTCGGGAACAGTATCGTACGAATTATCCGCTGGATGCCGAACGCATCTGGCAAATTGTCCGGCCGGTCAAGAAATTCGACGGCTCCGGAATCGTCGAATTTCCCGGGACAAAATTTCCGATGCGGCGCTGGGGCGAACTCACTCCCACCTCGGCCGAAATGTGGGACGCCCAGGAAGACCTGTGGTTGATCGAACCCATTCTGGAAGCCATTCGCGATCTCAATGGCGATGAGAATTCCACTCGGCTTGACGCTGCGGTGTATACGATCGAGCGCCTCGAACTCGTCGGCGGACTGCGTGGACAACCCATCGATGCCCCTGCGGCCAGCGGTGGCGCTGATGGCATGATGGGCGGAGATGCGGGTGCGATGTCCCTTTCAATGAGCCGCGGATCGTCGAGCGAGAGCGGGACCATGGGGGGCGGGAGTTTGGCGGGTGCGAAATTCTCCAAGGTTTCTGCGGACTTCAATTACAAAGAAGAATTTGGTGACGGCGGGGATCCTCCCTGGAAAGCTAGCAGCGGTGGCGGCGGCCGGAACATGATGAGTTTGGGAATGGCGGAAGGCGACGGGGCGTCGGGCACGCCCGCGGAATCAAACTATCGCCGTTATGTCGACGATGATGCGGCAGCGCCCTACAAGACGAGAGGTTTCTATCTGTCGGTGGTGATGGATCACCGCCGCGTGCCGGAATTGATTGCGGCGTTAACCGCGAACGGAAAGTCGGACTGGCCGATTGAAATTGTCCGCGTGCAGGTCGCCCGAATGAATTCCGACGACAGTGAAGGTCCGGTCCCAGGCGGGAGCGCCCCCGGCGGACCGGGCTTCGCTGGCGAATCGTCGTATCAACCAACGGCCGGTCTCGAATCGTCGTCCTTCGGCGGAGCACCGACGGAGAATTACAGCGGGGCGGAAGCCAATGCCACCGGATTTGCTTCCGAGCTGGCGGCACCAACCTCTGAAGAGGGCATCCGGGGACCAATGAGTCCCAGTGCCACGGCCCTTGCGTTTCAGAATGTTCTTCGCGATCCGTACGTTGCCAAGGTTTCCTTGTGCGGGCTGATCTACCTCTACAACCCGGTGGCTGCTCCGGAAACGCCCGCCGCGGAGCCGCCTGCGGCCACACCCGCTGCCGACGAAAGCATGCCCGCCGAAGGGACTGACCCCACCGCAGAACCGATGCCGAACGCCGAAACTGATCCGGCGGCTCCTGCGGCACCCGGTGAGCCGGCTGCAACAGCACCATCGAATGAGCCCGCGGCTAAGCCGGATCCCAATGCCCCCGACACTCCGAATCCGTCTCCTCCGGCAGCCGATACGCCTCCGCCAAAGTAGTATCATCATCGCCATCGTCGATTCCCGCAGCGTCGACGATTCGCATAACATGACCCGATCGCTCCACAGTTCGCCCATTTGAAGCATGCGTGCCGCTCCGGTCGACACGATGGAATTTTCCGAGGAATGTCGAAATGAAGAAGTTCAACTTCAAAGCGTTTTTCGCCAATCACGGGGAAAAATTGGGCTTCGCCTGTGGCCTTCTGCTTGTCCTGGCGGTCGTGGGGACCAGTGAATGGCTCCCGTTCAACAAGGCTCCGGAAGAAATCATCAAGAAGGCGAAGGACGCCAAGGATCAGATTGAACGCAACGTCTGGCCGGAAGAGACGAAGAAGGGATTTGTGATTCGTGATTTTGGTCAAAGCATTCGCGAACTGCGCGGACCATTAGCCACTTCCGCCTACGATTACTCCACGCCCTTGTGGCAACCGCTCTATCGCCCTCAGCAACTGGCGAAAGAGCCCGACTATCTGGCCGTGGTGGACCTGATCGCCGAGGCGGGCGACTTCGTCATGGCCGTCGCGCCGAAAGCTTCGGAGTCGATGCCGGAAGAATCCGCAGCGGTTGCCTCGACGAAGCCCGCTGCCGCCGGGGATGACAATCCCTTTGCCCCCGCACGGGCGGCAACGACGTCTCCCCTCGGACCAGGAATGGCAGGGGCCGCGGCTCACGGTGGTCCCGGCGCGATGCCCGGGGGATTATCTCCAGCCATGCCTGGGGAAGGAGCAGGCGCCCATGGAGCGGCCTCCCATGGTGGTTCCTTTGGCATGCCGATGCCGGAAGGTTTTGGCGTCGGCGAGTATGGCGGGATGTCCGCTTTAGCACCGGGAGTGAAGGGACGCGGCGAACGGTTCATTTCGGTGCGTGGGGTCTGGCCGGTTTACCAGCAACTTTCACGCTATCGCCAGGCCCTCAACCTGCAATCCGTCACCGACGCCCGAGCGTTGCTCGAACTGACAAACTTCGTGCTGGAACGCCAAACCGCCGTGGCCGCATCCGATCCGTGGTCGGGCGAATGGCAAAAGATTGACATCGCCCGCGCCACGGAAATCCTGAATGAGTGTCCCGACTTCGACATCGACATCTTCGATCCCCGGCTGATCGACTCCACCATCACCATGCCGTTGCCGAAACGCTTAACCGGCTCATGGCGTGATCTGGCGACACACCCGCAAATTGAAAACTTCAAGTTGAAGGGACCGGAACTCGAACGGGAACTGAAATTCCAGGAACGGTTGATGAACGAATACAACCGCCTCAACGCGCAGGCCCCGAAAACGGTGTCCCGCGGCGGGTTCAATACCGTTCAGCAAAACTTCCGAAAAATGTCCGATTCGATTTACTCCAACCCCGAAAGCACCCGGGCATTCGATTCGTCCATGAAAACCTTCATGGAAAGCGATCAATCCAGTGCGCCCGGGGCAAAATTGAATCCGGCCGATCTCAAAGCGCGCATGACCGCCGCCGAACGGTTGTTCCTCTTCCGCTATTTTGATTTCGATGTCCGTCCGGGTTATGCCTACCGCTACCGTGTGAAACTGGAGCTGCGCAACCCGAACTATCAGCGGCAACTCGATCAGGTCATCGACAAATCGGTCGCGGAAGGTCTCACTCGCGAAACGCCGTGGAGCACGGAATCCACCGTTGCCGTCGTCCCCGAAACCACGAATTATTTCTTGCGGAATGTGTTCCGCGATCCGCTGCATGAATCCGTGCGATTCGCATCCCGGGCCATCGCCAATCTCAAGATTTTCCAATGGGATCAGACCGTCGGCACGATGATCGCCGACACCATCGAGGTCAAGTCGATCGGTCAGTTCCTGGGTGAAAAACGGAAGACGTTCCACCTCGACGTGGCCAAGCCTTCGCTCCTGGAGGAAGAAGTTGCCTTCCAGACCGACGACGTGTATCTCGATGGACTGGGCGATATTCGCTTCTCCGCGGACGATCACAAGGATTTGAAAATCCCCGCCGATCGCAAGGGGATGTTGGGATTGGTCGCGGAAGCCGTGGTGCTGAGCGAACTCGGCGAGTTGAAAGCCATCACCCCGGATACCAATTCAGACCGTGAAATGGACGCGCAAGCCCGCGTGCAGAACGAACGCGCGCCGTTTGAAAAAATCAAAGGGAAGGAAGCCACCGCACCGAATCCGCTTGACGGCGGAGCCTTTCCCGGCATGATGCTTCAAGGTGGATCGGGGGGCACAATGATGCCGGGCGGGGCAGGGACCAATAAACGGGGGAAAGCCAAGCCGAACCCCCGCAAGATGGCCGCCGGAATGATGCCGGGCATGATGGGCCCGTAGAAACGCCGGCAAGCCTTCGCATTTTCGATCGAGGCCGCGCTGCGAACCAGCGCGGCCTCGCTTTTTACCGTCGGGCGAGATCCATTTCGACGTCATTCGGGGGACGAGAATCCCGCGAGTTTCAACGCCGATGTGTAATCCTCGGGCCGATTGAGATTCTCCAGCGTCCGCAGGTGGGGATCGACGGCGCGCAGCCGCTCGACATCGATTTCGCGGGTGGGAACTTCATCGAACAGCAACCGCGATCGCAATCGATTGGCGGCGAGTAATTTCTCAACGGCGGGCAACACACTCCGGCGATAAACCGCGGCGAGCGGGTGAGAATGGTTCCCGTCGCAGGGAACCGCAATCGAGTCTTCGCCAAGCTCACAAAACAGGAATTCGACGAACGCAGGAACCAGCAGCGGAACATCGCAACTGGTCGCGTACACAACCTCCACCGACATCGGCAGGGCGCGCAACCCCGCCGCGATGCCTTCCAAAGGCCCGCGGGCTTCATGCCTGTCGCGGGTGATGATGAGGTCGCTGGGAAGTTCCGGCAGCAACTGCCCGCGCGACGCCACCACCACCAGATTCGACGGTGTGATCACCTCGCCAAGCAGTCGCACGACGCGTTGCAACATGCACTCTGGTCCGAACGGTAATGTAGCTTTCTCGCGGCCCATCCGCGTCGATTGCCCGCCGCACAGGACGATGGCTCCGCGAATCACAACGTCGTCTCCTGCGCGATCTTCGAGATTTGTCGCCGCCCGCTGCACCGGTTAGTCTGTAACCTCATCGCTCTCGCAAGCATGTGGCCGATACACAGACAGCTCAAGTTTAACAGGAACCGCAAGCCCATGGCGCTGCGTCTCATCTATCGGGGCCAAACGTCCATCCCTGTGGAAGTGGAAGGGTTCACTCCCGATTGGGCGGCCGATAAATCGCTGGCTGAGATTGAGCGCTTCGAGATTTTCCACGGCAATTGCAAAATTCCGCTGGCAGAAATGTTCGCGGTCAGTGGGAATGCGGGTGACCGACGGCTCGATTTCGAGGGTGATCTCGCGGGGGTCCATTGGGTCGGTGCTCACATGCAGTCGGGTGCCATCCACATCCAGGGAAGCGTTGGCCGTCATCTGGGAAGCCAGATGCGCGGCGGCGAAATTGTGGTGCGGGGAGATACCGGCGACTGGGCCGGTTGCGAAATGCGCAAAGGGACGATTCACGTGCAGGGCAATGCCGGAGATCTCATCGGCGGGGCATACCGTGGCTCGACCAAAGGGATGACCGGCGGCGTGATTCTCGTCGACGGCAACGCTGGTGATGAGATCGGCCACACGATGCGGCGCGGGTTGGTGGCGATTGGCGGCGGGGCAGGGGACATGGTCGGTTTCAACATGATCGCCGGCACCGTGCTGGTGCTTGGTGAGTGTGGCATCCGTCCGGGGGCCGGCATGCGGCGTGGCACGCTGGGATTGTTCGGACCGAATCCCCCGCCGCTGTTGCCGAGTTTCCGTTATGGCTCCACGTTCCAGCCGACGATGGTCCGCTTGCTGCTGCGTGACCTGCGTCAGCGCGGCTTTCGTGTCGACGATGCGTTATTCGATGCCGCATACGATCTGTACCATGGTGATCTCGTTTCCGTCGGCCGCGGCGAGATCCTGCTACGTCACGTCGCCGTATAAACCACAGGCCGGTCGAGAAGGAGATCGATCATGCGCCACGACGTGGTAACTCCTCAGCCCGCATTCACACCAGCCAAACCGCCGCGGCTCTGGTGGCGCGTGCTGTTGCGACTGGCGCTCATTTTCATCGCCGTCCCGTATGTGGCCGTCGGTGGATTGATGATCTTCATGCAGCGGCAATTGCTCTTTGTACCCACCAAAACGGGTCCGCTCCCTGCCGCCGAGTATTCCACCGCCGCGAACCCGATGGAGGATGTCACCCTCACTGCTGCGAATGGCGTTGTTCTGCACGGCTGGCACTTTCGGAAGTCTCCAGACGAAGCCCGCTCAACCAAACGGCTGGTGCTGTATTTTCCCGGCAATGCGGGATGTCGTCGCGATCGGATGAATGATTGTCGGGACTACACGCAATTGGGATGTGAAGTGTTGCTCATGGATTACCGGGGCTATGGTGATAACGATGGCTCGCCATCAGAAAGTTTATTGACGGCCGATGCACGCCGGGCGTGGATGTATGCGACGCAGAACCTGGGTTATCCCCCGGAACAAATCGTGATCTTCGGCGAGTCGCTCGGCGGAGCGGTCGCCATTCGACTCGCCGTGGAGCTTTCAGCGGAAGGCGATCCCCCGGCGGCGCTCGTCCTCAATTCCACCTTTGCTTCGATGGGAGACACGGTCGCCTGGCACTTTCCGGCGTATCCCTTCCGCTATTTCTTGCTCGATCCGTTTCCGTCCATTCAACGAATTCCGCAGGTGATGTGCCCCGTCCTGCAGTTTCATGGCACCGCGGATGAAACCGTGCCGTTTTCCCACGGCGAACGGCTCTTTGCGAAAGCTCCAGCGAGCGCTCACGGCATCCCCAAGCACTTCGTGACGATCCCCAATGCCGGGCACAACATGATTTCCGCCGCCGACATGACCGAGGCGATGCGCACACTGTTCGATCAAATCGATCAGCACTGACCATCGATGAGACGCGCGGCCGTCACCGCGGGGTGTTCTCCCCCCGAGAGCGAAACCGCCCGGCATTCTTCCAGATTGCGGAACCATGTGACCTGCCGTTTCGCGAACTGCCGGGTCCGCGTCTGCACGGTGTCGATGATCTCGGCGGTGGATCCGCTGCCGGATTCCATCCAGTCGAGCACCTCTTTGTAACCGAGGGCTTGCCGGGCGGTGCGTCCTAAACCGAGTGGACGTTCACGCAATGTCTGAACTTCATCGACCAGCCCGGCATCGAACATGTGCAACACGCGCTGATTGATCCGCTCGTGCAGTTCACTGCGCGGGCGATCCAGCCAGAAGATGTGTTGCGGACGATTCCCTTCCGCTTGTGGCGGCTCGGCTTGCTGCTCCGAAATCGGCCGCCCGGTGACGTGGAAGACTTCCAGGGCGCGAATCACACGGCGCGTATCATGGGGATGCAGACGCTCTGCGGTGACTGCATCGATCATGGCCAATCGCTCATGCAGCGCCATATGCCCATCCCGTGAAGCGAGCGATTCCAACTCCGCCCGATACGCCAAATCGGCGGCGGGACCGTCAAACACGCCACGGAGCACGGCCCGCAGATACATCCCCGCGCCTCCTGCAAACAACGGCACGCGGCCGCGGCTGAGAATCGCGCGACAACACCGATCGGCCGCCGTAATGTACTCCGCGACGCTGAAGTCTTCGTGAGGATCGAGAACATCGAACAAATGGTGCGGGACGAGTGCCTGCTCGGCGGCGGTCGGTTTGGCGGTCCCGATATCCATGCCGCGATAGAGCGTCATCGAATCGAGCGCGATAATTTCCGCGTTGATCCGCTGCGCCAATTCGAGGCTCACGGCGGTTTTGCCGCACGCGGTGGGACCGGCGAGAAACCAGCATTGTCGCAGAATCGCCGGGTCAATCTTCATGCCGTGGTCTGATTTTATCCAGGTGTCGGAAGGGGCTGAATGCCGTTGATTGACGGCTACGATTCCCGCCGGTAGGGATTTCCCCTAAGATAACGGGACTGCATGTGGGGACCAATCGGAAACGGGCCCCCCAATCGAACGATGCCAGAATCTGACGGGACGCCTTACTGATGGCTGTATTTGAGAGCCGAACGCCTTTGCCCTGCAACGCCGAGCGGGCGTTCTCGTTCCTGACGCGACCGGCGAACATGAAAGCCATCGCACCGCCCGATCTCGACATGGTCTTCGTCACCGCTCCGGAAGTGATTGAACTCGGCAGCAAGCTGGTGTTCAAAGTTCGCGGCTTTGGCATTGTGCAGGAGTTCGAGCACGAAATCGTCGGCTTTGAACCGCAAGTGAGTTTTCGCGAAAAGATGCTCCGTGGACCATTGCCCAAATGGACCCACGACTACATTCTTGAACCGGCCGATAACGATCTCGTCGTGCTGATCAATCGCATCGAGTTCGAACCACCCGGCGGGATGCTGGGGATGATCGTCACCGAAGCACGGGTGAAGGACCAACTGCAGGAAGGCCATCTGCACCGCAGCGCGGCTTTGCAAAAGCATCTCGCACCATGAGCACGCCTTCGCCGGAATCGGTCCTCTCGCGACTCGCTGCCGTCATCGAACAACGTCGGCAGAATCGTCCCGCGGGTTCGTACACCGTGGAGTTACTCGACGGCGGCCCGGCGATGATGTCGACGCGGATTATCGACGAAGCGTATGAACTCATCACGGCCGGTGCCGAAGCGGAGGACGATTTCCCGTCGCGGCAGGCGATCATCCACGAGGCGGCCGATGTCGTTTACCACCTCATGGTGTTTCTGACGTCCCACAATGTCGCCTGGCCGGACGTGGAGCGGGAACTGAATCAACGATTCGGCACAGGCGGACTCGTCGAGAAGGCGCAGCGACAACCGGATTCCGCATCATGACGGACAGAGAAGCCCGCTCGGCACGCGATGCCGGAACCATGATTGCGCTATTTTGCCTCATCGTCGGCAGCGCATTATTCATCGGTTTTGCTGCGGCCGTAATGCCGCAGCTTCTGGGCGTGTTTCTGGTTGTCGGGTTATTTCTGGGAGCCGTCGCGCTGCATTACGTCGTCTGGGGCTGGTGGTTGACCGCCGTGCTGAAAACCGACGAGAGCGAGGCCCGTGATGCCAAGTCTTCCGACGAAGAGGCGAACCGCGGATCCCCTGCGGAACGGTGATGGCCTGGGTTCCCGAACCGATTTCCAATTCCCGACCACGTACCATAGAGCGCGTTGTCCAGCAGATTGCCGTCCTGCAGCGTATACCCTTCACACAGGGCGCGGATCTCATCCCGCGCGGCAAAATAGGCATCGACAATCCGTCGGTCCCACTGTTCACCGGCCCCGCGGCGAAAGATTTCCTCGACACGTTCGAGAGGCATTCCACGACGATAGGGCCGATCGCTGCTCATCGCATCGTAGCTGTCCGCCACGGCGATGATGCGCGCCATCAAGGGGATCGCGTCCCCTTTCAAACCTTGCGGATACCCGCGGCCGTTCATCGCCTCGTGGTGACTGCGAACACCGGGAAGAATGTGCTGCAAGTGCTTCAGCGGTTTCAGGATCTCATAGCCGATATCCGGATGTCGCTGCACTTGTTCAAATTCTTCCGGGGTCAACTGGTCTGGCTTGCGGAGAATGCGATCATCGACGCCAACTTTACCAATGTCGTGCAGCAGCGATGACAAGTAGATCGCGTTTTGCAGGTCTTCCGAGTGCCCGAGTTGTTCGCTGAGTCGGCGGGCAATCAAGGCCACGCGTTCGCTATGCCCCCGCGTGTACGGGTCCTTTGCGTCCAACGTCGAGACGAGCGAGCGCACAAAATCAATCAGCAGTTCATCTTGTTCGTGAAACAACCGCTGGTTTTGCGAGTGCGTGCTCAGCATCCGCGCCACGGTCGTCAGCAGGTTCGACTCCACGAGACCGTACAGACCGTAGCGAAGGTTACAACTGACAATCCATCCGTAGCGGCCATTGCGGTCGCCGATGGAGGCCGCCAGCAGACTTTCCAGTCCCGGATAATCCTCGCCCAACAACACCCCGGCCAATTCATTTCGAACAATGGCGCGCACGCCGCCTTGCATGTTCAGCGTATGCAGCAGTCTTTGCACACTGTGGTCATCGAACGGCACTTTCCCCGCCGTCAACACATGCTGCACATGATCGTCATCTTCGATCACCACGAGATGCCCGGCGGCATCAATCAAGCCGTGCATGCGATGTAAACAGTGCTCGGCCAATTCGCGCACACTGCGGGCGAGATTGAGATGCTCCGAGACACCGTGGAGCATGGTGACTTCATCACTCGCATACTCCAACTGCTGGCTGAGAGCTCCGATTTCATATTCGAGAGTGGCTCCGCGGGATTCGAGATTCAACCGGTGGAGCAGGCCCTCAATCAACCGTTTTCCGATCGCGAACGACATCGTCGGTGCGTTGGCGAGGAACGCATCAAATTCGGAATTCGTCCAGCCGTCCTGGGCCGCGGCTTGCGCCAGCACGATCGGCCGGGCCTGGGGATTCGTCAAAAAATAACTGGTTAATGCCAGCCCGTTGCTCAACAACCCGGGCAAGGGCAGGGCGACCTCCACCAGGTCGTGGTCTTCACAATGGAAGACGACATGCGCCCCTTGCGGTAGCTGACGGCGTAACTGCACGGAGCAAAACGGAACGGTCCGGACATGCGAACGGGCGACGATTTCACCGGTGGTGACGTCGAGGCATTCCCACCCGAGACCGGACTGCTCTGCAAACCATTCGACCCAATGCTGCGCCGACGATTCGGCAATGATCGAGCGCGAACGCCCCTTCAACGAGGCGGTGGTTTCGGTGCCGGTGTTCGATGCAATCCGCGCGGGCACCGTGATGGCCCCCTCAATCGGCTCCTTCCGTATTGTTTCGACATGCGAGCGACGCCGTCCATTCGCAGGCGGGCCGAGACAGGAAACCCGTTACGGCTCCCATCGGCCCATCCTCAACTGTAGTTCGGAAAAACACCGACGCAAATCCGGGCAAACCGTGAGGTAAAGACTGCAAAAGTCGACCGTTCACGATGGCGGGAGACGCAAATTGCCCGACACTGATCCGCGACAGAAGCGTTGCAACCCGCAGAAACGACAGCCTGAAGTCGGGCGGCACGAGCGCGAAGAAGTTCGCATCCGACCGCGGGTATCAACTGAAAGGCGAGTTTTCAGGACGTTTTTCTGGTCCGATCGCGCAGGGCTTCCGAGGCTTCACGCAAGCGTCGACGTTCGACGGCGGTCAGGCTTTCGAGGCCGCTTTCATGCACCTTCGCAAGCAAGAGATCGAGTTGTTGCTCGAGGTCGATCAGCCGGGCCTGTTCCCGTTCCGTCCGTTGTTGCCGCCGCCGTTGTTGCCAGAGTTGCCACCAGGAGGCAGAGGGCGTCCGCCTGGCATCCTCGGCGTTTCGTTCCAGGCTGGTATAACCCTGCGAAAAGTCATAACCGAGAAAGGAGTCGTCACCGGCATCCTCCATTCCCCGTTGATTCCACGACGCCATATTGATCAGGAGCAGAATCGCTCCCAACGCCACCGCCCACGGCCAATTGCCCATGAGCCCGACGCCCATGGCAATCCAGCCCGATGCCAACCCGGCCATCGTCACGCCGCGAAACGCGGCTTCGCTGCCGCTCTGCGATTGCCAACTCGTCCACAAAAGCTGTCCGCCGTCGAGGGGCAGCGCGGGAATTAAATTGAGCAGGAACAAAATCCAGTTCACCGCGAAGAACACCAGACGGGCATCAATGGTCCACGATGCTTCGGTGAACTCAAAAATGGGCAGTTCAAAGGGCACCATGACGCTGCGGAGTTGTTCCGGCGCGTAAAGCAGCGGCGATGTTGCCGCACAGCAGACAAGATTCACCAACGGACCAGCCGCGATGGTCACCAGACGACCCGTTGTCGATCGCGGAAGATGGAGCATCGCCAAACCACCGAGCGGCCAGATCAGAATTTCGTCTGCCGCCCCGCCCATCAACCGGCAGGCGATGACATGGCCGTACTCGTGCAACAAGATCGCGACGAATAACGCCACGGTCAGCGCGCCCCCCATCGTCGAACCGAAGCGAACCATCAGAATCAACGGGACGGCGACAAAGAAAATACTCACCCGCACCTGTGTCGCAAACCATCGACCACAAGGGACCGACCACGACACGGCGGCAAAGCGATCATTCATCGGATAAAACCGGCGGAATTCGGGCAGCAATCACCCAGGCAACTTTTCGTGAGCATCATTTCGCACCCGCGCAGTCTAACGCTGTCGCTCAGACCCCGCAATTGGGGTTTACGGAACGAACATTCCCAGCGGGTGATCGATTTTGCTCCTCGATTCCGTTCCGGTTTTCATGCGTGACGTTTTGGTGCCGCCCAGTGGTCGCGATACTCCCGTCCGAGCAGCTTCTCGGCCGCCGGATCGTCGTGAATCTGTTCGCTCTGCGGATCGACATTGAGGACCCGCCCGACACGGGTCGCGATATTGCCGAAATGGCACAAGGCGGTGGAAAGATAATTGATCTCGATGTCGGCGTTCGGTCGAGCCCCGGTGCGGATGCAGTCGAGAAAGTTCGCGTGATGGGCCGCCAGATCGGGGCCAGGTCCCGTCGATTCTTCGATCAGCTTGTTGCGCGGGCCGTAGAGTTGATACCGCCCCGTCTTGCCGAGGATCATCATCCCCTCGGTGCCGTAGTAAGCGTCGCCGTTCTCAAAACCTTCCTGGAAGTAGGGCGACCAGATGCGTTGTTCGTAGATCAGTTGTTTCGGCTTCCCCGATTTCGTCGCACCGGGATATTCGAAGATTACCGTTTGGGTATCGGGGAATTGCTGATCATCATCGAAGTAGCTCTTGCCTCCCAGCGCTGCGACACGCGAGGGATGCGTTTCCACACCCAGCCCCCAGCGGGCGATATCGATGTCGTGGACACCGTCGTTGCCCATGTCGCCACAGCCGAAGTGATGCCACCACCGCCAGATGCCCGGCAGAAAGTTGGATTGGTACGGGACAGGGGTCACCGGTCCGAGCCAGAGTTCATAATCGAGGTGCGGCGGCGGCGTGGACGGTTTTTGCTTGCCGATGGTGCCGCGGCGCTGACTGTTCCAGGCCTTCGCCACGAGAATCTCGCCAACGACACCCGATTTCAGTTTGTCCATCGCCTTAATGATGTGGGCCGTGCTGCGGCTTTGAGTGCCGACCTGCATGACGACATTATTCTTCCGCGCGGCTTCAATCATCAGCCGGCCTTCACGGAGATTGTGCGAGCAGGGCTTCTCGACATAAACATGTTTGCCCGCGTTGGCAGCCAGAATCGCGGCGGGGGCGTGCCAGTGATCGGGCGTGGCAATCCAGACGGCTTTGATGGTCGGGTCATCGAGAACATGCCGCATGTCCTTGACGACTTTGGGAACCACCCCGGTCGCTTTCGTGATGGTGTCCGCCGTCTTGGCGGCGCGCTGCTCATCGACTTCACAGACCGTCGCCAACCGCACGGCCTTATTTGTGACGAGTTGGCCGACGTGGTTCGATCCCATGCCCCCGGGACCGATGATGGCCACGTGGATGGGATCCGATTCCGCCGCCAGCGTGTTTGTGGCATTGGCGGCGAAGACCCCGGCTGCGAAAGCGGCTGCCGTGGTGGAGTGTCCCAGGAATTCGCGACGATTTCCGGTCATGATGCGTTCCTTAAGGTGTGGGTCGAGACGTTACTTGCTCTCCGCGGACGGCTTCTTCTCAATGACTGTCAGCCAGAATGATTCGAAAGCCGTGTCGAGTTTGGCAGGCGTTCGTGCGAAGCGTTGCGATTCCTTCGGTGCCGCAGCAGTTCCGCGAAAACGGATGCGGCCGGAAAACGGTTGACCTTCGGACGTGAGTTTCAATGTGACCTGCTTCTCGGTCGGCTCTTTCATCTCCGAGGTGACGGGCATCGCAGTCACGCCCGGCGGCAAATCGACCGCTTCGATCGTGATCGGTCCCACGGCCCCCTCGATACCGGATCGACGGACGACGTTGATCGTCACTTCGGTCGGCTTGTCGGGATTAACGACAAAGGCGTCGGCGGTCGCCGTCAATTCAAAGTCCGATTCTTCCAGCCGCGCAGTGAGTAGGTAGAAACCACGGTCACTACCGTGGCGATGCCGGTCGGTGATGCTCAGGATATAATCGCCCTCTTCTGCGGCTTTGTGAGTCAGAACGCAATCGCGACCGGAGCCGGTGTCGTCCACATCGGCCACGGATTGACCACTGGGGCTCGTCAATCTCACAACGGGGTCGAGCACCAAATCCAACGTCCTTGATTCCACGGTCGCCAGCAACGCATCCCCTTTTTTCATGGCGATGCGGTAGCGGTCCGCTTGTTTCGGTTGACGAAGACAGCCCGTGATTGATTGCGACAACGCGATCGGCACGGCATCATTCGGCGCTGTAACGTTGGGAGCAACGATGGTGCTCCCCGGCACGAGTCGCACTCGCGCGCTGCCCGCGATGTCAGGATTGAACACGAATCCGAACCGCGCCGCCGACGGGACGCGCATGTCGCCGAGCGGTTCGAATTCGGCCTGCTCGGTCAATCGCGTGCCGCCCCACGGTTGGATGGGAATCTGTGACTCTGCTGGCAGATTCCACCCGATCATCGCCGCCGTTCCGGGATTGTCGAGCGGCGCGGTCAAAGGGATGGCGTGGGTGACGAACGGCCCGGTTGTCAGCGTCAAACGATAGAACGACGTGTCGCTGCCCTGGAAGGCAATCGACGTGTTCGGCGTCGACGAGTAACCGAAAATGCGAACCAAATGAGGACCGGTCTTCTTCACGGGGAACACAATCCGCGGATCGAGTCCGGCGTCATCATGATTCTCGGCGAGCACAGTGCCATCCGGGGTACACACCTGCAAGAGCGCATCAATTGGCGAACCGAGTTTGCCGTTCGCATCAACGGACGCAATCAGCGTCTGTCCGGCCTCGAGCGGAATCACAAACCCATCGAGATCGGCCCCTTTCAGTAAGCCGTTGATGATGACACGGGATTCCATCAACGCCTGGGCCGCACGCGGGGCATTGTTTGGTTCGGTCTCGACGATTTCCGGGAGGTTTCCGATGAGAAACGGTACCGCGTCGGAGGCTCCTTCGGGATTGAACAGCCGGAGCCAGATCCGATCGGACGCGAGATCGGCCGGGATGCTGACGTCGATCTGACCGGACTCGGTTCCCGGCTTAATCTCGACACCCGGTGCATCGATCGAAACCGGCCAGGGGAATTTCCCTGTCAACTTGACTGCCACCGTCGTTCCGCGCCGGCCACCCGGCGGAAAGACGTAGGATAAGGTGGGCGCTTCGGCATGGGCCGCGCTCGTAAGGAATGTCAGAAGGAGTGCTGTGGGGCCTGCAAAGCGGCAAGCGGAAAGCAAAATCATCAATCGATTACCCCATCACTTCGGGAATCGGGCGTGAATCGCTGACGATGTGCGTTGGTCGGCCTGACGGTGTGTAAAGAATCTTGTCGGGATCGATGCCGAGCTTGCGGTAGACCGACGACACGAGATTCTCCGGGGCGTAGATTTTGTCGATCGCCGAGTACCCGCTGCGGTCGGTGGCCCCGACGATTTGCCCGCGCGGCGTGCCACAACCGGCCATCAACACTGAGATCGCACTCGACCAGTGATCGCGTCCCGGAGTTTTTGATCCCGGCAGCGTCGAAATCGCGGGGGTGCGGCCGAACTCGCCCATCACCAGCACCAGCGTGGTATCGAGCATGCCGCGCTGGTCGAGATCGTCGATCAACGTTGCGACCACCGCATCAAACGCGCGGCCCTGTTTGCGGAAGGCGGGGAAAATGTCCGAATGGTGATCCCAGCCGCCGTTGTTCAGCGTCACGAATGGGACACCGGCTTCGACCAGCCGCCGGGCCATCAAGGCGCGCTGACCGAACGAATTGCGACCGTAGGCTTCGCGAACCGATTCCGTTTCGCGCTCGATGGCGAACGCTTCGAGCGCCTTTTCCGACGTCATCAATGACAACGCCTGCTGATAGTTCTCGTCGACGCCGAGGATCGGATCACCGGCGGCACGGTCACGGAACCGGAGCATGCCATCGAGTTGACCACGCAGTTCGCGGCGATTGAGCGCCCGGCCGTCGGCGAGATCCTGCGGCAGCGTGACATCGCGCACACGGAACGATTTGTTGTTCGGATCATCGCCCACCACAAACGGTGCGTGCTTCGCGCCGAGGAAGTTGGGGCCACCGCTGCGGGTCATCTCGGGGAGCGAAAAGTACGGCGGCAAACCATCCGGTGCCCCCCGTTCGGCCGAGACGATAGAGCCCATGCTCGGATGAAAGCTGACGAACGCCCCGCAACTGACAGGGATACGTGTCGGAGCCCCGGTCATCATGTAGTGATTACCGGCCCCGTGGTTGTTCTGGTCGTGCTTCACCGAACGGATAATCGTGAGTTTGTCACTGATCGCCGCCAGCTTCTCCATGTTCTCGGAGAAGTACGCGCCGGGGATCTTCGTGTTGATCGGTTCGAATTCCCCGCGAATTTCCGCCGGGGCATTCGGTTTGGGGTCGAATGTTTCGAAGTGACTGGGGCCGCCGTCGAGCCAGACGAGAATGCACGCCGTCGGCTTGGTCGTTGCAATGGGGTTGGCCCGCGCGGACAGCCGCAGCGCTTCCACGAATCCACCGCCGAGCAGCGATCCCAGCCCGAGCTTTAAGCAATCCCGCCGCGCGAGACCTTCACAATTCCGATGCACCGTCATTCGATCATCCTCACAAGCCCGAAGCGCGAGCGCCGGGTTCTTTGATTCACTCGGAAGAACCCGGCGCTCGCGCTTCGGGCTCGTTTGATTCGTTAATCGATGAAATAAAACTCCGGCGTGTTGAGCAGCGCCCAGAACAGGTCTTCGACGGCGGTGCGGCGCTGGTCGCGGGCCGGTAATGTCGCCGCGGCAATTTTCAGTTCGTCGGCAGTGGGCGGGCGGCCATAGATGCGCAGGAAGGCGTCCTCAACAATTTGCTCACTGGTGGATTCGCCAAGCGCAAGCGCTGCCGGGCGCGCATCGTCTTGTGTCAATTTTCGGTTGAGCGTCGGGGAATTCATCAGGTGTAACACCTGCGGCGTCGTGAAATCGGCGGTGCGTTCACACGGCGGGTCCTGATTCGGATCGGGGCGACCGAACGTGTCCAGAAACAGCGACGATGACCGGTGCGTCCACAATTGCGTGGCCCGCGACGATGGAGGCATGGCCGCAAAGTCTTCCTCGGTTCCCAGCACATCGTTGACGGCGTCGAGCAGCACTTCCGCCCGCAGCCGCTGCCGGTAATACCGTGAGAAGTTCTTCACGTCGGCGAGATTCCGTTCACCGGGAATCGAACTGAGACCGAACACGTGCGCTGTCGCAATCTGGCGAATGAGATGCTTGATGTTGTAGCCGTGATCGCGAAAATCCCTGGCAAGGAAATCGAGCAGCGCTTCGTTGGAAGCCGGGTTCGTCGTCCGCAGGTCATCCACGGGGTCGACCAATCCCTGTCCCATCATTTCGGCCCAGATGCGGTTCGCCATGACCCTGGCAAAGAACGGGTTGTCCGGAGCGGTCATCCAGTTGGCCAGCACTTCCCGCGGATCGTCGTCGGGACCGATCTCCGGCGTCGGACCGGTCAACACTTTCGGTTCCACCAGTTCGCCAGTGCGACCATGTTTGAGCTGCTTCCGGCCTCCGCCCAGCGAGGTGAAAATCATTTCCTCGCCGCCGGAAATCGGTGGTGATAATCCCTGTCCCTTGCGACCCACTTTCGAAAAGAACGCCGCGAAACCGAAGAAGTCGTCCTGACTCCAGACTTCAAACGGATGATGATGGCACTTTGCACATTCCAGCCGGATGCCGAGATACAACTGGCTCATCGACGAGCCGATTTCCACCGTCTCCGGCCGATCGCGATACACGACCGTGGCCCCATTTCGCCACGTGCTGCCCTGGGCGGTGACGATCTCACGGACGAACTGGTCGTACGGTTTGTTCTGCCGGAACGAATCGCGCAGGAACGCATCCAGCGACCAGACGGCTTTCATGCCCACACGGAACGGATTAGGACGCAACAAATCGGCCCATTTGTTGGCCCAGAAATCGGCATACTCGGGCCGTTCCAGCAATCGGTCAACCAACTGGCGACGTTTGTCCGACGTGGTGTCGGCGAGATACGCCCGTGTCTCTTCCGGCGTTGGTAATCGGCCGATCACGCGGAGAAATGCCCGGCGGTGAACCTTGGCATCATCCGCCGCGGTGGACGGCAGTACGCCGAGCAATCGCAGCTTCTTCCAGACGAGTTCGTCGATCTCGTTCTGTCGCGGCAATGCGGCGTAGACTTCCGGCGCGACCGTGCCCGGCAACGGGATCGTCACGGCACAGACCGCGAGATGGTTCATGTACCGAACCATCACGGCCGCTTCGCCGGGGACCGGTCCCGCCTGCACGTGACCGTCCGCATTGACCGCGGCGATGGCTTTGTCGTTGGTTTGAAACGCCGCGCCATCGGTCACATCGCGGCGGCGGCCGTCGGAGTATTCCGCAATCACTTTCAGCGGAAACGCTTCTTTCGGTGCGAGACTTTGGCTCGACGGCTCCACGGTCACGCGGACCAGTTTGGGAGCATCGGCGGGTGTCCGCGGCGCACCGTTACGAATCCATTCGAGCAACAGTTGATAGTGCGAACTGCCGACCGCGAATCGCGCTCCGCCACCGTGGGGGATTTCGCCGATGGCTTTTTTGAGCAGCAGGCTCATCTCCGGCGCGGCGGGAATCACGCGCCGGCCGCGGGCTTGTTGAACGACGGCTTCATAGTCGAATTCGGAATCAAAGCCCAGCAACGACAGCGCGAACCCATTCTGCCCGCGCGACTTCCCGTGGCAGGCCCCGGCATTGCAACCGAATCGTGTGAAAAGCGGTTGCACATCGGTTTCAAAGGTGACTGCGGCATCACCCGCGGATGACTCGACCGCAAGGAGCCCGCCGATCAGGATAGCCAAGATCATTCGGGGAACTCGGGCGGTCTTCGGCATCACCATCGGCATCGTGCAAACCATCTCGACAAGAAACGCAATCCCGTGTCTGCCAATGGCGAAAGTTGACCGCGCTGGCCATTGCGACCCATCAATTGTCGTTTACGCATGCAGTCGCGTCAACCGCGAACCGGCGGAAATCAATGATCGGTTAAGAGGGTAGTTTGAATTCCAAGGCGTCGGGGCAGGGGACGCGGCCGATGATTTTAGATTGATTTTGACATCCATATGTCGGACCCCCGCCCCGACACTTCAAACGGACCTACCGTCCAACGATCGAACCGCGCTTGCTCTCGTTGTGTCGAGAAGGTTTGATGACAGGGCTGTGTTTCTGTGTGAAAGGGGATTGATGACGATGACGCCACTCGCCGATTTCCTCACCGCCTTGTGGGAAACGGGGCAGGTCGCCGTTCCGGAACTTTCTCCCGGAGGAAAGAGCGACATTTCTCCCGCCGACGTCACGGAGGCCACACTGCGACTGCATTGTTATGCGAGCGACGAACGAACCGCGCTGCCGGGTGTGCCGCCGACCGTGGACGCCGCCGCGGCGATGTGGGGACTCACCGCGATGTTCGCGGCTTGCAGTCTCATCGTCCATCGTCAACAGACCGTGGAAATGTTTGCCTCACAATTTGATAGCCAGCAACTCGATTCCTCATCGTCCAATGTGGTCTATTCGGTCGATCTCGCGCTCCGTTTCCTGCCGGATGTCCATCGACTGGCGACGAAACTTTCCGAGAGCGATCCCCTCTGTGACGTGCTGGAAGAACTCGGGCGACGTTGGCCGTTGTCGTCTGTCGGGATGTCTTTTCGTGAGCCGCAGGAAACTTCCGCTGTCGATACTGCCGCATGGTGGAGTGATGATTGTCTCCGCCAGGTTTACCTCGATCGGATCATCGAGCGCGAAGACTTCATGCGGTTGCATGAATCCTGCGTCGCCGATTCCCTGCGGGCGGTGATTGGCATCCATGACGATTTATCACCTAAGATTTCATCGGCACTCAAAACAAAAACGGTTGCACTGACGGCACCGTCAGCAGACTGAGACGATTTTCGGGAACAGCATGTCGACATCCGCTATTGATCCTTCTGTCTTCACCGACATCGCCGGACGGTTAACCGCCGAAATTTTGGAACCGATGAAGCAGGCGTTCGTCGGCAAAGAGGAAATTATCGACCTGCTGGGCGTGGCGCTGGTCGGCGGTGAAAATCTATTCCTGCTCGGCCCTCCGGGAACGGCGAAGAGCGCGATCGTGCAGGAACTCGGCCGGCGTATCGGCGGGCGTGTCTTCGACTATCTGCTGACGCGCTTCACGGAACCGAATGAACTGTTCGGTCCGTTCGATATTCGCCGGCTGCGCGAAGGGGACCTTGTCACCAACACGCAGGGAATGTTACCGGAAGCGGAGTTTGTCTTTCTCGACGAACTGCTCAACGCCAACAGCGCGATTCTCAACAGTCTGCTGACGGTGCTGAATGAGCGGGTGTTTCGCCGCGGGCGGGAAGTCATCCCGGTCCCCATGTTGATGGTCGTCAGCGCCAGCAATCATCTGCCCGAAGACGAAGCGTTGCGGGCGCTGTTCGATCGGTTCCTGCTGCGCGTGCCGTGTGAAAACGTTCCCGGCGAACGGCTGGGGGAAGTACTGACCGCGGGCTGGCGATGGGAAACTAATCGACCGCATCCGGAGACAAGCTTGCCGGTGGAATCGCTGCGGACCTTGCAGAAGGGGATCGGACTCGTCGATCTCGCGCCGATGATGGGGGCCTATGTCGGCTTGATTCAACGGCTGCGAACGGCGGGGATGGCGGTCTCGGATCGCCGCGCGGTGAAGTTGCAGCGCGTGATTGCCGCCAGCGCGTTGCTGAGCGGTCGGTTGCAGGCGGACGTTTCCGATTTGTGGGTCCTGCGATACATCTGGGACACGCAGGAACAGCAATCGTTGCTGGCATCGCTGGTCCGGCAGGCCATGACCACCGCGGAAGGTCCCGATCCCGATCGCCGGCATCCGCGCGCGAAGCAAACCGATCGGCCCGATCCGGAACAATTATCCCGTGAGATTCAACAACTCTCGGAACAAGCCGCGGCCCCGAATGTCACCGATGTTGACCGAGCGGTGCTGCGCGACAAATTGGGGCTGCTCGCCGGACGCTGCGAATGGGTCGCCGATTCGTTGCAGCGCACGCATCTGCAACACGAAGTCTCGGCCGTCTGGAAACTGCTGGGGGCTCCGTGATCATGACGACAACCCGTCCACAAGCCACATCGCCCATTACCGCCTGGGTGGCACGCGTTCCCTTGGACCATGTGAACGCCGTCGTGATACTGCGCAGCGAACCGGGGCTGATCGCCTGCGAAGACGAGCACCACTGCTGGATTCGTCCCGCAGTGACCACGGCACCGTTAAAAGACGAATTGTCACGGCGTTTGCGGTTGCTGGCCGTGGCCGAGTTGATGCACGTCACGCCTGCGGGGACCGTCATTCCGTGGGGGAAACGCGTTCCGACGGGGCAGCTTCCCGCGGGAACATGGACGCCGCTGACGGAATTCTTCACGCCGGGTGCGCCGGTCGCTCGCTATGCGGCGCAGCAACCTGAACCGACCAAGCTGACGTTCGTCATGTGTGAAAACATGGTTGCACCGTCACTGCTACGGCTCCCGTTGTCCGAATGGCGGGCCTACGTCAGCACCGCACCGAATGTGCGGTTATCCCGCTGGGAATTTGCGGCGAACCGTCATGGCGAGGTCCTCGTTCGGGGCACGCCGTTGCCGTCACTGCCGGGACAACATTATTGGGAAGCCGAAGGGTTGCTGATCCCCTGCGGGTGGCATTGGTCGCCCGCCGTTTCTGCCGACATCGTTCGCAGCGTGCTACGGCTCGAACCGGCTGTGTTCGCGCTCGCCGACATTGTGACATCCACCTGGGAGACCCTTTCACCGGACGCCTTTGTGCCCGCCCGTCGGCAAAACGTCCGCGGCACAAAGATCGAACTGATCGCCACCGATGAGGCCGCATCATGAGCGCGCCCCCCGCCGATGAGATCGTGCGCTACTTCACCCCTGCGGGGTCATCGTTTTGGCGTTGGTCGGGAACCGGCTGTGCAGAAATTGAAACCGCTCGCGAACCGGTCACACTCCTTGCATTCCGTGGCGAACTCCGTGAATTACTTTCGGCCATGCAACCGCAGGGATGGCCGCCGCTGTCATCGATCTTACTGCTGATGGCAGCGACACGCGAAAGCTGGCCGATGGTACGGGAACCGTTGCGGGGCTTCTTCGATGTCACGTCTCCCAAGAATCCGTTCGTTGCCGATGTGATCGAACAGCTTGACCGCTTGCACGCGTTGCCCGCCGATTTACGGGAATCGACCAACGCCCGGCATCGGCTGCTGATGGTCGTGTTCGAAGGCAGCCGCCCGCTGCTGAATGCCACCCAGGCGGCCGAAGGGCTGAAGTTGTTGACGGCGGTCATTCCCCATCGCGAGCCGGACAACTGGGATGAAGAAGAGCTGCCGAAGAAGCCCGGCGTGCGTTTTGCCGATTGGACGCGCAGCCTGCGTATCGGGCTGGCCCGGCTGAATGAAGAATCGCTGCGAAGCCGGCAACTCACCGGTTTGGATCACGTCGTTCTTCCCGCGCCGATTCCGCAACCGCCTCCGTTGCCAACACCAGCACTGCCCAGCACGCACGCCGCGCGGTTATGGGAATGGTCGCATGATCCACAGTTGTATGGTGTCGCCCGCATCGCCCGGCAGTTGCTCTCCGTCGCCACGTGGCCGCGACGGTTGAGTCAACCCGATGATCTGCCCCTCGGTGGCGTGTCGGACCTGACGAATCGCGGGCCGCTGGATCGACTGTTGTTGACGGAACTCGCGCAGGATGACGATGCGCTGATGGTGCGAATCGCACTCAATGAAGCGCTGTATCTGCGACGGGAATGTCCGCGTCAGGAAAGTGCCCATCGACGAACCATTCTGGTTGACGCCGGGTTGCGGATGTGGGGTCGGCCGCGTGTCTTCGGAGCCGCGGTTGCGCTGGCTATGGCGGCGGCTCAGGATCGCGAGGCATCGCTGACCGTGGTTATCTCCGTCACGAACCATGAGGGTTGGCGATCACCCGATATCGACACGCGCGATGGTGCGCTCGAACTTCTCGGCGCATTATCCCCGAAGCTGCACCCCGGGGATTGCCTCGAAGAATGGCGTGCATGGAATGATTCCGCTGAGACTGACCACGAGTACGTGCTGGTCACCACGCCGGACGTCGTGCGGCAACCCGAGTTTCAACAACAGCTCACGCATCTCCCGGTCGATCTCCGGATTGCCCTGGTGGACGGCAACGGCCGGTTCGAGTTGCACACGCATTCCTCGCACGGATGGCGAACTGAATTCACGGCGGAACTCGATCTCGACGAACTGCTCAAGCCGCCGCCGGAAACCCGCACGCTGTCGTTGACGACGTCGGCTCCCGATCGTTACCCGGCGATCCTGCGGATCACATCGTTCCCGTTGCTGCTCACGCATCAGTTGGAGCCGGGGTACTGCTTCCCCGTCGGTGACGACAAGATGGTCACGCTCGCTTCCGGGGGCCGCGTGCTGTTGTGGACGCAGTCCCAACGCGGCGGTCGACAATTGGCAACGGACGTCCCCCGCGGCAAAGTGGAAACGTGGTCCACAATGACCACCGCCGAGACCGGCCATTCACAGCGGACTCTCGCGGTCTTGCGAGCGAAACAGTGGACACTGCTCACAATCCACGCCGAGGCGCGAACCTGTCACACCGTGGAATTGAAGAGCGACTGGGCACCGTTTGATCCAACAGTTCGCGCCGTGATTTTGCCGGAATGTGTGGTGCTGATTTCCAAACGAGGAATGGCGGCTTTTTCACTCACATCGGGAGAATGGCTGCATACTTCGACCGAATATCAACTCCATGAAGGCTTTCACGGTAATCGTTACCTTTATTGTCCGGGAGACCACTGGCATCGCCTTTCCTTCGATGGTGAATTGCGCGCCGAACGAGTTCCGACAGCAAAGAATCTGTTGATGCTGATTGATCCCCCGGAGACTTACAGTCCCGATGGTCCCATCGAAGTTCCTGCCGACGGTGTGCGCGAAGCCGGCACGCATCGAGTCCCACCGTTTCGGGGGAGCGAAATCAATTTTGCTGAGCAGCGCGGCGATCTGGTTCTGGTTGCGGGACGATTCGAGACGTTGAACAATCGTTCCGGAGGTAACTACGCGTCATGCGCCATCTGGGACATGAACCATTCGGAGCACGGATGGAATCTCGGCTATCACTCCAGCCAGCACGAACTTGCTTTCCACCATCGAATTACCCATAAATTTCACACGCGGCCGGCCCTGCGTACGAAGCTCGCGGGAATCGTGTGCGACGGAAGCATGGTCTGTCTCGTGTCGACTAAACAGAAATGGTGGCGGATCAAGCCCACCGATGACAAGTTGACATTGAGCCCGCAAGCCATCCTTGCGGATGTCACCCCGGCACCGTTGGAACGGCTGCGCTGGCCGGGCGTTTCGACCGTTATGCACACGGCTAAACTCGCGAATGGTAACGCCGTGTGGCTGGATGCCCGCGGGCTGTTGCATTTGCTGCCTGCCGATGCGCAGCAACCGGAAATCACGCTGGTGCTCGATGAAAACGCCATCAGCGGCTGGGTCTCCGACGGTCGCCAATTTGGCGATGCGTATTATCTCACGAACTTTTTGGCCGGGGGAGAACATCTTTCGATCATGATGGCCTGGCAAACTCTCATCGCACCTTTTTTTGGCATTCGCTCATGAGAGTTGTGCCACTTCAATTAACACGCCAACCGCATGCCGTTCGCGCTGCCAGCGCGTGGCTTGTGTCGGGAACCTCGTCGGCGGACTGGCTGGCAGAAGTCGCCCGCTGGCCGGTGAAACAGTCCGCGCTGCGGTTCCTGATCTTGCCGCAGAGTGGGAATCATGTGGCGGATGCTGCGCTCGTGCTATTGAAGGAGCCGTTGCCGGAATCGTTTCATCCCGGCCGCGCCCAGCCATACGGACTGGTGGCAGGCAATTTGTACGTTCCCTGCGAAGCCGACGTGGAACCCGCGCTAACCGACCGCGAATGGGCATCGTTGCTGCCGGGGGAAGAAATGATTTACGTCTGGCGCGCCCACGGTGATCTCGTCGGCGTCGAACCGACGGAAGTGCGCACCATCGCGGAGTTGCTCACCGCGCGTGCCTCGGCAACAAACGGTTGGACGGAAGCCCGCGATCTGCCGGCGTTCGTATCACGGTTGCGATCGATCACCTCTTCGATGCCGATTCCGACGTTGGAAGATGTCGCCACGAATTGGCAAAAAGAAATCGGACCGCCGGACGTCCCGCACAATCTTCCGCCATTACCGGGAGAGTCGCCGCTGCATTGGACGGAACGGCTGGCGGAGGCGACGTCGGGAATCCGCAAATTCTTGCGGTCGTTTTCGCAGCGGCTCTCCCAGTTCTATCAACGATTTCGCGGTCTTCTGCGCGCCGTCGGGCTGGGACTGCTGGCGCTCTTGATCGTGCTGATCTTGCGGAATCTCGGCAGCAGCACGTTCGGATCGTGGACCGACATTCTCGTCTTCCTCTTGATCGCGTCGTTGGTCGCCGGCCTGATTCGGGCAGGGCGAAGTTTCGACCCCGTGGTGGAGGCAGCGCCCGCGTCACCACGTTCTCCTTCCGTAAACGGTGGCGGCATCGCCCGCGGGATGCAGTCCTTTTGGAAGTGGGTCCAGGGGAGTGTCTCGGCCGCAATGCCCAAGGGGATGACGCTCTCACCGTTCGCGGAGGCCGATCGCCGTCAGCGCGAGCGCGAAGTTCAGCGCCTGTTACAGATGCTGTATCAAAACCCGGAAGAAGGCTTGCGACATGCGATTCCGTTTGGCGGCGAGGCCGGTCGGGGTATCGCTGCGGCCGGCAATCAACTTGTCGCGCGGGATTTCAATTTCCGTCTGGGAACCGGTGGTGGCGGGGGAGCCGCCGACTATTGGGACATCTCCGTCGAACAGCAACTGCGGTTAACGGCGTCGTACCGCATCCTGGCCGAGCGCGAACAGCGAGCGGGGCGACATCGCCGCGCTGCGTACATCTATTCGCAACTGCTCGACGATTGGCGGTCCGCTGCCACGGCGCTGGTGGCCGGTCATCATTACGCCGATGCCGCGGTGATCTACGAGAAGCGATTGAACAATCCTGCCGAAGCGGCGCGGTACTACGAACTCGCTGGCCAATTCGACAAGGCGCTGCGGTTGTACGTCGACTCATCCAACTGGATTGCCGCCGGCGATTTATGCACCCGCGCCGAACGATCTGACGAGGCTCGCGTGCATTACCGCACGGCGGTGGGAGCGGCGGTGACGAACGGAAATGTGCCGTACGCCGCGGAATTGCTGGAGCAGAAACTCCACGCCGTGGACGAGGCCTTGGTCCTTTTATCGGATGCCTGGCCGATGAATTCCCGGGCCGACGTCTGCCTGGACGCCTGGTTCGATTTGACGGCCCGACACCATCGCCAAGAAATCGCCGCGGGAAAAGTGGCCGAGCTTTCGAGACAAACGACGCAAGCCGAAGCCCTGCGTTTGTTGCCTCGCCTGATGCGCGTCCATCAAAAATATCCGGACGCGAACGTGCAGCGCGAAGCCTCGGAAGCCACACTGCAAGTGGTCGCCCGGCACCTGACCGACGCCACGTCTGCGGCGACGCAAACCCTCACGGCGTTCCTCCCCGCATTGGTTCCGAACGATCGGCTGTTGTCGCGGGATTGCCAGCGGTATGTCGAACTCCGCCGTTCGCAGATTCCCCCGACACCCCCCGTTAAGAAAGTGACCCCGCTCCGGCGAGAACACGAGTTTTCGATCGGCGATCTTCCGTTTCTTGTCCCGGCATTCGCATCCGATCACGGCTGGGCGATTCTGACCACCACGGCCACCGCATCACAGAAGCAGTTGCTGATTCTGACATCGTGGAGCGAAGTCACCTCCCGTTGCTGGCTGGAGCAGCGCTCAAGTGCGACATCGCTCGTCGGTATCAGTCCGCGGCATCGTGAAATCTGGCTGCGGTCCTCGCTGGCTCCCCTTCGCGTGCGGTGGAATTCCGGGGCCGAGCAATGGAATGTGATTTCGCCCGAATACTTGCCGATGAATGCGGTGCAAGTTCTCCCCGGAGACGCCATCACGCGGGTGATGTGGTTTGATGAAATGGGTGCCGTCTGGCTGTCGTACATGGCTCTTCACGGCAGCAATATCCGTTCGGTTCGCATCGCCGAGGAATGGCTGGGAGATCCGCAGCATGTCGTGCCTCTGCTGCGCGGCAAGGCCGCCCTGCACGCGTTTGGCGATCACGAAGTCATGACGTTTCTGCCGGTCGGCGACGACCAGATTTTTGCCGAACACTTCGATCGCAATGGCATCCGCGTGTGGACGGGCATGCTTCCCGGCGAGGAAGCCGTCTGCCTTTCGGAAAAGGATTCGCGGCACGTCCTGCTGTTGAAGAAAGACGCCGTGGTGGTGATCGAGGATGTTTACCGTGCGGATTCCAGCCAGCGTCTGCTCTCGGGTTGGTCTTACCCCAAAGCGGCGCTGATGCTGAACGGCCTGTTCGTGATCGTTGATGAAGCACGAATCGCGTTGTTCCGGACCGGCGACAGCACTCCTGTGATGGAGTATCAACACGCCGCCGCGACTCCGGTGGCCATTGCACGGATCGGCATCAACCGCTTTTCGGTGCTCCGCAGCAATGGTGCCGTCGAAGTCTGGACCTGGTAACTGCGGACGATTCCATCGCCAGTTGACAATGGTCCTCGCGCGGCTGACCGGATATTCTCCAAGCCAGTTCGCCGGATGAAGTTCGTATTCCACGAAAGCCAATCGCGATGGGTGATCTGACGCATTTCGATGACCAGGGTGCCAGCCGCATGGTGGATGTCGGTGGGAAAGCGATCACGGAACGAATGGCGCGAGCGGAATCGTTTGTTCACATGCAGCCCGAAACCCTGTCGCTGATCCGCAATCGCCAGGTAGCAAAAGGGGACGTGCTGGATGTCGCGCGGCTCGCCGGAATCATGGCGACCAAACGGACCGCCGATTTGATCCCGCTCTGCCACCCGCTGGGGATTGATGCCGTCGACCTGGACCTGCAAATCATCGATGACCGGACGATTCGGATTGAGGCCACCGTGAAGGTCCAGGGCCGAACGGGTGTGGAAATGGAGGCGCTCACCGCCGTAACCATCGCTGGATTGACGATTTACGACATGTGCAAAGCCGTCGACCGGGGAATGACGCTCGGCCCGACACGGTTATTGGAAAAATCGGGCGGGAAGAGCGGCCCCTTTCGAGCGGATGCGCCGCCGTCTTCCTCCAAGCCAATGGGTTGACTCCGTTTCGTCCGATGATGAAAGCGGAAAACCGGCGTCCTGTGCGGGATGGGAATACCAGAACGGAGCTTTCCCACTGTCCGGCAAAACTGGCAATTGCGCACCAACGCCATTCTTGTTCGCACGTAAATGCCTGACGACAATTGAGTTAGAGGAAATTTCTCCAGTCGCCGCCGCGGGGCATGGTGACGCGATCCGTAGCGAAAATGCGACCGGAACGTTAACCTGCGTTAAACGAACACACTCGGCGACGGTTTCCTTCGTGGAGACAGCGGGGACCTGGGAGTGATTCGGCTGGGTTCCTTGGCGCTCAATCCGGCCCGATGGGTCCACCGCCTCGTGGGAAAAGCGATTCGACATGACCGAACAAACGGCAAGCGATCCGACCTCCAAGTCGGCCCCCGTATTGAGTCTCGTGGAAGAGGCCATTGGTGCCGACCTGATCGCCGCGGAACAAGTGCTTGCCACGGAACTCGATTCCACGAATCCGTATGTCAGTGACATCCTGCAACACGTCACCCGCTTTCGCGGCAAGCGGTTGCGGCCCATGTTACTGCTCCTGACGGCGGATGCCAGCGGCGGAATTCGGGCTGCCCACCACACGCTGGCCGCCGTGGTGGAAATGATTCACCTCGCCACGCTGGTGCATGATGACGTGCTGGACGAAGCGTCGACCCGCCGGCATGTGGCCACCATCAATGCCCGCTGGAACAACGAAACCAGCGTGCTGTTCGGCGACTATCTGTTTACGCATTCTTTCCATCTTGCCAGTTCCCTTGAAACGACACACGCCTGTCGCGCCATCGGTCGGGCGACGAATATCGTGTGCGAAGGGGAACTCTCGCAGATCAAGGAACGGGGCAACCTCGACCTTTCGGAAGAAGCCTACTTCAAGATCATCGACGGCAAGACCGCCGAATTGACCGCGTTGTGTGGTTACCTCGGGGCTCATTATGCGCAGGCCGACAGTCGCGTCGTCACGGCGATGGAACGGTACGGTCGCCAATTGGGACTGGCGTTCCAGATTGCCGACGACGTGCTCGATCTGGTCGGAAACGAACGGAAAACCGGCAAATCGCTCGGTTCGGATTTACAAAAACAGAAGCTGACCTTGCCGCTGATCCGGTTGCTCGCCAAGGCGACCGATGTCGACGGCCATGCCCTCCGTCAATTGCTGCTGCATCCCGATGAAACCACGCGGGAGAAGTTGCAGCCGTACCTCGACCGCAGCGACGCCATGATGTATGCCCACCAGCGGGCCTTGCAGTTAGCGCAGGATGCCCGGCAGCAACTCGAAGCGGTTGCGCCGTCGCGTTCTCGGCGAATTCTTGCAGAAATCGCCGAATTCGCGGTGCAGCGGACGTTCTAATTAACGCTCGAAACGCCGATTGCGGTGTGCCACTGGCTCCGCCAGTGTCTTCGCTTTTCGGTAGTGAAGAGTTGATTCAAAGAGCACTGGCAGAGCCAGTGGCACACATGGCATAGAATGATCGTGTGACGCCATCGGGCAAAACGAAAAGGCCCTTCGTCTGCGTGCAGTCGAAGGGCCTTGCTCGTAATTCGATCGCGGCGTGTTACTTCACTTCGCCGCAGTCTTCGACGACCACCTTGGCGGAGGTCTTGCCGCTGCGGGAGCCGACGGCTTCGATGGCTTTCACCACGTCCATGCCTTCGACCACTTTGCCGAAGACGACGTGCTTGCCGTCGAGCCAGTCGGTCTTGATGGTGCAGAGGAAGAACTGCGAACCGTTCGTTCCCGGCCCGGCGTTCGCCATGCTCAGGATGCCCGGGCCGTCGTGCTTCAGCTTGAAGTTTTCGTCGGCGAACTTTTCGCCGTAGATCGACTTTCCACCGGTGCCGTTGTGGTTGGTGAAGTCTCCCCCCTGGCACATGAACTCGGGGATCACGCGGTGAAAGCTCGACCCTTTGAAGCCGAAGCCCTTTTCACCGGTACACAGCGCCCGGAAGTTCTCGGCGGTCTTCGGGACCACATCGGAACGCAATTCCATCACAATCCGCCCGGCCTTTTTCCCGCCGATGCTCATATCAAAGAACACTTGCGGCAACTTCTCTGCACTCATCGCTACTGTCCCCATTGCAACACTTGCCGCGGCGGCAACCGACGTGGCCAACACATCTCGACGCGTCAACATGAACCAGACTCCCGTCACTTCAACAACCTCCAGCGAGCGCACGCGGCTGACCTGAGTTGCTGATCGTCTCCCTACGGCGAGTCATTATGCCATTCGAGAGTGCTTTCCGAAAGATTCCCGCCATGCACGCTGCGATCACGGCCGAAGACCGTAGGGTTTGCCGAGTCCGCGAGGCGAACCGTAAGAGCGTACCCACCTTGGTTCGCCTCGCAGACTCGGCAAACCCTACCAAGCTGGTCACGGCAGGATCAAAACGTCAAACCGACCTGACCGCGGAGCGTCGTGGGGGCTCCGGGGGTGATTTGCAGGTCGCTGACCGACCCGGCGTAGTACCGCTTATCGAACATGTTCTCGATGTAGAGGGCGGCGTCGAACGAGCCCCGGCGGTAGAAGAGACCACTGTCCCAGCGCGTGTAATCGGGCAGCCGCAAAGTCCCGCCGAAGGCCGCGAGGCGGTCATCGACGTAGACCAATCCCAAGCCGCCGCCGAGCGTGTGCTGCTGGTTTTGAATCACGTTGTACCGCGTCCACATGTTCACGGTGTGGCGCGGCACATTTCGCGGGCGGCGACCGTCGATCGTGGGGTCGGTATTATCGTGCAGCAGGGCATCGGTCATCGTGTAGTTTGTGGTCGTTGACCAACGGTCGGTGATCTGGCCGAGCAGGCTCAATTCCACGCCTTGCACGTTCTGGCGTCCCGCTTGCGACGTGACGAAAAAGGGTGGCGCGCTGACTTGTTTGTCGATCGTGATGTTCTGCTTTTCAATCCAGAACCACGCGGCCTGCACGGCCAGGCGTTGGCTGACCTGGTATTTCGACCCGACCTCCCACGACTCGCCCAACTCCGGCTTCAACGACGTCGTTGTCAGCCGCGGACCACCGGACGGCGGGTCGAAGGAACGCGAATAGTTGCCGTACAGGCTCCACACATCGGGTATGGGTTGATAGATGAGCCCGGCCCGCGGCGTCCAGCGGTCGAAGTTCTGATTGGTGTTGACTGGCCCCAAAATGGGGATGCCGAGAATGGCCAGTTCCCGATCGAAGACGACGTTCGTATCGTCAAACCGCAGGCCGTACATCGCCGACCAATGCTCGTCGAACTCGACGAGATCCTGTGCGTAAAATCCGTGGCGGTTCTGTCGAAAGCCCGAATCAAACACCGCGGGCGTGAGCACAAACGGCGGATTCGTGTAGACCGGATTCGCTCCGTCGATGGTCAGCGGCGGGAAGCCCGGCAGCGACGACTGCGAGCGGAAATTGTTCGAGATGAACCAGCCTTGTTCGGTACCAAAGACCGTCTTGTGTTCCATCCCGCCGAGTTCGTATTCCCCGGCGAGATTCAGCGTGAGGCCGTAATACTGCTCGAAGAATTGGGGGATGTTCTGCCGCCCACGGTCGAACATGGTCGTCCCGGCGGTTTGCGAGGTGGGAAATGTTCCCGAGGACGGAGCGTAATAAAAAATCGTCGTGGCACCGGCCCGCATGGTCCAGATGTCGTCGATTTTGTGATCGAGAAAGACCGATTGCCGCCAATCCTGGTAAACCTGGAAATCATTCCCTGGCTCACCGAGAAAACGGGTGATCGGCAACGTGCTGACACTGCCATCCACCGCGGCAACACCGGTATCGAAGCGACGCCGATCTTTGAGATATTCGCCTTCCCACGTGATGGCGGTGTCTTCGTCGATGATCCAACTGAATGACGGCGCGACGAATTCCCGTTCGTTGTAACCAAAGTCGCGAAACGTGTCGCTCTTTTCATAGGCGGCGTTCACACGGAAGAGGACGTTCCCGTCATCGTTCACTTTCCCGTTGGCATCGATGGTATGCCGCTGAAAATTGAAGCTGCCGAGCTGCGATGTCCAGCGGGTGAAGTCGTCGTTCAACGGCTTCTTGGTGATGAGGTTCACCGTGCCCGATGGTTGTGTGGCACCGTAAAGGATCGAGGAGGGTCCCTTCAGGACTTCGATGCGGTCCACGTTGGCGAAGTCGCGCGGCGTGTAAGTCGGATCGAGCAAGCCGTTTTTCCGATAGTTGCGCGATGTGACTTCAAAGCCCCGCAGAATGAACGAATCGGGCCGCAGTTGATCGCCGAGTTTTGCCGCTCCGGCGACATCGCGAAAGATGTCGTTGATGCGCAGCGCCTGCTGGTCGTGCAGCACTTCGGACGTGACCACACTCACCGAGGCCGGCAGTTGAATATCGGGAACGTTGACGATCGACCCGGTGGTGGACGACGCCGCTCGATAACCGGTGGCTGGCGGCGAACCGAAAATCGTGCTCTGCGTGATCGTCGGCGGACCGCCCGGGGTGGGGGTAAAATCGCCGGTGTTGAAGACGGTGTCGGGGGAGTTGCCGGTCGGTAACGGCGTGGCTTCCACTTTCACTTCGGGAAGCGTGGGTTCATCACTCGCGGGAGTTTTCGGTTCTTGAGCGACAACCGTCGACGTCCACGCTGCGAGGCAAACCATCGCCCATGCGCACGTCGAAGACCAGCGCGAGCGACGGATTCGTGTCATGCAAAGAACGTCCTTGTTCCGCAAACGGCGAAAATGATCCCTTCACGAGAAATCATCCCCATTCATCCATCGGTTCCGAATGCGGCTCAAGCCGTGGTTCATTCTGACGCAGGTGAGAATCACGGCGCAAGAGTTGAACGACCGTCGGTAAAGTTCACCGAGGTTCACAGACTCGAAAGCTCAAGGTTGAGCGACTTTGCGAGCGGGTTGGGGAAATTTAACGATTGTAGCAATCGTGCCGGACGACGTGGGTTGAGACAGCAAACCTGCATTTCGTGTCGGCGCGAGCCCGGACGCGGTGCTATTCCGCTGCGGCGAGTGCGAGAGCACCGTGGACGACCACGCTTTCTCCCAATGCGGCAGGAACAACGGGGCACGACTGCCGGAGTGGCGGGAAGCTGAATCGATCCACGGACTGACGCAACGGCCCGAAAAACACGTCTTCCCCCGCGAGTGACACGCCCCCTCCAACAACCACGATGTCGGGGGCGATGAGCGTGATCACCTGCGCGATGGCCCACCCCAGGGTTATCGTCGCTTCGTCATACGATTTTTGCGCGAAAGCATTCCCACGATTGGCCGCCGCGGATAAATCTTTTGTCGTGAGTGAATTCAGCCGCCCACCGACGCCGCTCAATAATTCTTTCGCGGGATCGCTGTCGCGATCCTCATCGACCAGTTCCGCCAGCCATTTTTGAACTCGTGCGGAAATCGCCGGGCCGGCAGCGATGGACTCGACCGTGTCGTGTGCAGTCGTCGCCATAATTCCGGGACGCAGGTGCCCAATCTCCGCGGCGGCGGGACGATCGGTCCCATGAATCTGCCGGCCCATGACGAGCCCGCCACCAATCCCGGTTCCCACGGTCACATAGAACACGGTTCGGGCATCGCGGCCGGCACCATACGTCGCTTCGGCCAACGCGGCGACATCACAATCGTTGCCCAACCGCGTCGGCACACCAAGATGCTGTTTGGTCCATTCCACCAGCGGGAATTGATCCCATCCGGGGACCTGATGGCTCGTTTGAACGAGACCCCGCGCGCCGAAAACCGGGCCGCCAAAGCCATAGCCAACACGTTGCACACGATGCCGGGCCACGAGATCGGGCCCGACGCTCGCAATCTGTTCGCGGATCCCCGCACCGCCGCGGGTGATGTCGACATCGAGCCGGACCAATTCCGCAAAGGTGTGCCCGTCACCGGGACCGACACCCAATTGGAGTTTTGTCCCGCCGATTTCGATGCCCAGAAACATCACACGCTCTCTGCAAAATGTCCGTGCGAACCGTCGGTCAGACAGCGACTTCGCGAATCTCAAACATGGAAATCAGCTTCGTCATTTCCAGAACGTCGAGCACGTCCTTCGACGGGTTATAAAGTTCAACCCGTTCCAACCGTTTCCGCAAGCTGACCAGCACGCCCAGCATTCCACTGGGAACGAGCACGACCCCGGTGAGATCGAAAGCCAGCACCTGACACTGAAAATCTTCAATCAGCTTGAATAACTGATCGCGATACGCCGCGATGCAGACTTCATCGGGCACATCCTGTCCGGCAAAACCGACGACCGTCAGCGGCCCGGTCTGGTAGACGCGGAGGACGCCCGGTACCGCGGGGGCATGTTTCGGCGTGGAATCCTGATCGCTGGGAACGGGAGTTTCGTCGTGAATGCTGTCGCTCATGAACTGCTTCGTCCTGGGGAAGAGAAGGGATCATCCCGTGAAAATCGAACCCGAAGTATACTCGGCAAGCGCGAGAGCGGCCACTGTTCGCAGCACTTGAAATCCCCTAAATTACTTGGCTGTAATGCCTTGCGGTTTCTCAATCGTTCCGGAATCACCAAAATCGAACCCGCGGCTGTCTCCAGGACTCACTTCATCCCTCTTGGATTCCCGAGACTTGTTGTTATACTTTTGGTAGTAACTTCCCCGGCGGATACGGTTTGTGGCCAGGATGGCAGACAGCGCTTCAAGCCGGCTGACCCCATTAAATTGAGGAGTGCGAGTTCCATGTCCGTGTTGTTGACCGAAAAAGCGGCGGGTGAAATCAAGCGGGTGATCGCGGAACAGAAACTTTCTGACGCAACGGTACTGCGGATTGGTGTTGCCGGCGGCGGTTGCAGCGGCTTCCAGTACGCCCTGGGCTTTGATTCGTCGACCGACGAAACCAAAGACAGCGTTGGCGAGCAACACGGAATCAGGGTCGCGGTGGACAAGAAAAGCGACCTGTACCTCGATGGCACCACCATCGACTTCTACGATGGCCTGGAACGTCGCGGATTTACCTTCAATAATCCGAACGCCGTGAAATCCTGCGGTTGCGGCAGCAGCTTCCAGGCGTAAGCCCGAAGCCTATCTGATTTATCGGTCAGGCATACAAAACAAGCCCGACATGGGATTCCATGCCGGGCTTGTTTGCATATCAGTCGATTGATTCGCCGGATGGCAAAGTCACTCTTCCGGCGGTTTTTTCTTCTTCGTCGCCTTCTTGACGACCTTCTTGGCGGATTTCTTGGTGAAGCCGCCGCGCTTCTTGGTTCCGCCCGCTTTGCCCGCCCGTTCTTCGAGCCAGGGGATCGCTTCTTCGAGAGTGACCGATTGCGGGTCGCGGTCCTTCGGAATGGTGGCGTTCGTCTTGCCGTGCTTCACGTAATGGCCGTAACGACCATCGAAAATCGCAACCGGTTCGTTGTCCACGGGGTGCTTGCCGAGGTCTTTGATCGGGGCCACAGCGACTTTCACTCGGGCCTGACTTAATAATTCCACAGCCCGATCAATCCCGATACTTAATACATCATCCTCTTTGCCGAGCGACTTATATGTCTTCTCGTGCAAAACATAAGGACCGTACATGCCGACGCCGGCCTTGATCACGTGGCCGGTCACCGGGTGGTTTCCCACGAGTCGGGGCAGGGCGATGTAGGCCAAAGCATCGTCGATCGTGACCGTGGACACATCGCGCGTTTTGGGCAGTGAGACGCGCTTCGGCTTGGTCCCGTCGTCCTTTTTCTCACCGAGTTGCAGGTAGGGTCCGAATGGGCCGCTTAAGAGGAAGATGGATTCGCCGGATTCGGGGTCGCTGCCGAGCGATTGCGGTCCTTTCTGCTTTTGCTCGATCAGCTTATCGGCGAGTTCGTTGGTTACCTCGGCGGGAGTGACGCCGTCCGGAATGGACGCGGTGACGGTCGCCCCGTCGCGCTCGGTTTCGAGATACGGACCAAACTTGCCGACCCGGATGCGGGGCTCGACGCCTTCCAGATGAAGCGTGCATGCCTCGCGCGGATCAATCGTTTCCTCTTTCACGCGGACCTGTTCGTCGAGGCCGCCCGCTTCGGAATAAAACGCCTTCAGATACGGCAACCGTTCGGCATCTCCATTGGCGATGTCGTCGAGGCTTTCTTCCATTTTCGCCGTAAATTGCAGGTCGACGAGTTGCGGGAAGAAGTTTTCCAACAAGCGCGTGACGGCGAGCGCAGTGAACGTCGGCGTGAGTTGTTGCCCCTGCTTGATGACGTAGCCGCGGTCCTGAATCGTGCTGATGATCGAGGCGTACGTACTGGGGCGGCCAATCCCCTCGGCTTCCAATGTGCGGACCAACGTCGCTTCCGTGTACCGCGCCGGCGGTTTGGTTTCGTGACCGATGGCTTCGAGCGCCCGACTGGTCAGCGATTCGCCTTCGGAGAGCGGCGGGAGCGCCGCTTCCTGGTCATCGAGCGCGGCTTCGGGATCGTCGACGCCTTCCACATACGCCCGGAAGAAGCCCGCGAATTCGACATGCCGACCGGTGGCTTTGAATTCCGCTTCACCGACTTCGATCGTCACCGTTTGGAACCGCAACTGCGCTTCCGCCATCTGCGTGGCGACGGTCCGTTTCCAGATCATCGCATAGAGTTGGGCTTCGCGGCCGGACAGTCCCTGTTCTTCTGCGGTCTTCATTTCCGTGCCGGCGGGCCGGATGGCTTCGTGGGCTTCCTGCGCATTTTTCTGCTTGTTAGTGTACTGCCGCACGTCCGGGCTGAGATAATCTTTTCCATAACGGGCTTCGACACATTTGCGGCTGGCTTTGATCGCTTCCTGCGACAGATTCACACTGTCGGTACGCATATAAGTGATATAACCGTCTTCGTACAGCCGCTGGGCCGTCTGCATCGTTTCGCGGGCGGACATGCCGAGCTTGCGGTTCGATTCCTGTTGCAACGTGCTGGTGGTGAAGGGCGGGTACGGCTTGCGGGTTTGCATCCGCGACTCGACGGTTGAGACCGCCCACGCCTGCGGTGACAACCGTTGTTGCAGACTGCGGGCGGTCGATTCATCGAGCAGCAACACGTCGGCATCGGACTTCAATTTGCCGGTGGATTCATCGAAATCGCGACCGGCGGCGATCCGCTTTCCGTCGACCGTCGCGAGGGTGGCGTCGAAACTGGCTCCGCCCGCGTTGACCAGCGTCGTCTTCAGGTCCCAATAAGTTCCCTTTTTGAAAGCCAGCCGTTCCAGTTCCCGACGCACCAGCACCCGCACCGCGACCGATTGCACGCGTCCGGCGGACAATTTCGGGGCGACCTTTTTCCACAGCAACGGACTCAAACGGTAACCGTACAACCGGTCGAGCACCCGCCGGGCTTCCTGGGCTTCGACCATGTGGGCATCGAGATCGCGGGTCGACTTAATGGCCTCCTGAATCGCTTCCTTCGTGATTTCGGAAAAGACCATCCGCTTGACGGGCACCTTGGGTTGCAGCACCTGCGCCAGATGCCAGCCGATGCTTTCCCCTTCGCGGTCTTCGTCGGTTGCGAGAATCAGTTCGCGAGCGTCTTTCAGGGCGTCTTTCAATTCCTTGACGAGTTTTTTCCGCTCTTTGGGAACGATGTAAAGCGGCTCAAATCCCTGTTCGACGTTCACGCCGAGCTTAGCCCAGGCGGTTTTTTTCAGTTCCTCAGGAATTTCAGACGCGCTTTCCGGGAGGTCGCGGACGTGCCCCATGCTGGCCATGACCGTGTAGTCGGACCCCAGAAAACCGCTGATTTTCTTCGCTTTGGCGGGGGATTCGACAATCACCAAGCCTTTGATCGATTTGCCAGCCACGCTGTGACCAATCCGTGTAAGACCGCCGGAACTTGCCGGGGGCGTTGACCTTGTGCCTCGTTCTGACCAAGCTACAATGCGACCCTTTGCGGGATCGAGTAGCCGGACCATCCTTAGAGCATCGTCCGGCGCTCTGTCAAGCGTGCTCGGCATTGACGCCAGGGACGCGTCGATGAATTTTCGCCGGTTAAGGCGGCGAGTGTCACTCCAGGATTCGGCTTCATGAATGGTTCGCCGTTTGCGGTTTTTCGCCGGAATCAACGCCAGTTAATGGTCGTCGTCACCGGCCTCGCGATGTTCTCCTTTGTGTTCCTCGACGCGGCCACGTCCCGGTCGGGACAATTGCCGATGTCGCTCGGCGTACTGTCGGTCGCCCTGATCTGCGCCGGCGGGATGTGGGTCGTGGGAGCCCCGCGGGCCAAAGGAGGCGAATGGGCGCTGTACGGCGCGATCGTCGGCGGCGTGATCGCCTTTTTCGGCATCCGCGCGCAATCCAATGCCCCCATCATCACCACGAATATGGGCTCCTTCTCGCGATCGGAATTGCAGCGTCTGCAAGGACGACGCAACCTCGCCAATAACTTCATGGCTGAAGCGTCGAAGAACCGGTTCAACATTTTCGGCGGCACGAACGAGCAGCAGATCGTGATGCGCTCGCTGCATCTGGCGGAAGCGAAAAAGTACGGCATCTCGGTGAATGACGAAGCCGTCAACGACTACATCAAGAAGGTGACGCAGGAAAAACTCTCGCGGCCCGATTACGAAAAAGTTTTGCGTGACCTGCATGTCGGTGAAAGCGATCTCTTCGACATCCTGAAGGAAGAACTGGCGATCCAGCTTTTCCAGCAGATGGATTTCCCGCCGCAACAACGCTTCGGCCAGGGAACGGTGCAAACCCCGCTGTCGCTGTGGAAGCAATTCCAGATGCTGCAAGTCCGGGAATCGCTGGACACCGTCGCGGTACCGGTCTCGCAATTCGTGAGTCAGGTGCCCGAACCGAAGAACAGCGAATTGATCGCTTTCTTTGACAAGTTCAAAGACAAGCGTCCGGGGCAAAACGGGAGCCCGGGCTTTGTACAGGAACGCAAAGTTCAGTTGGGCTACGTCGCCGCCGACTTTGAAACGTTCGAGAAACTCGTCGGGGAAGTGACCGACGAACAAGTGGCCGAGTACTACACGAAGAACAAAGAGCGTTACCGCGTCTTCGAAGTGCCGGATTCGCCGAGCGGTCCCGCATTCGGCGATGACGCTCCCGCGAATGCGCTGCAGCCCGCGAATGTCGAAGCACCGAAGGCGGAACCGGAAAAAGAAGCCCCCGCAACGCCGGACAATCCCGCAGCGGAAAACAAAGAAGAGAAGGGGACCGACAGCAAGCAGCCCCCCGCGCCCGCCAAACCGGAAGACGGAGCGGCGGAATCTCAATGCGGTGCGGAAGACAAACCCGCCGGAGAAGACAAACCCGCAGAAGACAAGCCCGCGGCGGAGTCAAAGCCCGCGGACGAAAAATCGGCGGAGACGAAACCGGAAGACGCGAAGCCCGTAGACAACAAGCCCGCCGAACCAGAAGCTCCTGCGAAACCTGGCGCAGGGGACATCACGCTGCCGCCCGCGCCCGGTGGGAATCCGGAAGTCCCTCCCGCCGCGCCGCCGAAATACCGCGAACTGGATGACACGCTGAAGGGCGAAATCCACGAAACCATCCTGAAGGAACGAGCCTTTGAAAAGATGGGTGTGGTGATCGAAAAAGCGCTCGCCGCAATGTCGACGCTCAACGACGAATACCTCCGCGCTGAAAAACCGGAGGACCGGAAGGCAGCCGGGGAGGCGATCACGAAGAAACTGAAAGCGTTCGCGGAAGAGCACGGCTTGAAGTACGCAGAAACCAAGCCGATGACGCAGTCGGAATTGCTGAACGCAGTCGATGAGCCGATCGCCATGTCGATGCAGCCGTCGCCGAATCAGTTCCAGCCCGGGTCATCGGTGCCGGAAATTGCTTTCGAGGACGATCTCCTGTTCTATCCCCGTTCCGCGGATGCGTTCGTTCGCGATAAACGCTTTGCTTACTGGAAGATTGCCGACTTCCCGAGCAAGGTGCCGGAATTCAAGGAAGTGGAAGCTCAGGTGGTGGAAGCCTGGAAGTTTGAAGTAGCGCGTCCAATGGCCGAAAAACGGGCCAGGGAACTTGCCGATCTCATCAACGTCACCAAGAAACCGATGTCCGAAGCGCTGGCGGGCCAGACCGTCAACAATCTGCCCGACGGCCCGGCAACCACCGTGCATCACACGTCCCGGTTCACGTGGCTGAATGTGCCCCGGAACATTCCGATGCAGTTCCAACAGCAGATGCCCGAACCGCAGATCTCGGTGATTGACGGCGTCGATCGTCCGGACAATGAATTTATGAAAACGATCTTCGAAGACCTGACCGTGGGGCAGGCGGGGATCGCGCCGAATCAGATTCGGTCTGCATACTATGTCGTACAGGTCAAAGATCGGGATGGCGTCGCCGAGAAACCGGAAGACGACAATCTCGCGTTGAAGTCGTTGCAGCAGCAGTTCCTTATGGACGGTCGCACGGGCTTCTTCAACCCAGCGTACATGGCGCTGGCGCGCTATCCGCAAAACGAAATTATCTCGCACTGGCAAAGCAAACTGAAGGAGCGGTACAACCTGGAGATGCCGAGCGAGAAGGATGGCGTGGGCGACAACGAGCCCTGATCCAGTCCTGATTTCCCACCACAACGCGGCCCCCCGGTTGCCTTTCGGTCGCCGGGGGGCTGTTCATTTGAGGCGAAAAGCCATTCGGCGGCCTCAATCGATTTCGTTCGGTTGACTGGACAACCTCCAACGCGCATCTATAGAACCTGCGTACTCAGATTGAAGGACATCGCTTCGACGGGAAGCGAAATGACATTTTGACGGAATCGTCGACCGATTTCGCTGAGACGCTTGAAAAGGCCACGATGAACAACACGTCGGCAAATTCCCACAGCAGCGGCCCGGCCATGATTGAGGCCCGCGGCCTCAGCAAGTTCTACGGGTCGTTTGCGGCGACGCAGAACGTTTCGTTCTCGGTCCCCCGCGGACAAGTCTGCGCGTTTCTCGGACCGAACGGTGCGGGCAAGTCGACCACGATGAAAATGTTAACCGGGTACCTTGCTCCGTCGGAAGGGTCCGCGTTCATCGGCGGATTCGACGTGAGCACCGACCGGCTCGCCGCGGCGCGGTTGCTCGGTTACCTCCCCGAAAACGGTCCCTTGTATCTTGAAATGACGCCATCATCGCTGCTGCATTTCATGGGTGACATCCGCGGGATGGCGGCGAATGTGCTGCGCGATCGCCTCGAATATGTCGCCAACAAATGCTCGCTGCAAAGCGTGTGGGGCAAGCCGATCAGCAAGCTGTCGAAAGGTTTTCGGCAACGTGTGGGGATGGCCCAGGCATTGCTGCACGACCCGCAGGTGTTGATTCTCGATGAACCCACCAGCGGGCTGGACCCGAACCAGACTCACGACGTGCGTCTGCTGATTCAAAGTTTGAGCCAGACCAAAACGATTTTGCTGTCGACGCACATCCTTCAGGAAGTGAAGGCGGTGTGCGGCCGCGTGGTGCTGGTGAATGAAGGCCGGGTGGTCTTCGACGGTCCGGTCGCCGACATGGAAGCCGGGCAGCACACGATGGAAACCCGGTTCCGCGAACTGACCGGCGCAGGCAAATAGCCTGCCGTCGTCCATGAGCGACCATCCCGCCGGTAAACGTGACCGGCGATCTCCGCAGAGTTTGTCCCCGCCTGATTCGACATCGCCTGGTTTTTTGATTGAGGATTGCCGGAATATGCCGCGTCTGCATGTGATTCTTGCGGTTTTCCAACGCAACTTCTGGAGCTATTTCTCCGGAGTGACCGGTTACCTGTTCATTGTGGCGTTTGTGCTGGTCGGTGCCCTCGCGGCTTTCAGCGAGGAGTTCTTTACCGACAACCTGGCCAACCTCGACAAGCTGAATGCGTACTTTCCGCAGATTCTGCTCTTCCTCGTGCCTGCCATCACAATGGGTGTCTGGTCGGAAGAAAAGAAGCTGGGCACGGAAGAGTTGCTCTTTACGCTCCCCGTCTCCGACCTCGAAGTGCTGCTGGGCAAGTACCTGTCGGTCGTGTCGGTCTATACCGTCGTGCTCCTCTTTTCGCTGACGCACTACATCGTGCTGCGGATGATCGGCGACCCCGACTCGGGATTAATCGCCACCACTTATGTCGGTTACTGGCTGGCTGGCTGTGCGCTCCTCAGCGCCGGCATGGTGGCGTCGTATCTGACGGCGAGCACCCCGGTGGCGTTCGTGCTGGCGGCGATCCTCTGCGCGATTCCGGTCTTCATCGCCAACCTGCCGATGCCCGTGTGGGCCACGCGCTTTATCGGACACGATCGCCTCTTTGATCAACTGAGTCTCGCCGAACAATTCCGCCAGTTCGGTATGGGTTTCATCCCCCTTTCCGGCGTGTTGTATTTCGTCTCGTTTGCGGCGCTGATGCTCTATGTGAACCTCGTGCTCATCGGCCAGCGGCATTGGGCCGGTGGCAACCGCGGAACGGACATGGGCTGGCAATACGTCGCCCGCGCTGCATCACTGGCAGTCGTGCTCTTCAGCGCCAATGCCGTCATGGCCAACGTGAATGTTCGTCGCGACTGGACCACGGAAAAAATCTACACGCTCAGCAGCACCACGACCAAGCTTCTGAAAGAACTGCCCGACGATCGCCCGGTCCTGATGCAGGCTTTTGTCAGCAAGAACGTTCCGCGCGAATATGTTTCCGTACGGACATCCTTGCTCGGATTGTTGACGCAATATCAGCAATATGGCCGCGGGCACATCACCGTCCGTGTCGTGGAAGTCGATCCCTTCAGCGACCAGGCCGACGAAGCCCGCAAGTTCGGTGTCGAACCGCGCAAGGTGCAATCGGAACGCGGCGGTCGCATTCAGGTCGACGACGTCTTCCTCGGCTGCGTCGTCAACAGCGGCGCGAATGAAGTCGTCATCCCGTTCTTCGAAGTCGCGATTCCCATTGAATACGAACTGACGCGATCGGTCCGCACCGTCGCCAGCAAAACCCGGCGCACCATCGGCATTCTCGAAACCGATGCCAAGATCAATGGCGGGTTCGACATGCAGTCGTTTCGCAGTTCGCCCGAATGGCGGATCATCTCGGAACTGAAGAAGCAGTACAACGTGGAAACGGTCTCGGCCGCCGGGCCGATTGACGACTCGAAGATCGATGTTCTCATCGCCGTACTGCCGTCGTCGCTCGATCAGAATCAGATGGCCAACCTTGTCGACTATGTCCGCAAGGGGAAGCCGACGCTGATTTTCGATGACCCGCTGCCGGCTTTCAATCCGGGCATGGCGCCGAAGCAACCGAAGCCGCGGCAGGGCGGCATGATGATGGGCGGACCGCCGCCCGAAATGAAAGCCGACGGCGGCAAAGCCACGTCGCTGGTGAACCTGCTCGGCATCCAATGGCAGTACGATCAAATCGTCTGGGCGGACACCATTACGTTGCTGCACCCGGAATTCGCGGAAGTCGTGCGTCCGGAAATGGTCGCCATCAGCAAGAAGAGCGGGACCGATTCCGCCTTCAGCGACAAGAGCGAAATCACCAGGGGATTGCAGGAACTGTTGATGTTCTTCGCCGGGACCATTCGCCCGCGGGAAGGAAGCAAGCTCAAATTTGAACCGCTGTTGCGGACCGGTAAAAACGCGGGCCTGCTCAATTGGGATCAGTTCGTCCGGCCCGGCATGTTCGGCGGGGTCGACATTATCGATAACCCACGGCGAAAATCGGACGACACGGCCCACGTCGTCGGCGCGCAGATCAAGTCCGAAGAGGGTGACAAAGAAAACAAGATCAACGTCATCTATGTCGCCGATGCGGACATCATTTCCGACTGGTTCTTCATGGTCCGCGAACGGCGGATGTACAGTCTGGACCTCGATAATGTGACCTTCGTGCTCAACGCTGTCGACTCCCTGGCGGGTGATCAGGCTTATATCGAACTTCGCAAGCGCCGCCCGAAACACCGCACATTGACGGTGGTGGAAAAGCGGACGGAGAAGTTCATCAAGCAAAGCCTCGAAGAACGCGAAGCGGCCGCCGAAGACGCCAAGAAGAAGTCCGAAGCGGAGAAAGAAAAATTCGATCAGAAGATTGAAAAGCTCGAAAAAGACGACACCCTCGATGAGGTCGCCAAACTGCAACAGTTGGCGTTAGCCCGACAGGAACGCGATCGTAAGATCGAAGTGTTTGAAGCGCAGAACGAGCAGGAAAAACAGAAAAGGCTGGACGAGATCCGGGCGCGGGAGAAACGCGAAGTCCGCGGTGTGGAGCATTTCTACGCCCGACTGGCAACGATCTTGCCGCCCATTCCCGCGTTGATTCTCGGGTTCTTCGTCTGGTTGCGGCGGTTGCAGAACGAGCAACGCGAAGTACCACCGGCCCGTCGCCGCGCGAACCGCTAACGGCCACATTGTCATTTGAGTATTCACGGGGAAGCCCCCCGATTTGGTTGAGGATGGGGACATGACCGAAATCCAACGCACTCTCACATTTGCCGTAACGGCGGCGCTCTCGCTCGTCGTGGCTTGGGCGGCAACCCCGGGACCACCGAAGGCCCCCAAAATTTATGAGAATGTCGGCAAAGATTTTTATCCCGACTTCAAGAACGCCGATGCCGCCAAACAATTGGACGTGATCGCCTACAACCCCGATACCGCCGAAGCGCGCGTCTTCGGTGTGGCGTTCAAAGACGGTCTCTGGCGGATTCCCTCGCGGCACAATTATCCCGCCGATGGTAAAGACCGACTCGCCAAGTGCGCGGCATCAATGATCGAACTCAAACGGGAAGTGCTTGCCGGTTCGCGCGCCGCCGATCACACCGAATTTGAAGTTGTCGACCCGTTGGATGAGAAGTCCGAATCGCTGAAACGCGGACAACGCATCACGCTCAAGGATGAAGCCGGCAAAACGCTCGCGGATTACATCATCGGCAAGGCCGTCCCCAGTCGCGCAGGCTACTACTATATCCGCCGTCCCGATGAGGATACGACCTACGAAGCCAAGGTCGAGCTACAACTTTCGACCAAGTTCGCCGACTGGATCGAACCCGATCTGCTGAAACTCGATGGGCCGAAACTCAACAACATCACCGTCGACAATTACTCGGTCGATACAGATAAGGGCCGCATCCTCCGTAGCGATCAGAGTGTGCTGACCCGCAATCCGACGACCGATCCGTGGAAGCTGAAAGAACTCGACGAAACGAAGGAAGAGGTCAATCAGGACGAGGTCCGCAAGCTCGTCAGCGCATTGGATGATCTCAAAATTGTCGGCATCCGTCCCAAGCCGATCAAATTGCAGCGCGATCTCCGGCTCGACTCGGGGATCAAACTCGATCAGGCCACGGCCATGGACTTGGGGATCAAAGGCTTCTTCTTCGCATCCACTCCCGATGGCGGCCAGCAACTGGTCTCCAAAGAGGGGGACGTGATCGCGTCCACCAATGAAGGTGTCGAGTATCTGCTCCACTTCGGCGAAGTTTTCAGCGGCAGCGAAGAGGAAATTGAATTCGGTTTTGCCAAGGGCGATGAAGCAAAAGACGCTGAGAAGAAAGACGACGGTGAGGGTGACAAGAAAGCGGCAGATACTTCAAAAAAGAAGAACCGTTATCTGTTCGTCACCACGCAGCTCAACCCGGAAGCATTGGGACCGAAGCCGGAAGAGCCGGTGAAACCTGAGGAACCGGGTGAAGCTCCCAAGGTGGATGTCCCGGTTCGCGCAGAAGACAGTCCCGCCAGTGCAGATCAACCGGAAAACGTGGGCCCGCTGGCCGAGTACAACGAAAAGAAGCGCATCTACGACGCCGCCCTGGCGAAATACGAAGCCGACAAACCGAAATTTGAGGCCGACGAGAAATCCTACGAGCAGAAGTCAAAGGATGGCGAAAAGAAGGTGAAGGAACTCAACAACCGCTTCGCCAACTGGTACTACGTGATTTCAGCGGATAGCTTCGAAAACCTGCGCCAGGGCCGCAAGACCTTGGTGAAAGAGAAGGGGGCCGAAAAGCCCGCCGGCAATCCGGAAGCGGGTGCTCCCGGCTTCCCCCCCGGATTCAATTTCGGTGCCCCGAAATAGTTCGCACCGCTTCATTTTGAAAACAAGCAGGCCGGGCAATATCGACATTGCCCGGCCTGCTATTTTTGCTATCGACGCGACATTGAGATGAGGCTTCAGCGAAACTGAAGTCCCCCGTTATTCGGCCAATCGTCGCAAGTCGTTACAGGGTCAAGTGTCGCTGGCGGGACTCGAACCCGCACGGGGATTACGCCCCAGCAGATTTTAAGTCTGCTGCGTCTGCCGGTTTCGCCACAGCGACCCTCAAGATATGGTATCGACCGCGGATTTCCTTCGCTAGCGGTCGCGGCGAGGCCGTCTTGACGAGATTGCCATTTTGCTCTGTAATTCCTTTCGCTGACTTAAGATGTATGCGGATCAGGATGATCCGCCCGGTGCGCGAAGGGAATTGCGCGGTTGTTGACATTTGATCGTTATCTGCTGCGCAGCTTTGCACACGTCTTTACCGCGTGCTTTCTGGCCCTGTTCGGGCTCATGATCATTATTGACCTGCTGGAAAATCTGGACGATTTCCTGGCCCGCAATCGCGATGGCGGGATCATCGGGCTGGTCAAAGCGATCGGCGAATTCTACGCCATTCAATCCATTTTCTTTCTTGATCGGGCCGGCCCGGCCTTGCTGGTGATTTCGGTCATGACCGTGCTGATTCTCTTTCAGCGGAGCGGTGAATTGCACCCGTTGCTCGCCGCGGGGATCCCGATGTATCGGGTGCTGCTGCCGATTGTGGGAGCCGCCGCGATGGTCAGCGGGATGCTCGCACTCAATCAGGAAATGGTCATCCCCCGGTTTGCGCATGCGGCGTATGCGGCGCGGGGAGGTGGCGACTCTGCCGCCGTCCGTGTGGAATCGATCTATGACAATGCTTCGCGGATTTCGATCGACGGTCGCAATCTGCGCATGGCGGAACGAACGATCGAGCAGGCGGAGTTTGTTTTACCGGCACCGTCCATCGCCAGCGATCTAACCATTTTGAAAGCCGAGAAGGCCGTACACTGCCCCGCAGCAAGCGGTCATTCCGCCGGATGGAAGTTGTACGGCGTGCGCCCGCGCTATCGCGAATTGGAATTGACGGAAGCGGGATTGAAAGTGATTCATCCCGGTGAAGGCGAAGACGAAGCGTTCGTCACAACGGCCGTTACCTGCGACCAACTCTACAAGCGCGGATCGAGCTATGCTTTGCTTTCGACCCGCGAATTGATGGATCGCATTGTCAGTCCGGCCTTCGGTCCGGAAACCGTGCATCGATTGATCGTTCATCTGCACGGCCGATTCGTGCAGCCCTTGCTGAACGTGATCACGGTGTTGTTGATCATTCCGGTGATGGTTCGCCGGGAAAGCACGGGGCTGGTTGCCGATTCCGCGCTCTGCGCCGTTGTGCTCTCCATTTTCTTTGGCGCGGTCTATGCCGGAGGCTATCTGGGACAGGCCCATCTGGTCGCTCCCGATCTCGCCGCCTGGGTGCCAGTCGTCGTGGGTGGGAGCCTGTCGGCCTGGTTTTCCGGGGTGATACGAACTTAAAACATGTCGACTATCCGGGCTGATCTTGGCGTGATAACGGTTTCGGAGCGGGCAACTTCCGTTCCGCGATTGGCTTTAACTTCGCGCGCAACGTCATCGGCCGTGACCGTCCGCGTCCTGAGTGCGATCGCGGTGCTGGCCGTTTGCCGTTGGCTCTATCTCGGTTGGATTCCGCTGGAACTCGCGGCCGACGAAGCTTACTACTGGGATTGGTCACGCCAACTGGATTGGGGCTATTACAGCAAGCCGCCGATGATTGCGTGGATTGCGGCGCTGGCAACAAATCTGGGCGGCGACAATGCGTGGGCTCTGCGGTCCCCGGCCGTTCTCTGCGGTGCCGTCGCCTTGTGGGGCGTCTTTGCGCTGACACGTTCACTCTACGATGAACGTGTTGCCTGGTGGGCGTTCCTCATTGTGGCAGTCACTCCCGGCAATGCCGCGATGTCGCTGTTCATGACGATCGATGCACCGTTTCTTTGCGCCTGGGCCTTTGCCGTCTGGTGTGTGTGGGAACTCTTCGGCAAGGAACGTTCACCCCGCGTCTGGTTGCCGTATGCGGTCCTCGCCACAGGCTTGGGACTGCTCTCCAAACAAACGATGGTCGCATTGCTTCCGCTCACAGGAGCATGGTTAGCGACTCGGCAAAAATCGCGAAAGCCATTCCCAAAATTGACGTATGCCCTTTGGGTCAGCGGCAGTTTGCTGTTCTGCCTCCCCGCCCTGGTGTGGAACTTTCAGAACGATTGGCTCACGGCCCAGCACACGCGCGAACATTTTCAATGGCGCGCGCTCGGTTTCGAACGTCAGCTCGCTTTCTATCTGGAATTCCACGCCGGCCAGGCGGGGATCGTTTCTCCATTGATGTATTTGCTGGTGACAGTGGTCTGCATCGCCGCCTTGATTCAATGGCGCGGCTTGCCCGACCGCGAACGATTTCTGCTCAGTTTCGGTTTGATTCCGTTGTCGATGATTACCGCGCTCAGCTTTTTCCAGCGCGTTCAACCCAATTGGCCCGTCGCATTTCACCTCACGAGTATGATTTTGTTCGCCGCGTGGGCCTGCAAGAAATGGTCCACTCAAGGATGGATTGACCGTTTCCGCAGGGGGACATTGCCCGCATTCGCAGTGAGTCTGGGTTTTCTGGCGCTCTTCTACACGACCCCGGTTGTCATGCCGCTGACACCCTGGGTCGGCGGTTCGTGCGATCCGTTATCGCGACTGCGTGGATGGAAACAACTCGCCGCCGATGTCGATGGTCTTCGACAGGAAACCTGCGGTGACGAAGAACCTCTCATCGTCACCATGACCGGCCGGGGACTCGTTAGTCAGCTCGCATTTTATCTGCCGGATCATCCCCGCGTTTACCACTGGAATGCGGCCGGAACGATCGTTTCCCAGCACGATGTCTGGGGCGGCCCCAAAGACTGTGCGGGCCGCGATGCGCTCCTCATTCTGCCCGCCAAGCAACCCGTGCCGGATCAATTCGCGGCGGCATGCACTTCGCTGACGCCGATTGGTTGCCTGCGGCAAGAACGGGGCGGCAAGCGTCACGATGATTTCGACGTCTGGTTAGGACGGAATTTATCGAAATGGCCCCTACCAGATCCGCATGCCATTCCACCATCGGCACCCATCAGCCCACGCATCGACAATTCGCCGATCGCCGAAGCGCTCCCCTTAGAGGAATCGCGGCAATGAACGGGGAATCGACGCTTGCTCGCGTCGCCACAACGACCGCAGAACCAAAACCATGGCCTTCGTCGATCCCAGCGGGCCACGGGGTTAACGCGGCGACAGACTGGATTGGCACGCCATTTCAGGCACACTGGCCGATCGCCTGGCCATTGGGACTCATCGCGCTCTTCACGGTCGTTTTCCGTTGCACGAAGGCCGATATCGCCATCTCGGATCTGTTCTACGATCACGCAACACAACAATGGAGTTGGTTCTTCAACACCGGATGTACGCTGTTCTATCGCCGTGGAATTTATCCGGCGTTTGTTTTATTCGGCGCTTCCGTCGTTTTGCAAATCGCGGGGATCATCGCCCGGCGCGGGAATCTCTATCGCGCGGGACTATTCTTGTCGCTGTTGTTCATCATCGGTCCGGGAATGATTGTCAATTACGGATTCAAGAATCACTGGGGACGACCGCGCCCGCATCAAATTAAGGATTTCGACGGGCCAATGGCATTCGTGCCCCTGGGGTCGCCGGGGATCTCAGCGCATCACAATTCGTCGTTCCCCTCGGGCCATGCTGCCGTCGCGTTCTACCTGATTGGCCCGGCCTTTCTGGCCAGTCCCCGACGTCGCGGACTCGGCACAAAACTCATGATCGCTGGTCTCGGCTTCGGCGGCGCAATGGCGCTCGTGCGCGTGATGCAGGGCGGCCATTTCATGTCCGACGTCGTCTGGTCGGCCGCCATCGTGTATTTCACCGCAGTGGGTCTGTCGGTGCTCATCCTCAAGCCGCGTACGTCATAACCGCCGACGATTCCAGAGCAGTACAAACGCCTTCTTCCTTGGGGACGGAAGGACATAGATCACCGGACTCGCGAAGCCCGACAACGTCAGCGGCTGCAATCGGGCGTCATTGAGATCCAGCGTCGGCGATCCACTCTCTGATAACGACGGCCCCGTTTCCAGCATGCGATCCCTTCCACAAGGATGTGTTGCGGCGTAATCTGGATGCTTGTCATTGACGAATTTCGATCACTCTGAATTCGGTGCTGCATGTCGTTTTACTCGCCCGACGAACTACAGAAGATCGGTTTCGCGAGTCTGGGGAGTGACGTGAAGATCGACCGTATGGTCATGATTTATGGTGCCGAGCGAATGCACCTCGGCGATAATGTCCGCATCGATGCATTTTCGATTCTTTCCGCGACGGGTTTCAAGATTGTGTTTGCGGGGCACAGTCACATTGGAGCCGGCACTTACGTCTTCGCGAATGGCGGTGACGTGCGCTTCGACTTATTTTCCACCGCTTCGCCAGGCTGTCGGATCTTTACCGCATCCGATGATTTCAGTGTTGGAATGCTGCGTGTTCCGCAACTCGATGCGGCTTATCGACAGGTCAAACAGGGGCCGGTCTGGTTTCGGGAAAATGCCGGCATCGGGAGCAACGTGGTGGTTCTGCCGGGATGTACGCTCGGGATCAATGCCACCGCGGGGGCGAACATGGTGGTGCGGAATTCCATTCCCGATCATTGCCTGGCCTACGGACTTTCGCCGCTGAAACTGCGTCAGAAAGATCCCGAGGTTTATCGCGCGCTCTCCGAACAGGTGAAGGCCGAACTCCACATGCGCGGCGACACCATTCCGTAACGCCAGGAAGTCCCGCGGCATGACAATCGACTTGGCGATCCTCGGAGGCACACCGGCGTTTACGTCACCGCTGCATGTCGGTACTCCGAACATCGGCAATCGCACCGTGCTGATGGCCCGCTTTGAAGACGCGCTCGACCGCCGCTGGCTCACGAACGATGGCCCCTTCGTCAAAGAGTTTGAAGCCCGCATGGCCGCGAAGTTACAGGTGCGAAACAGCGTCGCGGTCGCCAATGCCACGGTGGGATTGGAACTCGCGATTCGTGCGCTGGGCATGACCGGTGAAGTGATTGCCCCCTCGTTTACTTTCATCGCGACGGTGCATGCGCTGCAATGGAACGGGATCCGCGTCGTCTTTGGCGACATCGACCCGACCACGCACAATCTCGATCCAACGGCTGTGGAGAAGCTGATTACACCGCGAACCACGGGGATCGTCGCCACGCACGTGTGGGGCCGGCCGTGCGCCATCGGACCGTTACGGGAATTAGCGGATCGATACGGTCTGAAATTGCTGTTCGATGCCGCTCACGCGTTCGGCTGCTCGGCCGGAGAACAGCCGATCGGCGGGTTCGGAGACGCGGAAGTTTTCAGCTTTCACGCCACAAAGTTCGTGAATTGCGCCGAAGGGGGCGCGATCACCACCAACGATGACGAACTCGCCCGCCAGTTGCGCTTCATGCGGAATTTCGGCTTCGCCGATTACGATTGCGTGGAACGACTCGGCACCAACGGCAAAATGTCCGAACTCTCCGCGGCGATGGGACTGACTTCTCTCGAAGCCATGGACGAGATCATCGCGACCAACCAAAGGCACTATGCCGATTATCGACAACGGCTCGCATCCATTCCGGGGATCACCCTCGTGGATTACGACTCACAATTTCAACAGAACTATCAATACGTCGTCGCGGTGTTGGATGAAGCACGGTTCGGACTTTCACGCGATGAACTGGTGCAGGTGTTGCATGCCGAACGCATCCTCGCGCGACGGTATTTTTACCCCGGCTGTCATATCCACGAGCCGTATCGGACGTTGGAGCCGAATGCGGGACTGACGCTGCCGCACACGGAAACGTTGTGCCAGCGCGTCCTGTTGTTGCCGACCGGGACCGCAGTCGGCGTGGAAGACATCGCGAAAATTGTAGAGCGAATTCAAACGGCGACCGCGCATGCCGGCCTAGTTCGGGCGGCATTGAAATCAAGGCACGCCTAGCCTCGGTGTCCGCATGAGGTCGCCAATTTTCAAAGCTGGAGTCGACATGCGCGAGCTCGTAAAAGCGTGGTTACAACGGCACAGTTGTATGCAGTTGCCCCTGCTTTGGGTACGCGATGCGATCAGGCAAATCAGAAGTTGGGGCGAAGACCGGCACTCGCGGAAAACATCGCACGCCGTGGATCGCCCGTTGCTGGAAATCGCGATCGAGGAGCGGCAGGAATTGATCGCCGCGCGCCGCAGTTGTACCGCGCCGTATCGTCGGCCATTCGATCCGCCGTTGATCTCCGTTGTGATCGCCACTTACAACCGCTCTGAAATTCTCACCCAGCGAACGCTGCCCGCATTGTTGTGTCAGGATTACCCGCATTTGGAGATTATCATTGTTGGCGATGGTTGTACGGATGACACGATGCAACGTCTTGCGCAAATGAATGACGCGCGCATCCGTTTTGAGAATCTCGCCGAGCGTGGAAAGTATCCGGATGCGCGCGAGGCTCGGCACATGGTGAGCGGCGTGCCTCCGATCAATCGCGCTATGGCCCTGGCACAGGGGGACTGGATTGCCCATTGCGATGATGACGAGCTTTTCACGTCGAAGCATGTTCTCCAACTTTGGGAGCACGCCGAGAGGTATGCCTATGAATATGTCTGGGCGCAACAGTTACAGGAAGTCGCACCGGGGAATTGGATTCAACAAGGAACTTCCGCATTGCATCGATTCGACATCCCGCATTCGACTTTACTGTACCGCACATACCTTCGCTGTTTTCAGTACGATATCGAGTCCTGGAAATTCGGGCTCGGTGCCGATCGGCATCGGCTTCGCCGCATGCGATTAGCGGGCGTCCGTTGCGGATTTCTCTCGAAAGTTGTCACCCTGGCTCCCCTGCGTCCGTTCACGACGCGGCCATGGGCTGAGGCTGAAGATCGGGATTAGAATCCACTCCCGGATATTCCAATTCGGAATGCAATTTCCTTTTTCGGATGAGGCGATGCTGGCGACGCCGTGTGTCTTAACAATTTGCCTGCAAGCGCTGTCGTTGTCGCAGCCACTGGCTCCCGCGCCCGCATCGACCGTCTATCGTGGCGGTGCGGTTTACACCGTGGATGCCGCGCGGAGTTGGGCGGAGGCGGTTGCCATCCACGAAGGCAAGATTGTCTACGTCGGACCAAACACCGGTGCAGCCAAGTGGGTTGGACCCGCCACGCGCGTCGTCGAGCTGAACGGCAAGATGATGTTGCCCGGGTTTCACGACTCCCACGTCCATCTGGTTGGCGGCGGCATCGAACTCGACGAATGCGATCTGAACGGAACAACGAATCTCACCGAAGTGCTCGACCGCATTCGCAAGTATGTGGCAAAGTATCCGGATCGAGCGTGGATCCGCGGCAGCGGCTGGCCGCTCACCATGGCCGGAGGGAATCCAAACAAAGCGCTGCTCGACGACATTGTTTCCGATCGCCCGGTGATGCTCGACGCTTTTGACGGGCATTCCATCTGGGTGAATTCGAAAGCGCTCGCCATCGCGGGCATCACGAAAGCGACGCCCGATCCTCCGCTGGGGCGCATCGAACGCGATCCCGCCACCGGCGAACCCACGGGCACACTGCGCGAACTGGCCGCGCGATTGGTCAGTAGCAAGTCGCCCATCTACTCGCCGGAAGACTACCGCGAAGGATTGCGTCGCGCACAAGCCATGGCGAATCGCTTCGGCATCACATCGGTTCAGGAAGCGTCGGCACGAATTGAGCATCTCACGGCGTTTTCAGAACTCGATCGGAAGGACGAGTTGACTACCAAAGCCGTTCTCGCCATGCGGTATGATCCCGCGAAGCCGATGTCGCAAGTGCCGCAGTTTGTCGAGTGGCGCGAAAAGTATCGCGGCAAGCGATACCGTGCGACCAGTGTGAAAATCTTCGAAGATGGTGTGATCGAATCCAAGACGGCGGCCCTCATCGAACCGTATCTCGGCGGGACCGAGCGCGGTTGGCTCAACGTCGAACCGGAGGTGCTGAACCCGCTTGCCGCCGAGTTGGATCGTCTCGGCTTTCAGATTCACATTCACGCGATCGGCGACCGCGGCATTCAGGCCTCGTTCGATGCGCTCGCCTTCGCCCGGAAAACGAACGGTGTCCGTGACTCCCGCCATCACATTGCCCACATTCAGTTATTCGATCCGCCGGACATCGCCCGCTTCCGAAAGTTGGGGGTCATTGCCAACTTTCAATCGCTGTGGGCGTATGCCGATCCGTACATTCTCGACATGACGATCCCGGTTCTCGGCCCGGAGCGTTCGCGGTGGCTGTACCCCATCCGCAGTGTGGCGAATACCGGTGCGATGATTGTCGGCGGCAGCGATTGGCCGGTGACGTCGATGAATCCGCTGGAAGCCATTCAGGTCGCCATTACCCGCCGCGGCCCGACCGAAAAGCCCGGTCCGGCGTGGCTGCCCGAAGAACTCGTCGACTTGCCAACAATGATTGCCGCTTACACCATCAACGGTGCGTACGTCAATTTTCAGGAAAAGGAAACCGGCAGCATCGAAGTCGGTAAAGCCGCCGACCTCATCGTGCTGGACCGTAACCTGTTCGACATTCCGCCCCATGAGATTCACGACGTGAAAGTAGTCAGCACGATTCTCGACGGCACGGAAATTTATCGTGCTGGTGAGGAGCGGTAACGGTGTTCGCATGGTATCGGCGCTGGCGACGTCAGCGGTTGTTGTCGCGACCGATCGATCCGGCATGGATGGCGTGGATTGAAACCCGTTGCCGACCGTTTTGTCATCTCACGGCGGCACAGCAAGCGCGACTGGTGAACGATCTGCGCGTCTTCATCGCGGAGCATTACTGGGAGGGTTGCAATGGCTTGACGGTCACCGACGAGATGCGGGTCACGATTGCGGCCCAGGCGTGCCTGATCGGCTTAGGTTTCCCGGCGATGCCATTTGGACGATTGCTGTCGGTACTGATTTATCCCGATACCTACGTCGGTCAGGCAATGCGACAACAGCCATGGGGCGGCGTGCGGGTGAGCGATGAGCCGCGGTTAGGGGAGGCGTTGTATCAGGGACCGCTGGTGCTCAGTTGGCGAACCGTGCTGGAGCAAACCACCGGTTTACCTTCACCGCGGAATGTCGTCATTCACGAATTCTCGCATCTGCTCGACATGGAGAACCACTCCGTCGATGGCATTCCCAATCTCGATGGCACCCAGTCGCCGAATTGGGTGGCGATCTTCGAAGAAGCATTCGACCGGCTGGTGCGACAGGCCCGTCTCGGTCGCGTTTCGGTTCTGGATGATTACGGAGCCACCAGCAAAATCGAATTCTTTGCGGTGTCGAGCGAAGCCTTCTTCGAACAGCCGCGACGATTGCTCGACGAGTTTCCGTCGTTGTACGGCATCCTGAAAGAGTATTATCGACAAGACCCCGTGCAGTGGGGCGAGTGAACCTGAAGGTGTGTTACGGTGTCGGTGGTAGATCATAAGAGACCCAGCCATAAGAATGGCTGGGCTTCCGGGGCGTAGTGGAACATCATGGCGGGCGAAGCAAAAGACGATCTGATTATCAGCGCGCGAGTGCGAATTGTCGCCGGCGAGTTGGAGTGGTCGTTCGCGCGCAGCAGCGGCCCCGGCGGCCAGAACGTCAACAAGGTGAACTCGAAAGCGGTGCTGCGGTGGCGGGCCGTTGATTCCCCCTCGCTGCCGGACGATATTCGGCAACGATTCCTCGTGCGGTTCCAATCCAAGCTGACCGAAGACGGCGACATCGTCATCGCCAGCGATGAGTACCGCGATCAACCGAAGAACATCGCTGCCTCACAAGATAAGCTGCGGGAGATGATCCAGCAGGTGCTGGTGGCCCCACGCAAGCGCAAAGCGACCAAGCCGTCACTTGGGTCGAAACGACGGCGTCTGGAAGGCAAGCAGCGGCAGTCGGAAAAGAAAGAGGGCCGTCGCCCACCGGCGGAGTGATGGCCGCCGGTTGTTAAATCGGACCACGCGGAGGAGCGGCTGTGGTACGAACTTCGCCGGAATGGTCCTTGCGTCCCACCGGCTGAATGAACCGCAGATGCCCGTCATCGAGTTCCGGCGGGACCTCGATTGAGACACGCCCTCGGGGTGGTACGACCGGTCGCGGCACCCAATCGGAGGGGGGAACGGACTCCGGTGAAATGGCTCGGGGCGGAGCGACCGGAAAATACTTCGGATCCGGCGCGGGGCCTGAATTTCCGGTTCTGTCGGTGAGTTGTCGCACGTGTTGAGCCAGCGCAGTTTGCCCCGCGGCGTCCAAGTGCTCCGCGGCAATCCGCAGGTGATCGGCCGCAGTCGTCGCCGGCAATCGCGCCGGCGGCGGGTTGGCTGCCGCCGGGGTGATTTCGGGGAAATCGTCAGCGGAAACCGAAAGGACAGGCGTGAAGGATCGTTGTCCCAGCACGACCCCGGCCAGGAGACACGCCAAACAGGCCCATTGGCAACGAACCTTCGTCATGGTCACTCATCCTGCATGAGCGGATCCCGAGTTTTATGGTCAATTCGACGGCCGGAGTTTTAGTGAATCTGAGCCATCAGGGCGAGAGCGAATTCTCAAGGCTTTCAGGGTGCTTGCCGACGGGGATGCGTTCGACCTATGATCAATGAGCAGCGTGGTTTCGTGTGATGGCCGTTTCGATGTTTTCCCAGAGAGTACAGTGCATTTATGGGCTGGTTTGATCGTTTGAAGCAGGGTCTGCAGAAAACCAAGCAGCTTCTGCAGACCGACGTCCGCGACCTCTTCAAAGCGGGGGAAATCCTCGACGAAGAGAAGCTCGAAACTTTCGAAGCCCGGTTGATCCGCACGGATATGGGGGTCGTCGCGGCGAATCGGATTGTGACCGAACTCCGCACGCTCTACCTCGGCCGCACGCTCGATCTCCCGCAGTTGTGGGGAACGGTGAAAGCGACGCTGAAAGATTTGCTGAAGGGCTCCGACGATGTGCATGCGATTGCCGATCAGCCGCTGTCGCCCTTGAAAAAAGCGGAAACGAAGCCGACGGTGATTCTCGTCTCCGGCGTGAACGGCGTCGGCAAAACGACGACCATTGCCAAGCTCGCGAAGCTGATTCAGTCCAATGGTCACACGGTGATGCTCGCCG
>JAKFUG010000034.1 GCA_021732785.1 Planctomycetaceae bacterium
CAAACTGGCGTTCCGGTTCGCCGCAAGGTCACCGCCCCGTGGTCCGGACCGAAAGGCTTTGGCAAGCACGATAAAAAAGAGCAAATGTCCGACCGCAACCTCGAAAAGCTCGGCTTCACGAAATATGTGAAGGGCAAAGGGGGGTACGAAAAGACGACCGGGAGCGGCCCCGATCTCATTCGCAAGGATTCATGACCGCGGAAGACTCACGGAGTCGCCATCATGTGTTCCAGCTCCGTAGCCAGATCGTCCGCCATGGAGGCCCCGATCAACCGCAGCAATCCGGCGTCGAGTTGCAAGTGGAGCGTCAATCCTTTTGGATGGGGTTCGACGCGCAGTTTCACCTGATCCTCGCCTTTCTGCAGTTCGCCGTCGGCCCAGCCGTGGCTGAAAATCTGCAGGTAGGGGATTAAATCTCGCGCCGACATGCGAACCTGGACCGCTGTCGGTTTGAATGGCGCAGCGGCCGGTTCTTCCACGGCAAGCATCGCTTTCTTTAACGCTGCGGATGCCGGTTCCGGCGGCCCAAAGCCCCACCAGACGACATCCTGACGAATCCCGCACCAGCACTCGGGATCCCAACCGGTGAACCGCCGCAGGGCTTGGGGAATCGGCAAGTCCTGAATGCGTCGAAACACGACATCGCCCGCACGGAATGTCTCCCCTGTCGCTGCGGGCCAAAGCGCACATTCTTCCGGCAATCCGGGCACCCGCAGAGCAACCACGGTGGTGCGATCGCCGTAAGGATCACCGAACACCTGCCAGGCCATCTCCGCCGCGCCGTCACGATCGGGCCGCTCGGCGGTGATGTCCTTCGCCCACGGAATCTGCACCGATCCAAACGCAAACGCATCCGGGGTATCGAGCCGGATCATGGACGTCTTGCGGGCCGGCCATTGCAGCCACGTCGCCGCACCGGCCGCATGGACGTCCCCTTCCAGCCGCACCTGAACTTCCGCCCGGCGGCGGAGCGTGTTGATTTTCACCCCCACCACAACGCGATCCAGTTTCGAAAGCGCTTCGGTGACGAAACCGAGCAATGCGCGACCGGAGCGGGCCCGCCAGACGTGGGCTTCCGCGGGTTCGTCATCCTGCCGTTGCAGCAGCGGTTCAAAGTTTAGCCGCCAGTCTTCAACCCATTTCTGCCGACGATCGGCCGGGACCTGTCGCAGATCCCACGCAATCGCCAGATCGAACTCGCGGACGAGATCGTTGACGATGGTTTTCAACTTCGTGGAGAACCGCCGCAATGTTGCCGGATCATCTCCCAGCCACAGGACTTCGTCGCGGACGATCGCATGATAGGGCGTGCCGGGCCGATCGATCTCGAAATGTCCGGGCGTGACTTCCCGATAGGGAACGATATCGAAGGTAATGGTCTTGAGCAGCGGCCCGACGGTTTTGATGGGCACGAACAGGAGTTCTTCGTGCGATTCTGCAGCTACCGTGTCGGGATTGTCGGATCGCCACGCCCACAGCAAACCCAACGGCCGGGTGCGATCAATTCCGCCGAAGTCCTGCCAGGTGCGGTATCGGTTCGACAAGACTTCCGAAAGCTCGGGACGATCAGCGGCTTGCAGCAGTACGTCAAAATGATCGAGCAGATGATCGAGCCGCGCGACACAGAATGTCATCCACGGTCGTTGTGAACCATCTTCGACCGGCCGCGGACGGTCTTGAGCCGAAGTGGTCGCTGATCCCACAATCAGAATCAGGAGGCTGGCAAGGCGACCGAATCGAATTGCGATCGGACAGGGGGCGTTCATGGATGATGTCCTGCCGAACCGATGCCGACGGCCTCGCGACGATCCCACTTTGGACGATGTGAGCATAGCAGCGACATTGCCTGAGGCAAACGGCAATCTGGCGGTCGGCTCCGATTCTGTTCACCAATGAAAACCGCCTGATTCTCACAGAGAGAACCAGGCGGCGGTGCGTCAGACGCATTCGGCTCGTGAAGCACGGAGGGCAACCGTCCCTCGATTACGGGAAGCCGGTACTGATGTTGGTCACGACGGTGGAAGTCGAGCCGTTGTAAGTATCCGTGCCCGATCCGCCGATCAGGTTCAGGATGTTGACCGCACACAAGTTGAGAACCACGGAGTCGTTGCCGCCGGACAAATCCATCATCAATGTCGAGACATCGAGGCCGACGCAGGTGAGGGAATCGCTGCCGCTGCCCATGGTGCCGTTGATGGAGATCTGACCGGAGACGCCCAGGAAGCTCTGCGTGGCGACTTTCGTGTTCAGGTAAGACAGGGTCGTCCCGGTCCCGGCGGTCAGCGTGAGCGTGGTGCCGGTGCGGGAGATTGTCAGGTTGTTGGCACTTCCGTCACCGGTAATGGTCAGCGTCTTCGATCCCGGCGTATAAGCGATCGTCACCACGGTTGTCGTGGGCGTAGGCGTGGGATCCGGGACCGGCGGCACAGGGACGGGCGTTGTCGTGGGCTTGGGCCCATAAATCGCCTGAATCCCATCCCGGTCGTCCGGGAAAATGAAGGCGGTCCCCGGACCGGAGAACCGTCCGGCATAAAAGGGGTACATGATGGCCTGGACAACGGTCGAGTGCGCCAGACCCAGCGCATGACCCGTTTCATGCAGGCAGGTTTCGATGAAATCGATACGGGCACCACTGGGTTTCACCACCCAGGTTTCGCCTTCATCAAAGTGCAGGTCACCGGACAAGCCATCACCCGCAACGTCGTACGGATAGTAGGCGTGGGCCAGTACGGCCGACGCACCATCAATCGCATGATGACCGTATCGCAGACGTGGCGCCCCCCCGGGAACATAGGATGCGTCGCTCACGGACGGTCCCGAGTCGGGGACTTCGACAAACTTCAGCGGCGTCACGGCCGACCAGATCTTCAAGACTTCGGCGACACCGGCCTTCAACTGCGCCGCCGTCACCCCTTTCATCCCGCCATCGAGGAGGTTGGAATAGCTGTAGGTGATGGTGAGCGCCGTTCCCACGCCGTTCGGTTGCGGCCATTTCCAGGCCGGATTCTGGACGACGAAATCCGCCTTCACATTCTTGGCGATCGCATCTTCCTGCCCGTTTTTCGGAAAATGCCAGGGAGCATACAATGCACACGGAATCCGGGGATCATCGGAGCTGACACAGCGTCCATCCGGACAGCCCTGCATGCGCACTTGCACCAGCGGCGCGCGATCGAGCGTGCGGGCCGAGAGCGCCGGAGCTAGAGGAACGGGGTCTACATCGTTCCAGGACAATCCCGAGGCTTGTTCCCGCGGAACATGGGCCGCCGGAGACAGCCCGAAGGCCGCAGCCGCGAGAGTGGCAGCCACGAACCCGGCGGCACAACGGGTACCCCAGTTCGCTCGCCGCGAAAGATCGTCATTCACCGAAGCCATAAAAGTTCCTTACCGCAGAGGAGCGCGATGCGTGCTGTAACCGTTTTTCGCCGGGGAAGGACCGCAGGCGAACCATGTAATTTTGCGTTGATGAAGCATTCCCGGTGAACCGCCGTCCGGTGCCGGAATTGTCCATGCAACTATTCTTTTCATCGAACCGGGCCAAAAACAAGCCGATTCTGCGGGCTGCGGGAAATCGGCGGACGATTCACAAAGATCCTGCCAAGGGCGGTTGCGAACGATGTCGCAGCGTCCCATCGACATCATCGTTGCGAGGGCCTAGGGATAATTCACGCTGTTATTCACCGCGATGTTAGACGTGGTGGCCGTAAACGTGTCCACGCCCGTGCCGCCATCCAGGGCAAGCACATCGACATTGCAGTAATTGAGCACGACATTGTCATTGCCGGCGCCGAGTTTGGGGTTCATGGTGGAAACCTCCAGCGAGACGCATGAGAGGGTATCGTTTCCGCCGCTCAAATCGCCGGTGACCGCAATCTTGCCGGAGACATTGGCGATGGTCGCCGAGGTGCTGGTGACATTGTTGTACTTGATCTTGGTTCCCGCACCGCCGGCGATCCGCACGGTCGAACCCGACTTTGAAACCGAGATGGAGTTCGCTTCGGTATCGCCGGTCAGCATGACTGTCTTGGTACCGGCATTCCAGGTCACCGTCACGAGGCTGGGTGTCGGCGGCGGCGGCGTGGCATTGTCGAGCTCCGTCTTCGCTGCGGTGATCATGTCGACGGCATCGGCACAGGCGTAGCTGAGATTCGTGTTAATGACGTTGTCGGTTTCGTCATCTCCATCAAACCGAACCGTTCGCGGTGTGACGGTCCGCATCCAGTTTTCCAACTGATCGACGGTCGGAAGGACCCCCTTGCGGCGTTTGTAATACTCCTGAGTCAGCAGAATCAGCCCGCAGGCAACCGGAGCCGCCTGGCTGGTTCCCTGATACGTCGATTCCGCCATGTCGTTGGCAATCCCCGCCGCCGTCAACTCGGCACCGGGGGTGAAAATATCGGTCCGGGTGAAGGGTGCAAAGCTCGGATGCAGCCGCTGGGAAAAGGGGGTAAAGCGTCCGGCACCGGTCGACGGTGCAGCGGCTCCCCCGCCGTAGAATTGCGGACCGATGTTCGCGTCGTACAACGCACCCACGCTGGTGGTCTCGCGGATGATCGCCGGGTATGCCATTCCCGGCTGGCTGCTGAACTCGAAGAAACTGTTGCCGGCGGACACCACGACGGCGACATTCGCAGCCCGCAGGGCTTGAATCTTCTGCGCGATGGGATCACCACCGAAATTGTCCGTGATCAGGTTGCTGGTGGACCCCAGCGACATATTGATCGCGGAAATGCCGTAGGTGACACGATTGGTCAACACCCATTGCAGCGCGGAATCGATCCCGGAGGAACTGCCGCTGCCGTTATTGGCGAGCACCTTGAGGGGAATAATCTTCGCACCGGGGGCGATGCCGGTATGAATGCCGCGGCCGACGATAATGCCCCCGACATTGGTGCCGTGGCCGTCGCCGTCGGCCGCATTGGCGATGTTGCCGTTGTTGTCGTTGGTGAAGTTGACCTGCGTCGCCACCTTGCCGACAAAGTCGACGTGCGTGGTCCGCAGACCGGTATCCAACACCGCCACGGTCAAACCCGTACCATCGACCGAAAACTGCGTCCGCGCCGTGACCACCCGAATCAGCGTGTCGGTTTCCGCGTCCTGCGAGCGGATTTGAGATTGCGTGAACTGCTGGCTGACGTCCTTGGGCTTGGACACCGTCGGATAGGGATAGACCGGTGCCGGCGGGGCGGACAGACCGGGGACCGCATCCCACGCGATGACACCCCAAGCCAGTCCGGCAAGTGATGCGAGCGCTCCCACCGATTTCGCCGACGTCCGATTCCAGAAGCGCATCATCAATTTCCTAACGGAGGTGTGAATGACGGACCTCACAAGGGAAGAAATCGGTCCCGCAGCGCGAAGCACGATTGTTCCGGGGTGAGGCTTTTGAATGCTGACAGAGGAACGAAGAACGCGATCGCCACTTCCGAGTGAAGCAGCGGGCACGCCAAGAACGATGAAGCCGGACAACGGACAAGTAACGATTTTAACGACCAGCCGGAGACGTTACCAAGATTTTCCAGAAAATTTGGCCCACGAATCGGCGGTTCGTCAACGGGTGGCCACGCGAGGGCCAATTCTCTGTTCGGACTCATCGGTGAATAGAAATCGGCCAATTTTGAACGCGAGGACGATTCGCTGACAGCGACCGGAGAAACTCGACGGATGCACCTATTTCGGGAAGTTTGCGGCCCGAGCCCGCGCAGGCAAGTTCGTAACTATGGGGAGAACCCGCCGCATCCGTGACGACCGATTCCTCGTCCTTTCCGCGTTGTTCGGACAAGTCACCGCCCATCACACGATGGATGAATTACGACGCACAATAATTGTGCCCGGCAGACGCCAGAACTCTTTCGTACGGAATTGTCGTCGTTTTGTGCGGACTGTCGTCGCAATGATTTCGCCTGCCGTGAATGGACGGCACCTCTCGCCGGTTCACAGTGGGGTTTTCTCGACGTTTTTGCACGAAACCGGCCGGGATTTGGCAATCCGGCGGTTTGGCATGACCACTGCGATAAAGGGGAAGTGTGATCGGAAACCGTCAGCCCGATACGAAACCCCTTCCATTGGAGATGCTCACATGACTCGTCAACTGCTTGCGACGGCTGCCATGGCTGTCTGTGTCGCGTTCGCCGGTGCCAACACCGCTTCCGCGAATGGCCCGCACGGCCAATCCCATCATCACGGTGGTTCCGGTGGCTATGGTGGTGGCTACGGTGGGTATGGTTATTCCGGTGGGTATGGCCCCCGGTATTACGCGCCGCCCGTCGTCATTCGCCCGCAACCGGTGTACGTCGCCCCGGCCCCCTATGGCGCGTATGCTCCGGCACCTTGTCACACGGGTTACGGTTACAACTCATATGGCGGCTACGGATCCTACGGCTCGTATGGTGGCTACGGTCAGTCCGGGATCGGTTTCAGCAACCGCGATTTCTCGCTGTGGCTCGGCCGGTAGGTTGCCCTGAAACCCGCCCGCAGTGATAACGCCGATGCCTGTCATCACCCCACTGCGGGCTGGACGAAGAATGGCGGATCGCGAACGGTAAAAAAAGAAAGTCGGGGCCAGACACCCCGACTTTCCGCGTTGGCAGCGAACCACAAATTCAGTTCTGAACGGTGCTCAGCTTCTTCGTCCATTCACTGTTGGGATAGCTGCTCTGCAACTTGGCTTCCGCTTCGAGGCCCCGTTCCGGCAATTGCACGGCCTTCCACAGTTTGGTCATGTTGTAGAGCGATTCCGCGTGATAGCCCGCTTCGCGCGGGAACAGTATGTCGACATGCAGGTATGCCAAAACCGCTTCTTTGGATCGGTTCAGAGCCTGCAGAGCATTCCCCTGCAGGACGTACGCTTCGGCTTGCAGGCCCGTGTCCTCGTGGGAAGCATTCAGGGTGACTTCGTCGAGGACCGTCAGCGCTTCGGCGTGTTTGCTTTGCTGAATCAACGCACGGGCTTTGCCGAGCATGGCCTCATGTTTCCGCGCCATTTCGCCACTGCCTGTCCCGGCCGATTTGATCGCGTCGTCGAAGGCCGTCACCGCTTCATCGAGCTTGTTCTCGCCCGTTAAAATCCGCCCGGTCGCAATCTTCGCGGCCAGCTTGGATTCATTCCACGGCGACTGTGCCAAAGCATCAAACGATTTCCGGGCGGCATCATAATCCTGCTTCGCCAACTGCACTTGCCCCAGCAAAGCCATCGATTCGTAATAGCGGAAGTGATCGCTATTTCCTTTCTGGAAGTCCTGCAATTGCTTAACGGCGTCATCGCGCTTGGTTGGATCGGCGAGGGCAATGCGGGCATGAATGCGGGCCAATGTGAAATCAAACTCCCCCTTCAGCAACGCATTATCGGTCTTCGTTTCGGTTTTGCTTTTGGTGACGCGCTGCAGAGCGGCATCGAACCGGCCGGAGTTTTCATCGGCGTGTCCCAGCTTCATGTCGGGCGTTGCATCGTCGAAATCGACAACCAGCAGATCGTTCGCCGGGACGTTCAGCGCATCGGTGGTAGAGGGCTTGATGGTCAGTTCGGTCTTGGAACCGCCGGTGATCTTGCCGGAAACCCGACCGCCACTTTTCTTGGTGATCGAGTCGGCCGCGGAAGCGGTCCCGATCATCACCACGGAACAAAGGCCAGCCAGTAAGAGCGAATGCAGGCGGACGGACATCTGATTTTCTCCAACGCCAACGAAAGGGTGGCGTGCGTGCTGTGATTCGATTGGGAAGGATTGTGAACGCGATCTTCGGACCGGAATGCCTGTTCTTTACGGTGCCGGCGGCTTGGGCTTCGGCTTCGGAGCCGCGGGTTTGGCAGCGGGAGCGCCGGGGGCCGCGGGCTTGGTTCCCGCAGGACGGGCGGTTGCCGTTCCCGCTGACGGTGCAGCTCCCGTGGCGGCCGGTCGCGGCCGCGGTTTGGGTGCCGCCGGAGCCGTGGCGATCAGAATGTCCGGACTGTTCGATGCGAACAGCGAGTCTTTCGCGGGAATCGGCATCAGCCGTTTGTGCGACTTTGTCTTGCGCGTGAACATGTAGGCCACCAGCGCGCCACCACCGAGGAGAATGACGCCCAGCCCCAGATAGATGGGCATGCTACTCGCCGGGGCTGGTTTTGCCGCGACTTTGGCCTTAGTTTTGGTGACTTTGGGTTTATCCGCGTCGGCCGTTTTCTTATCCGCCGGGGATTCGGAATTGGTGGCGATGGGGACTTCCGAACGGACCTTCAAGTCGACGACCGGTTTCCCCTGATCCTGCAGAATTCGATGATAGACCTCGTTCATATCCGCGAGTTGGTCATCGGACAGTTCCCGCATCACCGCGACCGTCGCCATCAGTTCCGATTCGGCGCGATCGAACTCCGTGCGGCGTTTTTCCGGACTGGTTTGCGTCAGCCCATATTGCCGCCGGGTCTCGGCACTTTCGACGCGGCTCTCCACGAATTGGGGAATCAATTCCGCGCGTCCCCGTTCGATTTCCTTCTGCAACTTGGTGCCCAGCAATCGCCAGCCCCAGACTTTTTTCTTTTGATCGCCCGTGATGGCGACGAGGAGTTTCGGCGTATTCTCGGTCCCGCCGTGGATGCCCCAGTCTTCATACACGTGAGCGGCTTCGGCTTGGGCACGCGGTTCTTTTTCACGTTCATTCAAGACTTCGACAATCAGCCGTTCGGCGGTTTCAAAGTCCCTCTTCAGGCGATGACAACGGACCAGCCGCACCTTCACCGCGGCGACTTGATCGGGCGTGAGAAACCCCGGCGTCTTGTCGCCCATGTTGAGCAGATCCTGGAACGACACCCCGGCCTTCTCGAAGTAACCGGCCATCCGCACCGGGTCTTCGGCGGTGGCTTCACCCAGTGCGAAATACGTTTCCCCAATCCAGCTCAAGGACCCGAATGTCTGACCATCTTTGCGTTGATAGAGATCGTTGAGGAAGGTTTCAAAGGACGTCATCAACTGGTTGAAGCGGTCCATTTCCTTCGCTTCTTTCAACCGGTCGAGTTCTTCGCTGAGGAGTTTCCCAAGGCCGACGTAGAGATCGGTGACGTCCGCGCCCGCTTCCGCTCCGGCGACCTTTTCCAACGTTTTCATGGTGTCGCGGGCTTCGTTCAACTTCCCGGCACCAATGTACGCGCGCAACAACAGCTTGTAACATTCCGTGGCGAAGAGCCGACTCTGCACCCCCTTTTCCGGACGCATGGTTTCATCCGGAACGGTGATCGCCTTGATCACCGATTGCGGATCATCCAGCAGCAGTTTGATCGCTTCGGCGTCTTGTCCCAGCGTGATCACAATCTGCGATTGCGCAAATTTTGAGGCAATCAATTCGCCGGGAGCGGCCCCTTCTTTCGGCAGCGTGGGAAGCAGTTTCTCGTTGCCGTTTCGCAACAACTTCAGGGCGAGTTGCTTCCATTCGGCGAGTTGTTCGGCTGTCGGTTTTTCCGCGTCAGGCATGCGGTCGGCACCGAGACATGCCGCCCAGTACGATTGCCCGGCGGCGAGTTGTGCATACGGATATTTCGGATCGGTCGCGGGAACCTTGTTGTACCATTCCGCGGCCATCACCGGCTTTTTCAGCTTGCCGTAGATTTCGCCCAACTGCATGCGGGCATCGTTCGCCCGGTCGCTTTCCGGCCATTTCACCGTGATGAGATTCGCGGCGTTGATGATGAACCGCATATCGGGTTCTTTGTCTTCGTTCGACCCCTTCACATCGTTGAAGGCCTGCACGTACGCTGCGAGGGAGAGAAACGCCGCATCCAGCCCCACCGAGGAATCTTCTTCGCTGACCGATTTCGCCACGTATTCGCCGAGAATCGCGGCTTCATAGTTCTTCCGCATCAGATAACAGACGTAGGCATAATTAAACCGGGCGTTGGTGATGCTCTTCGCATCGTCGTTCTTGTTGGCGAGCCGGAGGGCGAGATCGAAATAGCCCGCCGCTTCCTTCAACTGGGCGTTGAGATCCTGCTGCATCTTCTTGAGTTCGTCCGCCGGTTTCTTTGCCCGAATGGCAACATCGAGCGCGTCTTTGCTATCTTTAATTGGGGTGACCAATTGCCGCCCAAGTCCGTAGGCCGTATCGAATTTATCGGGCGTGCGCTCTTTCCCGCCGAGCTTGGTATCGAGCCGCTGCGATAACGCCATCGCGATGTCACGATACTCGCCGTTGAACTTGCTGACCTGCTGGGCGTTGTCCCGGGATTCACGCCAGAAACGCTGGGCATCGGGCTTGGGAAGATCGCGCTTGTCGCCGAGGTGCTCGTACGCCCGGGCCACTTCCCAGCGAATGCCGAGGCCAATCCGCGACCGCGCATCGGCACCATGTTTCTTCAACCATTCTTCACCGAGATCGACCACCAGTTGGTAATCGCCCCGTTCTTTGGTGTTGAGGCAAATCAATTTGAATTGCAGCGTCTGATCTTTCAGCCGCGCCATCGGACCATCGTTGCCGGGGTTGTCCACCAGTTCGTTGTAAATGCCCAGCGCCTTGGGCAGATCGCCCTGCTCTTCGAAGCACTTCCCTTGCCAGAGGTGGGCATACAAACCGCCGACCTGGCTGCGGTACCGCTGGTGCATCTGCTCGAACGCTTCCGCCGCTTCCGTAAGTAACCGTTTCTGCTCGGCATCCCCGGCGGTGTGCGTTTGCGCCTCTTCGTAGATACATTGAGCCAGATCGAGTTGGGCCTTGATCATGTTGACTTCGGACTTCGCGCGGGCTTCGGCTTTTTCCGGTTCTTTTGCTTTGTCGATGAACGTGCCGAAACTTTTCATGGCGGCTTCGTGCTGATCGAAGGCCGTCTTGAAGACCGACTTCGCTTTCGCAATCAAGTCGCGGGCTTTCTTCTGATATTCGGCTTTGTTGCCCTGATTGGCGGGAGCCCGCGATTGCACGATTTCGACGCGCGCCTTGCCAAGCAGAATCTGCGCGCGTTCCGTATTGGCGTCCGCGGCCTTCGGATGATTGGGGCTTTCCTTCACGAATTGATCGAGATAGGCCAGCGCCTGGTCGAGTTGCTCGACCTGCTTTTCGGGGCTGCGAGAAGCCGCCGCGCTACTGAGCAGAGTGACCGCTTTTTCGTACGGAATCACCTGCTTCAGTTCGGTGGGAATCTCCGGTCGGGCCGCCAACTGATCGAGATAGATCAGTGCATAGTCATAGTATTGGCGATCGCGCAAACCGGCGAGGAACTCGGCGTACGGTTCTTCGCCGATCACCATTGTCGTGCAGAAGCACACACTCGCCACGAACACCAAACCACGGACCGAATGGTTCATCGGGATCAATCCCTTCCTCCGAGTGGGAAGCCAAGACAGGAGTTCTCCCAACGACGACCGCCTGAGACGAAGTCGGAAGAGAATTGCTGCGCTTCAGCATACGCGCGCATCCGCCGCAAAGGCAAGCGGCGGCAGCATTCCGGTGGTTCCTATCGAGCGTACCGAACCGCCAACCAGCCGCTGGGCGCTTGCCCACGGTTCTGCTGCGGAACCGGACGCGAAGCCACCCTGGCTGGATGCCCCGTAAATCCAGGATGGAGCGACAGAGCTGGTCGGTCGCAAATCGGAGTCCGCAGAGTTTGCCCAATCTTCCGAACTTGCACGAATGCAAGGCGGCGAAAAATTCGTGAGCCGACGGCGATTTTTTCCCGGATTCCTGTTGCAAATATCGCTTCGACGGATAGTCTCTGAAATTAGGCGGCAAATGTGCTCGCCGTGAGTTCTTTCGCAAGGCGGTGCCACGACGCAGTGGAGGACGAATCGTGCAGATGATGCTCATGGCTTCTGAAGCCGAAAGCGCGTTCGAAATTGACCCGGTCGAAGAAATGCGACTGCGGACATGGGCGCGACGGAATTACAGTCCCACGGAGGAGCGAGATGGAAATTGGCACCCCATTGTTTTGGACGAAATGATCCGGAAAGACCAGGAAATTCCGGAGCGTCCCAATCGTCCGCGCTAACCGTGTGTCTCTGGCACGGATCGCCTTGAATCCTGCTCCGTTCGGATGACAGTGTCCCTTTTCTCCTTGTTGACCACGATAAAACAACACAGGGGGCTGTTCGCCCCCTGTGCCGTTCGTCGTGTGGACTGCGCCCGCTTTATTTGCGGATCGTCCCCTGAATTTTGGGATCGTTGATGGCTTGCTGAGGTGCCCGCGCGCCCGGCAGCGGCTTCGGGGCGGTATTCGGACCGGCAATCACCGGGGCCGAAGACGGAGCACTTCCCTTCACCGCGACACCGGGCTTCACCGGTTCTTCGGCCGGGGAAGTCGTGGCGCTCCAATTCTGCACCGACCAGAATGGATAGGTTTGCACGACGGTGGCACCGAGGTCATCCAGCGCCGCCCGGAACGCCGCCGTCGTCATGTTTTCGTTCGGAATCACCCGCTGCAACACGAATCGGCGGTTCGACGCGATGTAGGCGAAGAACTTGCCGCGGCCCATTTTGTCGTTTTCCGACAACAGCCGCAGCAATGCCGTCCGCGGGGTTTCCGTGGCGGATTTCGGCAATTCATCGAGCCACGCCATGATCCAGACCGAGGTGGCGTCCTGGCTGAGAACCGCCGACATCGACAGCACCCAGTCCTGATCGGCAACCGTCGACTTGAATTCGAAGTCGTAGCGCTTTTCGGCCAGCTTGGCTTCCAGACCCATCGCCTTCAGCAGCGTGCCCAGCGATTCGTCGGAGAGCCGCCCTTTGGCCGCAGCGGCCGGGACAACCACGGGAGCCGCGGTGGGCTTATCTTGAGCGGAGAGGATGGCGGGCGCAGAGACCGCGGCGACGGCCGCACCCAGAATTGAACGGCGACTCCATTGCGTCATTTCGAGACACTCCTTTGTCGGGGACGGGGCGGTCGGGATGAACTCGGCAGACCCTGCGCCATCCCAGCACCGGGCGTTCCACGCCCGGCGTTGATTCTTCGATTAGCCGCCGTACAAATGCTTGAGACAAATCTGCGACCAGGTTTCAAACTGATCCCAGTCCTGTAGCAATTGTGACGGTGAGGCAAACCCTGTCTCTTGAATCGACGATTCGCGTGGGGAAACTTTTGCCGAGTCGAGCTCAAAAACATGAACAATGCCGAGATGCACTTGCCCGACAGGAGTCGCATCGTCATTGATCAGGCCCACGCACCGATCCGTAAAGGCTGATTCCAGAAAGACTTCCTCGTCAATCTCGCGGTGCATGGCCTCGGCGTAACGTCTGTCGCCGTGCATCCGGTCGGTGGAAGAAATATGTCCGCCGACGCCGACCGACCGCTTGCTATGCAGCCTGCCCTCTCCCCCCGCTTTGCCCCGTCGATAGGAGAACAACTCGTCCCCGCATTGAAACAGGCAATATGGGATGAGTTGCTTGTAGCTGGGATCGGTCTCAACTTTGTCCCGCGGCTGAAAGCTGGTGTGGGCGGGATCGAGCAGGATTCGCAGGTACCGATCGACGTCCGGCTGGAATCCCTGAAAGTAACCGATCTCGTGGAACAATAACGTCGGGACACAGAGCACATGTTCCACGGGAATCTCGGTCGACATCGCATCCATCCGGCAGGAGTTCCAATCGCGTCCGGACCGTCGCCGGAGCAGCGCTGAATCCTAACGGTCAACGAATGAACCTGCAAAGCGACCCCGACGACCGCTTGCCGCTTTGCGGGTCACTCCGCGTTCATTGACTGGGAAGAATTAAAGACCCGCGCTGTTGCTTCCGCAAGCGTGGCTTCATTGTTGGTCTTGATCATTCAGAGTGCCAACGGATTGCGGCTGCAAATGCAATTTCAGAACTGCTACCAACCGGTCAATGGCGAATGACGATAAGGCTCCTTCGCCCAGCAGAAAACTGCGCAATTCCGTTTGTGCGATACCTGTTTGTTCGAGGAGTGCGGGCAGAAACTGATGATGTGTCCGCGGGAAGGCATGGATGGCACGTCGTAATTCACCACTGAAGGAATCTTCTTCCGCGGCGGCACGCAAACGGTCTACGCGCGCATTGATATCCGGTCGCTCGCCCTCAATCGCAACCGCCGCGTCCCGCAACCGTTGTGAGTCTTCCGAACTGAGAGTGATGTGCTTACGGGCCATTATTGTTCCTCGGGACTATAGGCCGTCACCGGAAGAATCGAGATGGTGTCAATGTACTCGAAGACGCAAACCAGCCGTCTTCCCGTCGATGTATAGCCATCGACAAGCGGACGCCCGGACGAATCACTTTCGTCAAAGACTCGGGCGGAAAATACGACTTCCTCGAATTCATCTTGCGTGACACCGTGCTGAGCCAGGTGTTCAAGGGCTTCATCAGTCCAATAGACGTCGAACCACGGCATGGGGCCGTTACTCCCTTGTGTCGTATTGGATTATATCTCAGGAGATGTCCGATATCGATTTGTTTCCCCCCGTCAACGGCCGCGTCGCATCCATCACGCAGGCACTGATGCCCGAGATGACGAATGCCCCGCCGCAGCAGAAGAAGAGGAGCGTCCAGTCGGCTAACGCCGGTGCCTTGCCCAGCACGATCTCACTCAATTGCGAGGCTAACGCCGCGCCGAGATTCCCCCACATGTTGGCCCACCCCAGCACGGCAGACGTATGTTTGCCGCCCACATCCTGTGCCCATGCCCATGTCGCGGGAACCCCCAGATCGGTGGCGACCGCCACCAGCGACAATCCCGCCACGGCAATCCACGCCGTGCTGATCGATTCCCGCGGTCCCAGCCACCCCCACATCACCGCGACTGCCAGCGCGTAACCACCGACGGCAAGAACACGGGACAGTGCAATCGGCCCGGTCCGTCCCCAACGCCGGCCCCAACGCACGGTCCACCGATCCGTCCACGGCCCGCCGATGAGGATGCCCGCCATTCCCGCAAACAGCGGAATCGACGACATCACGCTGCGCTGGATCACCGGCACCTGATGGACTTCGTCGAGATAGCGCGGCAGAGTCGTGCCGAGAAAAATCCAGCCGACGTTCGTCATGAACTGCATCAATGAGTTGGCCCATAAGTTCCAATTCGTGAGCAACCCCATCCAGGGAAAGGGATCGGATTCGGGCTCGGCCGCGTTCACCGGCTGGCCGCGTTGGATGAGCGCGACTTCCTCGGCATTGCACCACGGATGCCGCGCCGGTTCTTCCCGGAAGAGCCACCAGAATCCCAGCGCGACGAAAATCCCGAGCACACCGAAGAGGATCAATGTCTGCCGCCACCCGCGGGATTCCAGTTTTTTCACGTGCTGGGGTAACGCCGCTTGCCAGAACTCTCGGGCGGCTTTGGGCGTGAATGAGCTTTCGGACAGGCGGAACTGTTGCATAACGTCGCTGGGTAATCCCACGGCGAAAGCGCTGAGCGTCGCCGGATCGTTCAGAAAGGCCGCGATTTGAGCCCGATCGGCATCAACGAGTGTCGCCGTAAGTCGCGAGACTTCTGCGTCGGGCGCGGCGGCTTCGCGCATCTTGCGGAACCAGTCCGCCGCGGCTTTCGGTTCGGGGGCGATAATCGCCTGCGCGGCCTTCACCGGGTCGAGAATCTCGTCGGGTTGAATCGTGGGATCGGCTTTCATCAGCGCGAACCACAGCATCAGCGAGCCCGTCAACACCGGAGCAATGGCCCCGCCGACCCGACCGCCGAACGTGACGTACGAACTGCCTACGCCGCGCTGGGCAACGGGCATCCAGTCTCGAATGATGCGGCCAGCACACGGAAAGGCTCCGGCTTGAGCCAGGCCGCACAGCAACCGCAGGGCGATGATCGCGGCCACGCTGGTGACGGCCCCAATCAAACCCGTGAAGAGCGACCACGTGAGGATGAAGGCCGTGAGCGCGAAACGAATGCCAAATCGATGCCCGATCCAACTGGCAGGGACCTGGCCAAGCGCATACGAATAAAAGAACGCACTGACGAACCACCCCATCATGACGGGGGATGCGTTGAATTCCTGCTGGATGGCGTCCCGCGCGAAGCCGACACAATAGCGGTCGAGATAGAGCAGCAGCGATGCGATCGCGGTGATGCCGACAATGCCCCAGCGGACGCGCGTCGCACTCTGTTCCATCCGGCTGGCCCCCGTCCGTATCGCATCAGCATCGCGTCATTCGACACGAAGGCACGGTAGGGCCGTATTGCGAGAACGTCAAGGAAGCCCAGGGATTCTGATCCCTGGGTCGGTTTTCAGCGCATAAAAATACCGAAGGCGTCCTGAACCTACGATCCAGAACGCCTTCGGGTTGTGCCCCGAGTGCAAGTGCGGGCCAACGCCTGCCTCCAAGGCAGAAGAACTACCTAGCAAGCAATGTGCCAATGAAGACCAACCACCACAAATTGTCGAAATACACTGCAATTCTCGGATAAAACACAAATCCGAGACGATGGGCAACTTGCTGCAGATTCAGGATTCAGAATGCCGCATCGATCAATCCTGCTGTAGCAAAATCGCGCAGCAAGACTTTTGGACGCTCATTTCGCGGCGGCATGCGCCCGATCAACACTTTCCGCCACTAAGGTCTTGCGCTACGATGCAAGGACCGTTTGCCTGTATCACAAGGTTTCCGCATGACCGACGCTTCTGTTCGTCCGCTCACTGTCCCCCAGTTTCTCGCCGCGAAAGCGCAGGGGAAAAAGCTCGCGGTTGTCACGGCGTACGATCACCTTTGGGCGGGGATTAGCGATGCGGCGGGAGTCGACGCGATCCTCGTGGGTGATACCGTCGGCATGGTCGTCCAGGGGCACAACACCACGCTGCCGGTCACCGTCGGGCAGATGATCTACCACGCGGAAATGGTGTGCCGGGCGGTGAAGCGAGCGCTCGTCGTGGTCGACCTGCCGTATCTCAGTTATCACGTCAGCCCGCGACAGGCGATCCGTAACGCCGGCCGGATTATCAAACAAACCGGCGCGGCGGCGGTCAAACTCGAAGGAGGCGTCACCCAGGGGGATACCATTCGCGCCCTGACAAACGCCGAAATCCCCGTGATGGGGCACGTCGGCCTGCGACCGCAATCGGTTCGCAAACTCGGCGGCATGGGAAAGGTGCAGCGCGACGAAGAGCAACTCCTCGCCGACGCCCACGCCGCGCAAGACGCCGGGGCCTTTGCGATCGTGCTGGAACTGATCCCGCGCTCCATCGCCGCGCGGATTACCAAAGAGCTATCGATCCCCACCATTGGCATCGGTGCCGGCCCCGACTGCGACGGCCAAGTGCTCGTCGGCCCCGACCTCCTCGGCCTCACCGGCGACTTCCACCCCAAGTTCCTCAAAAAATACGCCGATCTCCGCACCGCCGCCATCAACGCCCTGCAGCAATACACGCAGGAAGTCCACAACGGCGAGTTCCCGACCGCGGGGCATAGTCATGAGTAATCCGCAGTTTAGCCGCGACCCGACAGGGGAGCGCTCGCGTGGAGCACACCACCCGTGACGAGTGATCCACACGAGCGCTCCCCTCCGCGGACTCCGGGTCGCGGCTAAACGGACGCTCATCCACTGACACGCCAAAAATGATCGGATCCACCACATGGACATCGGACGTGATCAACCGCGATTCGCCGTGCTGATTGATGCGGACAATGCGCAGGCTGGTGTGATCGATGCGTTGCTGTCGGAAATCGCCAAGTACGGAGTTGCGAGTGTCAAGCGGGCTTATGGCGACTGGACGACGCCCCAGCTCAGCGGGTGGAAAGACAAGCTGAATGAGCACGCCATTCAGCCCATCCAGCAGTTCAGTTACACCACCGGGAAGAATGCCACCGATTCGGCGTTGATCATCGATGCGATGGATTTGCTCTACAGCGGTCGGCATCAAGGATTTTGCATCGTCTCCAGCGACAGCGATTTCACCCGGCTGGCGACGCGATTGCGCGAAGCCGGAATGCACGTCCTCGGCTTCGGTCAGAAGAAGACGCCCAGTCCGTTCGTGAAATCGTGCGACAAGTTCATCTATACCGAGATTCTTCTGCCCGCCGAGAAAGCCACCACGACCACCGCGGAATCATCCACCAAAAAGAACGCCCAGGAATTGCGACGCGATACGAAGCTCGTCAGTCTGCTGCGCACCGCGGTCGAGTCGTGTGACGATGATGATGGTTGGGCGAACTTGGCACGTGTCGGTTCCCAGATCGTCAAACAATCGTCGGACTTTGACCCTCGGAATTATGGTTACCCGCGACTGCTGTCGCTGCTGGTCGCGACCGGCTTATTTGACATCGATAAGCGGGCCCTCAAGAAGACCGGACAGATTCAGCATTTCATCCGCAGTAAACGCGTCTCGACTTAACGATTTCCACCGTCGTGAACGGATCAGAATCGGCGATGATCGAAAGGCGGACCAAGCCGGATGAGTTAGCGAGGGATTGCCTTTCGGATCGCGGCCTGAAGAAGCTCCGTTGTTGACGCTTCCGTCTCATCAACGCCGGCAACGCAGCAGGAGCGTGGCTTCGAATTGGGGGCCGCCGTGGCGGACTTCGCCGCCGTACATCAGCAGGCCGTTCAACTTTTCATTCCACACCAGCGGCGAGCACTGGTGCCGGGGATGAAGCCGCGGAGCGTTCGCCCATTGCCACCCATTCGACCCGCGGGTCAGGATGCCTCGCTCGGCCGAAACCCCTTCCAGCATGACGAGGCAATTCGCACTCTGGTGGTATGCCAGCCCATGGTCATCGCGCGGCGAAGTTTTGAAGTCGGCTCCCAGGCGCGTCCATGTGCCATCGCGAAAGAGCCAGGCATCGCCGTACGATTCCTTGCCGAGTTCGTCGTTCGAACCGCCATGCAGTACGCATCCCTGCAGGTCCGGATCGTACGCCATCGAGGCATACCGGCGGGGACGCGGGGAGGGGCCCTTCACCACTTTCCATCGCGAACCATCGAACAGCCAGGTATCACCCAGCGACCGGTCGAAGCGACCAACGCCGCCGAAAAGCACGGCGGCACCGACGGACTCGTCGAAGGTGAGGCAATGTCCGCACCGCGGGGAAGGGTGCGCCGTCCACCAGCCGGCGGGCCATTTCTGCCACTGCCGATCGGCGTACAGCCACGTATCACTCAACAGCTCCAGGCTCGAACCCTGGCCCCCAAACAATACAGCCTGCTGGCGAAGGGAATCGTACGTCATCGCACCACGATGACGCCCGGGCGGGGAGATGCGCGGCTTTAATGCGACCCAATTATCGCCGTCGAACTCCCACGTGTCGGCGGGAAGCCAGCCTTCGTCTGCCCAGACAATGCCGCTGAACAGGATCATCGATTGCGACGTGCGATCATAAACCAGCCCGTGCCGGCTGCGGGGACCGGGACCGTCTTCGCCGTCATCAAGCACTTTCCAGACAAACTGCGTTTCCGGGGAGTCCGGCTGTTGTTTTCCCACGTTGACGATCCGCGCCTCAACCAACACTGATAAATTGAGGAGCGGTATTCTAACGTGACTTGCGCAGTTCTTGCAGCAACGTTGCGGCTTCAAAGGCATCGGCATCATTGGCGGCGAGTTCTCGCGCCCGCACCAATGCGGGTTCCGCGAAGCGGCCGAGCGTGCGCAGAATGGTCGGCGGCGGAAGCGGTTCCTGGTTTCCTTCTTCGCGATGCTCTGCCCGCAGTTTTCGATGGAGTGTGACCGCTTCGCTGAGCTTCGCTTCCTGGCTCGGCGGCAACAATTCCATCCGGCCGACCATCACCCGCACGGTTTCATCCGGCGGCGGCGTGATATGCAACGGTAACACACTGTCGGTGACGGCCGACGGCAACAGGTAGAACAAACGCAGTCCGGGTTCGCGGAACCAGGAGTCAGACCACGTTTGCACCATCGCGGCGGCTTCTTTTTCGAAGAGCCCCTCCTGCACCAGTGCTCGTTGGACTTCTCCACGCAAATCATCCGGCGTGATTGGCTCATTCAATGACGGCAATGTGGCATCGGCCTTCGCATTCAGTGCTGATAAATGGCCGCGCAGAATTCGCACACCATTGTCCCGAGGGGTCACATCAATCAGGAACAGCGAGCGGATCGGTTCGCCGCCGGTATTCTGCACATGCACGCGGCCATCGGCTTGAACATCGGCGGAAATGGGCAGCGGAAACTTGCCGACGCCGCGGTAAAAGAGAAACTTTTCCACATGCAGACCGCTGGGGGGCGGATCACTCAGCGGCGTTTTGCTGGCGTCCGGCGGCGCGGGCAGATTCACGGCGACCAGTGCGGAGTCCGTCGCCCGGGCCGCATCATAGTGAAAGTTGCCGAACGCTGGTGGCGGCGCGGCTTGCATGAGCCGATGCGCCAGCAGTTCCGATAACGTGTCGTTGCCGAGCTTCGGTCGCAAGGCGGCTTCAGGAATGAGCTGGACCTTGCCCCAATCGAGCGTCGAGGGGCCAAGCGTCTCCGGTCGCTTCCGATTGTAAGCCGGCTGCATCTCACGAACCGGGGGATAGAACTCGGTCAGCAGCCCGCCGGGAAAACCGACTTTCACTTCCACTTCCCGCGGTTCATCGACATAGAAATACGTGACCGGCGTCTCCATCCGCAGTGGGGCAAACAGGGAACTCTTGGTAAGCAGCGAACGCGCTCCCGCTTGCCGTTCGCGATTCAGCACAAAGCCCGGCAGGTCGGAATCGAGGAGGGGGCGGAAGTCGAGTTGCACGCCATTCGAACCGGAGAACGAGGTGAACGTGCCCCACTCATGCACGACGAAACGCCCGGCCGTCGGCGATGTTGCGACCCTATCACCCGTTTTGGTCGCGCCGGAAAGGCTGGGCGACCCTTGCGTTACCAGCACGATTGCCAAGCCACCAAGCACCGTGGCCGCCAGTCCCCATGAGGCGCGAACCATGACCGTCTCCTCGAATTGAGCGCGGAGTAAACTCTCTTTTCGACGAACGCGGGAGTGCCGAGTTCCCGGGAATGTACGCCGTAGCCGGTGAATTCGCGAGAAAATTCCGGCGCGGCAGAAAATCACACGGCATCGCGAAGGCGGCCAGGGACTCGTTCTTGACAATTCCCGGCCGAGAAGCGACAGTGTTGACAGACGCAATGTCTGTTTTCGGGCGGTCATCATTTGAGGAGTGTTCCATGCGACGTCGGTCTGCCATTCATGACGAGATGCGACTATTGGGGCAGATCATGGCTGCCTTCACGATCGTTTGGGCAACCTCGCCGCTTCTCCTTGCGGACGACGCCAACAAAACCACCAAATCGCGTGAAGACGTGCTCGTCGAACAGCGTTTCGAGCTGATGCGTTCTCGTATCGCGGCTGCGGAAGTCGAATGCCAGGAAGCGGGTTTCCCCAGGAAATTTGAACCGAAACCGATCTTTCGTTACAGCGATCCGGCGCGCGGCGCGATTGCATCATCGCTATGGAAACTGGGCCATGAAGGCCGCCCGAAAGCGCTTCTCGCAATGGAGCTTCACCGGTCCACACAACAACGGCCGTGTGTGATGTACGAATACAGCTCGCTGACCACCACGCCATTCGTGCTGACGGCCAGCGATATGAATTGGTCTCCCAAAAGCACGCTGTATGAATTCCAGACTCTGCCCGACATGCGTCCGCCAGAAAAGACCGCGCCGCGCCGGTTGATCCAGATGCGGGAAGCCGCACATCGATTTGAAGGGGCCGAGATCGTCGACAACGAGAAGTGTGAACTGCGACTGCTGCCTCAGCCCATCGATCGTTATCGGCCCAACAAAGCGGATTACGCCGACGGCGCGATTTTCCTCTTCGCGTTTGGCACCAATCCCGAAGTCGTTCTGCTGATGGAATCGGACGGGACCGAATGGACGTACGCCCTGGGACGAATGACGGGGGCGCAGTCCGTTTCGATCACTCTCGACGGCAAGCCCGTCTGGCACGGTGCGCCGCTGGAAAAAGGCCCCGCCTCATCCTACACCGGCAGCGTGACGGCAATCGCCATTCCCGGCTACGCGGCCGATGGAACCGAATTGAAAGAGTAGGTGAGGTTCACTCCGCCCGTTCGAGCGATTTGTGGCCCACCGCCGGGCGGTGCCAACGTGCGTGGACTGCACCGCGTCGCGAAGCTGCCGCTTGCCACATCCCTTATCTCCGCAGGCGAGCCTCATTTAGTGGGCTGGTATTGTTGCCAGGAATTCAGCTCCTGTGGGGCTATCCGCAGCATTCTCTTCACACAGTATGGACGGCAAGGGGATCCGAGCCGAAGTGAGGAATCTTCGTCGCATGCCGATGGCACTTACCGCCATGAACAATGGCTCATGCACATGCCGGAAACGGCCGCCACCGTAGAAGATGAGGACGCACATAAATGTTGCTATCAATTGCACAGCGAACGTTCCTGCGAGGAGCGGGTGGTGCTTTTGTAATTCGGGCCAGCCGAGCAGCAAGCCGGGTATCGTTAATATCCAGGCAACAGCAAATGCCCAGAAAACAAGCCGATTGGGTGTGTTTTCGGTCGGCAGCACGAATCGCCAGACCTTGGCAAGCAACAACTGTGGCATCAGTCGGGAGTGCTTGCGGATGTCCTCAAAAGCATACTTCCACCATATCGCCTCCTGTTCGATTTCGCCTTCTGGCCAGGCCCGGACACCATCATCCAATTGCGATAACCCGATCCAGTCTCCGCGGACTTGGGGGTCGGTAAAGGTCAGTTGGTTGTGGGCCCCCCAGAATGTGATCCCACCCACCACGGTTGCAAAGCAAGGTTTGTGCATGACCACAGCATTGCGTACCACCCAGGGCATGGTGAGCAGCAGCGCAAGGACCGCCTGGATCGCCAACGGCCAGAAAAAGTCTCGTCGCCGCACTCCAGACCACCACCAGACCAGCATCGCGATCGGGACCATCAAAACTGCCTGCGGGCGCAACAAAATCGCCATTCCCCAAGCTAAGCCGGCGGCGGCAGTCCAGCGAGGAGATTGATCCATTCGTTCGAGACTGCGGACGGTGAGCCATGTGCCCAGGACCGCGATGAATGTGAACGGGGCTTCACTCAACAGGAACATCGCATAGTAGGTCATTCCCGGGTGAAGCGCCAGCGCGGTGGCAGCGCCGAGAGCTGCGCCGTGGCCCCATTTATTGCGGAGCAGTTCCGCACCGAGTAGGCATGTCAGCGCAGAGAGGAACGTGATCCACACGTGGGCCGCGAGATAAGAGCGACCGCACAGCAGATAGATCGGCAACAGGATCAGCGATGTTCCCGGTGCTCGTCGTGCGGTGGGGGTGCCGTCTTCCAGGGTATAGCCTTCGCCGATGCTGAGGCGATAGGCGAACAGGTCGTAATCCATCTGATCCAGCCCATCGCGTGGATCAGGAGCCGCAGTCAGCCCGATGAAAAAGGCGGTCATTCCCAACCGCAAGGCCCAGGCCAGCAGCGTGATGAGCATCAAAGCAGAACTGTAACGGCGCGCGGTCATACCGAACTATGCTGTGCAGTCTCGCGAATAGCAGTCGCGGCCGCCCCTTCGCCATGGATCTCGTGTGGTAAAATGTGTACACGGTGACAAAATCGATAAACGGCGCGGGGCATCGCGTCGCGGTATGCGGACAGTCTCGCTCTGCGCGCGTTGCGGGGCATCCCCTTGAATGATCGCACGCCGGAGAATTCGACGTTGGCGGACACCCGCCGTAAGCCGTCACCTTCCTAGCATCGACAAAAGCTGGGCTTCTGCGATCGGTCTCAGCCCCGCCGGTTAGCGGTGCCAGATCACGACGTGCGATTTGGGCTGCGGCTGACTGCTGCGACGGACCTGAAGCATCACGCTGCCCGTGCTGTCGGCGGCTTCGAGGGCCGACTGCAAATCGTCCATCGATCCCACCGAACGGCGGCCGATCGATTCGACGACGTCGTAAACCTGCACGCTCGCGGACAATTGGCTGGTCGGTTCCACTTTCAGAATCAGCAAGCCCCGCGTCGTGCGTTCAAAACCGAGTTGCTGGGCGAGATCGCCGTCGAGCGGGTGCATGGTGAGTCCCATCTGTCGGACTGGCACGCCCATTCCCGGTTCCAGCGGGGCTTCGCTCGACTGATGCAAATCGTTTCGATCGGCGAGCGTCAACGTCAGCGTGATTTCACGCCCGCCACGCCAGACGGTGAGCTTCACCTGCCGACCAATCGGCGTGAGACTGACGAGATTGATCAGATGATTTTCATCCTGCACATCGGTCGTGTCGAAACTGAGGATCACATCTTCGACTTGCAGATTGGCCCGTGCGGCCGGGGTGTTGGGATAAACCTGCGTGACACGGGATCCGCGAGCGCGTTCGAGCTTGAGTTGCTTCGCCGTTTTCAGGTCAAAACTGGGGTCCAGGCGAACGCCCAGGTAAGCGCGATGGACGACGCCGTATTCCAGCAATTGCTCCATCACACGCTGGGCGAGATTGCTGGGGATGCTGAAGCCGATTCCTTCATTGCCGCCGCTGCTGGAGGCGATTGCGGTATTAATGCCGACAACGCGCCCCTGCAAGTCGATGAGCGGGCCACCGCTGTTGCCGGGATTAATCGCGGCGTCGGTCTGCAGGAAATCCTGATTGAGCACTTCTGCCGACCCGAGTTTCAGTTGTCGGCGGGCCTTCGCGCTGATGATGCCCATTGTGACCGTGCGGCTGAGTCCGAACGGGCTGCCCATCGCCAGGACCAGATGCCCGATTTCGACTTGGGCGCTATCGGCCCAACGCGCGGGCGTCAGATTCTGTCCCGTGACCTTCAAGACAGCCAGATCGGTCGCGGCGTCGGTTAACACGCGCTCGGGATGAATCTCACGGCCGTCGTAGAGCTGGATCGTGATATCGTCGAGCGCGGCCCCGTCGATGACGTGCCGATTTGTAACGACGTACGTGCCATCGCGTTTGGCACTCGTCATCAGGACGCCGGAGCCGGTTTCTTCGACGCGCCCTCGGGCGGCGGTTCGTTCGCTTTGAATATGCACCACACAGGGCGTGGTCGCGGACACGATTTTTGCCATCGTCTGGCTGATCTGTTGCAACGACGCCGTATCGCGGGCCAGATCCTGCCAGGCGCGTTCCGAATTGGCGTCGTTGCCCCGGGCATGCAATTCCGTGCGGAAGTCGTGGCCGAGGAATGCTCCCGCCGCCAACCCGAGAAGCAGGGTCGTTCCGCACATCCAGACCCAAATTCGAGTCGGCATGGCGCTTCACCGTGGAAAAGAGGAACGGAGGACGGGGTCTCAGCAATCCTTCGTCGTTTCACACCGTAGAAGTCGACCAAAACCGGTAATGCACCGGTCACGCCTGTTTCGTGCAATCTTCAGGTTGTGAACGCCGTAGGACTTCTGCTTCACTCGCCGAACATGCCGGGAATACCGTCTTTACGGACGATGCCACGGAGAGCGCCATCACAGAGTGGGAGAGAACGTCAAGACCGGCCTCCGCCACCAGGACAGGCGGGCAGTCCTTGCTCGCGACTCAATCGTAACATCCAAAAACGGAAAGTCGAGAGGGAACTGAGGCCCGCTTGCGGTTTCGCGCCTGGTTAAGAAGCCGTCAGTTCTTCAGTGACCACCGCGCTTGCCGAAGCTGCGCGAGCGGGGACTCTTTCAGCTTTTCATACCACACGGTGACGAACTGGTTGTTCTCGATTTCCACTGTCGAGGGATAGCCCAGGTCGCCACCGATGCCATCCGCGCTGAGGGTGACGGGAACGCTCCATGTCTTGCCGTGATCGGAGGAGATCCGCGCCTGATTGCCGAACGGTGCGCGGCGGTGGCCATAGCTCATCATCAACCGGCCGTCATGCAGGCGCAGCAGGTGGGACGGCAATCCCCATACGCCGATGGAATGCGGCGTCGACCAGGTCTTGCCGCCATCGGTCGATTCACATTGCAGCGTTTCCCCATTGTTGACGTCGTTATGATTGCGGATGTGGCAGACGATCGTGCCGTCGCTCGCCTCGACCGCATGCAGTTCGTGATAGCCGCCCGGTTTGTCGCCATCGCGGGTGGGGATACAGGACAGTCGCTGCCAGTTTTCGCCGTCATCGGCCGATTCATAGAAACCCACCAGGCGGTCGGCACTCCACAAGGCGATGCCGGGGTACAGCAATCGCCCGTCGCGCAAGGCAATCGGTCCATGCGGGCTGTTGACCGACACGCGATACCGCGCCGACCAGTTCACGCCGCCATCGGTGGAGCGGATCATCCAGCAGCCGACTTCCCGTTGCCGCTCGTTCGCGGTCAACCGCCCATGCACGGCTTGCCATTCGCGTAGTTGCAGTTCTTCGAACGCTCCCGGTTGCCCCGGCTTCGCGGCTTCTGCTTTGGCCAACAGCGGCTGGTAAGCCAGCGAGGTGAAATTAGTGACGAGCAATGTCCCCTTGGCCGTTTCCACAATCCCGGCGTCGCGATCATCAATGGGACCGTCGTATAACACTTGCGGCCAACCCCACGTCTTGCCGCCGTCTTTGGAGCGCATCGCTTCCAGACGACCGAACGGGCAAACATGCGATTCACGGCCACCCGAGAAGACGAGCCATAACTCGCCGTTCTTCCGGCGCGTGAGTGTCGGCCAACCGTGATACAACGGCGGCTTCCAACTGATGATCCGCGTCTCCTCGATCTCCACACGGAGATCGTCGGCGGCAAGGCTGCGCGTGGTCGGCAGCAGGCATGCCCCAGCCGTGGCCATCGCAGCCGTCAACCATTCGCGTCGGGACAAGAGATCGTGCATCGAGAGCTCGACTGATCGCAGGTGACTGGCGACGCCCTGGGCCATTCCCGCTACTTCGCGGTCGGCTTACCGCCGTATTTGGGCGGCGGCAGGATTTTGGGGATGACGTTTTTGAGCATCTGTTTTTGCAGGTGCGGGAACTTGGTCGCGGGTTTGCGCGGACCGGGTTTCGATTGAGCCATGAGTACGATTCCGAAGGACGCCGGGTCGAGACGGAGAAATCGTACCATGCGTCTCGTCGTCAAGGCAGCCGATTTCGTCGCGAATTCTGCACAGCAGACGCATGGGGTGCCACTGGCTCTGCCAGTGTCTTGGCTCCGCCATCGCGATCCACCATTGAAAGAGCACTGGCAGAGCCAGTGGCACACCTTCCGAACAAGCGAAGATCAGAGACCGTAGAGATCGCGGATGCGTTGCCAATAGACGGCGGCGATGAGACACGATCCGCCGATGAGCGCGACCGTGACGGCGGCGGTGGCCATTTGCAGAATCGGATCCCACCGACCGGAAGGATGCGTGATCTTCAGCTCGCGAATCAGCGCTCGCAGCGCCTGGCACAAGAGCTCCGCAGTCATGACCAATGTGATCACCATGCCGACGGTGATCCATTGCGAACTGGAAAGCCGGAAAATCACGCCGACGGCAACCAGCAGGCAATCGAAAAAGAGATACACGAACAACGTGCCATCGCCGCGCAGACCGCGCAGGAGACCGCGCTCGGCTTCCACCAGCCGCTGTCGCCACGGCGCTCGGCGAGCGCTGCGTGAGGATTCGGCAACTCCGGATGACATCGGCACCGTGGGGGGCATGACGATCACCTGCTCTGTGGCGGTTTATGCGGCCAAAAGTTCTTCTGCAATCCGATGCAGCATCGCGTCCAACCGGGCATCAATTTCCCCATGGCGCGTTTCCAATCGGCAATCACCCGGCTGCAAGGTCCCATCGGCAATCAGTTCGGGTGCGGAGCACGCCGAGAGACTTTGCACGACTTGTTCCGCTTTGTCGCCCAAGCGTTCCAAGTCAGCGGGGTGAAGAAACACGCGGAGTTGCGGTTGGCCCGCGGCTAATCGCAGGGCTTCGGAAATCATACCCGTAGCCAGTTCCGGTCGTGCTGCAAGATTGGTTCTGAGCAGCTTGGAAGCGATGGCCACGCCGAGTTCAATTGCCACGGTTTCCCAGCGGACGAGCCATTCGTCGCGCTCCTGTTGCAATGCCGATGCGACTTTACTGAGCGCCGGCAGTGTCGTTTTGAGATGCTCGCTGAAACGCTGATCGGTGAGCTGGCGGGCGTGCTTGTCAATTTGTGCGGCGGCTTCTTCCATCCCCGTCCGCCGACCCGTTTCGCGACCTTCACCGATGGAACGCTGTCGGATGGCATCGGCATCGCGCTGCGCAGTGGCGAGAATTTCCTGCGCCTGTTGCTTGGCATCGGCGATTTGCGCCAAAGCCTGGGCACGCAGATCTTCAAAATTGAAGATGGCCGCCGGCCCGGGTTGCCGGGTCGAGTGCGCTTTCAACACGCGTGGCGAGTCTTGAGACATAGGAAAGTCAGCGAAGAGAGGGTAGTGAAAAATGAATGCCAAAACCGAAGATTACGCGATCATCTGCTCGCCGCCGCCTGCCACAATAATCTCGCCCGAGTCTTCCAGACGGCGGACAATGTCGACAATCTGCTGCTGGACGCCTTCCACATCGGAGAGCTTGATCGGCCCCAGAAATTCCATTTCTTCTTTGAGCGTCTCCGCGGCTCGTTGCGACAGGTTGCCGAAAATCTTCTGTCGAATCTCGTCGGAAGCCCCTTTGAGCGCAATCGCCCACTGATTGTTTTCGACTTCCTTGAGCAAGCTGCGAATGGCTTTGTCGTCCAGCTTCAGCAAGTCGTCAAACACGAACATCAAGCGGCGAATCTCATCGGCCAGCTCGGCATCCTCCTGCTCCAGGCTTTCCAGAATCCCTTTGTTCGTCATGCGGTCGGTGACGTTGAGAATCTGGGCCACCATCGGCACGCCGCCCCGTTTTTCCATCGACTGGCTGAACGTGCTCGACATCCGCAACTGCAAACTGCGCTCGACGTCGGCGATGACATCGGGGTTCGTCTGCTCCATGTTGGCCACGCGTCGAATCACGTCGAGTTGCTTGCTCGACTCCAGCCCGCTCAACATTTCGGCGGCCAGCGGTGCCGGCAAATGCGACATGATCAGGGCGATGGTTTGCGGATGTTCTTCGGAAATGAATGTCAGCAGATTGTCGGCCCCGGCCTTTTGCAGAAAGCCGAACGGGACGGAGTTCATCGACTGCCTGACCGATTCCAGAATCTGGCCGGCATTATCTTTGCCGAGCGATTGTTCCAGCAGCTCGTTGGCGAAGTTGATCCCGCCCCGTTCAATGGGGACGAGTTCTTTGAAGTGGCCGTCGAATTCCTCGAGCACGCTTTGTTGCTGATCGCGCGTGACGTCGTCCACCTTCGCGATTTCGAGCATGATCTTTTCGACCTGCTCGCGCGGCAACTGACTGAGCACCTCGGCCGACAGGGGCTTGTCCAGGCTCAGCAACAGAATGGCGGCTTTTCTTACGGCGTCCATAACGGATACGAATCGCAAAGAGAGTGACGTTCAATACAACTTCGCAGGCTTACTTGGCGGCCTGCAACCATCGGCTGATGATGGCCGCGGTCGCTTCCGGATTATCGCGCACCAGACCTTGCAACATGTCACGCTTGGTGAGTTCCTGTACCGGTTCGGCTGCTTCAGCCACCGCATTGTTCGCCGACGGGGAAGACATCATGGTGGGGAACGCCGGCGGGGTGTCTGCGGGCATCGCGGGCATGGAACGCCGGACCATCATCAGGGCGAAGAGGGCCATCACGGCCATCATCACCGTGTTACCCCATTGCTTCATCCATTCGGTCATCGTTTCCATGAACGACGGCTTCACATCGGGCAATGTCGTCGACACGCGATCGACCGAAGTGACTTTCACCGCGGTGGTGGGCGAATCCGCGGGAATTAACCGCTTGACCGACTCCGTCACGTTCGCCAGAACTTCTTTTTCGATGGCGACAATATCCAGTTTGGTGGCATCCGCTTCGCCCGCCGCCTTCCGCTGCGCGGCCACATTCCGGTAATAGTCGCGGGGAATCCCCACGCTGACCTGCACTGCTTTCGGCATCGCACCGATCAGTTCCTTCTGCGAAGTTTCGAACGAGACCCCGTTGAGGTTCTGGCTGCTTTCGTCGCTGAATTGGCGGTTGCGATCCATTCCCGGCGTCGCGCTGACCGAGCCGGGGCGGTTGGCCACCTGCCCTCCTTCACCTTTGGACGGCTGTTGTTGCAGCGTGTCCTTGAGTTTCATTTCCTGCGAGAACAGCGGGGCAGTCTTCTTGGGATCAATAACCTGGCTGTTGACCCGCGTCCACAAGTAAGGATCGATATCGACATTGACGGTGACACCCACGTCGGGGATGTAGGACAGGTCGCGCTGAATCTGATGCTGATAGGTGCTCTCGAATTCACGGATCCGCGAATTCACCTTGCTGTTCAGCGGATCATCCGCCGCGTCCCCTTTGAAACTGATGCCGTTGACGTTATCGAACACCGTCACATCGGATGGTTTCAAATCAGGGACCATGCTCGCGACGGCGGCTTGAATGGAACTGACCAACCGCGTGGAGAGTTCCCGCCGATTCCGCGGCGTGACGGTGACATTCGCCGTCGTGTGAGACTTCTGGCTCCAGCTTCGTTTGCCGGAGGAAGCAATCGCCACGCGTGCGTCCTGCACTTCGGGAACCGCCCGAATGATCCGGCGAATTTCTTTCAGCAGCATCGCATCTTTGCGTTCCTGACGTTCTTTCTCGGTACTGAACGGGCCCATCGATTCGTACTGTTTGAGCAGTTCTTCACCCAGGCCGTTGGGCATGGCATCGAACTTCAACAAGGCAGCGTTGTACTTGTCCCGGTCTGCTACAGGGACCATGATCCGCTGGCCTTCGCGGCGGAATTCTTTCAAACCTTCTTGTAGAAACGCTTGTTCCGCGCTGATGAGTTCTTCCGTCGTGTAAACCTTGCCCCACGAGAGCGCGGTGAACGAATCGCCCCGCGGCTGATAGAGCAGCCAACCAAAGCCGGCCATCACCATCAGCGGCACCACCATCAGCGTGGCCCGCTGACTCGGTGCCATGCCGCGGTAGAGTTCCATGAACTGGCGGGTGATGCGTTGTAAAACGTCCATGTCAGCGTGAGTTCACGAAAAGAGGGCGTTAACACGAATGAGGGTAGGGTTTGCCGAGTCCGCGAGGCGAACCAAGATCGCGATGATGCAAAGGTTCGTCTCGCGGACTCGGCAAACCCTACGTTTCTTAGAACCGCATCTGCTGAATTTCGTTGTAGGCATCCATCAGCTTGTTCCGAATCTGCATCGTCAGCTTCAACGCCAAATCGGCTTCACGCATCGCAGTGAAGGATTCGACCAGGGACAGTTCATCGCCGAGTAAATTCTGCTGGACGGTCGACTGCGATTTGTTGCCCAGATCCTGCGTGGTCTGCAGGGCTTCGAGCAACATTTCCTGAAACCCGACCGGAGCGCCCGTCGCGGCGATGGACGGCGTGGCGGGTGAGGCAATGCCGCCGACGCCGGAACTCATGGACAATGGGCTGATCATGACGTGCTCTTATGAAAGGGCTAACCGAGCAACTTGTAGGTGGTTTCGATCATGTCGCGGGTCACCTGCATGGTGGAGACGTTGGCTTCATAAGCGCGCGACGCTTCCATCGCGTTCACGAATTCGGTGATCACGTTCACGTTGGGATAACTGACATAGCCTTGCGCATCGGCATGGGGATGGCCGGGGTCGAGCACTTTCCGCGGCGGCGTTTGCGTATCCACATCGACGGTCGCGGTGACCCCCACGCCACGAGTTTGAGCGGCGGCGTTGTTCTGCGCTTCGAGCACCACCAATCGGCGCTGAAACGGCGACGCTTCGCCCTTCTCATTCTGCGTCGTATGCGAATGTGCGATGTTCCCCGCGATCGTGTCGATCCGCAATCGCTGGGCCGCCAACCCACTGGCACTGACATCGAGTGTGCGAAACATGGGAAGGCTCCAGGAGAAGTGTCAGTGGTCAGTTGTCAGTTGTGTCAGCCATCCGACACTTGGAACTAAGAACTAACAACTGAGAACTGCTGATTACACTCGTTCCGAAATCACCGTTTGCAACTGGTCGTATTGGCCTTGCAGCACCTGCACTGCAAATTGTTGCCGCAGGGCGTTCTTCGTCATTTCGAGGAACTGATGCTCCAGGCTGCGATTGTTCGCGTCCTGAAATGTCAGCCCCGGTTGTTCTGAAGGTGCCACCGCTTTGAACAATGTCTCGGGGAACAAATCCTCGATGCGTGTGGGAACCGCACCACTCATGCCGGGACTCAGCGGTTGCTGAAGTCCTGGCGAATCGGTCCCCGATGCGCGGGGTGTGTGCGATTGGGCGACCGCCCGCTGCAATGCCGTCTGGAATGCCGCGGCGGGCAAGTCTCGGGTGCGGTACCCGGGCGTGTCCACATTGGCGATGTTCCCGGCCAACACTTCCTGCCGCCGCTCGGTGAACCGCGCGACCTGCTTCAGCAGCGAAATGTTGGTCGAACCCAGCAGCGGTTGCAGCACGATGGATGTCCAATCCGTATCACATCGATCAAAGCCGGCGCGAACAAAGTCCCTTCTCCCCCGTCTGCGGGGGAGAAGGTGGCCGAAGGCCGGATGGGGGGGTGATCGTTTCTATTCGCCCCCTCACCCTGGCCCTCTCCCCCGCGGACGGGGGACCGGAGGGTTCGTGCCAATCGGAACAGGTTCCCGACCGGCGTTGTGTTGATGTCGTTTAAGCGGCCCGTTGTTCCGCGGCCGGCTCCTCGAACGGAGCGGCGACCGGAACCCACGGCTTGGCGTTCGAGCCCGGGCCGCCACGCGGGGGATAGCCGTAATCCCGCAGTTTCCCCGACAGCGTCCGAATTCCAATCTGCAACGCCTTCGCCGTCTTCTCACGATTCCCCGCGAATCGGGCGAACGTCGTTTCAATCAACCGGCGTTCCATTTCCTGGAGTGTCAAACCGCACGGGACATCGTCGGTGGCGGTTACGGTCATCCACGGTTCGAGCAATGCCGCGGTGAGGCGACGACTGCTGTCGATTGTGCAAGCCCGTTCGATCACGCTTTCGAGTTCCCGCAGGTTGCCCGGCCATTGGTAACTTTGCAGCAAATGCAAGGCATCCATCGTCAGGCTGCGAGGAGCGAGACCTTCCCGAGCGGCGAACTTGCGAAGGGCAAATTCCGCCAACGCGGCGATGTCTTCCGGGCGGGATCGCAGCGACGGGACATCGATCCGATTGATCGCCGCGTCCTGGTGCAGTTCCGAACGGAACAAGCCGCGGGCCATCAATTCGTCGAGATCCACGCTGGTTCCGAGAATGACGCGGACATCAATCCGGACGCGATCACCGGTGCGATCGTGTTCGAACCGTTGTTCCCGCAGCACGATCGCCAGCTTGCGTTGCAGTGGCAGCGCGATGCAGTTGACGTTATCGAGCAGCAGCGTGCCGCCGTCGGCTTGTTCGAAGCGCCCCGATTGCCGCGGGCTGCCGCCGGATGCCGCGATACCGAACAGTTCCTGTTCGAGCGTTTCCGCGGAGTGGACGCTGCAATCGATGGTGACGAACGGTCGATGAGCCCGGCGGCTGGCATCGTGAATGCCTTGGGCCACGAGATCGAGGCCGCTGCCGGTTTCACCGACGAGCAAGACGGCGGCGTTGTGGTCCGCCATCTGCTGGACGCCGTGCCGCAACTGCTGCATCGCGGGGCTTTGTCCCACCATGTCGCGCAGGTTGCGATTGCAGAGCTGCCGGCGGAGCCGCTTGATCTCGTTCTGCGAACGGGATCGGTGGCAAGCCGCAGCCACCGTCAACTTGAGGAAGTTGGCGGCATACGGGACGGCGAGCAACTCGATGCCGATCGCCGAAGTGAGCGTCGGCGAGACGTCGCTGAAGGATTCAGACGCCAGGCAGATGAGCTGCGTGGCCCATCCGCGTTGCTGAATGGTTCCCGCGAGTTGTCCAGCGGAATCGCCGTTCGCCAGCGGGCCGACGAAGCAGACTTCGGGGGTCGCCGCCAGCATCGATTGCAGGGCGGCGTCCACGGAGTCCACCGACTGGGCCTCGTATCCAGCACTGCGAAGGTCCTGCGTCAGACTGTCCGTCAGTGCAGAATCCACACTGACAATCAGTACCGGCGGGGAAGCCTCCACGGTGGCTGCCACAGGGGCCGTGGTCGTCGGTCGACCGGGGAAGGGAATGATGTCGGGATGCGCCTGAGTCATGCGGGGCACCATTCTTGCAGTTCAAGGGACTGGGAAAAGAATCAGGAAAGGGAGAGACGCTAGAGATCGATGTCCAACCCGAGTCGAGAACCGATCATCGGGGCCGGACCATAAGCCGAGTCAATCAGTCGCGATGAGCTCAGCTGCGCGAGTTCGCGCTCCGAAGCATCGCGACGCGCGGTCAATTCATTCGTGCCGAGTTGTTCTTCAGCCAGCAGCGACTGCAGCAACGCTTCGGTTTCTTCCAGCAGTGCGTCACCGGCGGTTCGCAAGGAAGGCGACAACATGCCGCGGTCGTTCTTCCAGCGTTTCCAGGGGGCATTCGGCGGCCCGACGAGTTCATCGACGAGACGTTGTTTCATTTGCAGCAGTTCGATCAAAGCCTCGTAGTTGTCGGCTTCAATGAACGGAATTTGTTCACGGGAAAGTTCCAGCAAAGCCCGGCAGCATTCCCGCCGCGTGCGAAACGCTGCGAGGTATTCGTCGCCGGTGAGTGCGGGAAAGGACATGGTTTTCGCTGATCTTGACGAGAGAGGTGACGTTGTCGGACGACGTGAATTACTGCTGAACCTGCCGCACCCGATCGAGCCACAATTCCCATTCATTGCGCGTGAGATTGGTGGTCGGCGCGGTGAAGGCCGCGGTCGGAATCTGCTGTTGATCCATGATGACTTTGGCTTGTTCGAGGACGCTGCGGGCCTCGATGTTTTTGCCGAGTTGGGCGTAGGCCTGGGCCATTTGCACATAAGCGGTGAGCACGCGGACGTCTTGCGGATAGCGATTCACCGCCGCGGTGTACGCGGCGATGGCTTCTTCGTAGCGGACGCGCTGGTAGCGGCCCAATTGGTATTGAGCGTGCGGCAATTCGAACCAGGCACTTTGCAGAATCACGGCATCCAGTTCGTTGAGACGATCTTTCTGCGCTTCCGGGGTCAGGTCGTTGCGAACCGTTTTGAACGCCAACATCGCTCGTTCCAGTGTTCGCTCGTACTGCGCCTGAGTTTGCTGCCGGGCGTTATCGGTTTCGGCATTCACGGACTGCCGTTCAATCCATTCCGCATACAGATGCAACGACTTACCGAAGTAGTACTGGGCCTCCGCGAGGCGCGGCGATTCCGGATAACGATTCAGATAAGCAGCCCATTGACGGATCGCCTCTTGCGAGCGTGAGGCGACGGCATTCCACAGGACTTCGGGGTCGACCGGTTCGTCATCGTTTCGGCTCGAAGCTTTCCGCTTGTCGAGCTCAGCCGTGTCGGTCAGCAACCGGGCCAGTGAATGCTGTGCATCGCGCCATTCCATCGCCGCCGGCGTCAGCCCGTTCGCGGTTAACATGCCCCGCCAGGCGGCTTCCGCTTCATCGCGACGATCGAGTTCCAACAGGCATTGCCCCCGCAGCAATTGCGCGGAGAACACGTTCGGACTCGTTGGCATCGTCTGGAGAATCTCGTCGACATTGCTCAAGGCTTCGGTAGGCCGATCGAGATCGAGCAGCACCTGGGCCCGGCGAACCATCGCGACCGGACGTTCCGAATCGACATCCGTGCCCTGAGCCAGAAACTCGTCATATTGAGTCAGAGCACGAACGTAATCGTGACCGCGGGCAAAGTGATCGGCACTCGACCACAACGCGTTCGTGTGGTTCACCGAATCACGACGCGATTCGGCCAGTTCCGCGTAGGCTTTGCCGCTGTCGCACCAGCGTCGGCGTTCTTCGGCCCGTCGCCGCTTTTGTTCGCTGTAAGGAAGTCCCGCGAGTTCTTCCGAAAGCGCTTCCGCGGCCCGCTGACGGACACGGGCGGTCAGTTCGTTGGCTTGATCGCGGGCAAACAGCGGAATCATCAATTCGGTCATCGCGACCGCTTCGGAGTAGCGGCCTTGCCGGGTCCATTCCGTCCATGCCGCCAGCACCTGTTGCCGAACGTCTTCAATCTTCAGCCAGCGATTCTGGAAATCCTCTGCCCGGCGAATCGACCGGAGTACATGGCTGAAGGTGCGTAAGGCTTTTTCGTGAGCGCCGTCTTCCTGCTGCAGGCGGCCTAACATCACCTGCGCGGCGAAGGCTTCGTCGCTTCCCTCGAATCGATCGATCGTCTTCTGAAAATACTCGTTGGCTTCATGCCGGATTTCGAGCTGATGGGCATCGGCGGCGGCGGCGACATCGTGTTGACGCACGAGTTGATTCGCGGCGAATCCCATCAGATACAGGGCTTGCCGGGGATAACGCGGGTCGCCATCGGTCGCTTCGCCAACCGGTTTCAACACGCTGACGGCTTCGGCGAAGCGACTATCCTGAATGAGCTTCCAGCCTTTGAGCAGAATCGAACCAAAACGGCCGGCATCGGTGGCCTTCACTTCGGCGAGTGCGGCTTCGGCTTCTTCCGGCCGGTTCAATCCCACGAGGATGTCGGAGCGCTGCAGCAGGATGTAATCGCGATCGATGGCGTCGGAAGGTGCGGCAAGTGCGGCAGTGTTTAATTCCAGCGCTTTGCCCAGTAATTCCGGTGTGCGATCGCCCGACTTGAGATAAATGTCCGCCAGCAACTTCGCCGCGGCGGCTTTCCGCGGGGCATCATGTTCGAAAGCGTCGTTCAGCAACGGACCCGCCGCGCTGAATTCCTTGCCGTCCAGCAAACTCTTGCCGAGGGCGAAGCTCCATTCCGGTCGGCGTTCTTCTGGAATCTCGGACTGTCCGGCTTCACGCAGGAAACTCGCGGCGACGGTGTATTGGGCCGTGCGATTTTCGGAAGTGAGATCGGCGTCGGTTTCGGCTTCCTGAAAGGCCGCCATCCCCAGAATGTAGGCGATACCACCGGAGAACTCTTCCGGATGGAATTGCGAGTCCTGCAATTTTTTGGCGATGTCGCGGGCGGCTTCGATCTCTTTCGCATCGAGTTTCAGCAGCGCGGACTGGAACTTTTCTTGCGGTGTGGCTTCGGGCGGACCGCTGAGGAACCACGCGATCAGACCACCGAGCAGCACGACCGCGGAAAGCCCACCACCCAGCAGGATCGTTCGTCGCGAGAACCGTCGTCGTGGAGCCTCCGCCGCGTCATGCCCTTTGGCAACGTGAGCAACGGTGGGGGATGACGGCGACGACATGGCGCGACAATCCTGACGGCGCAACGCGAACGCGTCGCACCGTGTGCAATCAAACGGGAATTGAATTCGTGATGGGAGTGGAGAACCAGTCGAAAGGCGCGATGACTGGAGTCACCAGCAGTGCCTGTCGCAAGGAACGACAGGAGGCTGCGGGAGACTTCAGTCACCAGCACGGACAACAGCGAACAGGGAACGGCGAAGGACAACAACGAGCGTTGAAGATCGCGGTCCATGAACGGCAGTGGCCGTGTGGGACGAACGTCGAAATCGAATTGTTTGTGAACGGGAGTTGTGGGCGGAGTGTTACCTGCAAAGGCTGCCGAATGTCAATGCGTCTTCAGCACGATTTGCCGAATCGATAGTTCGGTACCGTTTGCCCCTGTCGGAAGGGTGAAAATCGGCCAAAAACGGGGAGTTTATTGTACTTTTGGGTAAAAGCGGAGGACGTTGGCACGCAGTTATTAAGGGCGATGCAGGCCCGCGACTTCGTGCTCGGTCACCAGCACGGCGCGCTGCCGACCGGCAGCGGCGATATCAACCTCGCGGGCCGGTTCACGCAGGCGAAGAGTTTGGCAACGCTGCCCCGTTTCCGCCGTAAAGAGATCCACGGAACCCACGTGCGCTCGGACTTCATTCACGTCGGTCGCGGCGGCCGGAATCACAGCCAGAGTCGCGGCGGAGCTTTCTTCATCCAGAACCACGCAGCGCAACTGACCCTCAACCGCACTCGGCAATGCCGACTTCCATAACACGGAACCCGTCTCGAGATTCATGGCCACCAGACTCCCGGCGCTGGCGGCAAAGAGCGTTCCATTCCACACCGCGGTTTGTACCGCCGGATCGCGCAGCGGGAGATCGGCGATCGCTGTCGACCAGCGCGACCAACCGGAATCGGGTTGAATGCGCACCACGCGCTGTCCTTCAATCACGACAAAGCAATCGCCCCGTCGAGAAAACATCCAGGGCGGTGCGAGGACGCTCGACACTACGCCCACGAACTCCCAGCGGCGCAGGGGAACCGTTGAAGACCCCATCAGACGGTCGTTTTCCTGCAAGGTGACGTAGTCATCATTCTCGCCGAAAAACAGCGGCGCAGCCTTCCAGGGGCCCGATGCGGGATGCTCGCGGCGAAGTGTTCGCCCCGTCCGCACGTCCCAGATTTCCGCTCCGCCTTGCCCGCGCGGATGCACGGCCAAACGGTGTGCATCCCATCCGATCTCTGCTTGCCAACCCCCGCGTTCGGATTCGCGATGCCACTGCCACTCACCGCTGGTCACGTTCAACAAACTGACAGACCGCGGCGAGGCGAGCACCAGTAGGCCCTCAGGATGAACGATCCAGCGTGTCGATTCCGACATCGTGGCGGCCGGGCGCGGCAACCGTTGCCTGACGGACTGTCGGTCGCGATCCCAGACGAGGATTTCGTCGTCCGTCACACAAACCGTGCGATGGGGCCATTGCCCACACCACTCGATTTTCGCCGGCGTCGTTGTCAGGACAGCTTCGATTCCGGTGGCGGCGTCCCACATCGACAGTCTGGCACCATCGACTAACACGGACGCGCACTGGTCCTCGTGTGCGACAACGGGAATCCTGGCCCGGACCGAACGGTCCACCGGCTTCTGCCACAAACGTTGCCAGTAACCGGTTGTCGGTGGTGCGAGACGAGGCGGTGAACGGACATCGCTGCTCGCCGCGATTGGCGTGGCAGGAATTGCCTTATCGAGATTCGTCGGCGTGCGGGAGGATCGCCGACCGGGCAACAGCGACACTCGCGCTTGAGCGCGGCGATTCTCCGACAGCGGTGCCGATTCCGGCTGTTTCAGAATGTGGTCCCACAGGGCTTCGGCTTGTTTCGGCTCGCCGGCAGCCCAGGCGATTTCCGCGAGCTTGAGTTCCCGCCGCCAATTGCGACGCGCATCGCTGAGCGGGCGTTGTAACGGTTCGCGCAACCGTGCGAATTCGCCGTACGCCGTCAATCGGTCTGCACCTGCGATCAAAATCACGCCATGACTGACGGTGATATTGCCACCACTGCGCGGCGCATCGGCATCGCGCAGGGGATGATCGCGCAGCAGTGCGCCGCTTCGTTGATCAATGAACCACAACACTTGATTCGTAGTCCAGAGAACGTGATCGCCCGCCAAAGTTCCCCGGCCGAATCCCCAGTCATCGGGATCGGTGGACGGGACACTCCACGCCAGATCGCCGGTCCTGGCATCGAATCCCCATAAGGAACGGCCCGAAACGATCACACGGTCTTGCGCGACGCCCAGCATGTCGCGCACCGGTTCCGTGAGGGGGCGCGACCAGACAAAGCGTCCGGATGCGGCGTTCAGGCATACGAGGCGATCGCCATCGGCCAGCGCGGCATACAACCGTCCGTCCACATACACCGGTGGGATCGACCCCACCAGATCATTCGCGGGAGCCGTGCTTTCATACGTCGCCGCCCAGTTGACCAAACCATCACGCGGATTCACGGCGACAATCGCCCCCCAACCCGTCACGAGGAACAGTTGCCCGCCCCCGGCGGTCAACAACAAACTCGTGGCACGGTTCTCCTGATCGGGCGGCGTGGGTCGCGTCACACCGACCGGTCGATGCCAGAGCAGCAAGCCCGACTCGGCATCGAGACAAACGAGCGACCATTCCAATTGCGGTCGCCGCCGCGACAGCACGGCATACACGCGCCCCGATTCCACTACCGGCGAGCCTTCCCAGCGCCAGGCGGGCAGATCGCCTTCCGTGGGGGCAAACTCGTCCGCGGTTTGTTTCCACAAGAGTTGACCTTCCCCCTGGGAAATATCGAGACACACCATCTCGGCGGGCAGATCGCGGAATTCGGAGACCGCGGGAGTGGTGACCGCCGACCCCATCCGTGCATAGACCCGTCCCTGTGCCACCGTCACGGTCCATTGCGCCTGGCCCACCACGGCGCGGCCGGGAATCATGGGCAACGGATCGGCGATCAAGGGGTACAAAATATCGCCCCCTTCCCGCGCGGCGTCCCAATACGGCTTGCCCGAATACAAGTTCCACGCATGCAGTTGCCGCCCGTCGTTCAGCAACACCAGGTCATCCAGCACCGCGGGGTGAAAGGCCAATGGTAACGGCGGCGGAAAGACCAGCGGACGATTGGCCGCGGGCAAACGGGGATTCGGCAACGGCACACTCCACAATTCGCCGCCAATGTCGAGCGATTGCGGGGCCACGCGCTGTCGGCTTTCATTTCCGCCGTAGGTGACCACGTCTTCCGAAGTCACCTGCGGATCCCAACTCGCGGACTGTTCCAGAACTTCTTTCAGCAAATCGGCCCAGCGCCCGGTGCGACCGCCCAGCGATCCATTGGCCTCGGGAAAGCGTTCGGCAAAGAGTTTCCACGCCCGCTGTGCCGCCTCGGTTTGGCCGGCAAAGAGATCGCACAGAATGAGCCGGGCCATGACTTCCGCCGGCGGGAATGCCGAATCGGGATAGCGCGGTTCGGCCACCGGCGTGTCCTCCGCGGGAAGGAGCCGTTGCCACAGTCGCTTTGCTGCCGGGTAGTCTTCGCGATTCCAGCGTTCCTGAGCCGCAGCCCAGAGAGCGTCGTCGCCCCAGGAACTGAAGAACGCCCGGGTGACCAGCCGGTCGAGATACCGCGAGTCGCCGGTCGACTGCCAGGCTTTCCACCACGGCTCTGCCAGCCGGTCAATGCGCTGGCGGTATGTTGTCAATGTCTCCGACGGCAATCCGGCGATCAGTTCATCGCTCGCCGATTGCAGGCGAACAAAACGCGCCGCGCCTCCGGACACACCGCGATCTTGCAGCACCAGCAAGTCGCCGCGCGTTTCGCAGAGATCGATGAGCGTTCCGAGTGTCGATGGATCGGGACCGTTCTCCCATTGATCGCGAATCATGCGCAACGATTTCGCGGCATCGGGATCGACATTGATCGACACCGACTCACGAAACGGCCGCTCCTGGGCCATCGCCAGCGGGCTCAGGACGACCAGCATCATCGCGACGGGAAAGCACCTCTGGCAGGCGGTCCGGGGCATGTCATGTCTCTCGAATTCGTGTGCCGATCCAAAAGATCACAATCCCGACCGTTAACAGCGCGGGCATCCACACGAGCGCAAATCCGAATTGCAGTTGCCACCAGATCAACAACGGCAACGCGGTCAGCACGAAGAACTGTAAGCCGATTCCCAGATATTGCCGCATGCGCGCACCTGCCGATCCGATACCGAACCACTTCTTCGCTATCGTACCGTGAGGCGGTTCTCAGGGACACGATTCAACCAGGGGATCGCGGCGGCGATGTGGCGGAATCCCAACGCCCTTCCGGATCGCGCAACGGTTCTGTCCGGGCGGCCGCGGCATCGAGAAGGTTGGCAAGATCGTCCGGCAGATTGGCAGACCGCATGGGTTCACCGTGCGGGAAGACGCAAAAAGCGGTCTTCATTTCGCCGTTCGCGAGCAGGGTCTCGCCGTGGAAGAAATCGTACTTCGTCGTTAACGAGCGAGCGGACCGACGCACGATGGTGATGCGAATCTCGACCACCTGCTCGTAAAACGCCGGTGCGTGAAACGAGCACATCGCATTCACCCGCGGCCAGCCGTACTTGGTGCCGTCGGGAAGAAAGCCATGGATTTTGAGGCCGTATGCACGGAAGAATGCGTGCTCGGCTTGTTCCATGTAGCGATAGAAATTCGCGAAGTGGACGATGCCCGCAAGATCGGTATCGCAGAACTCCACGCGGCGGGTGGTGACAAAGTGGATCATAGACTCGAAGGTACCCCACGGAGATCACCTTCGGCAACCCGACCCCCTCGGGGTGGCTGAGACGTTCCGAGAACCGTTGTGGCGGGCCGCCGAACTTTCCTCCGGCGCGAGGAAAATCCCGACGACTTAAAACGGCTCGAAGAACGATCTCAGCCACCCCGTCGACGTCACCGCGAAAAGGAACCGCAACACCGGGGAGCTCCGCCGGTGTGTGGGACCTCAGCGGAGTTCATCGTCACGAATTCCGCCCGCGGGACGTCCTGGAACAGATAACGGCTAGAAGTGCAGATCCACCACACGACCGGGAATCAAGCGAATCCAGCGAACATCGGTGGAAAGGACTTCCCCTGCCTTGGTCTTCTTCTCGGCTTTGATGGCATAAATGTGCGGGACCCCGGGCAACAGCGGATCTTTCAGTTCCAGCCGCCAAAGTTTGCCGGTCCAGACGGACTTCATTCCCCGCGCGGAGACGTCTAGATCTTCCGGAAGGTAAACATCCACCGCGGCCATCCGCGGGTGTTTCTCATCGTCGAAGATGCGGGATCGCTGCTGATACGTGCGGCCCAAAGTTCCCGGCGGCGGGGCCATGCCGAAGCGGTTGTAACCGGGCCGATCCAGATTGCCGCCGTTCGATGTCGCTGGTGCATAGTCCTGGGAAAGCGGAGTGGGCGTCAGCATTTGTCCGAACGGCAAGGGGGCCGCGTCTCCATCCATGACCGTGCCGGCATTCGGCATCGGTGAGTAAACCGGACCTTGCGGTGGAGACGTGAATGTCGGGTTGGAGGGTGGATTCAGCGTTGGCATCGGCCCCGGCGGAGGTGCCGGTGGCAGTCCGGATTGGAACTGAGGGACCGGCGGTGCGGGGAAGCCATTCGGCATGGGGATGGGAGATAAGGGTGCGGCCGGAGGCGGGGCCACCTGGCTGATTTGACGAACATTCGTTCGATTGCACGGACATTCCGCCATGACAGCGGCGGCGTGGGACACGCTCGCAGCACACGCGACGCCGAAACTCACCGACTTCCAGCCACGGAACATGATCCACCTCATCGCTAACGGGCGTCCGAATTCCCACGCGTGTCCAAATGGCACGGCGGGATGACCAGACAACTCTACCCGCGCGGTGACCCGACGCAGCGATGCAGCAGCATCCACGGCGGTTTTCCCCCAGTGACTTTGCGGGGGATGCGTCTCGCACCGGTCCAGCAAAGACGCCGGGCGCTGTCGAGGAAATTACTCCACATATTGGCGGAGGTGCGATGGCGCGTGTGTCAGGAATTTCGGGGGCGGCGGCGTATCGACGGCGTTGATTGCCGGTTCGCACTGTTCCTCATTCGACAAACGCAGACTCGGAGGCATGTTTTCGGGCGTATCACTCACGCGGCGAATTTCGGCACCGAGAACATTCAGCTTGCGCTCGAGTTGTTCATATCCCCGATCGAGATGGTAGATCCGGCGAATCACGGAATCACCTTCCGCCGCGAGGGCCGCGAGTAATAATGCCGCGCTCGCGCGCAGATCGGACGCCATCACGCACGCACCGCTGAGCGGTTTACCACCGGCGATGATGCCGCTGGCTCCTTCCCGACGGACATTCGCTCCCAATCGACACAATTCGGGAATATGCAGAAAACGGTCCGGGAAGACTTTGTCGTTGACGACGCTGATCCCCTCCGCCTGGGTGAGCAACGCGGTTAACTGCGCCTGCACATCAGTGGGGATGCCGGGGTAAGGCAAAGCGGTGATATCGCACGGCCGCAACGGTTGATTCCCGGCGACACGAATTGTTGTGCCGGTCCCTTCAATCGAAACGCCGATCGATCGCAGTGTGTCGGTCACCGCGGCAAGGTGCGAGCGGCACACGTTGGTGATTCTTAACTCGCCACCCGTGATCGCTCCCGCCACCATCAACGTTGCCGCTTCGATCCGATCCGGGATAACGGTATGTTCGATTCCCTGCAGCCGCTCAATCCCTTTGATGTGCAACACCGGCGTACCCAGCCCGGAGATTTTCGCACCGGCCCGATTGAGAAAATGGCCTAAATCGACGACTTCGGGTTCGCACGCCGCGGCGGCAATCGTGGTGGTTCCCTCGGCAAAGCACGCCGCCGTCATGACATTGCAGGTGCCTGTGACCGTGCTGCCGAACGAGCCCCCGAGGTAGATTTCGGTCCCGATCAACCGCTCGGCTTTGGCGAAGACGTAACCCCGTTCCACCGTGATTTCGGCCCCCAGCGCGCGCAGGCCTTTCAGATGCAGATCAATCGGGCGATGGCCAATGTTGCAGCCGCCGGGGAGAGAGACACACGCCCGCTTGCGACGCCCGAGCAACGGCCCCAGGACGCACACGCTGGCCCGCATGCGGCGAACCAGTTCGTAGTCGGCGAGGCACGGTTGATCGTCGTCGACCGACAGCGTCATGCCCCCGCCGGGAGCACGCACGCAACTCATCCCGAGCGATTGCAGAACTTGCCCGAGCGTCGACACATCCGCAAGTTCCGGGACATTGCGGAGCGTCGTGGGACCATCGAGTGCGAGGGCGGCCGCCATGATGGGCAGCGCTGCATTCTTCGCGCCGCTGACGGCGACGGTGCCACGGAGCGGCTGACCGCCCCGAACGACGAACATGTCCATCCTTGGACCTTTCCGCCTTCAATCGCCTGGTGCGATCATGAAAGCGTCAGCAACGACACCTCGTGTGTCGTTGAGGAGAAATCAAAACGGGGACTGAAAACCCATCACTTGAAAACGGGCAAGATCCAGCGGCTGGGTAATTTTGACGGCCTGAATCGCATCGTACGACAACATCACTTTTCGCGCCCCGTAACTGTCGGGGATATCGCGTTCCAGCAAGATGATGCTGCCGGAGATCAAGAAATCAACGAAGGGAACCGCTTCGTTGAAGGTGGTGACGACCAGACCCTGGCGGTTGATGGTCTCGGGCCAGTTTTCGAAGATTGACCGCCAGGCTTCTGCCGCGTGCATCAGACATCCTCCTGAATGTTGTCCGTCGTCCGGTATCAAACCGGAAGACGTCACAACGATGCGACGCAAAAATGACCCCAAGGGGATTCGAACCCCTGTACTCGGACTGAAAATCCGATGTCCTAGGCCTCTAGACGATGGGGCCATCGCGGGCGAGAGTCTAAGCAATCATCGAGTGGACGGCAAGGGATGGCGGATCGAGATTTCCGCCAGCGGCAAGACCACTCCCGCTGCGCGACGTCACCCGCGGCAAAACCGGAAAAACAGCCATTCCCCTTACGAGGGCGTTGACGCCGAAGCCGGATCATTTCCGTTGACGGCCGATGATTCCGCGTGACTCGGCACTTCAAGTGAAACCGCAGGCTGGCTGACAGAGGAACTCCCGGAATCCGTTCCCGTCGCGTTTTGGTTAAACGCCTGGATGGCGGCATAAACCTCACTACGGTGAATGGGCACTTCGCGGGGGGCTTCGATGCCGAGGCGCACTTTGTCACCGCGGATTTCCACGACGGTAATGACGATGGCATCGTTCACAACGATGCTTTCGTTTTTCTTACGCGACAACACCAGCATAGCCATCTCCGAGGGCTTCTCGACTCCTCATTGCCGGCTCTCCTATGCTGCGCAGATTGCGTCAGCACAGACCGGTCTCACATCCTGCATCACAATGGGTGCGGAGTCGATTGTAGAGGTTACAATTGGCGCGGTCAAGTAGAAAGTTCAGGCGCGCAAAGACTTTCGGTGGCGGGAGCGGCTCCCGACCGATGGAGACAGGTTTCTGGTAAGAAGTTTTTCAACGGCCGACGAATCGCGGCGCGAGAAACCGACGGGAACAGAGATCGCCTGAATCACGATCCGGCGCTGGGGCGATCCCGTTCCGTCTGACGGACGATCCGGCGAGCGTGACACGCTGCCGGATCGACACGCCGTGGACACGCTATGCCATTTCTTTCAACGCCTTGAGGGGGCGCAGTTTGACCTTGCGGCTGGCCGGCTTGGCTGCCACTTTCATCATCTCACCCGGCTTGAACGGGTTGGGCTTGGTGCCGGCTTTGGTGGCCGGCTTTTGCACCACGGTGATCTTCATCAGGCCGGGAACGGCAAACACGCCCGGACCCTTCTTGCCAATTTCCTTGCCGATCAATGCCGACAATTCTTCGAACACCTTCGCGATGTCCTTCCGGGCAATGCCGGTCGACTCGGCCAACGCGGCCAGAATTTCGGATTTGCTCTTCGGCTTCGCGGTCTCGGTCCCTGCCATCTTTCTGCTCCTGCTCGGCGACGTTCTTGTCAGCGACTTCCTGTGCTGTTGCGACGACCATGTCTCGGTGAGGTCTCACATGATCCTCATATCGACGCGCTAGTAAACTGGCCGGAAATTCGCTTGTCAATCAAGCGAGCGTCATTTTTCCCTTGTTTTCTAGGGATTGTCTTCGGTGCGGGGTGAGAGTCCCCGTCGACGATCCTTTTCCCGATTGCCCTTTTCCCCGTTGCGTCCGGTTGCTCGTTCGGGTATCCCCTTCTATTATGCAGCGCTGAATCCTACCCCGTTGCCTCCCGTGCAAGGGGACCAACCCATGTCTGAAGCTGATCGCTGGTCAACACTCTCGGCGCAGGAAGTCCCCTTTCGGATGCTCCTGTTGATCGATGATGATCCGCACACGGCCACCTTCGTCAAGCAGGTCTTTGAACCGCACGGGGTGACCGTGCGCGTGGCGAAAGATGGCGGGCAAGCGCAATCGTCGTTCGTCATGCACAAGCCCGATCTGGTCGTTCTCGACCTGATTCTTCCCGGTGAAAGTGGCTTCGAGATTTGCGAACGGCTGAAGCACACCAATGACACCGTTCCCGTGCTGGCGCTGACCGCGATTGAGATGGAAGATTCCCGCGTGCTGGCCGACCGCGTGGGCGTGGATGCTTATCTCACTAAGCCCGTCAGCCCCGAAGCTTTGGTCGTTGCCGCGGGGGATGTCGTGAAACGCGTCTGGCGGCGCGTGCATCAGCTCGACGAACCCGAGTCCGACGGAGAACGCGTGCGGTTTACCTGTCATTGCGGGAAAAAATTCAAAGTCAGCCCGGCCCATCGCGGCAAAAGTATGACCTGTCCACAATGTGGTGAGCCGCTGGTCGTTCCCAAGCGTTAAATCTTGCAGACAGGGATTCGTATCGGACAATGCAGAAACGGTGGGCCCATGTTTGATCTGGTGATTCAAGGCGGCAAGCAGAACGGAAAGCGGTTAACGCTGCCCGAGAACAAGACGATTGTTGTCGGACGCGATGAGAGCTGTCAGCTCGTCCTCAATTCGTCGCTGGTCAGCCGCAAGCATTGCGAATTGAAACACGCCGCCGAAGGGATCTGGGCCACCGACCTGCAAAGCCAGAATGGCACGCACGTCAACGAGATCCCCATCACGGAACCGACGCTGCTGGCCCATGCGGACATCATTCGCATTGGCCCGCTCATTCTCGAAGTTCAGGGGAAGGTCGTTCCCCCACCGGCACCATCGCCTGCGCAAGCGGTGACGATCCCCCCGAAGGCGCGAAAGGGTCCCGGGCTTTCCGACGATGAAATCGCCGCCTGGTTGGGCGAAGGCGAAACGAGTCCGGCAAAATCCGCGCAGGACACGGCGGTCTATGACATGCCGCCGGCCGCCATCGTCGCGGCGGTAGCCCCGCCACCTGTTCCGGTCGCAAAGCCCCCGTTGGCTGCGCCAGCGCCGGCACCAAAGAAATTCCGGTCGGTCAAAGAAGAAGCCGCGGACATCATTCGCCGCCACTGGGCCAACGTCCGCGGCACCGCCCCCACCGAATAAAGTGCTAGCGCGGAAAACAACACAGGATCGCAGTTCGCGCAGCCCACATCATTCGATGCGACGGCTGAGCCGAATGGCGATCCTGTTGCTCAATCTTCTGCATGCGACTGCGGAAACTATTCCGCGTCGGCGGTTACGCCCGCTTCTTTTTCCGCCTTGAGACGCAGCAATTCGGCGTTGTTTGCTTCAACAGTCGCCACGGCGCGCAACCGGCGACGCAGAGCGGCACAATCCGCGTTCCACTTCCGCCACACCGGATCGGCCTTCAACACGGCGGCTTCGTTGCCCAGTTTTGAAGCCCGTTGACCCAACGTGGTTTCTGCCAGCTTGAGTTGCCGTTCCAAAGTTTCACGAGACAAAGGCATGGCTGAACTTGACCTTTCTTCCGCATCGGCACATCGCGGTCCGAGCAGAACACTCCATGAATTCCACCCGCACTTCGGCCGACGATGATGACATCACCGAAGACTGCGGGAAATGTTCGAATCCGGAAGAGTATCGCAGATGCAGATTGCTGTCCACCCATCACAGATGGGGGTCTGTTTGCATGAACACTATTTGACGCGAGCAACGCGGAATCGAGCGTATGTTGCGGCAAGGACCAATTCAAATTGAAACGCGTCGGGGCAGGGGCCCCGAACAATGATTTTGGTTCGTTTTCCATTCATCGGTCGGGGCCCCCGCCCCGACTCTTCAAACGGCATCACGAAAATTGCAGGACTGGTGATCTTTTCCGCGACGCGCTATTCTGCACTGCGTGAACCACCGCGCTATCACCAGGAACGACCAGCATGGGATTTATCGATTTGGCTTCCATTCCCACGATTGAACCGGTGCCGGGCTGTCGGATGCGGACGCCTTTCGGTCAGAATCTGATGCTGTCCTACCTCGAAATGGACGATGGTGCCGAAGTCCCGCTGCATCACCATCCGCACGAACAGGGCGGCATTTTGATCAAAGGGAACGTGCAACTGACGATTGGCGAGGAAACGCGCGTTGTGACCGCGGGGTCGCTCTTCATCATCCCGCCGAACACGCCGCATCGGGCCGTGGCCGTGAATGGTCCGGCCGTGGTTCTCGACGTCTTCAGCCCGGTGCGTGAAGACTATGCGGAGTTAGCGAATCGGTATATCCCGCCGGTCACCCGTTGATTTCTTCCCGCGGTTTTCGTTCCGGTCGCATGCGAAAGCGCCCACGAGCGCGGTCAATGGCTCGTAGGAATCAGCAGCCCCTCACGCAGTCGGTTCCTGGCCTTCTTCCCGTCTGAGCGAACTCCATTCCACGCCGTTCGGCACGAAAGGATCATCGTCATGTGGTTCACCGAAGATCCGTGGCCGCCGATGTTGCTGTGCGGGATTGGTTTGCTGATCGGTCTGGGAATGTGGGCTTCGAGTCAGCGCGTGCTCCATCTCGGAATTTCGATCGTCTCGATCCTCCTGGCGGGCGTGATTTTTTACGTTGAGCAAGTGATCGTCACGCCGGCCGAACAGGTCGAGCAGCACGTCGTCCGCTTGTGCGATGAATTCCGCCGGAAACAACCGACGGCACTCGATTATTTCTCGGCCACCGCGCCCGAACTGCGGTTGATGGCGGAAGGTGCCATGGCCCTGGTGACGATTGGCGATGATCTCTCGGTCACCGACTTCAAAACGACCATCACCAATGAAGGTTCCCGGGCGCAATGCCATTTTCGGGCGAATGCCACGATCTCGTTAGCCGGTGCGGGCAACGTCGGCCGCCAACCCGCCCGGTTTCTGCTCACGTGGGCGAAAGAAGGCAACGACTGGAAGATCGTCGGCGTGAAGCGGCTCAATCCCGTCAATGGCAGCGACATGGGGATAATGGACTCCAAGCCGAATTAGCACGGCCTGAAGTTCAATCTTGATTCCCGCTCATTCATCCACATCAAACCACACATCCCGGAGTTGTCCGACAAACCGGCCGCGCGGACCGTCGCCGATTCGCAAGGTGATTCCGTTGGTTTCCAGCGAAAGACCGGCCTCGAACGGGGCCGATTCTGCGGCTGGCTGATTGTTGACGTACAGCCGCAAGCGATTGCCCGCACGTTCGGCAACGACGGACTGCCAGCCCGCTTCCAACTCACGATCGTAGGTCACGCACCCGCCGGTGGACATCGACCAGATGTGCCCCGACGGCAACGTGGTGCTGAAGAGCCGTCCCTGGAACGACGCCATCGTCCACACGCGGCGGTACTTCACATCCGGCGTTTCATCCAGTTGCTTGAGCCGCGACCACCTGGCATCACCATCGAAGCGGTAAATCTCCGCCAGCGGCAATGAACCCGCATAGAACGAACCGTTGTAGGGCAGCATCGCCATCACTTCGAGTTCCATTCCCAGCCGCCCGGTATCGACCCACGTGTTTTTATCGCTCAACCGAAAGACGCGACCGCTCGGCCAGGTGCCGACGTGCAATGCGTTTCCAAACGGCGTGAAAGAATAAGTTTGCGTGTTGTCCCCGACGATTCCGAGATCCGTCCACATCGTTCCATCGAAGTGATAGACCGACCCGGAATCGTAGCTGCTGGCGTAGAGGCCGCCGCGATGCACGCCCATCGCTTCTACGCGCTTCCCGTTCGGCGTCGGGATGGACGTCCATTTTCCATCGGCGTCATAGCGGAAGAACCCCGCCGGTGCGTAGAGCGAGGACGCATAGAGATGGCCATCGTAATTGACGAGTGCGGCCACGGCCTCGGTGGGATCGAGATCGCCCACGAGGTCCCATTTGCCGGGTGAGACAAAACGATAGACGCGGCCGCCCCGATGTTCATTTTCGGAATTCGGCAGCGCGGATCCACCGAGCCGATACTTGCCGGTTGCCGCGTACAGATGACCGCCGAAACTTGCCAGGGCGGTCACGCTGTTTGCATCATCGAGACGGCCGAGATCAACCCACTGACCGGGCCCGGCATAGCGGTAGACTTTGCCCGCCTGATCGCGGCCCGGTTCACACGTGGAAACGTACAATTCGCCTTGATGAGCACAGAGTGCGAACCCGAGCAGGGCCGATCCGGGTTTGCCTTCATCGCGAAACTGCGGCTGAGTCTCGGCGTCGATTCCGAATTCCAGTTGCCGCCAATTCGGCTGGCTGCTCGTGCAACCGGTGTTGTTCCGTAAGCCGAGATGAAAACCCGTGCGGCGCGATCCATCCCACAGGCTGATCAAATCGCCGAGATCATCGCGTGAGGATTCTGCGGTCTTCAGCGAAAGTCCGACACGAAAGTTCCTGTTCTTGAGGTCGATGTCCCGGGCCGTCTCGATATTGATCGGAGCATCGGCGTCAAATGTTCGCGGCGTTGAACCGATCCACATCCGCGCTGTTGCTGACGGAACGGGTGCTGCGGCCAGGAGCGGCGCAGACACCAAACACAGAACACACCAGGTCAGTCGCATCGCTCGCATCGATCTTACCCCACAGTTTCGTCGGCTTCGGGTTCAGTTTCATCGGTTCGCTCAACAATCGGGAGGGCAGTCGGCGCGAATTGTCCCCATGCTTCCAGCAAGGTCGTGGCATACACGCCCGCTGGCAAGATAAACTGTAATCGTAAGGTTTCTCCGGTAACAGTCGCAGCCAGAGCCTGCGGGCGAATCAGGTACGGTCGGCGCGTCCCCGAGAGCTCGTCCCCGAAGCCGACGAACGACTCGGCAGTCAAACCGGCATCGGTGAGGATCGCGGTTTCACGCAGGGCGGGCTCACCCGTGGTTTGCCGCATTTTGGGACCGAACAGCGGCCCCGTCGTCACGGTTTCGTAGGCATCAAACCGGGGCTGTTCGACGGCGGCGTCTTCCACCGTGAACTTCCCGCCGGTCGCGACGACTTCCATCACATCGCCGTTCAAAACCTTGTCGATGAGCCCGTCGCGAACACGTGCAGCCAGCGTCTGATTGAACAAATCCGACTGCACGGCCGACAGCGCGAGTCGAAACAGAAACCGACGCCGCGAGTACGGGATGTCGCGCTTGGATTTTCGTCGGGCGAGCAAATCGAGGCCGAGTTGCAGCGTCTCGCCCGCATGGCCGAAGCGTTGGTCACCAAAGTAATTCGGAAAGCCCCGCGCGGCGACCGCTTCCACGACCAAGGCCACGGTTGCGGGGTCCAATGGCGATCCCGCCGGATCGCGCACATCACGCAACAGAATGTCGAACCGATTGCCGCGGAGGTGACCGGTGCGAAGTTTGTTGTTGTGGCGAGTGGTTCGCAGTACACGAATGCGGTCAGTATCGATCAGCGGGACACGTTCTGCAAGTTTCGCCGGAACGGAGAGCCATTGTCGGGTGACAGCCCGGCGGTCCTTCAATCCGGCGACGCCGACGTCACGGGCGGGCATGTCCAGCATGCGTGCCACATGCCGCGCCAGTTGCTCCGCGGGGACGTCACGCTTTTCAATCCACAGGAAGAGATGTTCGCCCTCGCCGCTGAGTTCGTATGCCGGGATTTCCTCGACCACGAAATCTTCGGGTTCGACTTTCAAATGCCCCGTCAGCAATGGTGCGGAAACACAACGGCGCGGCAATTCGCTCAAAATCGTCATCCGTGGAGAAGCAGCCGTCAAAGTTCCACATCAACATAACATGCGACCTCCCGGCGTTCATCCCCGGCGTCTCCCGGTTCGTTCACCCCGCAGACAACACAAACGACGCGAGTTTCAGCGAATGGAAATCATTCGCCTCTGCATCGGAGATGATGATTCGCTACAGCCACTACAGACTGATCGACGGAAGTCCCGACCAATGATCGACCCCAACGAGTGGACGCATGCTTATTTTTCCGCACGAACCGGAATCGCGACCTACACTTTCCTCGACGTCGTTGCGATGCGCACGCCATGTCGTCGGGCACGACTATTGAAAAGCCCCTACCAACCCGCTGCCACATCCTTCCTCTGGAGGCAAAAGCCTAGACCTCACCACATCGCCCCCTCGGGGGGAGACCACCAACGATTACCACGCCCAATTTTTGTGACCGGATTGCTGGTCGGGAAGCGCCCTGCCGCGCTCCCGTCGGACCGGTCCATGGGCCATGCCCTTATTCTCATTGCGGTTCTCTGTGATGAACAAGCCTGCGACGATTTCGACCAACGAAATCCCGATTCCCAACTGGCGTTTCGGCATTCCCGCCGCGACGCCGCTGCGCGACTTACCAACCGAATTGGGTGAATTTGATGTCCGCTATGCACTGATCGAAAATGAAAACGGCCTGATCGGCGGGATCGTCGATCTCCAGCGCGTCTTCGAGCTGCTGAATTCGGACAATCCCACCGAACGGGCGCGTTGGGCGGATGTCGCCGTCGGGAGCATCGCCGAAGTTCTGGTCCCGTGTGGTGACGATCTCGAACGGGTCGATAATCCCTTCGAGCAGCCTCTCATTACCACCGTGCGCGACGAAGTTGGGACCGCGGCCGTCGTGGTCGGCGGCGAGACCTTCGTGAACTGGAATCGCGTCAATGCCGCATTCCAGCGCAATCACCTCGACCCGGTTACCGAAATCCCCGGCCGGCAGTCCTTCAATCGCCGGATTCGTGAAGAAGTGGCCCGTGCCATTCGCAGCGAACAACCGCTCGCCGTGATGCTGATTGACCTGGATAACTTCAAGGAAGTGAATGACCGTTACGGTCATCGGACCGGTGACGCGCTGTTGTGGACGGTCGCGGATGGTTTGCGACGGGCGATCCGTTCTTACGACTTTGTCGCCCGAATTGGGGGCGATGAGTTCGCCGTGCTCTGCAACTGCTGCGGTCCGGAGAGCATTGCGCTCCCTGTCTCGCGGCTGCGGGAATCGCTCAATTTGCAGCTCAGCCAGTTCACGCCGTCCCAGGTGAATGTGACGGCATCGATCGGTGTCGCCATCGCCACGCAGGTTGACGAATGCTGCTGTGCTGAGGCTATTGTCGAGCAGGCGGATATCTGCCTGTATCACGCGAAACGCAGCGGTCGGAATACCTCGTTTTTTGTCGATCTCGACCCGTTTGCCCGCCCGAAATTTGCCCCCGTGGAATTGGACAAGCCATTGCCGCGCGGGTGAGTTCTCCGATTTCAAAGCCGTTGCGCTGATCGCGACTCTTTCCGAGTGATGTCCGAGCTTCGACACGACATGCCGATGCAGCCGTCAAAAACGAACGGCGTGCCAGGCGCGTGGACAGGGAGTGCGTCTTCGTCACGGGAAGTCATACCGATCCTTACTATGAGCCGCGTGATGAGCGGTACGTTTCAATACGCGCGGATGCCTCCTGGAATGCGTATCATTCATGAAGTCTGTCCATCGTCTTGCGTTTGCGGGACGGAATCGATCAATAAAAGAGCCCGGTCATAAAATGACCGGGCTATCAGGAACGCATTGGGCAAGCGGACTTCGTCTCATCAAGACTACGGACGACGCGGACTGACCGGCGGGCGTTTCGACGCGGGGGCCGTGACCGTTGTGGGAATCAGCGTTTCCGAACGGGTTAACGCCGTGTCACGGGCGGCCGGAGTGGCTCCGGTCCCGCCGACATCGTCCATCAGATAACTCAGCAGTTTGGAACTGGCCTGGTTCACGACCACCACGCGGCTGGGGGCTGCCGAATTCTTCGGCCGCACGATCACGATGATTTCGGCATCGGGCGATTGCTCGACCGCCTTCCGCAACGAATCGGTGGGCGACGTTGCCACACCGGCCGTCTGAGCGGCCTGGACCATCGCTTCGGCAAATTCATCTTGAGCCGAGGGCAACGGGACCGATTTGGGTTGGACCGTAGCCGGCGTGGTCTCGACGAGGGCCGAATTCATGGCCGGTGGTCCGCCGCGGAGAACGTGTCCATACCCGGCGGCTTCGATGAGCCCATGAATCGGCTTCAAGGCGGCATACACACCACGGCGGTTGTCGGGATCGGCGGCAATGCACACCCCGACAACGGTGTTGCCCCGGAAGAGTCCGCCACCGGAGCGGCCTTGCACGGGCAGGCCGGTACATTCGATGTTGTCCGGACCATCGTAACGGTTGACCGCGGTGACCGCGAGTTCTTCCTTCGAGGGGAGGTCGCCGCCGCCGCAGCCGATGCTGACCACTTTTTCGCCCGTCGTCAAAGGCGCAGTGAGCCTGGCCAACCCGACCGAGGACAGAGCAGCGTCGGTATTGATCAGCACCAGCCCCACATCGGAGGCAAGGTCATACTTCACGATTTTACCGACGAACTGATAGGACTGCCGGTCGACATCAAACACATCCACTTCGACGGTGCCGTCTTTTTCTACATTCCGGAAGATGTGTCCGCAGGTGAGGATCAACGCCTGTCCGGCGCGGAGATCGATGATGGTGCCCGAGCCGAAGTTGATGCCGGTGAGATCCTTCACCCGCAAGCGGACACTCGCCGACAGGGGATCGTGCGGCAAGGCCATCACAATCCGTTCGGAGTCGGGCGTGTTGCCGCGGATGACAGCCGGTTCCGCGGGGGCTTGCGGCTTTTCTTTTCCGCGGCCGAAGAGGGACGGCATGCCAAAGCGCGGCTTGGTATTTCCTTTCGGTGGTTCGGTGGGCGCGAGGGCAAACGATTCGTCCAACGCGGGTTGAGGCGTCCCCAGATCAACGGGGATAGTGAGACTGGGGTTGCTGCCGCGATCGGTGACTTTCGTTTCCGGTTGACGGCGGCGGCCTTGTTCGGCGAGTTCGCGTTCCCACTCGGGAATCTGCTGAACCATCCGGCGGAGCTGGCCTTCCGACGTGGCCCCGGTTTGACGCATCACTTCGCGCCCGTTGACGAGCAGCACGAAGGTGGGCATCGCGGTGACACCGAAGCGTTCGGCGACCGCCCGTTCGCGATCGACGTCAATCTTGCGAACCGGATACCCCTGTTCGGCGAGTTTGTCGATGATCGGACTCATCTGCTGACAAGGTCCGCACCAGGTCGCGGTGAAGTCGAGCAGCACGGTTTCGGGAAGCGATGCGTTCGCTCGTCCCGAAGCCGCCCCGGCCGCAACCCGGCTGGTGGGAGTGGCGAGCGCGACGAGTGTCCCCCCGGCGACGAGGCAGCCCAGGCACACCATCATGCGGCCCAGAAGATCGCCCCAGGGGAGCGGTGCAGACGTCGCGAGCGCGGACTCTGACTCTGAAGATCGGTGCATCGGCTCGGCCTCCTTGCCTGTGATTGCACGAATTACAAATCGCGGACTCGCAACTTGGCAATTTTTACCATCACGAAGTCGTCAGCCATCCTTGGCCATCGCCTTCATCGCGGTTTGAACTGCTTGTCAGGAAACGAATTGCATCGCGTCGAGACCGGTGGCTGCGGACCGACAATGAGAACCACCGCCGGCGTCCAGAGTGAGAGTCATGCACCCCGCATGCCACACCGGCATTTTCTGCCGATCATTGTAAAATCGCGAGATTATCCGCTGTGCGGTTTCGCGCCCCGCGCTGAACCCGCCACGTAATGCCCCCGGTCAATGCAACGTTTTGCATTGGGAGTGGCTTTTCCGTGTGCCACTGGCTCTGCCAGTGTGTATTGTCGCAATGACTTGCGAAGAGAAGACACTGGCAGAGCCAGTGCCACACGACGGTTTTGTGGCCGCCCTGCCCCCCGGTCATTGACCGATGGCTAAGACGGAATTAATCCAGCGCCTTCATGCGGATGTTCTTGAATTCGACCCACATCGGTTTCCCGGCGTGCAATTGCAGGGCGAGAATCCCTTCGGACAACGCCCGCTTGGCGTCGTTATCGGTGAAGTCGAGAATGAGCTGACCGTTGAGGTAATGCTGAATGTGGTTCCCTTTCGCGCGGATCACCACTTCGTTCCAGTCGTCGAGTTTGAAGAGTTTCGCGAAACCTTCTTCGTCAATCAACGTTTCGGTCACCGTCTTCTTCCCCTCGGCGTCGCTGGTCGCCCTTTCACCGACGAGGCACACCCGACCGCGGCTGCCCCCCTCGTCGTAAATGAAGCTGGATGTGTTCGGGAACTTGATCTCGTTCCGAAGTTCGTGCTGGTAACCACGGACCACCCATTCGTTGTTGACCTTCTCGGTGATGTGCTTCGAACGGTACTGGATGCCCGAGTTGTTGGTGGCATTGCAGCGGAACGACAATCGCAGATCGAAGTCCTTCAGAACGCCATCTTTCCAGATGATGAACGTATTCCCCTTCGCGACGTTTTGCTCCGTCGTTTCACCATGAATGACACCGTCCTTGACGCTCCACAGCCGTGAATCGCCGCTCCAGCCGGAAAGATCCTTGCCGTTGAAAATCGACTGCATCCCCGCCGGTTCCGCGGGGACGGTCTCCGCCGCGAACGACCATTGAGGCAGAACAATCACAGCGGCGGCAATCAGGGTGCGCAACATGATGCAATCTCGCAGGAGTTCAAGTGTTGAAGATCAAAAGTTCAGAGCGGACGCCCAGGGATTCTGATCCCTGGGGCTCATCATTTCCCATTACTTCGCAGCGATGTCGTACACCATCAGATGGTTCTGCTCGCGGAGATAGAGCTT
>JAKFUG010000061.1 GCA_021732785.1 Planctomycetaceae bacterium
TGGACTGGGCGGCAGCGGAGGTGGTCTCGGCGGAGCCGGGGGTGGCCTTGGCGGACAGAATGGCCAGGGCGGATTGGGGGGCGGTGGCGGCAATGCCCTCGGCCAACAGCAAAACGCGGGCTTCATCGGCCGCAATGGCAGCAACAACCAGTTCATCGGGGCCGCGGCTCAGGGACTGAACGGACAAAACGGTCAAAACGCCAACCAGAATCGTCAGAACAATCGCGGGGCCCGAGCCCAAAATCTGCCGCAATTGACTCAACAGACGGGTGGCCAGGACGCCAATCGCAACGCCGGCGTTCGCCCCCGTCAGAAAGTGGCCTTTGATCACCCCACGCTGCAAATGCCAACCGTGGTTGCCAGCATCGAAGCCCGTTTCAAGAAACTCTCGACCAGACATCCGTCGTTGAACTCGGTGACGTTAGCCGCGGACGAAGGCGACGTCGTGTTGACGGGACAGGCGGCTTCGCGGGCCGACGCCAGAATGGCGGAATCCATCGTGCGGCTGGAACCCGGTGTCCGCGGCGTCCGCAATGAAATGACGTACCCGGCTCCCACCGACGAAGTCCAATAACGCCCCGGACGCCCAGCCATTCTGATGGCGGGGTCTCTTCCGTTTGCTGTGATTCAACTCACATCAAACAGCACCTTGAGCACCGGTTGCTGTTGCACCAGCGCAAAGCCTTCCGTCGCCCGTTCCAGCGGAAAACGGGCCTGAATCAACGGTCGCACGTTGATCTTCCCACGTGTCAGCGCATCGATGGCCGGTGCAAACGGCCCGCAGCGCGACCCGATGATCTGAAACTCATCGATCACAATTGGAGCCAATGAAAGCGGCGGTGTCCCGGCGACCGTGGTCTTCAAGATCAGGATGCCGCGCGGTTTCAACCAGCGAAACGCGTCCGTAATCCCCGACGGCGATCCCGTGCAGTCGACCACCACATCGGCATCGCGCTGATCGGATCGTGAAGCGCGATGCACGACATCAATGCCGCAATCCCGCGCGAGCTGCAACTTGGTTTCGTGCTTGCCGACGAGCGTCACCCGGCCGGTTTCCTGCGATAAAACTTGCGCACAGAGTTGGCCGAGTCGACCATCCCCGACGATCAATACTCGTTTTTCGTGGAGATCGATTTGTTCGAGGACCCGAAATGCCGCCGCGAGCGGTTCCACGAAAACGGCTTCATCATCGCTAACGTGATCAGGCACAGGGTGCAGGTTCCGGTCGGGGAGTGATACGTAATCGGCAAACGCTCCATCCCGGCCCAGAATTCCCAGCACGGTGCGATGCGGGCAATGATTCGGTGCCCCCTCAAGGCACGTTGGACAGGCGTGGCAACTGCAATTGATCTCGCCAACCACTCGCTGACCGGCGAAGCGACCGGATTCCGCAATGCCGACGAACTCATGGCCGAGCACGCCTTCAAATGCCATGTAACCGCGGACGAGTTGAATGTCCGTCTCGCATAACCCGGCCCGCGTGACTCGAATCCGCACTTCATCCGCCGGGACGACCGGCGGCGGCGCATCTTCAATAAATCGGAGTTGACCATGTTGCAACCGCATGGCACGCATCGCGTCACTTTCAAATCAAATGCGAAAGCGGAGGAACCACGGACGACACGGAAAAAGAAGCCAGAAAGAAGGGAGTCGCATTGTGGGAGGTCTCCCTACTAAATGACACTCCTTTTCTTCTTCCGTGTGTTCCGTGTATTTCGTGGTTCCCTCTCTTCGTCTCCCCTCTGTGTCCTTCTGTGAAATCGGTGGATCGCTTTTCTTTCCTCGCCTGTAGGAGAGTTACACAAAAATTGCCTGATTTGCCCAGTCAACAGATAGCGGTGCCAAACCATTGAGTATTCCGCGTTGCAGTGCGATTCGTCAATCCGAAATCGCCCGCACGCTCGCCGATCACCCCTGTCCTCTGATACACTACCGTCCCGCCGGAATTCGTCGGGAGGCTGCCGTTCGGCTCTCATTTCCGCGGCCAATCTGAACTCAAGGACCTGGGACGCATGGCGGTATTTCTCGGAATTGACGTGGGGACCAGCGGCACCAAGACCCTGGCCATGCGGGAAAACGGCACGCTCCTCGCTTCCGCGACCGCCGAATATCCCCTTTCCAGCCCCAAGCCCGGCTGGTCGGAACAGAACCCGGAAGACTGGTGGAAGGCGACCGTCGAAACCGTCAAGAAGGTGATGAAGGCCGGCAAGATCAAGCCGGAAGACATCGCCGGGATCGGTCTCAGCGGCCAGATGCACGGCAGCGTTTTTCTCGATAAAGCCGGGAATGTGCTCCGCCCGGCCATCCTCTGGAATGACCAGCGCACTGCCGCGGAATGTGCGGATATCGAAAAGAAAGCGGGCGGTCGCGACAAGCTGATCGGCATGGTGGCAAACCCGGCGCTGACAGGGTTCACCGCTCCGAAAATTCTCTGGCTCCGCAAAAACGAGCCGAAGTTCTACGACAAAACCACACAGATTCTGCTACCGAAGGACTACGTCCGTTTCCGTCTGACCGGCGAGTTTGCGACCGAAGTGAGCGACGCTTCGGGGACCTTGCTGCTGGACGTGAAGAACCGCCAGTGGTGCAAGCCGCTGCTCGACAAGCTCGACATCAGCCCGTCGCTGTTGCCGAAGGTCTATGAATCGGAAGAAGTCAGCGGGAAGCTCAATGCGGCTTCAGCAAAGCTGCTCGATCTGAAAGCGGGCACGCCGGTCGTCGGTGGCGGTGGCGATCAAGCTGCGGGAGCGGTCGGCAACGGCATCGTCAAACGCGGCGTGATTTCCGCGACAATGGGCACCAGCGGCGTCGTCTTTGCTCACAGCGATGAATTGCAAATCGATCCGCAAGGCCGCGTCCATACGTTCTGCCATGCCGTCCGTGACAAGTGGCATGTGATGGGCGTGGTCCTCTCGGCGGGCGGCAGTTTGCAGTGGTATCGCAACCAACTTGGTCAGAACGAAATCGCCGCGGCGAAGAAGATCAAGACCGACCCGTACAATCTGATGACCGAACAGGCGTCCGAAGCGCCACCCGGATGCGAGGGGCTGTTCTTCCTGCCGTATCTCAGCGGTGAACGCACGCCGCATGCGGACCCGAATGCCCGTGGTGCATGGATTGGCCTCAGTCTGCGACACGGCAGCGCCCATCTCATCCGCTCGGTCATGGAAGGGGCCAGTTACGCCATGCGCGATTGCCTCGAAATCGTCAACGACATGAAGATTCCGATTCGTGAGATTCGTCTCTCGGGTGGCGGGGCCCGCAGTGAATTCTGGCGGCAGATGCAGTCCGATTTGTACGGCCGCCGCGTGGTGACCACGAACGCGGAAGAAGGTCCGGCGTACGGGGCCGCGTTGCTCGCCGCCGCCGGAACCGGGGCGTACAAGGGTGTCGTCGAAGCCTGCACGGCCACGATCAAAAACGTCACCAGCACCGACCCGCAGGCGGAAGCCAAGCGGATCTACACCAAGTGCTACCCGATGTTCGGCCGGTTGTACAAATCGCTGAAGAACGACTTCGCGGAGTTGCAACGGCTGATCGCGGAATGTGAGTAGGCGCACACTGGGAAGCGCCTATGACGGGGCGCGAAACCGCAAGCGGGAATCGTCCGCTTGCGGTTTCGCGCCCCGCGCTGCATGCTCGCCAGTACTCCCATTCTGACGAAGGATCTTCGTATGCCCGCGCTCTACCTCACCGAAGAAGATGTGCAGTGGCTGCTGGATATGCCGACGGCGATCGATTGCGTCGCCGATGCCTTCCGCGCGCTGGCGCGGGGTGAAGCCGAGAACCAGCCACGACGACGGGTCAGCGCGCCGGGTTCCATGTTGCACGTGATGTCCGCGGCAGCAGGGTATCTTGGCTATTTCGGTACGAAGACGTATGCAACGACACATGATCGCGCCAACTTTCATGTGATGTTGTACGACGCCGCCACCGGCGCACCGGCCGCAATGATCGAAGCCAATCACCTCGGTCAAATCCGCACCGGCGCTGCTTCCGGTGTGGCAACCCGGGCGATGGCGCGGCCCGATGCCGCGTTCGTCGGCTGCTTCGGCACGGGCTTTCAGGCGAAGTCCCAATTACAGGCCGTGTGTGCCGTACGGCGGATCGAAGAGATCGAAGTCTACAGCCGCAACGAAGAACGCCGGAACCGATTTGCCGCCGAGATGACCGAACTCTGCAACGTCCCCGTTCGCGGCGTGGCGAATCCCGATGAAGTCGCCGCCGAGCAGGACATCGTGATCACAGCGACATCGTCCAAAGTGCCACTCTTTGATGGTCGCGTGCTGGATGAAGGGACGCACCTCAACGTCATCGGCAGCAACTATCTGACCCGCGCGGAAGTCGATGTCACCACGCTCCGGCGGGCCGATCATGTTGTCTGCGACAGCCGAGCGGCGTGCGAAGTCGAAGCGGGTGATTTCGTTCCGGCGCTTGAAGCCAGCGTGCTGGAATGGTCGCGCGTGCGGGAATTGTCGGAAGTGATCACCGATCAGGCCACTGGCCGCGCGACCCCGGAAGATATCACGCTGTTCAAGTCGGTGGGTCTGGCCATTGAAGACATCGCCTGTGCCGTGCATGTGCTGCAACGGGCGCGGGCGGAAAACATCGGCCGGCCGTTGCCATTCTGAGCAGGTAGGGTTTGCCGAGTCTTCGAGGCGAACCTTTCGATTTCCGGCAACCGCAATTGGTTCGCCTCGAAGACTCGGCAAACCCTACCAACTAGCGCCGTGCCGCTCACAGAGAAAGACGGCGGGTTGGTGAAAGTTTTCCGCTTGCCCAAGACGTGATACGTCCACTGCGGTCACCCATCAAAATCTGCAAAGAATTGAGCCGTTTGATCCGTCGCGAATCCGGCCAGAGGGCACACTTGAGTGTGGCTACCAGCAATCCCCCCTCTTGCTCGGAGAATCGCCATGTCTCATTCTGCTCCGGATTTGTTGCGTCCCGGCCTGGCACCACCGACCTCGACCTACGGCGCGGGTTATCCGCAACGTTATGTCACCCGTCGCTCGCTCGGGCAGCATCAGAACCTCATTCTCACCACTCGGGCTTCGTCGCCCCGACCGATGCATCGGGCCGAACGATGGTGGTCGGCGCCTCCCTGGTAGCGTGCTTGCCCCCTGATGTGGCTGCGGTCGCCAGACCGCGGGTGATCCGTCATGCCGGTGCCGTTTCCTGACAAGAACGGCGTCGGCAACACACCCGCTCTCTGGCGAGAGCAGCTACGAATGACGGTCGTTCTTTGAGTCCCGCGGAACTTCGGGCTCATCGTGATGGCTTCCCCCGTTGTAGTTGATCGGGATGCACGGACCAGCATGCCGTTCAACGACTGGCTACGCGACGTCGAGCGCCCCTTTCGATCGCGCGGCTCCCGATCTTCCCCCGATCCTCACGGCGACGTTGTGCACGCGCCGCCGCGAGGGTCATGCGTCTGGCTGCAGTGTTTCCGGCCGCGTCCCCCTACTCTGCATCCGATTGTCGTTCTCCGGACGGTCCCAGAAAGCGGCCGCCGTCCACGCGAAAGACTTCTCCCGTGACAAAGTCGGTTCCTTCCAGCAGGTAGAGCACGGCCTGGTTCACATCGTCCGCACTGCCGATGCGTTCCAGGGCCGCACTCTGCCGAATTCGCTCCAACTGTTCCTGCGATAGATCGGGCGGTGGTTCGATGGTTCCCGGGGCAATGGCGTTGACCAGAATCGTGGGTGCGAGCTCCACCGCGAGGGCCTTCGTCAACGTCACCAGTCCCCCTTTGGCAACGAGATAGGGCAGAAATCCACGGTATGGCCGGTCCACCGACCAATCCGTGAAGTGAATGATCTTTCCCTGAATCCCCGCGACGATCGGCTGCCGCTGCATCTGCCGCGCGGCGGCAATCGCCGTCCAATAGGGCGCCGTGAGGTTCGACGCGATCATCGCGTCGTAATCTCGCGGCGTCAGTTCTTTCCACGGCGTGCGGGTGTAGATGCTCGTCAGGTTGACGAGTACATCCACCGAACCGAAACTCGCGACGGTTTGATCGATCAATCGTTGAGCCTGATCGGCTTCGCGCAGATCGGCCTGAAACACATCTGCTTGGACACCGGCCTGTCGGCAATCGACCGCAGTAGCTTCGACGGCGTCGCGATTGCTGTGATAACTCAGCGCGATGTTCGCACCGCGTGCCGCTAACAGCCGTGCCAATTTGCCGCCGACTCGCCGCCCGCCGGTGACGAGCACGGTTTTCCCCGCGAGTTGCATGATTCGCTTCCGTGTCAAAGGTTCTGGCGAGTTGTCGGCAGTTTTCGCCGCAGACAAAATGTTCTCGTGACAATCTTGATGAGTTCTGGCCCGGGTTGCCACAACGGCCGCGATCCCCCCTTGAGCGATCCTCAGTCGAGAAATATAGGGACGCATCCCGTCCGTCATTCTCGTCGACTGCTGGAGCGTCCCATGTCGCTGGCCCGGATTGCGTTCGTCCTATTCCTGACGACAACCTTGTCGAAGGCCGCGTTTTGTCAGGAACTCCGCGTCTATACATGCACGGTCGATCTCACCGGTCTGCCTGTCGAACAGCACGCGAAAGCCCCGATTGTGGCCCGCAGCCTGACGTTGTTCCATGCGAATAAAGTCTACGACTACATCGACTCCGCGCGGGAACTCACCATCTACGAACCGATTCAAAAGCGGTTTACTCTTCTGCACGAAGCGTCGGGAACAGTGACGACCATTTCGCTGGATGAAGTCCGGCAGTTCCTCAAGATGGCCGAGAACGACGCCGCCCAACTCATCGCCAGCGGTCAACGCAACGGCACGGGAACGACGCTGGATTTCCTGCGATTTCAACTCGATCCGAAGTTCACTGTGCAGTACGAAGAATCGGCTCGGCGCTTGAAACTGGAACATGCTCAAATGCGTTATGAAGCGGACTGCGCTTCACCGCCGGAGGGGATGCTCGCCAAAACGTACTTCGACTATGTCGACGCCACGGCGGAATTGAATGCGATTCTCCACCCCCATTCGCTGATGCCGGCCCCGCGGTTGCAACTCAACGAGGAATTGCGACATCACGATCTGTTGCCGCGCAGTGTCCGGCGTCAGATCAACGGCTCCACGACATCCGATCTGCGCGCGAATCACAAATGGGTCTGGACGCTCAGCGATTACGATCGCCAGATGATCACCAAGTGGGACCGCCAACTGGGCGAGGCCACGATCCGCAAAGTCGAGTTTCGCCAGTTTCAACAGGAAACGCTCACGGGCAAGCTGACATCCCGATAATCGCACGACGCGCTTGTGGATTCGTTACGGTATCGCGCACGTTCCATCGCGGCATTGATTCCAGGGCATGCGGGCCAGAATCATCCCCATGCCACAGGTATCGGTGATTCCTGCGAACACCAGCCCGCAGCCGACGAATGCGGGCAGTCCCAGCAAATACGGATGGACGAAGGCACCGAGTGCCGTGCCCATGGCCACCATTGCGCCAGCGGCGATGCGAACCTGCCGTTCCAGCGACATCGCCTTCTTGCCGCGAACAACGTTCAGCCCGGCCTGTTCACAGGCGAGCGTTCCTCCTGCGACGTTGACGACATTGGCAAACCCGGCGGCTTCAAACTTCGTGCAGGCCATTTGTCCGCGACTACCGGACTTGCAAATCACGTACAGTGGCTGGCCGCTCTCACTCTTCCGCGCCGCTATCACGGCAGCGGGATCGAGCTGATCGAGCGGGACATTGCGGGCCTCGGCCAGATGCAGTTCGCGGAACTCAACAGGGGTCCGGACATCGATCAAATCGATCCGTTTCCCCGCTTGGCAAAGTTCACGCAATTCCTGTGGCGTAATCGTGGCGGTCATGAGCACTCCTTTGAATATTCGCGGGGTTTGCCGAGTCCGCGAGGCGAACATTTTCCAACCGATGTGGTTCGCCTCGCAGACTCGGCAAACCCTACGTTCGCGATGGATCAAACCGGTCTTCAATGCACTTCATGATGGACGCGAGGTGTTTCTCAGCGATTTCGTAGTAAATGAACCGCCCTTCGCGGACACTGGTGAGAAACTGGCAGCGTTGCATCAACCGCAAGTGTTCCGATGCCATCGGGCTGGGGATTTCACAGGCGTCGGCTAATTCGCCGACGGAATAGCGCCCGCGGAGCAGCATCTGCACCATCCGCAAACGATGGGGATGCGCCAGCACGCGCAGGCATTCCGCCGCCTGTTCGAGGGCCGTCAGCGACGTCAGCGGTCGTGGCGGTTTCGTTTTCATAATCAGCATCCCTGCACAATAATATCGGAACATTCCGACATGTCAACATACAGAGTTCCCCCATTCGCTTGCGCTTTGCCGGCCCCAGCGCTACCGCGCTTTCAAAAGAAGAGACCCAGGATCGGAATCCCTGGGCTTCCTAGGCGAGCAATTCCGGTCGCACCTGGCCGTCACCCGCGATGGGGTACGGGCGATGTTGTTGGTCGTGAACCACCGCATGCGGGTCGATGCCGAGCAGATGAAACGTCGTCGCCTGGATGTCTTTCGGCGAGATCGGCGTATCGGCCACGGTGCCACCGATCTTGTCGCTGCGGCCGACAACCGCGCCCCGTTTCACGCCACCGCCGGCAAGAGCCATGGAGTAGACCTGCGACCAATGATGACGAGCGGCACCAACGGGCTTCGAATCAATCTGCGGTGTTCGGCCGTGTTCACTCAGACACAGAACCAGCGTGTCTTCCAGCATCCCGCGTTGTTCGAGATCCAGGATCAACGCGGAAAAGGCGGCATCAAATCCCGGTAACAGGTACTGCTTCAACCGGGGATAGTGGTTTTGATGCGTGTCCCACGCGCCGCTGAAATACGTGCCGTAGGCATCCCAGAAGACGCTGACGAATTGGCTCCCCGCTTCGACCAACCGCCGCGCGGCAAGACACGATTGGCCGAACAGCGTATGGCCATACCGCTCGCGCATCGTGGGCGTTTCTTTCGTAACATCCAGCGCTTCACGCACCGCGGGTGATGTCAGCAGCGACATGGCCCGGGCTTGCTGCGAATTGTATATCCGCGCGGTCGCGGCGCGATCGATGGAACTCCGCGCGGTGTCGAGTTGCTCCAGCAGCACCTTGCGTTCATTGAACCGGTTGATCGTCACCTGTTCCTGAAATTGCCCGGCTCCATCGAAAACGAACTTGCCGCCCGGCTCAATCGACGAATACGGATCGGTGTATTCCTTCGTCTGTTCATGACGGCATTTTGGAGCGACAGTGAGCGGTTTTCCCTCAAATTTCGCCCACACGGGATCGTATTGCTGACCCAGAAATGCCGCATACGGACCGGCCAGCAAGCCGAGATCGTCGACCTGCGAATTGAAGACCCACGGCAAGCCCATGTGCCGCGGGACGCCTGAAACTGCCGTCCGACCAGCATCGCGCTGCGACCACATGTAATCAGCGATCGACCCCACATACGGCCAGAGCGTAGGATCGCGCGGTTTCGTCTCCACGTCGGTCGTGTAGGCCGGCATTCCATTCAGCGCATAGGCCACACAATGCAGCGGAAAGGGATGCGTCATCGACCGTACGATGGTCAGCCGATCGGTCACGCGCGCCGTCTGCGGCAGGCCTTCACAAATCGGCACGCCGGGAAGAGATGATGCGATGCCCCGGAGTTCACCCTGAATTTCCACCGGCGCATCGGGCTTGGGGTCAAAGGTTTCGTGTTGTGGTGCTGCTCCAAAGAGGAACAGCATGATGCACCGTTTCGCTTTGCCAAAACCGGGAGCCAGCGCTGCGGGATCGTCGACCGCGGCCAACAACGGGGCGGCATTTCCGAGCGTTAATCCATAGAGACCGAGTCCACCGACGTGCAACAGATCGCGTCGCGACACGCCATCGCACATTCGCCGTTGTGACCCGAGCAGCCTCAACATGACCGCTTACCTTCCGAACAAAACACATCAACAGCCATCGATCCTCGTCTGTCGAGGTGGGAACGTCAAGCGGAAACGAATCGCAGCGGAGAATGGGTGGTGGTACAGTTTGAAGAGACGGGGCAGGGGCCCCGTCCTATGAATGATCGGTTTTTGATCGATCATGATAGGTCGGGGCCCCCGCCCCGACTCTTTGGCGGCAAACTGGACCACCATTAGAGACTGTGGAGCGGCGCGCCGTCTTCGTTGCTTGCCGACACATCAAAAAAACGGCATGCTTGACTCACGGTTGAACCACGGTTTCACGGAATCGCAGGTTCGTTGTTGTTGTCAACGGAGGAGTCCACACCATGGCTGCATTGGATCGTCGCGAGTTTCTGCAAACGTCCACGTTGGCGGCCGCCGCAGTGTTGGCTCCGGGAGCATTTGTCGGGGCGGCGCAGGTGGACAGTCCCAGCGATCAGATCACGGCAGCAGTGATTGGTTGCGGACGCGGATTGGCGCATGCGGCGGCGATCAACAATTCACCGAAGGCGCGCATCGCTTACCTCTGTGATGTCGACAAAAAACGACTTGCCGCCGGCATGAAGAACGTCGACGCAAAGGTCACCGACAAAAAGGTGCCGATGCCCGAACCCATCGGTGACCTGCGACGAGCGCTCGATGATCCGAAGCTCGATGCCGTCTTCATTGCCACCTGCAACCACTGGCATTCCATCGCAGCGATCATGGCGTGCCAGGCGGGCAAACACGTCTACGTGGAAAAACCCGGCAGTCATAACGCATGGGAGGGGCAGCAACTCATCGCCGCAGCCCGGAAGCACAAACGCGTGGTGCAGATGGGCAACCAGCGCCGCAGTTGGCCGGCGATCATCGAAGCCATTGAGAAGTTGCGTGCGGGTACCATCGGCAAACTGCTGTATGCCCGCTGCTGGTATGACGCCACACGATTAAGCATCGGGACCGGCAAGCCCGTGCCCGTGCCGGAGAACCTCGATTTCGCGTTGTGGCAAGGTGCGGCCCCAGAGCGGCCGTACAAAGACAATCTCGTCCATTACAACTGGCACTGGCATTGGCACTACGGCGGCGGTGAAATGGCCAACAACGGCATCCATGCGCTCGATGTTGCCCGTTGGGGTCTCGGCGTCACCTACCCCAAATCGGTGAGCTTCAGCGGTGGCCGCTACCATTTTCAGGACGATCAGGAAACGCCCGATACCGCCACTGCGGTCTTTGATTTCGGCGACGTCGGCTGCACCTGGGAAGGGAGCAGTTGCCACGGCCGACGACCGGAGAAGCACCCGATTGTGGCGTTCTACGGCACGGAAGGTTCACTCCACATCAACGACCCGAACTACACGATCTACGACCTCAAGGGCGAACTCGTCGGCGAAGGGAAAGGGAGCGGCGGCGAGCAGGGCCACATCGACAATTTTCTGGACTGCATCAAAACCGGGAAGACGCCCAATTCGGAAATTGAGATCGGCCAGACCAGTACGCTGCTGTGCCACCTCGCGAACATCAGCTACCGCACTGGCCGGTTAATCCGGTTCGACGGCGAGAAGAAGGCGATCATCGACGATGTCGACTCGCTGAAGTTCTGGAAGCGGGAATACCGCAACGGCTGGGAGCCGCAGGTGTAGTGTTTCACGGGCTCAGCGGGACTCAGGACACTGCCAAGGTCCACTGCTGCCTATTGCAAATCGGGGTAGAGCAACGAAATCTGGCGGTTCTGCAATTCCTGCACAAAGGCAGTGCGGGTGTTCGGATTGTTCCCCAGCCGGACCGAGAAAAACTCGCGCTGTTGCATTTCAAAGAAACCCGCCGGGCCCGCGGTGAAACCGGCGTTGGCGAATTGCGTGCTGTAATCTGCCAGGTGCGCATTCAGCGAATAATCGTCGCGGTGATAAACGTAGCGACCGCCGACCATCCCACTAGCCGTAAACCGTGAGTCCCCCGTGAGTGGTGTCGAGCTGACCCAATTGCGGCCGGCGTTGGATCCCTGCCGAATGGTCACCGTCTGGAACTGATTGTTCCGTTCGCGATCCATCACGTCAAACAGATCCAGCAAAGCCCCCGAGGTCGAGTCGACGCAGCGAATGTTCAGCGTAGGATCGAACTGATAGAACTTCCAACTGCCATTGGCCTGCTGATGGGGGATCACGACGGACATGTGCGTCAGACCATCCTTTGCATCGCCGTAATCGATAGCGAGCGCATCGATCCCGAAAGCGAGCAGCAGTTTTTGATACACGATGGCGTAGCCGCCGCAGAACACCGCCCCGCGATCGGGCCGAAAGAGTCGGTAATAGCTGTCCGAGACGGGTTTATCGGTCACGAAGGGCAATGTGGCATCGGCATCCGACTGGTCCAGCGCATCGTCGATATTCCGCGCGGTCCAATTCAAGAGATAGTTGGCAATCGCGAACTTGTCGCGATTTTGAATGGCCTGCGCCAAACCTGGTGTCTGGGCAATGATCTCGTTCTTGAGTTCGGTGTCGTCCGGAATGGGCACGAGGGTCTTGTCGATGGTTCCCCCCGGAACCTGCATCGTGCGCCAGTTCGTGCCGTCGTCAGTGCGAACACTCCACGTGGAGGACGTGGAAGCCGCGCCAAAGAGGTCGGCACGGCCATCGCGGTTATAATCGCGCACCCAGGTGGTGGTCCACGAGGTCGTCTCGGACCATTGGCCCAGATCAACGATTTCGAATCCGGTACCGTTGTGCGATAGCCGCTTCCAACTTCCGGTGGTCACATCGCGCGTGAGAATGGTGTCGCGGGAAGCCTCCAGAAAATTACCTACGGAAGTGAGTTCCTGGGGGCGATTCGCGGCGGTTTGAGCGACAACGGTGGACGCGGCAGTCGCGCCGTCGAATGCAATCTGCCGCCACTCGCCGGAGATCGCGTCGTGTCCATACAATGCCTGTCGACCGGTTCCCTGCAAGTCGGCCGCGACCACGCTTTCCCACGATCCCCCTGGCTGCCACGTCCCCAGGTTGGTCAGGCGAAACTGATTGGAACCGGTCCACATAGCGTACCAGGCGCCGGTTTGCGCGTCGCGAGTGACAACCGCCTGGCGGCCATCGCCAAAGAAGCTGACGACGCGCGTATCGACATAGGTTTTACCCGCTGCCAGTCCGCTGAGACTGGACGAGGAGAACCCGCCTCCGGCATTCCACAATCCCTGCCACTGGTTGGTGACCGAATTGCGGGCGACGATCATCGATCGGCCGTTCCCCAGCAAGTCGGCCACTTGAAAATCGGTCCAGGTGACCGCCGTCGACCAGTTCCCGATCACCGTTGAAGTGACCACGCCGTTGACCGACCGCAGCAGTTGCCAATCGCCCGTACTGGCGTTCCGGGCGACGAGATCTTTCGTTCCGTTCCCATCGAAATCGACGGCAACCATCGATTGCCAGGTTGTCGATGGACTCCAGTTTCCGATTTTCGAGACGGCTGGTGACACGGTGGTATAGGACGTCAGCCACCAATCCCCGGTGACACTATCGCGAGCCAGAAAGTCGTCGTCGCCATCGCCGTTGAAGTCGATTCCAAATCGATCGTTGGCTCCGGTGCCATTCGCCGACCACGTGTTGAACCGGGTTGTCGTCATCTGCCCATTGACGACGGAAAGCGTCTGCCAGTTATTGGTGCCCGCTCCGCGACCAATGACATCCAGACGGCCATCGAGATCGAAGTGACCCATTTGCAGATTGGTGGGATTGAAGCCGAACTCCGGATTCGTGAAGGTCTGTGTCGTGTAATTCGTTCCAGACGTTGATAGCAGCCCTTGCCACGATTGCGAATTCGAATCGAGTCCGATCAGATCGACTTTGGAATCGCCGTTGAAGTCACCGTGCCAGACTTTGGTATAGGTGGCATTCGGAGTCCAGGTGCCGATGAGATTGGTTTGAATACTGGATGCGGAAGCCGTCAAGGCGTACCACCGGCCGGTCGACACCTGACGGGCAATCAGGTCTTCGCGGCCATCGAGATTGACATCCGCGACTTGCGCATCGGCATACGTTCCCGCCGCCCAGATGCTCACCTGGGCGGTGGAAAACCCGCTCCCGGCCGACCAGGTTAATCGCCATTCATTGGTCTGTGCATTGCGACCGATCACCGCTTTGCGGCCGGTTCCCCAGAAATCGATGGTGTTGATATCAACCCACGTCGTCCCCGGTGCCCAGTTTCCCACCGTCTTGAAATTGAAGGTGCTCGCCGAGTAGGAAACGCTCGTCCAATTGCCGGACACCGCGTCGCGCACGACGAGATCGGCACCCACTGTGCCATCGAAGTTATCAACGACCGCGCTTGCCAGGTTGCTGCTGGAAACCGGGCTGACAAAGGTGGCGGACTGAAAACTGCCGTTCCCGCCGAAAAGCACGTTCCACGTGTTGGTCGTGGGATTCAAGGCCAGCACATCGTCGTAATGATCGCCATTGATGTCGGCAAACGTGACCGATTGCCAATTCACCCCGGTGTCCCACGTACCGATGAACCGGGACGCGTAATCGCTGCCGGAGACCGAAGTGGACACGGCCCACCGCCCGGTATTGCGGTCCATGGCAATCAGGTCGGCACGTCCATCGTGATTCAAATCCTGCACGGTCAGATATTGCAGGTCCAGGCCCGGAGTCCAGACGGCAACAACGCCCTTCGAATTTCCGGAACCCGACTTCCATTCGGCATTGAACTCGCCCGTGGCCGCGTCGAATTGAACGAGTTCCTGCTGTCCGTTGCCCCAGAGATCGCCAGTGACAACCACCGTTTCTGCAACCGGCGCGTTCCAGGAAGCGACACTGTTGTCCGAGGGCGAGGTCGTTCCCCCCGACAGGAGTTCACGGGACTCAAGGTATTCGACCATCGCGGGGGCCGTTGAAGGGCGACGACGGACAAGGCGCGGGCGAGCGGAGACGGTTTGGGACCGTGCCTCGCCAACCCACAACTTTGTCAGCCATGTCCACAACATCAGGACCACGCCGCTTTCTCGAATCGACTCATTCCCTGCCGGAGACAACGGTCTCCAATCCCTGCTCCGTCACTTCGCAGCGGTATCCCTTCGCAAGAACCGTTCCCGATGGCGACAATCGCGTCGACGAGGATTGCCATCCCTCCGCATTCGCAAGCGTCAACCCCAACAATGCGCGCGGGCCCTGCTGAGGAGAAACGGCCATTAACGGCAATCGTCCACAACGTTTGTTGCTGAAATCGCCCTGAAATCCTCACGGCGTAGTGCCAGGATTGCGCATTCCCACTTTCACACGCAGTCCCGATCGACTGCTCGGCAAGAGTTGCCGATGACGACGTTCGCACATCGAAGAACGCTGGCGAGAAGTCCGTTCACGGTAATCAGACGGCGATGCAATTCCGCGCGAGCAATAATTCCGGACTGAATCACCGCACCGGCCAATTCCGCCGAAAGCCGATCGATTTGTATCGTGACTCGCGTGCAACATCTCCATGCTTCGCAAACAGAAGGCGACCTTCCTGAACATTGATCACCGAAGCGCGCTTGCGAGTGGAAAGACCATGCAGTTTTTGCAACGGTCAGGCGGCTTTCATGCAACATCAAAATGGTGCGGGATCATCGCGCAAACACATCGAACCCGCGAGTACCCTCGACCGAGTCACGATGATTCCGTATCATTCCCGGCATGGTTCGGGACATCCGCGTGCATCTGCTGCCGGCGTTGTTCGAGCCGGAGGACGTTCGCGGCGGCATCGCTGTGATTCTCGACATTCTCCGAGCCTCGACCACGATCGTCCATGCGCTGGCCAACCGTGCGAAATGCGTCATCCCCACACTGACTGTGGAAGACGCAATGACCACCGCGAACGGTTTCGCGCATCGCGCCGACTATCTCCTCGGCGGCGAGCGCGAAGGCGTCCTCATCGACGGTTTCGATTACGACAACAATCCCTTCGCCTACACCCGCGAAGGCGTGCAAGACAAAACGGTAATCTTCACCACCACCAACGGCACCAAAGCTCTGCTGCGAGCCGCGGCGGCGGATCGCGTGCTTATTGGTTCCTTCGTGAACCTGCAAGCGGTCGTCGATGTCCTTGCGGAAGACCAGCGACCGATTCACTTAGTCTGCGCAGGGACCAAGGGGAAAGTCACAGTCGAAGACACGCTGTGTGCCGGGGCGATCATTGACCGGCTGTTGCAGGAATTCGGCCAGCGCGATGACGATCTGATCGATGATCAGGCCCAGCTTGCGCTCGCCAAGCATCTCCAGGCGAGCACCAGCGACGAAGACTTTCGCCGCGCGATGCGCAACAGTTTCGGCGGTCGCAACTGCCGCCGGTTGGGTTTCGATGCACAGATTGATCGTGCCGCGACGATGGACTTGTTCGACCTTGTTCCCGAGTATGACGGGGAACGGATTTCCTGATCGCCAAGTTGAGCGCTCGGGATCACGCTAAGCGCAAGCGAATTTTAAATCCTCTTCTGACCACCAATCCCCCACTACCAACGACCAACCTCCCATGCCTACCGAAAACCGTATGGAAAACATCGTCGCCCTTGCCAAGCGACGCGGCTTCGTCTTTCAGTCGTCCGAAATCTACGGCGGCCTCAACGGCTTCTGGGACTACGGACCGCTCGGCGTCGAGCTGAAACGCAACGTCCGCCAGGCGTGGTGGGCCGACATGATCACCGAACACGACGAAATCTCGACCCCGGCAGGTGCCCCGTGCAGCTTCGACATGGTCGGCGTCGAAACCTCGATCATCATGCACCCGCAGGTGTGGAAGGTTTCGGGCCATTACGATCTGTTCGCCGACAAACTCGTGGACTGCCGCGAGACCAAAGCCCGGTTTCGCGCCGATCATCTGACGTGTTATTCGGTCGTAGTCCCATCGACAACCGGTGAAGCGCCGACACGCATCGGCTATGTGGCCGCGGTCGGAACAACGGACGATTTTGCAGAACAACTCGGGAAGTCCTTTCTCAAGCGGATGCAAACGGCTTTCGCGCGCGATAAAGCGGAAGTTCAAATCGGCGATCAACAACCGTTCCTTGCACTCCCAGTGCCAGAACGGGCCACCGTGTGGAACCCGGAAGCCAAAGCGGTGGGGACGCTCACCGATCCGCGCGACTTCAACCTGATGTTCGAGACCTTCACCGGGGCTTTGCAGTCGGATGAAAACAAAGCCTTTCTCCGGCCGGAAACGGCGCAGGGGATGTTCGTCAACTTCAAGAATGTCTGCGACAGTTCGCGCGTGAAGTTGCCGTTCGGTGTCGCACAGATTGGCAAGAGCTTCCGCAACGAAATCACGCCGCGGAACTTCACGTTCCGGTCGCGCGAATTCGAGCAGATGGAAATGGAATTCTTCTGCCATCCGTCGCAGTCACTGCAGTGGTATCAGTATTGGCGCGACCGCCGTTACAACTGGTACATGCAGTTGGGGATCGCCAAGGAGAACCTCATTCTCCGCGAGCATGCCCAGGAAGAACTCGCCCACTACTCCGTCGGCACCGCGGACCTCGAATATGCCTTCCCGTTTCTCGAAGCGGGCCAGTACGGTGAACTCGAAGGGGTCGCCCACCGCGGTGATTTCGACCTGCGTTCACACTCCGAAGGGAAACTCTGCAAAGAGAACGGCCAGCTTGTCGTCGAAAAAGGCCCCGACGGCAAAGCGAAATATCAAGGCAGCGGCAAGGATCTTTCGTACTTCGATGATCAGACCCGCGAACGCTTCGTCCCGCACGTGATCGAACCCGCGGCCGGTTGCGATCGGGCGACCTTGGCATTTCTCTGCGAAGCCTATCATGAAGATCAGGCCCCGGATGACAAAGGCGAGATGCAGACGCGGCTGGTGCTCAAACTGCACCCCAAGCTCGCCCCGGTGAAGGTGGCCGTCTTCCCGCTGATCAAAAAAGACGGCATGCCCGAGAAAGCCGCCGCGATCTACCGCGAGTTCAAACAAGCGGGAATCGCCGTCGCCTACGATCAACAGGCTGCCATCGGTCGCCGTTACCGCCGCATGGACGAAATCGGCACTCCTTTCTGCGTGACCGTCGACGGGGACACCCTCACCGCCGACACCGTCACCGTGCGCGATCGTGACACGTTGAAGCAAGACCGCGTGAGCGTGAAGGAACTCGTCGATCACGTGCGGAGTCGGCTGCGCGGATAATCTCGGAGGTCTGGTTGCACGATGTTCTCCGCAATCCGAGTGTGGTGGTTAACTCGCACTGCCCAACGGCAAATGCGAGCCGGACAATTTGTGGACGCTGTCTCAACACTGACGGACTTGTTAGAGCGGAGACCGGATGAAATCCGATACTGGGTCCAGCGCGCGGTATGTCAGCGCGAATTGAAGAACTATCAGGCCGCGTATGATGATGCGTTGTCGGCCATCAAACTTGAGGACCGTGACGCCAGCATCTGGGAACTCGCCGGAGAAATGCTGGGGCTTTTGAATCAGGATACCCGGGCCCTTAAAGCGTTTGGCCGTGCCCTGCAGATCGACCCCCATCGATCACGGGCGCGTCTCCAACGAGGTTCGATTTTAGTCACCCGCGGTCGAAATCAGGAAGCCGCGGAAGACTTCGATCATTTCGTTAAGAGGAATCCCACGTCACCAGACGGATTTTTCTGGCGTGCGGCAGCGAGAATGAATCTTTCGGAGGACAAAGCCGCCCTGTCAGATATTGAGCGATGTCTGGCATTGAATCCCCATCAGGATCACGCCCTGATTTGCAAAGCTCGAATATTGGGTGCGATGGAGCGACCGGCGGACGCCGTGGCAACGCTTGATGCGGCGCTGGCAGCGGGAACGCCTTTGGACGACATCATCGTCGATTATTCCATTCAGCTGATGCAAGCGGGGCGATATCAGGAGGCGCTTCCGTTGTTACTACGCTGCAGCAAACAAAGCCCGGGACGCGGTTGGCTGCTGCGGCTTGCCAAAGTTTATGCGGCGTTGGGCGATCAGGCTCGCGCTGAAAGAGAACGCCAAGCCGCCGCGCGCTTCCCGCGGGAGTCGATAGAGTCCCTGCGAAAAACGGGCGTGGTCAGGAATGGAGTGTTGCTTCAGGCCAACCGCAAGATATTTCAACCCGGCGAGACGGATGACTTCGGCCTGGTGTTGATTACGTTCGATGACCAATGCAACGTCGACATCGAGCGACTCGAGCAATTGGCCAGCAAAATCATGGATCTCAAAAATCGCGCCAAAATCAAAAACCCGGTCCTGCGAGAGACAGCCAGCATTGTTCAGAATGAACTCGTTATTCTGAACCGTCGTCAGTTGATCCCTGAGGAATTGTCGGGCGGCAGCCGCATTTATGCGGCGGACATTCAGCTCTATCGCGATTTTCTGCCCGACGGCTATCTCACCGAAACGACGCGCGTGCTTCCCGTGGTGGCCGAACCGGGGAACACCGGCCGTTTAGAGATGCTGCCTTGGCTTGGCTCCCGCGCCGCAACATGAATGGCGACGTTGCCGTGCGAGGATTACGGTCAACCACGAGCTCCGTGCGTTTCCGGTTTGGCGAATTGTTCGCTTCGCGCCTTCAACGCACCGCATCAGGATTACCCCGAGGCTTTTTCAACACCAACCCATGACCGAGCGTGAACGTCGCTCCGCGGCTTCGAGTGTTGTTTGAACAAATCGACTGGGGAATGACGCCAAAGAGCACCGACCAGCACGATTAATCAAGCGATACAAAAAAGCATCCCGGCTGCGAGGAAGCAGCCGGGATGCAACGCACTGTACTGAATGTCGATCGGCGAGCGGATTAGAGCAATCCGTCCATATTCGCCGGGGTCAGCGCCGAGACCGGGGCTTCGCTGGCAGCGGCTTCGGCAGCACGCAGCATCGCGGCGCAGCAATCGTCACCGGCGGTGCAGGATTCACTATTGAGGGCCGCTTCGATCATTGCAGCGGCACACGCCGACGAGGTGGCCGGCGACCCGCAAGCGGTCGACGCGCAACCCGAAGACTTCGCCCCGCAGCCGAACAGGGCCGCGATTGGGCATTGGAATTCGCCCTGACTGTTGTGGAAGACCTTCGAGACGTCCCCGTTATTCTGCCACATCTGTTGACCAGCGAAGCCCAACCCGGCGGCGGCGGCCAGCAACAGCGGGACTTGCAGCAGCGTGCGGAACGAGCGAGATTTCACGGGAGTCGCATGTTCAACGGGCTGGTTTTCGATCATGGTTTGCGTTCCTGACTCGTGAGAAAAAGGGGCGGTGTTACCGACAAGAATCGAATTCCGGGAGCGATTCCCGTGAGAAAGTGAGCGACGGACTCTTATTGTTGTCCGTTTTCGCAAGGATTGCCAGAGCGAAATTGCGAAGAATTGCTGAATGGCGCGGTTGCGGCCCGTTGTCCGCCGTTCCATAATCAGACAGCGGGGGCAAGTTCTGCGGGCCATAGGAATGGAATAATGAGCACGCGACCGATCATTCTCTCGGCGATGGCGCTGACGCTGGCTTTGTACGCTGCGCCCGCCGACGCACAGCATTCCTACCCGCGGGTCTACGGATCGACGGGGCATCCCTACGGCCCCACACAGGCGCATTACCAATACCAACGGCAGTACGGACAGCCGTGGCATGGTTACGACGGCATCACAACCAACAGCGCCATTTCCACAGGCACACCGTTCCTCGGCACCACAACGTACTCCGGCTGGAACGGCGGCTTTTATTCCGGCAATGCCTACGGTTTTTACGGACCGTCCGTGTATGTCCCGCCGGTTGCCTACGCTCCGGGGCTGTCGTACTACGGTCCGGCCGTCAGCACGCAGTTCGGTTACTACGGCACTCCCGGCGGTTACCTGCCGTATCCCAACTACGGGGTGGCTCAGCAGCCGATGCTGCTCAACGGCCCCCTGGCCAATGCCGCGTTTGACAACCAGCAACGCTGGGGGGCCGACCTGCCGCCGGCCAAGCCCGATCCGATCACGCGACCGGCGCTGCCGTCGTCCACGGAAGCCAAGCTTCGCAGCCTGCGGTCGCAAATGAACGGCGACGAACATCTTCGCAAGCAGAGCTGGCAGCATGCTTACGTGGAGTACAAGAAAGCCGTGGAAGTCGCGGACGATCGGGCCGACGCGCATTTCCGATTGGGAATCGCCCTGGTCACGATTCAGCACTACGACACGGCCTTGATCGAATTTCAGCGTGCGTTGCATCTCGACCCGCAGTTGCCGCAATCGGGGCTGACGTTGCGATCGCTGTATGGCGATAACAGCGATCTCACCATCAACAGCATTATCAGCCGGATGACGGCTTATGCCGAGCAGGACATTCGCGACCCCAATCGGCTCTTCCTGTTGGGGCTGATGCTGCACTTCCACGGCAACCCGCAGGCGCGTGAAATTCTGGACGTGGGATACCGTCTGGCAGGACGCGGTCAGCATTTCCTGGCGTTCCTGCAACCACCGGCACAGGCCGCCCAGCCGAACGCCAATCCCGTACTGCCGCCCAACCCGGCGCTGCCGCCGGCTCCGGCTCCTAATGACGGCGGAATCAATGAACCGGTGCCACTGCTGCCCGAAGCCCCGCGTCCCACGACGGGGTTGGAGAAACCGTTGAAGATGGTGGCTTTTCCCCCTGTCGTGACGGGGCCCGTTCGATTACCCCCCGCACCGTAACGCCGTTTGCTCAGGAATTGCCGGGAATGTCGGAAGCGAACACGGATGTTCGGATTGCGGTCACCATCTGCACCTACAACGAGCGGGAAAACATACGGACGTTGCTCCCCGCGATTCGTCAGGCACTTCCCACGGCGGACATTCTCGTCGTCGATGATAATTCGCCGGATGGCACGGCGGCGGAAGTCGAGCACATCGCGAAGTCCGATCCTCAAGTCCATTTGCTGTTACGTCAGCACAAGGCCGGACTCGGTGCGGCCACGCTGGCTGGCTTTGCGTGGGTGATCGAACGCGACTTCGATTACCTCATCAATCTGGACGCCGACTGGAGTCACCCGCCGGGTGTGCTGCCGCAACTGGTCCAGTTGATGGACGCCGCCGATGTGGCCATCGCCTCGCGGTATATTCCCGGCGGCGGCGTGCAGAACTGGGGGCTCCATCGTTATTTCATGAGTTGGGGCATCAACTCTTACAGCCGCGTGCTGCTGGGAATTGCTGCTCGCGACTGCAGCGGCGCTTATCGTTGCTACCGGGTTTCCAAGCTGCGTGAAATTGATTTCGCGCGGTTTCGGGCGCGCGGCTACGCCTTTCAGGAGGAAATCCTGTACCGTTGCCGCCGGGTCGGTTGCCGTTTTCGTGAAACGCCTTTCGTGTTTGCGGACCGTGCCGTTGGCGAATCGAAGATCAACATGAAAGAAGTCGTGCGGGCGCTGCGCGACATCGCGCTCCTGGGAGTGGATCGTCTTCGTGGGGTTCCCGTGACGCGAGAGAAATGAATGCCCCGCGCACCGTCGCACAATCTCGCTCGTTCTGATTCACGCGCCCAAGGATGCTGACATGCGAACCTGTGGAAAGACCGTCGTCTTCGCTCTGGGAATACTGCTTGGTGTGCATTCGTCGGCATGGGCGTGGACCGACGCCGGCCACAAGATCATCGCCGCGATCGCGTGGCGGCAACTCCGGCCGGAGCAGCAGCAGGAGGTGCTGCGACTGCTGTCGCATCATCCCCGCTATGAGGAAGATTTCCTCGATCAGAAGCCGGAAAACTTAACCGATGACGACGACCGCCACGAATGGTTGTTTCTGCAAGCGGCGGTGTGGCCGGATATCGCCCGTAACCTGCCGGAAGCGATCAAACAACGCTATCACCACAGCACCTGGCACTACATCAACAAACCGCTGTATCTCACGGCGGCAGATGAAGCCCACGGAGCGGCCACGCTGGAACTCAACCAGCATTTGATTCCACCGCGTGATCCCGATGAGACCATGAACATCGTGCAAACGATTCGCTTCGCACGGCGCGAATTAGCGCAGCCCAACCGGCCGGCGGCGGAACGGGCGCTGTGGTTGACATGGCTCTTCCACACCGTCGGCGACGTGCATCAGCCGCTGCATTCCTGCACGCTGATAAACACCGCCCGGTTGCCGGAAGGGGACCGTGGCGGCAACACGATTCTCACGAAGCAACGCAGTAATCTGCACGGACTATGGGACGGCTTTCCCGGCGGGAAGATTCAACTCGCGGAGAGCCGCAAACGGGCCCTGACTTGGCTGCACGATCCCGAATTAGTCGCCGCAACAAAGAATGCGGCCCGCGATCTCAACGAAGAAGACTGGCTGCACGAAAGTCAGAGACTCTGTGAAACCGAAGTCTATAACGCCGAGGTGCGGGTCTTTCTGCAACAACTTCCCGCAGAAAAGATGACCGACAAAAGCCCGCGACTGGAACTCACCGAAGAATATCTGGAGCGCGGCGGTCATCTCTCGCGACGACGGATTGTTGCCGCCGGATTACGTCTCGGCGCGGTGCTCAACACACTGTTTCCGTGACATTGTGAGCGAGTCATTCAGCCCGCCGGTGGCGTCTTTTCGTGGCTCTTCCAGATTTGCAGGGCGTCTTTCAGCTTATCATTCCACACCTGGTTCAGATCCTGCTGGGTGGGGATGTGCCCGGCTTTGATTTCGCCGAAATACCAGCAGCAGGCTTTGCCGAGCGACAGCGTGTACGCAAACGCCATCGCGGCATTCGCCGTGTGACCGATGAACGGCAGGAACTTCAACGGTGCCCGCACGGCAAAACGGGCGAGGATTTGCCCCCCGAGCGCTCCGGCCATTTTCATCAGTTCGTCGGCGTGCATCTTCTGGCCGTAGAGATCCGCCAGGCGATACACCAGCCGCGCCTGTAAGCCCAGCACGACGGGAATGTCGGCCCACGGCAACGGCGTCGCGGCGGCGGTCGCGGCGAGGCTGCTGTAACTAAGAATGGTCGGCCATGCCCGCTGCTCGGTGAGATCCTGCAATTGCTCGCGGACATCATGCAATTGCAGTAATGTTTGTCGATATGCCGCCGGCAACACCGCCTGCAGCATCGTTTCGAGTCGTTCGGCACCGAAATGCGGTTGCTCGAAGCCTTCGTCCACCGGCGTGAGGTCGATCGGCACCATGTGATCGACCAATCCCGCGAACCGTTCCTGCTGCATCAGCAACAACCGGTGCAGTTCGCCCGGCAACGATTCCGGCCAAGACGCATCCGTGGCGAACGGGTCCGGGGCAGGGTGCTGCTGCATCGGATACGCTTCGTGCAGACATGTCAGTGCCAGCACGACCGGCCGCTTCGGAGCTGCGGCGCGCATTTTTCGTAAGGGGACCAAAATGGGTTCCAAAGCCTGATCGGCTACCCGAACGGTCACCAGCAACAGATGGGCACGAGACGCAAACGCCGCGATATCTTCCGCGGGATCGTAGTGAGCTTCGCCGAGTCCGCGGGTATCGAGGAAACGCACTACGGGTTGTTCAGCCGAGGGAAAATCGTACTCCGCTGAGGTTCGAGTTTGGGGTCGAAACCCATTCCCAATTTCGGCACTCGTGGCCCCGGTCAGCGAACGGACAATCGAAGATTTCCCGCTTCCCGTCTTGCCGAACAGCCAAAAGACGGGGACGGGAGTTTGTTCCAGAAGTTTTTTTCGTGCCGCTTCGAACTCGTCGTCCGCCAGCGGCTTCCACCCGAACCAGGATTTGAAGCGATCGAACACTGTGATCTCGAAAACACGGGGAGGAAGCCGCGCGGAATGCGAAATCAACGCATTAGTTGGCCATCATGCGGGCCACACTCGGTTCGATGGCTTCCGCCCAGATGTTGTAGCCGTTCACGCTAAGGTGCAGCAGATCGGGCATGATGTCCTTGCTGAGCGTGCCATCTTCAGCGAGGAATTTCGGGCCAATGTCGAGATATTCCACCATCTTGCCATCGGCGAGCTTGGCGATCTGCTCGTTCACTTTCGTGTTGGTCTGCCGCAACATGTCGGCGTTGTCAGGTCCGCGAGGGAAGATCGCCAGCAGCAGGATCTTCATCTCGGGGAGTTTTTCCCGCAGCTTGGTGACGATGGCGGTCACCCCGGCGGCGGTTTCTTCCGGCTTGTTCTGCCGTGAATTGTTGGTGCCGATCATGATCACGGCAAGTTTCGGCTTGATGTCTTTAATGTTGCCGTTGTCGAGTCGCCACAGGACATGCTGTGTGCGGTCGCCACCGATTCCCAAGTTGACGGCATTACGTGGCGCAAAGTGCTTCGCCCAGGCTTCTTTGCCCGGTCCTTCCCACGCCTGCGTGATGGAATCGCCGATGAACAGCAGATCGGCATTGCCCTGCTTCACACGTTCATTGAACGAATCGTGACGCTTCATCCAGTTGCCATCGCGCGGCACGGGCTTGATGGCATCGTTCTCTTTCGGAGCGTCTTGCGCCCCGATTCCCGTACACAGGCCCACGATGGCACCAAACATCAGCATCGATCGCCGCAACATGGTCGCTCCTAATCAGATCGTGAGAAATCACCCCGATTGAGTCTAACCGTGTCACCCGGCCGTTGCCATGCGACGAGCCATCCCGCGAGACAGATGCCTCCGTAATCAGCTCTCGACACACCACACGCCGTTAGCGGAGCAAGGCTTCGATTTCGGCCTGGGTGAATTTGCGCTGCAGTCGCGCCCCCATTTGGGCGACCACACGGGCGGCGGCGTGCGAGGCCAAATGGCCGGCCTGCTTCCAACTCAGGCCGTTGGTGATGCCGTAGAGGATGCCCGCCGCGTACATGTCACCGGCACCGGTGGTGTCGATGGCCTTCACCGGCACGCCTTCGACGGGAAAGACCTGACCGCCGTGCATCAACAGAGAACCGTCGGCTCCCAACGTCAGCGCGACATCCGCCGCGTAGCTGTGAATCTTTTGCGCACAATCGACCGGATCAATCAGCCCGGTGAGACTGCGGGCTTCTTCCAGATTACAGAACAACAGGTCGACGGGGCCTTCGATCAGCTCCCAGAACAAATCGCGACAGATACCGACGAGGAACGGGTCGGAGATGGTCAGTGCGACCTTCACGCCGTTCTGTTTGGCGAGTTGTATCGCGTGCAAGGCCGCCTGACGGGTTGAGTCCCCGGCGAACAGGTAACCTTCGATATACACGAACTTCGCGCGGGCGAGTTCCGTTTCCACAATATCATCGGGGCACAGCGTCACCGTGACTCCGAGATGCGTCAGCATGGTGCGCTGAGCATCTTCCGTGATCAGGACCACACTCGTACCGGTTTGCCCGGCGGTCGCGGGGACCTCGATTTTCACCCCCAGTTCGCGCATGTCTTTCTGAAAGAAGTCGCCGAGGTCGTCTCGGCCGATCTTGCCGACGTAGGCCGCTTTGCCGCCGAAATCCGCGACGCCGATGATGGTGTTCGCCGCCGATCCTCCCGCACAGCGATGCAGCGGTGCGCCCCGCAAGGACTCGAGCACGCGCGTCTGCGTGGGCTCATCCACCAGGGTCATGATCCCTTTGGCAAAACCGAGCCCGTCCAAATGCGGGTCGCCGATTTTGGTCTGAATGTCGACGAGGGCATTGCCCACACCGTAGACGTCGTACTGCATGCTGTCTTTCGGGAGTGAAGTTGGGGGACACTGTGGGGGATCAGCGCGGGGCGCGAAACCGCACAGCGGAGTCGGAAATTTACTTGGTGGATTTGAGGTATTCGGCGTTCAATTTGCCGCAGGACCACAGGAGTCCGCGGGTGACCATGTCGAGATACCGTGGATCATCGACGGTGGCGTTGTTATGGCCGATGGTGGTGCTGAAAACCTTGCCTTTGCCGTATTCGTTGGTCCAGGCCACAACGAAATCGTCCACTTTGCTGCCGGTGTCCTGACGACCCCGGGCCAGCGGTTTCGCGGTCTCGAACAGCTTGATGTTGTTGTAGAGTTCTTCGTTGATCGTCGTCCAGTTTTCCAATGGCTTGGTCACCGGGTGGTCGCGATCGATGAAGGTGATGTCGATCGGCTTCTGCGGACCGTGACCCGATGATTGAATCCCGACGAACTGGAACCAGTCGTCGGTCCCCACGCGGTAGCAGTGCATCGCACAGTGCAGATTGACGGCCCCGACGCCGTTCTTGTGAGCACCCAGTATGTTTTGAACGTAAGGCATGTCTTTCACATCGGCCGAGCATTCATCGTGAATGACGACCTGATATCCCGCAGCCCAATCGGGCTTTTCGTAGATGTCAAACCGGGCTTTAGTGCTGCGGTCATCGGAATGGATGAGATCGACGGTCACATAGGCGCGGGCTTCGATGCCGGCCTTCAACAGATTCTTCTGCGCGACGTAGTCGTGACAACATCCTCCGGTGATGAGCAACGCTTTAATGGGCGTCGGGTCCGCAGCGAAGGCATCGACACAGACGATTCCGCTCAGCAGGGCGGCAGCGATCCAACGGGTCATAACCATCTCCTCGGGTGAAGCTTCGCAGTGGGAATGAATGTCCGCCGTGGATTGTGGCGAATTGAAAACCGAACGTCGAGCGTGCCCCCGACATCAGACAGGGGGAGCGCTGAAAAAAATGGGAACGCCCCGTCTGCATCAGTGTCCAAGCGGGGGCGGCGTGACCGCGGTGCGTGAAAGATAACTCGCATCCCGCAGGGTGATCACCAAACCCAGCGAGACCGCCATTAATCCTGCACCCACCCAATAGGGCAGGGCGAGATCGATTCCCTGCATCGGCAAGGCGATGAGCGGACCCAGAATTCGGGCCAACGCCGACATGCTTTGCCCGACGCCGAGAATGCCCCCCTGTTCGTCGTCGCTGGCACACAAGGACAGCAACGCCTGCAACGACGGCGTGGTCGCCGAATAACCGACAACCGCGATCGGCAACACGGCGTAGACCAGCGTCATGGAATTCTGCTGGCTCGTCCAGCCGAGCAGCAACAACCCCGCGGACATCAAAGCCACGCCGGCGAGCCCCATCCAGAATTCACCCCAGCGCGGAATCAGTTTCCGCACGAGCCCGCCTTGAGCAATCGTCAGGATCAGGCCGATGTAAGCGAATGTCAGGAAATTGAGGCCGTCGGTTTGCCCGAGGCGCTTCGTCAATAACGATAACGTCGTTTCAAACTGCGCGAACGCAAACGTCGTGAGAAACACGGCGGCAAGGATGGCACCGATATGCGGCCGGACAAGGGCCTTCTGAAAGGCCCCCCGATCGAAGAGGGGGCCGCGTTTGGCCGGTGTGCTGGATTCCTTCAACGACTCGGGCAACTTCCACATGGCGAAACCAAAAGCCGCGGCCGACAACACGGCCGCGAGATACCCAGGCCAGGCACTGGGACCGTTTCCTTCCGAAGCGAACAGGAGACTTGCCGCACCGAGCAAGGGCCCGAATGTAAAGCCGATGCCGAATGCCGCACCGATCAGCGCCATCCCTTTCCCGCGGTTGGCTTTGTCCGTCGAATCCGCGATGTAGGCCTGCGCGGTGGGAATCGTCGCCCCCGCGATGCCGGCCCCGATGCGGGTGACGAACAACCAGAAGAGCGGGCTCATTCCGTAAATCGGACCACTGTTTCCCACATGCGTGATGCGGGCGAACAGGAAATAGAAAACCGCGGAACCAGCCAGACCGATCAGCAACACCGGGCGGCGGCCGATACGATCGGAAAGTCGGCCCCACAGCGGCGCGAAGAGAAACTGCATCGCCGAGAACGAGGCCATCAACCCGCCGAGCATCCATTTCGACGATTCGAAGTGCTCGCCGTACCGCGGCAACAACGGCAGCACGATTCCGAAGCCGAGCAAATCGATAAAGACGACCAGAAAAATGATCAACAACGGAGAGCGGGACACGGCGAACCTAACTGCAATAACCAGCGGCGGACCAATTCACGTCCGCACAGCGTAGGGTGTGGACGGCATCCTGGGCAAGTCGGTCGACAAGACCGTTACGAAACGGCGGTCCGCGCCAGTTGAATGGCTTCGGCACAGAGTTTCTTCGCGACGGCATCACCGGGAGCTTCCGCAATCACGCGGATGATCGGTTCGGTGTTGCTCGCGCGAACCTGCACCCAACGATCGGGCCAGTCGAGTCGCAAGCCGTCTCCCTCGGTGGCGGTCGCGTCTCCGTAAGCTTTACGAAGGGCATCGCACGCGGCGGTGACCCGTTCGCGCGGACAATGCAGCTTGTCCTTCACGATGGTGTACTGCGGTAGTTGATCGACCCACTGCGACAACGGTGCGGTTCGTTGCGCGAGACCTTCGAGAACATACGCCATGCTGACAAAACTGTCGCGGACATAGCCGACTTTGGGCTCAATGACGCCGCCATTCCCTTCGCCGCCGATGAGCGCATTCACTTCGCGCATTTTGGCAACGACATTGGCTTCCCCCACCGCCGAGCGATGGAACACGCAGCCGTACTTGGCCGCGAGATCGGCGGTGACTCGACTTGTCGAACCATTCACCACAACCGGCCCTTTTTGACCGCGTGCGAGAATGTGATCGACACATAGCGCCAGGGTCAATTCTTCACCGATATACCGCCCGGTGTTGTCGACGATGGCCAACCGATCGGCATCGGGGTCTTCCGCGAAACCGACATCGGCACCGAGTTGCTGGACCTTCGTTGCCAGATCGGTGAGATTCTCTTTCAACGGTTCCGCGGGATGTTCAAAGCGACCATCGGGAGTTCCGCCGAGCACGGTGACTTCGCAACCGAGTTCTTCCAGTAACCGCGGTCCCAGAATCGCGCCGGAACCGTGGTTGACATCGAGCACGACTTTGAATTTCCGCTGCCGAATTGCACCGACGGAGACCAACGACATGACGCGGTCCAGATGCACCATCGCCCCGTTGTGCATTGTCTCGACGGAACCCAAGCCGTCCCAGCGGCGATAGTTCGGCGGCTGCTCCAATGCGGCGAGCAACCGTTGCCCCAAGGCCGCATCAAACACCCCGCCGATCGGAGCAAACGGTTTCAGACCGTTCCATTCGATGGGATTGTGGCTCGCGGTGATCTGCAATCCGCCGGCGGCTTTGAGGTGCGTGACGAGCACCCCGCATGTCGGCGTGGAGGCGATACCGAGATCCACGACTTTGCAACCGGTGGCCAGCAGCCCCGACAACACCGCGTGCCGCACCATTTCGCCGGTGCTGCGGCCATCGCGGGAAAGGACAACCGTCCCGCCGTCGAAAATCGTCCCCAGCGCCGCGGCGAACCGGGTGACATATTCGGGGTCAAGTCCGTCACCAATGATGCCGCGTAAACCCGAGATGCTGAGAATCCGTTCTGCCATCGGTTCGCAATCCTTGCTGGTTGAAAAAGCCGCTGTTCTGCGACCGCAATTAGCGGGCGCGGCGCAGCGTCGCCATGACGTAGTCGTGCAAGCCTTGCATGTTGACGTCAATGAGAACATCCAGATTCGGCCGCCAGGTTTTCATCGCGCGGCGATCGAACACGGTCATGCCCCGCGTGAGCCGACCTTCGGTTTCGACATCGACAGACATCGCCTGGCGAATGAACAGGGCGGGGCGGGCGACGGCGGCAATCGCCGCGGCTTCCGGAAAGTTGAAGCCTTCAATCCCGCAGTGCTGATGACACGCCCGCAATCCATATGTCAGCAGCGACTGCAGCAATTGCCCGGCAGTCGAGGTTTCCGGCAAATCGAGTTGCTGCACATGATTGAATGTGAGTGTGGTTTTTGCCCCGGCATCCAGCGGGACCAGCGTTTTTGTCGCCGGGTATCGCAGCATACGGCGGGCGGCATCGGGTTCGAAACAGACATTGAATTCCGCCGTCGGCGTGATATCGCCCGGTGCGATCACGGTCCCCGCCATCGAGACGACGCCTTTCAATCGCGAAAGAAACTCCGGATCGAGTTCCGTCGCCCACGCTAAGGAGGTGAGCGGCCCCAGCGTGATGATCGTGACTTCACCGGGATATTCCCGACTGATTTCGATCATTAACTTGGCAGACGATTTGGCGTGATAAAGATGGGTATCGCCCACCGGCCAGTCACCCAGGCCGTGCTCACCGTTCAGACGGCGCGAAATGTCGGCGTCATCACCGTACCGCTCGCTGAAACGGACCAACTCGTATTGCGACTCCGGGGAATCGGCAATCCCCAAGCGTGGCCGTTTCGGCGGGTCCATCGCTTCGATAATCGACCACAGATTCGAGCCCGCCTGCGTGGCGGAGACCCGTCCGCCGACTCCGGTCACGGCGACGATATCGAGTTCGGGATCCATCAGCGCGAGGCAGAGCGCCAAACCGTCACCGATGCCGGGATCGGCGTCAATCATTACTTTTTGCGGCGCCATTCCCTGACCTCCGAAAGCGTTCCGTCAACTCCCGGTCATATCGTACCGAGAATCTTGCGGCGGATGCAAATCGTGAGGTCGTCAACAGCCGGAACTCACAATTACGGTTGCCGACCGGCGCTCGTCCCCATCCGTTCGGTCTGAAATCGATTGTTGACATCGGTTAAACGGGATGAGTAGCATGCGATCGGGCGGCCGAAACCGGCTTCCAGTCGGCCGCATTTCACGGGTCAACACACTGCTGGGACACTATTATGTTTGCAGGCCTCGGTACAGCCATCATCGAAGTTCTTCTCGCTCTCATCGGCCCTCTCGCCGATGTCATCTCGGCCATCATCGTTGCGATTATCGACTATCTGACCGGGGGCGGCGGCGGAATGTAACCAACTGACCGCAGTACAAAGACGACTTGAACGCCCGGGACAACCCGGGCGTTCTCATTGACTCACGCGTCGGGGGCACCCGACGCGCGAATTGGAGCACGCGATCATCACCGCAGCGCTCCCCCGCGGGTCGCGACGACAACGAGGGAGCGTATTTGCGAGAATGGGGGCCGCTACCGTTGTCCCGCGTTGGGATCGGGCACCGGACCCGTGCGACGAATTGCGTTCAGCCGTGCGATGGCGCCCGAACCCTGATCGAGCGAGGCGCGGCCCCCTTCGTAGAAGAACTTCGACAATTCGACAATCGCCGGACCCAGCAGGAACAAATAGACCGCAGGCATCAGGCAGAACACCGTCGGGAAGAGCAACCGGAATGTGGCGCGATTCCCCTTTTCATCGGTTCGTTGCCGCAAGCTTTCCCGCATGGTATCCGAGTGCGACTTCAACGCTTCCGTCACGCTTGTCCCCATGCGCTCAGTCTGATTGATAAGCGATGTGAAGGAGTGAACTTCCGGGATATCCACCCGCTTGCTGAAGTTGTTCAGCGCGGTGGGTAACCCAGCGAGCGAGGCCTGCTCGGTGACAATTCGTAATTCTTGCGCGAGGGCGGGATAAGGGCCGCGAAGGTCGCGAAGGATTCGGCTCAAGGAATCGGTAATTGTGAGACCCTGACTCACGCACATGTTGAGCATGTCGAGCAGGTCAGGCATCCCTTGTTCGATCTGGCTGCGACGTTCCGCCGCCTGACCGCGGACATACAACCGCGGGAACGCCCACCCGAGCAAGGGCAGGGCGATAATCGAGATGACGGCCAGCCATTCCAGGCGTTGCGGAGCGAGAATCAGCGCGACGCCACCAATCACGAGGCCGAGCATCATCAACAGATAACGCGTTGCCGCCAGGTTCTCGAACGCATGCGGTTGATAGAATCCCGCGGCGTGAAGTTCTTTGCGGGCTTCGTCGCGACGGGGTTCGGAATCGGGCAGCATCGCCGCCAGCGTGGGCGTCAATCCCCCGTACGCCAAGTCGTCCGTTCGCACCGACGGAACATCCGACGGGCGAATGAACGGCAGCGGTTGTTTCAAGGCTTCCGGCCGCAAACCCAGCTTCCGTTCCCAGGCGCGGACGGGCGGCGTGTTGCTGGATGTACTTGTGGTCGATGTGGCCATCACAGTCGGTGTGACGGCTTCTGGTGTCTTGAGAATCGAAACGGCCGGCAGCGGAGCCGCCGCCGGTATCGGTGAAGGCGTGACCACCGGGGTTTCAACGCGCGTCGTGGCCGCCGTAATGGGTTCACTGGGGCGAGATGGACGCGGTGGTGTTGGACGAGTCTCGGGTACCACCGATCGTCGGTCGTGCTGACTCACCTGGCGCTTTTGCCAGACGCGCATCAGCAGCCAGACAACGGCCACGCCGGAGACAACGTAGAAGGCGGATAACATCCAGGGGGGGAACATATTTTCTCTCCCGGCAAAGCGGGGCTAGGCACAAGGGGAAGTTCCAAATTCCAAAGACCAAATTCCAAACAAAGAGAGAAGCTTAAGGCATTCGTCAATTCTGGAATCGTGTTGCATTTCGTGGTTTGGAATTTATTTCCTTGAGAGTTATTTGGAACTTGGAATTTCTCTTTTACGTTCGTTGACTGTCACGCAGGATACGGAACACCCACAGGGCACCAATGATTTCCAGAGCCAGCGCCAGCAGAGTCGCATTCCGGCCCCAGGGCGAACCGAGCAGCTTCGAGAAGTAATCCGGATCGCGAAACAGGAAGAACGTCAGCACGGCGGGCGGGATCAACACCATCAAAATTGCGGTGGCCCGACTGGCGGCGGTGGCGGCCCGCAAGCGTCCGAGGAACAACAACCGGTCGCGCACCGTTTGCGACAACCGCGTGAGGACCGTCACCAGATCGCCACCCGTTTGCTGCTGAACCACCAGCGTGGTTCGTAACAGGTTCAACGTCATCAAACCGGTGCGATACGGCAAATCGGCCATCGCATCGTGCAGCGACATCCCCATTTCCATGCGACCGGTTGCTAGCCGAAGTTCGCCGCCGAGCGGCTGAGGCGTATCCTCGGCGACGAGTTGCAAGCACTGTTCGACACTGCGTCCTGTCGAGGCCGCACGGGCGAGTTCTTCCAACATCGGCGGCAATTGTTTCAGAAGCTGCGTCTGCCGTTGCGACCGGGCAAACATCGCCGCACCAATGGGAACCAGAAAGCCCATCATCCCGGCGAACGCGGTGGTCAACAGGTTTTCGTGAAGCACGAACACCAGTCCGCCGAGTGTCATCGCGCCCAGGATGCACAGCAGCAACACCACCGTCGGCGACAATCCCCAGCCGCATTGCAGCATGAGGGTATCGAACCAACTGTTGATGCGGTCGGACGTATCGACATCGCGCCCGGTGCCGAACTGATCCTGATCTTTCAGGATCCCGGCAAACTCGGGCCGCGCTTCGATGGCGCTAGAGAACGTGGTGGCAGCCATTTCTATGGTCCGATGCGGTGATCAAGTTCCAAATTCCAAAATCCAAGTTCCAAACAAGATGAAAATTCCAAATTCCAAACGAAGAGGGGCTTCGTACAGCGTTGGAGGATGGTCTTCTCTTCGTTTGGAATTTCTCCCTTTGGAACTTGTTTGGAATTTGGACTTTGGAACTTGGAATTTTATTCTCTACAAAACGCGCGGGCGGTATTCGGTCTTGGTAGCGAGTTCACGAGCGGCGAACATCATCGCGGGGACGTCAAAGCCGCGTGACGCCAATCGTTTCAATGCTTGAGGTTCGTACCCCGTCGCATAGAACGCGCCGCGGCTCTTGCCGTCGCTGTCGACACCCGCCATGCGGTAGACGAAAATGTCTTCAATCTGGTACAGGCCGTCCTGACAACCGCACAGTTCCGAGATGCGGACGACTTTACGTTCACCAGTGCTGAGACGCGCCATGTGGACGAGGATCTGCACGGCCGAGGCGATGTACTGCCGGGCGATCATGGTCGGAAGTTCGATGCCGGACAACGCGATCATCAATTCCATGCGGTCGAGAGCATCGCGGGTCTCGTTGGCGTGGACGGTACTCATGGAACCGTCGTGGCCGGTGTTCATGGCTTGCAGCATGTCGAGCACTTCGCCGCCGCGGGCTTCGCCAACGATGATGCGATCGGGCCGCATCCGAAGACTGTTTTTCAACAGATCGCGCTGCGAGATTTCGCCGCGGCCTTCCACGTTCGGCGGCCGGGTTTCGAGGGCCACCACGTCCTTTTGCTGCAACTGCAATTCGGCCGTTTGCTCGATGGTCACCACACGTTCGGATTCCGGGATGAAGCGGCTCAGGTTGTTGAGCAGCGTCGTCTTTCCGGCCCCCGTACCACCCGACACCACGATGTTCATGCGGCCGCGCACGCTGGCAATGATGAAGTCCGCCATCTCCGGCGTGAGGCTGCCCATCTTGACCATGTCTTCGAGCACAATCGCGCGGTTCTTGAACCGGCGAATCGACACCGTCGGGCCGCGCAACGCCAGCGGCGGAATCACGGCGTTGAGCCGCGAACCGTCGGGCAGTTTGGCATCCACCATCGGCGACACTTCATCGATCCGGCGACCGGCGCGTCCCACCAACCGCTGAATGAAGTGGAGCAGGTGCGCGTCATCGGCGAAGCGGATGTCGGTCCGTTCGAGACGGCCGTTCCGTTCGACGAACACGCTGTCCGGGCCGTTGATCAGCACGTCGCTGACATCGAGATCGTTCATCAACGGTTCGATCGGGCCGAAACCGTAGATTTCGTCCATGATCTCGCGGACCATCACCTCCCGGTCTTCCCCGGAGAGATTTACGGACTGTTGCGAGCACAGATGCGCGGCGAGCGAGCGCAACTGCGAGCGCAGTTCGCGCTCGGGCAATTCGCCCGCTTTGGACAAATCGATCGCGTCCACCATCTGGCGATGCAACCGCGTTTTCAGCAGTTGAAACGCTTGACGGGGATCTTGAACGGGGGGAGCAGCGGATTCAGCAATCATGGTGTCCGCGTTCTCTCTGAAGTTCGGCCGGGTGACAATGAACGATTCATCGACACATCGGCAGTTAGTGGGTCAGTTCCAGGCGAAACAGGTATTGATTTCCGTCACGATGGTCTGCCGACGTGTTTTCGGCGACCGCCATGCGGGTGGTCATCACAGTCGGTTGCACAATGATCTGGCAGCGTCCGTCCGGTTGATCGTTCACAGCGAGGATGCGAATGGCGACGAACTCGACGCATTCCGTCTGTTGATAGCCGTTCTTGCCGACGGGAGTGGATTGCGTGTAGAGCAAAGCGATCCGCTGCGCACCAAGGTGTTCATCCAGTGCGGTCCGCTCGCGGCTCTGCACCTGCGGAATCGACGGGATCGTTTCGCCACCGGCGATTCGCAATTCGCCGTTCCGCTTTTCCAGTTGTGCATGCGTGAGGCCGAGCAGAATCTGCTGTTCGACGAGGGCGGGATCGAGATCCGTACCGAGATCGAGCAACTGCACGTTCGCCTCAGAAACCGGGCCATTTTGCTTCGCGGTGGTCAGCGTCAATTCGGGGATGCCATCGGACCCGCTGGTGACGAGATGGCGTGTGTCGTCATAGCCAAATTCGTCTTTGCCGCCGTTGTCTTCGATAGCCGCCTGCCAGGTGTCTTTCCGCTTCTTGGCCGGATCGTCTTTCCAGATGGCGAGGGGCAGAAGCGGCGCGGGGACATCATCAAACGGCCGGATCGCCACGACGTGATTGTTCATGCGAACGGACACGGTCGCCACGACATCGCCGAACGGTTGGCGGGTCAGTTGCCGCATGAACAATGCGACGGGGTTGCCGCGGAAGCGTGTCCGCTGCGCATGAATGAGGACTTCCGTCGGATCACGTTCGGTCTCCACCCACTCGGCGGTTTGACCGGGGACTTTCGACGGCTCGGACTTCACAAACCGCACGTCACCGGCCGCCGCATCGAGCAGCGCGGGCTGTCCGGCGACGAGATTCTGGGCGGCGATTTCCGCCGCGGCTTGTTTCGCGTGTTCGATGAGAGTGGGTGCCGACGATGGTCCGAGCAAGCGGGCATCGGACGTCAGTTCGCGACCGGCCGCCAGCGCGGCGGCTTCGGCGACCGCAGTCAACTCCCATTGGGCCGTCGCGAGCCACAACCGGTCGACGATCAACGCAATCCCCATCATCGCCACCAGCAATGCCACGGCAACCATCGGCGTGGTGATGCCGCGGCGCTTTGCATTTCGACTGGGGGAAGGGGAGCGTCGATCCATCGGCGTCACACTGGGGGGAAACTTTTCGGACCGGGGAAAGCGACCGAACGGCGGACGGCACAACCGAGGGGACGGGTGTGCGCGGCCGCCGTGGAATCAGTCACAACTAGTTCGGAATCGGAATCAATCGAGCCGCCGTCGGGGCCTGTCGCGAAGGCATGTCCACCGGCGCGGGGACCGAATGCTCGACCGACGGAGCATTCACACCGCCACCGTTATTGCTCGGAGCCGGAGCCGACGGAGCGGAACTGCCACCACCGCTGGGCATGCGGTAGTCATCGCTATGACGTCCGCTGGATGAGCCGGAGTAATCATTCTGCCCGGCACCGAAGTACGTCTTGTAGTCAAACCCGCCACGACCGCCTCCTGCATTCCCCCAGCCATCGAGCCGGCGGCCTTTATCGCTGAAGAGCAGGGTGCCGCGACCCGAACCGCGGTACGATTCCGTGATAAAGGGATCTTTGCCCGGTTCCGGACGTTGCAGTCCGAGAATCTCGTACAGCGTGACTCGGTCGGTGTTATTCAACGCGAGACCGCCGGTCCCTTTGCCGTTCGGATTGTAAGTGAGCGTGAGCTGCCCCCGATCTTTCGCGAGGACGACAATGTTCGATTGGGCTTCCGTCAGTTCGAGCGTCACATGATTGCTTTGCCGATCGACGCGGCCCTGGGTGACGCTCCGATTGATGGCGAGAATTTTCACGCCATCGAACAATTTCATGGTGACGCCGCCCTGGAAGCGGTCGTCGGTGTTGCCGGCGGCCTGATAAGTGAACAGCACATCGACGTACTGCTTCGGCTTGATGAGCCCATCCACCATCGAGGTGCTTTCCCCGACCGCGACGGTAACGGCTCGCATGCCTTCGGCGAGATCGAGCGGAGCTTGCTCACCCGGCTGATAGAGATGATTCGCGCGGAATGGCTGCGCGGCCTTAATCGGTTCTTTGGCCACGCGGCCCACGATGACGCGATTGACCAGCAGCATATCCCGTTCGAGTTTGTCCGTGGGATAGGGACCTTGCCCGAGATGGTTTTCCGTGATCACCGTTCCGGCAGCGATATCGGCGATCGCCATCGGAATGTTGCGGGAAGTGATCGGCGGGGGACCTTCGGTCCGGGCCAGCGCGTTCTTCACCACGTAGGCGGCAACCAGAACTCCCACGACACCGAACATAATCAGCGTCAGGAGGGCGGGCGTTAAGCGTCTCACGGAAAACTCTCCCCGGCGTACATGCCGTGTCGCAATTGATTCTGTGGTTCCACCGAACAGGTGCTGTCGGGCGTGATTTCGCTCGCAACACCGCCGAGAATCCTTTGCTCAGCCGGACTACTCACGGACCATCCGCGTTTCGGAATACAAGTTTCGACCATTCAAACCGACACCGATCGGCCACAAGAGATCGGGCGCTGCCGACCGCATGGAGACCTCGACGCCGACCCAGACGATGTCCCCTGAATACTGCCCCACATCGCCCACCACGCGGAATTCGCGTTGCAAGCCTTGAGGCAATGTTCGACGGACATCGCGTTCCACATCTGCCAGTGTCGCCCCCGGGAGAGACGCTTTTCGTGCGCCGACCCGGCTGGCTTCCACAACGAGACTGCGGGAGTAAAATAACCAGGTAAACTCGAAGAGCCCGAACAGCACAACTCCGAGAATCGGTAACGTCAAAACCAACTCCATGCTCAACACGCCGCGCCGACGCGCGGTCTGTGAAGCGGAGTGGGTTTGGACGAGTTTCATATTTGCATTCAATTGGCAGGAGGTTTCACGGCCTGAGCCACCGCTTTCGGACCAAGTTGCCCACCTTTGACCACGGTGGCGTCCGCAAGCATCACGATCCAGGCTGCCATCGCCAGCGGGACCGCGAAGGGCAACACCCGCCGCTGTCGGCGTTGTGGCTCCGTCTCGGTGAACACCGGCTTTCCTTTGGCATCGGCTTTTCCCGTCGCCAGATACTGTTTCTTAAACCGCTTGAAACCAAAGCGGACAATCGTGTAGAGCATCACAACCGCACTATCGAGCACGACAAGCAGAGTGCTGACAATCATGAGATAAAGCGTGAGCTTGAAACCCAGCCACACACTGATTGCCCCCATCAGCTTGGTGTCCCCACCGCCCCCGCCCGCCACCATCCACAGCGCGAAATAAGTGCCGAAGCCGAGCGCAAACCCATAGAACGCATCCAGTAAACCCGCCGGACCATGCGCCCAGAACTGGTAGGCCCAACCGGCGACGAAAAACGGAATCGTCAACCAGTTTTTAATGCGGTGATAGCGCAAGTCGGTATAAGCCGCCACTCCCGTGAGACAGAGGACAGCGATCACAAACGCGGTGTGCTGAGGGGTCCAGAAATCCATCGACGAGTTCCTCGTACCGAACGGAATAGGTGGGCAACACTCCGCGGCGATTTCCGTCGACCAACCGGAAATCTCGAACGGAGCGTTCTCTTCCTCAAACTTAGCTCAAGTTCTGACTCGGCAACGGGAAACATTTCACAGTCGCAACCCGGCGCGAACGCCATCAGTGAAATCGCATTCGTCCCTAGATCCACTTTCGCGGAAGCCGCCGCGAGTCCAAGCGAATTTGGGGGCGGCGCGGCGCGAGATACGGAAAGTTTTTCCGAAAGCACCAATTGTCGCGATGGGAGCGAATTTAACGGTTGTAACAATTGGCACTTCAAGGGAAGATTTCCCGTCAGCAGGGAAGCGATTCCGGTATAAAGTGTTCATAATTGAGCCCCGCCGCGAGCACCGTTGTTCGGGCTGCCCCTCCACGATCAGGGATGACCGCGCATGTTGGAGTTTTTACAGTCTGCGGAAGAGGCCGCCCGCCTCGGGGGCAAAGTTCTCCGTAGCTGGTCGACCCGTTTCAGCGTGCGGGAAAAGAGCCGCGCGAACCTGGTGACCGAGGCCGACTTTGCTTCACAGCAAGCGATTCACGAATTTCTCGGCCGCCGCTATCCCCAACACGGTTTTCTGGGAGAAGAAGGCCTCGCGGACGAACGCCCCGACTCGGCATACCGCTGGGTGATCGATCCGCTGGATGGAACCACGAATTACGTTCACGGCTTTCCCTATTACTGCGTGTCGATCGGCCTGGAAAAAGACGGGGCGCTCATCGCCGGTGCGATTTACAATCCAATCAGTGAGGAAATGTTTCTGGCGGCGGCGGGACACGGAGCGACGTTGAATCGACAGCCGTTGAAATGCTCGGCAGTCGACGATTTGGGCGAAGCGATGCTGATCGCCAGTCTCCCGGTCGCAACCACCCCGGAGGACCCTGCGGTTCAACGATTTCTGCGCGTGCTTGGCAAAGCGCAAACGGTTCAACGGACCGGTTCAGCTGCGCTCAATCTGGCATTTCTGGCAGCCGGCCGGGTCGATGCGTTCTGGTCGGCGAGCCTGAAACCGTGGGATATGGCGGCGGGTGTCCTGATCCTTCAAGAAGCCGGCGGACGGATTACGAGTCTCGACGGCGGTCGGTTTCGTCTCGATGTGCCGAGTTTGCTGGCCACGAATGGCAGCGCGATTCATGATCAATTGGCCGGCTTGTTGTATTGACCGATTTTCAATCTGGCGAAAATGCCGCTTTTGCCAGTCGGAATTGCGACGTAGAATAAGGTGACTGTATCGGCGACCGTTTGCGCGGTCGCCATTCCTGAGAAGCATGTCGACGGCGACTCGTCGTGTCGCCACCGGGCCATTCCTGTTGAAACGTGTGATCGCAAATCGAGAAGGTAAAGTCGTGATCACGCCTGTGAAAACAGGACGTTCCGATCCATCGAGCGCGGTATCAGCCGTTGCACGATTGTGCTTCCGTTTTGCACGGGCGGTGAAACTCACGTACATCCTGTGGGGATGTGTGTTCGCCATCGGCTGGGTTTCGTCGACATCCGCACAAACGGTCGGAAGGGAAAGCGAGACCACGCGACCCACCGTTCCATCGACGACGTCGAATCCGCTTCCCATCGTGCCTCTTCCTTTGACACCGAGCACCGCTGCAACGGCATCGCCGGAAAAATTTCCGATTCCCGCTTCCGTCATCAATCTGCCCGATGGCAAAGGGGGCGTGATTTCCGTACCCGCCGATGCGAATATCGAACGCTTTCTGGAATGGCTGAAACAGGAGCGTCTCAGGAACGCCCGGAACGCGGAGGGACCCACCGCTTCCGTCACCGCCGTTGAATTCGAAGGCCAGTCGGACGATCAGATGGCGACCCTGAGTGGTCGTCTCACCGTGCAAATCGCCGGCGATCAGTTTCCCCTGTCCTACGCCATCGGTTTGGGCGAGTCGGTCTTTCGTCGCAAGGACGTCAAGGGGCCGGGACAGGTGATTTTCGGCGGACGCGATCGCGAACGCGGCTATGTGTGGTGGTTCGACAAGCCCGGTGAGTATGAGTTCAACCTCGAGCTGACGGTCCCGTTGCTCAAGGCATCACCGTGGCGACGGCTGCAACTTTCCGTCCCGAACTCTCCAGTGACGAGTTTGCGACTGGAAGTCCCGTCCGGCAACGTGATTGTCAAAGCGCCCGAGGATGTCATTCAGACATCGCGCCCGCTGGACGAACAACGGTCCGAAATTCGCGCCGCGGGCTTTGGCGGAAAAGTGGAAATTCTGTCCTGGCAACCCACGGTCCCGGCCACTGAAGGGGCAACCGGTCTGGACGTCAATTCGAACATTGCCGTCCGCAGCACGAGCGATGCGTTTCTGCTGGAAGCCACCCAGTTTCTACGACCGCTGCAGGGGACGTTCCGCGAGTTCACCGTGGCCTTGCCGTCGCGGGGAGAATTACTCAGCGTCGATGGCAACGAAATCAGCGAATCGCGGGCAGATGAAACCGATCCTGAAAGAATCTCGGTCTTGCTGAAATCGCCGACGGCGGGAACGATTTCTGTTCGCTGGCAAGTCCGCGTTCCGCAACTCAGTCGTCGCAATTTCGATTTGGATGGTTTTCGTGTTGAAGGGGCTCGCCGCGAATCCGGTGAAATCGGCTTCCTCGCCGCCGAAGGTTTTCGCTGGAACGTGGCCGATGGAAGCGATCCGCATGTCGAACGGATGAATGCCGGCGAATTTCGCATCGGCGGGGTCCGGACCACCGCCGTCCGTGCCTGCCGCTTTTTCTCCCAACCCTTCCGGCTGCCGACGACATTAGATCCCGTCGAACCTTATTACGATGTCGCCACTCTCTTTGCCTTGAGTGCCGCTGAGAAGCAAATCCATCTGGAAGCCCGGTTCAAAGTCCACATTTATCGCGGTCAGCTTCCCGAGCTTTCGATCGAATGGCCCGGATGGCAAGGCGAAGGCTGGAAGCTGGATGGCCCGCAAGCCAATGGGGCCATTGTGACCAGTGTCACGGCCGACGACGATGGCGGCAAAGGGCGGATCGTCGTTTCGCTCGCGGAACGGTCCAATGATGAACCATTCGAATGGCGACTGCGAGCACATCGGGATCGAAAGCCGGATGAAGACGCATCGATCTCGTTGCCGCGCATGCTGGCCCCGGCCGGTTCACCGACACGGTTGGTGCTGCTCAGCGACGAGAATATTGATGCTCATCTGATCCCGCGGGGCGAAACCGTGCTCCGGCCTTACGTGCCGCAGCCGACATCCACCGAAACCGTGACGTTCCCGACCACAAAACGTCCCCAGAGTTTTCGCATCGACACGGATGAGCGCACGTTTCGATTGGGCATCCAGACGCAACAGCAACAAATCACCGTCGCCAGCGAAGTCTCCGGCACGCTCACCAGCCAGCGACTGGAACTGCAACAGAAACTGCTTCATCGAGTGGAATATGCCCGTCTGAATGAAATCAAACTGAGCGTTCCCGTCGCGATTTTCGAGCGCATCAAATTCTATTTTGCCGGCCAGTTGCAGACGCCGCAGTGGAGCGATGGCGTGGGGGGCCGCGAGAAAATTGCGACCATCACCTTGCCGGAACCGCTGATCGGGGAGGTCGCGCTTGATGCCGCGTGGTCGATTCCGCTGCCGAAAGATCTGTTACAGGACAAGCCCGCGGCGATGCCGCTGACGGTGCTCCGCAGCCTGAGCGGGACGACGACCAGCCAGCGATTGCGCATCGAGCAGCCCGCCTGGCTGGAACTCTCGCTCGTGGAGCCATCCTGGCACATCGAACACGCGGACGATGATGAAGTGGTGTGGAGCAACACACTCCCAACGGAGCCGATGACCTTGCGCGTGGTTCCCACGACGGAAGTTCGCGGGGTCGCAATGGTGGTTCGCAAGGCCGTTGCCCGCGTGCATGTCGATCGGGGTGGCGTTCAACACAGTCGTTTTGAAATTGAACTCAATGGAGCCATCCGTCAACTCCATGTTCAACTTCCCAAGGCGGCTCTGGCGGGCGTCTTTCTCTGGAACGACGTCCCCTTACCCGCGGACTCGATCACCGAAGTGCCCCAAGGGTCAGGCCGCTTTTCACTTTCATTGCCCGACTCCTCTCCGAATTCGACCGGGGACCGATTGGTGATGGAATACCGCTTGCCGACGACCAGGACTTTGGGGTGGAGCACCGCCCAGACTTTAAGCGTGCCTGTGCTCCCGCAGTGTCGGTGGATGGCGGACATCGCGTGGGACGTGTCCATTCCGAACGATCAGCATCTGTTGAGTTATCCGGAATCGGCGACGCCGTGGTTTCATTGGGAACGGAGCGGCGTCATCTGGCGACGGATTTCTCCGGCGCTGGTCTCCGGTTCCTCGGGCCGCATCGGTCCGAGTGAAGCCGCGGCGGCAGCCAGTCACACGTATGCCTTTGGGCAGTTCGGAACGCTCAATCCTTTCGCAGTGCGGTGTATCAGCACCCCCGCGGCGTTGGCGTGGGGAGCGGGAGCCACCTTCATCATCGGTCTCGTGCTGCTCAAGCTACCCCGCCTACCGGCAATGTATGCGGTTGGATTCCTTTCCATCGGCATGCTGATCGCCGCCTTATGGTTCTTGCCCCAAATCGAACTGCTGATTCAGCCGATGCTGGTCGGCCTGGCATTCCCGCTCACCAATGCCCTCTTCGGATGGTGGCGACGGCGTTCCTTCCCCTCAACGGTATTGACCATCAATGCCTCCCCGAGCGAAGTGCAATCGCGCTCCGGCAGCCTTCCCGCCACACAGAGTCTCCGGGCTTTGCATCCCGATTCCGCGACCGTGTATCGCCCCCAAATTGTGAGCGATCAACCGTCGGTGCGTGTGACCGCGGAAAGCCATCTCGGATGACCACGACGACACTCTTCCTGTCGATGTGGCTCGCATCAGGCCTCGGTGCGGATGCGGCCACACCGCCGGCCATTCCCACGCTGCAAAGAGTCGATTTTGCCGCCGATCGTCCGGAGACCTGGCCGCGAACGAATCCGCCTGTAGTCGCTATGCCGCGGGACGAATTTGAACAGCTTTGGGCGGCGGTTCAACCCAAACCCCAAGCGCTTCCCGCCGCCGCGCTGGAACGCGCCGTTTATCATGCGTCAGTGGTGAATCACCGTCTGCAGGGCGGGACGCTCACCGCCGATGTGCGTCGGACCGGCTCTGCTTCCGGGTGGTTGCGTTGGACGCCCTGTAACCTCGCGCTTTCCGAAGCGCGCTGGCGCGACCGTCAGGCCGTGTTTGGTACCGATCTGGAAGGGCAGCATTGGCTGCTCGCCGATCGTCCTCAGGACGAGTTCAAAGCCTTATGGACGTTGCTGGGGCGGCGATTGGGGCAGCAGACCGAATTCGCGCTGGAGGTTCCCCCGGCGCTGTCCACTACCGTGGTCTTGCGAGTCCCGCGCGGACATCGAATCGCGTGTTCCGACTCTGCCATCCCCGTTGAAGCCAGTCAGCCCGAGGGGGCCTGGGTGACGTGGCGAATCGATCTGGGCAGTCGCAGTCAGGTCACCATCGTGGTTCGCCGGGACGATGACACGTCTCTCTCTGAAGTGGTGACGTATCGCAATCAGGTGACCGCGGACGTCAGCGAAGATTACCTGCGCTTTCAGATTGTGGTGAATGCGGAGGTGCTGGAAAAACGGACGCAGGAATTGCTGTTCACGCTGCCGCAGCCCGTCGAATTGTATTCGGTGACCTATGGTGCGGAGGCGCCATTGTCATGGACGAATATGGGGAGGACCGGTAATCGCAACCAGTTTCGCGTGCGCTTGCCGGACGCCATTCAAGGGGAATTACGCCCGTTGCGATTCGAAGGCATCTGGCCGCGACGACCGAATGAACCCACGATTATCCCACAGTTGGAATTGGTCGACGGGGTCTTTCTCGGAGCCAAGCAAACCGTCACGCTGCTCCGTCCGCTGGAATTGTCTTCGGTCACGATGACGGGCTGCCGTGAGGCCGCGGCGGTCACTCCCGGGATTGATGGCGACTCGTATCAGTTCCAGCAATTTTTACCCGAGGCCCTGTTAAAGCTGGAAGTCCGTCGACCGACATCGCAATTGATCGCGCAGACTCTTTCTGCCGTCACATTTCATACGGAGGAATGGAAGCAGCGCACCGATATCGCCTGGAGCACCCTGAGCGGAACATCCTTTCAAGTCTTCACGCGCATCCCCACTGGCTGGGAAGTCACCGACGTTGACGCACTAACAGCATCCGGCGTCACCGACCCGATTAATTGGGATGTCGCGCGAGAGCCCGATGGAAGTACCAAACTGCGCGTCGAATTCCTCGAAGCCGTCACTCCCGCTTCGCCGCGGATCGTGCGCTTGTTAACTCGTCAGCGGCGCTCGATGGAGGCCCAGACCCTCGCTTTTCCGGCTCCGCGCCCGTTGGACGTCAATGCCAGCGATTGCGTCCTGGTTCTGCAGGGCGAAGGGGCTTACCGCGTGGGCTTACCGCAGGATCCCGCCGTCGTGGCGGTCACCCCGTCGTCATTGTCCGAAGCCTGGCGCGCGATCCCCTTGTGGGAAATGCTTTTGCGAGAAGATGAGCGCACCCCGGCCGTCTGGTGTCGTTTCGATACCAACGAAATCGGGTCGTCCATCACGCTCGAACGCGAACCGACACCCGCGGCCATCACCACGCACGTCTCGGCCACCGTCGGCATTCAAGAAATTCGCGAAGTCTATGATCTGACAATTCGACCCGAAGGCGCTCCACCACTCACCCGCGTGCTGGCCTATCTCAATGAGGGCGGCGGCGAACTGGAATGGTCGGTCACGGCTCCGTCGGGTGCCACGCTGGTCGCAACGCGATTGCCGCTGGAGCAGCATTCCCTGTGGCGTCTGCCGCTGACAGGCGAACTCTGGGAAATCCGTTTGCCAGAAAGTCCCACCAGAGAGTGGCAACTGCATGCGGAACGCAGTCGCGGAGTTTCCTCACCGGTCCGCATCGGCCTCATGGCAACCCCCCAGGCCACCGTGAATCAATCTTCGGTATCGGTCCAGGAAGTCGATAACGTTGTTCTGGAATGGACCGCGCGCGGGCTGCAGGAGACCGCACACGCGACCGAAGACCCGCGGCAAAGCCGCCGCTGGCGCTATGGACAACCCACGGCCGAATTGATTGGCGATGTCAATGCGGCCCGTGCGCAGTCGCTGCGGTTTTTCTGTGAAGCGACGCTGCAATCGACACTCTCCCTGTCGCCGAACGAAGGAGAGTTCCACGAATTGCAGCTTGTGGTCCGCGGATTGTCCCGTCCGTTATTGCTCTCTTTGCCCGATCGGGCCGAGTGGATGACAGCGACGGTCAATGGGGTCGCCATGCTGCCTGAGGAGGACCGTCAACTCCGCGTTCCCGCCAACGTGAACGAAGAGCGGACGGTCGTTGAATGGAGCTATCGGACCCCGGGGTCGCCCCTTCTTCTGGAAGGCCGTCGACAAATTCCCTGGCCCACCGGATTCGTGAATCCCATCTGGACACGATTTGAATGGGAGATTCGCACCCCGCCCGAGTTTCAGATTGATGCGTCCGCATCGGGATTGCGGTCTGCTGAGAAACCGACGGCCATCACGTGGCGGAAGCGACTGTTCGGTCCACTCGCGCGTGCCGAAGTTGCTCCGCTCTTTCTGCCGTGGAAGTGGGATTCGTGGGCGCAATTGACGGCGCCGGTGCCGAATCCGATGCGTGAGACGCTCACCACGTCCGATGCCGCGGGCCCCACTGGCTGGAAATCCCAACGGTACTACGGCCCCGCTCCTCCAGAAAACCTGTTCGTCGATGTCATCGACTTGAACCGCAGCCAGCTTCTGGCATGGATGGCGTTATCGTTCTCGGCCATGGTGGTGCTGGTCTTACGCGCGGCAGGATGGTTTCTGCGCGATCGCCTCGTGGCACTCATTTTGGCGTCGGCACTGGCCGCGTCCTTCTGCGGCAATGGCTTCTGGACCGAAATCATCGGGGGAGCCATCGCCGGCATCATGATCAGCGGCCTGTTACCGCGTCGATGGTGGCAATCGTCCGTCACCCCCGTGCGAACTCCGGGGGGGGTTCCCACCGGCAGCACGCAGAGTTTTGTGATTTCCAAGCCGATGTCTCTGCTTCTCATCGGCGCGTTGAGCCTCGGAGCCGGCTGGGCGGCCGACGCGCCGCTGGCACCGCGCGACGCCATCGCCACGATCTATGTGCCCGTCGATGCCGATGGACAACCCTCGCGGCGACTCCCGTTCGTTTATCTCACGGCCGATCTGCAAAAACAGCTTCGCGCCCTGGAAGCGCAACTCACTGCCGATGCACCCAAAATCCTGATCGAGCGGGCGGATTATCGAATCGCGATTGGTGCCGAACCGCGAACGGGGTTCTCGGTCACGTATCGCATTCTGGCACCCAGCGGCCCGGCGGCGATTTGCGATTTGATGTTGCCTTCGGTCACACTCAGCGGACCACAAAGCTGTTTGATCGACGGTCGCCCCGGAGCCGTTTCCGCGTTGCCGGGCAAACGTGGCCTGCGGCTGATTATTCCCGCCTCGACCGCTCCCGTGAGCGCGATTGGTGCCATCCTGTTTGAACCGCATGAAATCATGCTGGACTTCGATCATCCCTGGCGACGAAATGGAACGGGAGGAAGCTGCGAACTCCCCTTGCCGCGCACCGCTTTGGCGCGAGCCGAAGTCACCGGGTTGTCCCCCACGTCTGAAGTGCAACTCGAAGGTGTTCTGGGAAGCTGGGAGCGTTCGCTCGATGCGCGACAGTTAACGATCGCCCTTGGAGCCGCAGACCGCTTCCGCTTGCAGTGGCAGGAAAAAAATGCCGCCGACACCAAGCCGCCGCAATCGCTGCGTGTCACCACCGCGGAAAGCCTGAAGGTCAGCCCGGCGGCATTGGAAGTTCGTTGTCGCAGCACGGTTGTTCCACAAACCGATTCCCTGTCCCGTTTCGCCTGGGACTTTCCGGCCGGCACCCATTTTCGCAACATCCAGGTTCGGCCCCGGGGACGGGCCGAAGTCTCCGCCTTGCGTAATAAATCGGTGCGGGTGGAAGTCGACTTTTATGAACCGGTGCATGATCAGGCCGTGCTGGAAACCGAATTTGTTGTCCGCCATCCGTCGCAGTTGGGAGAATTCGTCTGGCGCGGCGTCACCCCCGTGGAGATGTCCGGCACACTGTTCGATCGTCCGCAACGTCTGCTGGCGATGTCGTCGATGGCCGAGCTGCGCGTACAACCGCAGTCGGTCGAGAATTCAGGATTGGTCCCGGTTGCGGCGGACAGTGTGCGCGACGTCTTCGCCGGACTCACCAGCGATCGAACGCCGCAAGCGCTCTACCAGGTTGGAACCGATCATCCGATTGCCTTTCGGTGGACGACCGCGGTCCCGCGCCGACGGCTCCTGTTATGGCATCAACGGGGTGAAGTCATTGGCTCGCGACTCCGCTGGACCGTGGAAGCCGATCTGGAAGCCACCACGCAGCCCCCGGCTTACAGCCACAGTTTTCTCGTCGATCGCCGCTTACAGATCGATCAGATTTCTGTCCGCGAACGGGGTGCCGAACGACTCTTGCGATATACCGAATCCCGACCGAGCGGCAGTCCGCACGTGCGCGTGACGCTGTGGCTCACCGACCCGTGTCTGGAAACGCAACGGATTACGCTGACGGCGCACATGCCGCTTTCCACATTTGGTGCCGTGACGTTACCGAATGTCCGTTGCGAAGACGCGGAACTGGTGGGCGGGCGCTACGAACTGCAATCGACACGAGAGCTGCGTGGCGTCTGGTTGCCGGGCCGCGGGCTGAAACCGTTGTCGATGCCCGACGAGCGCGTCGATGTCGCCCAACATTGGATCTATGAGCAAACCGATGTCGAACCGCGCGCCACCGTTCGCTTTCGTCCCCAGCGATTGGCCGGTGCCGGGCGGGCACTTTACGCGGTTTCCAACACCGACAACGGCCATATTCGCCTGCATGTCCGCTGGGAAATGCCGGCGTCCGAGATTCTTTCGGGAATGCAGCTTTCCGTCCCGCGACCGTGGACTCAGGAACAGGCTCCCATCGCCCAGGGGGTCGAACTGGAACCCGAATTGGAAACGGAACGGGGCACCATCTTGACGCTGGGACCGATCCGACATCCCCATCCCCTCGTGCTGGAACTGATCCTGCGCGCACCGCGTACGGATCTGGTGCAACGGGAGTTGCCGCTGCCGACGCTGAGCCATGATCCGGGATTAACCACCTGGATCGCCGAAGAAGTCCATGCCGAATCCCCCGCCTTATTGGCCGGGCTTTCGGCTTCCTCCCGCGCGGAGGCCCCGGACTGGGTCTCGCAATGGTTGGAAAGCTGGGATGAAGCGGACATCAATCACGAATGGAGCCTGGCCTCCAGCCTGGAACCACCCATGAATTGGCCGCGTTCCGAAGCCCATGCGCGCGACACGACGCGGCAACTCGAATGGCAGGAACATCGCCTGTGGTGCTGGGATGACAACCGCATTTCCGGAGCGACGCGCGTCTGGCTCGAAGACACCGCCACATCGATCACCGTCTTCGTTCCGGAAAAAGTTCATCTCCTGGGAGCGACGCTGGATCATGGGGTTTCTGTCTGTACCGCGACATCAAACACCCACTTCGACATCACATCGCCCAGCGGTAACACGTTCCGGCAGGCCACCTTGTATTGGGAGTCTTCCTATCCCCCGACGACGATGGGGGGAGGAACCTTCGAAACACTGGTCCCCACGGTTCAGGGGCGAAGTCAAGTCCTGCCCGTGACGACCGTTTTTCCCGCTGCGAAACGGCAATTTCTGTCAAACTGGCGTTGGTCGGGAAACGACTGGGTCGACCGCGCATTGCTCCGTCTGGAAGTGCTCGGCGACCACCTGACCTTTCACGAAGACGCGGCCGATACAACGCAAGTGGCCGTTCAGTTTCGCGATCTCTACGAAGCCACGGCCGCCAAGCTCAGCCATTCCGTTGACTCGTTGCCGAACGCCGGCAGCACCCGCGCCGAACGATGGGCTGCCATCGTTGCCCGCATCGACATCGCGGCGCGGTCCCTGCCGGCGGGATATGAGGCCTTCGCATCGACGACCCCGGCGATCGATGATCTGCTGGTCGACAATCCCGAGGCGACATATCAAATTCCGGTCTCGGAAGGGGTCACCGCATCGGCGCGACTCATTCCGGCAGGGACGGGGCAATTCCTCTGCGCGATCGCGTCGCTGCTGATCGGATATCCGCTGCTGCGCCGTGTCATTCGTCGTGAATGGAGCCCCTGGTTCATCGCTCATCCGCACGCGGCGGTCGGGACACTGGGAATCGTCTGGTGGCTCTGCTTGTCGCCGAGCATCGCCGGGTTGGCACTCGCTGGTATGGCCTTGCTGCTGGGCTGGAATGCCCGCAGGGACACCGGGACCGTTGACGCTTAAGGCCTCGCCATCGCGGTTGCGGTTGCGGTTGCAACCGGCGCGGACGCTGTCAGGCTCAAGAGAATCGTCACCATTCCAATCACAGCGCAGTAGGCCGCGAACCACGGAAGGCGGCGCTGCTGCACCAATCGAATCATCCCTTGTAGCACCAGCCAGCCGACGAAGAATGAGACGACGATCCCTACGAGCATCGGGCCAAATGGCAAAGCCGGATGATCACCTTCTATCAAATGTTTCATTGTCAGGGCGATGGCTCCCCCCGTCACAGGAACGGCGAGCACAAATGAGAATCGAGTTGCCGAAACCCGATCCATTCCTGTAAGCAAGCCGCCGACAATCGTACTGCCCGATCGTGATACCCCCGGCAATAGCGCGAGCGCCTGAAAGCAACCGATCAACAGCATCGCCGGCCACGGCAGCGTTTTTTCCGTATATTGGCCCCGTTCCATCACGTGCCCTGTAATGAGGAGCGCGCCGGTAATCAGGAACCCAAACCCCGCTGCCAGCGGCGACTTGAAGACTTCGTCGAACCAGTCTTCGAGTGTCAGTCCCACCACGGCCGCAGGAATGGTGGCCATCACGATGAGCGCGCACAGCCGCCAGTCATTCCGTAACTCCCAGAGCTCACGAAGATAAACGACCAGGATGGCAGCGAGCGTGCCCAAGTGCAGCATCACCACCAGATCTTTGCCTTCGGCGAGCTTCTTGCCGAACGCCTGCCCGAGCAGTTGCTCGGCGATCACCAGATGTCCGTCCGAACTGATCGGCAGGAACTCGGAAATCCCCTGAACTATGCCGAGGACAATCACCTGCAGATACGCATCCATGCAATCATCTCCGCGCAGACCATTCGCGCGGCGGCAGGGTAACACGTCCTCCGGAAATGGTCGAGGCGGACTCGATGATTGTCGAGCCCGCCTCATTTCCCGCTGTGCGGTTTCACGCCCCCACGCCAACGCTGTCAAAGAGCTCGTCGACTTACCCGCGGAGTTTCCCGCGGAAATACTCCGCCCCGGCGGCGAGCGCTTCCCGCAATTTCTCGGGATGTTTCCCGCCCGCTTCGGCGAGATCGGGCCGACCGCCACCGCCGCCACCGGCCACTTTTGCGGCGGTCTTCACCGCATCGGAGGCACTGATCCCCTTGGCGAGCAGATCCTTGCTCACCGCGGCAATGAGGGCCACCTTGTCATCGGCGACAATCCCCAACAACACGGCCGTCGACGTCGATTGTTCGCGGATGCGGTCCACAAATTCCTTCAATTGTTCGCGACCGCATTCCGCCGCGTGCACCACGAGTTTCGTACCGCCGAGGTCTTCGCCATGTTCGGCAAGCGACTTCGCCGTCGCCGCCAGTGATTGGGCCGTGTACTTCGACAGTTCCTGTTTCACATGCCGGAGTTCGTCCTGCAGCAACTGCACTTTCTTCGGCAGTTCTTCGGGGACCGAGGCCTTCAGCGCGGACGACAACTGACCGACCAGCGCTTCGGTCTCACGAATCCGTTGCAGGGCTTTCGGACCGGTGAGGCACGTGACCCGGCGGACGCCCGCGGAGATGAGTTCCTCTTTGACGATGCGACAAAGGCCGACCTGTCCGGTGTTGCTGAGGTGCGTGCCGCCGCAGAATTCGAGGCTGAAATCGCCCATCGTCACCACGCGGACATTGTCCGGGTACTTTTCGCCGAACAACGCCATCGCGCCAAGTTTCTTCGCTTCGCCGATCGGCATCACCTTGGTTTGAACGGGCGCACCCGAAGCGATGCGGGCATTGATTTCGTCTTCGATCTTCAGCAGTTCGTCATCGGTCATCGCCTTCGGATGGGCGAAGTCGAACCGTAAGTGATCCTGTTCGACTTTCGAGCCGCGCTGGGTGGCGTTGTCGCCCAAGGTCATCCGCAGGGCGTGATGCAACAGATGCGTGGCCGAGTGCGCTCGCCGAATGCCTTCGCGCCGCGCGGCATCGACCTGGGCTTGCACCGTCGATCCGGTCTTGATTTGTCCGCTCACCAAGTGGCCGATGTGGACAAAAAGATCGCCGTTTTTCTGCGTGTCATCGACACGGAATTCACCATCCGGCGTGACGAGCTTGCCGACATCGCCGACCTGCCCGCCCGATTCGCCATAGAACGGCGATTGATCGAGCACGACGCCAATCGGTTCGGCATGACCCACGCGATTGAACGTCGGCACAAGCTGTTGATCGGCGATGATGCCGACAATCTTTCCGACCGCGGCGGTGGCATCGTAACCGACGAACTTCGTGCCCCCGGTCTTGCGGAGCGCATCGAGCGGACCTTCGGACATCACCGAATCGGCGAACGCACCGCGACCACTGATCCTCTTGGCTTCTTCGCGGCATTCGTTGAACCGCTGCATGTCAACTTTCAAGCCCTCAGCATCGGCGAGGCCTTGAGTCAGCTCGATGAGGAAACCGTCTGTCTGATGCAGATCGAATGCCTCGTCGCCTGAAATGACCGAACGATTTTCACGCTTGGCAACTTCTGCAAGCTTGCGGAACTTCTGGATACCGCGGTCGACGACGCCGAGGAACTGTTGCTCTTCGGCCTTGATGGCGTTGGCCACGATCTCGGTGGTTTGCTTCAAATCGGGATACACCGCGGCCATCATCTGGGCGACCATCGGCACGAGTTGATGCAGCACCGGTTCGTGCTTGCCGAGCCGGAACGCTTCCATGGACGCGCGCCGCAGCAGCAACCGGATGACGTAGTTTTCTTTCTCGTTCCCCGGCAGGCAGCCTTCGTGAATCGCGAAGGTACACGCGCGCACGTGGTCGGCAATGCGGCGCAACGGACGACCAGTCGGTCCGCTGAAGTCGTACTTCACGCCGAGCAAATCGCCCGCAGTAGTACACAACGGCTTGATGGAATCGATTTCGTAGTTGCTCTCGAAACCCTGCAACACGGCGGCGCAGCGCTCGAGGCCCATGCCCGTGTCGATATTCTTCTTCGGCAGCGGTCGCAGGTTGTCCGGCGGAGCACCGACACGATTGAACTGCGTGAAGACGAGATTCCAGATCTCGACCTTTTTCCCCCCCGAAGGGGGCGAGTAATAGATCTCGCTGCACGGACCACACACGCCGTCCGGACCGTTCGTGGGTGAACCGGCGGGCCAGAAGTTTTCGTATTCGTCCTCGCGGGTGATTTGCGCCGGCGACAGTTTGATCTCATCGCGCCAGATCGCCACGGCTTCGTCGTCGTCGAGATACGCGGTGACGGTGAGCCGGCTCGGATCGAGTCCCAGCCATTGTTTCGACGTGAGGAACTCCCACGCCCAATGAATCGCTTCCTTCTTGAAGTAATCGCCGAAGGAAAAGTTGCCGAGCATTTCGAAGAACGTGTGGTGATACGCGGTCACCCCCACGTTATCGATGTCGCCCGTGCGCAGACATTTCTGGCAGGTGGTCGCTTTGGTGAAGTCCAGCGGGCCGATGCCGAGGAACTGGTTTTTGAATTGGTTCATCCCCGCCGGCGTGAACAGCACCGTCGGGTCGTCCTTGGGGACGAGCACATCGGACGGACGGCGGATGCAGCCCTTGGATTGGAAGAACGACAGGTACTTTTCGCGTAGTTCGTCGGTTTTCATGAGAAGTCCCCGCCCTCCGCTGCGGGATGGTCAGTTTCGATCACTCGGCGGAATGATGGTGAAAGTCCGCCGAGTCGTAAAGAGGAAACAATCGTGGCCGTGCCTCCAGACACGCACCGGCAGCCGCGGTTCATTCCCGCACGACGGTGGCACGAGTCTTGCCATCGGAAAGGAGCAACCGGATGCTGACATCTCCGGTCGCCTGTTTGATCGCGGCGGCAAATTCAGCCGGTGTTCGAACCGGCGTTCGATTGACTTGCACGATGAAATCCCCTGGCTGCAAACCGGCCTGGTGAGCTGGACTGTCGTCGCGCACTTCCGTGATGAGCACCGCCGCCGGGATGACCAGTTGATTCTCCACAAACCGATCTCTGGCGGTGGAATAATCGACGGCCATACCGCGCCACAACGGTTGCCGGCGTTGCGAGGCCACAATCCCTTCATCGTCGCGAACGGGCCATTTTCCGAGTTTTGCCGTGAGAGTCAACTCCGCTCCATTCGCGGAGCGAAAGACCGTCAACCGGACTTGCGACTCCGGGGGATGCAGCGTCACCTGCCGCATCAGGTCGAGTTCGTTCAACGTCGGCTGCCCATTCACCGCGAGAATCAAATCGCCCTGCCGAATCCCGGCGGCCTGCGCGGGCGAACCCATTTGCACGGCTTTCGCTTCGGCCGCCGAGGGTTGACGCGTTAACGTGGAACTCGCCGGAATCAGCACGCGGCTTGGCGCGATACCGAGGAAGCCATACTCGACTTCGTAACCTTGCAACAGCGATTCGATAATCCACCGCGTGCCGGAATCGATCGGAATCGCGAAGCCGCCCGAACGGTCGAAACCCTCGATCGCGGCAATCGACGAACAGATGCCGACGAGTTCACCACGCAAGTTGAGCACCGGGGCACCGCTCGCGCCGATAGGAAGACGGTAATCGACCTGCACCAAACTGCCGAGTTCATGCAGCGTCTTGATTCCCCCCGCATCGGGCTTCAGCAACGCCGGGCGGCGGGCAATGTTCGACACGATTCCCCACGAAACGCTGGGCGAACCATCGCGGGCGATCCAGTACGGATTGGACAACGTCAGCACAAATTGGCCTTTGCGGACGGCCGTAGTGGTGGGCCACGGGATCGGCCGCAATTCGTCGGCACGCAGACCCAGATCACGGGATTCGAGTTTCAGCACCGCCAGATCACTCCGCGGGTCCGCAGCGTAAATCGTCGCCGGGCAGAAATGCCGTGACGAGAACCGAACCTGCAAATGCGAACTGTCCGCGGCGGGCTTGGCCCCGGTCGTGACACCTCCGCGAACTGAATGATAAGTCGTCAGGACAAAGCGTTCTTCCTGCCCCGACAAAACGAGCAGGATTCCCGCCGAAAACTGGTTGGGAATGACATCGTGAACCTGCTGATTCGCCAGCCGCTCGGGATTGCGCAGCGGCATCCCTTCCTCGGTGAGTTCCGCCGGGTTCGTCCGCCAGCGGGCAATGCTGACGACCGACGGTTCGGCTTGCTCGATCACCTGCGTGAGCGTTTGTTCCAGCGCCGCAGCCGCCGAAAGTCCGTCCGTTTGGGCATACAGCAATGACGGCACCAAACCCAGCAGGACGATGCCGGTCATCCACGTTCGGAATTGTTGTCGCAGCGGCATCGCAGTCGCGCTCCTCCGGGCATCACCGTCGCAAAATTCGGTAACCGGTGATTTTCACAGAATATCAAAATCGAAGCCGGACTGCCGGGCGAGCATCAGAATTCGTTGATCTTCCCGATGCGTTCGGGGTCCCACGGACAAAATTCGCCGACGCATGCGATCGCCGCCCGAACTTCTGTCCACAACCGCTATTTTCGGCATATTCGGCAAACTCCGCCCACATTCTCTGTCGATTCTCTTGTGGATCGCCTAGCCGAATCGGGCATCACAATCCACTCAGAAATCTACACAAGAGACTTTCCGGTAAACACTTATGGAAAAAAACCCGTCGATGGACACGTCACCGATGGGCAAAATCCGATGCGTGGGCCTGTTGCTGCTCTCGATGCTGCTCCTCACATTGCCTGGACAGAGGGCTTCGAGTCAGGAATTGGAACCCGGCGTCACGGCGATCAAACTACCGCCGAGTCCCGATGAGACCGCAACCGCGGACGACATCGCTGCCGTGATCTTCTCCGATTCCGCGCCGGACGACGAAACGCGCATTCGACGCATCGTTCAGGAGTATATGAACGAACTCGACGCCCAGCGCAATGCCGCCGCGGCTTCGCGTTCGTCAAAAGCCGCGACGGAAGAAAGTCCGCTCGATCTCCGCGCCAACTGGAAGAACGGACTGACGCTGTCCAACAAGAAGGGCGATTTCAAGGTCCACGTTGGCGGCCGCGTGCAGTTCGACACCGCGTGGTTCGGCGTCCCACAAGACATTCAGAAAGACCCTACCATCGCGAACCAATTTGGCGATGGCGTCGACTTCCGCCGGATGCGTCTCAAAG
>JAKFUG010000019.1 GCA_021732785.1 Planctomycetaceae bacterium
TGCTGACCACCATCGAAACCTGCCGCCAGCAACAACGCCACGTCTTCGAGTTCGTCACCCAAGCCGTCACCGCCCATTTCCACAACCAACACGCTCCCTCACTCCGCACCGACCCGTGAACGGTTACCCACCAGTGTCTTGATTGCGAATCGATAGTTCGGTCAACGGGCTGAAAGAGCGCTGGCAAACGAAGACGTTGGCCAATGGTACACGCTCGGGGTGGCATTGTTTTCCTAACACGTCGGAAAAGCGTGAATGCGCCACTGCTTCGCGGACGAAGCAGTGGCAAACCATATCAGTCTACCGCGAGAGGCACATCCATCGCTCGCGCTCCGCGCTGTGATGGAGTTTGACCACGGCGCGCGAAAAAAGCCGGGGATCGGGCAGAGCGATCTCCGGCGTGAGTGGGTTGCGGATGGACGGCGGTCAGGCCTGCGGAATCGGTTCGATGGATTCCGCGGCGTCGCCGACGCGCTCGGTGTGAATTCGTGCAATCAGGGAGGCCATCGACTTCCACGAGCACCCGCGACGGTGTGACTTCCGGCACTGTTGCTCCGGGTCGACGGGTGCATCACCAATCGCACACCCCGGCAGCGCCGCCGAGATCCGGACAGACACTTTCATCCCCGTCTGGCTCCGCCAGTGTCTTCTTTTCTGGCCACGATCTGGACATCGAAAAGAAGCAGACACTGGCGGATTCAGAGGCACACAAATCAACCCATTTCTGAGTCACACACACCGCGAAGGTTCGTCTCACGGACTCGGCAAACCCGACAACCGCTGCTCGCGCCGTTTGCATTTCCGGCTGTCGCGTCCAACAATCATGTCGGATGCTCATGGACTCCCATTTGTGGCAGGAGATGGACAATGCCGGTGCGTGGAAAGATCGCCCTGATGCTGGGCGTGATGATCGGATTCGCAACAAGCACGCAAGCTGCCGACGTGGCTGTGCTCATTCAGGACGGGGCGGAAGTCAAGAAGCTCGTTGGTGACTGCAAATTCACCGAAGGCCCCGCATACAGCCCGAAGGGCTTTTTACTGTTCAGCGATATCCCCAACAGCCGCATCGTGCGCGTGAATGACGACGGCATGAGCAGCGACTTCATGAAGCCGTCCGGAAAATCGAATGGACTGATTTTCGACAGTTCCGGCCATCTCTATGCGTGCCAGGGAGAAGCCCGTCGCGTGGTCCGCATCAGTGGCGTCGACGGGAAAATCGAAGTTCTGTGCGATCAGTTCGAAGGCAAGAAACTCAACAGCCCCAATGATCTCGCGCTGGATTACGCGGGCGGGTTGTACTTCACCGATCCGCGTTACGGTTCCGAAGAAGACCGCGAACTGCCGGTGATGGGTGTGTATTACGTGGATGCCGACGGCAAAACGACGCGCGTGATCGATTCGCTGCAACGCCCCAACGGCGTGCTCGTCGCCGCGGCGGGCCAGCAACTCATCGTGGCCGAACCGAACAAGCGTGAAGTGTGGATGTATTCGATCACCGGTCCCGGCAAGATTGGTGCGGGGAGAGTGATCTTCACCAGCGACATGGCTCTCGATGGTGGTGGACCGGACGGCATGGCTCTCGATGCCGAAGGCCGCATCTACTGCACCTACAAAAGTGTCGTGGTGCTCAGCCCCGCGGGTGAGTTGATCGGCCGCATCCCAGTTCCCGAACAACCCGCCAATTGCAAATTTGGTGGTCCGGATAACAAGACGCTCTTCATCACCGCGCGGACAAGTTTGTACTCGTTGGCGATGAAAGTCGATGGCGCACCGTATGCGGCGAAAGGTCCCCGACCAGCACCACAAGTCACCCGGAGCGACCGTCGCATTCCCGTCCGTCTCGTCGCGGATGAAAAACCGGTTGCCGAAAGCAAAAAGGTGGGCGATCTCACCCTGACGGTCCCCGCCGACTGGAAAGAGCAACCCCCTGCAAACCGGTTGCGGCTGGCACAATTCTCCATCCCCGCGATCACCGGCGACAAAGATCCCGGCGAGTTGGTGATCTCGTTCTTTCAGGGCGATGGCGGCGGTGTCGACCCGAACCTCAAGCGCTGGAACGATCAATTCACTGGCGATAACAAGAAGATCAAGCTTGCGCAAGGGGAATGTGCGCAAGGCACGTATCACTTCAGCGACGTCAGCGGAACCTACCTCAAGCCGATCGGTCCACCGATCGCCGGGAAGAAGGAACCGACGCCGGACTACCGCTCGCTCGGCATCATCCTGCAGGTGAAGGACAAAGGCAATTACTTCCTGCGACTGACCGGCCCGGACCGGACGATTGCCGCCGCCGCGGAAAAACTGCGTCAAATGATCGGCGGGGATGAGAAGAAAGAGAAGGCTTACGAGATTCAGTAGCGTCTTAGCCCCCCTTTCAATGACGGGGGCTAAATCTGTTGCTGGATCAATGCTTCCCCGGGCCATAGCAGCATTTTGTATCGCAGCATTCAAGACTTTTGGCAGAAAGATGTTCGGAGTTTGCCTCCGTGTGCCACTGGCTCTGCCAGTGTCTTTTCTTCGCAAGTCATTGTGACAATTCACGCTGGCAGAGCCAGTGGCACACAGAAAAGCTCTCTTGCAATTGAACTTGCGCACCCCCATGGAAAGCGTTGCATCCACCGGGGGGGCTACGACAGCCAAATGAAAAGAAGCCCAGGGAACGCGATCCCTGGGCTTCTTTTGTTGATCGAGAATCGTGCGATCTCAGTAAGTCAGTTCGCCGCCGACGCTGAGACCTTGCAGCAAGGCACCGGAGTAATTGAGGTCGAGTTTGAAGTCGGATTGCCGACCCGCACCACCGACCGCACCACTCACGTTGTAGACGATGTTTTCCGCCGGCCGCGTGATCAGCCCCGTCCACAGCAGGTTGTAACCCACGAACAGGTTGAAGTGCGGACGAACGTGAATCTTCGAGTAGACTTCCAGATCGCCGACGATGCCAAAGGTGGTGTTCTTTTCTTCCAGCACCTGGGCGGGATCGGTGGGCGAGAGGATGTTCTGCGTCTGGATCGCCGCTTTGTACGAATTCACGCCGAGCATCACTTTGGGTTGAGCCCCGAAGGTGACCCACTTCGAAACCAGTTCGCTGCGGAAACCGATTTGCGGACCAAAGAGGTAGTTATCCGTTGTGGAATTGATCCGGCGCGGCACCACCGAGGTGGTAATCGTGCCGTCGGCCGCCGTCACGGAGAAGTTGTACGCTCCGATTTGTCGCAGGTCTTCGGCGAATTCCAGCATGCGGACACCGAAGATGGGGCTGAGTTGCAGCGGGCTGTTGGGATCGAAGGCATTCCCGACCCAGTTTCCTTCCGTGCCCCAGACGCGGGTCTTCAACTCGGCCCGGTAACCCTGATCCCACACCAATCCCAACCCACCCAGCGGAATGACGCCGTTGATGAGCACGGGGGTGTAGATCGCGCCAATCGCGTTGACGGAATCGGTCGTGAGCAGGTTCAGGTTCGTATCGTTCACATCGATGACGTTTTCCGTCGGGATGGGAACGGCACGATGACTCGTTTGCAGCGCGAACACACTGGCTTCAAATGCGCCGACCGTAAACGGCAACGTGTAGGTTCCACGGATACCGTTGTTGTCGTTCGTATTCACGCGGCTGAGTGACGGCGTGACCGCCCGCGTTTGGTTGAGCTGCCCCGGAATCAGAAAGTCGAACGGCTGCGTCGGATCGGGCTGGTTCACATCCGGCGATTGCACGTCGGCACCGAGGATGTTACGCCCCGGATTCGTGATGTCCCACAGCAGGTATTCGAGCCGTAGCGAACCATTGCGGAAGACATTGGTGATCGCCTGATCGAAGGGAGAACCTTCGTAAGCGAAACCCTTGTCGTCCGGGAGTTCGACAAACGTGGTATTGCCCGGCCCGCGAGGGCCCGGAGGCAAGGCATACGGGGGAGGATAACCGCTCGATCGATAACCCGCCGGGACGACACCGCCATCGGGAGGCGGATACCCCGGAGGTTGCGCCCAGCCGATCACGGGGATCCATGCTGTCGCGACGAGGAGCGCGGTGAGGGGGCACCACCTAACCATATTCACCTTCCTGGAGTTTCTCACGGCGGTGGGAACGACTCCTTCCGTCGCAGCAGCGTCTGCGCGCTTCGCGCAAACGGTCCGACTTTGACGGCTATACCATCTGTATCGGAAATGCCGGGAATGCGGCTGAGTCGAATTTGGCACGATCCGTCAAAATATGACGGTTCTGAGGATTTTGCGGCGGTCGAACTGGAAGACTGCGATGAACAGGGGCTCGTGTTGACTTGGGTTGAATGCGTGGGCTTTCCCGGCCGCCTACGCCTCTGCATCCCGAAATCGGCCTTCGCGCACACGACGATAATTTGCTATGACCCAACGCCTTCCCTGTCACGATGGAGTGGTCATGCGCGGGCTGATACGCGGCCTACCGTTTCGCCTCATTGGACTCGCCGTCCTCTTAATAGCACCCGGCTGCGCAATTGAACACCCGGGGCTGACCGCGAGCAGTGGCAGCAAGATGCCGTGGTTTAATTTTCAGCTCGCGCCCCCCAAAAAAGACACGCCGAACTATCAGCGCGGCATCGCCCGCAATCCGGACACTCCCGTCGAGTTGAAATATGCGGTGTCTCCCCCGGCTACGACTTCCATCGCATGGCCTGACATTCGCCTGCGCGGATTGAAGCGTGAAGCGCTAATTCTGCCACGCACGGACGACGAACTCCGGATCCCGACGAAGACGGCAACAGCTCAGGGTCCGGTTGAGCACATCGAATTCGATTGATGCTTTTGATGCCGATCTCATCGATCATGCCGGTTTGTTGAGGTCGCTCTCCGTCACTCTCTCCGCTGTCAGTTCGCTGCTGGATATCGGAGACCGCCGAAACTTGGTAAAGTGCGGACATTGACGATCAGTGTGATCACTCACGACCGATCGCCACGCGATTCACCCGCCATCCGACCGCCGTAGGAATTGACGGTCCGGGTCGGGGGGCTACAATCGCAGATGTTCGATCGGCAACCGCGAGAACGACACCGGTTCAGAGTCGGAAACTACAGGAGCGCATCCTCGTGCAAGTGGCGATCGCCTGCCGGCATGGCAGTCTGCATCATGATACTCAGGCCTATGTCTCACATAAGGCCGAGAAGTTGCTAACCTATTTCGACCGGGTGACGGCGATTACGGTGACCTTCGATTTCGAAGGCCTGCTGGTTAAAGCCGAAATCCTGGTCGATGCCGAGCACAAACACAATTTTGTGGCGAGCGATACCGCATCGGAAGCTGCCGCCGCGTTCGATGGCGCGTTGCAGAAGATGGAGCAGCAGATTAAGAAATACAAGGAAAAGATTCAGGATCATCGACGGACACCCGCCATCGGTGACGTCGTCGAGAAAGAGATCGCTACGGAACCAGAATAATTGTCATTGACTCGCCTCCGGTGAAGCATCGGCGCTCGATGGCAAATCGGCGGCTCAGTCGCCGCTCGGCACTGGCGAAAGACGGCGTTCTTTTGAGCGCCCTTCAAATGAAGGACTTGGAATGAAACTGTGCGACTTTGTCGTCGCGGACGCGATTCTTCCCGAACTCGCGGCGAATGCAAAAGAATCCGCAATCAAGGCCATGGTAGCGAGCCTCAAAGACGCCGGCGGCATTCGTGCTGAAGACGAAGAGGGGATCGTCGCCGCCATTATGAAGCGGGAAGAACTCGGATCGACCGGCATCGGCAACGGTGTCGCCGTCCCGCACACGAAACACGCTTCCGTGACCAAACTGATTGCCACCGTGGCCCTGGCTGGTGGCGGGGTCGATTTTGCCAGCCTCGATGGGGAACCGGTCCACATCCTGTTCCTGCTGGTCTCGCCGCCGGATAAGCCGGGCGACCATCTGCGGGCGCTGGAAAGCATTTCGCGGCACTTGCGGAATCAGAATTTCTGCAAATTCCTGCGCCAGTCGAAAACGAAAGAAGCCGTTCTCGACTTGCTGAAGGAAGCGGATAACAACGAGATTTAACGTGTCGGCTGCCCCTCGCGGCGGCCAGATCGCAGCACGAATCGCGCGGCTGCGGTGTTGGGCCATTGATGATGTCGGATTCACAAGTCTATCGCCGCAAAGTGACCGTGAAGGCCGAACAGGGCCTGCATATCCGGCCTTGTACCGCCGTGGCTCAATTGTCGATGAAATTTCAAAGCCGGGTGCGGCTGAGGAAAGACAACAACCCCCCCGTGGATGGCAAAAGCATTCTCGATTTGATGTCGCTCGCCGCCGGGCCGCAGGTGGAGCTGGATCTCGAAGTGGATGGCCCGGACGCTGCCGAGGCCATCGAGCATCTCGCCGCGTTGTTCGAGTCCGATTTCGTCACTCATCCGTCTCCCGCAGCCATGCCCTGAATTGCATCAGACCGTCGCGCCCGGACGCGCGACACCCTCCTTTTGCACGGACGGTCCACGCTCAAGCAAGGTCACCAACACCGATGCTGATCAAGCGCGGCATCCCCGTGTCTCCCGGAGTGGCGATTGGCCCCGCACTGGTCATGGGAGCGGAATCCTTCCGAATTCCCCAGCGGTTTGTCTCGATTGATGCCGTCGACACGGAAATTGCCCGGTTTCGCGCCGCGGTGGAATCCACGTGTCAGGAAATCGAGGTCAACGAAACGCTGGCCAAAGAGCGTCTCGGTGCCGAACACGCGATGATCTTCACCGCACACCTGATGATGGTGCGCGATCCCAAGATTCTTGCGGAAATTGAAACGCTGATTCGTGAGAAATCGTTTTCTCCCGAGTTCGCCGTCAGCCGCGTGCTTCGGCAGTATGCCAAGCGTTTTCAGAATTTGGGGAACCAGTATTTCGCCGAGCGGGCCGCGGATTTTTACGATCTCGAAAAGCGATTGCTGAAGCAATTGCTCGGCGAGAAACGGGAAGAACTCTCGCACCTGACCGAACCCGTTGTCTTGCTCGCGCATAACCTCACGCCGAGTGAAACGGCCTCTCTCAGCAAACAGTTCGTGCTCGGTTTTGCGACGGAAGTCGGCGGGCACACCAGCCACACCGCCATTCTCGCCGGAGCGTTGGAACTCCCCGCAGTGGTCGGGGTTGGTAACTTCCTGTCGGATTTGTCCGGCGGGGAAACGCTGATTATCGATGGCAGCCACGGCACCGTCATCATCGATCCCGATGAAGAAACGCTCGCCAAGTATCACGATTCCGAGGAGCGGTATCGTAGCACCAACAAGCGGTTGGAATCGCTGCGGTTACTCGCGTCGGAAACCCGCGATGGTGTCCGCATCACGCTGATGGGGAACATCGAGTTTCCCGAGGAAGCCGAATCCGCCAAGCATCGCGGTGCTGAAGGCGTCGGACTGTACCGCACCGAATTTCTGTACCTGCAATCGCAACGGGAACCGACAGAGGAAGATCATTTTCGGGCCTATCGAGAAGTCTTGAAAGCGTTCCCGACGCAACCGGTGGTCATTCGCACGCTCGATCTCGGCGCGGACAAAATGCCGGGGCAACTCCAGGCGGAGTATGCGGATGGCATCAATCCGGCGCTCAGCGTCCGCAGTATTCGGCTCAGTTTGACGCATCTGGAACTGTTCAAAACCCAGCTCCGGGCGATTTTGCGGGCCGCGGTCCATGGCGATTTACGGATCATGTTTCCGCTGGTGACCACCCTTTTGGAGTTCCGGCAGGCGCGAATGATCCTCGGCGATGTGATGGAAGACCTTGATGAACAAGGAGTTCCGTTCAATCGCGATGTCCCGGTCGGCATGATGGTCGAAGTCCCCGCCGCGGCGATTCTCGCCGAAGAGTTTGCCCGCGAGGTCGATTTTTTCTCCATTGGGACCAACGACCTGATTCAGTACACTTTAGCAGTGGACCGGGGTGATCCAGCCGTTGCCAATTTATATCGTGCTGGCGATCCTTCGATCCTGCGACTGATTCGGAACGTGATCACGGCGGCCGCGAAGTATCACATTCCGGTCTCCGTGTGCGGTCAGATGAGTTCGGATCCCATGTTCGTGCCATTGCTCGTCGGCATGGGACTGCGACAGATCAGCGTGACACCGCATGCGATTCCCGAGTTGAAGGAAATCATTCGGAATTTGACGCTGACCAAAGCGGAGCGGATTGCCTCGCGTTCAGAAAGCATGGACGTGGCCCGCGACGTGGAAAGTTATCTGCGAGGAGAATTGAAGAAGATTTGCCCGGAATCGATGGATTAGCCGACGAATCGCCCACGGTTCGCCGGACTCTGCGGCATTACGAAGGCCGAAGTGCTTTCACCGCGGTGCATCGATTCGGGGAGATATCGGTGGGATGATTCGACAGAGGCCTGCATAACAACGGGGCTTCCTCATCTGACCGGGAATGAAACAGAGGTGACCGGGTTGTCACCAAACTGTCTGTGTGGGTAACGAGTCCTTTTTGAGTTCAGGTAGCGGCAGAGTGCGTGGAAACGTGAAGGCGGAGACAAGGGGGCGACCCAAGGGTTTGCCCGCCGTAGCGGTGCCGAACAGCCGGGAGGCCTTGCGCCTCGGTTTGGTCGCACTGTCGTCCTCCGCGCCGTCCTTCCTGCCTGGTCGATTGCTCCCGGTTGCGAATGCCGGGATGAGTTCACCGAAGTGCGACGGTCACGTCGCTGCGATGGAATCGATCGAGGCCCCCGTCGGAAGAACGGCTCCCACTGCGATGGTCCCGCTGCGTCAGCTCCCACGATGTCTGGTTTCCGCGAGTCCCTGTCCGCCGATGATGTCGCTCACGCGGTCACGGCAGCACCGGCTCGCGATGGGTTGGCTCCCGACTTCGACCGCTTTCGATCCTGTTCAATCTGAACATCGATTTCGAGAAGCGCCGCCGGGAATTGAACCCGCGCTGTCACCCTTGGGTGATGGCGCTCGTGTTGAAGACATCGGCCGGGAAATGTCGCACAGGATGTTGCGTGAGGAGGACGCGATGACGTCTTCGTCCCATCGTTCCGCATGCCTCGCCGCCCGAAAGGCACGCGATGAAAAAAGAAATGCTGATGAACGTCCTCCAACCGGAGGAGAGCCGGATCGCCATCGTTGAAGATGGGGTTCTGGAAGAACTGTACGTCGAACGGAACAGCCTCGAAAACTACGTCGGGAATATCTACAAAGGCCGCATCGTCAACTTGGAGCCCAGCATTCAGGCGGCGTTTGTCGACTTCGGCGTCGGCCGCAATGGCTTCCTGCACGTCAGCGACGTCGAATACGAATACTACAAGCATCTCGTCGACGGTCCCGACGACAGCGGCGGCGATGACGACGACGATGATGAAGAAAGCGGCCCGCCGTCGCGCGGCAAACCGCGTCGTCACAACGAACGGAACGCCCGCAGCAAGCCGCCCATTCAGGACATTTTCCGCCGCGGCAGTGAAGTCCTGGTGCAGGTCATTAAGGAAGGGATCGGTGCCAAGGGCCCGACACTCTCCACTTACATCAGCATTCCGGGACGTTATCTCGTCCTGATGCCGGCGCTCAAACGCGTGGGCGTCAGCCGCAAGATCGTGGATGAATCCACGCGGAAGACGCTGCGTCGGGCATTGCTCGATCTCGATCCGCCGGAAGGTCTCGGGTTTATCATCCGGACCGCGGGGATCGATCGGTCGCAAGCCGACTTGCAGCGCGACATGAATTATCTGTTGCGGCTCTGGCAGGTGATCGTCCGCCGGGTGAAAAAGCATCCCGCGCCGGTCGACATCTACGAAGAAAGCGACATGATTATCCGGACGATCCGGGACATCTACAACGGCGAAGTCGACCGGATCCTGATCGATGAGCCGCGGGCCTATGAGCGGGCCCGCGAGTTCATGAAAATCGTACTCCCCAGCCACGAAGACCACATCGAACTGTACGACGGCAAAGACCCGATCTTCAACATGTACAACGTGGAACGCGAGATCGGCAAAATCCATTGCCGCCGCGTGGCATTGCCGACGGGGGGGTCGATTATCATCGATCAAACCGAAGCGCTGGTGGCCATCGACGTGAACAGCGGCAACTACCGGGCCGATGACAACGCCGAGGAAAACGCCTATCAGGTGAACCTCAAAGCCGCGGAAGAAATCAGTCGGCAACTGCGGCTGCGCGACATGGGGGGCGTCATCGTCTGCGACTTCATCGACATGCGTGATGAGCGTCATCGTCGGGGTGTCGAACGGGCGCTGCACAATGCCGTGCGGCGGGATCGCGCCCGGACGAAAATTCTGCGGATCAGTCCGTTCGGTCTCATCGAAATGACCCGGCAACGCATTCGACCGTCACTGCGCCGGAGCGTGTACGAAGATTGCCCGTGCTGTGCCGGAACCGCGCAGGTGAAGACGGCCGAGAGCATGGCGATCGAGGTGATGCGTCTGCTGATGACGCATGCGAACCATCCGGAAGTGACCAAGGTTACCGTCGATGTCCACGAGCGCGTGGCGGCGTTTCTCAACAATCGCAAGCGTCGCGACATCACGCAGATGGAAGAAACGTACGAGGTGGCGATCAACATCAACGCCTTGGCGAACGTGATGCCGGAGCACCTTAAGTTCTATTGCACCAATGATTTGGGAAGCGAAGTGCGGGTTATCGTTCAGGATGACTCGAAATCTCGCCGGTGATCGGTTAGAGTGTGTGGCTCTTCCACGGCGAGCCTCTTGCCGCCGTGGCGGTCGCGGAATCAAAATGATGCCAGGCGAATGGGTCGCCGGGCGTGTTGTTAGAGGTCGACGTTCATGTTCGCAGTGTTTGAAGACGGCAGCCGTCAATATCGCGTTCAACCGGGTGATGTCCTCGTGGTCGACTACCGCGCGGAACTGCCGGAAAACAAGACGATCACTTTCGACAAGGTGCTGCTTGCCAACGGCGGCGGGACCAGTTTGATCGGGAAGCCGGTCATCGAAGGGGCGACCATCACGGCCGAAGTCACGAATGATGACTTCAAGGGCCCGAAGCTCGAAATCCAGAAGCTGCGCCGTCGTCACGCGTCGCGCCGCCACACCGGTCACCGCCAGAAACACACGCAGGTGAAGATCACCGGCATCAACGTGCCGAACCTGCAAGTTGTCGAAGCCTCGACTCCCGCCGCGAACTAATTCGCGTCGGCATGATCAACTTCGAGAAGCCCAGGGATTCCGATCCCTGGGTCTTTTCATTGTTGCCATCACGCTCCGTGTGATGAGCGGTCGGTAGAAAACGCGTGGAATGGATGTCGTTCGAAACACTCCGCTCATCACGGCGGAGCGTGATGGCGACTTTCACACCATGCGCAGTCCGACCGGCAGTGCGTCACCGAAGACCAGTCCCTGTTCTTCGGTTTCGAGCTTCTCGACATCGCGCACGAGCCGTCGCAGTTTCTTTGGTGCGTGAATCCTGTCCATCCACGTGAGGACTTCGTTCCGCAACCCGTCGCCGATATCGCGGTAACGGTCACCGGTCCGCCGGGCAAGTTGCATCGCCACAAGGGGAATCAGCGGATCGGTTCCTTCGACGCGCATCACGCCCTGTAACCAATCTTCGGCGATATCCATTGGCACCACCGTATTGAGCGGCCCATAGTTCGGTTGCCGGGCCCCGATGCGGCCGAGTGACCATAGCGCTGCGGACCGAATCGTGTCGTGCCCCGGGCGTTTCAAGATGTCTAAAAACAATTGCCCCGCGGTTTGTTTCAATGTCGGCGACAACCACTCGCACGCCCCAATCAACCGACATTGCTCGGCGATCTCCTGCGGCCCGGCTTGTTCTCCGCGCGGTTTACTCGCGGCCTTCGCCGTCTCTTTGATCGCCGGCAAGAGCGGCCCCGCGAGCGATTGTTGCTGCCCGGCGGTGAGCCCCCCGGCGATGCGTCGCCATAAAATCCACCATTCGGTGCGACCCGACGCTGTCGGATGCGCGAGCTTGCCCTGCAACAATCGCCACGTTTCTGCGACGCGCCAGTCATCCAGCGCGAGTCCATAACCCGGCCGTAGCGCGAAGCCGAGCAGATTCAACCACCGCGTTTCATGTTGCGGACTGAACCGGCGGCCGTCTTCGCATTCGACTAACGTTTCCCACATCTGCCGCAACAAGGTTGCGGGCCATGAGAGCCGATCCATGCCGATCGCTTCATGAAGTTGCTTCATCAACGGTGCGGGATCGCGGTTTCGATTTTGGAAGATCGCCGCGATCTGTTGGCAAGCGGCTTCGCGAACCGAGTCGTCCAGCAACCCTTGTTGATTCGCCGTGGATTCTATGGCCGCGATATCGGTCTGTGTTGCCGAACGGACATCGAACAGCAGCTTCCATCTCCGCAGTCCGCCGATTTCGCTGCACCACAGGTCGAGTGTGCCGATCTCGGTCAGCCGCGCCTTCAAAATGACGCGCACTGATCCATCGACCTGGCCCTTACTCGTTTTCAACACGGTGCGGATTGGCGGCAGCGCTTTCAGTTGTTCCGGTTCGACGGTGATGAGATCGCCCGGTTTGTCGGTGAGCCGCAAGCTCGATACATACAGCGGGAACTCGATCGGTTGCGCGAGCAACAGTTCAAATTGCCGGGCAGTGAGATCGACCTCCTGTCCCGGTTCGAGTCCCGCGGGGCACAAGCACAACGCACTCGGAAGCCCAGGGTTTCCTAACCCTGGGTCTCCCTGCACCCCGATGTAATACGTCCGCGCCAACCCCGCGGCGATGCGCACACCCTGTCCGCGCCGGACCATGCCGTAATACGCCGCACCGCGCGCGACAGCGAGGTCCAACCGCTCGTTGGCGAGAACGTGAATCGCCCAGTGCGGATCGTCTTTGCGGAACCACGTCTGCAATTGATCGATCAACCGCTGTCGCAGTGCGACCGATTCAAAGACGCCGCCGTTGAAGAGCAGCAGATCGGGCCGCGCGGGATCGTGGTTTCCGGTCTCGGACCCGTCATCCCCGGCGTGACGATGAGCCGACAAAAATGCGGCGAGGTACTTCGTCGCCGCGGCGTCCGGCGCGAACGGCAAACCGAGTTCCTGAAACCCCGATCGGGCGGCTTGAGGCTTCGCATCTAACGGCACGTTCGGAAAGAAACCGTCGAGGACGAGTTGTTCGACTTCTTGCCTTGTGATGACGACCTGCAATCCACCGCCGATGAGTTTCGAGCCACTGCCGGGCAAGGCGAGAGTATATTGATCGGGCGGGTTGTCGCCGAGCAGGACTTCTTTCACCTGCCGGCAACTGCGGACGAGGACGCTCCATTGCCGCGGTTCGAGCTTGCCGTCTCCTTTGAGTTTGCGTTCGAGATGATGGGCGAGCGCGAGGTCGATGTTGTCGCCGCCGAGGATGAGATGGTCGCCGACCGCGACACGATGGAACTGCACGACACCGTCGGCCCCCTTGCGGACGCGGATGAGTGTGAAGTCGGTGGTGCCGCCGCCGATGTCGCACACCAGAATTTTTTGACCGGGCGAGACGAGCTGATCCCATTCATCGGCGTGCTTCGCAATCCACGCATAGAACGCTGCCTGTGGTTCTTCGATGAGCACGACCCGCGGCAACCCCGCCTGTTGTGCGGCGCGAACGGTGAGTTCCCGTGCGACTTCATCAAACGATGCCGGCAGTGTGAGGACAAAGTCCTGCTGAGCGAGCGGGTGTTGCGGATGCGCGTGATCCCAAGCCTCGCGAAAATGTTGCAACAATCGCGCACTGACGGTGACGGGCGACAAGCGTTCGACGTCGGCTGCCCCTTGCCACGGCAGCAACTCCGCGGTGCGGTCGACGCCGGGGTGACAGAGCCACGATTTCGCCGAGTTGATGAGTCGCGCCGGTGCCAGCGTCCCCTGATCGCGCGAGAAATGACCGACGCAATATCCGGCGTCCTGCTTTTGCCACGGCAATCGCAATGCCCCGGCGGCGACTTCGCCACTCGCGGGTTGATAGTGGAACGACGGAACGGTTTCGCGGGATTCGATTTGCCCGGCGGCGACGGCCTGGGGCACGGCGAACGTGCGAATCTGCCAGGGTGTTTCCGTGGTGTCGACATACCCCAGGGCCGAGTTGGTGGTCCCCAGGTCCAGCCCGACAACATAGCGGCTGGGTGTGTCATCGACGGACATGCAGCGCGAGTTCCTCAAGTAGCCCTGTCGCTCCGCGACAGAAAAGCCGTCGGTAGGTGAAGCGTGAACAACAATCGGCTTCCCTGTCGCGGAGCGACAGGGCTACGTTGAATCACCGGCGGCGGTATTCGATTTCTTTCACGCCACCGTAGCGGTTGAATTCGATTTCCACTTTCTCGCGATGGCCGTAAGGGCCGCGAACGGTGTATTCGATTTCCCGCGGCGAGTACTTCACGCGTTCTCTGTAGTACGTCGGTGCGGGAGCGACGGGGTACGTCACAACGCTTGGTGCGGGCACCGGATAGGAGGCCATCGGAATGGGTTGCGGAACCCAATAGGGCGGCCGCACCGCAACCGGCTGGGACAGGTAATACGGCGGAAAGACGTTGACCGACGGATAGGTCACCACAGGGGGCGTGAGATAGTAACTCGGGGCGACGTAGGTATAGCCGTTGACGTATTCCTGAGCGGACGCCGCCGCGCCGGAACCCATAAGCAGCAATGCCGTGAAGATGCGAAGCATGGCAAGGTCTCCTGAGATGAGCGGGTGCGGGGGAGCATTCCACCGCACGCCGATGATTTCCACTGTCTTATAGTATGATCGCACGGCGGAGGTCGCACCAGTGGTCGGAGAACCCCAAGTGTCTTGCCCTTCCGGTTGACCACCGTTTAGAATTCGGATTACGACGAAATGGCGCTGTCGGTCGAGCCCCGCTCGCGTCTCGATGGCAGTGTCCATTCCGCCGCGCAGGCAAGGGGATCGGCTTGGTTCCGAGACGCCAGCAGCGGATCGGGATGAAGTGTGCGCTCGCCGTGTCTGCCCCCAGGGTGGTTCCTGTAGCGGGGGTGTGCGGTTGATGATTGCCAGTGCTCCGTCGGCCATTCATGCCAGCGTCTTGGCGCTCAATCGCCAATACGCTCCGGTTCATGTCGTTTCCGTGCGACGCGCGTTCTGCCTGCTGTTCAAAGGTCTCGCCGAAGTGATTTCGGTGGAGGACGGCAGCTATCAATCCTACGATTTCGATGGCTGGCTGGAATCGAGTCTGCTGCGATTGGAACTCGGTGAGACCGCCGACCATCGCGACTGGATTCAAGCCGTGAATTTCGAAATCCAGGTCCCGCGCGTGGTGCGACTGCTGCGGTATGAGCGGATGCCGCGCAATTCGATTAAATTCAATCGACGTAACATTTTTCTCCGCGACGACTACATATGCCAGTACTGCGGCCGGCGGTATGGAACCCAGCGGCTGAGTTTGGATCATGTGATGCCCAAAAGCCGTGGCGGACCTACTACGTGGGAGAACATCGTTTGCAGTTGCCTCGATTGCAACGTCCGCAAAGGGGGCCGCACGCCGCACGAAGCCGGCATGAAACTCATGCGGCCGCCGCGCAAGCCGGCGCGGAACCCGCTGTTGTTTCAGCACATCCAATCGCAGAAGTATTCCAGTTGGCGACCGTTTTTAATCGCTGCGGAGTAGTTGAATTCCGGAATTTCGTCACGTTTAAGGACTGGTGGGAATCCAAGCGAGGGGCACGACCCGGCGTTCGTTCGATAAATCGCCAGGAAAATTTGCATTCCATCGTGGGGATTGCTAGTCTGCCGATACGGGGAAAATCTTTGAACACCAGTCAACGGGCCGTTCGCCGAGGTGGGCGGACTGTCTGTGAGGAGCAACCGGGATGGTCCGTCAAGCGCGTCAACAGGTCAGTCCGGCATCACGCCGAGGGTTTACGCTCATCGAACTGCTCGTCGTGATGGCGATCATCGCGATGCTGATTGCGCTGTTGTTGCCCGCGGTGCAAGGCGCACGGGAAACGGCACGCAAAACGCAATGTATCAACAGCGTGAAAAATCTGGTGCTGGCGCTGCACAACTACGAAAGCAGCAACCGCGTCTTTCCTCCGGGAATGGTGGCTCCGGGGCTTCCCTGTGAAACGCCTCTTCCCGCGATATTTACGGAACCGTATCTCTTCCCCGTGAAACCACCCCAGGGACAGCAGCCCCTCGTCATTACCACCTGGAATGTCAGTAACTTGTGGGGTTGGCAGTCGACGATTCTGGGTCAATTGGACCAGGGGACGGTGCAACTGCAATATGCTCCGGTGGGCAAATTCTTCGACTGCACCGCCGGCGCACCTTCTCCGAATCTGCAGTATCTGGCGAACTCCATTCCGGTTTATCAGTGCCCCAGCGCCATCCTTCCAAATGCCCGCCCGTTGTTGCAGGCGAGTCAGCAGATCCCCCTCGGTTATGCCACCTACCGCGGAAACCTGGGAACCTTGCGGTGGGATAGCACGAACAACGTCATGGTCGGGGGCACGAACGGGATGCTGTATGTCAACAGTGCCGTCGGTTTTGCCGATGTCGGCGATGGTGTCTCCACCACCATTCTCATCGGTGAGTCCTACATTGGCTTCTGGGCGGATGCGGAAAGTTGCTGCGTGGGCGGGGCCCTCATTGCCGATCGCACGGCGGCGGGAGAAACCGTCATCGGCGATGCGTTAACGGGCGGACATTGGCTGTCGTCTTCCAACGGCAACCACCGGTTTTCCTGGGGCGGAATGCACTCCGGGATCTTTGTTGCCGGAATGGTCGACGGCAGCACCAAGCAACTCGGCAGCAACATGGATCGCAACGTGTTGATGGCCATCATGACCCGCAATGGCCGGGAAAATATCGGCGATCAAAAGTTCTGACAGCGATCGACCACTTCATTCGCGAACTGACCCACACGGCCTCGTCACTGAGGCCGTGTTCGTTTTCGACGACTCACACATCTTGATGAACCATCAGGGAAAACTGCATGACACGCTGGATCATCGTCGCCCTGTGCGGTGCCGTGCTGAACTCGGCCAACGGGGCCGATCCGTTTATCTCGACGGGTTTCCTCACGATTCCCGAGTCCGTGAAGTTGGACGCGGTTTCGGCGGTCGCCGTGGATGCCCAGGACCGCATCTACGTGCTGCAGCGGGGGGAAGCACCCCTCCTGCAATTTGCCGCGGACGGGGCATTCCTTCGCAGTTGGGGCCAAGGTCTGTTCAAGGTGCCGCACGGATTACGGATCGACCGCGAGGGACACCTCTGGACGACTGACAACGGCAACCATGTGCTGCGCAAGTTCTCCGTCGACGGCGAACTTCTGGCCACCATTGGCACCGAAGGCAAAGCGGGCAGCGGAGCCGACGGTTTCCGCGCTCCCGATGACGTGGTCTTTGATACGCACGGGAACTATTACGTCGCGGACAGTGGAAACGCCCGGATCGCCAAGTTTGATCCCACGGGCAAATTCCTGCTGCAATGGGGCAAGAAAGGCAAAGGCCCCGGCGAGTTCGCCACGGCTCACGGCCTGGCGATCGACGCCGCTGACCGAATCTACGTTGCCGATCGGGGTAACCAGCGCGTACAGGTCTTCGATGCAACCGGCCAGCATCTCGCCGATTGGAGCGGCTTCGGCAATCCGTTCGGATTGATCGTCATCGGCGACGAGCTTCTGGCCTCGGAAGGAGACCAGCATCACATCGTCCACATGAACCAGAAGGGCGAAATCACTTCCACATGGGGTACGCCCGAAACCCTGAAGCTGCCGCATCTCATGGCCGTCACTTCGAAGGGGGAACTCCTGGTCGCCGAGGTCAACGGCAAGCGGATTCAACGGTTCGTGCGGACCGAGACGAAGTAGGCTTCATCCGTTCTTGATCTTGCCTGGGTACGTTGCCGCGTAGACGCTGGGAATCATGCTCAACGGAGACGGACAATGCGACGGTTGTGGACGATGGCGGCGATGCTCACCGTGATGGCCGGGGGACGGACAGCGATGGCGAATGATCGTCCGGGAAATGTGGAAATCATCGGCCACCGTGGGGCGTCTTATGACGCTCCCGAGAACACGTTGTCCGCCCTGAAGCTGGGTTGGCAGCAACAAGCCGATGCGGTGGAATTCGATGTCTATTTGTCGAAGGACGGACAGATCGTCCTCAGCCACGACGCCGACACCAAACGGGCCGCGGGGGTCGACAAAAAAATTGTCGATCAAACCTATGCCGAGTTACTGAAACTCGATGTCGGGGCCTGGAAAGACAAAAAGTACGCGGGCGAACGGATTCCGCTGCTGTCGGAAGTGCTCGCCATCATTCCGACGGGAAAACGGGTTTTCATCGAAGTGAAATGCGGGCCGGAAATCATGCCCGAACTCCAACGGGTGCTGGCAGCGGCGAAGCGACCGGCGCGTGAGACCGCGGTCATCAGTTTCAGCAAGGACGTGGTCGCGGCGGCGAAGACAGCGCTGCCGGAGTGCAAAGCCTACTGGATTGTCTCCGTGAAGAAGGACAAGCAAACCGGCGCGTGGAACCACACCGTGGACTCGCTCATCAAGACGGCGCAGGAACTCCACGCCGACGGCCTCGATCTGTCGGCGTGCGATCTCATCGACCGCGGGTTTGGCGAGCAGGTGAAAGCCGCGGGATTGGAATTGCTCGTGTGGACGGTGAACGACGTCAAAGTCGCGAAACAGATGATCGCCGCCGGGGTGCAGGGGATTACGACCGATCGCCCCTTGTGGCTGCGCGAGCAACTCGCACAACCCTAATCTTTGAAGCCGATCGCCCAGGGTTGAGCCAACAGCAACATTTCCCGAACGTCACGAGACACGGGGTGCAGAAAATCGCGGGAGCGCCGTGACGCGCCACAATGCGGCTTTTTCCACGCCGTGGTAGAACGCGACCGCAGCGAGGCAACTGACGGCCCACGCGAACACCATCCCGCCGAGGGCCCACCAGGGTTGATCGGCGGCCACTTCGCTGAGAACCGCGTTGATGATCAAACACAACGGGAAGTGAATCAGGAATAGGCTGTAACTGATCCGGGCCAGATAATCGATCCAGGAAGACCGCAGCCAGCGTTCCAACCCGCCGGAGACGCCCGCGACCGCAATCAGCAAACTGGTCGCCAGCGCGATCGCCAGACGAATGCGAAAATCGTAGACCAATCCGCAGACCACTAACATCACCGCGGCGGCATACCAGCCGCGCGGAATCCGGTTCGTCAGCCACCACGCGGTCGACATGCCGAGGAAATAGCTGCCGAAGTAATACCCCGCCCATATGTCGTGATCCGGGTCGCGGTTCCACCAGAAGAGTGCGGTCGCCGCGATGGGAAAGAGGACGGCGAACGACCAGCGGTGCGTCTCTTCGGCACGACCGCATCGACGTGCCACGAGCCCGATGGTGGTGCAGGCCAACAGACTCAACAGGCTGAGTTGCAGGTCGATCGCCAGATACCAGAATCCCGACGACAGCGATTCATACCCCAGCAGCGTTTGCAGGAAAAAGACGTGCGCGATGACCTGCGGCACCGTCGGCGGCGCGGCAATCGAATGGTGTGTCATCCATTGTGAAGCCGTCTCGTTGGCCATCACCGCAATTGCCACCACGGCGAGATACGGCCAAGCGAGCCGCCAATATCGTTTCCCGATTTGTCGCAACAACTCGGCTCCTGTGATTGGCACCGCGCGCGACAGCCCCTGCGCGGCGACAAACCCGCCAATCACCAGGAAAACCTGCACCGCCATCCGGCCGTACTCGGCGGCGAAGTCGATCGCGGTCGGAATCAGCGGATAGGCAATGTCCGACAGCGGTCCATAGAACGCAATGTGATGCCACACAATCACCTGGGCGGATAGCGCTCGCAGTCCGTCAAGAAACGCAAAGCGTCGGACCAAAACTTTGGGAGTCGTTTCAGAACGCTCGGGCTTGATGAGCACCCGCGACGACGGTGCCGCGACGGGCGCTGCCACCTCGATGGCGTCAGCGACAATGGTTGGGGGATGGAGGAACTCCGCCTCCGGGATCACTTCCGCATCCGTGCGGGTGTACTCAACACCCACCGCCTGCATGCCGTAACAGCTTCCGAAAAAAGGACTTTCGCGGTTGGATTCGTTGGCGTACGGTTCTAAAACCACCGCCGTTCGAGATTCCCCGCGGAGCGCATCGCGGTAATACGCTGAATTGAACAAATTCGCCACGCACAATACAAGCTCTTTTAACGGTAGAAAGGGAGATTTACCATTTTCCTCACCCCCTACGATCCGGATTGGTGTTCTCGGCTTCCCATTCCCGTGTGTAGACGGCTTCCACGCGGGAAAACTTGGGGATTTGCAGCGATTGTGCCGAACTCACGTAGACAGCGAGTGCGTGAATTGCTCACCATGTGCGGTTGCTCAAGCGCGATTCAAACGACTTTGCTCCCCTATTCAATAAGTTCGCCGTTTTGAGCCACATCGTCCCCCTGCCGCCCGCTCGGTTTCCGAGCCAGTATTACGAGCGGTGGTTCGCCGCGATGGTGCCGAACTACCAGGGAGACGTGAATTGCGTTCTGGAATTTGCGGGACATGTTGACGAAGAGCGGCTGAAGCAGGCGTTTCTGGGGGCGCTCGCCGCCGAACCGATGTGGAGTTACCGGTTCGTTGCGCATTGGTGGACCCCCTACTGGACGGTGATTCCCCGCGAACAGCGTGCTGAACTCTTCAGCGTGGAAACCTGTGACTCACTCCAGGCACGCGCTGCCGCGTGGGAGCGGATTCTGGAATCCGGGGTCGATGTTGCCGCCCGGGTGACGGTGTTGCGGACGCCAGAGAATGATCACGTTTTTCTGCGCGTGGATCACCGCCTGGCCGATGCGAACGCCGCCCGTCATCTGCTCCGCACGATTGCGGAAAACTATGAATCGCAGGCTGCCGTCCCGGCCACCGATGGACCGGTCGTCCGCCGGACGGCGGCGGGGCTCTTGCGGCCACTGGCCAACCTGCGCACGCGCTGGAAATTGCTTCAGGAACTGGCCCGCTTCGCGAAGCGATCACGAGTCTCGCGCGCATTTACCATCCCGTCGCCCACGGAGGCCGACCCGTGTGTCTCGCCTCAGTTTCTGCATTACCCGGCGGAGGCCTCCACCGCTCTGGCCGCACGAGCGATGCGCGATCGGGCTACCGCGGCGATGGCCGTCATTGCCGTCACCTACCTGGCACTGCGCGATGTCCTGACGTTTGCGGACGATGTGACCATTCCCGTGAATCTCCCGGTGAATCTCCGCCGCTACCTCCCGGCAGACCAGCAGTCGGCTCCGGCGAGCATGCTGACGGGCCAAGTCTCCGTCTGGATCGATCCTCACCATGCGGCCGATGTCCCCGCCGTGGTCGAACAGACGCGGACGCAACTGGTCGCACAGCGGGGCCCGCTTTTCGGGCTCGGGCAAAGTGCTGTGACACTCGACTTGCCGATTTTACGGCAATATCTCTACTGGAATCCGTTCGCGATCACGCAGCGCAATATCGGGAAACTGCATCAGTCCCCCACCAAAGCTCCGATGGTGCTGATCTCCGATTTGGGTGAATACGGGAAAACGGGCGAAGCGTGGGACGGCGTCCCCATCGAAAACGGCTATTGCACACAGGGGACATGGCGGCAGCCGGCGATTATGATCGGCATGTCCACCTGTGGTACGCGGTTGACGCTGGCCGTGGGCTCGGGGCCAGGCTCGTTTGTCCGTCCGTTTGCCGATCGAATCGATTTTCATTTGTCACGTTATGTTGGATGGACTCCGCTCGGTCCTACGAAGGAACTCACAGGGAACCTGTCATGAGTGCGACCATCAATCAAGTCCTGGATGCCATTGCCGAATGTCTGCAAGTGGAGCGATCCCAGATTTCCCCCCAAACCACCGCGGCCGATGTCCCCGCGTGGGACTCTATGGCGGTAGTGGAATTGGTGTTTATGCTCCAACGGGACTATGACCTGACTTTGCCCACAGCGCAGGCCACCACGCTCACTTCCGTGGAAGCCGTGCTGAAAGTGTTGCGCGACGCCGGGAAACTCGCATGAAGGCGTATCTGCATTCGATTGCCACCGAACTGGCCGAGCGCGTGCAATCGAACGACGAGTTAGTCGTCGGCGTCGAAGGCTGGACGGCCGACCGCATTCGGACCAAAACCGGCATCGCTGAACGGCGGATCGCCGCCGCGGACGAAACCGCGGGCGACCTCTGCTTCCGTGCGGCCGAAAAACTGTTCGCGGACGGTAACATCGATCGGTCCACCATCGATGCGCTGATCGTCTGCACGCAATCGCCGGATTACTTTCTGCCGTCCACCGCGTGTGTGTTGCAGGATCGCTTGCAGCTTCCGCAAACCGTCGCGGCGTTTGATGTCACCCTGGGCTGTTCGGGCTACACCTACGGGCTGTGGCTCGCGCGATCGCTGGTGCTATCGGATTCCGCGCAGAACGTGCTGTTGCTCGCGGGGGATACGTACTCGAAGTATTGCCATCCGAAAGACCTCGCCGTGGCCAGCCTGTTCGGCGATGGCGCGACGGCGAGCCTGATCACGCATCAGTCGGAAAATGCCTGGGCGGACATCGGCCCGAGCGTGCTGGGCACGAACGGTCAAGGGGCGGCGAACCTGATCGTCAAAGCCGGCGCGAGTCGTCTGCCCACGTCCGAAACGCAGTCCGATCGCTATCTCTACATGAACGGAGCCGAGATCGCCAGTTTTGCCGTCTCGACGGTAAAGATGGTGGTTACCAGCCTGCTCGAAAAAGTCGCGCTGCCATGGTCCGACATCGACGGTTTCGTGTTTCATCAAGCGAACCCGGCGTTTGTTCAACGGCTGGCAGCGGCGTATAAATTGTCGCCGGATAAAGTTCCGATCGGCCTGGCCAATGTCGGCAACACCTGCAGCGCCACGATCCCGATGGTGCTGGAGCAATGTGCCCGGTCGGGCCGTTTTCAACCGGGCCAGAAGCTGGTCCTCGTGGGTTTCGGCGTCGGTTACTCCTGGGCCGCCACCTTGCTGGAATGGAAAAAAAGCTAACTCGGCGAGTCCCGGCTGCTGTCCGACGATTTGTCCCCCGTTTGCATCGCCCACCCGCGCACTGAGCCTTTCCCATCATGTCGTCCCCTCGTCGCATTCCGGCCGATTTGTGCGAGATCATGTTCGGGGCGATGGTTCCCTTATACCAATGCGACATCCATTGCGTCCTGGAGTTCTCCGGACGGCTGGATCTCGAACGGTTGACCACGGCGTTTCTGGTCGCGGTCGCGGAAGAACCGATGTGGAGTCATCGGTGGGTCCCCGCATTCTGGCGTCCCTACTGGCAACCGATTCCACGCGAATCCCGCCGCGATCTGGTTTCCCTGATCGAGACCGAGGGCACCATCGCCGGCATGGAATCCACCATGCACGGCCCCGTGGACACGGCCGTCAAACTGATGCTCCTGCGCGGCCCCACCGACGATTGTTTGTGCCTTCGTGTCGACCATCGCCTTGGAGATGCGACGGCCGCCGCAATGCTGATCAATGCGATCGCCGGTCATTACCGCACGGAAACGCCCCTGCCCATGGAGGATGCGCCAGTCGTACGGCGAACCGTGGCCCTGTTCCGTCCGGTCGTGTCGGAACAGCAGCGCGAGGACTACATGAAAGCCCTCCGCGAAGAGCAACTCGCGTTGCGAAAGTCCCCGGCGTCATTTCGCCTGCCGGAGGTCACAACGGAAGACCCCGCCGACTTGCCGGTGTTGCTGTCGTACCCGGACGGCGCGCTGGAAGCGCTCACTGCGCGCGCGATGCGCGACCGCAGCACGGCCAGCATGGCGATCATGGCGGCGTTGGGGATGGCGGTTTATGACGTGACGGAAATCGATCCGGAGTCATCGCTCGCGTTAGCCACGATGGTGAATTTGCGACGCTACTTGCCCGCCGCCCTGCAACCCGCACCCGCGAGCATGTTCATCGGCCAGGCCAAGGTGAAAGTAAAGCATACCGCCGGCAGCACCATGTCCGATTTCGTCCAGCAAGTGCGCGAGCGCATGAAAGAGGAACGAGGACCGCATTTCGGTTTGCGTCGCAGCCCCGTCGCCGCCGATGTCCCGCGCGTGCGCATCGTCTCCCGCATGTTCCCCTTCGCGCTGTTGCGATTCGGTGTCCAGCGCATTTATCGCCACTTCAAAATGACCCCTGATGTCTGTGTGTCGGACCTCGGCGAATTCGGACGCCCCGGCGACGAGTGGGGCACGGCGACGCTGCGAAATGGTTATTGCCAGGCCGGGGTGTGGAACATTCCCTCGATCTCGGTTTGCGTCTCGACGTGCGGGCCACGCTTCAGCATTTCCGTTGGCGCGCGGCCACGATCCTTCGCCCAGCGCCTTGCCGCCGCCATCGACAAACATTTGTGCGATTACGTTGGTTGGCCCCCGTCGTCGCGCATTGCGGCTTCGTAATGTCGCCCGTTTTTGCGACCGATGTCTTTGATTCCGCTCGGGTTAGCTCACGAAGCTGAAAGCTTGCGGCATCGCCGGTTCCGTCTGCCCGCGTGTTGTGTCATTCCCCCGGTCAAATGACGCAAATGCAAGGGGGAATCCAGATGATTGCGGCTTGGCAGGGCGTCATACTCACAGGGGGCGAGGATGACGAGTTTGTCCCGCTCATGGGCCCGCGTGATGTCGAATGGAAGTGAGAGGTTCCCGATGTTTCGAAGTCTGATAGCAATGATGGCAGCCGTGGTGATTATGGGTGGGATGTCACAGTCGGCGATGGCCGCGCGGTATTCGTCACGTAACACGGGCCAGATGATGCAAAAAATGCAGCAAGCCCAGGCGGCGCAGTCGAAAGCGATGCTGGAAGCCGCTCAGAAAATGGCCGCGGCAAAAGCGGCCGAGGAAGCGCATCGCAAGGAGATGCACCATCAGGCGAACGAAGCCCGGCGGGACAGTGCCAAAGCCGCCGCCAAACGGGAAATTGAACGTCGCAATGCGCAAGTGGCCAAGTAGCGACCGGTTGGGCTTGGCTTTCGCGTCATCGCCCGAGTTTAAGGAGGTTCCCAAAACTCACAAACGCCCCAATCCGCCTAGAAATACTGCACGCAAGATCACATTGCGGAGACAAACCTGATTTGCGTTCCCTTCCCGAGACGATATAATCCATGATGGTCGATTGATGCGTTCACTGACGGGTTTCCTTCCGGGAAAGCGCGGGAGTGGATGTTTCGTCGTGTGCTCGCGGTCGAGAAAGGGTTCGCCATGCTCACCATCCAAGGCCCAGCTCACCGATATTGTGACGGCATTCCCCGCCGCGGATTCCTCAAAATCGGCGGGTTCGCTTTCGGTTCGTTGGCGAGCCTGAGTCTGCCGCAGATTCTGCAAGCTCAGGCCGCGAATGGCAGCCAGTCCAGTCGTAAAGCGGTCATCAACATTTTCCTGGGTGGCGGGCCGCCGCATCAGGATCTCTGGGACATCAAGACCGACGCCCCGAAGGAAATCCGCGGGGAATTCGATCCCATCAAGACGAACGTCCCCGGGATCGAAATTGGTGAAGTCTTCCCGCGCATTGCCGCGATGGCCGACAAGTGCGTCTTCATCCGGTCGGTGACGGGCTGCGTCGACAATCACGACGCCTATCAATGTTTCAGCGGCTGGCCACGGAATTCGATTACGTCCGTCGGCGGCCGTCCTTGCATCGGGGCGGTGGTTTCGAAGCTGCAGGGACCGGTCGATAAAGCGGTGCCGCCCGCGGTCGCGCTGGCGGATCGGACTCAACACGTTCCCTGGTCTGAACCCGGTGCGCCGGGCTTTCTGGGTGCCTCCTTTTCCCCCTTCAAACCGCAGGGACAGGGGATGGAAGATCTCCGGCTCAACGGCGTGACGCTCGACCGGTTGAGCGATCGTCGCCAATTGCTGAGCGGCCTCGATCTGCTCAAGCGGGAATGCGACGCCACGGGGATGCTCGCCGGGATGGATGCGTTCTCCGATGCCGCGTTCGGCGTGCTGACCTCCAGCAAACTCGTCGATGCCCTCGACCTGACCAAAGAAGACCCGAAGATCGTGGCCCGTTACGGCGACGGCAAGCCGTATCAATATCAATACGACGGGGCACCGACGTGCAACGACCATTTCCTGATGGCCCGGCGGCTGGTCGAAGTCGGCGTCCGCTCGGTCACCCTGAGCTTCGGTCGCTGGGACAGTCACGGTCAAAACTTCGCGCTGGTCCGCGATCACGGTGCGAAGCTCGATCAGGCGTTGAGCGCGTTGATCGAAGACCTCGATGTCCGGGGGATGTTGAACGACACGACGATCGCGGTATGGGGCGAATTCGGTCGCACCCCGCGAATCAACCCGCAAGCCGGTCGTGACCACTGGCCGCAGGTCAGTTGTGCGTTGCTCGCCGGCGGGGGGATGCGGACCGGTCAGGTCATCGGCTCCACCAACCGGCTGGGCGAATACGCGAAAGATCGCCCGGTCCCGCAGCAGGAAATCATCGCCACGATTTACCACAATCTGGGGATCGACCCGATGCACACGACGCTGCCCGATCCCACCGGTCGCCCGCAATTCCTCGTCGACCATCGCAGTCCCATGCCGGAAGTAGTGTAATCATCCCAGGAAACCCAGCCATTCTGATGGCTGGGTCCTTTGGAGTGATCCTCTTGGCCAGGGATTTCTATCGTGGATGACGGGTCGCCTACGATCGTCACGCGGCGCGACTTCGCGCAGCAACTCGCGTTTGGTCTTGGACTTGGTACCGCCTCTGCGGCCACCGCGGTTTCCGCACAGGAACCCGAAAAGAAAGACCCGCCACCACGGCCACCCACCCCGGCGGAACTCATTCTCACGGGCATCGTCCAGCAATATCCCAGCGAACACTACAATGCCGAAGTCATCGAAGGGATCTTCGGCGACATCCGCAGCGATCTGGCCCGCGGTCGTGAACTCTCAAAGTTCCCGTTGCAAAACAGCGACGAACCGGCGTTCGTCTTCGCGGCCTACCGCAGCGATCGTCCGCACGGCGGCGAGTTGCGTTGACCCCAACGGGGTCACAGAAGGTAGCCGGTGGTCGCAGCGCAGCGAAGACCACCGGATGTGTGTGGTGAGAAATCCGACCCCGGAGGGGTCGCAGCGGCTTGTTATACGCATTCCAGGAATCATGCGCGCGTTTTGAACCGCCTCGCTCATCACGCGGAGCGTGATGAGCGGATTCCGCATAACGCGCTGTTCATTGTTGGGATCGGTATTACAAATGCGTTTCTGCGACTCCTTCGGGGTCGATCTTATGCTTCGACCGATTCCGGGGGTATCGCTAGCGCTCTACCCCCGGCTACCGTCTATGATCCCTTCGGGATCAGCAACCACAATGATCGTGATGTGAGAAATCATGGGGGTAATGTGGCATAATCTGTACGACCATGGTCCTCGACTCCCGTAATGCACCGGACAGGCTGACAACTTCCGGGGAGCGCGACTCGACGATGAAACTCACTCCCAACGACGCTTTCTCAACCGTCACGCAATGGGCGCAGCGGCTGCGACGCGGCGAAACGACATCCCTCGCGCTGACCGAGTTCTATCTCGAACGGCTCGAACGGATCGGGCCGCAGTTCAATTGTGTCGTGACCGTGACGCGCGATCTCGCACTGCAACAGGCGGCCGAAGCGGATCGGTTGCTCGCGCAGGGACAGGACCGCGGCCCACTGCACGGCATACCGTACGGGGCGAAGGACCTGCTCGCCACGCGCGGGATTCCGACGACGTGGGGAGCCGCGCCGTTCAAGGATCGCATCATCGACAGGGATGCGACCGTCATCGAACGGCTGCGCGAAGCCGGAGCGGTGCTGGCGGCGAAGTTGTCGATGGTCGAAATCGCCGGCGGTTTTGGTTATCGACAGGCCGACGCCTCATTCACGGGACCGGGTCGCAATGGCTGGAACCGGGACCGCTGGTCGGGTGGATCATCTTCCGGGCCCGGTGCCGCCGTCGCGGCAGGGTTGGTGCCGTATGCCATTGGATCGGAAACATCGGGATCGATCATCACTCCCGCGGGGTACAATGGCGTGGCGGGACTGCGGCCCACTTATGGCCGTGTGAGCCGTCATGGCGCGATGGCGTTGTCATGGACGCTCGACAAGCTCGGACCGATGGCTCGCACTGCGGAAGATTGCGGCCATGTGCTGCACGCGATCGCCGGGGTGGATCGGCACGACCCGACGAGCATCACCGAGTCATACCAGTTCACGCCGCATGATTTCACCGCAAAAAAAGCCCGCATCGCCACGATTAAAGGGGCGCTGGAAAACGTCCAGCCGGAAGTCCGTACGAACTTCGAAGTAGCTCAGAAAACGCTGGGTGAGTTCGCCGAGTTCGAGGAAATCGAACTCCCGCCGCTGCCGTATAGTGCGGTCGTGGGAACGATCATCAACTGCGAACAAGCCGCCGCGTTCGAGGAGTTCATCCGCGATGGCAAAGTGTGGGAACTCTCCGCCCCGGAAGACCGTTGGGGCGGCCACTCGCCGCTCGCCATCCCCGCGAAGGATTACATCAACGCCCTGCGCGTGCGGGGCAAGATTCAGCACGCGCTCGATGCGTTCTTCGAGAAATACGACGCGATCATCGCCCCGTCCTTGTCGACGGTCGCCGGGCCGATTGATCGCGACTTCCGCGAATGGTCGAAAGGCTTTTCCAGCACCTCGCTCGGCGTGGCCAGCAATGCCGCGGGGTTACCCGCCATCGCGCTGTGTAACGGCTTCGGTCAGGACAATCTTCCCACCGGCTTCCAACTCGTCGGCCGGGCGCTGGAAGAGAACCGTTTGCTCAGCCTCGCCATGGCCTACCAATCCCGCACCGACTGGCACACGCGGCATCCGGAATTGCCGTAATGCGGACGAAGAGGATCCACAGATTTCGCAGATTCGCACAGATTTGAAGAAGAGAAGAGAGGGAACCACGGAAGACACGGAGAACACGGAAGGAATGCCGGAGAATAAGTCGCATACGAAGATAACCGATATGTCTTCAGTGTTCGCGAAGCGCCTTGCGCGCAATCGCGGACCGATCCCCGGCGACCCGGATCATCGGCAGCCACCGAACTATGGGATCGCAGCTCAATTCGATGGAGAAATGATCTTCCTGACCCTCACGTTTCATGCGGGATCGGCTTACTGTTGCTTCGAGTATGGGTGTCATCTCGAATATTATGGCTGCAAACGTTGGGATTTCCTGCGAAAGGAACTGGTGGCCCTCGGATGTGTTGTTCCCGAACGATTGAAGCTGCATGCCACGGCTATCGTTGAGAATGGGGCCCTCTTTTTCGATTGGAGTCGTGGTGATCTATCACGGCGCGGTTGGTACGAATTTGCTCCACAGGACGCGGGTCGATACGAACAAGACATCACTGAAGGTGAGATTGGGAGCCCACAATCTGATGCCCGACCCGGCAATCCAACGCCGAATTGAGCAAATTTTACTGGCCCTATTGTGCCTCGTGCTTGAGTCCCGCACGCGGCAACCCATTCCCCTCGTTTCTGCTTTTTCCGTGTCATCCGTGTATTCCGTGGTTCTCTCTCTTCTCCGAATCTGTGTTAATCTGTGAAATCGGTGGACCGTTTTTTCTTCCCCGCGAAGTGACCCGATATGCTGACTGTTTGTGGACGTCGTTACGACACCGGTGAACCGATTGAAGTCGTGATCGATGGCGACCGCATTTCATCGGTGCGGCCCGCGTGGGCGGGGGATGAGCTGGAATCGTGGCCGATGATTGCCCCGGCGTTGTTCGATTTGCAGATCAACGGGCATGGCGGGACCTGGTTCAGCGACGACGCCCTCACGCCGGACAAAGTCCATCGCGCGGTGCAGGCGTATCTGCGGTTCGGCGTCACGCGGTTGTGTCCGACGTTGATCACCAATTCGTTCGATGCGCTCGCGCATGGTTTTCGGACCATTCATCGAGCGTGTGAAGAGGACCCGATCACCGCGCGGATGGTGCCGGGGTGTCACCTCGAAGGACCGTACATCTCAGCGGAAGACGGGCCGCGTGGAGCGCATCCGCGACAGCACGTGTGCCGGGCCGATTGGGACGAATTCTCACGCTTGCAAGACGCGGCGGGAGGGCGCATCAAGCTGGTGACGGTCGCGCCGGAACAGGATGGGGTGATTGAATTCATCGGCCGTGCGGTGGCGAATGGAATCGTCATCGCCATCGGTCACACCGCCGCCACGCCCGAGCAAATTCGCGCCGCGGTGGATGCCGGCGCGACACTCAGCACGCATCTCGGCAACGGGTGTTCAACGATGCTGCACCGCCACCGCAATCCGTTATGGGAGCAACTCGCGGACGATCGCCTCACTTCGAGTTTGATCGTCGATGGTCACCACCTGCCGGCGAACATTGTGCGGACGGTGCTGAAAGTGAAATCGCCGCGGAATGTGGTGCTGACGTGCGACGCCGCGGGCTGGGCGGGATGTCCACCCGGCATTTACGAGAGCAAACTTGGTCGCAGCGAGATTCTGGAGAATGGTAAACTCGTGGTCGCGGGACAACGGGAATTGCTCGCCGGGTCAGCGCTCGAGACCGACGTTTGCGTGGTCAAAGTCCGCGAGTACGCCGGGGTCGGATGGCGGGAAGCGATTCCAATGGCCAGCCGCAATCCGGCGAAACTGCTGGGATACGAAGCCCCGCGGCTGCGACGACACGGTCTGGCCGATCTGTTCCTGTTCCGGCACACGTCCGGGTCCGACCGGTTGCAGATCGATGCCACCATCGCCGGGGGGGTGGTGCAATATGGATCGATCCCGATGCTCAATCACGCTGGCATTTCATCCCCCAGGAACCGGGAGGCATAGCGGACGCCGACGGCGCGGGACGATTCATAAATCGTGCTAACGTCGCCGAGGTGCTGCACGAGGCTGGGCGTGGGAAAAACAATCGGAATCTGCGATCGCGCGGCCCAATCGCCGATCAGCATGCTGAGCCCGCCCGAGCGTGTACCGGGAGGCACCGCGCAGGCTTGCTGAATCAGCGGATCGTGAATGAAGCGTTCGGCAAATTCGCGCGGATAGATGAACGCCACTGCACCGAATCTCCACGGTCGCTGCGTGGCAAACCATCCCGCGGACGGCTGAGTATCGTCGCTGCTGCACCACGCCGAGACGAGACCCGGTTGCGACCCCGGCCATAAGCACGATTCGAGGTACTCGCGCACAGGGAGATGGGGCGGCCACCAGGCATCATCCTGCACGAGCAGCAACGTGTCGGCGTCGGGATACGCTTCCAGCAATTTCACGAGGGCGCGATAATAGCTTTGCCGCACCCCGAGCGCTGGGATTTGTTGGGATCGCGGTAAATCGTGAAACATTTCGGGGATATCGACATCGCCGTCGATGAACAAGTGAATGTCTGCGAAACCGACGGACAGCAGACTTTGCACACAGGGCATCAAAGTGGAGACCCGGCGGGGTGCCGTTGTCACTCCCACGGCCCAGCGGGTGACCTGTCCCGAACGAACGGCCGGAAAGGGGAGCACGCGGGCAATGTCCTGCACCGTTCGGCAATCACCTGCTGTCGTGAAGCCGTTCGGTCGGAGCGGAAGGTCGTCTTCCTCGGGCAAGACGGGCGGAAAACTTGCCTCGGCTTGAGTTCGCAATCGCTCCCACCGGGCCTGGTCTTCACTGCCCTGCGGCGCTGAGCGGCGTTGATCGGCTGCGGACCAGACCAGCGAGGCGATGACCGGGTTCCAATCGCGAACGGTCGGCTCAAAGGTGCGACAACAAGCTTCGCAGACCTCCAGCGAAACGTTGGCGTCCGTACGATCGGTTGTGTCCAGCAACTGCACGACAAGTCGGCAGACAAACCCGCTGTGAGGACCAGTCTCACGATGCGGGCACGTTTGCGGGCAGCGCAACGGCGGCGCGAGGGACACGTCCGGGCTCACACCGCCGCATCGGCAGCGGCAACCACACTCGGCGTGGCGCGGATTTGTCCCGCAAACAACCCCGCCACTTTCGGCGGCGCACTGGGGCGCGCCCCGGGAAGCGAGGCATCTTTCTTGAGCCGCCAATCGGCACCGTCATACTGCCACAAGGCATAACCGGCGGGGACTCCGCGACCGAAACAACAAAGACTCATTTGAAAATCAGGTTGGCCCGCGAGCATCTGGAATTCCTTGCGACAACGATTTGGCAGAAGTTCCCTGTCACGCACGTTAACCGGTGAACAGACTCATCGCAAGAACTACGGCTCTTTTCCGACGCGAATCGTCCGGGCGATGCGGAGGCCCAGCGACGAAAACTGCGTCCCCACATTCGTCGTGCGCTGGCTCGTACTTTCGAGGAACTCGAGCTGCGTGGCATGAGTCCCCCCTTTGACGTAACGGTTGCGGGCTTCGCCGCTCGGCCCGTCGGCACACCATTCCATCACATTCCCCAGCATATCGAACAGACCCCGATCGTTCGGCTTGAAAAGAGCCACGGGGAGGGATCGCGGCGACGTGGATTTTCCCACAAATGCCGCACGTGCGGAGTTGTCGAGATACCACGCATACGCACTCATCAACTCGGGATTGGAACCGCAATACCAGCGGCTTCGCGTCCCGGCGCTGCATGCGAATTCCCACTCCGCTCCGGTCGGCAATCGATAGCCCGACCGGCGGAGATACGCTTCATCCGGACCGAAGTCCATCAAACGTTCATCGCGGGTTTCGAAACCTTCCCCGGCCGGTCCGGAAGGGCAACAAAACTGGTCGCGAGTAAGACCGTGGCGTTCGGACAGCCAGTCGCAATACAAGAGCGCTTCGGGCCATTTGACCACGTTGACGGGACAATCCGCGGTCGGGGCATACTTGCTATCGATGTATTTGTCGCTGTGATAGCGGTGGAATTGCTCGACGGTGATTTCGGTCGCACCGATTTCGAACACGCGCCCGATCCGGGGATCGTCCGTGGCGTCGAACCGCACCATCGTCAAGCCTTCGGGAAGGACGCGCCATTCGACGCCGGGACGCTCCTTCACGCCCCGGGTTTCGACGTTCGTCCGGTCCAGCGAAATTCGACCGCGCCGGGCGAACCACTCGGCGGCCGAATGCACTCCAGCATCTCCATGCGAGGCGAACAGGGTCTGAACGCGCTCGCGAGTGGCTTCCGAAAGGCGTTCGTCCACCCGCGGATAGTTGCCCAACGCCAACAGCAGGCCCTGGACAATGCCGGGATCGGACTCTTCCACCAACCGTCGTTCCACGACAGGGAGCGGGACATCGGTCCGGGCGATGCGGTCGATCAGTTGCGATCGGACACCGGGTTGCGGGGTTCGCCGCAGCAACTTCCAGACTTCATCATCGGAAGAGTACGCCAACAGAATTGCCGCCGCGGTGGCCGTACGGCGTTCCTTCTCATGAACATCGCCACCGGAGTCCGCCCCACGCAACAATTCGCGCAGCCATTGCGGGTCCACCCGGTCATGGGGCAGCTTCAGAAAGGGCCATTGCCAGGGAGCGGCGATGGTGACCATCTCCGTCAGCTTGCGGTTGTTGCCGGCATGCAGATCGCGCAGAAACCGTGTTGCCGATCGCCGCGACTCGTCTTCCGGCTTACCGAGCGCCTCTTGAAAATGAGGCGAAAGCAGCGCCGTCAGCGGTCGCAGGCCTTCGACCAGAACGAGATGATCGTCGGGATGGAGCAACGACCAGCCGAGGGCATATTCACCGAGCGATGACGCCAGCGGTTGCCAGCGACCGGCGGCCGCTTCCTCTTCCGGCGGATCCCAGGCCGCGAGCATTAAGGCCGCCCGGAACGCCGTTTGTCGCTGCTCGTCATTAAAGTCGGCCCCCAGTTGTGAGATGATGCGCCAGCATTCGTCACAACACTCGGCCGCATGCGGGAGCAATGCCTCGCGGACAATGAGCACCGAACCGACGTCGGCAACATTCAAGGCGACCTGTCGCAACGGTTGAGCGGAAGCTGGATTCCAGCGCACGTCCGCCAGTCGCAACTTGAGTTCTTCGGCGGGATCATCCTGGGGTTGAAGGAGTGCCGCACTCAACCCGCGGGCGATGTGCCGCCGATAGGGCTGCATCTTGTCGATAATCGACGGAGCCGTCGTGATGCTGGCCGTCTTCAACTGGGCCAGGAACGTTTGCGACTGATTCCAACTGCGATACTCCTGAAAGCCCGCCGCCGCCAGAATCAGGACGAGCACTGCGGCAACGGTCTTGATGCCGTGATAACGATCGGCGGCGCTGAGCAACCGGCGTTCGCGATCGTCGAGGGACGCGGTTTGCAACAGGCTGCGATATTGAACCCAGTCGAACCATAGCGGCAGGTTGCGACCGACCGGTTGTTTGGTCCAGGCCGCGGCTTGTTCGGACAGCAGCAGGCGACAGCGACCCGCGAATGTCTTCCGTTGCTCGGAATAGAGCCATTCGCGAATGGAAAGGACGAGGAAATCGTGGGAGAGCTGGTAATACAACTCGTTGGCCCGCCAGTCGGAACCGGACTTGGCGGCGTCCGGCGCGTCGACCGGCGCGATCAGTTTCAACTCCCCTTCGAGCAGTTGCATCAGACGATGAAAGTTCGCCGGATCATTTTCATAGCCCGAGAGTTGGACGAGTTCGGCACGCGTCCGATGCTGGGTCTTGATGGCGGTCCCGACGGCGGGCAGGAGACTTTCCAGAATCCGCCGCGCGGCCTCTTCATGCAGGCGATGACCGGCAGGAGCGTGCGCTGCGGAGAGGGACTCGCGCAGAAACTGCACGCCGATGCCGACCGCTCCCCCTAATTGCCGCAAAGTCGCCGGGACCCACGGACGCCCCTTCACCATTTCGGCGAACAACGACAGATGGACCGGAAAGACTTTGCCGTCCTGGGCGATATATTCCACCGATTGCTCAATAAACCGTTGCGTTTCGGCGGTCGGAACCGCGGGCTCGGTGGGAATCCGGCCATACGCGCGGCCGAAGCGGGTCAGCACGTCTCGAGCATGAGGCGGATCAAACAGATCCATCAGCGCGACGTTTTTTCCGACGACGAGCGGCGCTTCGACCGCTTCCATGAAGCGATTCAGCGCCAGCCAGAAATCATCCCGCACCAGCACGAGGCACTGCAGACGCTCTCCATCGCATTGCCGCAGCGCCCGAATGAGTTCCGGATGCTCCTGATGATGAACGGCGTAGAGCCATTGCTCCCATTGATCGATCACGATCAATAATTTTTTCCCGTCCGCGAGTCCGCGGCCCCGGCGCAACGCCGCCAATTTGTCGGTGAGCGTCGTAAAAGAGACCAGGTCGGGGAACCGCTGATCGAGTGCGGTCGAGAGCCGTTGCTCCGTTTGATCGAGCGACGCTTCAATCAGAATGGACGAGATCGATGAATCCAGCAGGGGCAGCAATCCCGCGCGCACCAGCGACGATTTTCCACAGCCCGACGGCCCGGCGATCACTCCCAGTCGATACAGTTCCGGAGCTTTGTCATCGGGATGTTCAACCCAGCGCACCCAATGGCTCAGACTTTCCGGCAACCCGTCGCGATCGAACGGGCCCGGCAACAATTGCAGGAAGAAATAAGCGTGTTGGCCATCATACGCCCGCAGTCCCCGCGGCAGGACCGTTGCCGGTTTTCGTTCGAGAATTGTTATGGCGAGCGCGTCTGAAAGTGAACTCGGGAAGTCCACAGGCACTGGCGCGAGAGAGTGCTGCAGGTCGCGCGCGAGATCGTCCCCCGTCTGATACCGATCGGCGGCCCGCTTCGCCAGCAGCTTCAGACAAATGCGGTTCAACTCCGAAGGGAGTGCCGGTTGGTGGTGCAAGAGCGTGACGGGGACCGTGTTGACAACGTTCTCCAGAATCTGCGTGATCGTGGCACCGGCAAACGGTTTCACACCGGTGAGAACCTCGTACATGACCGTGCCCAGGCTGAACAGGTCCGTCCGCGAGTCAATGCGATGGCCTTCACACCCGGCCTGCTCCGGACTCATGTACTGCGGCGTTCCGGCCCCCTGCTGATGGTCGACGATGTCCGCCTCGTGCATCGCCAGACCGAAGTCCGCGACGAAAATGTTTCCCTGTTGATCGAGCAGCAGATTGGCCGGCTTGATGTCCCGATGAATCAGTTTGCACGCATGCACGTAGTGCAGCGTTTTCGCCACCGAGAGGAGCAGCGGAACGGCGGTCTCCCACGACGGCGGACCCTTGGCTAGCAGTTGCGCGAGGCTCGTCCCCGGCACCAGCTTCGAAACCACGAAGCACCGACCGTCTTCGAGGACACCGAAATCGTAAACGGGCACGATCCCCGGATGATCGAGGCTGGCCAACGTCCGGGCTTCCGAGAGATACAACCGCCGCTCGGCGTCTGTTCGCACGCGATGCGGGTGCGGCACCTTGATCGCGACGTCACGCTGAAGTTGATCGTCGCGCGCCCGGTAGACCGTCCCGAAGCCGCCGGAACCGAGCACCCCTTCAATGATGTAACGGCCCAACTGACTCGGCGAAAGGAGATTGACATACAACTGCGTGCGAACCGGATCGCCGGTGATTGCGACGCCGTTAACCAGCAGGCTGACGTCGTCCGCGCCTTGGCTCCGATGGGTCGTTCGGTCCGTTTCCGCAGTCAGTCGTGTCTGTTTGTCGTCCAACATCGGCCCTCTCATAGCGTTCACGTCATTCTGTCACGTCGAGCCGGAAGCGTCGATGCAGATCACGTTCGCAAGCAGGGCAACGGCAGCGCTCGAGAAACTTCTGGCACATTTGGGGGCACAACAACGACTCCGAAGAGAAGCCTCGTAGGTGAATCTCCCTAGATCGGTCGTGGAGTGCTTGGCCATGTCACTGCGATGACGTATCGTCGGCAATCGCGAATCGTCGGATTCAGGTTTGGTTCAGAACGAAGGTGAGTTCGAGAGACATGACCGCGCACGTCACAGGAAACCGGGCGAATCATTCCGCGCCGCTGGATTGTCTCTATCGGACAAACGTCCGCGGCGAAGGCGACGAGGAATCTGCACACTGCTTGCTGCTGTCTCGCATTCTCTCGGAGAGCGTCGAACATTGCGTCGTCGCGCGGCCCCTGTGCGAAGCCTGCGTGAATCACACGGGGCAATCGTTCGCACACCATCCCGTTTTCCCGTCCTATGTTTTCGAGCGCGCTTGCGAACGGAGTGCGAGCGCGTCCACACCGGAGTCTGTTGCCCACTGGAACCACTGGTTGACAAAAGCGGAAGCCGCGATCGTCGAAGCGTCGCAACCGGCTGCCGCGCCGCGCGTGATTCCCGCCTGCGATGTCATTCTCTGCGTAACCGATCTCACATCGCTGTGGCGTGCGGTACTGGAAAGTCTCCTCGAACAGGAAGACGCCGTTCCGATTGTGCATCTGGTCATCCGGTGCGAAACGCAAGTCGATCTTTCGGCGTTCACACCGCGATGGAATCTGTTAGTCCATCGGTGGGAAGACCTCCCGACATTGATCGCCACAACCATTCGACTGTGGCCCATGCTGGCAACGGAATCCCTCACCTTTCCCAGCGAACATCATCCGCCCGAACGGGGATGGCTCTCCGGAGCAATGGGACGGCTCCGCGAAACGGGAGCCGTTGTGACGGCAACGCAGATCTTGCAAAACGCAGCGACCGCGAGCCCCGAGCCCGAGCGGTGGACGATCCTGCCAGACACGATCGCCCTGCGCCGCGCCACGTTGGTGGACATGCTCCACCACGGCCTCACCGCGGAGGATTCCACTGCGGACATCGTCGCATTGGCCCTTCGGCAGAAACAGCGCGTCGAACTGGAGGCATGGCGTGGCCCCGCCCCTTCACACACAGTCACGATCTCCTCACTGGCGGACAACACGGCTCTCAACGGGAGTTCGCGCCCGCGCTGCTCAATGTTGCCGGACACCGCCGCGCAGTGCGATGTCGTGCTCCCTTTTCACGGCCAATTGGATTACGTACGTGAAGCGCTGGAGAGCCTGCTGCAACAGGAACGCGCGACCGCCATTATTCACTTGATTGACGATGCCTCTCCCGACGATACGACCGCTTTTCTCGACGAATGGGCGCAACATCCGCAATTGCGTGTCTATCGGAATCGCGAAAACGTCGGACAATTCCAGTCGTTCAACAACGTCGCCGGGTATTGGGAAACCGATCTCGTCGCCGTGCAGGATGCGGATGACATCAGCCTGCCGCATCGGCTGGCGTGGGCGATCGCGATGCTGCATGGCAGCGGAGCCGATTACTTCGGAGCCGCGGTCGAACTCTTCGGCGACGAGGCGGTCATCCGCCCGGTGATGCACGAAACCGCGGTTCTCGAATGGACGCCCCGCGCGAGTTGCCGCCGGTCGTTCTATCCCGAATGGTCGCGGGCCGACTATTTCCTCGAAAACCCCACGGCGGTCTTTCGGGCGGCGATGTTTCGTCGAATGGGAGGCTATGCAGACTTCGGTGACCGGTTCATGAACCGCACCAGTCTCGACACGGAATTCCAGCTTCGTTGCCTCTACAGCGGCGTGCGATTCGCGATCAGTCAGGAGATTGTGACGCGCTATCGCGTCCATGCGTCGTCCGCCACACAGGATCGCGCAACAGGTTGGGGATCGGTCGCCCGCTCGGAGTCCATCCGCCAGGTCGAAACACGCTGCCGGTTGTTTCGCGATCATCAATTCGATCCGCGCCCGTTCGGTGCGCTCGGGCGTTATACTCACCTCACGGAACGCTGGCGGAGCGCACCATAAGCGGACCGCATTCCCATCTTGTGTTCGAAGACGAATTCCATGCCCACACCGTTGTACGCCCTGCTCGTCGGCATCAACACCTACAAAGCGGCGATGATTCCCACGTTACGGGGATGCCGGAACGATGTCGAACTGCTGGCGTCGGTGCTGCGAAAGCAATTCGAGCTGGACGAGGCGCATCTGCGATTACTGACCGATGAAGAGGCCACGCACGACGGCATTAAACAAGCGATTCGCGAGCACTTGATTGACACCGCCCGCGACGCCAAAGCCGCCGGTCAACCGATGCCTGCGTTCCTGTTCCACTTCAGCGGACACGGCTCACTGGCCCGCGATGCCAGCGGCCTCAAAGCCACCGGATTCGATGAAACCATCGTTCCGCATGACAGTCGGCAAGCGGGAGTGTTCGACATCAAGGATTGGGAGCTCGGCGCGTTGTTCGATGAACTCGCGACGTACACGTCCAACATCACGGTTGTGCTCGATTGCTGTCACTCAGGCTCCGGAACGCGCGATGCTGAGTTACCGACACGGCAGTGTCTCCCCGATATGCGGCCGCAGCCCGAACGACCGGCGGCTATTGCCTCGGGCATGCGGAGCGTCATCACGGGCGATGAAAAAAATCTCAACACGCACGTGTTGCTCGCCGCGTGCAGCCACAGTCAATCTGCGAATGAATACCTCGACACGGCATCTCCCGAGAAACGCGTTTATGGGGCCTTGAGTTTTGCCCTGTCGCAGGAGCTGTCGCAATCCTTGTCGACACAGCCGACGTACCACGAACTCTATCAGCGTGTCTGTCGCCGCCTGCATCAATGGTACCCGTTGCAATCGCCGCAGTGTGAAGGCGACCGGGACCGCGAACTCTTCGGCGGCGTTCGGCCGAAACAGGAGTTATGGATCAGTGTGACGGGCGGGCAAGACGGTTTGGTCCGGATTGATGCCGGTCGCGTGCAGGGATTGGCCGACGGTGTGGAACTTCACGTCTATCCCGAATCCCAGCGGACGGTGGCGGCCGATGACCGACCCCTAGCGCGGCTGCGGATTACGCAATGCGACGCGGTCTTCAGTTTGTGCGACGTCATGGATGGTGACGCGGTTCCTCCACCCGGCAGTCGCGTGCAACCGACACTATGCAGTCCACAATTGACACAATGGGTTTCCCTCGCATCCGCCAATGACGCCACCCGTGCGGCTTGCCTCGCACGATTCGCCGAACCGGACCTGCGCGGGCTCATCGCCCCCACGATGGAGAAACAGGCCGACCTCCTCGTGATTTCGGAACGCGATGGCGACACGCTTTGCGACGCGGCCGGGCAGCCTCTGGAAAACCCGGAACAGACCCGCACGCTGGACTCGCTCATGGCCGCGATCCGCAAATGGGCGCGGCATCTCAATGCCCTGCGGATCGAGAACATGTCGCCTCAATCGGAACTCCGCGGAGCCGTGAGTGTCGAACTGAAACGGAAAGACGGCACCACGATCCCGGAAGCCACGCTTCCCGTGTTGGAATCGGGAACGATCGTGCAGGTGCAGATCACAAATCGATCGACGACGCCGTTGTACGTTTCCGCGTTGAGCTTCGGCTATGACGGATCGGTGTCGTTAATCTGGCCGGCCATGACGGGCGAGAAGATTCCATTGCCGCCGGGGAAAGCGGTCACCACGCGCGCGTTTCGTCTGGCGTTCCAGCCGGGCGAAACGCGCCTTCAAGTGCGGGAAGCGATCAAGGTGTTCGCGACTCGCTCGCCCACGGATTTCGATCTCCTGACGATGGATGCGGCTGGTAACCATGCCGCGACACGGATGGCAGCCACGCCATCAACCGGGCCCCTGGGAAGACTTCTGGAACAGGCCGCGCGGGGAAGCGGATTACGGATTCTGCAACCCGTGGAATCGGCCCCCGAGGAAGATTGGACGACCGTTGAACTGCACTATCGGCTAACGCGTCCCCTGAAAGAACTGCATTGCGAGATCGCCTCCGGTCGACCGCAACCGCTCCCCGGAACAGCCTGCGTTGTGACCGCCCCCGCAGGTTTTACCGGGACCCTCCGCGTCGATAATCCGGAAACGGGCACGCGCACCACGGCGATGATGCAGGAACAAGTCGCATCGGCGTCCGTGCTGCCGGGCATCCTCGGCAACAATGCGACGCTGATTCAATCCTTGCAGATCGAAGCGGATGATCTTTCCCGTAGCCAGCTCTCGGCCGCGACACCGTTGCGAATGGAATGGACCACCGGTCAACGCCACGTTTCCGCAGACGACGATTACCAACTGGTGGCGATTGCCTCCGATGGCGAGCTGCATTACCCGGTCGGCGGCTCCGACGTTGACGGCTCCGTTGCCATCCACTGGCTTCCGCCGGCCATCACCACGGTCGCCGAAGGAATCGGCACACGGAGCGTTGTCGGCGCAATCCGCCTGTATATCTATAAGATGTTGAAGTGGGACACCGGCTCGCTCGGCTTACAACTCCTGCAGTGGGTCCCCACCGAAGATGTCGCCATGATCCCGCCGGAGTTAGGCGAGCGCACTCGCCTCTTTGCAACCGGCCAGGTCCGCAAACGGCGTGCGTTGCCCCACGACATTCATCCGGAACACCGCATTCTACTGCTCGTTCATGGCAGCCTCGCCGATGGTGACACGATGCTGGCGGAAGTCGCGCCTCTCGTCACGAAAGCAGGACAAACCTACGATCGGACGCTGGCCTTTGAGTATGAAACTGTCGGCACACCCCTGCTGGAGAGTGCCACTCAGTTGACGCGCCTCTTAACAACACTGGGCGTGGGGGCAACCGAAAGTCGCCGCGTGGATGTGATGGCGGTGGGCTCCGGATGCCTCGTAGCGCGGGCCGCGATCGAATTGCTCGGCGCGCATGCCCGTGTCCATCGCTGCCTGCTCGCCGGACCGCCGAACACCGGGACGATGCTGGCTCAATCGCAGAAACTGGCGAGTTGGTTGGGAACGCTGGCGTTGGCGAAAAGTGCGCTGGTGCCGTACCTGCTGCCGCTCAACCTGGCTTTCAACAAGGCGGTGAATGACGCGGCCGCCGTGCGCGATCTGCAACCGAATTCCGAATTCCTGCAATCGTTGAATGCCTCGAGTCCGCCTCAGCAACCGGCGTACACGATTTTATCCGGAGTCGCGCAACTTCCCCCCGCGATGGCCGGCTTCGTCCGCCGTCTGGCCGACGCCACGCTCGCATTATTCCTCGACGACGAACACGATCTCGTCTGCAGTCAGAAAAGCATGTGTACGGTTCGCGAGGGGACTTTCCCGGCCGACAAACTGCAGGTGCAGATCGTTCCAGCGGATCACTTCACGTACTGGAGTGAACCGCAATCGGCAGACCGCGTGGTCGCCTGGCTGAAGGAATCCGAAGCGTGATCACCGGTGAAAACAAGGGCCCGGTGATTCTCGCCGCGTTCGCCAACGACCGCAGCGATCACTCGCGTTTCCTGCGGAATCTCTCCGAAGAAGCGAAACGCATTCAAAGCGTGCTGGAACCCGCACACCGTTTGTGCCCGCTCGTGTTGCTTCCGAATGCGACACTCGACGAGATCCTCGATGCCTTTCAGAAATATCGCGATCGCATCGTCGTCTTCCACTACGCCGGACATGCCAATGGATTTCAATTGCTGCTTGAGTCCGTGACGGGAGGCGTCCATCGCATTGGCGCAAAGGGGCTGGCGGCGTTTCTCGGTCAGCAGCAGGGTTTGCAACTGGTGTTTCTCAACGGCTGTTCGACGGAACGGCAAACCGACGATCTGCTGAACGCCGGGGTGGGCTGCGTCATCGCCACGATTCAAGCCATCGACGACAGCGTGGCGACGGATTTCGCGTCGCGGTTCTACAAAGGGATTGTGACCGGAGCAGCCCTGCAAGCGGCCTATGCCGAGGCCGTGGGATCGGCGCAGGCGGCGAGTGGCGGCGCAATGGATCGCTTGCTCATTCCGCTCGAAGAGGAAGAAACGGAACCGGTCGCAGGCCGGTGGCCGTGGCTGCTCCGTTTGCGACAGGGGGCCGAGCGGGTCGCCCAATGGAGCCTGCCCGATGCCGCCGGCGATCCCCTTTTCGGTCTTCCCCCGGTGCAGCCGCGCGCTCTGCCGGAATCGCCGTATCGCCATTTGTATCGCTTTGAAGCCGAACATGCCGAAGTCTTCTTCGGCCGCGGCTACGAGATTCGCGATCTTTACCAGCGCGTCACCGCTCCCGATTCCCCGCCCGTGATTCTCTTTTACGGTCCCGCCGGTGTGGGAAAGTCGTCCCTGCTCGATGCAGGAATCATTCCGCGCCTTTCCCATCAATCCGCGGTGAAGTACGTGCGACGGAATGCCGCGCGCGGATTGGGCGAATCGCTGCGGCAGGCGTTCCCGAAAGAACTGCGCAGTCTCAATCGGCGGGAGGCCTGGATCGCCGCCGAACAGCAACTGGGGCGGCCGCTGGTGATTGTTCTCGATCAAGTCGAAGAGACGTTCACCAAGCCGAACGCCGAATTGCCGCAGGAACTCGCCGAGTTCGCTCAACTGCTCCGCCGTATTTTTGCCGCGCCGAATCAACGTCCTCAAGGCCGCCTCATCCTCGGCTTCCGCAAGGAATGGTTTGCCGAAATTGATGAGCGGCTCGCCGAAGCCCAGGTGCCGCGGGCGCGTTTGTTCCTCGATCGTTTGAGCCGTCGTGGAGTGATCGAAGCGATCACCAGTCCCGCGGAAAAACCACTGCTCGTCGATCGGTATCATCTTTCGGTCGAGCCGGGATTGTCCGACATCATCGCGGACGACTTACTGGCGGACCCGGATACGCCCGTGGCTCCCACGTTACAGATTCTGTTGACGCGGATGTGGACCGAAGCGTGCGGCAAAAATCGAGAGGCCCCGAAGTTCGATCTTGAGCTTTACCAGTCGCTGCGTCGCAAAGGAATTCTCCTCGACGATTTTCTCCGTCAGCAAACCGACCTCATCAGTGCGGAACTTCCCCTCGCCGTCGCCAGCGGATTTCTGCTCGACCTGTTGGAATTCCACACCACGGCAATCGGCACCTCGGCGGAACACCCCTTCCGTCTGCTGGAACAAACCTATGCCGAACAGGCGCAATCGGGACTGCTAAAGCAGACGCTGTCGCTCTGTGAAGAATTCTATCTGCTCACCTTTTCGCGCGGCTCTGAAGGCGAGGAAGGACGCACGGCGCGGCTCTTGCACGATACGCTCGCACCGCTGGTCCGCGCCCGGCATGAGGAATCGGACTTTCCGGGGCAACGGGCGCGGCGCATTCTCGATAACCGCAGCAGCGATTGGCAGGACGGACACGTGGGGGCACCGCTCGACGCCGCCGACTTGAAAGAAGTCGAGGGCGGGCTCATCGGCACGCGCCGTTTATCACCCGACGAGCAACGGCTGGTGACCGCCAGTCGCGAGCAGCGGGATGCCAATCGCCGCTGGTCGCAAATCATCAAAGGGCTCGGACTGGCAGCGGTGATCCTGATTGCCGTGTCGAGTGCCGGGGCCTACTTCTATTTTGGTAAAGCCGAAACCGCGGAACGGCAACGTCAAACGGCGGAAACGGCGGCGAAAGCGGCGAAGATCAAAGCCGATCAGGAAGAGGCGCGCGCCCAAACCGCCGGGGCGAAAGCCGACGCTGCCGAGCAACGACGCGTCGAGCAGGAAGCCGCCGCGAGCACCGCGAAAGTGGCCGCGGACGAGGCCCGGGAAGAAACCGAAAAGCAGGTGGCCCGCGGCCGTTTCGAACAAGCCAAAATCGAACGCCGTCTGGCGGTTGTCGCGCGCGACACGTTCGGGGAACCCATTGCATCGGCTCATCACTTCGCCGCGGCTGCCGCGTTTTCTGATGATCCCGTGCAAGCCGCGAACATGGCCTTCGCCGCCGATCGGTCCCTGTGTGGTCTGCGGCTCATCGACCTCCTGGAGCACGAAGACTTTGTGCATGAAGCCTGGGTGTTAAAATCCGGTGAGGTGCTGACATGGTCGGGCACCACCTTGCTCCGACGTTGGAAACCCGATGGAACCGTGTTCGACATCCCGCACAAAGAGCCCTTCGGCCGCGTCATTTTGAGTGAGGACGAGCAACTCGTTTACGCCGAAGGAAAGGGAATCACCACCTTCGATCTCATGACCGGCAACGAGCAAGCCTCGCCGCCGGATCTGAACCTGGATCACTTCGCGCTGCCGGTGCTCTACCGGCCCGACCGGACGGTTCTCGAAGAGCAGTTGGGAAAGTTCGACTTGCAGTTCATCGAACAGGTGATGGGGCCGATTTATTCCGCATCCTTGTCGGCGGACAAATCGAAAGTCCTGGCATGGACCGCGCACTACGTTCAGCGTCCGCAATTTCAGGTCGACGCCGTCGACAACCCCGCGGGCATGGTTCGCGTCTGGGATCGCCTGGCCCGCGTGCCGATCACGCCGCCGTTAAAACTGACCTTGCCGTTGCGCGGAGCCAAGTTCGCCAACAACGATCGCGAGATGCTGATGTGGGGGGAGGACGGCCGCGTTTTGCGCTGGGATCTCCAGCGTGCAGACACCGTTCAGATCCTGGCGAAACAAACCGCCGCCCCCGAGTTCAAACCGTCCTCGCGAAGTTTGAAGTTCCGCGCCGTGCCCGACACGGACGACAAAACGTCGCGCGATCAAAAACCGGGCGAGTACGAAGTGACCTGGGATTATGCGGGCTGGCGAATTGCCGATCTCTCCGGCAGCGAGCATCCGGTGCGCGGTCTCTCCGGAATGCGGCTGGACTTTCAAAAGGGATTTCGCCTGCTCGGCTGGGGTGGCGACAACGGGGCTCCGGGATCGACCCAAGGCGGGTTTGTGATGCAATGGAGCGTCCCTTCCGGTCAACGGATGGTGCCCACACTACGCCATCCGCTGGCTGTCGCTGGCGCAAACTACAATGAACGTCTCACGAGACTGGTCAGCGCCACGATGCGTTATGACCCGGGGATCGCGCAGCCCGCCACCGTCCATCTCTGGGATTTATCACCGGGCGACGAAGAGACCCGTGTGGAACTTATGCAGGCTCTTCCCGTTTTTGACTACGGTGCCGAACCGCCGTCTTTCAGCCCCGACGGAAACGCGCTCATCATCCACATGAGTCCGAAGATGCGCGATGGGCAGGAAGAGACGCAACAACTGACATTCTCGTACGGCATCGCCGAAGACCCGACTCTCGATCCGCAGGACCCACGGATCGATCTGATCCTGCGTACCGGGGCCTCGCTGTCACAATCCGGCCAATTGCAATGGATGAGACGCTCCTTCTGGAAAGAACTGCTTGCCAACGAAACGAAGTTGCGCACTGTGCAAGGACTCGAACGTCACCACCTGTATGAGAAAATCGTGTCCCAACGGGCTTCCGACCAAAAGCCGCTGCCCCGCGCGCAGCCATGAATGAACACGGCAGGCCTAACAGCCCGTGGAAGTCTTCGGTCCTGTGTGCCACGCTGCTAACAGCGTAGGGATGTCTCCGTCCGCGTGAAGGATCATTCCACGGTATCGACACGACGATGGCTTCTGGCATGCGACCGGACGGAAACAAGGTCATCGTGGAATTGCCGTCACGTTTTCCGTATCGTGCTGGTCACTTTCACCTCGTTTCGCGCCGGAATGCCTCTCACGCTTTTGGCGGCCCCCTGGCTCGCTGCCCTTCAGGAATGGAATCATGCTCCGTTTGTCGACGCGACTGTTCGCCACGTTTTGTTGCAGCCTTGGATTGACCGCGCTCGGTGGTGCCCAGGAGGCCGTGCGGTGGTTGCCCGGCGATTGCAATGCGGTGCTCGTCATCGACGTGGCGGCGGCCTACAAGTCGCCGGTGGCCGTGCAGAATCAATGGGCGAAAAAGGTGGCCGAATCGTTTATCGCTCAGGAAGTCTTTCTGCCGCCGACCGCCAAACGGGTGACCATCGGGGCGCAGCTCGACTTCAATGAGGCCCTCACTTCGGTCAGCCAGAATGTCGTGATGGAATTGAAACCGGGAGCCGATCTGGCCAGCGTCGCGGCCTTAACCGGGGGAGAAACCGAAATGGTTAGCGAGCGCGCCGGCCTGACGATGGAAGGGGGCCGCTATGTCGTTGAAGCCGCTCCGCAGCTCTGGCTGATGGCACAACCGGGCGGACGTCAGGCGGGCTTGCGGTGGGCTCGGGCCGGCGCGAATTCGGAATCGCGGCTCACCCCGTTCCTGAAGAGTGCGGCCGAGCTGGCCTCGGAGGAGTTTCCCATCATCGTGAGTCTCGACCTGGCCGACGCCGTGCAAGCCGGTGCGGCGATGAGCATTTTGCAGGATCTCCCCGGCGCACCCCTCAAAGGAGCCGCCCTGGACGCGGCAGCTAAGGTGTTGACCGGCACTCAAGGCATCCTTTGCAAAGTCCATTTGGGAACGACTCGCGCGGCACAGGTCCGCATCGAATTCAGCCAGTCCGCGGCACCCTTGGTCCCGATCGCATTACCGTTGGCACAAGCCGTCCTGCAACAGTGGGGGGCCAGCCTCGAAGACACGAAAGCCTGGAAAGCCAGGGCCGAAAGTTACGCGTTGGTCTTCGACGGCGAATTGTCCGCCACGGGATTGAAGCGGCTGATCAGCGTCGTGAATCCGTCTTTCATTCCCGCGAGCGGTGGCAACTCGGAAGCATCGCAAGCCTCCGCCGTCGTCACGGCATCGCAAAAATATATCCGGTCCATCCAGCACGAACTCGACAGCCTGCAGGCAACCCTCAAGCGGACCCGCGACAATCATGCCCTGTGGTTCGAACGATCCGGCAAGACCATCGACGGGTTGCCGCTGAAGAACGTCGATTCCGATCTGCAAGTCTATGGCTCGCGCGTCAGCCGTTCGCTGCGGTATCAGGCCCAGGCCGAACGAATGGGCAACGTCCGCGCCGGCACGCGATTGGCCCAGACGCAAGCGAACACGTATTTTTCGGGGATCGGACCCTACGGCGGGGTGTATCAAAATGTCCCCGGCGGCAACGCCCCGGCCATCAACGCGGAAGAGAACGAAGCGTCGCGAAACGTTCGGTTCAGCGAATGGAAGCAGATCGAAGACGGCATGTCCGAAATCCGCCGCAAGCTGACCCAGAAGTACAGCGAAGATTTTTAGTTTGCGCTTCACCATTGAAGACCGACGGCGAAACAATGCGCGAAACTCCGTCGGACAAGTCATACCGATCCTCACAATGCACAGCGCGTGATGAGCGGCACGTTTCAAAACGCGCGGAGGATTCCTGGAATGCGGATAACGAGCTTCGTTACTCCGCGCCCGGTTCCGACTTCAGTCCCACCGTGTTGACGGCGATCACGCGGTAAGTGTGCTGCTTGCCGGGCTCGGGCTTCGCATCCGTGAATTGCATCGGCACGAGCGGTTGCGTCGGCGTGTCGCTGTATTGCAGGTTTTGAAAAATCGGGCGGCCGAACGGGTTCTTCCCCTGCTCCGGGACTTGGGCAAGGAACTGTCCGTCGCGTTCGATGATGAAACTGGCAAGACCGCTTTCGAGATCGGCTGCGGACTCCCAGGTCAACTGGTTGCCCGTCACCCGCACATGCGTCGGCGCTGGCGGCGGAGTCGTATCCGTCACCTTGCTGTCCTTGACGTACTGCATCCAACTTTGTGCGACCGCTTCGCTCGGCAGCCACGCGGCCTTCAGCGGATCGTCCGTAAACTTCGCCGCGGGGACGGCTTCAGCCCCGGTGATCGGAGCCAGCCAAACATTTCCCGTCGGCATCGGATTAAGCGGATCGACAGGAGATTTCGGCAAGCGTTCCTTCAGACACGCATCGAGCCACGGAATCGCGAAATAGCGCTGATTGCCACAATCGTGCGACGACAGCGGATCGACAGCGACACCGACGAGGCCTCCCCTGCCGCGCACTTCGTAAAAGAACTCTTCGTTCGCGGGCCACACGCCGGCAAAACGAGTGTCTTTGACGGTCACCCCTTCTTGCGTCCCGAGATTGCACATCACCGGCACCGCGAGCGCGGCAGCGGGCAGCGTGTGGGCCTTGATCGTGGTCTTCGTCGGATCCGCTTTCAAAAGGGGCACACCGGAACGGAGCCACGCTGCAGCGACACGATCCGGAAACAGCATCACCATTCCGCCCGCCCAGTGACCGCCGCCACTATGGCCCCACAGGGCCCACGGCACTATCGACAATTCCGGATGACCGGACTTCGCACCGAGATCGCGGAGGCCCTTTTGAAACGCCGCAGCGGAACCGTTGCGCGGATCGCACCACATCTGGCAATCAGCTTTCTCCGGCTGCTCGTAAGCGGGAGACAACAAGGCGCAGTCGTGGGCCTTCGCCAGTGCCTGCCAATGCAGATCGAATGCCCCGGTCAACCCGGACCGGCACGATCCCTCGCCGCAACCATGCTGATGCACGACAACTCCCCGCAGCGATTTCACGCCCGGCGGAATCCAGACCGTGTAATTGACCGGAAAGATGAGTTCGCCCGGCTCCGTCGAAGCTTCGTAACGGACGCGGTAGTACGGCGGAGCCGCCTCTGGAAAAACATCGTACGGCGGCTGTTGCGCCCACATCGCGGCAGGCAGCCCGGTGAGCACCACGGCCGTACAACACAGGTCGGCGATCGTTCGGGCAAGCATCGAATACGTCCGAAGGTACGAGGAGTTATGTCAGGCCGGGGTCAAGTCGACAAGCAACGTTGCTTCCCGCCCCGCGAATGAGGTTTTTCGCACAGGCGACGGAGAATGAAAACCCACATCAAAGTGACTGTAGCCGGTTTAATGGCCTCAACCCCATCCTGAAGGCCGGGGCGAAACCAAAAAACATTGTGATTTCTTGATCGGAACGAGTTGTGTCGAGACCAGTGGCTCAGCGAGTCGTGCGAGAGGAAAACACGCTCTTGACCGGCATACAGCCGACACGGCCGTGGCACACAGGACAAATTCACGCGGCGCGGCGGGCTTGCTGAGCGGCGGCGAGCGTGGCGTACGGCGGGCAGGTGCGGAGCAGATCGGCGTGGGAGCCGACCGCGAGCACTTGCCCCTGATCCATCACGACCACTTTTGTCACCACGGCCTGCAATGCGGCGGGCATCGCGTGCGTGATAATGAACGTGGTGCGACCGCGGACGAAAGTGCCGAGCGCTTCGTAAATCAGGCGTTCACTTTGAGCATCAATCGCCGAGGTGGCTTCGTCGAGGACGAGAATCGCGGGATCGCGCAACATCGCGCGGGCCAATGCCACGCGCTGGCGTTGCCCGCCGGAAAGACGTTGCCCTTTTTCTCCCACCGGCGTGTCCAACCCTTGTGGCCATGACGCGGCGAAGTCCAGAACATGGGCCCGGCGGGCCACGTCGTCGATTTGCTGCCGCGTGGCATGCGGGCTGCCGAAGGCGATGTTCTCCGCAATCGACTGGTCGAACAGCAGGCTTTCCTGCGGCACCCAACCGAGTTGGCTCCGCAGCGATGTCAGTGTCATCGCGCGGACATCGACGCCGTCGATTCGCAACGAACCCTGTTGCGGATCGAAGAACCGCGGGAGCATGCCGACGAGCGTCGACTTGCCGCAACCGTTGCCGCCGACCATCGCGACGACATCGCCGAAGGGGATGCGGAGCGAGATCGCCTGCAGCGCGGGATCGCGGACGGTCGTGTCATCCGCCGCGTGGTAGGCAAAGGTGACGTTGTCGAATTCGATGGTTTGCCGATGCGGTGCGGTGCTCGTGGGAGCCGTTCCATTCGCGCTCAGCAACGGTGAGCGATCCATCCAGGCCAGAACACGATCGCATGCCGCGAACGATTTTTTCAGCTTGGAAAAGACGCTCGACAATTTACGGGCCGGATCGAGCACACTCGCCAGCAAAGTGTAGAGCATCGCCAGCTCGGCAATGTCCATCGGTGCGGCGGTCAACTGCACGCCGAAGATGGAGGTCTTGCCGCGCAGCACCAGGTACGCCCCCGGTAGAATGGCCAGACACGCGGCCGCGATGCCGAGCATTTCCACCGTGGGATTGACGAGTGCATCAATCCGGTTGATCTGCATCGCCTTGCGGAAATAGTTGCGGCTCTCGGCATTGAGCTGCCGTCGATGCCACCGCGCATTGCCATAGGCGGTGACGACCCGGAACGAACCGAGGGTTTCCTGAATCACCGCATACAACCGGGCCACGGTTTCCATTTGCCGGCGGCTGGCTTTCTTCAACCGTTTGCCGAAGTGTGCAAAAACGAACGCCCCGACGGGAGCACAAACCAGCGAGAAAAGTGTGAGCCGCCAGTTGATGGCGAACGCGGAGGTCAAACACGCCGCGGCTTTGAGGGGTTCCAAAGCGATCTTGCCGCCGAGAAGCGTCAGCCCCTGCGCGATGCCGGTGAGATCGTTCGTGAATCGCGACATCAGCGCGGGGGTGCCTTCGACACCGAGCGTTTGCGCGTCCAACTCCAGCGTGTTGCGGAACATCTTCGTTCGCAGCGATCGCAAGGACCGATGCACGACCATCCCGATCCAGACTTCCTGGAAATAGACGGCCACTCCGTGCAGCGACGAGACGACAAGCAGCGAGACAAACAGCAAGGCCAGTGTCTGGAAGCGATCTGCGGGTAACAACGGAACGAGATAATGCTCCAGTTGCCGGTTCCACCATTCATCGCGTGCGGCCTGGCTGAGATGGGCCTGGGCTTTGGATCGATCCTGCAACCGAACCAATGCCTCGGGAGGATCGTGCTCCCCCCGCCAGGCCATCGCGGCCAATTCATCCTCGATGGCATCCACTCGTGCGGAATGCTCGGCTGCTTTTCGCTGAGCGGTTTCAATGCGGGCGGCAACGAACTCGCCGATGCTCTTCTGCTGCATCAACACCTTGGTGATCGGGAACGTGAGCAGCAGCGCACCCGCCCACAACCCGGACGCCACGGCGGCCATGACCAGAGCCACAATCAATCGACGACGATGCGGCCGGACGAACGGCCAGAGTTTCAGCAGACGATCCAACCCGGCGCTTCCTTGCGACGAACGGTTTTCCAGGGAACGGAATTAGACCGCACGGAAGGAGTTGGGTCCAGACGAGTTGCAGACCGTCGCTTGCGCTTCGCAGACGCCAGTGCCCGCGCTGATTCTGAATTGAAGAGACCCAGGGATCGGAATCCCTGGGCTTCCGGGGATTTTCATTCGAATGGAAAGATTGAGTGGTCTGGGGTATTTGCTCTGCCGGAAATGTCACCGTATTTTTCCTAAACCACATTCGCCTGTAAGTTTTCTTCCGGGTTGTGCCGATTTCTTCAAGGGAATGGCCGACTCAGCCGAAGGACCGGCTGCGCGCCGTCGGGATGGGAATCTCCGCGATGCTGACCGAAGCGAATATCGAACAGATGATTGGTGCCATCTCCGAGAACGCCGCAGCGCTCGCGGAGTCGTTCGCGCAGTGTTTCGACATTCCGTGGAGCCTTTCGCCCGGCGAGTCCGGCGGTTGGAATCCGGACGAACCCCCCAGCGATTTCCAGGGACGCGGGCTGGCGGTCCTCTTCGAAGTGGGCGGACAGGGCCTCGCCGTGCTCATTCCCGACGAGTTGCCGCTGCCGGAGTGGTACGCCGCGCCGAACGAAAGTCAAAAATCGCGGTTGGAAACATTGGCCATGGAATGGTCGATGAATCTCTTTCCGCCGGACCTGGAACCGTCGCGCTATGCGACCGTGCAGGTTCCCCGGCTGTGGTCCTTTCTCGAACAATGCCAGCCCGTCGACTGGGCCGCGACGATGACGCTTTCGGTCACCGAAGCCAGCGGTCAATCGGCAGGGTCGCTCCTCGTCATCTGGCCGTTGGCCACACCGCTGTGGGATACGGAAAAGCGGGCGACCCCGCCCGTTCACGCGGCGGTGGTCCCCACGGCAGTCTCACCGAGTCCGTCGGTCCTTCCCGCGATGCCCAGTCCGAACGCGGGGCCCGATCCCTTGGCCCGGCTGCGCTCGCTCCCCGTGCAGGTGAGTGTGCGTCTGGCGGAAAAGAAGATCACCGTTTCGCAGCTCCTCGGAATTTCCTCCGGCGTCCTGATCTCGTTTCCGAAATCGTGCGAAGCGCAACTGGATCTCTACGTCAACAACGCCCGCTATTGCCGCGGCGAAGCCGTGAAGATCGGCGAAAACTTCGGCCTGAAGATCAACGAAGTCGGCACGACGGAAGAGCGCGTGACCAAAATCCTTAACGGATAAAGCAGAAGCCCAGGGATTGCCATCCCTGGGCTGTCTTCACTTGATGGGATGTGACTCAATCCGCCTTCAGCGCCTTGATGCGCACGTTGCGGAACTCCACCGGGTCGGAGTGCCCCGCGAAGCCGAAGGAACCGGTCGTGCGGTCTTTGCCCGGATGCGGCGAGTTCGCCATGTACTCGGTGATCTTGCTCAGATCGGTATCGAGAATCACGGAGCCGTTGAGCTCGACCTTGATGGTTGAACCTTTCACGGTCACTTCCTGGAAATTCCATTCGCCAACCGGGCGGTGATATCCACGATGAGCGGCCGCCATTCCGTAAGCCGAACCGTGAGCTTGGCGGGGATCGAGCTTGGCGTACTTCGGGTGTTCGGTATCGAGGATCTGCAACTCGCACATGCCGACGTACGCCGTATCGCCGGTGCCGGGGTACCGAATAGCCAAGCCGTTGTTGCCGCCGGCAGGCAATTTGAATTCCACGCGGGCCACGAAGTCGCCGTATTCACCCTTGGTGTGCAGCACGCCCCCTTTGCCTTCCTTGCAACGAATCGCGCCGTCGACCACTTCGTAATTCTCAACTGCCCCCGCCCAGCCATCGAGGTCTTTCCCGTTGAAGAGACTGGTGAAGCCTTCGTCCGGCCCCAGCGCAACCTTCGCGGCCTCTTCGGCGGACAACTCGCGGAGATACAGATTCTTCCAGCGGACTTCGTTGCCATGCGTCTGCAACTGGATCGGACCTTTATACACCAGCGGCGTTTTATTCTTGTCGAAATAGTTCTCGAGGATCCCGCGATCGACCACGAGTTTGTCGTTCAGATAGATCGTGGTCCGGGCCCCGGCTTGCAGAATGCGGAGCTTGTTCCATTGACCGATCGGTTTGTCCGCGAGCACCAGCGGATCTTTCGCCGACGATCCCGCGGAGTTGTTCCACAAGCCGCCCGATCCCATGTTGGCCTTGAATTTCTGGATGTACTCGGCGTCGGTATAGTCCCAAATCTGCACCTGCGGCGTCCCCTTGAGATACACGCCGCTGTCGCCGTGCGGAATCAGCTTCCATTCGATGTGCAGTTCATAGTCGGCGTAGTCCTTGTCGGTGGTCACGTACAAACCTTTGCCGTCGTTGACCAGTTCGCCGTTGTCGACTTTCCAGTGCTCCATGAGATCGGCCTGACTGTCGGCGAACTTCTTCGTCCGCTCTTCGTCAGATAGCGCCTGAATCTTCCGCGGGTCTTCTGTGCCCACGCCGTGGAAGCCGGCGAAATCTTTGCCGTTGAAGAGGGCGGTGAATCCGCTCGGCGGGGTGTTATCGGCCGCGGACAACGTCGCGGAGACCAGGCAGACGAGAGCAGCACAACAGAACCGAACGTTCACGAGGCGATCTCCAATAGGGGTGGGACGATCCATCGGGTGGGGTCGATGCGTTTGAAGATATCGTGTTGGTC
>JAKFUG010000060.1 GCA_021732785.1 Planctomycetaceae bacterium
TGAGTTCGTACCTCACGGAACTCATGGCGGTGTGCGACCGCATCGGCGTGATGAGCCGCGGCCGGTTACGGGGCATCAAACCGACCCGCGAGTGGACGGAAGAAGCCATCATGAACGTTGCGACACGCGCCGATGAGCGATCTGATCTCCCCACCGTATGAATGACTGTACTCCACTTCACCACGAAACCGGTGTCAAAGTGCGGGGAAGGTGGTGAAGTTGATCCATTGCGATTTGCGGCGGCGTGACCCGGTCGGAAGTGGGAATCGATGTGGGTGTCACGCCAGCGAGTTGGAGAAAATTGGACAGCAAGCGGTGACCGAACTCGGTGAGCACCGATTCGGGATGAAACTGAACGCCATAAAGCCGGTGCTGTTGATGTTCGATCGCCATCGGGACGCCGTCGTCGGTCCACGCGGTAACGATCAATTCCGGGGGCAATGAGCCTTCGTCGACAATCAAGGAATGATAGCGGGTCGCGCGGAACGGATTCGTCACCCCGGCGAACAACGGCGTTCCCGCGTGACGCACCCACGATGTCCGCCCATGCACCGGCTCCGAGGCACGGATCACTTTTCCACCGTATGCCGCGGCCAGTGACTGATGACCCAGGCAAACGCCGAGGATCGGAATGTCTGCACCACAACGGCGCAAGACCTCGACGGAAATCCCGGCTTCATTCGGGCTGCACGGGCCCGGCGAAATGACAATTGCTTCGGGATTCAGCGCACGGACATCCTCCACGGTGATCGCATCGTTCCGCACCACGCGCGTGTCGCACCCCAACTCGCACAGATACCGCGCGAGGTTGAAGACGAAGCTGTCGTAGTTGTCGATGAGCAGAATCATGGATGTTCGACTATTTCTCGTGTGCCACTGGCTCGGCCAGTGTCTCGTTTGAAGTGCGATACCTCGATTTGAATGCGAAGACACTGGCGGAGCCAGTGGCACACAGAACTGGTTTCAGCGGGCTGCTGGAGATCGGCAAAGCGGCGAGCAGATGGAATTCATTCATCACTCTGCATTCTGCATTCCTCATGTCTTGACCTCGAGCGCTCGCAGCATCCCCGCGGCTTTGTGCCAGGTTTCCGCGTATTCGGTTTCGGGGTCCGACTGCGCGACAATCCCGCCGCCGACGCAGCATTGTAGCCAGCCGTGCCGCAAGACGAACGTGCGGATGAGCAGATTGCTGTCCGCCTGCTGCGGGGTCGTCGCATAAAACAGGCTGCCGGTGTAAGGACCGCGGGCCGTCGGTTCCAGTTCGGCGATGATCTCCATCGCCCGCACTTTGGGAGCCCCGCTGATCGACCCTCCCGGACTCGTCGCCGCGAACAAATCCCACACGGTGACACCCGGCCGCAGTGTCCCGCACACTTCGGAAACCAGGTGTTGTACCGTAGCATACGTTTCCACTTCACACAGCAACGGCACGCGCACGGTCCCCGGTTCGCACACGCGGGAGAGATCATTCCGCATCAGGTCGACAATCATTACATTTTCGGCTTGATCCTTTTCGCTTTCCCGCAGTTCGTCTTTGGAAAAGAGATCGGCTTCCGGAGCGGCATTCCGCCGCCGGGTTCCTTTGATCGGCCGCGTCACCACCCGGCCCTGATCGACGTGCAGAAACCGTTCGGGCGACGCGCTGATCACGGCCCAGTCGTCGCACAAAAACAGACCGGCGAACGGTGCGGGGTTCGTCTTGCGCAAGCGCTCGTACAACTCGACCGGACCACACGGCGCAGGTGACAACAATCGCTGTGATAAATTCGCCTGGAAGATGTCCCCCGCGTGAACGTAATCGATAATCCGTTGCAGCGATTGCAGGTAGTTGTCGCGGGAAAAATTACTCCAGACCGGCGGTTGCTCCATGACCTGACACGCCGCGGACAACTCTTCACGGCGAATCCCAAGGGGCGGTTTCGGTTCGACAAAAGCGGGTGGCGATGTAAGCCGCGCCTGGATCCATGCCATGCGCTGTTTCGCGACATCCATCCGCTCTGCGTCGGCCGCGGCTTCGGGAGCCGGCCACGCTTGCACGATCACCCACGCTCGCCGCTGATGATGATCCCACGCTAACACCCAGTCGTAGAGGCCCGCCGCCAGGACGGGAAGTTCAAACTCGTCCCGTTTTGCCGTCGTGATTCGTTCCCAGGCGCGTCCGAGTTCGTATCCCATCAATCCCGCCACGCCCCCTTGAAAAGGGGGAAGGTCCTCCACGGGCTGAATGGGAAAGGTTGCCGCAGAGCTACGAAACGATTGGAACGGATCCTCACCGAGCACCGCCGTTGTTTTCCGCACGAACCTCCGCGGATCGGCGGTCAGAAACGAATAGCGCCCCCGCGGCGATGATGTCGCGGCACTGTCGAGCAACAGCAATGCCGGTAAATCCGCGAACGACCGGACCGCGGCCATCGCATCGGGAATGCGTGACAATTCATGAATCAACGGCGGCAGGGCAACAACGTCGGACATGAGGTCTTTATTGAGGATGGACACTGCAAAATGAAGATAGTGAACGGGGAAAACGACCAATTGACGCTTGCCGCTTCGCAGAATCACCCGCTCCCATTCTCGCTCTTCGATTTTCCACCGACTTCGTCGTTTTCGTTCTCGCTGTGGCGTCGATCTTCTTTCCGGCGGGCGATCGCGCTCACTTCGTCGACCGTGAGGAACCCCCACCGCAGCGCTTCGTCCTGTGTGTATTGTTTCCCGAGCGTCAACGCCGTGCGGGCTTTCATCAATTCCATGCCCAGATAAAACGCATGCTCGGCGGTCAGCGTCCCGACGGCGGCGATCATGCGATCAAAAACTTCGTACGGGTCGCTGCCGTGCCAATAACCGTCACGGTTCATCAAATGGACTTCCCCGCGCTCGGCAAAGATGCGGAAATTCGGGTCGGTAATTCGCTGCCGGATTTCCGACAGGCCATGCTCGCCGAGTTCATGCACACGCGGGTCGCGCAGCATCACGAGTTGACCATGCACATGCTTCGGCAACGTCCGCCGTTGAATCGCATGCCGCACCAGCCGCCGGGCAATGTCGAATTCCTGAACCGCGGTGCGACACCAGTTGATGACCGATGTGGTGAGGATGCTGCCGATGCGGAGTTCCTCGCACAGCGCCGCAAGCAGAAAGTTGACACCAGTGCTGTCGACTTCCGAAAGTTCGGTGAGGTTGCCGATGCCCATCATGAGGGCGGCATCCGGACGGTGTTCACGCACGCGATAATAGCGCGCGAGTGATGCCGCAAATCCAAAGCCGATCGGTTCCAGAATGGGGTCCCACCGAACGGTGCGCCCGGCCGCGGTGAAGGCCGCGGCGGTGGTTTCGAGGGTGGCGATCTCATTCGGCGTATCCGGGATGATGACGAATTCCGCGGGGATGGCGGTCTGCCACGATAAATGCGGACCCTGACCACTCAGCACCAGTTCCGCGCCGTTCTCGACAGCAGCTTCCACTTCCTGGCGGTCGAAACTGTCGATCGAGACACGGAAGCCATTCGCCCGCAGCGCCGCGACCGCCGGCCCGATTCCCACCCAACTTTCACCGGGGAGATTGCCGAGGTCGATAAGATTGGCCCCTTGGGAACGCAGACGTTCGGCCTCGTGGAGCAAGGCCGTCTCGGTCAATCGGGGGGCATGATTGATTTCGGCAATGATCTCGATGCTGTAATCGTCGAGCTTCGGCACCGGTCGTTTCTGGCGGCCGAAGAATTCCGGCAAATCGCGAAGGTCCTTCGGGCCCCGTTCGAAAGGGACTTTCCATTCGGATTCCAGCACTGATAGATCGCCCCCGCACCATCCGGGCACGATCACGCGCTGCGTTTCCGGGGGGACAGTCAGTTTCCGCTGAACCCAATGGACGTGCATGAGGGCTGCCACCGTGATGGGCAGGACCGCGATCTCGTAATTCAGGCCGTTGTCGCGTCCCCAAGTGTCCAGCATCTCGCGCAAACTCGGTTCGGCGAGTCGCCCCGTCACAAAGAGGACACGTGGGTTCGTCACAACTTCAGGCCGATTTTCGGTGGTGGGTCAGTTTGAATTCAAATCCGTCGGGGCAGGGGCCCCGACCTCTATTTCGGCGGAGATTAACCATTCATAGGTCGGGACCCCTGCCCCGACTCTTCCAACTGACCCACGACACGATCTTCTGATGGCGTTTTAGCGCACGGCTCCGCCGTTGACGTTGATCACCTGACCGGTGATAAAGCGCGCGTCATCGCTGATCAGGAAGCGCGCCAGCCGGGCAATATCTTCCGGCGTGCCCCAGCGTTGCAGCGGAGTTTCCCGCATCACCCGGGCTTGCCACTCGGCACTGGCCGTTTCTCCCCAGGCCGTTTTGATCCAGCCGGGGGCGATGCAATTCACGCGAACCGCAGGGGCAAGGCTGACGGCAAGCGAACGGGAGTAACCCATGATGGCGTTTTTGGTTGCCGCAAAGAGTTCGCCGCTATCGCCTTCCATGCCGCGATCGGCCTGATCCCACCCAATGGTGAGGATCGAACCGGTTCCCTTTTCGCGCATTCGACGACCGACATCTTTGGTAGCGAGCATGGTTCCAGTCAGATCGATGGCGAGCAGAGCGGCGAGTTTTTCGCCATAGCCCCACTTGGCGGCCTCGCCCGTCAGAACATCCGCACCGGCGTTATGCACCCATGCGCTGATTCCTTGCGTTTTGTCCCACACTTGAGAAACGAATGCGGGGATTGCTGCCGAATCCCGGAAATCACAAGCGGTCGCGAAAGCGGAGACGCCTGTTTTCTGTGCGTCATCGACCATTTTTTCGGCGTCGCTTTGGCGATGCGCATAGTGAACAACGATATTCCCCCCGGCGGCAGCGATTTCGAGAGCAATGGCACGCCCTATGCCGGTGGAAGCTCCCGTCACCACGACCCAGCGGTTCGACAAATCAGCAAACTCGGACATGAACTCGATCTTTCGCGCCAACGGCAGAATGATTTTCATCGTGAATGAGGGGCAAGACGGGAACTCTTCGCGGCAATTTCTTGTCAAATTAGCAGGGGTTGATGGGATTAATGCGGTCGGAGTGCAGGAACATCGGGTTCATATTAACGAATTCTGTAATTCATGTGACAATTCTGATTTCCCGAGAAGGTAGTTGACTGGCCAATGGGGCGCGACCATAATGGTGCCATCTTCGCCGTAGAAAGGTTCTGGACCACGTGTGTCCGGGTAGTCTTAGCAATGATTCGACATTTCTTGATCTTCTCATCTGTGTGCGCAGCCATTCTGGCTCATCCCTCTGCCGCGACAATCTGTTCGCCAACATAATCGTTTGATTCCACGCCGGATCGACGGATTCTGATCAAAACCAGTTGATCGGATCAGTCGAAGGTCTTGGTCCGTCACGACTGATAAACAACCGCCAAGCTAAAAATTAACATCGACGAACAATTCCGCCACCGGAATGTGGAGACTTTTCCGAGCGTGACCCGGCCGCTGAACATTCGTTGAAGCGGCCTCTCAATAAGGACTGTGAGAATTGTCTGATTCAGGATTGGGTGATGATCGCCAAGCGGGCGCTCCGCCCCCGGAATCACAACCAGAGAGTGAGAGTTCCATGATTGCTAATCTTGCCAATCCGCCTGCCCGGGCGGCCGGTTCGATCCCCGAGTTGTCCGATCAGCTTGAAAAAGACCTCGTGCAGGTCTTCAAGTTAATGTCCGATGAAACCCGCCTCCGCATCCTCATGTATCTGATGCGCGAAGGGGAATTGCACGTCACCGCCCTGTGCGAACGGCTCGACCAAAGCCAACCCGCCGTCAGCCATCACCTGGCGCTGCTCCGCGTCGCCGGATTGATTGAAGCCCGCCGCGACGGCAAGCACAACTACTACTCCGTCCGTGCGAAGCACTTCCATCGCATCATGGGCGAGCTCTTCAAGAGCATCACCGAGATGGAACAAGACAGCATCCGCTTTCAGGATTTCATCCTGACGCAGGATAAGTAACTCCGCGGATCGTTCGCGATCGGCAAGCACAACGAATTCGCCCCCGGTTGTCCGCAACCGGGGGTTTTTCGTTGGTGGTTCCTCATACGGAACTCTGTCAGTTCCGCGAACTACGGTTCCGGCGAGTCCGTATCGAGTTGGCCCAGATCGATCTGAGAACGGGCATTCGCGGCCAGAACCTGATATTTGGCTCGAAACTGATCGATCGTTTCCTGCTCGATTTCTTCCAGATCGAGCAAAGCGTTATGCGCTCCTTTGGTCGCGCGGATCAGTTCGTCCAGTTTGATCTGCATCGCCATCGTGTCGCGATTCTGCGTGTTCTGAATGAGAAAGACCATCAGGAACGTCACGATGGTGGTGCCCGTGTTGATCACCAGTTGCCAGGTATCGCTGAAGGCAAAGATCGGGCCCGTGACGACCCACACCAGGATGATGCCGACGGCCAAACTGAAAACGCGCGGCTGACCGCAAAAGTGCGAGGCGGACTTCGCAAAGCGGGAATACCAGGACCGAGATTGCATCAAGAGTGTCCTTCTTCGTTCGCTCTCATCTCTCCGGTGTTCACTTTGATCGGAATCCAGTGCAGGAGCAGCGGCAAGAGCACGAGGTTGCCAACCAGGCCGCCGAACATCGCCAGGCTCACGAGCACTCCAAAGTAGACCAGTGGGATGAAATTCGACAGGGCCAGGACCGCAAAGCCGAAGATGAGGGCCAGATTCGAAAATACGAGCGCCCGGCCGACGTTCCCGTGAGTGGCCAGAACCGCGTCATGATGATTACGTCCGGCGCGACGCAGTTCGAGATATTCCGCCAGATAATGCAGGCTGGCGTCGACGGTCAGGCCGAAAGACACGCTGGCAATCATCGCGGTGCCGATATTAATCGGCACGCCGCACCATCCCATTCCCCCCACAACGAGCACCAGCGGGAACAGGTTGGGAAAAAGAGCAATGACCCCCACCGCCCAGCTTCGCGTTGCGAGCGCTACGCAAATAAAGATGCCGATGGCGGAAGTGATAAAGCTGGTGAGCTGGTCGTCCATCAAACTGGTGATGACATTCGCCAGCAGCACATACAGCCCGGTGACGTTCGCGTCGGGAAAATGACGGTGGGCTGCGGTCCGCACTTTTTCGATGAGCTGGAGTTTGATCTGGGCGGGTTGCCGTTCGAGTGACCGCAGGACGATTCGCATGCGCCCTTGTTCCGAATTGTAGATGCTCGGGACAAATTCGGGTTGATAGTCCCGCAGGAGATCAATTTTCGCGGCGAGTGTGCGCGCCGCGAGCCACGGGATGAAATCGACGCCATCCGCGAGCGAGACGACTTTCGTCAGTCGCGTCCCGTCGGGCATCTTCAGCAATCTCAGTTCTTCGGTCAGGGCACGGACTTTATCAATCGTCGCGGCATCCAGTTCCTCGGGCACCGGGAAGTTGACCTCCCAATTCCCCGCGCCGCCGAGTTTCGTTTCGAAGAATTCCAGCGCCTGGACGATGGGGCTGCTGCGTCGGAAATTCTTGCTGAAATCGGTCTCGATCGTCAGTTTTGCGAGGCCGAAACTCCCGATGATGAGGACGGCGAAATTGGCCGCCAGCAGCGGCCAATAGTGCTTGTCGAGCCAGATGGTGAGCCGATGCAGCGCCGCCACCAGACGGTGTTCGGAAGGCGTGGGCCGCGGGTCCGCATCCCAGCGACCGAGGAGTGTTCCTCCCGGCAAAACCATCATGCAGGCGATGAGCACCACGCCCGACCCAACGGTCATCATCAAGCCGAAACTGCGGACCGGTGCGACCGTACTCACCAGCAAAGAAGCAAAGCCGATCATCGTGGTGAGGATATTCCAGAAGATCGGTTCGGCGAGCACCACCACGCTTTTGTGGAAGGCGGCTTCGCGGTCCATCGTCTCGCGAAACTCGCGGAAGGAAACCGTAAAGTGCATGACGACCGAGATGCCAATGATGGTGACCAGCGCGGTCAACATGGAGCTCACCATGCTCAACGGGACATCGGCGAAATACAGCGAGGCCTGCGTCCACACCAGCGACAGATGCACCACCAGCAGCGGCAGCACGACCCATCGAAAGCTGCGAAAAAGCATGAGAATCACCAAGATCAACAGCAGCGAAGACGAGACGCCGAGCAGCACGCTGTCCTGTTCGACGTACCGAAACATATCGTGGACCTGGAGCGGTTCTCCGGCCACAAACGCGGGGGGATGATGTTCCGTCGCGAGCTTGCGAATGGCTCGATAGGTTTGTGTCCGTGGAACCGGGGCCGATTTTTCGGGAGTGAGCCGCAACACGACGCCCACGGTCTGGCGATCGGCACTGATCAGGATGTTTTCGGAGAACTCCAGCACCTGTTCGCGGACGGAGGGAAACCGCATGATCACCCGCGCAGCGACCCCCTCCGGCTGCAGCATCGCCGCGAGGTGCTGCGTTCCCGAGGCCTGAATTCCGGGAACGGCGGACAATTGATCGGCGAAATCGTGCAGGGTGGAGAGATGTTCGTCGGTGAGGGCGTCTTTGTCCTGATAGCCGACGAGCAACAATTCATCGCCGCCGAACCAGTTTTTGCTGGCAATGAAATCTTTCAGCAAAGGGTCTTCGGGGGCGAAGAACGATTCGATCGATTCGTCCAGATGCAGATGTTGCGCCGGCCAGAACGCCACGGCTCCGAGGACCAGCGCGAAGACCAGCAACAACCCTTTCCAGCGCGCAAGCCACCCGGCGAACCGTGATTGCCACGTTCGCTCCCTTGCCGCTTCAATCCCACCCCTATCGCCAGCCAACCCCCCACCCTCCGTGTGGCATCATAGAGATGAAGGGACCACGAACCAAGGCGACGGTAATGGATATGTGCGACGGTGAAAAGCGAGCCGTCGTCCAACGGGTTCGCTCTCAAGGAATGAGGGCCGAAAGCGAAATTACGTGGAACTCGATTCCGGTGCGATGACAATCATCTGGATATTTTTCGCGCGGATCAGAAACTGCTTCCGTTGCTCATCTTCCAGAATCACCATGCCGTTGAGTTCCAAGGGAAAGCGCATTTTCATCGATTCGGAATGGGTAAAGCCGATGAACCGGACACGCTCGAAAACTTGTCCACCGAGAAGATGGACCGTGGCCAAGGTCTCTGTCTTCAGGATGCCGCGGATCGCCAGCGTTTCCGGTTTTGCGCCCGCATCATTCATCCACGTCAGGCAGCGATAAAACAACGTTAAGATGATCACACCGGCGACAATCGCCAGCACAATCCCGCCCGTAACGCCCAAAGTATCGAGGAAGAGATTCATAGCGAGCGATGATAATCGGCACACTCCTTCGCGAAAAGGATTTCCGTCGTGCGCTGCGGTCTGACGTGCGGACTGCTATCGTACTCGCCGTTTTGATGAGTTTCTCCAAGAAGGCGCTTTAGGTGACGGAACACCGTGCGGACGATACGCCACGAGTCGTTTCCTGGCGCGAGGCGTGGCTGACATGGAGCCGCGTCGCTTTGCTCAGCTTCGGCGGACCGGCGGGTCAGATCGCGGTCATGCACCGGATTATCGTCGAGGAAAAGCGCTGGATCAGCGAAGAGCGGTTTCTGCACGCGCTCAATTTCTGCATGCTCCTTCCTGGTCCTGAAGCGCAACAATTGGCGACGTACATCGGCTGGTTGATGCACCGGACACGCGGCGGATTACTCGCCGGCGGACTGTTCATCCTCCCGGGCTTGGTCGCAATACTGGTCTTGAGCATCGTCTACGCGGAGTACGGAGAAACGCCGCTGGTGCAGGGATTGTTCTTCGGCCTCAAACCGGCAGTCTTGGCCATCGTCATGGAAGCCGTGATCCGTATCGGCAAACGGGTACTGAAGAACGGCGCGATGTTGACCGTTGCGGTCCTCTCGTTCGTTGCCATCTTCCTGCTCGAAGTCCCTTTTCCCTTGCTGATTCTGCTGGCAGGGATCGTCGGTTTCGTCGGCGGTCGGTGGTTCCCCGAGAGGTTTGCCGTACTGAAGGGACACGGCTCGAAGAAGGAGAACGGCGACCGGCCGCCACCGGTTGAAATTCAGTATCACGATGTCCCTCCGACATGGACACGGGCCTTCATGGTCAGCGCCGTTTGTTTGCCGTTGTGGTTCGGACCGATTCTCATTGCCCGGCTTTGTCTGGGAGATGCCTCCGTTTTCTTTCAGGAAGGGGTCTTTTTCAGTCAGGCGGCCATGGTGACCTTTGGCGGCGCGTACTCGGTGCTGGCGTATGTCGCCCAGCAGGCCGTGGAGAGCTACGGCTGGTTGAAATCGGGCGAGATGCTCGACGGCCTCGGCATGGCGGAAACGACGCCGGGACCGCTCATCATGGTCGTGCAGTTCGTGGGCTTCATGGGGGCCTATCGTCATCCGGGGCCGTTCGATCCGCTGACCGCGGGGATTGTCGGTTCGCTGATGACGACTTGGGTCACCTTCTTGCCCTGTTTTTACTGGATTTTTCTGGGGGCCCCGCTGGTGGAACGACTGCGGTCGCATCGCTCATTGAATGCCGCGCTCTCGACAATCACGGCTGCCGTGGTGGGTGTTGTGTTGAATCTGGCCATCTGGTTTACAATCCACACCCTCTTCACCGACGTGCAAGAAGTCCATTTCGGCCCTCTGCGATTGTTCAGCCCGAGGGTGGCCTCGTTCGATGTCCGGGTCGCCATCATCGCGGGATTGGCGTTGCTCCTCACATTCGTCTGGAAACGCGGAATGGTCACGACGCTGGCCGCCTGCGTGGGTCTCGGCATGGCACTCTTCTTCTGGCGATAACGTCACCGTTCCGGCTTCCCAAGACGCAGACGTTACGTCTATGATTGGGCCGTCGTTTGCTGTCGTGAAAACCGGGGAGAGCCACATGCGCAGTCAGGTGCGAATCGGGATCAACGCCGTCTTGCTTTTGATCGTCGCGGGGACTGTCGGGCAGTGCGAAGAGGACTCCGCCGTCGAGGAAGCCAAGGCGTGGCAAACGCGGCGTGTGGCCGAGTTCGTCGCCTACGAGGTGCTTCAATCCTCTCCGCAAGGAGCTGTCGCCGTGAAGTTCGAGCCCGCGTCGGCGTTGAGCTGGTCGAATCCCATCCGCAAAACGGCTGCCGGGGCAGTGTTCTTATGGACGGTGGGCGGTCGTCCCCAGTTGATTGCCAGCGCCTATCCTTATCCGGACGGTATCGAGCACGAACTGACATCGTTGTCGGAGACACCGCTGGTGCTCATTCAAGATCGCGTTCAACGACACCATTTTACTCCGAATGTCGTATGGAAGGATGTCCCCGACGCGGAACCGCCTCATCAACAACGCGCCTTACGGCTCGTACAGATGCGACGGATCGCCGAGCGATTTCGCGTCGAAGGGGGCAATCAGAAGAAGTTTGAAGCCCGGTTATTGCCGCAGCCGATTTATCGTTCGCCCGCCGATGCCACCGTCGACGCCGCGGTTTTTGCCTTTGTGCAAGGGACCGATCCGGAAGCCGTCCTGATGATCGAAGCCACGAAGAAGCCCTGTTGGCGGTATGCGCTGGCGCGGATGACCACCGTCCCGATGACTGCTGTATTGGATGATGCAAAAGTTTGGGAATTGCCCGCCTGTTGGGATGTCCGCATGGAGGACAACCAGCCGTTCCGCACCATCCAATTGCCGGGCGCGAAGTGACGCGATTTCTTTCACCGCCATGGCATGGCATAATCGTCGCTCCACTTTGGGAAGCGAGACGACACATGCAGATTGCGTTGGGGTGCGATCACGGCGGGTTTCCGCTGAAAACACGCTTGCGGATGGTCATCGAAGCCGCGGGGCATACGATCGTCGATTGCGGCACCGACAGCGATTGCTCCGTCGATTATCCCGATTTTGCCCGCAAAGTCGGAGAAACGATTCTCTCCGGTGACGCCGACCGCGGCATCCTTCTTTGTGGCAGCGGCGTGGGCATCAGCGTCGCCGCCAACAAAATCCCCGGCATTCGCGCCGGCGTGTGTCACGACACGTACTCGGCACACCAAGGAGTCGAGCACGACGATATGAACGTGCTCTGCATCGGAGCCCGGATCGTTGGCGAAGAACTCGCGGTGGAACTCGTCCGGGCGTTTCTGTCCGCCCACTTCACCAACGAAGAACGCCACCTGCGGCGGTTGAACAAGGTGCTCGACATCGAAGCCGACGCCCTCGCAGGCAAATTCACGAATTGACCGACATGTGAGCGGCACGGCTTTCGGCTTGGCCACTTCGATGCCGCTGACGGAACCGTTCGTCTTCAGGTCTTTGCCGAAGCTGAGTGTCACTTCCAGTTCGATACCGTCCACTCCCTGCACCGTCGCTTTGGGGGATGTGCTGTAACCCGCCCCCGGTTCCGTCACGACGATTTCCTTGACCTTGCCATCCACCACGACCGCATGGGCTTTCGCCGCTTTGTTGGTCCACAACTCGCCCCGCTGCGGCTGATAGCGGTAGTAGTTGGAAACTTCGTCCAGCCGATCGTTCGTGATGCCGTGCGGTTGCAGCACCTTCATCAGCGCGGCTTTGTTCTTGCGGGCTTCCTCCCCCGTCGGACCGCGCCCCTTCGCAGGGGTCACGCCGCTGAAGGCTTCACGGAAGACTTCTGTCTTCACGCCGAGCGCCGCCGCAATCAATCCCACCGGCCGCCCGCCATCTTTGCGATTGGTGTCATGCCCCCCGGAAAACGTCACCGGCACCTTCGTCTCCGCCGCGTGGCTGACCACACCCATCATCACGACAGCCGCCGCACTCCAAGCCACTAAAGTGACACCGTGAACACAATTCATAAGTATCATGGTGGAAAGTTCCTCTTGATCCAGAGCGGAAAATGATTGAACCGCCTCGCGGATGATAACAGAGAAACCTGAAATCAGCATGAATACTTGATTCTGATTAAAAAACGCTCACTGTCACGCAAACTTCCGGGCAAGGATGGTAGGTTACGAATCATACCCCAAATTCGGCGACAGCCAGCGTTCGATTTCTTCAATGGGAGTGTTCTTGCGGCGGGCGTAGTCTTCGATCTGGTCTTGGGTGATCTTGTCGACCGAGAAGTACCGCGCCTGGGGGTGGGCGAACAGCAGGCCGCTGACGGACGCGGCGGGGTGCATGGCGTAGCTGTCGGTGAGGACGATGCCGGTCGCGTTCTCCGCGTTGAGCAACTGAAACAGCTTGTGCTTTTCGGTGTGATCGGGGCACGCCGGGTAACCGTACGCCGGGCGGATGCCGCGGTATTTTTCGTCGATCAAATCGTCGGTGGTCAGCACTTCCGCGTGGCCGTAGGCCCAGTCCTCGCGGGCCTGCTTGTGGATGCGTTCCGCGAACGCTTCCGCCAACCGATCGGCGAGTGCCTTCGTCATGATTGACTGGTAATCGTCGTGCAGTTCGTGCTCGAACTTGTTAGACAGTTCATCGCAACCAATGCCCGTCGTCACCGCGAACGCGCCAATGTAATCGGTCCGGCCGCTGTCCGCCGGAGCGACGTAATCGGCGAGACTACGGAAGTCTTTTTGACCCTCCCGTTCCCATTGTTGCCGCAGCATGGGGAAGCAGGCCAGCGGTTCCGGACTGCGGGCCAGTTCATCCGAAATGAGCTGCGTGCGCGGTGCATAGAGCGCCCCTTCGCCTTCACCGAACATCGACAGCAGGCCCGTTTCCGCCAGAAGACGGACCGTGCGATGGACCGTCGCCGGTGAGCGGCGATTGGCGCGCGGGATGCGAGGGACGAGTTCCTCCGCGGTGAATTGCGACCGCGATTTCAAAGCGATTTCGGCCACCACCCGGCGATCGACGGAGAATTGCATGTCGCGCGAGTATAGGTACTGCTCGAACTTTTTCAGCGATTCTTCCACACCGGGGCGCGACACGACGGCGGGCTTCTCCAGGCCATAGACGTGGATATCATCGCCGACGGTGCTGGCCCTCCAGAAACCGTATACGCCGCGGGCCGTGAGCAGTTTCTCATTGACGATGCGGTCGAGCAGCGCGCGGGCATCATCGTAGAGTTTCTTCGCCTCAACACCGACCACGGCGTCTTCAAAAATGCGCGGGTACTTGCCGCGGAGTTCCCACGTCATGAAGAACGGTGACCAATCGATATACCGCACCAACTCTTCCAGCGGGTAGTTGTCGAGCACCTTCGTGCCGAGAAACGCCGGGGTGGGAATGTCGACCGTTTTCCAATCGGTCGCAAACCGCCGCGCCAACGCTTCGATGTACGGCACGAGCTTGCGATTGGCCTGCATCCCCGCAAAATTGGCGCGATCACGATCCTGTGACGCTCGGTTCTTCGCGGCGAATTCCTCTTTGCGACTCGGATCGAGCAGACTCTCTACCGCCGGGACGGACAACGAGGCATCGACGACATGCACGACCGGCTGCGCATAATGCTGCGCGATCTTCACTGCCGTATGCTTCGCGCTGGTCGTCGCCCCGCCGATGAGCAACGGCGTGGTGAACCCCTGCCGCTGCATTTCTTTCGCGACGAAGACCATTTCATCCAGCGACGGCGTGATCAGCCCCGACAGCCCGATGATGTCGACGCCTTCCTTCTTCGCGGTCTCCAGAATCTTGTCGCACGCCACCATCACGCCGAGGTCCATGACCTCGAAGTTATTGCACCGCAGCACCACGGCGACGATGTTCTTGCCGATATCGTGGACATCGCCTTTGACGGTCGCGATGAGGATTTTGCCGCGCGAGGTGCTAAGGGCTGAGGGCTGAGGGCTAAGAGATGGAGAGGACTCAGCGCTGGGGGCATCTTCTTTCTGTCCCTTAGCACTTAGCTCTAAGCCCTTAGCCTTCTCTTCCTTCTCCGCTTCCATAAACGGCTGCAAATAGGCCACCGCTTTCTTCATCACGCGAGCGGATTTCACCACCTGCGGAAGGAACATTTTGCCTTCGCCGAAGAGGCGGCCGACGACGTTCATGCCGGCCATCAGCGGCCCCTGAATGACTTCCAGCGGACGGCCGTACTTCACGCGGGCTTCTTCGGTGTCTTCGTCAATGTAGTCCGTGACGCCCTTCAGTAAGGCGTGCTGTAGCCGCGCTTCGATGGTGCCGGTCCGCCACTCTTCGATCGCGGCTTCACCTTCGACTTTCTTCGTGCCGCGGGCTTTGAGTTCATCGGAATACGTCAGCAGTCGATCGGTCGCATCGGGGCGACGATTGAGGAGCACGTCTTGCACGTACTCCAGCAGTTCCTTGTCAATTTCGTCATACACCGCCAGTTGCCCGGCGTTGACAATCCCCATATCCAGCCCGGCATTGATGGCGTGATACAGGAACGCCGCGTTCATCGCCTCGCGGACAAGTTCATTGCCGCGGAACGAGAACGAGACGTTGCTCACGCCGCCGGAGGTCTTGGCATACGGACACGTGGCTTTGATCTGCCTTACTGCTTCGATGTACTCAACGGCGTAGTTCGCGTGCTCTTCCATCCCCGTGCCGACGGTGAGGATGTTGGCATCGAAAATGATGTCTTCCGGCGGGAAGCCGATCTTCTCCGTCAACAGTTTGTACGCCCGTTGGCAGATGCGGACCTTGTTGAAACAATCCGCGGCCTGGCCTTCTTCGTCGAAGGCCATCACCACGGTTGCCGCACCGTACTTGCGAATTGTCAGCGCCTGTTCGAGGAATTTTTGTTCGCCTTCTTTCAAGCTGATCGAGTTGACCACGCCCTTGCCGGAGAGGCACTTCAACCCAGCTTCGATGACGCTGAACTTCGAGCTGTCAACCATCACCGGGACTTTGGCGATGTCGGGATCATCGGCGATGAGATTGAGGAAATGGACCATTTCCTGCTCGCTGTCGAGCAGGCCTTCGTCCATGTTCACGTCGATCATGTTCGCGCCGCTCTCGACCTGCTGCCGCGCGACCTGCAACGCCTCTTCGTACTGCTTGTCGCGAATGAGCCGGGCAAATTTCTTCGAGCCGGTGACGTTGGTCCGCTCGCCGATGACGAGGAATGGGTTAGGGCTAAGGGCTAAGGGTTGAGGGCTAAGAGACGGAGAATCGGACGCGGGGACTTCTTCAGTCTGTCCCTTAGCCCTTAGCTCTAAGCCCTCAGCCCGAATCACCAGCGCTTGCGATCCGCTGTACGTCGACCAATGCGGCGTATCCGGAATGCGGCGCGGCGTGATGCCTGCCACGGCTTGCGACACGGCGCGGATGAAGTCGGGCGTGGTGCCGCAGCAACCGCCGACGATGTTCACCCAGCCGTTCTCCGCGAACTCGCGGATGATGCCGGCGAACTCGGGAGGTGTGGAATCGAACCCGCCCATGCCATCGGGCATCCCGGCGTTGGGATAACAACTGATGTAGCGGTTCGCGGTCTGCGACAACGTTTCGACATACGGCCGCATCTGTTTTGGACCGAGCGCACAGTTCAAGCCGACCGATGTCATCGGCGCATGCGAGAGCGCGGCCCAGAAGGCCTCCAGCGTCTGCATGGTGAGTGTTACGCCACCATTGAAGATGGTTCCGGAAACCATCACCGGGACTTTGCGGCCTACCTGCTCAAACACCTGCTGAATCGCATACAGACACGCTTTCATGTTGAGTGTGTCGAATGATGTCTCCGGCAACAGCAAATCCACACCACCGTCGAGCAGCCCACGGATTTGCACGGCATACGAATCAACCATCTGGTCGAACGTCACCGGGCGGTAACCGGGCTTGTCCGCATTGTAGGACAGCATAATTTTTGTCGGGCCGATACTCCCGGCAACGAACCGCGGTTTAGCGGGGTTCTGCTTTGTAAACTCCTCGGCGACCGAGCGGGCCAACTCCGCGGCGGTCTGATTCAATTCGTACGTCAGATCGGCCAGGCCGAACTCTTCCATCGACACGATGTTCGCGTTGAACGAATCGGTCTCGATGATGTCCGCACCGGCTTCGAGGTATTGCCGGTGGATCGACGCAATCATCTGCGGCTGCGTGAGGACCAGCACATCGCTGGCGTTTTTCAGGTCGATGGGATGCGACTTGAAGCGCTCGCCGCGGTAATCGGCTTCGGTCGGCTCGAAACGATGAATCATCGACCCCATCGCCCCGTCAATGACGAGGATGCGATCGTGCAGAAGCTGCTCAAACAAGCCGGGGCGGGACGGATCAACCATGCTGGACAGAGGCTCGAAAAAGGACATCGGTTCGCGCAGGGTCCACGGTTTCCAGATGGAGCGGGACCGAAACCGGGTATTGTCGCCGATGAGGGGGTCTGGCGAAAGCTCAACTGGTGCGATTTGTCGCAGAATCGTAGGGTTTGCCGAGTCATCGAGGCGAACCGATATAAGGCGTCCGAAGAATGGTTCGCCTCGCGGATTCGGCAAACCCTACCGCATCCGGTTGGCTTCCACCCAGGCATTGATTGTCTGCCGAATCAACGGTGCTTGAACGGCAATTCCCAGCCCCAAGGGCGTGTGTTGCGTCCGTTCTTCGAACGCCGTGGTCGATTTGTCCGTCTGCCGCAACATGGCAAACACCAGACCGACAACGAGCGGTTCGCCGTTCACGGTCGCGACCACCGGGGCACCGCTGTCGCCGCCGAAGTGGGAATAATCGACGAACATCGTCGGCGTGCGGGCCACCGGCGTGAGGGGATGCGTGGCCAGCGATCCCTTTCGCAGCAATGGCCATCCCGCGGAGTTGGCTTCCACCTGAGCCGGAAAGCACGGAATGAAAACGTCCTGGCCGACCCGCACGATACGATCCTCCACATGGCGGGTGTCCGCGATCTGATTGAGCGTGAACGGCTGCACGTCCACCCCTTCGGGCACAGTGATCCCGAGCACGGCGACATCGGCCGCCGGATGCCGCACCCAGAGTTTTCTGTCGCCGTCTTTCACCGGCGCCTCCGTTTCTTTGCGCACGAATCCCGCTTCCGCGTCGGCGGCTCGGTAGACCAGTCTGCATTGCGGGCCGGTCATCTCGTCGAAGACATGCGCGGCCGTGACGAGCACCGTCTGCGGTGGCTCATCCGCAACGACGGGCAATGTGACGAAAAACCCCGTTCCGGATTTACCCTCTGCCGTGACGCGGACGGTCGCACGCAGCGCCGCTTCGGCGACATCAGCCGCGTGAGCATGAGGGACCGCGGTAATGACGAACAGCCCCAGCGCAACACGAAACGTGCAGACCAAACAGTGAATCAAGGAAGCGCTCCCGTATTCGGGTCACGATGTTTGAATGTTGCTTCAGCGTAACCACGGGAATGTCGAACCGCGACGGCGAAAATCCCCGTCGTAATCCATCGCGATTTGTCGATACGTATCGTATGCTGAGCTGTCAGTATCGCGAGTGGCTCGCTCGCTAGCCCAAACGGATTTCTGCCGCACGGATCAGTCGTTCATGGTGAATCGAGCACGGCCCCAAATTGGCTTCTTTGCGGGATGCACGGTACTCCTTCTCTCCACATCAGCATGGTCACAGGGGCTGACACCCGAAGCGGCGGTCGCCAAGATGACTGTCGCCGATGGTTTCGAGGTCACCGTCGTGGCCGCAGAACCATTGGTTCGACAACCGGTGGCCATCGAATTCGATGACCGCGGGCGTCTGTGGGTGATTCAGTATCTGCAGTATCCGAATCCGAACGGTTTGGAGCGCGTGCAGGTCGACCGCTTCTCACGGACCAAATACGACCGTGTTCCCGACCCGCCGCCGAAGGGGCCGCGCGGGGCCGACCGGATCACGATCCTCGAAGACACCGATGGCGACGGCCGCATGGATGCCAGCCGCGATTTTGTCGATGGTTTGAATCTCACCAGTGGTTTTGCGTTCGGTCACGGCGGCGTCTTTGTGCTGAACGTGCCGTACCTGTTGTTCTACCCGGATCGCGATCGCAACGACATTCCCGATGGCGACCCCGAGGTCTTACTCACCGGCTTCGGCATGGAGGACGCCCACAGCGTCGCGAACTCGCTCACATGGGGACCGGATGGCTGGCTCTATGGATGCCAGGGTAGCACGGTCACGGCGAACATTCGTGGCATCGAATTTCAACAGGGCGTGTGGCGTTACCATCCCGTCACGAAAGAATTCGAACTCTTCTGCGAAGGAGGCGGCAACGCGTGGGGACTCGATTTTGACCGCACCGGCCGGTTGTTTTACAGCACGAACTACGGCGGCTTCGTCATGTGCCACGGAGTCCCCGGCGCATACTATGTGAAGTCGTTCGGCAAGCACGGGGCGCTGCACAATCCGCATGCCTACGGCTATTTTGAGCACGTGCCGCATCAGAATTTCCGCGGCGGCCACGTCACCGTCGGTGGCATCGTCTATCAGGGCGATGCGTTCCCCGAATCGTTCCGCGGGAAATACATCGCCGGAGATTTGCTCGGCCACGGCGTCTACTGGCACAACATCGAACCGCGCGGGTCCACCGTGCAAACATCACACGGCGGCGAATTGCTGGTCGCAAACGATCCGTGGTTTGCTCCGACCGATCTCACGACGGGACCGGATGGCGCGATCTATGTCACCGACTGGCACGATGCGAGGACGGCTCATCCCGATCCCGACGCCGATTGGGACCGCACCAACGGCCGTATTTACCGCATCGCGCCGAAAGGGTGGAAGCCCGCGACGTCCATCGACTTCGCGACGTTGACCAACGACGAACTTGCGCAACGGCTCGGTCATCGCAATCAGTGGTACGTCCGCCGCGCCCGACAGGAACTCGCCCGGCGTTCGCCGCCAATGAACTTTGACGAACGCAAACGGTTGATCGACGGCTTTCTCGACACCGCGTTAACCGATCCCGATGAAACCGCGGCCCTCGAACGATTGTGGACGCTGCAGAACATGGGTGGTCTCGATGAACGCAAGATCGAGAAACTGCTCGAAAGTCCGCACGCGGCCGTGCGGGCGTGGACCGTACGCCTCCTCGGCGAAGGACGGGTCACACATGAGATGGCCCATCGACTCGATAAGTTCGCCGAACGTGAGCCGGATATTTCGGTTCGTCAGGAACTCGCGTGCCTTGCCCGGCGGTTACCCGCGGCGCAGGCGATGCCGATCATCAACGCGAACATCAACCGCCTGATCGATCACGACGATCCGTACCTGCCGCTGCTGTGGTGGTGGGCCGTCGAACAGCACAGCATCAGCGGTCGTGAGGAAGTAATGAAACGCTTCACGCGCCCGACATTGTGGAAATCGAAATTAGGCCGCGATTTTCTGCTGCCGCGACTGGTGCGCCGCTATACCGCGGAGGGAACACTCGACAGCCTCGAATATGTCACGAAACTGCTACAAACCGAATCGGAGTACAAGAATCGGCGCGATCTGTGGGGTGCCATCCTCAACGGTTGGCGCGAACAACCGCGAGCGGAACCCAATGCGAAGTGGGATATCTATGTCCATAAAAGCCCGTTCGGTGAACTTTGGTCAGTCGATTGGGAAAAAGATCCGCTTGACATCACGTTGCTGTCGCTAGGGATAGCGATGCGGCACCCTCACGCGATTCATTTTGCCAAGTCTGAAGCCTTTAGGCCTAGCGCTAAAGCGGCAGTCCGGGTCGCTATGTTGGATCTGCTCGCCGCTGCGGAAGATGATGAAACCGTCGAGCATGCACTAAATCTCATCAAAACAGAGAAACGTGATGAGGTACTCGTCGCGGCCGTGAATTTACTGGGCCAATTCAAGAATGAGCGGATCGCGCCGCGGTTGATCGCGCTGCATCAAACACCATCATCACCAGCAGTGCAGTCGCGGATTCGCGACGTGATGGTGAGCCGGACGGATTTGGCGAAGGCGTGGCTGATGGCGGTGGATGCCGGCACCATCCCCGCGGCGGCGACCTCGCTGGAGCAAATCCGCCGCGTGGCACTGTTGGGGGACAAAAACCTCGATGCGCTGGTGGTCAAGCATTGGGGCAAAGTCGATGGTGCCACGCGCGAAGAAAAACTGGCGGAAGTCCGTCGACTCAATAACGACCTGCGGGCCGCACCGGGAGACAAAATCGCCGGGCAAACACTGTTCAAAAAGCATTGTGCGGCATGTCACCAACTGCACGGCGAGGGCGGGAAAATCGGCCCCGATTTGACGACGGCGAACCGACACGACCGCGACTTTCTGCTCGTCAGTCTCGTCGATCCCAGCAGCGTGATTCGCAAGGAATATGTCAGCGTCGTCATCCAAACGACCAACGGCCGCGTGGTGACCGGGTTGCCGATCGAACGGACCGACACCGGCGTCACTCTCGTCGACAGCAAAGCCGAAAAAGTGACCGTCCCGATGGCCGATATCGACACGCTGCACGACTCGGACGTGTCGTTGATGCCCGACAATCTATACCGCCTGTTGACCCCGACGGAACTGCGAGATTTATTCGCGTACCTCCAGGAAAAGAAATAAATCGGGAAGAGGTTAAGCCACAAGAAGCACAAGGGACACAAAAGAGGGAGGGAAGAAGAGCACGAAAAGAGCCGCTTCTCGTTTTTGTGTCTTCTGTACTACGAACGATCAAGATCTTTGCGTGGTGCGAAGATTTTGAAGTTCCAAGTTCCAAACAAGGACCAAATTCCAAGCGGAGAAGGATGTCTTGTTCTTCGTTTGGAATTTGGAGCTTGGAGTTTCTGCGTCTGGGTTGCGGGCACCCCGCGCAGGGCCTTTTGTGGCTAAACGCCTTCGCATTTTTTGGGCGAGGATTTCGATCATGCGCATGATCTGGTTCGGTCTGTTCTGTGGCCTGACGACGCTGGTCGCGGCGCAGGAAGTGACGCCGTCGAAGCGGGTCTATGAAAACCACCTGACGCGGATTGAGAAGCCATCGCCGTTGCTGGCCGATTATCCGGAGTTCTTCGAGCCGATTGTCGAAGAAGCCCATTTCGAAGCCCCGGCGATTGTCGATGATGCCGCCGCCGATCTGCATGTCCGCGCGTGGCGGTTTTCGTACAATGCACGGGGGATCATCGAGATGCCGAATCATCTCCGTGCGAAGGAAACCGCGGTGATCATGGTTCATCCGTGGGCGATCGATGACGCCTGGGGTTGGAAAAGCCCCGAGCCGAACGGTGTCGCCGACTTTTGCACGCCGCGCAAGAACGAACTCGCGGCGAAGCATACCCAGCGGGTGATCGATCCCTTTTTGAAGCGAATGCGCGGTCATGCGGCGTTCGTGATGTACAGTCTGCCCGGCCCCGCGGACGCCATCCGCACGCAGGTGTATCGCTCCTTCACCAAGACGCCGACCGCGGCCGAGCGAACCGCCGGTGAGAAAGAACTGCGTCACACGCTGGCCGCATACAAGTATCAGGGAGAACCGTTACCCGACCGAATGACGTTGAGCAGCGATCAACCGGTGCGCGATTATTTCCAGCAATTCCCGGGGCTTGATGCCACCGCGCGATACAACGGCGACGGTTTCTGGAAGTTGCCGATCCCCGTCAGCACCTCCGTAAGCGTCGACCCGAACGACGTGGTGATCTACGACGCCGAAGGGTATGCCCCGCTCCGAGATTTTCTGAAAGCCAACGGAGTCCGGCACGTCCTGCTCACCGGGTATGCGACCGATATGTGCTACTGTCGCACCACGGCCGGATACGAAAATCTGTCGAAGGATTTCAACGTCTTTCTCGTGGCGGATGCGTCGTTGGCGACATTCCCCTCGAACACAACGCCGCGGTTTGCAGTGAATGCGTCGATCTCGTTTGCGGCACTGAACCAGCTCATCACGCAGGTCTTGTGGGTGGAACTTGCCGCGGGGAAAGAGTGATGAATCGACGCGAATGGCTAAAGACAACGGCAGCCTTGGGGATGGCGGGAGTCCTGGGCGTCGGCAAAGCGCAAGCAGAGGGGGCGAAGAAAGCGCAGGTTGCGATCACGCTCGATCTGGAAATGAGCCGCAACTTCCCTCGCTGGGAGGACACGCACTGGGACTTCGAGAAGGGAAATCTTGACGAGGCTGCCAAACAGTATTCGGTCGCGGCGGCGGAGCGCGTCAAAGCGGCCGGCGGTCGCATTCATTATTTCTGTGTCGGCCGCGTGCTGGAACAACCCGATGTCACATGGCTGCAAACCATCGCCAAAGCGGGGCATCCCCTCGGCAACCACACGTACGATCACATCTACCTGCTGGCGAAGACGAACGCCGATCTGCAATTCCGCTTTCAACGCGCACCGTGGCTCATCGAGGGGAAGGCAACCGCGGACATCATCCGGGAAAACATCCGGCTGACCACGCTCGGTTTGAAACAGCGCATCGGCATCGATAACCGCGGCTTTCGCACCCCCGGCGGCTTTGCGAACGGTCTGCACGGCCGCGAAGATTTGCAGCAGATGCTCCTCGACCTCGGGTTCACCTGGGTCAGCAGCCTCTATCCGCCGCATGCCAATACGAAGGCCAAAGAACAGCCAACCGAAGCCACTTTTCGCAGCCTCATCGAAGCCCAGGCAAAAGCGCAACCGTTCGTCTATCCCACGGGGCTCGTCGAAATCCCGATGAGTCCGATCAGCGACATCGGAGCCTTTCGGACCGGGCAATGGGACCTCGAATGGTTCCTCGACGCCGTTCGCCGGGCGGTGACGTGGGCCATTGAACACCGCGCCGTATTCGATTTTCTCGCCCACCCGTCCTGCCTCGGCGTCGTCGATCCCAAATTCCGCACCATCGAATTGATCTGCAATCTCGTGAAATCCGCCGGAGATACCGCGGAGTTTGCCGATCTCGATCACATCGCGGCATCCATCAAGCCAATTTAATCCATCAATATCGACAGGATTGCTGCTGGTCTCCGTCACGGATGGTCTTCGCGCCCCCCATTGAAATTCCGTAGAATACGGCACGGCTCGGAGTGAACGGTTGCGCGGTAGCAAAGCCGACGCCGAGTGGTGAGAGACGGATGGAACCGACGTGGGGGGATGTCCGCAGCGAAGAAGAACCGGTCTCGACACCGGCCGAGGTTCCCGCGCGCGAAGGCATCAGCCTGCCGCGGTCGTTGTGCGAATCGGCGGTCTGTCTGCTGCTCGCCGTCGTGTTGTTCCGCACGTTCGCCGCGGAAGGGTACATGATCTCGACGGGATCGATGGCCCCGCATCTGCTCGGATATCACAAGCGGGTCTGCTGCCCCACGTGCCGGTACGAGTTCCCCTTCGGCGTCGCCTACGACACCGACGAAGGAACCAACGCCGCGACGGAAGCGGCACCGGCCCGCAACCGGGCACAGTGTCCGAACTGCGGGCAAACAGCGATCGATCTCACCGATGTCCCGCGCAATCACGGCGATCAACTCCTCGTCTTCAAACCGGCGTATGCCTTGCGCACGCCCCGGCGGTGGGAAGTGGTGGTCTTCCGCAATCCGTATTGTCCCACCGAAGCGTATGTGAAACGAGTCATTGGTCTGCCGAATGAAAAGGTGCAGATCATTGACGGCGATATCTACGCCGATGGCGTTCTCTGTCGCAAAGACTGGCCCGATCTGCGCGTGCTGCGCGTCCCCGTTCATGAACACCGCTTCCGACCGACCAAAGCCGAACCGGCCTGGCAACCGCTTGCCAACACCGCCGAAGCCGCAGTCGCATGGGAACCCTCCGGCGACGAGTTCCATCTGACCGCGTCGCAAATCACCGATGAAACCGCGTGGTCGTGGGTAGAATACGCCCACCGTATCCCGCAGAAAGGACAGCACGAAACGTCGGTCAAACTGACGAGTTGGCCGGTCGATCTCGACACCTCGCGGTTGCCTCCCGCGGGCTTGCGGTTCGATGCCGTCCATCAACAATTGAGTTGCGTCGGCGTGCTGCCGGATTCCGCGCGGGATGTGCTGCTCGCCGTCGCCGCCGACGATGATTTTTATCGCGCAGTTCATTCGTTGAGCGAACGGTCGCATCTCGCCCCGGTGGATGACGGTTACGGTTACAACCCGCACGAGGGCGATTACGTTCCCGCGCCGGTGCGGGATCTGATGCTCGCGTTGACGGTGCAACATCAGAACGGCGACGGCGAGTTCGCGCTCGAAATGTCCGACGGGGCCGCGAACTACACCTGTGTCTTCGATTTCGGCCGTCAGGAAGTCCGGCTGTATGCGGGGGACAAACCCGAACCCGTCGTCACCGGTCCCTGGCCGACGGGCCTGGAATCGAAGCCGACGCTGGTCGAAATGTCGCTGATCGATCAACAAGTGCTGGTGGCGGCGAACGGAAAACCGCTGCTGGGACCGTGGACGTTTTCCACGCCCGCCGAAACGCCGGTGTCACGCTATCCGGCCCGCTTCGGAGCCCGCGGTCTTGATTTGAACGTGAGCAACCTCGTGGTTTACCGCGACGTCTACTACACGGCGACCCGCGCGAAACACGCGGTACGGAAACCGTATGCCCTGGAAGCCGATGAACTGTTCGTCCTCGGCGACAACAGCCCGGTCTCGCACGACAGCCGCCGCTGGCAGGATGGCGCGGTCAAAACCAGCCTCTTGGTCGGCAAGCCGTTCGTGGTGCATCTGCCGTCGAAACCGGGCCGGTTGCGCGTCGGCAGCTATGAAATGCAATTGCGTCTGCCCGATTTCACGCGGATGCAACTCCTGCGGTAACGCCTCTCAACAAGCCCGAAGCGCAAGCGCCGGGTCTCTTCAATGCACCCGGCGCTCGCGCTTCGGGCTCGTTAACGCGTGCGCTACGGTGTCGCGGGGGCCGGCGGTTCGATCACGACGAGTTTGTGATTCTCGACGTCGTACTGGTACTGCCGACCGGCGGGCAGCACGGGCAACTGGATGTTGTTCTCTTTGATGATCCGCGTCATGAATTCTTCGTACGAGTTCGGATACCGGCCTTCGGACGCATTGAACAGATTGAGCGCCCCTTCGATGTGCGACTTCATAATCTGCTCGACCATCGGCCCATACGCCGACACCGGCGCGGTAATCGGATCGGTGGCATGAATCTTGGAATCGCTGACCTTCGCCCCGGCGTTGGGATCGAACTGTCCCACCTCCTGCGTCTTCTTCCCGATGATGCTGTTCGGGTCTTTCTTCGTCTGCTCTTCCAGCGACTGCATGCACCCGGCGAGAAGCCCCGTGACGACGAGCAATCCTAAACCACGCTGAATGTTCATTGCATCGTCCTGAGAAAACTCGCCACAACCGTTCTGCCGCCAGTGTAGCCCTGTTACGGATCGGACTCCACTCCACGAGTGGTTGGCTAAGAGGTGCATTCGGTGATTGGCGGGAAACATTCGTGAACAATACCGGACTCCGGAGCCCCAACGGGGTGACATTCGATAGCCCAGCCCGAAGTCTTCCGCAGGGCTGGGTTCGTGATCGCCAGACTCACGCAGCCCCAACGGGGCGCGACTCCTTCCGGACAACATGGTCGCGCCCCGTTGGGGCTTGGGACCATTCTCCGATCCGATGACCCAGGGCTGCGCGAAGGCGCTTCCCTCTGGGCTGTCGAATCGTGCCCCCTTCGGGGCTGAAGGACAACCGTTCCGCAACCAACAGTCACCCGATGCACCCGTGGCTGGACCGCAGTCCTGCGAAGTCCAGAAATCATCGCAATAGTACAATCATCATGCTGCTGATGATCCAAATGACCATGAAGGGGATGGGAAGTGCAATGAACGGCGACAGGACTATCAGTTGCACGAACCAATAGTCACGCCAAATCCACGCGTGGTTAAATTCCCCTCGCCGAACGCGCGTGTACCAGCCCCGTGCAATGAACACCACCGGTAGACCGAGAATGTAGAAATTCCAGAATCCAGCAGCGATCAAGGCATCCGCGCGGTCCCGGTTCCATCCCCCTATGAGCAGCCTCTGAATGGGACGCCAGCTCACCATCGCTGTTAAAACCAACGCCACAAACGCCATAAACACCGATCGTACGACATCCTTGGCAGAAACCTCAACCGGGTCGGTTTTTGATGTTTTGCCGTAGGTTCCGCAGTGCGGGCAATAATTATCATCAGGCACCATCTCCGCTTCGCACATGCGGCAGTAATGGGCTCGCCCGGATGGCATCGTAGTCATGTCCCCAACGAACTACGCTAAGATATCCATCAACACTTTTCCTTCATCCGTCGGGCCAATCAGGCGGTTGTCGAGACCCTGGTACGCATAACTGAAACGGTGCGGGTCGAGACCGAGGACGTGCAGGATCGTGGCTTGCAGATCGCGGATGCTGACGGGGTTCTCGACGGGGTAGTAACCGAAGTCGTCGGTTTTGCCGTAGGAGAGGCCGCCCTTGATACCGCCCCCGGCGAGCCACATCGTGTAGGCGTGCGGGTGGTGATCGCGGCCGATGTACCCCTTCTTCAATTCGCTGCGGACGTTGTTCTGCAGCATCGGGGTGCGGCCGAATTCGCCGCCCCAGATAATCAGCGTTTCGTCCAGCAATCCGCGCTGATCGAGATCGGTGATGAGGCCCGCAATCGCCCGCTCCGTTTGCTGACATTTAATCGGCAGCGTTTCGTCGATGCTCTCGCCCAGTGACGAGCCGTGGTGATCCCAACCCCAGTCGTAAAGCTGAACGAACCGCACGCCGTTTTCGATGAGCCGTCGCGCGAGCAGGCAGTTGTTGGCGAACGTCGGGTCGTCCCCTTTGTAGAGCACACGCGGATCGTCCGCACTTTCCGCGGGGGAGACGAAGCCCGCCTTCGAGCCATACAGGTCATGAATGTGCTGCGGTTCCTTCGAGATGTCCATCACCTCGGGAACCGCGGTCTGCATGCGGTATGCCAGTTCATACTGCGCAATACGAGAAAGCGTTTCCGCGTCGCCGCTGCGCTGTTGAGCCGCGTGGTTCATCTCGGCGAGGGTGTCGAGCATCTTCCGGCGGAGCGTGCGGTCCATCCCCGCGGGATCGCTGAGATACAGCACGGGATCGCCCGTGGTCCGGCATTGCACGCCCTGATACACGCTCGGCAGGAACCCCGATCCCCACAGCGATTTCCCCGCGTCGGGCGTCTTTCCCCCGGAGAGCAGCACGACAAACCCCGGCAGATTTTCATTGACGCTGCTGAGGCCGTAGTTCACCCACGACCCCAGCGAGGGGTTGCCCAGCCGTGGCGTACCGGTGTGGATGAAAAGCTGAGCCGGGGCGTGATTGAACTGTTCGGTATGGACCGTGCGAATGACGCAGAGTTTGTCCGTGACCTTGCCAAGGTTTGGCAATAACTCGCTCAGCGATTGACCGCTTTCACCATACCGATGAAACGGGAATTGCCCGGCGAGCACCTTCGGCACCCCCTTGATGAACGCAAACCGCTTCCCTTCGAGGAACGACGCCGGGGCGTCCTGCATGTGCAGTTTTTTCAGCTCGGGTTTGTCCTCAAAGAGTTCCAGTTGCGAGGGGGACCCCGCCATGTGCAGATAGATCGCCCGCTTCGCGCGCGGCGCGATCATCGGCTCTTTCGTGGATGACGCCGCCGCTGCCCGACCGTCCGAAGACATCAGCGAATGCAACGCCGCCGCCCCGAAACCGAGTCCTGTGGTCTGAAAAAAATGGCGGCGAGTTTGGTCTTGCAGTGGGTGCATGGTCGGCTCTTGTCTTTCATGTTCAAAATTGAACGCATTCATCCCGAAGGGATGGCAGCCATTAGCCGGTGGTTGAGCGCAGCGACACCACCGGGATTCGGTTCGGATTCAACGCCGCATCCTGAAAGGATGCCAGCCCATCGGATTGTGACGTGGCTGGCATCCCTGCCGGGATGCGTGTGTCTTGAGTTCAGGACCGGTGGTGTCGCTACGCTCAACCACCGGCTAATGGCTGGGACCCCTGCCGGGGTCGTTGATGTCGACATCGTCAGTTCCGCGTGAGAAACTCATCCAGATTCAAAATCACGCTCGCGGTCACAATCCAGGCGGCGAACTCGGCGGGCGGGATCGTTCCCGCGTCGCCACGGCTCGTTTTGATCAAGGCGGCGGCGTCATCCGGCGCGTTGGCCAGGGCGGCATGCGTTTCCTGCTGCAATCGCACCAGTGGCGTGACTTCGTCGTCACGGATTGGTCGCACCAGCGCGAGTCGCAACCCGCGGGCCGCTCGGTCCGACGGGTCCTTGGCATCGGTCACCATCCGTTTGGCGAGAGCGGCCGCGGCTTCGAGGTAGACCGGGTCATTGAGCGTCACCAGCGCCTGCAATGGCGTGTTGGTGCGGATGCGGCGGACCTGGCAGACTTCGCCGCTGCCGGCGTCGAACGTCATGAACGAGGGATACGGCGTCGTCCGTTTGAGGTACGTGTAGATCCCGCGGCGATAGCGGTCTTCCCCTTCCGCGTCGATCCATTTCAGACCATTGTACGTTGACCGCCACAAGCCGGATGGTTGCGGCGGCATCACCGATGGTCCGCCCTGTTTCAGTGACAACAACCCCGACACCGCGAGCGATTGATCGCGCACCACTTCGGCACTCAATCGAAACCGGGCTCCGCGCGACAGCAGCCCATTCCGCGGATCGGCTTCGTGCAACTCCGGCGTGATCTCTGATGCTTGCCGATACGTGTCGCTCATCACAATCGTCTTGAGCAGCTTCTTCAGTGACCAGCCGCCATCGCGATATTCCGCGGCGAGCCAGTCGAGCAGTTGTGGATTCGACGGAGGTGAGCCAAGCGCTCCGAAATCCTCTTCGGTTTCCACGACGCCGACGCCGAACAACCGGGCCCACACGCGGTTCGCCCACACGCGCGGCGTGAGCGGGTTATCGGGGCTGACGAGCCATTCCGCGACGCTGAACCGATTGGGAGACGCACCGCCCGGCAGCATTCCGAAAGCCGACGGGATATCGGCGGTGACTTCATGACCGGGATCGAGAAAGTTCCCGCGCTTGTGCGTCTTCGTCACGCGTTGTTTCCCGGCGGGCAACTCGCGAAGAACCGGCAACTGCGGCAGCGACGCATGGAAATCGTTCAGCGACTTCTGCGTGGCGGTGAGTTCATTCCGCGCCTGCCGCGTCTCCGGCGATTCAAACCGGGGTGATAACGTCGCCGGGTCGGCATCACTCGTCGTTAATCGGAACTGTGCGAGCACCAGCTTGTCGCCGTAGTTCTGAGTGAGCGTCACGCGCAATTTCGATTCCGCAGTGATCGCGATCGGCTCGGCAAAATCGAATATGGCGACATGCGGTTCGCGCTGCCGGGGACTCACCGCCCAGCCGGTTTTCAAATCGCCATCAATCGCCGCCGTGACGGCCCAGCCGTCCTGTGCGAAGTCGGTCCGGGCATTAGCCAGCTTGATCGACTCGGAGGCTTCTTCGCCTTGAAGAACTTCGACGGTCAACTCCGAGACCACAAAGTTCGGGTCCGCCGGTTTGCGACCGATACCGAGTTGCCCGTCCGGCAGTTTCGTGGGGATCGCTTCCAGTCGCAGCGCGGTGTGCTTGCCCGCGGGCAACGTCAACGTGACGGTGTAAGTGTCTTCGTTATCGAGTTTTCCCCTGGCAAGAATCGCACCGTCTTCTTGCGCTGTGAGATTCGCCCCGCTCTTCGCCGTGGCGGTGATTGCTGTCGGCCGCTTCCATTTCATCTCTTCGATGGCGGCCTTCTCGGCATCGGACGCCGCGGTTTGTTTGACCGCTTCGTCTTTCATTTTCACAGCGGCTTGCAGAAGGCCTTGCTCCGTCCGCTGCGGCACGGTTAACACCGGCAACCGCGGGGCGTCGTCGTATCGGTCGGCGTCTTCCGTCTGGTTGAAGACCGCGTAGAACCGGTAATACTCGTCATTCGAGATCGGGTCGTACTTGTGCGTGTGACACTTCGCACAGCCCATCGTGAGGCCCATCCACACCTGCATCGTGGTATCCACCCGATCCTTCACCGCGACCGTGCGGAACTCTTCATCGTCGGTACCGCCTTCGTCGTTAGAGGGCGTGTGGCGATGAAACGCCGTCGCGATGAGTTGCGCTTCCGTCGGATTCGGCAGCAAATCCCCCGCGAGTTGTTCCACGGTGAACTGCGTCAGCGGCATATCGGCATTAAAGGCGTTGACGACCCAGTCACGCCACGGCCACATCATGCGGCCCAAATCCTTTTCGTACCCCTTCGTGTCCGCATATCGTGCGAGATCGAGCCACATGCGGCCCCAGTGCTCACCGAACTGCGGTCGTGCGAGCAGTTCATCCACGAGTTGTTCATACGCCGCCGGTGTGGGGTTTTTCGCAAACGCTTCCGCCTGTTCGATAGTGGGCGGCAGTCCGATCAAATCGAGCGACAACCGCCGCACCAGCGTCTCCGGTGCAGCAGACGGTTGCAGCGCGAGATGCTTCCTGACGAGCGCGGCTTTCACCAGTTCGTCGATTGATCCCCCGGGCTTGGTGACCGGCTCGAAGGACCAGTGCCGTTCCCATTTCGCCCCTTGCGCGACCCACTTCCGCACGGTTTCGATTTGCACCGGTGTCAGCGTCTTGTTCGCTTTCGGCGGGGGCATGATCGTGTCGGGATCGGTGCTGAGCAACCGCGCGATCAGACTGCTTTTGTCCGGCGATCCCGGCACGACAGCGGGTCCATCATCGCGCGGCTTCTTCGCGTCGGCTTCCAGATCGAGACGAAGATCGGCCTGCCGTTCATGCTCATCCGGCCCATGACACGCGAAGCAATTCGCGGACAAAATTGGCAGCACATCGCGGGAGAACGAAACGGGCTCATCGGCCGCCGCGAATGTCGACGACAACAGACCAACGACCAGCAGCGCGGGGAATTGCATTCGACCATTCCGGATCGAGGAAACACGAACCGATCAATTGGGGTTAGTATATCGAGTCCATCGTATCTTAGCCCTTCGTCAATGACCGGGGGCCAAGGCGGTTCAGTTCTTGGTAGGGTTTGCCGAGTCTGCGAGGCGAGCCACGCGGGATCAACGAATACGGTTCGCCTCGAGGACTCGGCAAACCCTACGGCCATTGCTCGGGAGACAAACCATGTCTGTGTCGACCCGCACTCCCGAAGGCGAACCGCTGCACTGTCCGATTTGTGGCACGGTCGCCACGCTGGAGGTGGCTGATCCCGCGGGGGATGCCCTCTGTCCGGCGTGCGGTCATCTGCTGTGGATGTTTCGCGATTCCATAAATCGTGTGTGTGGAATTCCGCTCGAAGAGATCGCGCTGTCGGCGTCACTCCAAGATGATTTCGACATGGACTCGCTGGCCGTCGTCGAGTTGGTCATGGAACTCGAAGACCGCGGACTGGTCGTCCCCGAAGACGATTACGAAAAACTTCAAACCGTGCGCGACGTGCTGGACTATCTGCGCCGACGACCATCGGATACTGATGCGTCGTAACTAACTGCTGAAGTCTTGTGTGCCACGGCCGATACGGCCGTGTGAATGGACAACACGCTCTGCCACATCGCTGTGTGCCACTGGCTCTGCCAGTGTGAATTGTCACCCTGGCTTACACTGGCAGAGCCAGTGGCACACGGAGGCGAACTCCGAACATCTTTCTGTCAAAGTTGAATGCTGCCATGCAATACGTTGCATTGACCGGGGGCTAAGATAGGAAGGATTGAATCCGCTTCACCGCTTCTTCGATGTTCTCGCGGCTGTTGAACGCGCTGAGACGGAAATAACCCTCGCCGGCGGCGCCGAAGCCGCTGCCGGGCGTGCCGACGAGATTGGCTTTGGATAGAAGTTCGTCGAAAAACGCCCAACTGGTGAGGTCCCGCGGTGTTTTCAGCCAGACATACGGCGCGTTGACGCCGCCGTAAACGGTGAGGCCCGCGGCTCGGAGACCGTCACACAGGACGCGGGCGTTTTCCAGATAGAAATCGATCAGCTTGCGGACCTGCGGCTTGCCGGCCTCCGAGTAAATCGCCTCGGCACCGCGCTGGATGACATAGCTGACGCCGTTGAATTTGGTCGTGTGGCGACGGTTCCATAACGCATGCAGTTCAACGCGGTCGCCGGTGGCCGATTTGCCGGTGAGGCCCTTCGGCACGACGGTGAAGGCACAGCGCGTGCCGGTGAACCCGGCGGTCTTGCTGAAGCTGCGGAACTCGATCGCACACTCGCGGGCCCCGTCGATTTCATAGATCGAATGCGGGATGCCAGTCTCGGTGATGTAGGCCTCGTACGCTGCGTCGAAGAAGATGATCGCGTCTTCCTGCCGGGCGTAATCGACCCACTTCTGCAGCGTTTCCTTCGTGGCGACGGTGCCGGTGGGATTGTTGGGATAGCACAGATAGATCAGGTCGACGTGCTGCGTCGGCAACGCCGGGGTGAAGTTGTTCGCTTCGGTGACCGGGATGTAAACCAGCCCGGCATAACGGCCACCCTCGTCCGCGGTTCCCGTGCGGCCGGCCATGACGTTGGTGTCGACGTACACGGGATACACCGGGTCGGTGACGGCGACGGTGTTCCCCGCGCCGAAGATGTCCAGAATGTTGCCGGTGTCGCACTTGGAACCGTCGGAGACGAAAATCTCATCGGCGGCGACTTTCGCCCCGCGGCTGTGAAAATCATTGTGAGCGATGGCGTTCCGGAGAAAATCGAACCCCTGCTCGGGACCATACCCGCGAAACGTCTCCCGGCGACCCATTTCATCCACCGCGGCATGCATCGCGGCCGTCACTGCCGCGGGCAGCGGTTCGGTCACATCACCAATCCCCAGGCGAATAATCTTCGCCGACGGGTTTTCCGCCGCGAATTTCGCCACCCGGCGACCGATTTCGGGGAAGAGGTAGCCGGCTTTGAGCTTGGAATAGTGGTCGTTGATGAGTGCCATAGTGAGTCGAGAGTCTAGAGTGGAGAGTCAGGAGCCAGAAAAAGGAACCAAACAACGCTTGCGGTTTCGCGCCCCGCTCGGATCGCTTCCCAATGACCCCGTCAGCGTCCTTTCGGTTCGGGGGCGTGAACCGTAGAATCTCCGCGAGTGTCCGTCCGGAGTCAAGTCTGGCGGAAGGTGGCGGGTGGCAGGCGATCGGTGGTAGGCAAAATTCCACGTTCCCGTCATTCTCTGCCTGCCACCCACCACCGATCACCTACCACCCTGAATTGCCGCATGACTCGTCGCATTCTCGTTACCGCCGCGTTGCCTTACGCCAACGGGCACATTCACCTCGGGCATCTGGTCGAGTACATCCAGACCGATATCTGGGTGCGCTTCCAGAAGCTGCGGGGAAACCGTTGCGTGTTCGTTTGTGCGGATGACACCCACGGCACGGCGATCATGATCCGCGCGAAGCAGGAAGGCCGGTCGGAAACGGCTCTCATCGCCGATATGCGGGAAGCCCATCTCGCGGACTTCGGCAAGTTCGACATCGAGTTCGATCACTACGGCAGTACGCACAGCGAATCGAACCGTGCGATCTGCCACGAAATCTGGGCGGCGTTGCGACAGGGGGGCTACATCGCCGAGCGCGACGTCACGCAGCTCTTTGATCCGGTAGAAAACACGTTTCTCGCCGACCGGTTCGTGAAGGGAACGTGCCCCAAGTGCGGGGCGACCAATCAGTATGGTGACAACTGCGACAAGTGCGGCGCGACCTACAGCCCGGCGGATTTGATCGACCCGGTCAGCACGCTTTCCGGTGCGAAGCCCGAGGTGCGGACCGCGGCTCATCTCTTTGTTCAGATCGAAAAGTTGAACGCCTTTCTGACGGAGTACACGCAGTCCGGCAAGCACTTGCAGGACGAAACCGCGAACTATCTGAAAGGGCATTTTCTGTCCGAACCGCTGCGGGATTGGGACGTGTCGCGGCCCGCACCGTATTTCGGTTTCGAGATTCCCGATAGCCCCGGCAACTACTGGTACGTGTGGTTCGATGCGCCGATCGGGTACATCGGTGCGACCGCCGATTGGGCCGCGAAGAACGGCGAGACGTGGGAAGACTGGTGGAAGCCCAGCACCCCAGGGACCGCAGTCCCTGGGCTTCCGGAGATTCATCATTTCATCGGCAAGGACCTCACCTACTTCCACACACTGTTCTGGCCGGCGATGTTGCACGCCGCGGGGTTCAATCTCCCGGAACGCGTACGCATCCACGGTTTCCTTACGGTCGACGGCGAGAAGATGTCGAAGTCCAAGGGGACGTTCGTGCAAGCGTCTACCTACGCCAAGCATCTCGACGCTCAATACCTGCGGTACTACTACGCCTCGAAACTCGGTGCGCGGCTGGATGACCTCGATCTCAACCTCGAAGAGTTCGTCGCCAAGGTGAACTCGGACCTCGTGGGGAAGGTCGTGAACCTCGCCAGCCGCACGGCGAAGTTCGTTGAAGCGACGGGGTTGTCGGCGACGTATCCCGATGACGGCGGGCTGTTCTACGACATCGCCGCCGCTGCCGATCCGATTGCCGATCTTTACGAGCAAGGCGAGTACAACGCCGCGTTGCGCGAGATCATGGCGTTTGCCGATCGTGCCAACAAATACGTCGAAGAAAACGCGCCGTGGATCCTGAAGAAAGACCCCCAAAAACTCGCGGAATTGCAAGATTCTTGTACGGTCGCGCTGAATGTCTTCCGACAGATTGTGGTTTATCTGTCGCCGATTCTGCCGCGGCTGGCGACGCAAACCGGAAAGCTGTTGAATTGTCCGATGACGAGTTGGGACGACGTGCGGACGCCGTTGGTGGGCACGCCGGTTTCCAGGTTCGAGCACCTCATGAAGCGAGTTGAACTCGCACAGGTTCAGGCCATGATTGAAGACGGAAAACAAGCCGCTCCCCAGAGTGACATGAATACGGGGACACCGGTTGCGGAAGCACCGACCACCGGCGACAGTGCGGCGTACCTCGAAAAGGAACCGCTGACGGTCGAGAACTGCTCGATTGACGATTTCGTGAAGGTCGACCTGCGCGTAGCCCGCGTGCTGGAATGCACCGCGGTCGAAGCGTCGGACAAGTTGTTGCAGATGACGTTGTCCCTCGGCGGCGACGTGAAGCGGAACGTCTTCGCGGGAATCAAGAACGTCTACAAGCCGGAAGACCTCGTCGGCAAACTGGTGATCCTGTGCGCGAACCTCGCCCCGCGGAAAATGAAGTTCGGCATCAGTGAAGGCATGGTCCTCGCCGCCGGTGCGGGGGGGAAAGAGATTTTCGTGCTGTCGGCCGACACCGGCGCGCACCCAGGAATGCGGGTGCATTAACAGAACTGTCTTACCGCCGGGTCGATGCAACATTTTGCATGGCGGCATCCAAAATCTTTGACAAAAAGAGGTTCGGAGTTTGTCTCCGTGTGCCACTGGCTCTGCCAGTGTCTTCTCTTCGCAAGTCGGTGTGACAATTCACACTGGCAGAGCCAGTGGCACACAGGAAAGCCCTCTTGCGATTCAACGCAGACATCTCATACCGCGGTGCTGCCCCACAGTTGGTGCAGTGGTGACGCGGTCAGCAAACCGCCGTGGACCGTGCCCGGTAACACGTGGGCCATGCCGTCGACGCCGAACCATGCCATCAGCGTTGCGGCGATCTGATCGGCGCTGATGGGTGACTCGGTGGGTTCGGACGCCGTGGCATCGCTGGCTCCGATGACCGTGCCCCCGGCGATGCCGCCTCCGGCGACGACACCCGACCAGCAATTCACCCAGTGATCACGGCCGCCATGTTCGTTCACCCGCGGCGACCGGCCCATCTCTCCGGTGCCAATCACCAGCGTGCTGTCGAGCAGACCGCGCGACGACAAATCGTCGATCAGCCCGGCGAACGCGCGGTCGAATTGCGGGACGATGGTGTCGCGATAATCGCAGAGGGTGCTTGGTCCGCAACCCGCGTCACCGTGGCAATCCCAGGTGCGCTGGTCTTTCAGTGTGTCAAACAGATTGACGGTGACGCACCGGGCGCCGTGTTCCACTAGCTGCCGGGCCTGCAATAACAGACGGCCGAAGTTCGAGTCGCCGTAAGTGCGACGGATCGCTTCCGGTTCATCGCCGGGACCGTCCGCGTCTTCCGTGGGAGACCATTTCGCTCCGAGGCAACCCGCCGTTTGACCCGCCGCGGTGTGGACACCGGTCTGATGGACCGATCTGGGCAGAATCACATTCGCCTGTGGTGATGTCCAACCCCAATGCTGCGCGACCACGGCACCGAAATGGGGAAAGTGCGTGTTTTTTCCAGTGAGACGCCCGGTTTGCAATAACTGCTGTCCGGTTTCATGAATCGGGGCCGCGTCGTGATGCAATGTGCGGACGAGTGCGCATCGGTCGAGCCGCTGCGCGAGGAGCGGCAAACCTTCGCTGAGATGAACTCCGGGCAGACAGGTGGCGATCGACTTCATCGGCCCGCGAATGGACGACGGAGCATCCGGTTTCGGATCGAAGGTGTCGAGCTGGCTCGGTCCGCCGGTCATCATGATGACGATGGCATGGCGATGTTGCGCGGAACTGGCCTGGGCGAGCGCAAGATGGTCCGCGAGCGTCAGGCCGACCATGCCTGCGCTGCCGACGCGCAAAAAGTCCCGCCGCGATACCCCATCGCGCGGATCGAGTCCTTCGACCGGGGACATTCCCAACCCTTTGCCCCAGAAGCGATCCCACCAACCCAGCATCATACTCTACCAATCCGCAGGGACTGCGCAAAGAAGCCGGCGGGGAGTTCTCCTTAACAAAGGCCGGGAACCGGAGGCGGGGGCGTCCAACCCCCATCATCGTTAACGGCGAACGCGGAGCGGGCCTCGCAATGTGCGGGACAATCAGTGCAAAGTGAGCAGTGAAAAATGCAAAGTGCAAAGTGATGAGGAAAAGAAATGACTTGCAGTGAGCAAGTCCGTTTTCTCACTTTGCACTTTTCACTTTGCATTCTTCATTTTGCACTTCCCCAGACCTGTCCGACCGTCGCCAACCTTAGCACAATCGGCATTTCACGCCGTTGTCCAATGCGTGAGCGTCATCTCTGTCGGCCGGATTTCCGGGGACTGTTACCGTTTGCCGATTCTGCGTATTCTGCCGGAAGAACGCTTCTCGCCGTGTAAGCCTGCTGCACCGGAAATGCCGCATGATCCTCGACCTGTTTCGACTGGACGGACGAATTGCCCTCGTGACGGGAGCGACGCGCGGGTTAGGTCAGGCGATGGCGGTCGGGCTCGCCGAAGCGGGGGCCGATATCGTCACCGTTTCCCGTCGCAACGACTGTGACGAAATCCGCAGCCTGGTCGAAGCGGCCGGCCGACGGTTCTGGTCCTTCACGGCCGATCTGGGCTCCGCGGCGGATCGGGTCGGTCTGATTGATCGCATCACCGGCACAACCGGGCGAATCGATATTCTCGTCAACAATGCGGGCATCACCCATCGGCATCGGCCCGAGGTCTATCCGCTGAGTGACTGGAATGCACTGCTGGAAGTCCACCTGACGGCGGCGTTCGATCTTTGCCAGCAAGTCGCGCCGGGGATGCTGCAGCGCGGCCGCGGGAAGATCGTCAACATTGGTTCGGTGATGACGTATCAGGGGGGCTTCAATATCCCGGCGTACGCCGCGGCGAAACATGCGCTCGCCGGGTTGACGAAATCGCTCGCCAATGCGTGGAGCAGCCAGGGCATTAACGTGAACGGCATCTGTCCGGGTTACTTCGAAACCACACTCTCGGACGCTTTGCAGGATGATCCCGTCCGGGGACCGCAGATTCTGGATCGCATCCCGTGTGGGCGCTGGGGACAGCCGGAAGAACTCGCGGGGACCGTCGTCTTTCTGGCCTCCGATGCTGCCAACTACCTGCACGGCAGCATGGTGGACGTCGACGGCGGGTGGCTCGCACGATAAGAACGTCGTCTCTGTCGAGCCGTTCGATTTACCTGCCTACGCCTTGAGGTTTGGTGCCAGCGCGTTTCGCCTCCGCGATGTACATCAGGCTGCCGTCGCCGAGGACGTCCCGCAGTTCGGTTTTCAGTTCGCGTGAACACGTCACTTTCATCGCGATGGGTTTTTGCGCAACGAACCGCAACCGACACGTCGGGTCTTCTTCGTCAATCGTTTCCACCAGCACGACGACTTCCGACTTGCCCGGGTAACGCTGCAGAATATCGCGGACCCGGTTCACCACCCGGCCGTCATGGAAGCCCTTGCGGAACTTGATCGCGAGCTGCCGGGTAAAGTTCTGCTCGGCTTCGTCGAGTGACCACATGCTGTCGACGATCACATTCGGCTCGCGGTTCCGCTTGTCGAGTTTCCCTTTGATGAAGCGAATCCCTTCGGCTTCCACTTTGTGACCGAGGCGGTCGAATTCTTCCGGCCACATGATGCAGCGGACAATACCGGTCGGGTCTTCAAAGTCGAAGTTCACATACTTGCTGTGACCGTTGCGGCTGGGCTTCTTCGTCTGGGCTTTCTTAATCGAGGAAATCATGCCGCCGAGGATGACTTCCGTGCCGTCGTCGAGATCGACGAGTTGCTCGCGCTGATGGGTGGCATACGCGGCCAGTTCCGTCGCCACTTCCGTCAGCGGGTGCGACGTGAGATAAAAGCCGAACGCTTCTTTTTCGTAGTTGTTTTTCTCGCGATGCGGCCATTCCGGCATTTCAGGGAGGGCCTGCACACTCGCCGCGGCGGCGTCCTGCGGAGACTGGTCCTCGTCATCGCCGCCGAAGAGGTTTTTCTGCCCACGCTGCTTGTCGCGCAGAACCGAGGCCGCTCCTTGCACGGCTCGTTCGACCACGGAGAAGAGTTGCGACCGTCGCCCCCCGAAGCTGTCGCACGCCCCGGCTTTGACAAGGAGTTCGAGCACGCCCTTCGTGACCGCCTTCGGGTCACACCGTTCGGTGAGATCGTAGATGCTGGTGAACGACCCGTTTGCTTCGCGCTCCCTGGCAATCGCTCCGACCGCGCTTTCACCGACGCCTTTGATGGCCCCGAGACCGAATGCGATCTTGTCGCCACGGACGGTGAACTCCACATCGCTGTGATTCACATCCGGCGGCAGAATCGTGATGCCCATTCGCCGGCAATCATCGAGATGTTCGATGATCTTCTCCGTCTCACCCATCTCGCACGATAGCAACGCGGCCATGAACTCGACGGGATAGTGGGCTTTGAGATATGCCGTCTGATAGGCCACCGCGCCGTACGCTGTGCTGTGAGAGTTGTGGACGATCAGACCATCAGCCACAAAGTTGTGATCGCCGGCCACCGTGAGGTCGTAGGTGTCCTGCACACCTGCCGGTTCAATGGAAACGACCATATCCCAGAAGAGATCGGACGCCGCCGCGGCTTGCAACCGGGGTGATTCAAAAAATGCGGCGAGGCGGAGTATCGTTTCCCGACGGAAGCCCTGCTTGGCCGACGGCGTCACTCGGCAGAGTTCGCGTACGGAAACATTCGATTCTCGTTCCAGTTCGCGCCACGTCAGCCCGGCCTTTTGCCGTTCTTCATCGACCCACCGGCGCACGTCCGCGGGAATCGTATCTTTGGACGACCGCCCCGGCGGCAGCGATTGACGATAGAGCGTCAGCTTCGCGAGATCATCGCCGCGACCGACCGTGTGTGGCAGCACGCGACGACAAAACTCGTTCAGCGATTCTTCACCGACGAGATGAACCGTGTAACCGGTGCGCGGTTTCGCCACGCCCTTGTATTGATAAGGGAACTCCACCGTTCGCACGCGACCAACGACTCCCAGACGTAGCAGGAGATCCTGGACGTCCCGAGCCAACTGCGGCGAGGATGTCGCATAGAATGGCATTTGGCCGCCGCGACCGATGTAACCATCCCCCGACCACAAGCGACCGAGAAACAATTCGAGGTCGGCATCGCACAATTCAAAGACGGGAAGGGGAACCGCCTTCGCATCGGCCTTGAATCCGAGAATGTTCAATTGCTCGGCCCAAAGATAGGCACCGCTCCGTCGCGGCGCTTCGTCGGTTACCACGGTGGAATCGGACGCTGCGGCTGCATTCCACGGACGTTGTCCGGGTTGAAACCGCGCGTCCCGGCCGGTGCTGACACAGACTTCGTGCCGCCGTCCACCCGGCCGAGTCGAAACTCGAGCCACCGAATCGTCGAACAGTTCGGCAGCCGCGCAAAAGTCCTGAATGGCTTCCTCCGAATTGTTGTAAAAATAGAGGCAACTGGGGTGGCAGAGATTTCCTTCGGCGAGCAAATGAGCCAGCGCGATCACTTCGTGTCGCGGCCAGCTTCGAGTGGTCCTCGATGTGAGCCGGCGCGGCGTGGCGATCCGTGTTCCGGGCTTGAGCGAGGAGAGGTCGGTCCACCCGCCCCAGCTTCGAAGCGGATGATTCCCAGTAGCGACAATTTCCCGTCCCAGCCGCGTGGTCAGACGATAAACCCGCTTGCGACCATTCCACACCACATCCGTGACACGTTTCGGTCGCAATTGTCCTTCTGCAGTCATCGCAAAGACGTCGTAGTCAGCCCCGCGTTGCGCAAACAAATCACCAACCGTCGTCCGTGCTCCCGTCACAGCGTTCATGACCACGGTGCGGCCCACGACACACTTGTTAAAACCGTAACCCGCGAACTTTTCGATCATCCCGAAGAGTTCGACCGCGGTCTGTTCGGCGAGGCCGTTGCCTTGCGCCCCGGCGAGGAATTGCTCGCGGTATTTGGCGATCATTTCCAGCTTTTTCTTGCTGATCGCCTTGATGCACTGATACGACTGCGGCAGTTCGATGCCCCCGAGCCGGTTCAGAATCCGCATCACCTGTTCCTGGTAGACCATCACGCCGTAGGTCTCATCCAGAATCGCATCCATGATCGGATGGACTTTGGGCAATGGCTGCCGTTTGTTCTTGACGTCGACATACGTCATCACCATGCCCCCTTCGAGCGGGCCGGGGCGATAGAGCGCGGACGTGGCAATGATGTCGTTGAATTTGTCGGGCCGCATCTTGGTCAGCAGGTCGCGCATCCCGCCGGATTCAAGCTGAAAGATCCCTTTCGTTTCGCCGCGTTGGAGCAGGGCAAACGTCTTCTTGTCATCGAGCGGCAGCTTCACCGGATCGATGTCGACCCCCTGATGCTTCTTCACGTTCTTGACGGCTTTGTCGAGAATCGTGAGATTGCGCAGGCCGAGAAAGTCCATCTTCAGCATGCCGGCTTTTTCGACGGTGGGGCCTTCCCATTGCGTCACGATGTCGGTCTTGCCGGAGATCGTTTGCAGCGGCACGTACTCTTCGATGGGGCGATCGCTCACTACCACCCCGGCGGCGTGCGTTCCGGCAGATCGCGCGAGGCCTTCCAACTGAATCGCCATTTCCAGCAGTTCTCGCACCTGCGGATCGGTGTTGAAGGCTTCCTTCAGTTCCGCACTCTTTTCGATGGCTTCCTTCAACTCGATGTTGAGTTCATCGGGAACCATCTTCGCGACTTCATCGACGCGCTTCAGCGGCACCGACAAGGCCCGGCCCACATCACGAATGGCCGCCTTGGCTTTGAGTGTGCCGAACGTACCGATCTGCGACACGTTCTTTTCGCCGTACTTCATCTTGGTGTAATCGATGACTTCCTGCCGACGATCGCGGCAGAAGTCGATATCGATATCGGGCGGTTCGGTGCGGCTGGGATCGAGGAACCGTTCAAACAGCAGGTCGTATTCCAGCGGACAAACGTGACTGAGACCGAGCAGATACGCCACGATGGCCCCGCAGGCCGAACCACGGGCGCTGGCGGGGATGCCACGCTCCATCGCAAAGCGGACAAAGTCCCACACGATCAAGAAGTAACTCGCATAACCCATCTTCAGGATCACGCCGAGTTCAAAATCGAGCCGGTCGCGATGGGCCTGCTTGATGCCATCGGCTCCGTAGCGCCAGATGAGACCGGCTTCACACAATTCCCGCAGGTAATCGATGTCTTTCTTGTTGTCGGGAGTGGCAAAGACGGGGAAATGCCGGGTCTTCAGATCGAGTGAAATATCGACCCGATTGGCGATCTCCTGCGACCGCGCGACGGCGTCCTCGAAGCCCGGAAACGCTGCGTACATTTCTTCCGGCGTGCGAACGAAAAGCTGATCCCCTTCCATCCGCATGCGGTTCGTGTCGCTGCGCTCGCTTTTGGTGTTGACGCACAACAGCACGTCCTGTACGGCGTGATCTTCGCGGTTCAGATAATGCGCATCATTCGTGGCGACCAGCGGAATCCCCATCCGCTTCGCCAGATCGATCGTCCGGTCGGCACAGTCTTTCTGAATCTTGTAACCGGCGTTCTGAATCTCCATGTAGAACCGGTCGCCAAACGTCTTCGAGTACCACGCGGAGAGTTTTTCCGCCTGTTCCCACTCTTCGGCGAGCAGCAGTTGCGAGAGTTCGCCCGCCGCACATCCCGAGAGGACAATCAAGCCCTCGTTGCAATCCGCGAGCAGTTCCTTATCAATGCGCGGCCGGTGATAAAACCCTTCGAGATAGGCGCGGGACGACAGTTTGATCAGGTTCTGAAAACCGATCCGGTTCGTCGCCAGCAATGTCAGATGAAAGCACGCATCCTTCGTGCGCGAGGCCCCGGTTTTTACGAACCGCGACCCCGGTGCGATGTACGCTTCCATCCCCAGAATCGCATTGATCCCGGCGTCTTTCCCGGCGAGATAGAATTCCAGTGCCGCATACAGGTTGCCGTGGTCGGTGATGGCCGCCGCGGTCATGCCGTGCTGCTTCACCTTCTTGATGTACTGATCCAGCCGCGTGGCCCCGTCAAGCAGGCTGTAATGCGAGTGACAGTGCAAGTGAGCAAACGGACGGGCAGGAGTGGAAGCGGTATCGGACATGACCATCCCTGAATCTGTCGTGACGGTAGACAGATTGTGATTCTATCCGATTGCGTGACGGCGCGCAAGGAATGCGTTTCATCGATCGGAGAATCCCGCCGTCCTCGTTTGCGAGTCGGTGACCGTCCGATCAGAATGGAGCGGCCCGGCGCTAGCCGCCGGTTATTTACGAACAGGACACACCGGCGGCGAGCGCCTTGCCGCTCAAACCCGCAGATTCTCACCAAAGACGAAATCCATGCTCACTCTGGAACGCTTCTCATTCGGCGTCGGCGACCGGTTTGCCCATCAGGCGAAGGCACAATTGCGGGCGTTTCTCATGCTGGCCGAGCAGGGTGTGGAGGTGGTGCCGGTCTGGAATAAATCGAACCGCGAGCACACGTTTATTGGTTCGGTACCGCAGAGCGTGACGGATGCGGCTCAGATCGCAGTGCGCGAACTCGGGTGGGACAAGCCGTGGCATGTCGACGCGGACCATATCCGGCTGGAAACCGTCGATAAATTCATGAGCTGCTCGGACTTCTTCACAATCGATGTCGCCGATTCAATTGGTCAACCGGCGGCGCCGGCGGATGTGGTCGCCTTCGTCAAAGCCCATCCGGAACTGGTGGGAACGCACAATTTACCGGGAGTGAGCGCTCCATTCGCGATCGTTCAGGCGGATGTCGAACGGGTTGCCGCCAAGTATTTGCTCGCCGTGCAGGATGCGGGGAAAATCTATCGGCACATTTGCGAAGCCAAGGGGGAAGGGAACATCATCGCCGAGGTATCGATGGATGAAACCGATGCCCCGCAGACGCCGCCGGAGTTGCTGATCATTCTGGCCGCGCTCGCGGATGAAAAAGTCCGTCTGCAGACGATTGCTCCGAAGTTCACCGGCCGGTTCAACAAGGGCGTGGACTACGTCGGCGATCTCGTGCAGTTCGAGAAAGAGTTCAACGACGACCTCGCCGTGATTGCCTTCGCCGTCCAACAGTACGGTTTGCCGGCGAATCTGAAGCTCAGCGTGCATAGCGGCAGCGACAAGTTCAGCCTGTACCCCATCATTCGGAAAGCACTCGCCCGCACCGGTGCCGGGTTGCACTTGAAGACCGCAGGAACGACGTGGCTCGAAGAATTGATCGGTCTGGCGGAAGCGGGGGGCGATGGACTCGCGCTGGCGAAGGAAATCTACGCCTACTCACTGGAGCACGTCGAGGAATTGTGTGCGCCTTATGCCAGCGTGATTGATATCAATCGCACGAAGTTGCCGAGCGTCGCCACGGTCAACAGGTGGGATGGCCCGCGATTGGCTCGTGCATTGCGGCATGTCCCGACGGAGCCCGATTTCAATGCCCATGTCCGACAGTTGCTGCACGTCTCGTTCAAGATCGCGGCGAAGGCGGGCACGCGGTACACCGACATGCTCAAAGCCAATGAAGAGATCGTCGCCAAACAGGTGACCGAGAACATCTACGAACGGCACATGCGGCCGTTGTTCCTCGACAAATAACACAGGTGCGACGCCGCGCCGATTGGCACGCACGATGTCTCGGGGGGCGTGCCAATCGGCGCTTCGGCCGCGGGTTTCTGTGCGGGGGCGTCCGGGAAGTTGAACTGAATCGGCTGCGGCGTGAAACACACCGCCAGCAGCCCCATCGTCAGCCACCCCGTCACAATGCGGCCCATGCCGAGAGGCGTGTTGTCATTCGATGTCGGCGGATGCTTCAGGCCCATCATGCCGAGCAGCACGACAAAGATCATGAAGTTCCAGTAGTGCGCCAGCCCCATGTAGGCGATCCACCCCCACCAGACGACAATCGCGACCGTATGCGCGCGCTTGCCGATTAGCGTGTAAAGCACATGGCCGCCGTCGAGTTGACCGATCGGCATCAAGTTCAAACCGGTGAGAAAGATTCCCACCCAACCGGCGAACAACAGCGGATTCAACACAACGTCCTGGTTCGCCGCCAGCGGGCCATGTTTCAGGTAGACCATCGCCTTAAGAATCAGCGGATCGCCGAAGCGAATGGAGGCGGCGTCGAGTTCAAAGACGCGAACTTCCGATTGCTGCACGCCGTACCACGCCACCGGCAACGCGACGACGATCCCGGCCAGCGGTCCCCAGACGGCGATGTCGAAAAGCGACCGCCGATTCGCGACGCCACCCGCCTGCACGATCACGGCGCCCATCGTACCGAAGAGTCCAAAGCCCGGTGGTGTCGGAATGAAAAACGGCAAGGTCGCGGGAACGCCGTGACGCCGCGATTGCAGATAGTGTCCCATTTCATGGCAGAGCAGAATCAGCATCAGGGGGCCGGAGTAACTCAGGCCCTGCTTGACCGCCGTCCATGTTAGTTCCGGTTGCGGCGGCCCGGCGATTTCCAGCCCGGTATAAAACGTGGTGACACAGGTCAGCAAGAACAGTCCAATGCAGAGGGCATAGGCGTTGAGCGAGGGGTGCCATTGATCGACGGGACGAAAATTCGCTTCCGTTGGTTCGTACGGTATGGGAGGTGGGGGCGGCGGTTCATCGGGATACATGCGGAAGGATTCCGGGGCGTCTTCGCCAGGGGTCGACAGTCTTCTCCGCAATTATGGGAGGCCAGGCAAGTGATTACGAGGCGAACCCGCGAATCAGAGGATCGACACAGGGGTGCATAACTGGCGAAGCCGCACGACTCGGGCGTGGTGGTCCGCGTCATTCGTTACGGGGACAAGATCCGTCGTGGGCAGCTCGCTGGGCAAATCCACCCAACTGCGGCACCCGCCAAAATGCGAAGAGTCCGGCAGAATGAGTGCCGTTTCCGGGCGATAGACCCGCACGATCAGCGCGAACAACCCCGGCGTACGGTAATGAAACCGCTCATCGACAGTGCGGTCCGACCAGATGTGACATCCCGCCAGTCGCGGCAAGATGAGCGGATCGTGGATTTCCTCGACGGCCTCCACCACCGCATAACCCGGCAGGCACACCGTGCCGTCACTGGGCGGCGGGGTCTCGGCGAAGGCTGCGGCATCGTTGGCGAGAGCCTCCGCGTGCTGATGGAACCCCGTGGCGAAGAGCCAGAATTCGGGGTGTTCCACCCGAAAACCATCACGGCCTTCATGAATACCGCCCTTGCGGAGAATCAACGATTGCTTTCCGGACAGCAACGCCGCACAAACCGCGGCCCACTCCTTGAACGCCCAGCGATTGGAGTCTTGCATTTCCGCAATGGCCTGAAGGGGAAACTCGTTCGCGAGACAACGGCTGAAATCATTTTCAATTCTTTACTACAGAATGACTTACATCATTCAAGATGGCAAGGATTCAGACAGTCGTTGCGGAAAAGGAAACGATTTCGGACGACGCTCACGGGCCCGTCAAAGCTGCCGCAAGAAACACGTTCGGTTGAAATTCGACCGTCGTCCCGTTAGCTTGCGAACGATTGACGGGTGCATTCTCGGGCGCTGAAATTGCGCACCGAGCATCCGTTAACTCTCAACGCGGAGGCAGCACAAGCTCCCTTCGCGTCGGGATTCGATCCGAAGTGATGGCTATGTTTGCATTTATCGCTTCAGGTTGATCCCGCCTGTTCCTGGCAAATTGAACACACGAAAGCGATCCCATGGCGACGAAGTACGTCTATTTCTTCGGCAACGGTAAGTCGGACGGCGATGCGAAGCTCCGCGAACTGCTCGGCGGCAAGGGTGCGAACCTTGCCGAAATGAGCAACATCGGCCTGCCCGTTCCCGCCGGCTTCACGATCACCACCGAAGTCTGCACCTATTACTACGCCAACGATCGCAAGTACCCGCCGGAACTCGCCGCGCAAGTCAAAGACGCGATGGCGAAGGTCGAAGCCTCAATGGGCAAGAAGTTCGGCGATCCGACCAATCCGCTCCTCGTCTCCTGCCGCTCGGGCGCTCGCGACTCGATGCCCGGCATGATGGACACCGTCCTCAACATCGGTCTCAACGATCAGACCGTGCTCTCGCTGGCCAAGGCATCGGGCAACGAACGCTTTGCCTGGGACAGCTACCGCCGCTTCATTCAGATGTACGGCGACGTGGTGCTCGGCATGAAGCCCGAGAAGAAGACCGACGCCGATCCGTTTGAAGAACTGCTCGAAAAGAAGAAGCACGCCGCCAAGGTGGAAGTCGACAGCAATCTGTCTGTCGCCCATCTGAAGGAACTCGTCGCCGAGTTTAAGGCCGCGATCAAGTCCCAGACCGGCAAGGAATTCCCGACCGATCCGATGGAACAGGTCTGGGGTGCTGCCGGGGCTGTGTTTGGCTCGTGGATGAACGACCGTGCGATGGTTTACCGCCGCACCTACGGCATCCCCCACGAATGGGGTACAGCGGTCAACGTGCAGGCGATGGTCTTCGGCAACCTCGGCGATGACTGTGCGACCGGCGTGGCCCTCACCCGCGATGGTGCGCTCGGCACGCCCGGCTACTGCGGCGATTATCTCATCAACGCCCAGGGTGAAGACGTCGTCGCTGGCATCCGCACCCCGTTGCGGATCGAAGAGACGCTCGCCAAGGACATGCCCCAGGCTTACGCCGAACTCGACGAAATCGGCAAGAAGCTCGAAGCGCACTACAAAGACGTGCAGGACATCGAGTTCACCGTCGAACGCGGCAAAGTCTACATGCTGCAAACCCGCAACGCCAAGCGGACCGGTTTCGCCGCGGTGCGGATTGCTGTCGATCTCGTCGATGAAGGCAAGATCACGGAAGCGGAAGCACTGTCACAGAAGCGGATTCCTGCCGACGATTTGAACCAACTGCTGCAGCCGGTGTTCGATCAGGCCGGCAAGAAGGCCGCACAAGACGGCGGCCGGTTGTTGACCAAGGCGATCAACGCCGGTCCAGGTGCCGCGACGGGACAAATCGTCTTCCATGCGGACGAAGCCGAAGCGAAGTATCTCGCCAATCCGAAGCTGGACCTGGTCCTCGTTCGCCGCGAAACGACCCCGGAAGACCTCCGCGGGATGAAGGTCGCCAAGGGGATTCTGACCGCGTTCGGCGGGGCTAGTTCACACGCCGCGCTCGTCAGCCGTCAGATGGGTAAGGTCTGTATCGTCGGTGCTTCCGACCTGACGATTGACTACGAAAAGGCGACCGTCTCCGTGGCGGGTCAGGTTCTCAAAGAAGGGGACTGGATCAGCATCGACGGTTTCACCGGAGAAGTCTTTGCGGGCAAGGTCGACACCAAGCCGAGCGAAGTCATTCAGGTGCTCATCAACAAGTCGATGAAGCCGGAAGAATCGCCGACCTACCAGCGGTTCGCCAAGCTGATGACGTGGGCTGACAAGTTCCGCACGTTGAAGGTCCGCACGAACGCCGATTCGCCGAAGGACGCCACGTCCGCGGTCGCTTTCGGTGCCGAAGGGATCGGCCTCTGCCGCACCGAGCACATGTTCTTCGACCATGTCGATGAATTCCGCGAAATGATTCTCGCCGGTGATCTTCCAGAACGGGAAAAAGCTCTTCAGAAGTTGTTGCCGTTCCAACGGGAAGACTTCGCCGGGCTGTTCACCGCGATGCAGGGCAAGCCGGTCACCATCCGTCTGCTCGACCCGCCGCTGCACGAGTTCCTCCCGCACGATCACAACGCCCAAAGCGCGTTGTCCGAAAAGATCGGCATCCCGACTGATGTCATCGCTCGCCGTGTGCATGAACTGCACGAATCGAACCCGATGCTCGGTCACCGCGGTTGCCGCCTCGGCATTGTGTATCAGGAAATCACCGCCATGCAGGCGCGGGCGATTTTTGAAGCCGCGTGCGACGTGAAGAAGAAGGGCATCGACGTGAAGCCCGAAGTGATGATCCCGCTCGTCGGGTTCCTCACCGAGTACAAGGACCAGGAAAAGGTGATCCGTGCCCAAGCCGATGCCGTCTTCAAAGAAAAGGGCATCAAGGTCGACTACATGGTCGGCACGATGATCGAAGTCCCACGCGCCTGTGCCGTCGCCGATCAGATCGCCACCGGTGCCGAGTTCTTCAGCTTCGGCACCAATGACCTGACGCAGACGACGCTCGGCATGAGCCGCGACGACTACGGCGGGTTCATCAACTACTACAAGGAAAACGACATCGTTCCGAACGATCCGTTCCAGACGATCGATCAGAACGGCGTCGGCCTGCTGATGAAGATGGGCGTCGAGAAGGGCCGAAGCGTCCGCAAGGACTTGAAGATCGGCATCTGCGGCGAACACGGCGGCGACCCGGCGAGCGTGATCTTCTGCCACGGGGCCGGACTCGACTACGTCAGTTGCTCCCCGTACCGCGTCCCTATCGCCCGCCTCGCCGCCGCCCAAGCGGCGCTGGCCAAGAAGTAACGACGAACGTCGTTCGCTGATAATGAAGACAGCCCCCGGTTGCCCGCAACCGGGGGCTTTTTTGTAGCCCTGTCGCTCCGCGACAGGATAGCCGCGCGCACAGAGCGTATTGATTCTTCGTATCGCTCAGCCAACGTCAAGCGTTCTGATACACCCAGCTGATCCTGTCGCGGAGCGACAGGGCTACTTTGGCGAAGCCATAGGCTTTGAATAGTGCCGATACTCCGTCGGTCTCAATCCCGCATTCTGACCGTTTTCAGCGATGTACCGCTGAATCTTCTCGAACTCATTTTCGCTGCGAATCAAGTGGTCGAAACCATCCTGTTGCCAGAATGAACCCGACTTTCCAATGTGACGATTGATCTGCATCGCGGTGAAATGTTTCCAAGAGGTGCATTGTTCCAGCATGCCCTTTTCGTGAGCAAACGCGGCCAGTAGATGCACATGATTGGGCATGACGATGAAGTCAGTGAGTTCATATCTATCGCCGTCAAATTTCAGCAAACTGTCCGCAACAATCTGCGAGATTGCTGGTTGTGATAGGACGCACGCCCCATAGCAATGGTCGAGTTGACGTTGCCAGCGGGCAGAGAACTCTCGGACAAATTCGGCTTGGAGCAATGGATCCAACTTGGAGAGTTGATTCTTCCCATCAGCGGGATGGGGATCGAGGTGATGTCGACGAAGCCAATCTTCGCGGTCCGCATGCCATCGATTGATGACTGATTGAGGCATCGAATCGTGCGTGCGCCAAGTGATGAAGCAGAGCGTGCCCGCTTGCGCCCAATGGGGGAGCCGCCGTTCCACAACGGCGAACTCGGCTTGTACATCGAACACCTGCAAGGGCCACAAACCAGAAGCCATGCACTACTCCTGACCAAAGTAGCCCTGTCGCTCCGCGACAGGAAAGCGGTGTGTTTTGAGATGCTTGCAATCTAAAAGCCGTTTACTTCGCACCGAAGATCGATGACCACGCGGTAAATACGCTCCACACGTTTCGCGCGCTCGGCTTTCCTGTCGCGGAGCGACAGGGCTACAAAAATGCCGCCCGGCGTGAAACGCCGGGCGGCTGAATGCGGTAACCTCAATTCGGCAGCGGTGCTACCGTCAATGGTCCCGGAGGCGGGGCGACTTCGAGCGTTCCGCCGGGGATCAGGTGCGGGTTGCCGTGGCCCACGCCCACGTCCTGCATCAGATGGTGGATCAGGCCTTCCATGTATTCCATCTTGGTGATGATGCCCAACTGGCCGACCTGCACGCGATGGAACCGGCTCCAGCCGCGAACGTCTTCTTCGACGTGATGAAACAGTTCGTCCATTCCTTTGAGCCGCTGTCGGATGGCGTCGCGGTCCTGGTATTGATGTTCGAGAGCGTCGATGTACTTCGCCGTTTCCAGAATTGCGTAGGCTTCCCGGTAAGTTTCGCGGAAGCCGGGGTTGTGTGCATAGTTGTAGTGTAGGTCGAGGCAGAACTCGTTGGCGATGGCGATAATCCGTTCGGCGATGTCGTCGACGTGCGAGAAGCTGCCGTAGCGGAGCGGTTCCGGCTGCGGCGGCGGGGCATTGATCCCCACCGTTTGCACCTGCGGGTAGTAGTACGACACGTTGTTGTACGTGTAGTAGCTCCCCGGGTGTTGTGCAATCGGCGCGACGTAGAACGTTCGCACGGTGTGGGCATGGTGATGATGGTGATGGTGGTGATGCGCGAAAACCGGGCCGGTTCCGCACAGAAAAGCACCGCCCAGAATGAAGATTCGAGCCAAAGACAATTGCATGACGCTCCCTCCAAAAGAAATCCGCGGTGGTCCATGACGCGCGATGGCACCGTTTAGGCTACCCACTGTCGTTCCGCAACAAGAATCTGACAACAGACGATCGAAAAACGCAAGACGACTTTTGCCGGTTGGAAATGGTTCCCTGTATCATTCAATCGCTTTTCATCCACGGACACCGCCATGCTTTCGCCGGAATTCTCTGTCGAGGAAAACTTCACCGGGTCGAAGACGGGCATCGAGCGCCGCTGCTGGATCCAGTCTGCGATCTCGCACTCGCCGCAAACCTTGCTACTTTTCCTCGACGCCGAACTCTACATCGCGCGCGTCCAATCCCCCGTCGTTGTGCAGCGCTTGCAGCAGCAGAAGCAAATCGCACCGGCGCTATCGGTCTACGTCTCGAACAAAGACGCTGCGGCCCGGCATTTCGATTACGCCTGCGATCCACAGTACGCAACATTCATCGCGGAGGAACTCGTGCCGTGGGTCTTACAGCAACATCCGACGATTGATCCCGCGCAGATCGTCCTGATCGGCTTGAGCCTCAGCGGTCTCGCGGCGGCGGATATCGCGAGGCGGTATCCTGATCGGTTCCGTAAGGTGATCTGCCAATCGCCGTCGTTCTGGTGGGAGAACGAACGGTTTTGCTCGATGATTTCCCCGAAGCCGCCGCACGCGCCCGACTATTGGATCTGCGTCGGCGATGAAGAAACCCAGTGCGGCGTCACGCATGCCCCGTCGGGGT
>JAKFUG010000074.1 GCA_021732785.1 Planctomycetaceae bacterium
CCCTTGACCGCCGCCTCCGCCGCCACCTCCACCTTTGGGGTTACCACCACCGCCCCCGCCAGGGCCGCCACCTCCACCCTTGGGATTGCCGCCTCCAGGGCCGCCTCCCAGAGCCCCTGCACCAAATCCTTTATCGGTCTTTCCTGTGCCCACAGGTCCGGAATTGCTCGATTTGGCAGCGGCTGTTTGTTCGGCCGCCAATGTCGCGGCTTCTTCCTTTTTCTGCTGATTCGCCTGGGCTTGGGCCGCGGCTTCCTGGGCGACCAACGCCATCTGGGCGGGGTCGCGCATCCAGCGGCGAAGCTGCACCGAGGCGTTCGCCAGATCGGAATTCCCTTCGTGGGAGACCGTCACCACCACGGCGTTCAAATTCGGATGATTCGTCGGCTCGATGTCCACCGTCCAGTTCCAGCCGTTATCAATGGGATCGGCCGAGAATGACTGATTCTGCTGGGTTTGAAACGGGGCCGCTCCCGCGACCACTTCTCCCAATTTGGCTTCACACCGCACCAGTGCCTGCGCCCGCAATTGCCCCTGCACCGCGGCCCGGGAACCGTTCCATAAAATCTGCGAGAAGATTGCCAGCGATCCAAAAAAGATCGCCATGCCAAGCACGATTTCCAGCAGCGTGAACGCCTGCCGTGATGACCGAGGACGTCGGCAAGAAACCAGACGACGTTGCATCTCAACGGTCCTTAAACGAAAACATCGGGGCAATCGTAGCGGCTCCAGTGAGCCCCCGGACTTCCACAGGGACGGCTTGTTTGCGCGAATCGACCACCAGCCAACTGGCGTCCACCGCTGAACCATCCTCCGCAAATACTATCGCGTCGGACCAGTCGGCGGATGCCAAATCTTTCGAATCGGGCAACTCGCTCAGCAAGTCGGGATTGAGCGGCAGCCCCGTTGGCGCTCCCGGCTGAATCAGTTTGGCATTCTCGGTGGTGAAATGCAGGCCCTCGGGCAGTGTTCCCAGCGTACTTTTCGGCCGCGGGGCCATCACGATGGTGGTGGTCGAAGTATCCACCGGAACGGGGACTTCCAGCGGGACCTGCAGATAATGTCGGCCGTCCTTTTCGTAGCGGAACTGGAACCGCTCGCCGGTGGTGATGGAGTGCATCCGCGTTTCCCCCACCATCGCACGAACTTTCTCCGCGGCATCGGTCAGCTTGGAATCGGCGTACATCCGCAACGCCGAGGGAATCGTCACTCCGGCGAGAACCGCCATGACCGCCAGCGCCAACAACAACTCCAGCAGCGTATACGCCGAGCGCGATCGCGGTGGTGTGGGGTGGCGTTGCATGGTGTCTTTACAACGACGACTTTCAGAGAGTCACACAGAACTTACCGCACACGACTGAACTCCGGTCCCCTCGCCCCCGTTCGCGGGGGAGAAGGTTAGGGTGAGGGGGCGTGTGGAAACGCTCGGCTCCCTCATCCGGCCTATCGGCCACCTTCTCCTCCGCAGACGGGGGAGAAGGGACCGTGTCCAGGCTGGGTTTCAATCATTGTCAAACGCTCTCCGGTTGCAGACAACCGGGGGTTAAGTGTTACTGTTCGGCCCAGTTGCTTATATCGTCGCCGGCGCCGTCTTCGTTTTGCTTGTTGAGACCGCTCGACCAGATCGCGGGTTTGGTGGCGTTCGGGAGTTTGCTGTTCGGCCATTCGTAGTGCAGCACCTGGCCCCACGGGTCTTTGGGCTGCTTTTCCAGGTACGCCGGCACGGGCTTGCCGTTGGCATCCTGTGCCGGGTTCATCAGCATCGGAATGACTTGTTCGGCCGAGCCGTCCGGGAACGAGCCGCCATTGGCGACGGCGTACAGTTTCAGAGCGTTCTCAAAGCCGGAGATGGAATTCCGCGCGGCTTGATTGTTCGCCTGACCTTGAGCACCAATCAGGTTCGGGATGACCATCGCCGCGATGACGCCGAGGATGGCAAGCACCAGCAGCACTTCCACAAGGGTAAAACCGCGACGGCGGCGACGAGGCGAAACAGGCAGGCGTTGCATGGGATGAGTCCTAAAGCAGGTGGGTGAATGTGAGTTGTCAGTGGTCCGTAGTCAGTTGTGAAGAGGCGTTCTGAGTGAGTCTGTTCTGGCTCTTGACTCTCAACTCTCCGCTCTCGACTTCTTACATGCTCGACGAACTGTTCATGATCGGCAGCATCAATGCGACAACAATGAACAGGATCACGCCGGCCATCACAACGAGCATAGCCGGTTCCAGCAGGCGGACGACCATGTCCAACTGCCGATTTGACGTTCGTTCCATTTTATCCGCGACGCTGATTAAAACATGCTCTAAATTGTTCGCTTCTTCGCCGACCGCCACCATTTCGATGACGTCCGGCGGGAATTGACCACTCGCGAGCAACGGTTTCGACAACGATTTTCCCGAGGTCACTTCGTCCGACGCCTTGCCAATCGCCTCCGCAAGGACCAGATTCCCGGTGGCGTCTTTCGCAATCCGCAGCGACATCAACAAGGGCACACCGTTGTGCAGCAGCGTGCCCAGCACTCGACAAAACCGCGCGACCCCGAGGCTCCGCGTCAGTTGCCCGATCCCCGGCAGCCGCAAACGGATCTGGTCGAGCCGATATCGCTGGGCCTTCCAATCGACCGAACGGTATCCGAACACACCACCAGCAATCAGCACCACACCCAGAACCAAACCATATTGCGTGAGCGCGTTGCTCAGCGCGAGGAGCGTCACCGTCGCCCACGGCAACTGGCCCGTTTCCCGCATGCGGGCGAACATCGGTTCGAACTTGGGAACGAAGTAGACGAGCATCACGCCGACGACCAGCGTGCCGACGACCACGAGAAACGCGGGGTACGCCATCGCCCCGACGACTTTGCCCTTCAGTTCTTCCTGATGTTCGGTGAACTCTGCGATGCGGCCGAGGGAGTCTTCCATGAAGCTCCCTTCTTCGCCGGCGCGAATGATGCTGATCGTCAAATCGGAAAAGACCGTGGGATGTTGCCGCATCGCTTCGGCGAGCCGCGTTCCATCGGAGACCGCATTGCGGACTTCCTGGATCACCGTTTTCAGGGTGAGATGCCGGGTCTGACGTTCGAGAATGTCGAGCGACCGAATGAGCGGCACTCCGGCCCGCAGCAAATCGGCCAGTTGCGTGTAGAAGGTCGCCAGCAATCGCCCGGAGACGCGTTTCCCTTTGCTCGCCTGCTTCGCCTTGGACGTATCCGCGACGGTAATTTGCAGCGGAAACAAGCCCTTGGATGCCAATTGACTGAGGGCATCGCGCTCCGTCCCCGCGGTGAGCACGCCGGTCACGGACTGCCCCGAAAGTTCACGAGCGGAATAGCGATAGTCGGGCATGGGGTGGCTAAGGGTTGATGGTTATGGGCTAAGGGACGGACACGACAAACTCGTTCCCATGCTCTGCGTGGGAACGCACGGCGGCGACGCTCTGCGTCGCGTTATTTACAGCATCAACTTGGACTTCATCACGCATCATTTTCCGACGACGCGGAGCGTCTCGACTGTGCGTTCCCACGCGGAGCATGGGAACGAGTTCAATTACTAATTGCCAATCTGAATTGTGTGCTCAGGAATTAAACCCCATCTCTCAGCCCATGTCTCGTTTCGTAATTCGCACCACTTCGTCGAGGCTGGTCATGCCGTCGAGGACGCGGATGAAACCAGAGTCGCGGAGCGGGGCCATACCGTGGGACAAGGCGTACTTACGGATGTCCCCGGTGCTCGCCCGGTTCACGCACAATTTCCCGATTTCCGAATCGGTCCGCAAGAGTTCAAAAATCGCTTTTCGACCGGAATAACCGGTGGCCTTACATTCCCGGCAACCCACCGGACGGTACAGGAACTCGGGGTTTTTCACCGGGAAATCTTCCGGCAACTCTTCCGGATCGGGCTGGTACTTTTCTTTGCAGTGCTTGCAGAGGACACGCACCAATCGCTGAGCGAGAACCCCTTCGACGGTACTGGCCACGAGGTACGGTTCGACACCCATATCCACGAGGCGCGTGAACGCGCCGGGGGCATCGTTCGTGTGCAGCGTGCTGAAAACCAGGTGCCCGGTGAGCGACGCCTGGATCGCGCTCTCGGCCGTTTCACCGTCGCGGATTTCCCCGATGAGAATCACGTCCGGGTCGTGACGCAGGATACTTCGCAAGCCCGCGGCGAAGGTGAGGCCGACTTTCTGATGGACCTGAATCTGGCTGATGCCCCCCATCTGGTATTCGACGGGGTCTTCCACGGTGATGATCTTGATGGACGGATCTTTAATCTCGTTCAGCGCACTGTAAAGGGTGGTGCTTTTACCGGAACCCGTGGGACCGGTGACGAGCACAATCCCGTGTGGCAGGCTGATGAGTTCGTGGAAGGTCTTCGCCATCGCGGCGGGCATGCCGACGTTCGCGAGGTTGAAGACCATCTTCCCTTTATCGAGCAGGCGGAGCACCACCCCTTCGCCGTGATTCATGGGGATGATCGACACGCGGACGTCGATCTCGCGCCCGGCGACCTTCATCTTGATGCGGCCGTCTTGCGGAATCCGCTTCTCGGCGATGTTCAACTTCGACATGATCTTCAACCGCGTGACAATCGCGGCGAAGAAGTGCGAAATCGACTCGGGAACCGGTTGCACGCGCAGCACGCCGTCCACGCGGTAACGGATCGTCAGCCCCCGTTCCTGCGGTTCGACGTGGACATCGCTGGCCCCTTGTTCGGCGGCTTCGATGAGGAGTTCGTTCACCAGCCGGATGACCGATGCCGCTTCCGCCATCTGTTCGATGTCGGCTTCACTGGCGGTCCCTTCACCGATCAGTTCGATGCCGTCGGCGGTCCGCTGCGCGACGAGTTCGTTGAGCGTATCGCCGCCGAGACCGAGATGATCCTTGATCATCTCGATGACATCGACCCGGCAGGCGAGGACCGGTTCGAGATGGAACCCGCTGACGGCGGAGAGTTCTTCGAGTGCTTCCAGATTGAACGGATCGCTCGTCGCCACCACCACGCTGCCGTTACGGCGTTGCAGCGGTAACAGCGAATGGCGGAACACCGCGGTGGTGGGGAACTGCACGAGGAGTTCGCGGTCGATCTGTTCTTTTTTGACTTCGACGAACCGCATACCGAGTTCGGTACCGAACGCGCGCAGCACCTGTTCTTCGGTGGTGACGCCCTGTTCGATCAGCGCAATATCGAGCCGCGTGCCGTTCACCTGGGGAAGTGCGGCTTGCAGTTGTTCGCGGCTGAGCACGCCGCGGCGGACGAGAACGGCTCCGATGTCCATAAAACTTGTCGCAGTCAATCGGCACAGGAAGCCCAGAGAACCGCTTCCCTGGGCTTCCGAAGGTTCGTCATGCTTACCCCGGTGACAGGGCTTCCGTTTCCCGATTATCTTGACCCACGGGTTCCGCCGCGGCCGAAGAGACCGCCACCCGGAACCCCCCCCCCGCCAGGAGGCACAGCCCCGCCGAACGGTGAACCGCCGCTGTTGCCACCCGCATTGCGCGATTCCATCATCCGGCGGATAATTTCGGGATCATTCACTGCCGCGGGAGCACCGCCCCCGCCTCCGCCACTACCAGCGTTGCCGGAGCCGGACGTGGTGCTGCGGGATGTTCGCGTGCTCTTGGTGGCACTCACCGAAACTTTCGAAAACAACGAACTCAACGTTCCCGAAACGACAGCAGGATCGGCGGTTGCCAGCGGGACCACGCGGACTGTCTGTCGCGCCTCTTTGGCACGCTGATCAATCGTCTGTACCAACTCTTCAATCTGACGGTACAGGCCTTCATTGCACGACACGATGATGTGGCTGCTGCGGGCATCGACGCCCAGCGTCAACTCGGGGCCGCGACCTTTGCCGCCCCCTTGTCCGCCCGCCAGCATCATCGCCAGCGGGTTAAAACCGCCACCACCGCCGCCACGCCCCTGCTGTCCGGGGACGGGTTGTTCGGCCTGCATCGATTCCTTGAAAACACTTTCCACGACTTCGGCGACTTCATTCACATCCGCGTATTCGACCGGAATAGACCGGGGCAACCGATCGCGCAACGACTCCGGCAATTCACTGGCGTCGAGCAATTGCAGCATCTGTTCGATTTCGTCGATCTTCTCCGTCGGCCCGGTGACGAACAGCGCGTTCGCGCGGGTATCGGTCACGATTCGCAGGCTTTGCTGTCCGAGCGTGTTGTTGAGCCCGGTGACGTTCATCACGCCGCGGCCGAGTGAGGAAAAGCCGCTGGCGAACGAGCCGAGCAAACCGTCCTGTTGCTGCGTGGAGGTGGCCACCGTGCTCTGTGGGAAGAGCCGTTCGAGCATCTGGGCGGTTTCCGTCGCATCGGCGGTCCGCAGGTAGAAGACGGTCCAGCGCGTGCGGGACGGAATCGATGCCGCGACGCTCTCGTACAGCGCTTCAAAATCATCCAGTGCTTTTTCGTCTTCGGAAACAATGACGAGTTCGCCACCAATGATTGACATGCTGATGCCACTGCCATCGGACTTCGTCACGGCTTCGGCGGGCATCGCCTCTTCCGTCGGAATCGCGACGGGGGCTTTGCTCGTCGGCGGGGTCAGAAACGACTTCAGAAAATCTTCCACGGCATCGGTCCCGGGAACGAGCGGTTGCGGTTCCTTCGCACGGGGCGTGACCGGTTTGACGTCTTTCGCCTCGTCGTCGGCTTCTTCAGAAACGAGCCGTTCAAAACTCGCTTGTTTCGCCGTGGTGGCGGTTGATGATTGCGTCCGGCGTTCATCGGCGTCCCGCGCCGGCGGGGCGGTGGCACCGCGGTCGGTGGCCGGTAGCGCGCTCCGCAATGGATTCCCGTCTTTCGACGGGACCTTGCGATCCTGAATCACGCTCGGCTTGGACGGAACAACGATCCGAATCGGAGGTTGACCGGACGCCGTCCAGACTTGCCGCAACAACGGCAACAATTCCTGCGGGTCTTTGCCGTTGAGCGGAAGCGTACGGATCGGCCCGCGATTGGTGCTTTCGACGCCGGGGCCACCATCACCCGGTTCACCCAACTGCGAAAGAATCGCCCGTACCTGCGTGACTTGATCGGGAGTGCCGCGGACCATCAAGCGGCGCCCTTGCGAGTCGGCTTCAATCGACGGAGCACGGGATCCCTCTCCGGCGAAGAGATTGCGGAGCGTGTTGCTGGCTCCGACGGGATCGAGCTTGAGGAGATGGATGACCGCGACGGAACTCGAACCATCGCCCGAGAGTTCTTTCAGATATTTTTCGACTTCGCGATGCTCTTCGTCCGTCCCTTGGATGTGCAGTTTGGCCGTGCGGGAATCATCGACGATGGCGAGCCCCGGCAGAATCAAACTCAGTGTCCGTGCGACCTGACCGACATCCGCCCCGGTAACGCTGTAAACCTTGAGGCGGACGGGGTTGTCGGATCGGACAATCTTGCCGCCGTCGGAGTCCGTATCGGTATCGAAACTCTTTACGGCTTCTTCGACGAGCTTCACGTAAGCCGCCGAAGCGGTGACGAGCAGGTGATTGGTGCGCGTATCGGCGGTGATCTGAATCTTGCCGACATAGGGTGACTGTGTGCCCGTCGTGCGCGACGACGAAGTTGGCTGCGGTTGCTGCTGCGAATCGGACCGACCGTCGCGGCCACCATCGCGACCGCTGAACCCGCCGCCGAACCGGGGATCGCCGCCGAAACCACCACCGAACGGACTGCCGCCAAAGCCGCCGCCGGGAAAACCACCAAACTGCGGCGTGGTCGCGGCGGTCGTCGTCAACGGATTCAAGCCGAACAGGCGACGGACCATCCGCTCGGCTTCCATCGCCGAGATGTGCTTGACGGGAATCGCCTTGAACGCCGATTCGCGGTTATCGATCGAAGCGCTGTGCTTCAGCAGGCCGTAGACCCGACGGACATTCGATCCGATGTCGGTGATGTTGATCGAGTTGGTATTTTTCAGCGCGGACGCTTTCCCTTGCGGACCCAGCAATTCGCGGATTTCGCCGACCACTTTGTCCGCTTCCACCGATTCCAGCGGGATCGTCACGCTAACCAGTTCGTTCTTGCCCCGCTGCGGCAATTCGTCCACGGTGACAACGGGCACCATGTTCGGCGGAATCGGTTCGTCGATATTGATCGGCGTGAGGAACCGGTCGCGGCGCACGAGGATGTATCCGCGCTGCAGCAGGTAACCGTTCAGCACATCGAGCGCTTCCGTAACGGTGTATTCCTGATTATCGAGGTAGCTGAACGTGCCCGGCGGGACGACATTCAGATCCAGCGTGAGACCAGCCCGCTCGGCAAAATCTTTCAGGACTTCTGTCCAGGGAGCATAACGGAAGTTGAACGACAGACGGACGCCATCGCTGCCACGCGGAGCCGGGCCGCCGGTGTTGAACGAGGACACCACCGCAGCGCCTTCGGGGACGATGACCGTCGATTCCAGACGCGGCGTGCGAGGGGGCCCACCGGGAGGACCGCCGCCGGGACCACCGGGACCGCCACGATTGAAACCCCCGCCGCCGGGCCCGCCGCGACCACCCTGCTGGAACTGGGCACGCATTTCGGTGACTTTGGTGGCGTATTCTTCTTTGCCGTCGTCCCACTTGTCTTGCTGATCGTTCGTGAGAACCTTGACGGCGCGGGATTCGAACTCTTTCAACTTGGCTTTCTTTGCGTCATCGGTGGCCTCTTCACCGAGGGCTTCGATCGCCGGGCCGAGTTCTTCGCGAATTTTCGATAATTGATCGCGCTGCTCTTCGGTGAGTTCGAGCGCGTCGACCGCTGGACCCGCCGGGTTGTTGCCGAACCGCATACCGCTGGACAAGGACGCCCCGAGGAAACTCCCGGGTTCGAGGAGTTGCATAGCGGTAAACATTCCGCGGAAGCCGCCGCGACCGCCTCCGGGCCCACCGCGACCGGGCCCACCGCCACCGGGTCCACCGCCACCGGGTCCGCGATCACCACCGCCGGGGGGGGCACCGCCGCCGGGTTGTGCCCAGACGGATTCGGCCGCACCGGCACATACGGCAACCAGCAACAACCAGCGGCTGAGCGTTTTCATCGTCTTCGTCATCCCGGATAACCGTTTGATGGACGCACACTTACGGAGTCCGATGGCCCGCCGCGGTGGAAATGTCGTTACAATCCACCCACTCGGACTAACTGTATTGACACCCGCAGCTTACCGCGCGTCACCCCCCCCTGCGATAGAAACGATTTTTGAAATCTTCTTCTACCAAGAACCCCGTTCGCGGCGTCTCTGTTTCGCCGGACCCTGCGATCCGCACACGGTTTCGGCAGATTCCCGAAACTTTTTCCCGTCCGCCGGGTTCGCTCTTTTGGAAGACCCCCTAGGTTCGACTACAATCGTGGGAACGGCGCGCGGACGAAATCCCGTCGTCTTTTACTTCGGCCGGAGAATCGTTGTGCTACGCAAATCCTTCCTTTGCCGGATTGTCTTGTGCCTCCTCGCCGGATTGGGGTCCGGTTATAGCGGTTGGGCACAAGATACCAGTCGTGCCGAGCGTTACTTCAAGGAACTCGACAAGGACAATGACGGCAGCCTGAGCGAAGAAGAGACCAAACGGGCCGATGATCGGATGAAAGAGCGGTTGAAAGAGGCGGGCCTCGAGCTTCGTCCCGGCTTGAAACAATCGGACTTTGCAAAAATCGCCGAAAAGGTTGACGAACTCCGCCAGAAAGAGCGTGAAACTCGGGGAGATGGGGGCCGTGGGTCTTCCGGGAAGCCTAAAGAAAAAACGAAAGTAAACGTCGCCTTGCCAACGACTTACAGCGCAGTCGATAAAGATGGTGACGGTCAGATCGGCCTGTACGAATGGGAACGTTCCAAGTTCGCCGAGTTCCGTGCCCTGGACCGGAATGGCGATGGTTTCCTGTCACCCCGCGAATTGCTCGCAGGAAGTCCTGCCGCCGCGAAACCCGCAGCGACACCATCGGCTCCGGCCGCGGCGACGACGCAACCCGTCGCAGCCACACCGGGAACGCCGTCGGTCGCGGTGCCTCCTGCGACTCCGGCAACACCCGTCGTCGCTACCCCGCCGGAAGAAGACCGGGAAACGAAAGTTGCGAAGGTCTTCTTCAAAGGCCTCGACAAGAATAACGACGGTTCCATTTCGGAAGACGAATGGTCGGAAAGCCGCGGAATTCGGGTCAAATTCGAGCAAGCCGAAGTCGCTCCCGAATTCCCGCTGAATGAAGCCGACTTCATCAAAGAATATCGGGCCGTGGAACAGAAGAAGACGACATCGACCTAGGCCCGAATGTGCTCATCACCTTGAACGGCGAATCGCACGAACTGGCGGCTGAGGCCACCATCAGCGATCTTCTGACGCAGCGACAACTCGACCCGCGCTATCTCGCCGCCGAGGTGAACCGCGAAGTGGTGCCGCGCGCGAAACACGCCCAGCATGTGCTGCACCCGGGCGATGTGGTCGAAATCGTCACCCTCGTCGGCGGCGGTTAACGGCCTCGTGCTGAACCATCGCAGCCGCTACATCCCGCATCGTGATTTCACCGCGGTGGGGCAAAATGTGAGCTAGGTTTCCAATACGCCACAGGCTTGCACGCAGGGTGCGGGCGGGCGACAGGGAAACCGTGCGGCATGTTGTTCAACAGCTTCTTCTTCTGGGCGTTCTTTCTGACGGTCTGGTTGCTGTACTGGCGACTGTCGCACCGCGGACAAAACCGACTGCTGCTCGCGGCCAGTTACTTCTTCTACGGCTGCTGGGACTGGCGGTTTCTCGGGCTGATCCTGCTCACGACGACCTGGGATTTTCTCTTCGCACGAGCGATGGCGGCCACCGATTCCGCACGACTCAAGCGGGGACTGTTGACGGCGTCGGTGGCATTGAATCTCTCAGTCCTGGGATTCTTCAAATACTACGGCTTTTTCTCGAATGAACTGGCGGCATGGATGACGTCGCTGGGGCTCACACCGTTGCTGCCGACGCTCAGCATCGTTCTGCCGGTGGGCATCTCGTTCTTCACTTTTCAATCGATGAGTTACACCATCGATGTGTACCGTGGAGTGATTCAGCCGGCCCGAAGCTGGTTTGACTTTGCCCTCTACATTTCCTTCTTTCCGCAACTGGTGGCAGGTCCGATCGAACGGGCCGAAACGCTCTTGCCCCAGGTGCTCAAGCCGCGGTCATGGAAGCCGCAATACTTTGCCGAGGGCTTGCACGACATCGTGCTCGGGTTGTTCCAGAAAGTGGTCGTCGCCGACAACATGGCCGTGCTGGTGAATTGCGTATTCGCCACGCCGACAAACGAGTTGACCGGGACCGAAGTCCTGCTGGGCATCTATGCGTTCGCGTTCCAGATTTACGGCGACTTTGCCGGGTATTCGTCGATGGCTCGTGGCGTGGCGAAGTGGCTTGGGTTTGAGCTGATGCTCAATTTTCAGCGGCCGTACTTTGCCATCGACCCCAGCGATTTCTGGCGGCGGTGGCATATCAGTTTGTCGCAATGGCTGCGCGACTATCTCTACATCCCGCTCGGCGGCAGCCGCGGCGGAAACGGGAAAACTAACCGCAACCTGATGCTCACGATGCTGCTCGGCGGGTTATGGCATGGAGCCAACTGGACGTTCATTCTATGGGGCGCACTCCACGGTCTGTTGCTGTGCGGCTATCGCATTTTCGTACCCCACGTTCCCACTGCAAAGCTGACCTTCGCCGGTCGACTCGGTCGCATGGTGCTGATGTTCCATCTGGTATGTCTCGGATGGCTGTTGTTCCGCGCGGAATCGATCACGCAGGCGACCGCCATGATCGGCCAACTGGTGACGACCGTCGGCATGACGCCGCTGGCGACCACCATCCTCGGCACGATGGTGCTCTGTGTGACGCCGTTGTTGTTGTATGAAGCCTGGGTGGAATGGCGTGGCGAAGCCCAATCGCTGTTGCAGATTCACTGGTTGCCGCGCGGGATGGCATATTCGTATGTCGCGCTGATGTGCCTGTTCGTTCCGCCCCCCGTGGCGGCGACGTTTATCTACTTTCAGTTTTGATGCGGACCGTTACGAATCGCTTTGTCCTTTGTGAAATGAATGCTTCCGAATGAGCCAGACTATTCTGCAGGAAGACCGCCCGACCCACGATGTGCATGGCATGTCCGCGACGCTGGGACGGTTGCATCAGCTCGAAAGCGAACTGCAATCGCTGCGCGCGGAAGAAGTCGCCGCACCGGTTTTGGCCGCGCCCGTCCGTTCCGCGGAATGGCGCGTGGTGGCGGTGGTTGCGGTGGTGTTGGGATTGGCCGAGTGTGTCTTCGTCGTTGGCAGGCATCGCTTGTCGAAGGATGTGGAGCATCTCCAATCCTTCGGTCAACTCGCGGCGAACTTTGGAAACAGCGCGGTTTCCGGTCCAAAAGTCCTCTTTCTGGGCAACTCGCTGACCCGTTACGGCGTCGATGAAGCCGTCTTCGCGAACACATTTCAGGCTCATGCCGGCGTTGAGCCCACCGCGTTGAAGATCGTTCCCGACAACACCGCGGTCGCTGATTGGTTCTATGTGTACCGCAATCAATTCGCTATGGCACAGCGGGCTCCGCAGATTCTCGTGATTGGTTTTGAAGGCGGGCATTTGCGCGATGCCGCCTCACGGCATCCCGATCGTCTCGCGCAGTATTACTGTTCCTGGAATGACTGGTCGGAACTCTGTGCGCGCGATCTTCCCGACTTCGAATCGCGGGCGGCCTTCGTGCTCGAAAAGTGTTCCGCGATGGTCGGCAACCGCGATCGTGTCACCCGCCGCGCACTCGATGCGCTGATCCCCGGATATCGCGAAGGGATGGACCGGATCAATGCTTCGTTGAAGAGCCATGGTACAACGAGTCCAACGCCGGAATATCAGCGCCTGCGCAAACTGATCGCCCTCGCCCGTGAACAGCACGTCCAGGTCGTGTTGGCGGCGATGCCCGTACCGGAGCACTACGAGTTTGACGCGGAGTTGCTGGCCGTCGTGCAGGAAGCGGGCATATCACTGCTCGATCTTCGCCAGGTGGACGGCATCACAACGGCGATGTTCTTCGACGGTTTGCACATGGATGCCGCCGGGGCAAAGCTCTACAGCGCCGCAATCGCCAAGCGACTCGCGAACGTGATTCGGTAGTTCGTCATCCGCTCTGAATGTGCTCGTCTCCGTGTGCCACTGGCTCTGCCAGTGCTGCCTTTTCTTCCATCAGAAAGACACTGGCAGAGCCAGTGGCACACCAGCAGTTTAGCGGGGACACGGGCCTCCCCTAGGCAGAGTTCCAAACAGGTGCATCCGGTGTTTGGTGGGGAACATCCGTGAAGAGTTCCGGATTCCGGAGCCCAAACGGGGTGAGATTCGAGAGCCCAGCCCGAGGTCTTCCGAAGGGCTGGGTTCGTCTTTCCGCGACCACCAGTCACCGGATGCACCCGTTCCAAGCGGTCGTCACCTTGCGGGCTTGCTCCGCCACGCAGCGCAACCTACCTTGAGCGACTGGGATTTCGCCGCGTTCGTTTCCCACGGACACGTGCGGAACGAATGTCCGCAAGAGGAATGCGCTTCCGTGTCGATCTGGGACGGCTTAAGCCTGTGGCCCTGGTGGTTGTGGATCTTGTCCGCCCTGTGGATCGGTGCGCTCCTCTTCTGGCAGACTTCCGACACGGTGCTGCGGGAACGCTGGGGATGGGGGGCCCTCGCGCTCGTTTATGCCGTGCTGATTTTACTCGGCGGACGGATGGTTCCGACCTCTTCCGCCCCCGCTTTGCCGACGGCGTGGGTTTTGTGGTGTGGACTGCTGGTCTTTCTCTTAAACGCGGTCACGTCGATCGGTCTGCGAACGCCGCGCTGGCAACAAATCGCGAGCGGCATGGCGGCGCTCGGAGCCGGGATCACGTTGGCCGCGCTGCAGGCTCCCGAAGCCGCTCTCGCCTGCGGAGTGGCCGGTGTCGCGATGGCCCGCCACTCGGCCGCCATCACAATTTGGCAACCCGATGGTGCCGTTCCACGACACAATCAATGGCTCGCGGGGCTTGCCGCGGTGGTCACGCTGGTGGTCATGATCGGCCTCGTGCGGCATGCTCTGATCGTGGAAGCCACTCGCATCGGACCCAGCCGCTGGCAAACGGTCTTTCCCACCCCGGCTCAAACCATTCGACATGACGACTCCGATCCGCAACGACGATCGCTTCCCATGGAAATGTGGGGGTTGGCGATTGTCGTGGTGATCGCGGCCGCCACGCGGTCCGTCACTCCCCGTGAGGAAGCGAGCCCATGGGAGCGTGGACCGTCATGAATCTTGCGATGCTGCTCGCCGTGTTGACCGTCGCGATTGCCGTTGCGGTCATGGGCCTTCTCGTCGGCATGACGGCGATGGGCCAGAACTCGCGGGCGCGCGGCTGGATGATGGCATCGCTGGGGCTCTCCATCGGCGTGGCGGCCTGTGCAATCTGGCACGATGCCGCTGCGGGGCGGCTGATCGCCTTGGTCCTCGTTCTGCAGGGGTGGATGATTTTCGAACAAACCCTGCGCGCTTCTCCTGCTGATTCGAAGCTGACTACCGACCTGACTACGGAGCGGCTTCCGTAATGGCGAGCATGCTCCTTTTAGCGATGCTGGCACTCCCGTGGTGTGCGTGTCTGGCACTCGCGCGACCGGGGACCGATTCATCGCCGCGCGGACGGCGATCCGTCTGTTTCACGGCGCTGGCGATCAGCATCGGCTGTCTCGTGCTGGTGTTTCTTGGGGAAGAACCGACGTTTTCGTTGGGATCGCCGTTCGCAGAGCATGGCGGCACCGCGTCGATGATGCCTCTCGCGTGGACGGCCAACCGGCTTTCGCTCGTGATGGTCGCCGCCACAATGATCATTCTGGCGTCGGCGGCCGTGCTCTTACCCGATGCTGCCACGCCGGCGTGGATGTTGTCGCTGATGATTGTCGGGAGCGTGTTACAAGTCTGGTGGTTGCAGCATGTCTGGTGGATCGCGGGGGCGACAGTCCTGATTTCGTTCCTCGCATTGATCCTGCCCACCGCCGGGGATTCACCGGCCCGTGCGGGCCACGCGCGGAGTTTATGGTTGACGGTTACGGTCGGCGATCTCGCCTTGGTTCTGGCCATCATCGCGGGCATCGGCGGCCTAGGCGAAGGGATCGCACTCCGGTTCAGCGATCCTGACGCCGTGCGCGAGTTCGCCGTGATGCGGCCAGGTACGGCGATGTTTGTCGGGTTCTGGTGGTGGATCGGCATTCTCGGCCGCGCGGGTCAGTTCCCCTTGTGCGTGGCATTGGATCGGGTCCGAACCTATTCCCCGCTGGCGTGGGTGGTGGCTGTCGGCGTGGGCGTTTTCTCGATCGGTTGGCGGTGGTGCGATCTCGGCCATGCGTGGTGGGCGGCGTCGCCATCGGTCTTCAATCTCGTCATCAGCGGGGCACTGGCGTCGGCCTTGCTGTGTGCGTGGTTCGCCATTTGCACGGCCGATTTCCGCGTGCGCGTGGCGTACCTGACCGCCGCTCAAATCAGCCTCGCGCTCGGACCGCTCTGCACGGGAACCGAAGTGGATCGAACGTGGGCCGCTGCCGTCGTGATGGGGACGCTGGGCCTCGCCGCGTGGTGCTGGTGCGCGGTCACGTCACCCGAAGTTCCACGAGATCAAAGTGACGAAACCGCCGCCGGCCCGGCATGGGCCCGCATCATGACCGGCGGCGAGACATCCACCGTGGTGTGGCAATGGTCGACGACACCGCGGCCTGTCGCGCCATCGGTGTTGCCGATCATGTCTCCCATCGCCCGTTCGTTCGCCCCGGTTGTGGTGTTGATGTGGTGCGGGCTCAGTATCGCGGCGGGAAGCTGGTGGTGGAGCGAAGAACCGTTGACCAGGATCGTTGAAGTTTCTCCGCTGTCGAACGGGACGAGTGACGCGGTCGAGAACGCCGCCCCGATGCGACCGAACGGCAGCATCCCCGTCAGCGCGCTGGCGGTTTCACTCGTCTCGGCCGCCGTGTGCGCGGGCATGCGTTCGTTACTCCGCGAACACGGTTCTTCGCAGCAAAGCGTGCCGGCATGGATGGCGAGTGTCGCGCTGGTTCTTGCCCCCACGGCGATCATCGTGCTGCTTGCCCGGCCCGGGGGTGATCTTGTCGCGATGGCCGCGCAGTGCTCCCCGGCGCTGGCATGTCTCGCACTCGCCGCACTCATCACCGGCTGGGTCTGGGCGGGCTGGCCGATCGAACAGCAGCAGAAATTCGCCCAATCGTTCGCCGTCATTCAACGACTCGGCGAGCAGCGACTGATGATTCCAGGATTGCTCCACTTCGGCGCGAACTTTCCGCTGCGTGGCTTGGCGCAGATGTTCCGCTTTCTGGATTGGAGCGTGCTGGAAGTCGCCTGCTGGGGCCAACTGCGAACGCTGCCGGAGACGGCCCGGCGCTTCACCCACGAGTTGCGCGAAGCCGGTCACGGTTCCTATGCGCTGGTGTTGTGGATCTCCGGCACGGCGCTGATCACGACCATCATCTGGCTCGCGCAGACGGCGCAATAATCACCAGTGATGATCAAGCCGCCGTGGCTTGGGATTCGAGCGTCCGCAGGCGCAGCGAGCGGAGTTGATCCACGAGCAACCATGTCGCCCCCAGCACCAGGCCGCCACACGCCGTGACGCCGATGAGCATCGGCCATCCCTGGTGGCTCCACTCCTGCGCCGAGACCCACACGCAGTAACCGAACAGCGCCGCCAGTGGCAAGAGTTGCGGAACGATCGCCTGCGTGAAAAACCGGTACGGCTGCAAGCCCATTCGCCCCAATGCCACCGGGACTAACACGCCGAGTTCAATGCACAGCACAGGCACAAAAGTGCCCCACGCCACACCGGTGAGTCCCCAGAAGGAACACAGAATGATGCTCAACGTCAGGTTGCACAGCGCTTCCACCAGATACAGAATCGCCGGGAACCGGACATCGCCCATGCCGAAGAGGAACGACCGCAGGACACTGCACGGCAGCGCCACCAATTGGGCCGCCAGCAGAATCACGAGAATGTGATGACTCGCTGTGTAACCGCTGCCCATCCAGTTGCGGATGACATCGCCGCCGAAGAACCACGCGCCGATAAACACGCCCCCGACCAGCAGCATCACTGTTCCTACGGCTTTCACCAGGAAGCGCTGCAGCCGATGCCGCTCCGTCACCGCCGACAGCGCCCCGGCAGTCGGCATGCAGATCTGTGAAATCTTGTCGATGGGCTGCTTGAGAAACTGTGTGAGCCGCAGCGCGATGTAATACGGCACGATCTTGTCCGTCCCCATCATGATGCCGATGACCACGGAATCGGTGGCATTCGTCAGTTGATAGGCGATCGCATTCAGAAACGCCATCGCACTGAATGAGCTGCATTCTTTCAACACGTGTCGATCGAGATATTTCCGGGCGATGCGCAGCTTCGGTAAGGACCGATAGGCGAGATACGCGCAGGCCACATTTTCGGCCAGCGTGATGAACCAATAGATGGACGCGATGGTCACCAAACCCCAGCGCTGATGGAGAAACACCGCAATCAAGGTCAGCCGCAGCAAGTCCGAACCGACGATCACCCCGCGTTCCAGATCGAACCGCCGCACGCCCATCAAGACGCCGCCGAACACACTGCCCACCATGCCCGTGGCCGCGTTCAGCCCGAGAATGATGATCGTCAATTGAATCTCAAAGAGTTCGTCGCCGACCCAATGGCTGGTCCACGGCGCCAGCAAGCTCAGGCTGATGGCGACCAGGAGCGTAATGCCGCCCATCACGAGATAGATGGCAAAGATCAAACTGACAATCTGGTTGATGCGGAGATCGTTCCCTTCCGCGTGATACTTCGCGACATACCGGCTGATCGTGTCGCCGAAGCCGAAGTAGAGGATGCCCGCGTAACTCGCCATCGAGTTGATGAACAGCCAGGTGCCGTACGATTGGTCGCCCATCACGCTGACCACGTACGGCATCAGGAAGAAGCCGATCACGATGGTCAGTGCGTGCGCCATCCAACTGGCGAGCACGTTTCGCGTCACAGAGGGGATAAAGGGCTTCATCGGGAGCCTGAAAAACAAACGCGGAAGGCTGGCGAAACGTCCGCGAAGCGCAGACCGGTCCTCGGTGCGCAACGCCTCTCTTCTCGAAAACATAGGTTTGGAGAGCCGACCGCGCCGGGGATGCCGCCCGTTTCCGAAAGGAGACCGCCAGCAATCGGCGACGCTTCCGTTCCATTCGTCACGATCGGCCTGTCAGACGCCGATGGAAAAATCCCTGCAATCGCGATAACCACCGCGGCTCGGCGAGCCGCGGCCATGAAAAAAGGATCGCTTTCCTTTTGGAAAGCGATCCTTCAAATTTTCGCCGCGGTCAGCCGACCGCGATCACTCTTCGGCGACGTACGGCAGCAGGCCCATGAAGCGGGACAGCAGCACCGCGTCACGCACGGCACGCTGATACTTCGCACAGCAACCGGTCTTGCGACGCGACAGGAGATTTCCTTCGCGATCGATCATCGTCCGCAGGGTCTTCAGGTCTTTGAAGTCCACGAAAATCGGACGGGGCGGCTTGTCGCAGCCGTTCGGGCAGAAGCGGCACCGAACCTTCTTCTTGAGCCGTTGGCGCTTCTTGCGAAGCTTCTTGATCTCGGTCTTAGTCAATGCCATTGTACATCGGTCCTCTGGTGGAGACTCTCCGCTGTGGGAAAGTCCGTTCCGCAGCCGTGCCGGGAACGCAGAAGAAAATCGTCGCTACCCCATGCAGCGACGAAAGCCCCGACGAATCGGGGGAATCGAAGACTATCGTCGATTGGGAGACGATTTGCAAGTCCACGGAGTCAAGTGTTGAGGGTCAAGTGTCAAGTGCCGGATAAACACGCTGAATGACGAACGTTTTCGCCCGTTCCCAATCTCCGCTGTGCGATTTCGTGCCCCGCGCAAACCGTTTCTATGTGTCCCCGAAATCACTGGCAAAAGTTCCCCACGAGGCGCGAAACCGCCAGAGTAGTAACGGTGATCTTCGGACAACTTCCACGACGTTCCCATCGTTGATTGCTACAGTGAACCGGAACAATTCCAGCTTCTTTCACCGGACCGGGACGGTTCACGCATGTGCGGGTTGACGGGCTTCATCGATCTCACGCGCCGTACCTCCGCGGACGAACTGCGGGCGCGGGTCACCACAATGGCGGACACGCTGCGGCATCGCGGGCCGGATGACGCCGGGGTGTGGGTCGATGAAGCCGCCGGGGTGGCGCTCGGGCACCGACGGTTGGCCATTCTCGATCTGTCACCGCTCGGTCATCAGCCGATGTTCTCGCACGACGGCCACTGGTGCATCGCCTACAATGGCGAAATCTACAACCACAACGAGCTGCGGCGCGACTTGCAACAGCGCGGCGTTCAGTTCAAAAGCACATCCGACACCGAAACGCTGGTCGAAGGTTTTGCCGCGTGGGGCGTGAGGGAAACCGTGACCCGTTGCCGGGGCATCTTTGCGATCGCGGCGTACGACATCACGAAGCGGGAACTCACGCTGGTCCGCGATCACGTCGGCGTCAAACCGATGTACTACGGTCGGCACGGTCAGCACTGGTTCTTCGGTTCCGAATTGAAAGCGCTACGAGCGCACCCTGCATTCACGGCGAAAATTGATCGCCATGTATTGCCACAGTTTCTGCGACACAATTACATTCCCGCTCCGTATTCCATCTACGAAAACACGTGGAAATTGCCAGCGGGAACAATGCTCACGCTGCCGGTAATGGACGCCGCCGCGAATCCGCAACCGGTGCCGTATTGGTCGTTCACGGAGACGGCCCTGTCTGCTGTGAGCGACCCGTGGTCGGGCTCAACGGCAGAAATTGTGGACCGCGTGCAGGCGGAATTATCACGCTCGGTCGGCGAACAGATGTTGTCCGATGTGCCGCTCGGCGCGTTTCTTTCCGGCGGGATTGATTCGTCACTCGTCGTCTCACTGATGCAGTCCCAAAGCCCGCGGCCGGTGAAGACGTTTACCATCGGGTTTGAACTCGCGGACTACAACGAAGCGCCGTTTGCGGCAGCGGTCGCGAAGCACTTGGGGACCGATCACACCGAACACTACGTCACCGCCGAGCAGGCCCGCGACGTCATTCCAAAGTTACCGGCGATGTTCGACGAACCGTTCGCCGATTCGTCACAAATCCCGACGTTTCTCGTGTCGGAACTCGCGCGCCGCCATGTGACGGTGTCGCTTTCCGGTGACGGCGGCGATGAACTTTTCTGCGGTTACCTCCGGTACTTTGCCCCGCTGTTGGGATCGAAGGCGGGGGCCATTCCGACGGTGATCCGGTCGCCGCTGAGTTATGCTGTGCGGTTGGCCGGGCAGTTGGCGATGACGAGCAAGTCACGCAAATTTCTCAACCGGGCGGCGAGTTTTCTGGCCGATGCGGACCCCGATGATCGTTACCTGCGTGGAATGTCGCACTGGGCGCTCAACGAATTCGTGGTCCGCGATGCCCATCCGGTCAACACGGTCTTCATGGAACGCGAGACGTGGCCCAAGTTCGCCGAGCGGCAACAACGCTGGATGTGGCTCGACACGCTCAATTACCTGCCGGATGACATTCTGGTGAAGGTCGACCGCACGAGCATGGCGGTGTCGCTGGAAGCCCGCGTGCCGCTGCTCGATCCCGGCGTCATCGCCGCGGCCTGGCGCGTGCCGTTCGCCATGCAGACTCAAGGTTGGACTGGCAAGCAGGTGCTGCGGAGCGTACTGGAAAAGTTCGTCCCGCGGTCGCTGTTCGAGCGTCCCAAAAAGGGTTTCGGCGTCCCCATCGCGGAATGGTTGCGCGGCCCGTTACGCGATTGGGCCGAAGCGTTGCTGTCCGAACAGCGTCTGCAATCCGAGGGCTATTTCCACGCGGCTCCCATCCGTCAAAAATGGGCAGAGCATCAAAGCGGCCGTGTCGACAGGGCGTATCATTTATGGGATATTCTGATGTTCCAGGCCTGGTTGGAAGAGGTCGAGGGTTGAGGGCAAGATGATTTCCCGCTTGCGATTTGCCGACCACCTCACCCGCAGCGCTCGACAACAGGCATTTCATCCCAGAAAGATTTCCGATGTACGACTTCCTTTCCCAGTGGTCCGCCGGTCTCTCCTATACGGAGTTCCTTGACCGCTTCGCGACCGACGAGCAACGGCGGCGGTGGGATGCGGTGTTTGCGAAGACGGCATTGACTGCGGAGCAAGCGGCGCTGTTGAAAAGTTTTCGCCGTCGCATGCTGGTTCCGATTGTGGCAGGAACATGGTGTGGCGATTGCGTTCAACAATGCCCCATCTTTGCCCAGATTGCCGCGGCCAATCCGTTGATCGAAATTCGCTATTTTGACCGGGATACGCATCTCGACATCGCCGACGCCGTGCGAATCTGCGGCGGACGGCGAGTTCCCACCGTCATTTTCCTTTCGGAAGAAGGGGCGTTCTGCGGACTATTGGGGGACCGAACCGTAACCAAATACCGCGAATTGACCGCCGCGCTGGATGGAGCCACCTGTCCGACCGGATTGGTCGGACCGTCCGCCGGAGTCATTCAGGACTGGATCAACGAGTTCGAACGGGTGCAGGGGATGCTGCGGATGTCGCCGCGGCTGCGTGAAAAGCACGGGGATTGACGGGTTGGAAGCACGGGGAAGCGACCGGCGCGGGGCGCGAAACCGCAAAGCGATGATCGGGCGCGGACTCCTGTTCCGATGCACTCTCGACTTCGGATTCCTCTTCCCGAAATCTTGACCGGCCGCTAAGTTACGTCCCCCAACTCAGTGTCCGTGGGGACGCGGCATGGTGCCTCGTTTCTGGTGGGTGCGACGCCGGTAGTTCCGTGCGATGTCCGCCGTCGATCACAACCGTTCTTCACTGGCCCGTTCGCGGGTCGGCTGGGCGTTCGCGCTGATCGTTCTGAATTCGCTCCTCGCTGGTTGCCAATCGGTGGCACCGGTCCCCATGACGCTGCCGAAAGTGGACGTTCCCAAGCTCCCCGCGGTCGTTGCTGTCGACCCGGAATTGATCGAACAATTTGCGACGTGGCTCGATCAGGACGCCTGGCAAGTCGATCTGCAATGGTCCGCATTAACGCTGGACGCCAAAGCGCTGCCTCGCTATCGCTGGGTGTTTCTGCCGTCCACGAAGTCCAAAGCGAAAACCACGGAGGGACCGGCTGCAAAAGACGAAACCGAAGCCGCGATCATTGCCCGGTGGAATGCCGTCTGGCATGGGAATGCGTCCGCCATGGACCCTTCCGAGCGGGCCACCATTCGCAGTGCTTTCCGGGAACTCGCGCAACGCTCGCCGCGGATCGGTGCGAACGCTTCCATTCTTGCGGCCCGCTTGCAATCGGACGATGCCCCGTCTGAACACGATTGGCACCTCGACAAAATCACCGGCGGTGCTTATCCGACCACATCCGCCGCGCCCGACTTAACCCAATCGAAGCGCGTCGCGGCATCCACCCGGGCCGCTGCCGCCGAAGCGTGGTGCGCCGAACTGCGTCGAAATCAACATGATGCTCCCGATGCCGCGCTGGTCCCCGCCGGTGTGGAACTGCAACGCCCCGGTCTGCCCGATGAAATCCGCACCACGTTGTGGCGCGCACTGGCATTGTCGATTCCGCCCGATCACATTCCGCAGCTCTCGACAGCGTTGAGCCGCAATTGGGATGGCACTCCCACCGGTGAAGCCCTGAAACGAGCCGCGCTCGAAGCCTGCATCATTTACGCACTCGCCCACAAAGACGCGACGGCCGAATGGGACGCTGCGCTGTGGCCGCCACACATTGAAGCGGTCCGTTACGACAAGGATGCGCGCCAACGGCAACTGTTCGGTCGCTGGGTCGCATTGGCACATCATTCGCAAGCCGCCGCGTGGCTGGCCGGGCAATTGCGGGATACCGAACCGACGGTGCGCGAAGCCGCCTTGCGATCACTCGGTGAGATGCCGACCGATGCCGCGCGACAGGAACTGCTCAAGACCGCGCAGCGGGACACCGGACGTCCCCGCGCGATTGCCATCCATGCGCTGGCACAGCACAGCATTCAGGATGTCCTCAAATTCAGCCGCGATCCGTCGGGAGAGGTTCGCGCGGCGGTTGCGCACAGTCTGACAGAGCATCCCTCCGAGGAAACGGCACTGGCGCTGCGTCCGATGTTCAGTGACACGCGCCCGGAAGTTCCCGCCACGGCACTCGCGACGATTCAAACCTGGCCGCTGGAATGGCGGTTGCCGTTGCTGCTGGAAGCCGTGCGGACGGGGTCGCTCGCCACCCGGCAAACGGCAGTGTTCGCATTACGGGATGCCATCCCCGACTTGCCCGATTTACCAATCGATGGCCGTCCCGAAGAACGCGATGCGGCGGTCCGACAACTGGCGCTGGCCCACGACATTCGTCTGGAACCCTGGACACAGCCCGTCGAATCGACCGCGAAACGGGAAACGAATCGCGTCGAAGAAGAAGCCCGCACGACCATCATTACCGAAGTGTTGCGACAGTATCTGACCGCGGCCCCGCTCACGCTGGACTCGACCGAAGCGTGGGATCGGTTGCTGCAATTGGCCACCGTGTCCGATCTCGCCACCATCGAACGCGTGTTGACCGAACAACAGGGCAAACCGGCCGTCGAAACCATTCGTCGCGAATTGTTACCCCGCATTTCGCCGGCGTATGCAGCGTTGCTCGATCTCGATTCCCGCGATGTGACCCAGCGCCGACGTGGGGCGCGGGCATTGGTTCAAACCACCGAGCAAACTCCGCTTTCCGCGGGGCTGCTGACCCGGCTGCGGGAACAACTCACCTACGAACAAGATCAACTCGTGTGGCAGTCGTGCCTCGCGGCGCTGCAACCGGACGCTCACACAGAAACCGGGCCGATTCTGCTGCTGGCGATCAATCAGATGTGGCCCGATATCCGCCGCATGGGGGTGGAAGTCGTGGCCCGTCAGCCGTCCCCCGAAGCCGCGATGTGGTTGCTGCCGCTGTTGACCGATCCGCAGCGTTCGGTCCGGCTGGCCGCCATTCGTGCGATTGCCGCCTGTGGAAATCCCATCGTCGTGGATGGTCTTCCCGCGGCGAATGGTGCTCCGGCCGTTGCGGGGTTGCGCAGCATCATGACGGAGGCCGATGAAGAACTTCGTCTGGCCGCTGTGGTGTCCGCGGCCACTCTGCATGATGATCAGGCGCTGCAGGAATTGACGCGGCTCAGCCAGCATGCCACACCGGCCATGCGGGATTTCGCCGCTCAGTCCATGGCGAAGACCGGCCAGACGCGGTTCGTCGACACGTTGATCCGCATGGCATGGACGGAGTCCGCCGACACGGTCAAGCTGACGATTTTGAAAAGTCTGGAGGCATTGACCCCCGAGGAACGCCGACCGCCGGAACTGGCCGGGCTTGTCGTCAACGCCAGCATTGACGATAAGATCAAGGCGTGGGCCCGCTGGGGAGATGCTCAGCGAAGACGGGCGATGACATCGGGCAATGCTGCCGCGACGTCACGCTGACAAACTGATTTCTGTCGAAACGAAAGTGGACGGTCCGCATGGCGAAGTCTCCCAAACCACCGCAAGGCAACGACGATTTCCGTCTCGAATGGCACGGCAACACGGTGCTGATCACCCCGGCGAGTGGCGTCGAGTCCATGAGCTGGGAATTGATCGAACAGGCCGCGGAAATCGTGATGGCCCCGCTTAAGTCGCACAATTCACCGATGGTGGTGTTCGACCTGAGCGAAGTCAGTTACTTCGGCTCGGTCTTCCTCGCGCTGCTGCTCCGCTGTCACACCGCCGTGAAAAGCCGCGGCGGAGAACTCGTGCTGTGCGGCGCGAGCAAGATGGCCCGCGAACTCCTGCGCATCACCGCACTCGATACGCTGTGGGCCATTTACGATAAGAAAGAACAGGCCCTCGAAGCCGTCGATAATTGATAGAGGAAGTGGCTTTCTGCACGTTCAAGCATGGGGCATCTCATGACGATGCCGACACGGCTTCGATGCGGTCCCTTCTCCCCCGTCCGCGGGGGAGAAGGTGTCCGAAGGACGGATGAGGGGGCGAACGTTTCAGCACCCCCTCACCCTAGCCCTCTCCCCCGCAGACGGGGGCGAGGGGACCAGAACAGAAAGTTTCAGCATGGATGATGCACAACCGGAAACCTCACCGAAGCCCACGGGAGAAGTGCCCGTCGACTTGTCGGAATCGGCGCGAAAGCATGACGTCGAAGAACGGGCCGCGCTGATTGCCGAAATGCGGCAGACCGTGGACCGTCTCGAAAAGGATGTGGCGGCCCGCGGCGACATCAAGCTGCTCAGCCGGGCCCTCAAAGAGCTGCGGTACGCGTTTCAGGTTTTCCGACCATACCGCATGATCAAGAAGGTCACGGTCTTCGGTTCGGCACGGACGGCACCCGCGCATCCGGATTATCAGCTCGCCGTCGAGTTCGGCCGCCGGATGGCCTCCGCCGGATGGATGGTCGTGACCGGTGCGGGCGGCGGCATCATGGAAGGGGCTCACGTCGGTGCCGGACTTGCCATGTCCATGGGCGTCAACATTCTGTTGCCCTTCGAACAGGAAGCCAATTTCGTCATCAACGGCGACGAGAAGCTCGTCACGTTCCGCTACTTCTTCACCCGCAAACTGATGTTCGTGAAAGAAGTTCACGCCGTGGTCCTCTTCCCCGGCGGCTTCGGATCGATGGACGAACTGTTCGAAGTCCTGACGCTCATTCAAACCGGCAAGCGGGACATGATTCCGATCGTGCTGATCGAAACCCCCGGCGAACGGTATTGGACGGCGTGGCTCGAATTCATTCGGGCGCAGTTACTCGGCCGGCAATTGATCTCGCCGCCCGATTTGTCCTTATTCAAAATCACCAACAGTCTTGATGAAGCCGTTGCGGAGATCGAACGGTTCTATTCCGTTTACGACAGCATGCGGTTCATTCGCGACAAGCTGATCCTGCGACTCCGCGATGTGCCCAGCGATGAACTGCTCGAACGGTTGAACGTCGAGTTTGCGGGCCTGCTCGCCGGAGGGAAGATCGAGCGCGTACCGACGCATCCGCACGAGTACGAAGAATCCGAGATTCGTCATCTGCCGCGGATCGCGTTCAAGTTCAACCGGCGGGAAACCGGTCGCTTGCGGCAGTTGATTGACGTGCTCAATGTGGAGCTCGCCGCCGCGAATGACGACGAGGAAGATTGAAAAAAAGAGACCCAGGGATCGGAATCCCTGGGCTTCTGGGGAATCAATCATGATCGCGGCGGTGAGAAGAATTTACTTCTTCTTTTTGCCCTTCTTCTTTGGCAGTTCTTCTTCGATTTCTTCCTCATCGGCGAAGACGTCTTCGTCCGTCTCTTCTTCGATTTCCGAGTCGGCAAAGTCTGCCATGTTGCTGGAAGAATCGGGGTCGAACACCACCGTTTCGCCGAATTCTTCGTCTTCGCTGGCGAGCAACTCATCGCTGCCGCTCACCTCGGCTTCGCCATCATCAGCACTGGCTTTCGCACCCGCTTTGCCCGCGGCTTTGGGTGCTGCCTTCGTGGCCGACTTGCCGCTGAACAGCAGAATGCCGAACGGCATCAGCACGGCCATCGCAGAAGCCACCAGGGTGCTTCCGGCAATCACCATGAGCATGGTGGGCAGATTTCCCGCCTGTGTCAGAAACATCATCACCAGCAGGGTGGCGAGGATGCCGGCGGGAATCGCGGCGACCAGGGACGCAGCGGCAGTTTGCATACGGGTCACGATGCGGACTTTCTCGGAACAGCCACGGTGAAGAACGGTCGAACTGATATCCTACGAAGCCGACAAGACCAGAAACAAGATCGGTTTGCCGCCCTTGGGAAGCGAAGCCGTTCTCCCCGCGAACCATGAAAACCATGTTGACCGGCGACGTTGCGCCTTTTCGATCCGTGTAAGCCGACTTCTCGGCGCGAGATCAGCCGCCCCACCGCGCAACACCCGGGCGGATTGCAACGGTTATACCGACAGCGTCAGGGTCGACCGCTGCTGCGGAGTCTTCCTGGAAGCGGTCTTCACCACGCTCGTGGTGAAGCGGCTCATCACGCGGAGAATGACCGTGAAGCGGAGCGGTGATCGAAGGGGGGACACCAGAACCCGTTTCCCTCTGCATGAAACGCGACCATCAGCGGCGCTTGCCCCGATTCTTGGGTGGTTTCGGCGGCGCGATGGCGGTCACGGTGGCCGGGATGACGGGCATCGTCGCCACAAGCGGATCGAGCGGCGCGGCGGGTCCCGGGGCTTTCAGGGTTGTGTTCTGCGCCAATTCCCGCAGCTCCTGATTGAAGATCTGCAGCAATGCCGTAAAACACGACGCCACGATGGGGCCGACAAAGATGCCCCACAAGCCCATCACCTGCAATGCTCCGAGCACGCTTACGAAGGCCAGCAGCGGATGAAGTCCCGCATCGCTTTGCAGGACGTAAGTCCGGACCACATTATCCAGCACGCCCACCACACCGGCACCCCAGATCGTCAGCCCGATCGCCGCGCCCCAATGTCCCTGCACGGCGAGCCATCCGGCACACGGCACCCACACAATCCACGTTCCCGCGACGGGCACGAGCGCGGAGATCGTCGACACGACGAGAAACACCAGAAAATGTCCGAACCCCAACACTTGCAGCGCCAGCGCCGTGGCAAGGCCTTGCGCAAACGCCGCCAGAAACGTGGCCAGCACCACGGCTCGGGTCACCTTGGTGAACCGCTGGCAAAGTTCCCGTTGATGTTCCAGCGGAACGGGAATCAGATTTTCCGCCGCGACGATCAATTCCGGACCATCCTGCAGGAAGAAAAAGAACGCCAGCAATAACATCCCCGTGGCAATCGACAGGGACACGAAGGCCCCCACGGTGGACGACGCCAGTTGCAGCGTTGTTCCGGCCAGCGACTTGGCCACGGCCTCGGCATTGGAGGCGAGTTGCTTCCGGACGAGTTCGGTGTATTGCGCACGGGGAGCGGGCCACGGCGGCGGCACCGGATTGGTTGCTGCGGATTCGACGGGCGCGGTCGTCTCATCGGGAACGAGCACGCTGGCTTTCGCGATCGCCGGTTCGAAGACCTCTTTCCACAAACGGCTTTCCGCAATCGTTTCCGCCGAGAGATACGTCCGCGTGAAACTGACCAGTTGCGTCGCGGCGACCATGGTCCCGATGAGCACGGGAATGAGGATCAGCGAAACCACACCCGCGGTGGTCAGCCCGGCCGCGAGCCATCGTCGCTGCTCACCGCACCGTTGGAGCAGCCAGATGTAAACCGGTTGGCAAACGATCGCCAACACCGCCGCGAGGAACAACGGCAACAGAAACGGGGCGACGAATTGGTAGAAGGTCGCCCCCAGCATGACGAGGAGCGCCAACAGCACCAGCAGATTGATCGACCGATTCATGCCCGGGGGACTCCAGATGCGATCCCGCAGAGCATAGCAGCGCACCAGAAGCCCGGCCATCACACTGGCCGGGCTTCTGGAAGAGTGGGTGCATTCGGTGTTTGGTGGGGAGCATCCGTGAAGAGTTCCGGCTCCGGAGCCCTAACGGCGTGAGATTCGATAGCCCAGCCCGAGGTCTTCCGAAGGGCTCGGTTCGTGATCGCCAGGCACCCGCAGCCCCACCGGGGCGTGACTCTTTCCGGATAATGCGTCGCGCCCCGTTGGGGCTTGGTGACGTCTTTTGATTCGTTCACCCAGGGCTGCGCGAAGACGCTGCGCCCTGGGCTATCGAATCGCGCCCCCTTCGGGGCTGAAAGCCAACCTTTCCGCGACCACCAGTCACCGAATGCACCCATGGGAGAGCATTCACGATTGGTTACCGCGCGCACAACAAACGGCATTAAAAATCTTCGACCATTTCACCGTCGTGGCGGTTACCCAGATGCGAGTAGGTGATGGCCTGAATGTTTTCCGAAAGGAAGCGGACGCTGCCATCGCCCATGCCGAAGTGTCCGCCGCCGGTGTGATAGCTGCTGAAACCACCCACGACGGCGGGATCGGCATCTTCCGTGTCGTTCTGTCGGCCATAGCCACTCGCCCGGAGGGCTTGGATGGGGGCATTGATGGACGTGCCCGTATTTCGCAGCGTGGCTCGCGTCCCGGACATCCAGCCCATCGAAGAATTCAACTGCAGGACCGCTTCCCCGATGAGAATCGTCGATGAACTGCCGTCAGTGATGTCTTCGTAACGGACTGCGCTGTTGAGGTACAGAACACCATTCTGGTCCACGTCGATGGCGGCTTCCTGATGGTGATGCACGCCGCGGTAGTTGGTGCGGATCCCATTCGCCGACGACGTCGGACCATAATCGCTGGGGCACAGGTATGTGGTGATGGTGTGTTGCATCACCGGGAGGTTGGCCGCGTCGTAAACGCTCTTGTGGAAGTCGATCTTGCTGTAGGCGTTCTGCTGTTCGAGGTAAGGCAGAATCTGCGTGGTCCAGCTCATGTGATAGCCGACGGGTCCCGTGGGAGCCGGTTGGGCCGCAGCATCGCCGCCACCCATGCCCGCGCCGATGAGGGCATCGCCATCGCGTCCTGTGGCTTTCGGACCGCTCACAATCGGGCCAGTGGCGTTCTGCGTGCCCGGCGGTAACACTTCGTGCGCCATCATGTAATTGTGCAACGCCAGACAGACATTCATCAGATTGTTCTTGCACTGTGTCCGTCGGGCGGCTTCGCGGGCCTGCTGCACGGCGGGTAACAGCAGGGCGATGAGAATCGCGATGATCGCAATCACCACCAGCAGTTCAATCAACGTAAAGCCACGACGAATCGTCGACGTGCGCCCGTTTCGAGGAGTGTGATTCATGAGAGGAGTCCTTGCAAAAGTCGATTCTTCGCGGCGGTGACGGCCGGCGCGAAAGAGCGATTACGGTGTCTTGGCAGGTGAAGGAACGGAACGGCGCACACGAGCCCGAAAGGTCTCTGTGTGCGGATAAGTTGCGACGGCAGTCATCGTTTTTCCGGCATCATCGCCGACGGTGATCTGCACTTCGGCCTGTTGTGTTGAATTGCGGCCGGGGACATCGACCATCCAGGTTTCCCCCCGGTATTGCGGATCGGTCGCCGTTTTTTGCAATGCCCGCTGCAAGCCCGCTTCGGCAATCCAGCCGGCTTGCGTTCGCAGGCGTTCGTGCTGCAATTGGCGGCGTTGTGTGAACGCCATCTGCAGCAGCACCGCACCGATCATGGAGGCCACCGCGAGCGCGAGAATCGCAATCAGCAGGGCCCCGCCGCGGCGACGTTGATGCCGTTGGGGGACGGACGTGTGCTTCACGAGACGCCGTCCTTTCTTGCCGGAGAAATCAGTCGCCCGACAACCGCCCGAATTTCAATACACGGTGTAACGACGTCGGGAATCGCGGAACGGACGAGCGCCGTATTGGTGCGGGGAATGAGGACCGCGGCCCAATTTTGTTCGGTGACCGTTTCGGCAGTGAACTTCACGCCCGGTTCATCGAGACGATATTCGACCGACCGCGGCGCGCCGGTGCCGGGCTGCCAGAGGCGACCGACGCCGTGCTTTGAAATGGCATACGTCACCGCACCGTCGGGCAGGGTCAGGTTCAGTCCGTTGCCATCCTCGATCACCACGGCATTGGTCGCCGCGTGGACATCGGCGCGGAATTGTTCCGCGAGTTCCGTGACATTTCGTTGCCAGACGAGATCCGCGCTCACGGCTCGTTCGGCGCGCATCAGGCGATGGATCACGGTGCCGGACGTGGCGATCAAGCCGCCGAGCAGTGTGATGACTACGAGCATTTCGACCAGCGATTTCCCGCGACGTTTCATGGTTGTGGCTCCTGCGGGGCGGTGACCCAACCATGCAGCATCAGGGGTTGCGTCCGCTGGCCGGACCGATGTTTCCAGGACACCGTCACGGTGATTCGTTTCGTGGTCGGCGTTCCTTCGACATCGGCCGCAGCGACAGTTTGCTGGAAGTCGGGCAACAGCGGTTGCAGGTCGGCAGAGAGTTCCGGTCCGGTAAGTCGTTCCTGAAATTGAGCCCAGGGTCGCAGCGTCACGTCTTCCAGAACATTTGCCGCGTGCTGCAGCGCCACTTGTTCGCGGACCGCATCGCGGCGCTCGTGGGCAATGGTCAGCAGCATGGGGACAAAGACCGAAAAGAGGACGCCGAGCAACATCATGGCCAGCATCATCTCGATCAGCGTAAACGCCGTCCGATGCGGGAGCGAACGGCGACGGCAGTCAACTCCGGCGTTCACGATCGCAGTTCCTGTTTGAGACACAATGGACGCCATCAATCACATGTTCGGTGCAGAGGGAAATCCCAAGTTCCAAACGTCAAATTCCAAACAACATTCAAATTCCAAATTTCAAGCCGGAAGTGTGGCTCTGTTCGTCTTTGTTTGGAATTTCTTTCCCCTTTGAGAGTTGTTTGGAAATTGGAGCTTGGAGCTTGGGATTTCGCATCTTGATTTCACGACAGATCATTCAGCAATTTGACCAGCGGCATGAACAACGCAATGGTGATGAACGCCACCATCAACCCCATCACGGTAATGAGGACCGGGCGGATGAATTGCAGCGAGTAACACATCCGTCGCTCCCACCGCTGTTCGTCGGCATCGGCCAGCGCATCGAGCACCCACGGCAAATTGCCGACCGATTGTGCCCGTCGCAGCGCCTCGCATTCCGCGCCGGTCAACCATCCGTTTTGCGCGAGGGCTTGCCAGGGATCTTCGCCGTTGCGAACTTTTTCCGCGATTCGCCGCAGGCGCTGCCGGATGCTTAAGGAAGAGCGTCCCAAGGTCATTGCCGCGAAGGATTCCGCCAGTGGTCTTCCGCCGCGAATGCTCCAGGCCAAACCCCGAAGCACATCGGGCGACCGGAGTCGCGGCCAGTAAGAACCGAAGAGGCGTTCAAACAGCGCCCGCCAACCGTAGAACCGCGCCTGCATGTCGCACCACAGGCCAAAGAACGACGCCGGCAGAATCCATGGCAGAAACAGATACCAATAGTTGACGAACCCGTCGGAAATGTGAATCAGTAAAATGGTCATTTGCGGCAGTTCGGTCCCGAAGTCGTCAAAGATCTTCTTGAACTTCGGAATGATGTAGTACATCAGGAAGCCGGTGATGAAGATCATCACGTTGATGATCAGCGCGAAGTAACTGAGCGAAAACGCTTCGGTGACCTCCGGCCCCTGAGAGAAACGCTTCGTCTCCCGCGCGGCGGCAGAACGGAGGGCTTCCGACAACCGGTCGGCATCCAGCGCGGCCTGAATTTCCATCGAGCAGCCGCGGGGAATGATGCGACATCGTTGCAAAGCGAGATCTAATGGTTCGCCATCACCCAGCAACGCGGCCAACCGTTTGAGTCGCCATTGAGTGGGACCTTGGACACGGCTCATGTGTTGCCAGAGTTGCGGTCCGCGCAGCGATCCCGATTGACCGGCGATGGACAACGTCCACAGCGTGGTCAATTCCCCGGCGCGACTTCGCGCGGCTAACGTGCTCAAAATCACGAGAATCGACAAGACCCCGGGAATGATCAGCAGCCAGAACCAGAACAGCGTGACGACCATCCACAGCAGCATGCCGAGAATTAAGAAGACGGCGGCGCAAATCTGCATGAAGACACGGACGCCCAGCAGAACGGGCCGCCGTTCGGTGGTGGGACGTCGCGGGCCATATTCGTTGAAAGCGACGACACACCATCCGCCGAACAACGCCACAATCGATCCCAGCCACACCATGGTGGACTCGGGGCGCATCGCGATTTCGCCCTGCGTCATTCTCCAGGCAAACACGCCGACATGCGATAAGGCGACGGCAGCCAGCACCACGGAGTACGCGATCAACAGGGGCATCGGCCGTTTTGCCGGTTCGAGATTCGGCTCCGAAACACGGAATTGCAGCCAGCGGAATGTGAGCAGAGTATTGATCACCAGGGTGGCCATGCCGGACAACGAGGTGATTGCCGCCAAAACGTCGCGCGTCTCGGAGACATCGCCGGCGATGCCGAACAGCGTAAATCCACAGAGCAGTTGCAAGCCCGTGAAGACCCACGAAGAAATCAAGCCGCTCAGTTGCCGGAGACTTTCGGCGGGTCTACGGGTTTCGGTGTCTGCTACCGACGGTGTCATGCGGCGGGCCACCATCCACAAGACTCCCGCGGCGAGCAGCAGCAGGCTGCCCACGGCTAAGGAGACCAGTAGATAGGACGACGAATCCATGACTCAATTCCATTCAATGGCGTCTCGTGACGCATCGAGTTCATAACAAAAAACCGATCTTCAAACACCAATCTAACTCAAATCATTCAACAGCTTGATCAACGGCATAAACAACGCAATCACCAGTAGTCCCACACTCACGGACAGAATCATCAACAGGACCGGTTCCAGCAACCAGGCACTGAGATTTCCCTGCACGCGACTCCGTGCCCGGAAGATCTCACTGGCGGCCCGCAATCCCTGCACAAAATCTTCCGGACGGTTGGCCCAGCGGAAGATGTCGCCAAGATCATTCGGCCAACCGGTGCCGCGCAATTCGGCCGCGGTGGGCGTGGCAATACCTTGTCGAATCAGCGATGCCGCACGACGGGCACCCACTTGAAAACGCACATCATCGACCGTCGTTGCCAGGGCTTCCAGGGCTTGCGGCAACGGCAACCGGGCGTCCACCAACAGCGCCAGCAGATCGCAAAAATCGCCCAGCAGCCGATAGCGGACCGGCGCACCGATGAGCGGCACTTCGGCCAGCAACCGGTCGATCATCACCGCGCCACCAATGACCCGCATGAAAATCAGTCCGATGCCGGTCACCAGCAGCACCAGCATCACGACACCGCAGACACCGCCTCGTGCGGAACGGGAGAGCTCAATGAAAAACTGCGTGAGCGAGGGCAATTCCGTGCCGAAGTCCGCAAAGATTTTTTCAAAGAGCGGCACGATCACCAGCAGGAAAAACAGCGAAATTCCGGAGACGGCGGCCGTCGCCAGTGCCGGATAGCCCAGCGCGGTGAAGATCCGGTGCCGACCTTCCGTTGCGCGCCGGGAGGATTCGAGGTAATGTTCGACGAACCAGTCGAGCCGATTGTGCTGCAAGCCGAGTTCGATCAATCGCGACAATCGCGGAGGCAAATCCGAACGGACGACGGCCAGGGAGTCACCGACCGACGCCCCGTTTTGCAGGGCGGTGGCGAGATCGTTGATCGCGCGACGTTGTCCGGTATGCGACAACTCTTCGCTCAAGGCCCGCAGGCTCATCACCGCCATCAATGGTTCATGGGCGGGAACGGGGCGCGTTTCCACGAAATCGGCATCGGATAAGGTATGCACCTCGCCGGATGATGCTTCCGCGAGATCCAACTGCGTGACCATCCATCCCCGCTCGGACAGAATCCGTTCCGCCGATTCCAACGACGCCGCCCGGACTTCACCGCGTTGCGGTTGTCCTTCTCGATCCACAGCGATGTAGTGATAGCGTCGCATGGAAATCGGCCAGCCTCTGTACAATCCGCTTCAAACGGCGCAGTCGCCGCTTCGTCTTTTGAGATTCATGGGCACCGTTGTCGCCCGAGTGGAGCAACGGCATTAGTCAGGGTTGTTTCCCGGTGACCGACACGCCTGTCGTGACGTCTCACTTTGAAACGAGGGCTTAACTCCAGTTCGAGAGCACGTCGAAAATCATCGTGCGGAAGGGGATGATGACCGACAAGGTGTAGATGAGCACGATGCCCCCGCCGACAAAGACGGTGAGCACGATTGGGACATAACGCTGCAACAGGTCGGCTTGGCGCAACGCTCGGCGCTGATACACAGCGGCCGCTTGATCCAGACCGTCGGCCAATTGCGGGGAACCGCCGAGCGTGAGCAACGTTTCGCGGAGCAGCCACGGCAAATCGGCCACGGCAACCGCGTCCGTCAAACTGCGTCCGTTTTGCACCGCCCCGGCCATCGCCATCAAACCATTCGCGAAGCGCCCACTGGTCGCGGCCCGGCCGACCAGCGGCAGCGCTTCGGCCAGCGGAACGTTGTGCCGAATCAGCAGGCTCAACAGTCCGCACACCTGGCTGGACGCGAGGCAATCGTAAACTTTCGTCACGCCCGGCATCCAGAAGCCCCGGCGGATTAACTCCCGCGTGGACAACCCGGCGGCATGCGGTCCCGCGAACAACCGACTGGCCAGGCCCGCCAGAATTTGCAGCACGATCCAAATCACCACGGGGGCAATTAAAAACCAGACATCCGAAACCTGCCACAGCCAATTCAGCATGCCGATAAAGCCGGTCATGTGGTAGCCGTACTCGTGCTCCAGCACCCGAAACCAGCGTCCGAACGACATCCGCAGGAATGTCGCAAACAAGAAGTACGCCATGACGGCGACGATTTTCGGATACAGCAACGCAATACGAATCTGCTGACGAATCCCCTCGGTGGTGCGACCGAACTGCGCCAGCGAATCGAGCGCACTGGGAAGCTCATCGGCTCGCAGGGCGGCTTCCACGGCCGCGAGATACGCTTCGGAAAAATGACCTTCTTCCTGACGGAGTGCGTCGACCAGCGTGCGACCTTCGGTCAGGCGGGTCTGCACGCGCTGCGTCAACGCGGACAACCCCCGGCGAGAACCCCGTTCCAGTGCCGCCAATCCCGATTCCACGGGGACGCCGGCGCGAATGAGCGCCGCCAGTTCCGCGTTGAATTCCTGGAATTCGGCAAAGGAGGTCATGATGCGTGGGATTCCGTCTTGAAGCCGTCGGCGAGATTCCGATTGGGTCGTCACGATAGCGAACAGGAAGCAGAAACCCACGTCCGCAGGCAGTTTGTCTACCGATTTGTTAGAAAACGGGATTTTCAAAAGTTTAGCCGCGACCCGCCAGGGGAGCGCTGTGCGGAGCGCGCCACACAGGTGGTGTACTCGACACCGCGCTCCCCTGCGCGGACTGCGGGTCGCGGCTAAACGAATCGATCTCATTGGCAACCCGCCCGCATTCCGGGTTCAATGTGGCCTACGCGCATTGAACCGCCATGAATTCAGAGAAATCACCATGCAGACGCGACCGTTGGGCAAAACCGGACTGGAATTGCCCGTGCTCAGTTTCGGCGCGAGTTCGCTCGGACAGGAATTCCGCAGCGTCAACCTCGATGAAGCGCTCAAGGCCGTCCGCGTCGCCCTCGAGTGCGGCCTCAACTTCATCGATACCTCCCCGTTCTACGGTCGCGGGATGAGCGAAGTCCTGCTCGGCATCGCGCTGCGCGATGTGCCGAGGTCGAGTTACACGCTGTGTACCAAGCTCGGCCGCTATGATTTGCCGCATTTCGATTTCTCGGCGAAGCGCGTCGCGGAGAGCGTGGATGTCAGTCTGCATCGATTAGGGACCGATCACCTCGACATCATTCTCTGCCACGACATCGAGTTCGTACCGATGCAGCAGATCGTGGATGAAACGATCCCTGCGTTACGGAAAATTCAACAGTCGGGCAAGGTGCGATTCATCGGGTTCAGCGGCTATCCGCAGAAGATATTCCGGTTCATCTGCGATCAGACCGATGTCGATTGCGTGCTGAGCTACAATCAGTACACGTTGCAGAACACGCGGTTTGCGGATGAGTCGGTGCCGTATTTGAAAGCCAAAGGCGTGGGGATCATGAACGCGGGGCCGTTCAGCGCCCGGTTGTTGACGAACGCACCGCTGCCGAAGTGGTTGAAGGAACCGGAGCGCGTGAAAGACGCCGCTCGTAAGGCCGCGGCTCACTGCGCGGCAAAAGGCGTGGACATTGCGCAGCTCGCGGTGCAGTTCAGCATCGCGCATCCGGACATCACCACGACGGTTGCCGGCAGTGCAAATCCGGAAAACATCCGCAACTGGGCCAAATGGGCCGTGACGCCGATCGATCAAACGCTGCTCAACGAAGTCCTCGAAATCTTCCGCCCGGTGAAGAACCTGGGGCATATGGAAGGATTGCTGGAGAACAATTGAGACCCGCTTGCGCTTTGCAGGATCCCGGGACTCGCGCCGGAGAATCCCATGAGCGCGAGTCCCGGGATCCTGCAAAGCGCAAGCGAACACCATTCGCTATAGACCATCCACCACCCATGCACCTCGATGCCCATCAACACTTCTGGCGGTACGATCCGATCCAATACCCGTGGATTCCGGCGGATTCGGTGCTTGCGCAAGATTGGTTACCGGGCAATTTGGCCTACGTGCAAACGCCATTCAAACTGGACGGTTCCATCGCGGTCCAGGCGCGGCAATTGCTGGCGGAAAGCGATTGGCTGCTCGGTCTCGCCGATGCCGATGACCGCGTGAAAGGCGTCGTCGGCTGGGTGGACCTGCAATCGGAACGTGTTGACGAAGACCTCGCGCGATTATCCCGGCATCCGAAATTCGTCGGCGTGCGGCATGTCGTGCAGGATGAACCCGACGACCGCTTCCTGCTACGTCCGGAATTCCTCCGCGGGGTCAGCCGGTTGAAAGAGTTCGGGCTGACGTACGACATCCTCGTCTACCCCAAGCAACTTCCCGCGGCGATGGAGTTCGTGACGCACTTTCCCGAGCAACCGTTCGTGCTCGATCACATCGCGAAACCGCACATCCGCGACGGCATCCTGTCGCCGTGGGACGCACAGATTCGGCAACTGGCTGCGTTCCCCAACGTGCTGTGCAAACTCAGCGGCATGGTGACTGAAGCCGATCATCTCCACTGGAAGCGGGACGATTTCCGCCGCTTTCTCGACATCGTGGTGGATGCTTTCGGAACGCAACGAATCATGTGGGGCAGCGATTGGCCGGTCTGCCTGCTCGCCGGTCGTTATGAAGAAGTCTATCGTCTGATCGACGATTTCACGGCCGGGTGGTCGCCCGTTGATCGGCAGTTTCTGTTCGGCGGCAACTGTGCGAGTTTCTATTTGTCGTAACGGTCACCCACGTCGCGATGCGGTTTCGCGCCGCGCGCTGATCCCACGCAGTGTCCGCCCACGTCAATCAAGTTCCACATACCGCAGCGGATCATTCCGAAACTCGTCGACGTGTTCCGCCGAGGTAAACAGGAACAGCCGGTTGCGGAACCAGGTCGAAAAGTGGAGACTCCCCCGTTCCATCTTGCCGCCGCGGACGGAAATGACATCCAGCCCGCCCGCCGACGGGAGATACCGTTCGGGATTGAGCCGGAATCGCTGAACCGCGTCCGCTGAGGAAAGCGCGTAGATCACGCCCTCATAATTCAGGCAGAACTCGGGGCGGCCATCGACGAGTTGGCTGGCATCCCGCAGGGCCACCGGACAGCAACCGTTCAAGGCCGTTTCACGCGGACGTCCGGTCTCGCGGCTGGCGACCGGTTCTTCAACCACTCCAGAAGCCGTTTCGATCTGATCGTCCGCGCTCTGTGCCGTTTCGAGTTCCCACTCGGCACTGACGAGTTCTTCCAGACCGGGTGGCGTCTCCTCCATCACGGCATGGTCGTCGGGAAAGAACATCGCATCGTCGAGTGTGCTCGTCGTCGCAACGGTTTCAGCAGGCGTTTCGGCGGCCCGCAGCGGACGAGATGCTGGCGGCACGGAATCCGCCACCGTGGGAGCATCGGCGGAGTCACTCGCAGCCACTGGTTCCCTGGCCGATTCACTGCTGGCGACATCGTTGATCGTTTCCACTAAACCCTGCCGTAGTTCCGCGACATGGGCCGTGATTTCATCGGGAACGGTCACGGCCGGGTCGACGGAGCGGGCTTCGAGATAACAGACGAGCGCCAATTGCCACTCGTTGCGTTGTTCGTGAATCGAGGCGAGGCTGAGGAGCGCTGCGGCGGGAGAATTCACGCGGCGAAACAAAACCAGGGCCTCGTCGATGTCCCCGCGTAGTCCTTTCACGGTCGCCAGATTATTGACAGCCTGTTCGTTCTCGGGATCGAGCAGCACCGCGGCTTCGAGCATCAATCCCGCCGTCTCGTACTGTTTCTGCAATGTTAAGAAGTAGCCGGTGTCGGCCAGGATGGCGGCATTCCGGGGTTCGAGTTCCATCGCTCGGCGATAATAATTCGCCGCGGCGTCGTAATCTTCGCGGTAGGTGGCAATCACGCCCATGCGATGCAGTGCCGTGCTGTTCGCCGGCTGATTTCGCAACACGGCACCATAGAAAGCGATCGCCGCGGGCCAGTTTTCCGCCGCTTCCAATTCGTATCCGGGTGCCAGCGGATCGACGACGGGGGCTGTTGGCGAGGGCTTCGTCTCCTCGGTCGCCGCGATGGACTCGGCTTTTTCGACGGGTTTTTGTGAGAGCATCCGCCGCGAGGACGCGCATCCGGCGCTATTCACGACGGTGCCCGCAAGGAGCAGCAACAGGCACGGAGTGAAGCGCAAGGACATGATGAATTCCCGATACCGGCACAACGTACGGGTTCTTCCGGTTGTATCGGAATGAAGGGATTTGTGCTGGAGGTTCTGCTGAGCAGGTGTTACGTCTTAACACGCGACCGGCAGATTTTGCCGATGCGGCCATCGGCACCGAATCCGTCGAACCTGTCCGACTTCTTGACGGCTGCCGGTTGTGGTGCCTATGATCGAATGATCAACGACGGTTGATTGGTTGCCAGTCACCGTCGCCCGCCGGTCTCAATCCCGCCTGGAGCTTCCCCGCATGCGGCTGCCGTTTGCCTGCTTCGGAATGATCTGCTGCGCGTTTGGCGCTTTCGCGACAGGGTTGTCTGCGCAAGAACCGTCGGTGGGCGGTCTCACTCCCAGTTCGCTGGCCCCGGGGTTCACCGGGAATGTCACGATCACCGGAGGCAATCTCGCCGGAACAAAACAGCTTTGGCTCAGTTTTCCGGCGGAAACCAAACTCGCCGAAGGAATCGAAGGGAACGGTACGAAGGCCGATCAAGTCGTCTTTGCGGTCACCATCCCCCCCACAACCGCGGTGGGGATTCATGGTCTGCGCGTCCTCACCGACAAAGGCGTTTCTCCCTTGCGGCTGGTGATGGTGGACGATCTGCCGAACGCGAATTCGCCGGGGAATAATACGACGCCTGCGATGGCCTTCGCGCTGCCGGGTCCGTGCGGGGTGGATGGAGCGGTGGCCAATCAAGGGCTGCAATACTTCAAATTCACGGCGACGGAAAACCAGCGGCTGGCCTTCGAGGTTCTCGCCCGGCGGATCGGATCGGCGCTCGATCCGATGCTGCGGTTGCTCGATTCCAAAGGCCGCGAAATCGCTTTCAGTGACGATGCGCCGGGGTTGAGCGGCGACTCTCAGTTCGAACACGTGTTTCCCCTCGCGGGCGAATATCTGCTGGAATTGCGGGACATCCGATATCAGGGCGGCGGCTACCGTCTCCGTGTCGGCGATTTTCCGTGTGCCAACACCGCCTATCCGCTCGCCGTGCAGCGCGGGGCCACGACAGCGGTGACGCTTGCAGGGATCGGCACCACGCCGGCGGAAGCCGCAAATGTTGTTGTGCCGTCCGATCCCGCACTCACTTGGTTGCCCGTCAGCATGAAACGCCCGGGAGGTCTCAGCAGCGGCTTCAGTCAGGTTCCGGTTGTCGATCGAGCGCAATTCCTCGAACAGGAACCGAATAACAAGCCGGAAGAAGCGAACCGCGTTGACATCGCACACGATATCAACGGCCGTCTGGATGCCCGGGGGGATGTTGATCGTTTCGTGTTTGCCGGGACGAAAGACCAATCGGTCGTCTTTACCGGCATCACACGCCAGCAGGGTTCCCCCGCCGATTTGAATCTCAAACTGCTCAACAAAGACGGCGGGCAAATTGCCATCGTCGATGACACCGGCACCACCGAAGGTGTGCTGGTCGCCAAAATTCCCGCCGATGGCGATTACACATTGGTTGTGGAAGATCTGGCGAAGCGCGGCGGTCCCAATTATGCGTACCGTGTCGCCATCTCGCCGGCCGTTCAACCCTTCACGCTGGCCGTTTCCAGCGACACCGGCAATGTACCGCTCGGAAGTGCCATCGCGCTGACGGTCACGACGGTCCGAAACGGCTATGCCGGGCCGATCGAACTGGCGGTAAGCGGCCTTCCCGCGGGAATGACCGCCAGCCGTTCGGTGATTGGGAACGGACGCAATGACGCCGTTCTGACGCTACATGCGGCCCCCGATCAAGCCGCGGGGGTTTTGCACGGGCTGAAAATCACGGGCACGGCCAGGGTGGGAGACGCCGACGTCGTAGACACCGCGGATTTCGTCCCCGCCTTGAAAGCGCGACTCGCCAACATGCGGTTTCCCCCAGCGACGTTAACGACCGGTTTCGCCGCCGCCGCCTCTCCCGCGGCCGGGTTGACGTGGCGGGCTGAGCCGCCGGAGATCATTTTCGGCAAGGAGCTTTCGGCCAAGGTGAAGCTGATTGCCACACGTGGGGAAGGGCAAGATGAAGCGGTCACGGTCGCCGCACTGCCGCCGCAGAATGGACTCCCGCCGGGCATTACCGCCGCGATCAAGAACATCGACAAAGGGGCGAACGAAGTCGAAATCGTCTTCTCAGCGAACAAGGATGCTCCGCTGGGCGACTTCACGGCCGGGTTCCTCGGGACGCACAAAAAAGGCGATAAGACCGTCACCTTACCCGCGGCGATCCGCATGAAACTCGATGCCCCGATGACGGTCACGCTTGATGTCGCTGGTGCGAAGATCGCCAAAGGGGGCGAACTCGTGGTGAAGGCCAAGGTCGTCCGCAATCCGGCACTCACGGGTCCGGTTGTGATCGCTTTGCAGAATCTTCCGAAAGGAGTCACGGCACCGGAAGCCACAATTCCAGCGGAAGCGGCGGAAATTGAGGTAAAGTTGACCGCCGCTGCCGATGCTGCCGTAGGGGCGGTGAATAACCTTGAGGCAAAAGCCACCGCGACCGTCGGCAATTCCAAATTTGAGGTTAAATCCGCCAGTGCCACGTTAACGGTCGAATAGTGATTCCCGCTCGCGCTTTGCGGACCCACCAGACCACAATTGATCAATGATTTTCCCCGGTCCCCGACCGGTGACTGCGACAAAGCCCAGGAGCCGAAGCGATGCGATCGATTCTCACAATGGCCGCGATGATGACCGTCGGTGCGCTCGTTCACGCGGCTCCGCCGATGGTTGACGTCGGGGTTCCCACCGGACTGACGCTGGAACCGGGTGCCTTTGTGCTCACCAGCGCCCGAGCCCGGCAGCAACTCCTCGTCACCGGGAAGTATTCCGGCGACGAAGTCCGCGATCTGACGACCGCGGCCCAATTTGTCTCGTCGAACCCAATGGTCGCCATGATCAACGGTGCCGTAGTACTGCCGGTTGGTAACGGCGATTGTCAGATCACGGCCAATATCGCCGGGCAATCCGCCACGGTGACATGTTCGGTGAAGAGCATGGAAGCCGCCGCGCCGGTGAGCTTCAAGAACGAAACGCAGATGGCCCTGACCAAGTCGGGCTGCAACATGGGAGCGTGCCACGGTTCACCCTCGGGCAAGGGCGGTTTTCGACTGTCGCTGCGGGCCTACGACAACACCCTCGACATCATGACTCTCCGCAGTGAGTTCTTCGGTCGCCGCACGAACATCATGGAGCCATCCGAAAGCTTGTTGCTCAAGAAACCGTTGATGGATGTCGCCCACGGCGGCGGAAAACGGCTCAAGAAAGGCGATGCCAGTCACATCGTGCTGGAGAAATGGATCGCCGAGGGGATGCTGCTCGACGCCGCAACCGAACCCGATCTTTTGAAGATTGAAACACTGCCGGCCAAACGCGTGCTGCGGGCTCCGGCGGCTCAACAGCAACTGGTGGTGCTGGGGACGTTTGCCGATGGCAGCGTCCGCGATCTGACGCCCCTTGCCGACTTCTCATCATCGAGTGAATCGGTTGGTTCGGTGAGCGTCGGCGGATTGGTCACGAAGAACGGTCGCGGCGAAACCGCAGTGCTCGCCCGCTATCTCGACAAAATGGCCACCTGCCCGGTGACGTTCCTCGAAGACGTGCCCGGCTTCGCGTGGAATAACCCGCCGGAAAACAACTTCGTCGACACGCTGGTGTATGACAAATTGAAGACCCTGCAAATTCTGCCATCGGAACTGTGCAGCGACGATGAATTCCTGCGGCGGTCCACGCTCGATATCACCGGCCGGCTGCCGACGATTGAAGAAGCGCAGGCGTTCCTGGCCGATACCAGTGCCGCGAAACGGCAAGCCTTGGTTGATCGGCTGCTCGACAGCGACGATTTTGCGTCGTTCTGGTCGCTGAAGTGGTGCGACATTCTGCGATCGAACAGCAAGAAACTGAAACTCGCCGGGGTCCACAAATTCCGCCGGTGGATCTTTGAAACGATTCGCGATGACCATCCGCTGGACCAGTTTGCCCGTGAGTTGTTGACCGCCTCGGGCAGCGTCTTCGAGAACCCGGCGGCCAATTACTGGCGGGCCAGCCGTGATCCGCAAGATGCGACCGAAACCACCGCGCAATTGTTCCTCGGCGTACGGATTCAATGTGCGAAGTGTCACAACCATCCGTTTGAACGCTGGACCCAGGACAATTACTACGGCATCGCCGCCGCGTTCACCCGCGTGGGTCGCAAGAACACGACCGATGCCGAAGAAGAAGTCATCTTCACCGCGGCCGGGGGAGAAGTCACGCAACCGCGGACCGGCAAGCAGATGAAGGTCCACCTGCTTCTGAAGGGCGATGTCGATGTCCCCGCGGATCAGGATCGCCGCGAGGTCTTTGCCCAATGGCTCACCGAACCGGATAACCCGTTCTTTGCCAAATCGCTCGTCAATCGTATGTGGGGCCATCTCCTCGGCCGCGGTCTGGTCGAACCGGTCGATGATTTCCGCGACTCGAACCCGCCGTCGAATGCGAAACTGCTCGACGAACTGGCGAAGCATTTTGTCAGCAACGGCTTCCGTCAGAAGTCTGTGCTGCGGACGATCATGAACAGCCGCGTGTACCAACTCAGTTCCCGCACGAACGATTTCAACAAGAACGACGAGTTGTATAACTCGCACGCCGCGACGCGGTTGCTGGCCGCCGAGCAGTTGCTCGACGCGCTGTGTGCGGTGACGGCGATGCCCGAACAATTCCCGGGCATGCCGCTGGGCACGCGGGCCACGGAACTCGCCGATCCGCCGACCGACAACTATTTCCTGAAGGTGTTCGGTCAGCCGCAGCGGGAAATGGCCTGTCAGTGCGAGCGATCGAGCGAATCGAACCTGTCGCAAGCGCTGCAGATGATCAACGGCCCGGTGGTGCATAACAAACTCCGCGACAACAACGGTCGCATCGCCAAGTTGATCGGCGAGAACAAGAGCGATGACGAGATCATCACCACGCTGTATCTCGCCGCGCTGGCGCGTACGGCGGTTGCGGAAGAACTCGCCGCGGCGAAACAGCACATCGCCTCGCAACCCGATCGCCGGTTGGCGTTGGAAGACGTGGGTTGGGCGATCGTGAACTCGAAGGAGTTCTTGTTTCAGCACTGATCGCGATTCCGGCGCAGCAAATTCAAGACGAGCTGGTAGAATCCATTCTTCCCGCTCGTCTTTTTCATTTCTGCGTGGAGCCTCCCATGCTTTTCTCGCCGCGATTGTGGTCGCTGGCCTCCGTCGTATTGCTGCTGGTGTGTGACACGACATCGGCGCAATCGTCGCCGCCGAAAGATCTGCCGGGTTGGGGCGCGATTGTTTCTCCCAACAAGAAGGTCAAATTCAAGGTCGCGGACGAGGTTCTCACCCTCACCTTGCCCTCGGGAGCGAACGATTTTTCCGCTGAGTTGGGCAAAGTCACCGCGCCGCGTGTCCTGCGTCCCGTCAAAGGAGACTTCAGTATTCAGGTGAACGTGGCGGCGGTGACCCCGCCGGGACGGGTCAGTTTCACGCGGGGACGTAAGCCGTTCACTTCCGCCGGTTTGCTCATCTGGCAGGACGAAGGCAATTACATTCGGCTGGAACACGCGCGTTGCGAGGCACCGCCGATTGTGACCTACGTGAATTGGGAACTCCGATTAAATGGCCAATGGGTCCGTCAGGGGCGGTTCGACGAAATGGCGCTGGTGGGCGAATCGTCGACGTTGCGGATCACGCGGAAAGGGGAGGCTTTCACGCCCGAGATCTCCAGCGATGGCCAAACGTGGAAATCGCTCCCCGAAATTCAGGTGAAGTGGCGTGCCGATCTTCAGGCCGGAATTGTCGCGATTAACGATACCCGCGTTTCATTTTCACCGGAATTTCGCGATTTGAAAATCAACGGTCAGCCGCCGGAGTAAGCGCGGCACCCTTCAAAACGGCTGGTTCTTCTACCGCGAAAAACTTTTCCGGACGGCGAGAAGGATCTTGCAGTCCGCGATCGAGAGGCGTATTCTCACTGAAGTCTCCGTCAGTGTTGAGCCGATGGGGACTCCGTTCCTTTCGAGATTTTCCTCGATGTCCCACACCAGTTTCCTCTTTGCGCCGCTGCGCGGACGCTGTTTCAGCGTTCTGGGGGGATTGTGTTTGCTGACGGCGGGTCTGATCGGGATGCCGAAGTCCGCGGAGGCGTCCTGCGGTGATTATCTCGCCCATCCGCACCATCCGATGATGGCCGGCCCTGTGGCGACGGGTCACCCGTCGGACTCGGAAGCACCGGTCGCCCCGCGGCCATGCAATGGGCCGAGTTGCCGTCGTAATGACGCCCCGATGCCCGTCCCCGCGCCCGTTCCAACTCGTTTAATCGGCGAACGGTGGGCGACCGTCCTCGAGTTCGATGTGGTGCTGCCCACGGCCGCCACTTATTTTCCGGCTTTGTCCGAGGAACTCTGCCCCTCGGCTCTTCCGTCACGGCTCGACCGTCCGCCGAAGATCGGCTGAAACGATGTCGGAGGCGGGATCGCGCGCGGCGCTGTCCCGTTTGTACGCCGGGTTGTCGTGAATGATCGCTCATTCACAAACCGAGTGCGACGACATCGGCCTCCCCTCGCGCGATGCGTGCAGACTCCTGCGCGCTTCCACTTCGCTGCGAAGTTATACCGGCTGATTCGCGCTGTGCTGCGCGAGGAAGTCGATACTGTTCGAGACCCCGTCCGCACGGGATTTCTTTTCATTCCGTCTTTCCGTGCGTGGGTTACCACCGTTTTTGTTTCATCATGCTTCTTTGTTGAAGGATCTTCCCATGTCTCGTCGCCGTTCCGGATTTACGCTCATCGAACTGCTGGTGGTGATTGCGATCATCGCCATTCTCATCGCCTTGCTGCTACCCGCCGTACAACAGGCCCGCGAAGCCGCCCGCCGCACCGAGTGCCGCAACAATCTGAAGCAGATGGGCCTCGCCATTCACAACTACCACGACACCTACAACTGCATCCCGATCGCCGACGTGAATGGAACCTCGAATCCAATCTCGGCCCACACGCGTTTGCTGCCGGGCATGGATCAGGCTCCGCTGTTCAACCGCGTCGACTTCAACGTGGCCTACAATCACGCGAACAATGACTTCGCCCGGATGACCAACGTGCCGGCATTCCTCTGCCCTTCGAATGTCGACGCACTGCCTGGCACGCTCGGTGGTCGGAATAATTATTACTGGAACGCCGGCAATGGCATCGTGATGTACGACTCGGGTCTGGCCGGTCAACCGGCCGCCAACGGCGTGATCTATCACATGAAGAAAATTGGTTTCCGCGACATCACCGACGGGTTGAGCAATACCTCGGCGATGGCGGAAAAGATGACCGGCGACGGGTCCCAAACCATTGCCAGCCCCAGGACCGATACGTTCCAGCCGGGAACCTATCCGACCACGCCCGACGAGGCCTTGCAGCAATGCAATGCCACCAACACTACCGATCTCACAAAACAGGGCTATTCGAACGTGGGTGCCCCCTGGTTGCAACAGTACCACTCGACCAACCAGTACAACCACGTGCTGCCACCGAACGGCCGGTCGTGCATGTATCCTCCCGGCCGGATTTCGACGACCACCAACAGCCAGCACACCGGCGGGGTGCATATCCTGCTTTGTGACGGAGCCGTCCGGTTCGTGTCCGACAACATCAATCTCACGCTCTGGCGCTCGGTGGGCAGCATCGCCGGCGGTGAGGTTCTCGGCGAGTTCTAACCGCAATTTTCCGGGTTGATCTCTCTATTTCCGTCGACAATGTTGACGAGTTCGCCGTCGCGCGGCGACTCGTCCATTGCCGGCGGCCTTCCACGGCATGATTGCAAACCGCCAGGGTTGAAAAAGATGTTTTCGCCATTTCTCTCGCTGTCTCGTCCCGCACGGTGCCTCTGTGTCTTGCTTGTCGGCTTGGCGATCGGTTGTCAGCGCACAGCCCACAACATTCCGCTCGATCAATCTCAAGCGCGCGAAGCCTGCACGGAGTTTCTGACGGCATGGAAGGACGGCAAAAAAGTCGAAGATCTGAAGCCGAAAATCATCGGCCGCGATTCGGACTGGGCCGCCGGTAAGACGCTGGAATCGTTCGAAATCCTGCCGGAAGAGAAAAAACACGGCCCGAATCTGCACCTCTTTGTCCGGCGGACATTGAAGGATCAGAAAGGCCGCGCCACCAAACAGGATGTGGAGTTTGTGGTCGGTACCTCGCCGGTCATTACCGTCTTTCGTAACGACGAAACATAACCCCGCGCATTCGCACGGCGTGCGCGCGGATCGCATTGCCATTGGAGAACGGCATGGATGCCCAGGTGGCACAGGCCCAATCAATTCATCGTGACATCGTTCTGATCAATTCATCCCCATCGTTCGTGAGAAATCAAATGCCTCGAATCCCGTTCGGTCTGACGTTCTTGTTGCTGATCTCTCCCGCGCTTGCCGACGAGGGCGTCGTCACCCCGCGGCCTGTCCCGGCGACACGCCCGGAAATGAAGAAGTTGCTCGAAGACATGAAGTCGCGCAAGCTGCGGATTCCCTTGCCCGAACTTACGGATGAACAGAAGGCCGAACTGGGTGAGCGCGGCGGCAGCTATGAAAGCCGTCTTCGCTTTCATTACCTTCCGCCCGGTGAAGGTTCCGTCTTCGGCGGCGGTGCTGGCGGACAACGACCCGCTCAACGAACCGGGACCACGCCTCCGGCGGCGCGCGATTTCACTCGCAACGCCGATGAAAGCATGACCCTGAGTTACCCGTTCAAAACCCGGCTCTTCTGGATCGTGTCCCGCACGAACAACTGCCAGTACTGTCTGGGTCATCAGGAGCAAAAATTGTCGGCGGCGGGAATGCTGGAAGAGGAAATCGCCGCACTCGATTCCGACTGGGGCCGCTTCCCGCCTGAAGAGCAAGCCGCGTTTGCATATGCCCGCAAACTTACCTACGAACCGAATCGCCTGAGCGATGCCGACATCGCCGCACTGCGGGCGTTCTACACGGATTTGCAGATTCTGGAGATGACGCTGTCGATCGCGGGGAACAATGCGATCAACCGGTGGAAGGAAGGCTCCGGCGTGCCGCAATCGCGCGATGGCAGCAGCTTCTTCCGGCGAGCGGCCGATCTCCCGACTGACCGACCCGTGCCGAATGAATCGTTTCTGACCCCGACCCCGGAAGCCTACGCATCGGTGGTCACCAAGGTCGCACCATTGGAGATCGATCTCACAACGGGCCTGCCCACTCGGCGCGGCGTCACCACTCGTCCCGTGTTGGAATCGCGTGCCGAAGTGGAAGCCGCGCTAGCTGCCGCCCATAAACGGACACCGCGGTTGCCGGTGCTGTCTGAAGAGGCAGCGCGGACGGCGCTCGGCGACAACGCACCGCAAGGTTCGCTGCCGGCGTGGATTCGACTGATGGCGAATTTCCCGCGCGAATCCGGCGGCCGTCTCGCCAGTCTGAATGCCATCAACGATTCCCGCGGCGATCTCACTCCGCTGCTGAAAGCCCAGGTGAGCTGGATCATCGCCCGACAGGATCGTGCTTGGTACGCGTCCGGCCTGGTGAAAGCCCGGCTGAAAGAACTCGGCCAGACGGATGACCAGATCTTCGCACTGGATGGGAACTGGAATCAATTCTCGTCCGCCGATCGGTCGCTGTTTCAGTTTGCCCGGAAGCTCGCCGCGACGCCGATTGCCCTCGCCGATGACGAAGTCGCGACAGCGCTGGAGCAAACCGGCCCCCGGCACGTGGTACAACTTATCAACTTCGTCACCAGCCGCGCCTATTTTGACCGCGTGACGGAAGCCGCGGGCCTGGCGATCGATCCATAATCAATCTGCTTCGAAGGACCTCGGTGCAGATCAGGAACGGACCATGCGACAAGTGCTATCGATTTCGTGGAGAATTCTGGTGATGACAACCGCTTTTTCTATCGCGAGTCTGACGGCCGAAGAACCGGCGCGTGAGTTTCCGCTGGGTCCTGAGTTGCAGAATATTCCTCTTGAGGTATTGGAGGAAGTCTTCGAGGGAAAAACGCCACCGGAAGGCGTCCGCATGTATCTCACCATCGCCAAGGGAGGGCGGATGGGCCCCGGCGAGGGTTGGTTCGGACCCTCGCAGGGACGGTACTCGTGGAACTGGCTCGCCGAGCGGTGTGGCATCGATCCCGTGGCCGCGACCGAGATCACCCGCGCCGCTTTTGCGGGGGAAGCCGCATGGTTTGATCGCCTGGACCGGAATCGTGACGGTGTCATTTCCCGTTTCGATTTCGACTGGTCGGATGAGAACCCCTGGGTTGAGCATGCGTATCTGGCGAATCGTCTGTTCCGGCAGATGAACAAGACCGGCGATGGCCGACTGACGCGCGACCAGTGGATCGCCTTCTTCGATGAGGCCGCAAACGGGAAGGACGCCGTCTCGCCCAGTACCCTCCGGGAACATTGGCTGGCCGGTTTGGGCGGCGGCTTTCTACCCGGTGATGCCCCGACGAAAGAGATGTTGCTGAAAGGTCTCTTCTCCGGCGAAGTCGGTTCAATGCAGGAAGGCCCCGCGCTCAATGCCCAGGCTCCGGACTTCACGCTCAAAACCCCCGACGGCTCGCAAACCGTTCGGCTGGCCGACATGATCGGCAAGCAACCGGTCGTGCTGGTGTTCGGGAACTTCACCTGCGGACCGTTTCGAATGATGTACGCGGAGGTCGACGAGATCGCCCGGCGGTACCGCGATCACGCCGCATTTCTGGGGGTGTACGTCCGCGAAGCGCATCCCACCGACGGCTGGCAGATGCGGTCCAACGAAAAAGTGGGCGTGAGCGTTGCCCAGCCAAAGACCCTTTCGGAACGAACGGCCGTGGCTCAGCAATGCTTCGTGCGATTAAAGCCCTCGCTGCCGTGGCTGGTGGATGACATGAACGACGCGACTGGCCATGCCTACAGCGGTATGCCCGCCCGGCTTTACATTATCGACACCACCGGCCATGTGGCCTACAAAGGGGGTCGCGGACCATTTGGTTTCAAGCCCGGCGAAATGGAACAGGCGTTGCTAATGACCCTGATGGATCAATCGCCGTGATCGTGATCGCGGCGCGAACCTCCGATCGAGAGCGGCGGTCTACTTTCGTAGGGACAATCGGCCACCCCACTCGCAACCGCGGCCCCCTTGCAGGCCGCTGGCGGGTGGTGTAGAACGTTATCCTTGGGCAACGGCCCGACGGGCGATTAACTCAGCGGCTAGAGTGCCATCTTCACACGGTGGAAGTCACTGGTTCGAATCCAGTATCGCCCATTTTCCGGCTTTCACGAACCGCTGCGATTACGGTCGCTGCGATTTGCCATCACCTTTATGATGCTGGCGGCGGAGGCGGGGGCGTGGTTGGGCGCTGGAAGGCGGCGCGGAGTTCGGGGATTTCGCCCGCGGTGGTCCAACCGGCGAGATGTGGAGCCCACATCAACGTCTTTGCGGTCACCTGTCCGGCGGCGATTCCTTGCTGCACTTGATCAACACCGAATGGCCCTTGCGTCTGGCCATTCACGGCGATATGCCACTGTGTGCCGGGTAACGGGGGTGGCACGGGTGCTGCGCCCATCGGTGCGCCGCCGAAACCGCCGGGCATGTTCATCATCCGGCCGGCCATCGCGAGACCCAAACCGAGACCGAGACCATCGCCTCCACCGCCGGGATTTTTCGCGGCTTCGGTCATCGCCGTGCCCAACTGGTACTGCTGGTACTTCTGCATGTCGCCGACGACGCCCATGCTGGTGCGGGTATCGAGGGCTTTTTCGACCGCTTCCGGCAGCGAGATGTTGACGATGAACAACTGCGGGACTTCGAGACCGTACTCGTCGTCGATCTTTCCGTTGACGTACTTCCGCAGCTCCTCCGAGAACTCGCGGTAATGGGCCGCAAGATCGAGCGCGGCGATCTGCTTCTCGCCGAGCATGTCGGCAAAGGCTTCGGTGATGATCGACCGCATCAATTCGGTGACTTCGTCGGCTTCGACAACGCCATCGGTTCCGACGAGTTCGGTCAGCAGCGCTTTGGCATCAATCGCTTTCATGGCGTAAGTGCCAAACGCCCGCAGGCGAATGGGGCCGAATTCCGGATCGCGCAGCATGATGGGGTTCGGGGTGCCCCATTTCAGATCGGTAATCTGCCGCGTGCTGATGAAATAGACTTCGGAGCGGA
>JAKFUG010000056.1 GCA_021732785.1 Planctomycetaceae bacterium
TTTGGCAAAATGTTTGTCGATCTTACAAGCCGGTCCCGTCCCCATCGCTGCGCTCCTTCGTCAACCACACCGGAAAATTCCGCAACCCTTGACGAAGGCCCTCCCCATGCAATCATTGGACCAATTCACGCCGCCGACATGCGATTGCCCTGCTGGGTCCGTACCGCATTCTGTCGAAACTGGGCCAGGGAGGCATGGGGGCGGTGTTCAAGGCCCAGCATGAACACCTCGACAAAACGGTGGCGATCAAAGTGCTGTCGGCGGCGGTCACCCATCAAGCCGATGCGGTGGCGCGATTTCGGCGCGAAATGCGGGCCGTCGGCAAACTGAATCATCCCAACATCGTGCAGGCCCACGACGCCGGCGAGATCGCCGGCACACATTACCTGGCCATGGAGTTCATCGACGGCACCGACTTGCTCCATCTGGTCCGGGAGCGCGGTCCGATGTCGGTCATGAATGCCTGCAAAGCCGTGCGGCAAGCCGCTCAAGCGCTGGCCGCCGCCCATGCCGCGGGGCTGGTGCATCGGGACATCAAGCCCTCGAACCTGCTCGTGGCGAAGAACGGGCAAATGAAGGTGCTCGATCTGGGGCTCGCCCTTCTCGCCGGGGAAGCGACGACACACACTGCCGATCTCACGACGGCCGGGCAAGCCTTTGGGACGCCCGATTACATGGCCCCCGAGCAATGGGAAGACGCTCATTCCGCCGATGCCCGTACCGATCTTTACGCCCTCGGCTGCACGCTCTACTTCCTGCTGACGGGGAAGGCTCCGTATGAGACCAGTACTCATCGGACCGCGATCAATAAAATGAAGGGCCACCTCATGGATCCACCGCCGGATCTGCAGGCGGCCCGCAGTGATGTACCGCACGATCTCGTCGCGATCTACCAGAAACTGTTAGCGAAAAAACCGGCAGACCGGTATCAAACCGCGAAGGAACTGGCCGAGGTTTTAGCGCCGTTTTCGTCCTCGAAAGCCAGCCACAGCAGTTCAACGGACGCGATGGCACCGCAAGCCACGATGCCCTGGGTGTTTCCACCGTTGGCCGTCGAACACGGCGGCAGCGCTCCGCCGCCCATTCGGAAGATCTCTTCCGCCGGACGCGGGTGGACACCGCGCCAGCAGGGCATTGCCGCCGGGGGTGCCGCCGCTTTGCTGCTCCTCGGTGTGATCATCATCACGATCACCAATAAAGATGGCACGAAAACAAAGCTCGAATTCTCCGGCGACGCGCAACAAGTCGAGGTCGCCAAAGACGACAAATCTCTGGTGAAGATCACGCCGGGCGAAGCAGCCCAGTCTGCCGCTGTTCCTTCTAACACCGCACCGACGAAGCCCAAGCCGGCCGGTGTCGATCACCCCGTGTTTGCTGCCGACGGCAAAACCATCGGCTGGCCCATCGACGCCCCCAAACCAGCGATCGCCCCGTTCGATGCCGCGCAGGCGAAGCAACATCAGAAAGAATGGGCCGCGTACCTGAAAGTACCGGTCGAGTATACCAACAGCATCGGCATGAAATTTCGTCTCATCCCACCGGGCGAATTCTTGATGGGCAGCACAACCAGGGAAATCGAAGAAGCCCTCAAAGAGGTCGGCGACAACCGGTACTGGCAGGACTGCATCCAGTCGGGCGCACCCCAGCATAAGGTGATCCTGACACAGCCGAGGTATCTTGCGGAGAACGAAGTCACTCAGGCCGAATACGAAAAAATGATGGGGACCAGTCCTTCCCATTTCTCCTCCACGGGCATGGGGAAAGAGACGGTGGCGGGGATCGAGACGACCACTCACCCCGTGGAAGAGGTCCGCTGGGAAGACGCGGTGGAATTCTGCATCAAGTTGAACCATCAGGAAGGTTTCAAGTCTTTCTCCACCGAGGCGGGACAGACGACGATTCCCGCCGATAGCTCAGGATACCGACTCCCCAGCGAAGCGGAGTGGGAATTCGCCTGTCGCGGGGGAACCGTCGGAAAATACTGGTTCGGCGACAGAGACGGAGACTTCGGGAACGCCGGATGGTATGGAGACAACGCGGCGGGTCGCACCCGTCCGGTTGGTCAGTTGCAAGCCAATCCGTTTGGTCTCTTTGACGTTCATGGCAACGTCTGGGAATGGGTGCTGGATGGATGGGAGCCGACATATGGCGACCGTGAACCGGAGAAGTTGGTAATCAATCCCGGCCGCTCGCTCTCACCCGGCCCGCGAAAAGTAATCCGCGGCGGCAGTTGGCATGGCTCGGCATCCTACTCCCGGTCGTCGAGCCGCAATGCCGCCTTCCCCGGAAACCGGGATTTCGGAACTGGTTTTCGAGTCTCGTTGTCGGTCGATGCGGTGAAAGCGGCTCTCCGCAATCGCATGCCGAAGGTCGCGAACGGCGCGTCAAGTTGGCACGGCTGGCCCACCGATGCCCCCCAACCCGCCATCGCACCGTTCGACGCCACGCAGGCAAAAAAACATCAGGAAGAATGGGCGGCATATCTCAACGTTCCCGTCGAGTACACCAACAACCTCGGCATGACGTTCCGTCTCATTCCGCCCGGTGAGTTTCTGATGGGAAGCACCCCCGACGAGATGGAAACCAACCTGCGCGATGTCGGTCCCGATGATTTTCACTGGCGGGAGTGTATTCAAAGCGAAGCGCCGCAGCATCAAGTCATCCTGACACAACCGTTCTACCTCGCTGTTCATGAAGTCACGCAAGCCGATTTCCAATCGCTGATGGACAAGAACCCGTCCATTTTTTCCGCAACGGGGCAGCGAAAGGCCAACGTCGACGGCCTCGATACCGCGCGTCATCCGGTGGACGGCGTGAGCTGGCAGGAGGCTGGGGAGTTCTGCGCAAAACTGAGTGAAAAAGAGAAAATCGTGCCCGCGGAAAGGACCGGGTATCGTTTGCCGACGGAAGCCGAATGGGAGTTCGCCTGCCGGGCCGGAATGACCAAGACCTATTGGAGCGGCAAGTCCGTCCCGGATCTCATGACCGCGGGTTATTTCATCCAGAACTCGATGTTCCGCACCCACCCGATTGGGGAACGGCTTGCCAATCCGTTCGGTTTGAAAGACACGCATGGCAACGTGTGGGAGTGGGTCACAGATGCCTGGGATGCGAAGTTCTTCGAGCAATTCACCGAGCAGCCGGCGATCAATCCCCGAAGCCCTGCGTCATCCGGTTCTTATCGCGTGCTGCGGGGCGGAGATTGCTACACTCCGTTCATGGGCTGCCGGGCCGCCTTCCGTTTTTCCATCGATCCACAGGGGGCCGACAAAGTCGTCGGCTTGCGACCCGCCCTCGACGTGCAGGCGGTGCAACGGGCGTTGAAATCCTCGGTCAAGTAATCCGAAAATGTGCCACGGCTTCGTCCGCGAAGCAGTGCCGATCACTTACCGCGGACTCTGCAGCCGTGGCACGATAGCCTCCCCTACTGCCGAACAGTACACTCGGGACGCTCCACCCTTCCCGAGGATGCCGCTCCGTGCCGACTGCTGCCGATCCTGCCGCGTTCATCACCCGCTGGTCGAAATCCGGCGGGTCGGAGCGGGCGAACTACACGTCGTTTCTGTCTGAACTCTGCGACATCCTCGCCGTTCCCCGACCGGAACCGACGCAGGCCGATCCGACGAAGAACATCTACGTCTTCGAGCGCGACGTCTTCTTCCACAACACCGACGGCACCACCAGCACCGGCCGTATCGATCTCTACAAACGGGGCTGCTTCATCCTCGAAGCGAAACAGGGAACCGAGCAAACCGCCGACGAACTTCAATTGTCGACGACGCCGAAGAAGTTGAAACGCGGTCACGGCGTGCGCGGGACGAAGGGCTGGGACGACGCGATGACCCGCGCTCGTGGTCAGGCCGAACAGTATGCCAAGGCGCTCCCCGTCGATGAAGGCTGGCCGCCGTTTCTCATCGTGGTCGATGTCGGTCATTCCATCGAACTCTTCGCCGACTTCACCAAGAGCGGCAAAGTGTACCTGCCATTCCCCGATCCGAAATCGTATCGGCTCCTGCTCGACGATATCGCTGAAGACGACATTCGCGACCGTCTCCGCACGGTGTGGACCGATCCCGTCTCGCTTGATCCGACCCGCCGATCCGCCAAGGTGACGCGGGAACTCGCCGATCGGCTGGCCAAGCTCGCGAAATCCCTCGAAGGATCGAAGTTTGAAGCGGGCTGCGTGGCTGTCATCTAGGTTTGCCTGCGTTCCGCGTATTTTCGTAGAATCACCGAGATGGCTAGATCAACATTCCAACCCGCACGCTTGTTCGATGCCGACGACTTGGTTGAATCAAGCGATCGAGTGAACCGAGATCGGCGGTCCGATCTCGGCCAGTTCTTTACGCCCAAATCGATTGCCGATTTCATGGCGTCGCTTTTCGACGCCTGCCCTTCCAAGATTAGACTGCTCGATGCAGGTGCCGGTAATGGCTCATTAACCGAAGCGTTCGTGCAGTGGCTTTGCCAGTTGAAAATCAAACCCGATTCGCTTTCCGTCACGGCTTTTGAAATCGATGAACATGCAGTCCCGGCACTTCATGAGGCGATGACGCGGTGCCGAACGGAATGCGAATCCGTCGGGATCCGATTTACCTCAGAAGTTCGCCACGAGGACTTCATTAGCACGGCGTCGTATTCGGAACGAGGACTGTTTACCGAACGATTACGGTTCGATGCGGCGATTGTGAATCCTCCGTACCGCAAGATTCAAAGCACTTCGAGTGCGAGAAAGATGCTGAGCGCGGTGGGGATTGAAACGAGCAATCTGTACTCCGGGTTTATCTCGCTCATCGTCCGGTTGCTCGTTCCCGGTGGACAACTGGTGGCGATCACCCCGAGGAGTTTCTGTAACGGTCCCTATTTCAAGCCGTTTCGCATCGACTTTCTGAGTCGAATGTCGTTACGCCGCATGCACGTCTTTGAATCTCGCGCGAGCGCTTTTGCGGACGACAATGTCCTTCAAGAGAATGTTATTTATCACGCTGTGAAAGCACGCAAGCCTCCCACCTACGTCGTGATCTCCAGCAGCAGTGGCGTTCCCGGTGCAATCGTTTCTGCACGCGGTACGCCTTTCTCGGATGTTGTCCATCCGGACGACATCGAGCAATTTATCCACCTTGAAACTGACGACTCACATCGCATCGCCCGCAATCAGATGTCGACACTGACGGCGTCACTAACGGATTTGGGTCTGAAAGTCTCCACGGGCCGCGTTGTCGATTTTCGTGCGCGAGAATATCTCCGTGCAGACCCCGAACCCGGAACGGTCCCGCTGATTTACCCGTGCCATTTCCATCAAGGAGGCATTGCCTGGCCGAAGATCGGTGGCCGTAAGCCCAATGCGATCCACTCCAGTGCGCAGTCGTTGGGGCTGTTGGTTCCACGCGGTTGTTATGTCCTCGTAAAACGGTTTTCGGCCAAAGAGGAACGCCGCCGAATCGTGGCCAGCGTTTGCGATCCGGAAATTCTCGCCGGCGAAGCCTTCGGCATCGAGAACCACCTCAACTATTTTCATGCGAATGGCCACGGGCTCGAACGAGACTTGGCCTTCGGCCTTGCCTCGTTCCTGAACTCCACAGTGGTGGATCAGTATTTCCGTCAGTTCAGCGGTCACACGCAGGTCAACTCAACGGACCTGCGATCATTGCGATTTCCATCGACCGATCAACTGCGGCGCTTCGGACAGCAGCATCCACCTGGACTGTCGACCCAAGCGGAGTTGGACCGTCTTGTCGACGAGGAATTCTTCTAATGGCAGGGCGAAAGCGTGATTCACTTGCCATCGCACGGGTACAGAAACTCGACGAAGCTGGCGCAATCCTGGATGCAATGGGCTTCGGCAACAAGCAGCGGAACGACACTGCCAAATATGCGTTTCTGGCCTTGTGCGGTTTGACACCAAGCATGCCATGGAGTCAGGCCACAGCTCCGTTGCTTGGGATCACGCCCATTATGGATGCAATCGCTGCGAGCTATGGAGTGCAATATGCTCCGAACACGCGGGAGACGGTCCGTGATGAGGCGGTGAAACATTTTGTCGCGGCAGGACTACTGATTCGGAATCCAGACAATCCCAGTCGTCCCACGAACAGCGGCAACACCGTGTACGGTCTGGAACCACATGCACTGGACCTGATTCGACAATTTGGGACACCCCAATGGGCAGCCGCGTTGGCTCGCTATCTCGAATCTCGGGCCGACATCGTCGCAGAATTGACTCGCTCGCGGAGTTTGAATCGTGTTGAAGTCACGCTTCCGAACGGCTCATTGGTCTCCCTTTCTCCGGGCGGACAAAACCCGCTCATCAAGCGCATTCTCGAAGATTTCTGCTCGTATTGGATCCGTACAGGCGTCGTCGTTTACATCGGCGATACAGAGAACAAATGGCTGCACTTCGACTCCGGCTACCTGTTAAAACTCGGCGTCACGATTGACACCGCGGATAAGATTCCGGATGTGGTAGTTCACGACACCACCCGTAATTGGCTTGTGCTCATTGAAGCCGTCACATCGGTCGGTCCCGTTGACGCGAAGCGCCGAACAGAACTCAAGAAAATCTTCGCTAACTCAGCGGCTGCCTTGGTCTTCGTAACGGCTTTTCCAAGCCGCGAAGTCATGCGGGCGTTCGTAACGCATATTTCCTGGGAATCCGAGGTCTGGCTTGCCGATGACCCCATGCACCTGATTCATTTCAACGGCGAACGCTGCTTTGCTCCTTACAATGATGCCTTGCCGGAGCAATTGCGGCAGAATTCCTGAGTGATTTTCGGTGTGTCCGAGGAGCCGCTACGGCGAAGGACAAGGTGATCCACGAACAGGGGTTGGTGTCGGTCCTGAAGCAGATTCACGACGACCTCGACGCCGCCGTCTTTGAGGCGTATGGCTGGCCGGTGTCCCTGACCGATGAGGAAATCCTCGAACGGCTAGTCGCCCTCAACGCCGAACGGGCCGCCGAAGAACAACGCGGCCTCATCCGCTGGCTGCGCCCCGAATTCCAGAACCCCAGCGGTGGGAAAACGATTCAACCGGAACTCGACATCGAACCGGAAGAGGAAGAAGTGGCCGCCACTGGGAAGAAGACCAAGCGGGGCGCGAAACCGCAAGCGGGGGTGGCGGCCGGGAAGAAAACTTCGTGGCCGAAGAAGTTGCCGGAGCAATTTCAGATGGTGGTACAACGTCTGCAAGCCGCCGAGAAACCGCTCACCGCCGCCGATCTTGCCAAGGCGTTCACCAAGGCGAAGGAAGCGGACATCGCCGAGCTATTGGAAACCCTCGTCACCCTCGGCAAAGCCCGCCCGGTAAAAGGGGAACGCTACGCCGCAGTGTGACGGGGTTGTCGGGAAGTCGGTGAACTGAAGTGTGCCACGGCCGTGTCGGCCGTGCGCGGTGGCAAAACGCGCTGCAAAATCGCGCGGCCGACACGGCCGTGGCACAAAAAGCACTCCACGTTGCGAATGAACGGACTCCTGTAAAATCACCGGCCGATCCCGAATTTGGCTTCGGGATTATTGGCCGACGCAAATCAAACTCTTCGCCCCGCGGATGAAAATCTGGCCATCGCTGATGGCGGGCGACGAATACGCTTCCTCCCCCAGCGGGTTCTGGGCGATGATCTTGAACTCTTTATCCGCGGCGATCACGTGCATGGTGCCGGCGTCGTCGAGGAAGTAGACGTTTCCCTTCGCGGCGACGAGGGAACTGCTGTGGTGCGGGCCGAGGCGTTTGAACCATTGCACTTCGCCGGTGGTCGCCTCGAAACAGGTCGCGATCCCTTCGTCAGAGACGCAAAAGAAAAAATCTCCGGCGGCGACGGGGGACGGAACGTATGACACGCCGCGGTTGAGGTGTCGCCATTTGACGTGGGATTCCGCGGTGATCTGGCCGCTCCCGCGCGGATCGATGGCGAGGATGTGTTTGTCCGGGAAGCCGCCGGTGATGAAGACCAGCCCGGCGTTCATCACCGGTGAAGCGACGAACTGTTCGGTGGGACCATCGAGCAGCCACCACTGCTTGCCGGTGTTCGGATCATAGCTGGCAACACATTTGCTGCCGGAGAGAATCATTTGCGTGCGGCCGTCGATGTCCCGGATGATCGGCGTGCAATAGCTGCGGGTTTTGTTCTCCCGCGGCGTCTTCCAGAGGGTATGTCCATCGGCCCGGTCGAGCGCGACGAGATAGGCGTTGCCGTCGTGATCGCCGTTGATGATCACCATGTCGTTGTAGAGCACGGGGCACGAACAGAAACCGTGGACGCTGGAGAACCCGCCCGGTTTGACATCCCACACGCGGTCGCCGTCCATCGTGAAAGCGACGACGCGGACATCTTTCTCGTCGAGGAAGGTGGCATAAATCCGTTCGCCATCGGTCGCCGGGGTGCTGGAAGCCCAACTGTTGAGTTTGTGTTTTTTCTCCAGCGGCGATTTTTCGACTTCCCGCTCCCAGGCGATTTTGCCATCGCGGCGATTCACCGCCACCAGCATCCGTCGTTCGCCCGGTTCGTCGGCTCCCGTGATGAAGACGCGGTCATTCCACACGATGGGCGACGAGTGCCCGGTATACGGCAGGGGGGTTTTCCACGCGAGGTTCTGATTTCCGGGAACATCCCACGTCGTCGGCACGTCTGTTTCAACGCTGCTGCCATCGCCGCGCGGCCCGCGCCAGCCCGGCCAGTTTTCAGCAAACGCGGGAGTGACCGCGAGAATCATCCATAAAAACAACAAACCGGCGGGTCGAAGCATGGGGGAACTTTCGGTTGTCAATTCGAAAAGCGTTTTTGTCAAAAAGGCACAAGAGACACAAAAAGAATGCAGGAAGAGGAAAGGCAGGTTTACTCTTCTGAATCCTGGCTTCCCCCGTTTGTGGCTCGTGTGCCTTTTCGTGGCCAAAAACTCTTCTCTTCGTCTCGCGTCTTTTTGCGGCCCACCGCTTCTCTTGGTAAGTGGCATGGGAATAGCATGCCACGCCATCGGACCAAAAGAAATTCCGTCTCGTCCGTGATCTGAATTTTGATCCGCCCCGTTTCCACCGCTCGGTCAACTTGGTATGACGCTATAGACAATTCACCTGACATAAACTGCTGTCCGGCTCTTGACCCTCGCCTCTCGACACTGGACTTTATCCATGGCATCGTCTGCGGGCTCTTCGGTCGTCACGAATCTCAGTGATAACGACGTTCAGGCGATCGATCGCCTGCGCGATCTCTTCGGCAAACTGCGGAAAGAACTCGGTCGCGTGATCATCGGCCAGCACGATGTCATCGAGCGGCTGTCGATCTGCATGTTTGCCCGCGGGCATGCCCTGCTGATGGGCGTCCCCGGACTGGCGAAGACGCTGCTGGTCAGCAAGCTGGCGGAGACGATGTCGCTGAAATTCAGCCGCATCCAGTTCACGCCCGACCTGATGCCGATGGACATCACCGGGACCGATATTCTGCAGGAAGGCTCGCAGGGGAAGCGTGAGTTCCAGTTCATTCACGGCCCGGTCTTTGCGAACATCGTGCTTGCGGACGAAATCAACCGCGCTCCCCCAAAGACGCAGGCGGCGATGCTCGAAGCGATGCAGGAGCAGAAGGTCACCGTCGTCGGCAAGACCTTTTCGCTCGAAGCCCCGTTCTTCGTGCTGGCAACACAGAACCCCGTCGAACAGGAAGGAACCTACCCGCTGCCCGAAGCGCAGTTGGACCGGTTCATGTTTCTGATCGAACTAGATTATCCCAACGAAGCGGAAGAAATTCTGATCGCGCGGACCACCACCGGCGACGCGCTGCCGTCGCTGGAACATCTGCTGCACGCGCAGGAGATGCTCGATCACCAGCATCTCGTGCGACGGATTCCGGTGCCGGATCACATTTATCAGTACGCCGCGAAACTCGTCCGCAAGACTCGTCCGCAGGGAGCCACAGCCCCGGCGTGGTTGAAGCCGTTGGTCGCCTGGGGCGCCGGCCCGCGTGCAGTGCAGTTCCTCATCCTCGGTGCCAAAGCCCGCGCCGCATTGCACGGCAGTTATATGGTGCGGCTGGAAGACATCCACGAAGTCGCGGTGCCGGTGCTGACGCACCGCGTGATCACGACATTCGCAGCGCAAGCGGAAGGACTCGATGCGAAGTCGATTGTGAAGAAACTGGTGGCGGAAACGATGGAAGAGGCGTAAAGGCGGATTCAAAAAAAGTGCAAAGTGGTCAGTGAAAAATGCAAAGTGCAAAGTGAGAGGATTGCACGATGGACGCAGGTGATTCATCGGTTTCAAATGGTGTTTCTCGATACGATCACGATGCGCTCGAAGAGCGGTTGCTCGACTTTGCCGCACGATGTGGTGCTGTCGTTAATGCATTACCCGATACGCGCATGGGGCGACACATCGCCGGTCAACTCGTTCGCTGTGGAACATCGCCTGCACCCCATTATGCCGAGGCGCGCGCTGCCGAAAGCCGAGCGGATTTCGTCCACAAACTGGGGATCGCCTTGAAGGAACTCCGTGAATCCCATGTTTGGCTGAAACTGTCGATTCGTTGCAAGCTCCTGCCCGACGCTCGGTTGTGTTCCCTCTGTGATGAATGCAGCCAACTGGTCAGTATCCTCGCGAAGTCAATCGTAACCACTAAGCTGAATGCCCCAAAAAAACCAGCACGCAAACAATCCGACCCACTGCCAACATAGTTGGCCCGTATTTCCACTTTGCACTTTACATTTTTCACTGATCACTTTGCACTATTTTCACGCCATTCCACATTAAACGGTCCCCATGCAGATCGATCGCTCCCCCCGCAGCTTCCTCGACACCGCCGTCCTCGCGCGGTTGGCGGGGGTGCCGTTGTTTGCCCGGCGGCCGATGCAGGGGAACGTTTCCGGCCGGCATGCCAGCCCGCATCGGGGTAGCAGCGTCGAGTTTGCCGAGTACCGCAAGTATGTCCCCGGCGACGATCTCCGTCGGCTCGACTGGCGGGCGTATGGCCGGTCCGACCGGTTCTACGTGAAAGAGTTCGAAGCCGACACGAATCTGCGGTGCTGCTTCGTGGTCGATACCAGCGGGTCGATGAACTTCGGTTCCAAGGGCATCACCAAGATCGAATACGCCCGGCGGATTGCAGGAACGATCGGCTATCTTGCCAGTCAGCAGGGAGACGCCGTCGGGTTGGCGTGCGTGGCGAACGGCGTGGTCCACAACCTCCCGCCGAAACGGAACGCGGCCCATCTGCGGCTCGTGTTCGACATGCTCGAACACAGCAAACCGAAGGGCGAAACGCAACTCGCGGCCACGCTGCATGAACTCGCCGAAACGATCCGGCAACGGGCATTGGTGATTATTTTGTCCGATCTGTTCGTGGACCCGGCGCTGCTCAGCGGGTGCTTCCAGCATCTGCGGTTCCGACATCACGATGTCGCCGTCTTTCATCTGCTCGATCCGCTGGAGCTTGAATTCCAGTTCCGAAGACCAATGCGGTTCCTCGACATGGAAGGGGGGCCGTCGATCTTCGCGGAGCCGAACGACATTGCCGATCGGTATCAGAAAGCGCTCGATGCGTATCTCGTCGAGATGACGAAGATCGTCCGCGAATCGGCGGTCGATTATCACCGCATCTCGATCGATCAGAGTTACGAACAGGCGCTGGTGCGGTTTCTCGTCGGCCGGGCGCAAGCGAAAGGGTTGCGATGAGCTTTCTGCAACCCTGGCTGCTTGCGGGACTGCCGCTGATCGCGCTGCCGATCATCATTCACCTCATCAATCAGCGCCGCTTCCAGACGATTCAATGGGCGGCGATGATGTTTCTGCTCGCGGCCCATCGCATGGCCCGCGGGTATTCGCGACTGCGACAAATTCTGATCATGGCATTCCGCATGCTCGCCGTGGCGGGGTTGCTGTTTGCCGTCGCGCGTCCACTGGCGAGTGGTTGGGTCGGTCTTGCCGCCGGGGGGAAGCCGGACACGACAATCATCCTGCTCGATCGTTCGCCCAGCATGCAGCAGCGCGGGGCGGGGTCGGGCGAATCCAAGCTTGAAACTGGCAAGAAACAACTGGTCTCGGCGCTGAGCATGCTCGGTTCCGGCCGGTATGTCCTCATCGACAGCGTATCGCAAGCCCCGCAGGAAATCGAAACGCCGAAGTCGCTGCTCGATCTGCCCAATGCCAGCGCAGCGAGTGCACCCGCGGATCTTCCCGGACTGCTGCAGGCCGCCCACGATTACGTCCGCGATAACCGCGCCGGCCGGACTGAAATCTGGCTGTGCTCTGATCTTGCCGAGAATGACTGGACGGCGGAAAGCGGCCGGTGGTCATCCTTGCGGGAAGCGTTTCTGGCCTTTCCGCAAAGCGTGCGCTTCCATCTGCTGGCGTATCCGCAACCAGCGAACGATGTCGCCATCCGCGTCACGGAAGCCAAACGCCAGATCACCACCAACGGGCCAGAGTTGTACGTCTCGTTGAAACTCACCCGCCGCGGCAATGTCGGCGAGAAAGTCAGCCTGCCGGTGCAATTTGAAATCGAAGGGGCGCGATCGTCCATCACCATCGATGTCGTCGGTGAAGAGACCGAACTGAAGGACCACCGCATCCCGCTCGACGCCAAGCACGAACGCGGCTGGGGCCGGGTCTCGATCCCCGCGGACGCCAACCCTGGCAACGACGATTTCTACTTCGTCTTTGATAACCCGCCGCCGCGGAAAACGGTCATCGTCGCCGAAGACCCGCAGGTCGAACGCCCGCTGGAACTCGCGGCAAGCATCTCGCCCGATCCCACCATGAAAAGCACCGCGGAAGTCCTCGGCGTCGATCAATTGTCGACCGTCGACTGGGATCAAACGGCTCTCGTCTTCTGGCAGGCTTCGTTGCCGAGTGACGATCTCGCAGAAAAGTTGCAGGCTTACATCGACCGCGGCGGCCAGATCGTCTTCCTGCCGCCGCGCAATCCCGGCAATGAAGAATTCCTCGGGATGAAGTGGGGCCATTGGCAATCGCGCGATGAACCGTGGTCCGTCGAAACGTGGCGGGGTGATGAAGATCTGCTCTCGCGCACCCTCAGCGGCGCGGCGTTGCCCGTCGGTCAATTGGAAGTTTTTTCGTACTGCAAACTCGAAGGCGATGCGACACCCCTGGCAACGTTGATCGGTGGTTCGCCGCTGGTCGCGAGAGTCCCCTCCAAACGGGGCGGCGTCTACTTCTGGGCAACCACTCCGGCGGCACGCGATTCCTCACTGGCAACCAACGGCGTGGTCTTGTACGCCTTCGTCCAACGCGCATTAGCGACCGGGGCTGCTGTGCTCGGCCGGGCGAAGCAGTTCGATGCCGGGCCGACGAATGCCGATCTGCCGACGGACTGGAATCGCCTCACCGAAGGGACCGAAGGCCTGTCGACCCAGCCGACCTATCACCGCGGCGTCTACGGGTCGGGCGATTATCTCCTCGCAGTCAACCGCCCCGTTGCGGAAGATCATGCGGCGGCGCTCGAATCATCGCGCGTGGATAATCTCTTCACGGGACTGAATTTCGTCCGTCTCGATGATCAGGCGGGGAATGTGAATTCGCTGATTCAGGAAATCTGGCGCGTGTTCCTCATGGCGATGCTGATTGCGCTCATCGCCGAAGCGGCGTTATGTCTGCCGAAGGTGGCTCGTCCCGCAGTGGGAGCCCCCGCATGAACACCGTCCGCACGCTGACATTCCTGTGGTCGCCGTGGTCGCTCGTGGCATCGGTCCTCGTGATCCTCATCACTGCGGGGCTGTGCTGGTTCGCGTGGCATCGCAGCGGTTACCGGCGGGATTACGGCCTGCTCGAACTGCTACGGTTCGCGATGGTCCTGCTCGTGGTCTTCCTCTTTAACCAGCCGGAATGGGTGGAGGAATACCGCCCCGAAGAGAAGCCGACGATCGCCGTGTTGTGGGACGATTCCGCGAGCATGGAGACCCGCGATGTCAGCAGCCGCGAAACGCCTTCGGCGGCGGTCATCACCCGGCGGGAAGCCATCGCGAAACTCATCGATCCCGTCTTCTGGCACGCGCTGCAGGAAAAAATGACGGTCGTCATCGAACCGTTTTCGTCCGCGGGAACGGGAAAAGGGGGCACGAACCTGCATGACCCGCTTGCCTCGACGGCGAAGGATGTCAAAAATCTCCGCGGGGTGGTGCTGGCATCCGATGGCGACTGGAACGAAGGCGATCCGCCGGTTCAGGCCGCGTCGACATTGCGGCTGAAGAACATTCCGGTCTACACGGTCCCCGTCGGTAGTTCGACGCGGCTGCCCGATGTCGAACTGCTCAGCCTCGACGCCCCCACGTTCGGCATCACCGGAAAATCGGTGCGAGTCCCCTTCTCCATCGAAAGCACGCTGCCACGGGAGCATCTTGCGACCGTCACGTTGAAGTCATCCGATGGCGAAACGGTCACCAAGGAAATTCGCATCGCGCCGATGGGTCGCACCAGTGAATGGCTGATCTGGAAACCAAAAGCCGCGGGCGATTACACCCTCACGCTCGATGTCCCCAAGCATGCCGATGAACTGCTGGCGGACAACAACACGATCTCCGCCCCCATCGTCATCCGTGAGGAAAAGTTGAAGGTGCTGGTGGTCGAATCGGTCCCGCGCTGGGAGTACCGGTATCTACGAAATGCCCTCTCGCGCGATCCGGGCGTCGAACTTTCGTGTTTACTCTTCCAACCGGGGTTGGCGAAGGGGGGCGGCGGCAACAAGGATTACATCAAGCAGTTCCCGCAGGGTCTCGACGAGTTGTCCAAATTCGATGTCGTGTTCCTCGGCGACGTCGGCCTCGAAGATAACCAGCTCACCACCGAAGACTGCCGGTTGTTGAAGGGAATTGTCGAACATCAGGCGAGCGGTCTGGTGTTCATGCCCGGCTTTCAGGGACGGATGATGTCGTTGATGGAAACCGAACTCGCCGATTTGTGCCCGGTGGTGTTCGATCCCGCCCAGCCCGGCGGTTGGGGATCACGCACGCCGAGCCATTTCGAGTTAACCGAACTCGGTCGCCGCAGTTTGCTGACAAAGCTCGCGGATACGCAGGAAGACAATATCGAAGTCTGGGAAGGCTTGCCGGGCTTTCAATGGTATGCGGCGGCGGTCCGCGCCAAAGCGGGATCGGAGGTTCTCGCCGTGCATCAGGATGTCTCCAACGAACACGGTCGCATCCCGCTGCTCGCCACCCGCACCTTCGGCGCGGGCAAGGTGCTCTTCATGGGGACCGACGGGGCGTGGCGTTGGCGGAAAGGGGTCGAGGACAAATACCACTATCGTTTCTGGGGACAAGTGGTCCGCTGGATGGCCTATCAACGGAACATGGCCAAAGGCGAAAGCATGCGGATGTATTACTCGCCCGAGCAACCGCAAGTCCGGCAGACGATCGCCCTCAACGCCAACGTGATGGAAAAGAGTGGCGAACCGTTGCCCCAGGGCGATGTCACCGCCCGCATCGTCGCTCCGTCGGGCCAGGTGCAAACGGTGCGATTTCAGTCCGCCGGGGATGAATGGGGGGCTTTTTCGTCGCATTTCACGCCGGAAGAACCGGGCCGGCATGAAGTCATCTTGTCTTGCAGGCAAACCAGTGCCACACTGGAGACCAGCTTTTACGTCCAGGGAGCCGCTCGCGAACGCCTCGGCCGCGCGGCCCGCCCGGAAGTGCTGGAAGAAATCGCGCGGGTCACGCGCGGAGAAGTGATCGAAGTCGACAGATTAGAGAAGGTGCTGAAGTCGCTGGCGGCATTGCCGGAACCAACGCCGTCAATCCGGCGTCTTCAACTGTGGGCGCACCCCGTTGCTGCAGGGACATTGATTGTCTTATTAGGTGCGTTTTGGGTGTTGCGCAAGATGATCGGGTTGATTTAATTTTGTAACTCGTTCCCATGCTCCGCGTGGGAACGCACGGCCGCGACGCTCCGCGTCGCACGATGTTGATCATGAAAAATGATCGCGAGTTTTGGGATCCGCTAAGCGCAAGCGGTGATTGCTGACCACTATCCACTGACCACTCTCCCCTCGCGGAGTCCTTTCGATGAGCGTTTCCTCTCCCGATCGCCTGCAATTGCCCGCGTCACTGACGACGCAGATGCTCGAGTTCCGCAAGCGCGTCTGGACGATCAAGTCCATCGAAGCCGCGTGCGGGGCACTGTTCGGGGTGATCGTCTCGTATCTCACGGTCTTCGTTCTCGACCGGTTCATGGATACGCCGACAGCGGCCCGCGTGGCGATCTTCTTCGTCGCGGTCGCCGGGTGTGCGATGGTGCCGGTCTTTCTGCACAAGTGGATCTGGCAGCACCGCCAGTTGGAACAACTCGCCCGGTTGATCAGCCGGAAGTCCCCGAGTTTCGGCGATCAGATGCTCGGCATCATCGAACTGGTCCGCAACGAATCGGAACAGAAACGCTCCCGCGCCCTCGTCGAAGCGGCGGTGAATCAGGTCGCCGATGTCGCCAGCAAACGCGATTTCTCGGACGCCGTGCCGCATCCGCGTCACCGGATGTGGGCCTGGATGGCGGGCGTGCCGACAGCCGTCGCGATCATCGCTCTCGCGATGTTCCCCGCCGCGGCGTCCAATGCGTGGGCGAGATTCCTCGCCCCGTGGAAACAGATCGATCGGTACACCTTCACCGCTATCGAAAAACTGCCGCCGCGCGTCGTCGTCCCGCATGGCGAACCCGTGACTATTGCCGTGCCGTTGAAGACCGATTCGGCATGGCATCCCGTCGCGGGAACCACGCAAGTCGGTACGCAACCCGTGGTCAAAGCGGAACTCAAGGACGGTAAATACGATTTCAATCTGCCCGGTCAGATCGATGCTGCGTCGTTGAAGCTGCACATCGGCGACGCGCTGCAAAACGTCCGCGTCGAACCGATGCACCGCCCGGAACTCTCCGGGATTGAAGCGAACATCAAGCTGCCGGCGTATCTCGAACGGCCGGAGCTGGTTCACAAGGACATCCGCGGCGGGACGGTCTCGCTGGTAAACGGAGCTGAGGTCCACTTCACCGCGACCGCGAACCGGACTCTCGCCGCTGCTACGGTGGATGGGGCGGCCGTCACCACGAAAGACACAAAACTCACGAGTGCCGCGATCGCTGTGGACGAATCCCGCAAGCTCAAATTCGAGTGGAAGGACGAGTTCGGCCTACAGGGACAGGAACCCTTCACCGTTTCGCTGAATGCCCGCGAAGACGAAGCCCCGTCGCTCGCCACGGAAGACATGCCGCGGCAACGAATTGTCCTCGATTCGGAAACGTTGCAATTCAAGGTCCGCGCGCAAGATGACTTCGGCGTCAAAATTGTCGGGATCGAATGGCAGGGCTTCGATTCGACCTCCGTTACCAAACCGGCAAAAGGCGAACAGATTCTCTCTGCCGGTGGCTCAGACAAGGAAACGCTCGAACTCGCGGGCACGTTCTGTGCGAAGACGCTCGGCATCGAAGCCCAACCGCTCAACGTCCGGATCTTCGCCGAAGACTATAAGCCCGGCCGCGAACGGTCGTACTCGGCAAATTATGTCCTCTACGTGCTGACGGCCGAGCAACACAGCATCTGGTTGACCGAGCAACTGAGCAAATGGCATCGGCAATCGCTCGAAGTCCGTGATCGCGAAATGACGCTGCATGCCACGAACCAGCAACTGCGGATGCTCACCAACGAAGAACTCGATCAACCCGAGAACCGCCAACGACTCGACGGCCAGGCCACCGCGGAACGGGCGAATGGTCGCCGGTTGACGAACCTCGTCGGCAATGGTGAAGAACTCGTCCGTCAGGCCATGCGGAACCCCGAATTCGGCGTCGGTCACATCGAAAAATGGGCCGAGATGCTGCAGATTCTGAAAGACATTTCCGCGAACCGGATGCCGAGCGTCGCTGACCTGCTCAAGCAATCGGCGAAGGCCCCCGGCGAAATGGCGCAAGCCTCGCCCAAACCGTCCGTCACCGCCGGCCAGAACAAGATGCCGCAGCGGGAAGGGCAGCCGCAGAAGCCGGGAGAACCGCAACCGCCGAAGCCGGTCGTACCGACGGTCACCGACGCCGAATCATCGCAGAACCCCGGTAAGAAATCGGACGAGCCGGAACAACCGAGCAACGGCAAACCTTCCAGTCCACGGCTTACGTTGCCGGTGACGACGGTGATGGGTTCCGGCGGCAAACCGAAACCACCGAGTCCCGCCGGGGAGAAACTCGAAGAAGCGGTGAAGGTCCAGCAGGATCTGCTCGCCGAATTTGAGAAGATCGCCGACGAACTCAACAAGGTGCTCGCCAACCTCGAAGGGAGCACGCTGGTCAAACGGTTGAAAGCCGCGTCCCGCAAGCAGACCGTGGTCGCGAACAAACTCGGCATCGAAATCGGCTCCGCGTTCGGAAAACGTTCCGGCTTCACCGAACCAACGCGCAAAACACTCGGCGAACTGTCCGAGCAGGAAGCCAAGAGCAGCCAGGACTTGTCGAACATTATGGACGACATGCAGGCATACTTTGAACGCCGCCGCATGCAACGGTTCAAGACGGTCCTCGATGAAATGCGCGAGCAAGACGCCGTCGGCAGTTTGCGGCAACTCGGTGATGACGTGAAAACCGAAGCCGGCCTGTCGATCGCGCAAGCTGAGTTCTGGTCCGACACGTTTGATCGCTGGGCGGATGATCTCGTCGATCCCGCATGCAGCGGTAAGTGCCCCGGCTGTAAATCGAAGGCGAGCTTGCCGCCGTCCATCGTGCTGGAAGCGATGCAGATTCTCGAAGCCGAAGTCAACCTGCGGGAAGAGACCCGCGTGGCCGAACAGGCGAAGAAAGCCCTCGCCCGGGAACAGTACAGCGAACGGGCCGGTCAGCTACGCGGCATGCAGGACGGGCTGACGAAACGCGTCGCCGATTTGGCCGTGCGGATTCGTGAACTACCGGAAGGAGAAGCCGAGTTCGCGAAAGAAATCGCGCTCATGAATAAGGTCGAACTGGTGATGGCCGAAGCCGCCGATATCCTGGGTAAGCCCGACACCGGCTCGCCTGCCATCGCCGCGGAAACGGAAGCCATCGAACTGCTGCTGGCATCGAAGAAAATCAATCCAGGCGGCGGGAGCGGTGGTTCAACCCCCGGCGGTGGCGGTGGCGGCAGCACGAACGATGTCGCGATTGCTCTCGTCGGCACCGGCCTCAACGAGAAAGAAGTTCGTGAAGACCGCGGCATCTCGCAAGCCACCGGGGAAACGGGCACGGCGCTTCCGGAAGAATTCCGCGCCGGCTTGGACCAATACTTCAACCGGCTGGAAACCCCCGTGGAGAAGAAGTAGGCGGTCCGTTGATTGATACGAAGAGTCGGGGCAGGGGCCCCGACCTAGGAATGGATGCTAACGGTAAATTGATAGGTCGGGGCCCCCGCCCCGACGCATTTGGGTTTCAGCGACGCAGAGCGTCGCAGCCGTGCGTTCCCACGCGGAGCATGGGAACGAGAAAGGACGGGTGACTGTGTCTCCATTGAAGATGTTCGTGAGTGTGGTCGCCTGCGCCGTCATTGCCGCCCCGTGGCTGGCCGCGGAGGATGCCAAACCGGCACCGGCGGCGGTCCGTTCGAAGCCGGTGTTGATCAAGAAGGCGGTCCCGGCGGCGGCCGCTGCGCCGGCGGTTGAGATCAAGGCCGAAATCGTGGCCCCCGCGCCGGTCAAACCGGTTCCGGCTGCCAAAGTGGACGATGCCAAACCCGCCGCCGAAAAGCCCGCGGTCAAACCGGTGGCTCCCGCAAACGTCAAAGGGTTCGGCAAGAACGAAGCGGCCCGGAAGCCGGCTCCCGCGGAACCAGCCCCCGTGCGGGCGGCGATTGCGGTGCAAGTCGAGCAGGCCGTGCCCGCCGATCAGATCAAGCAGATCACCGAACAATTCAAGCAACAGTTGCGACCGGTGCTTACCGGAGAATTGGCATTTATCCGCTTGCTGTGCGACCTGCCCCTGGAGAAACGGAAGGCGGTCTATGCCGCCGGAGTGGCCGAGATGGACAGCATCGCCGCGGCGATGGCCGAACAGCAAAACCGGGGGGGGAGAGTTCTCGGTGCCGCCCGAATCGCCGTTCCCGGTAAACAGCAGGCGGTGAACGATCCTCCGAAAGCGATTCGGGCCGCACTCGATACCGCCCTTAAAAAAGCCCTTCCGGAAGACCAGTACAAGGCGTATCACGAAGAGGCGGAGTATCGCAAGGCACAGCGCAAGCAGGCGGCCATTCACAGCGTGGTGGCCCGCCTCGATGGCATGCTGTGCCTGACGCCGGAAGTCCGCGAGAAGATGACGGAGTCCATCGCCGACAACTGGCAGGAAGACTGGGAACGCTGGCTGCAGATGAATCAATACGGCGACCAATACTTCCCCACCGTGCCCGATCAATTGGTCGTGGACCATCTCAACGCCGAACAACGGCAAGTCTGGACCGGATTACAAAAGGTGAGCTTCGGCGGCTGGGGCAACTTCGGGGGTGGGATTGCCGTCGCCGATGATGGCTGGTGGGGCGAACCCGTCAACGAAGGGGGGGCCGTCAATGGCATCCTTTTTATTGACGGGGCGATTGGATTCTAACACACGGCGAATCGACGGCAGGCAAGGCATGATGATGAATGGCGGATGCAGACGCGCGATCGATGGAAATGGCATGCGATCGGTCTGCGCGGTCTTGTGCTGGTTTGCAGGTGCGCTTCGGTCCGTCTCGGCCGCACCGGATGATATCGAACCGGTCGACCCGGCGGCGGTTCAGGGCGAGTTCAACATCGATGAAAGCAATTTCGATCAATGGATCTTTCAGGGGAACGGTAACGCCGTCAATGGCAAAGAGCGGATGAAGACCCGGCTGAATCTGCAACTCGCCGAGATCGACCGCCTCTGTGGATTGACGACCGATCAGAAGGAAAAGCTGCAACTCGCGGCCCGCGGCGACACCAAGCGGTTCTTCGATGAAGTGGAAGTCGTCCGTCAAAAGTTTCTCGCAGTCCGGCAGGATCAAAATGCGTTCGGTCAAATCTGGCAGGACATTCAGCCCCTCCAGCGACGCGTCTCCATCGGCCTGCACGGCGAAACGTCCCTGTTTCATAAAGCCCTGCGGCGGACATTGAATCCCGATCAAATGGACCGCTATCAGAACCTGCTCGACGAACGCCGCAGGTATCGTTACCGGGCCAGCATTGAAGTGGCGCTCGCGTCCATCGAACACTCGGTTCCGCTCAAGCACAGTCAGCACGAAGCGATCGTGAAACTGCTCCTCGATGAAACTCCGACGCCCACGATCTTCGGACAGTACGACCAGTATCTGATTCTGCATCACCTCAGCAAACTCGGAGAAGAGCGCGTCAAGCCGCTGCTGGACGAACGGCAATGGAAGCTGATGAGTACCAATTTTGAACAGGTCCGCGGGATCGAACAGATGCTCATTCAACAGGGAATTTTGCCGAAGGTGGATGCGGCGAAGATGGAGCCGTTGAGAAATGGCCCCGCCAATGCCCTTCGTCCGGAAAACGTCATCCGCGAGGAAGTATTCTTGCCGAATGAGGAGCCGCAGCCTTGAACCCTCTTCGGTTGAAAGGCCCGATCCTCGGTGGCGTCATCGCGATCATCATGGCGATGGCCGGGTCGTCTGCACAGGCGCAACTTCCCAATGTGAAAATCGGCGAAGTGGTGCCGCGGGATGTCCGGGAAATCTACGATCGAGGCATGCAGTATCTGGCAACGACGCAGACCGAAGACGGCAGCTTCAAAGGGGGCGGCGAGCAAGGCCCCGGCGTGACGGGACTCGCGCTGATGGTCTTTCTCGCGTCGGGAGAGGATCCCAACTTCGGACTCTACAGCAATCACGTCCGCAAAGCCCTGCGGAACATCATCGGCCAGCAAAACGCGGGCACCGGCATCCTCGGCAGCAGCATGTATCACCACGGCTTTGCCATGCTCGCTCTCGCGGAAGCCTACGGGACGGTGGACGACCGCACGTTGTGGACCGGCAATGAACCCAATCGCCGGACGATCGGACAAGCCCTGGAACTTGCGGTGCGGGCGGCGATCACTTCGCAGAAGAAGAACACGTATGGCGGCTGGCGGTATTCACCCGACAGCACCGATGCCGATACGTCGGTGAGCGGTTCGGTGCTGGTCGGCTTGCTCGCCGCGCGGAACGCCGGGATTGAAGTTCCCGACGAAGTCCTCGACCGCGCGATCACCTACTACACCAAGATGACTTCCGACAGCGGCCAGGTGGCCTACGCCGGCGGCTTCGGTGGGTTCGATGAATCGATCGCCCGCATCTCCATCGCCACGCTGGTTTATTCTGTGGCAAGACGCAAAGACCTGCCGCAGTTCAAAGCCACGATCGGCTATCTCACGCAGCGTCTGGAAAGCAACTCGAATCAAAGCTGGCCCGAATACGCGCGGTATTATCAGGCCCAGGCCTTGTTCCAGGGCGATGTCGAGGCGTGGGAAAAGTGGAACAAGCTGCTGGTCCGGCAATTGAAGACCGCGCAAGCGGCCGATGGCAGCATCCGTTCCTCGCAAGGGGCGACCATCGGCACCGCCATGTCGATGCTGGCCCTCGCGCTGAACTATCGTTTCCTGCCGATTTACGAACGATGATAAATATACGATTGGCAATGAGAACATAGAAATTGAAAAGGTCAAATTGAAAGGCATCGGAAACATCACAGCAATGACTGTCTTTGAAGCCCAATTTGCAATTTTCATTTCTTATTTTTCAATTGCCAATCTCGATCTTGTTTCACAACCGAACGATTGCGAAGCATTCATCCTCGGAGAGCCATCGTGGCTGAATTGTCGCTGACTTGCCGCTGGATCGGGTCGATGCTGGTTCTAGCCTCGGCGACGACGCACGTCGTGGCTGCGAACGCGGCGGTGACGCCGGTGCTCAATCTGATCGGTCGCGATTTTGTGCGCGGCCAACTGGTCGATGTGCCCGACGGCAAACAATTGCTCTGGCAATCGCCCGCGTTTTCCGGACCGCTGGGGTTTGCCCCTTCGGCGATCAATTCCATTCAGTTTCCGGTGCCGCCCAAGCCGCCGGCTACCGAAGGGGAATTGAGTTTTGAATTGATCGGCGGCGACGAACTCTACGGCAAACTGGTTTCGCTGGATCAGAAGACCGCCGTCCTGGCCGTCACGGGAATGGGGACACTGCACGTCGATCGCACCATGTTGCGACGGATCTCCCGCTGGAAAGACGGCGGCGATCTCGTCTATTTTGGTCCCACCGGTTTGCAGGGTTGGCAGCCGTCGGGGGAACCGAATGCGTGGCGTGAAGAAGCGGGGCATCTCCTCACCAGCCAAGCCGGGGCCGTCATCCGTCGCGACTTTGGGACGCTGCCCAAAGCCCGGTATGAAGTGGAACTCACGTGGAAGGGCAAGCCTGACTTTGAATTCTCGCTGGGCGTGGGCCCCGATCCCAAGACCGCACTCAAGGCCTTTCACATCGCCGTCTGGGACGACGACATCATCGCCGCCCGCGAGACCGAACGGGAAGCCGATGTCACTTCGCTGATGAAGACGAAAGACGCCGACGGTCGGTTGCATGTGATCGTGTATCTCGACCAGACGCGCGGGCACATGCTGGTGTACTCGCCGCTGGGGGTGCCGCTGGGCGAGATCACCGCCGAAATGGGGAAAGCGGAAGTCTTCGGCGGCGTGCAACTCTCGAACAAAGCCGGCGACGTGCGGCTGCAGCGGCTGCACATCGGCAAGTGGGACGGCAATCCCCCGCGCTCTGCTGAAGGGAACAAGTCCCGGGTGCATCTGACGACCGGCGCAATCACCTACGGAACCATTGAGCGGTACGAATCCGAACAACGGCAATACACCATCGATGACAATGGCACCGCGCGGACCTTCACGCAGGACGAAGTGCAGGACGTGCATTTCACCCCGCCGGAAACCTTGCCCGCACGTTCGCTGCGCGCGATCGCCCTCAACGGCACCACGCTCAGTGGCGACTTGCTCAAAGTCGAACAGCAGACCGTGTGGTTGAAGCATCCGGGAATTGAGGAACCGCTGTCCTTGCCGATCGCGTCGCTGCAATCGCTCATCAGCCTGTCCCCGTCGCCTCCCGCGGCCAATCCTTCGGGGCGACAAGGACGTCTGGAAGCCGAAGGACTGCATCTGGTGGGCAGCCTTGTGGATGCGAAAGAAGGTGACGTTTCCTGTCTCGTCTGGCAGCCCGTGGGGGCATTGCAACCCGCTCCGTTGCGGCGCGATCTCGCCGCCAAGATCATTTATCGCGATCCGCCCCCGCCGGTGAAAGCTCAGGCCGTGAACCGAAATCAGGTGCAGGTCCGTCAGGTCCAACCGGCACCGGGATTTGTGAACCAGTTGGCAAACCTCTTCGGCGGCAACGGGCAAGCGGTCGCACCCGCGGCGAATGTCGGCGGCGCGGCAGCGAATCCGTTCGTGCTCCATCTCCGCTCCGGCGACACCGTCCCGTGCAGTGCGGCAAATATCAACGAAGAAGGCGTGACCTACAAGAGTTCGGTCAGCGATGCGACATTTATTCCCCATTCGCAACTGAAAGTGCTGGAACTGATGCCGCGCATCGGGGCGGGACAGATCGCCAAATCGAAGAAGGAACGGCTGCTGATGTTGCCGCGCATGCAGCGTGACAGCCCGCCCACACATCTCCTGCGCTCGATCGAAGGAGATTATCTCCGCGGCCGGATCGTCTCGATGAACGACAGGGAAATCGCCGTCGAAGTCCGCCTGGAAACGCGCGTCATACCGCGCAGTCAGGTGGCCCGGCTCATCTGGCTGCATGCCGACGAAATGGACGGTGCCACTCCGGCCCTTCCCGAACATGATTCGTTGACCGGCACCCGCGTGCAATCGCTTCCCGCCGATGGCAACCGTCTGACGTTCTTCGCCGAGCAGGTGGACGGCTTAACGCTCTCCGGCAAAAGCCCGTTGCTGGGAGCGTGCCGTGTCGATTTGTTGCAGGTCGATCAACTCGTCATCGGCCCGGCGATCGAGCAATCCGCGGCGTCGCTGGCCTTTCATCAATGGAAGCTGCGAAATGCCCCCGATCCGCTCGAAGCCCCGGACGGCGATGGCGGCAGCGGTTCCGAAGGGCTCGAATCCATTCTCGTCGGGAAACCCGCGCCGGACTTCGAACTCGACCTGCTGACCGGCGGAAAATTCCGCTTGGCAGAGGAGAAGGGCAAAATTATCGTGCTCGATTTCTGGGCCTCGTGGTGCGGACCGTGCCTGCAGGCGATGCCGCAAGTCGACCGGGTGGCCGCGGAATATGCGGATCGCGGGGTGAAACTCGTCGCCGTCAACCTCGAAGAGACACCTGCCAAAGTTCAGGCGGCTCTCGAAAGATTAAAACTGGAAACCTCAGTCGCCCTTGACCGGAATGGCCGAATTGCCGAAAAGTATGGGGCGACGGCGATTCCGCAAACGGTCATTATCGATCGGGACGGTGTTGTGGCGCGGTTGTTTGTCGGTGGCGGGGCCCGCTTCGACGACCAGTTGCGTGCGGCACTCGACAGCGTGCTCGCCGGCGCAACTCCCAAAAGCGAGTAAATAATCGAAACCGCGTGGCTCTCGAATCTCCGCGCCTTCCACGCCCCCTGGTGGTTGAGCGGAGGTCATCTGCAAACGTTGGCGGCGGCCTTCTGGCCCGGGCGTTTGCCCACGCATCGCGCGACATCGCGGCGCGTCCATCTGCCCGACGGCGACATCCTCGCCGTTCACGACGACTGCCCCGCCGACTGGTTGCCGGGCGGTCGCGTGGTGGTGCTCGGACACGGCCTCGTCGGCTGTCATCGCAGCCCGGTCATTGCCCGCATGGCGGACAAACTCAGTCACCGCGGGGTGCGGGTCTTTCGGTTCGACATGCGCGGCTGTGGTGCCGGCGCGGGATTGGCCCGCCGCCCGTATCACGCCGGCCGTTCCGATGACCTTTCCGAAGTGATTCATGCCATTCTCGGCTGGTGCGGGTCGGGACCGAATGATCCCCCCGGATTGCGGATCGGTCCGCCGCCGACGATCGTGCTCATTGGTGTTTCGCTCAGCGGCAACATCCTGCTGAAATATCTCGGCGAGAATCCCGACCGCGTGCCTTCCGCCGTGGTCCGGGCGATTGCGGTCAATCCGCCGATTGATCTCGCCCGCAGCGTGGCGGCCTTGCGCGGTCCGATCAACCGCTGGTACGACCGGCACTTCGTCACGGCGCTGCGCAAGCACGTGGCCGATCACGTTCGCCGCATGCCCGATGCCCCGGTGCCGGCCACCAGCCTGTCGCCGCGGCGGATGGTGGAATTCGACGATTGGTATACGGCTCCGATGAGCGGTTACGCCACGGGGGCGGAGTATTACCAGCAATGCAGTGCGGCCCAGTTCATCCCGCAGATTCAGGTGCCGACGGTCGTGCTCACTTCGCGGGATGACCCGATGGTTCCCGTTGGAATCTTCGAAGCCGAGCGGGCCTCGTGGCCGTCCGCCGTACGGTTGGCGATCATCGACGGCGGCGGGCATCTGGGCTACATCGCGCGGCCGGGAATCGATCCCGACATCCATTGGCTCGACTGGCGGATGATCGAACTCGCGATGGCCGGTTGAGCCGCATCGCGTAGGGTTTGCCGAGTCCGCGAGGCGAACCTTCTTAACTCGTTCCCATGCTCCGCGTGGGAACGCACGGCCGAGACGCTCCGCGTCGCCGTATCAAGCTGCACCGACGACTCAAAGCCGAAGTGAAATCTGTCCGCCGTCCCTGCGGTGTCGCACGGAGGTGCATCCGCTGATTGGCGGGGCATGGATGTCTGGTCTTGAGCCCCCACGGGGCATCATTCAAAAGCCCAGGGCAGAGCGTCTTCGCGGAGCGAAGGGTGAGGAAATGATACCGATCCTAACAATGAACAGCGCGTTGTATGGAATCCGCTCATCACGCGGAGCGTGATGGCTACCATGGTGGCCATCACGCTCCGCGTGATGAGCGGCACGTTTCAAAACGCGCGGAGGATTCCTGGAATGCGTATGAGAGAAGACATCCCAGCCCCACCGGGGCGCAATGGCCCGTGTTCGGAAGCGGTCACGCCCCGTTGGGGCGCAGCATGCGGCAGACGGTGGGAGTTCCTTTCCTCCATCGGAAAGACACGGGCAGAGCCAGGGGCACACGATGCTTGCGGGTGGGCAGTGCCGCTTCACTCCGGCTTGGTCGGTTCAGTTGGCGGCGTTTCGGTCGTGGTGGGGGCCGGTTCCGGGATGGCGGGTTCTGTCGGCATGGTTTCCGATGGTGCGGCTTCGCCTTCTAACGTCTTGTCCAACTGGTCTAACTGCGACTTAAACTTCTCCAGCATGTCCACTTCGGGCTGAATGGCGATGTCGATCACGCGGCCGTCGGAGAGTCGCAGCTTCGCCGAGTGAAAGACTTCGTCGCCGTCGTCGCCGGTGGTCTGCACCACGGTGAGCTCGCCCTGCCCTTTGGAACCGGTGACGTTATAAACCCAGGTGTTGTTGTCGTCATCGGCGATGCTCTTCATGAAGTTCAGCCGGACCGACTGGAAGTCCCCCAGGTGTTCGCGAATCTGGGCATTATCGCGAATGGCGACTTCCATTTCGGTCGCCATCAGGTTGAAGCCGAAATAGGCCAACCCGCCGCAGCACAGCACGCCGCAAATCACACTGAAGATGCCGAAGCCGAAGAGCCACGGCAGGCACGATGAACCGGAACTCTTCTTGCGAACGGGAGTGTCTTCGTAGACAGGACGGTCATCGGAGGCCATCAGCAATCCTTTCGAGGTTGTCAGAACCAGTCGCGGATTATGCCGTGTCGGTCATCCGGTCCACAAGACAAACAGAGCCGCCCGGCGCGTTCGTTCACGCCGGGCGGCTCGCGATCATCGTGCTGCGTCAGTCGACTACTTGTTCACCGCACAGCAGGCACAAGCGCAGCCATCACAAACGCAGGCGCCGGTAGTGCAGCAGTTGCAGCCATCGGCACAGCACGCGCAGCATTCGCCGCCATTCAGCGCACACGTCGGCTTCGAAGTCGAAGCGCCCACGGTGGAACCCAACAAGCTGCCAACCGACAACGCGGACAAAACGAGAAAGCCATAGAACTTGGACATGGAAAGATCCTTCGCACCAGACGGATGATTTGCACGCCGCCCTCGACATCGAGAACGGACGGAACCTCAACGCCGCAGTTACCGTGCATGGGACGCAGGGACTGCGGGAGGGCGAAGAATCACGTCAACCAGCGGCACAACAGGACGTTCACCGAGGGATGCGGAATGATCCCCGTGACCGTCCTTGGCGGTGAGACAAAATCGGCGGACGGCGCGGCGACAAATTCCATCGTCGCGGACAAGCCCCACCCCGTCGGGCCATCGAACAGAACGCGGCTGGTGGGAACCGGTGTGACCGGAACCGGGCGCGATCGTTCGCACTGCGGGCACTCGTGGCAACTGCGTCGCACCGGCGGGGTTGCCACGACACCGGGACGAACCGAGGCACAGCACGATTTAGTGCAGCCTTCGTCGTGAGCGGCTGCTTGCTCGGAACAGCAGGCAAGACAAGTCGACGCCGACATCAACGGTGCCGCGATAAAGACCGCAGTCACCCAGGCGAGCATCGCTAATCGCAACCAGCTTCGCATGAAATCGGAATTGTCTTCCCGGAGTCACATCACCACGCGCCACATCTTTAGCTTAGATGAATCTACGCGGGTTTCGCAACATCTGTTTGAGAAATCGGCGATTTGCCCCGTTTCGATCGCCCCACAGATGAACTTTCATCGCGTGCTGATGGACTGTGTGCCACGGCCGTATCGGCCGTGCGAAGTGGTAAAACGCTCCGCAAAATCGCACGGCCGACACGGCCGTGGCACACAGGACCGAATACTTCCACGGACGGCTAACCCATTGCGGCGAAAACAGATCACTCATAAACACCTCAACGGGTCGGGTGGCGAAATGGGCTGCGTCGCGGCATAATCACGCCGTGCTCCGTGATGGATTTCTCGCTGGAGGGGATTGTGGATCTCGGTGCGGGCTGGGAATTGCTCGTCATCCTGCTGCTGATTCTCCTGAACGGCTTTTTTGCCGCCGCGGAGATCGCCATTCTTACAGCCCGACGGGGACGGCTCGAACAACTCGCCAACGACGGCGACGGTGCCGCCCGCGTGGCGATGGACCTCGCCGCGGACTCCGATCAATTCCTGCCGACAGTGCAGGTGGGCATCACGGTCGTCAGCACGCTCGCCTCGGTCTACGGCGGGGCCCGCATCGAAGAACAGCTCGCCGCCTGGATCGGCACGTCGTCGTGGCCGTGGCTGGCCGCACACAATCATACGCTCGCCATCACCGCGGTCGTGGTCGGCCTCGCGTTTTGCTCGCTGATTCTCGGCGAGCTCGTGCCGAAGCGGTTTGCCCTGCAGAATGCCGAACCGCTGGCCCGCATCGTGGCTTACCCCATGCTGTTTGTGCAGCGGACCTCGCGACCGGCGATTCTGCTGTTGCAGTTCACCACACGGATTGTGCTGCGGATGCTGGGGCAGGACACCCACCGCAAGCAAACGGTCTCCGTGGAAGACATCCAGCATCTCATCGACGCCGGGACCGAAGCGGGCGTGCTGGGGGAATCGCAACAGAAGGTGGCGATGGAAGCCCTACGGCTCGGTGACCGCACGCTCTCCGAATTCCTGCGGCCGCGGATCGACATCGACGCCATCGATATCGACACGCCTTCGGAAGAAGTGGTCGGCTCGATCGCCATGTCGGGTTTCTCGCGCGTGCCGGTGTGCGAAGGGAACATCGATCACATCATTGGTTTCGTGTACATCAAAGATGTCTTCCTGCAACAATATCTCGGTCGGCCGATTGATCTGCGCCGGTTGGTGCGGCCGCCGTTGTTTGTCCCGAAAACCCTCACCGTTACCCGCTTGTTGGAACTCTTCAAAGAGAACAAGACGCAACTCGCGATCGTGCTCGACGAATACGGCGGCACGCAGGGCATGGTAACGATGGAAGACGTATTCGAGATGCTCGTCGGCAGCATTCACGACGAACACCGGCGCGATCACAACCGCGATGCCGAACAGGAAATGGTCCGTCGGGAAGATGGGTCCTGGCTTGTGGACGGCCTCGTCAACCTGCACGAGTTGCAGCAGACGCTCGATGTCCCGCGCTGGACCGAGCCGCCGCCGCGCGGAGTGGGAACGCTTTCGGGATTGGTCATCGGCGTGCTGAAGCGTCCGCCGAAGGTGGGGGACACGCTCGAATGGAGCGATCTCAAAATCGAAATCGTCGACATGGATGGCCCGCGGATTGACCGGCTGCTGGTGCAATCCCTGAACGCCGACAAATCGGTGGAAGAACCAACGTCGCGCGGCGCATAGGGTGGAACGAATCTTCGAGTTCCATTACGTCGATGGGGAAATTCCAAGTTCCAAAGACCAAGTTCCAAACAACGGCCAAATTCCAAGTTCCAAACGAAGGCGGTTGAAACAAGACTCAGCGCTCTTCGTTTGGAATTTTCCTATTGGAACTTGTTTGGAATTTGGCGTTTGGAACTTGGAGCTTCTACTCCAACTCCACCGCGGCGGCGTTGCTGCCGTAGAGAAATTCGAGCTTCAATAGATTCTTCGCAATCAGCGATTCCACGAACGTCGGCAGGTATCCTGTCGGGTGCAGGACGTGGCCATCGCGGAAGTTGTAAATGTCGCGGACGATGAGTGAACCGACATCGGCATCGTAACCCGCCATCTCAGAAATCTGTGACACGCGCCGCTGTCCACCCGGTAAGCGAGTGATCTGCACCACGACATCAATCGCGGAAGCAATCTGGCGGTGAATTGAGACCACTGGTAAATCGACCGCCATCAGCACGAGGACTTCCAACCGCTTGATCACGTCCTCCGGGCTATTAGCGTGGACGGTGGTCATCGAACCGTCATGGCCCGTGTTCATCGCCTGCAGCATGTCGAGGGCTTCCGCCCCGCGGCATTCCCCCACGATGATGCGGTCCGGTCGCATACGGAGGGCGTTCTTTACCAGATCGCGGATGGTGTATTCGCCGACGCCTTCGACGTTGGCATGCTTCGATTCCAGCGTGACGACATGATCCTGATGGAGTTGCAGTTCGGTCGTGTCTTCAATGGTCACGATGCGGTCACGGTGGGGAATGAAGCTCGACAGGATGTTGAGCATCGTCGTCTTGCCGGTGCCGGTACCGCCGCTGATGAGGACGTTCCGCTTATCCACGACGCAAGCCCGCAGAAACATGGCCGCCGAGCGGGTGAGGCTGCCCATGTCGATGAGGTCATCGACGGCGAACCGATGGGCCGGGAATTTGCGGATGGTCAGACACGGTCCGCGAATCGCCAGCGGCGGGATAATCGCATTGACGCGCGAACCATCGGGCAACCGCGCATCCACAAGCGGCTGGCTTTTATCAATGCGCCGACCGACCTGTGCGACGATGCGCTCGATGATCGATTCGGTCACCTTATCGGAGATGAACCGTCGCCCGGAAAGTTCGACCACGCCGTCACGCTCGACGTAAATCTGGTCACTCTTCACCACCATGATTTCGCTGATGGTGGGAGCGCGAATCAAATCCTGCAGCGGGCCGAAGCCGAAGACCGTGTCTTTCAGTTCTTTCTTCAACGTCCGCAGGATGACATACTTTCGCAGTTCCCGATGGAGATGTGGTCGCACCAGTGGAAAGACTTCCGCGATGTGGCTTTCCACCCGAGCAATGCGGGCCGAGAGATCGGGCAGCGCTTCGAGTTGCAGGCGTTCCCGCGCGAAGATCAACAGGTTGTGCAGTTCGGCTTCGCGCTCGGGGACGAGTGTCGCCGGGATGTCGAACTCGTTCATCGTCAACCGCGCGAGACTCGTCATGTGCTCGGTGCCGCTCTCCAGAATCAACTGGTTGACCAGCAGATCGCGGAGCGTCAATCCGACGACTTCTTCGAGCAGCGGTTCATTGTCCGGTCCCCACAGGTTGATCTCGCGGCAGACATCCTCGATGTTGTTTTCGAGGAGCACAATCGTTTCCGCCGTGCCGGTCCGCGTCTGTTCGAGTTCGTAGAGATCGAGCCGTTCGAGCAGTTGCTTGTGGATGCGTTGAATGAGATCGGCCATCAGCGACCGCAGATGGGCTTCGAGTTCGCTCCGGCTGATGGGCGAAACTTCTTCGGATTCAAACGTCAGTGTGAACGGCCAGATGCGGACGGTTTCGCCGGGATGAAACACCAGCGACCGGCCGCCAAGGACTTCGGTCTCGCCGACGAGGCAGCCGTTGACGCCGATGTTTTCGAGCTTGAGCTTGCCGTTCTCGCGGGTCACCACGGCATGCCGCTTCGACACCAGCGGGCTTTGCAGCACGATGGTATTCGACGGATCACGACCAATCCGCAACACGTCCGCCGTCGTCTCGACCAGCGTCCGGCGGCTATCATGCAGGCGGTTGTACCAGATTTTCATAGACGAACCGGAAGGATGGGTATGGTGCTGTTCCCATTAGACCCGAGAGACCGCCGTGCATTCCAGTCGCGGCGGTAATCTGGTGGGCTTTCCATCCAAGACCCCGAGAGGGTTTTGAATGCCTTTGCCATCACAGGAATTCAAACAAGCGTGGCAGAAAGACTGGCGTCCGTTCTGGCTGCACGTTGAGAGTGAGCATCTTGCAGGGAAATCGTTAGCAGCGATTGGCAGGCGGTATACAGGAAGGGCTGTGGAGTGGTCGGGATTGCTCGAGGAACTCGATCCTGATCCTGAGTATCCCTCCGCGACGATGCCTATCAGTCCGGATCGGCTTCGCCAACAAAATTCCGTCGCTGACGCTTCCGGCTCGCTTTTACTTCTTCCCCAGTGCCCGTTGCTGGGCGAAGAACTCCTGCAGAATCGCGCGGCATTCGGGTTGGAGGACGCCGCCCATCGCGGTGGCGCGGTGGTTGAGACGCGGGTCGTCGGTGATCTGGTAGAGCGTGTGGCACGCGCCCCCTTTCGGGTCGGTGGTGCCGTAGATCACGATGGGAATGCGGGCCTGCACGATCGCCCCGGCACACATCGGGCACGGTTCCAGCGTGCAAATGAGTGTGCAGTCGGTGAGCCGCCACGAGCCGAGCGACTCCGCCGCCTGGGTGATGGCGATCATCTCCGCATGGGCGGTCGGATCGCGGAGCATCTCCCGCTGATTGTAACCGGTGCCGATGACCCGGCCGTCATGCACGATCACCGCGCCGACCGGGACTTCGCCCTCTTCAAACGCCTGCCCGGCGAGTTCCAATGCCATCCGCATCCAAGGTTCATAGAAGCTGAGCGTGGGGAGGTCGTCGGGAGTCATCAGGGAGCACCACGGGAATGGGACCAAGGCCGTATCATACAGACCGAATCACTGATCCCGAAGGGATCACAGAAGGTAGCCGGTGGTCGGAGCACAGCGTAGACCACCGGTTTACGGGCGAATGCGACTCGACCCTGAAGGGGTCGCAGCACGTTCTATTTACTGCGACCCCTTCAGGGTCGATGCCTTCGTACGGTTCAGCTCCGGTGGTCGACGCAGACGTCGACCACCGGCTACCTTCTGCGACCCCTCACGGGGTCAAAATGCGGCTGGTCACATTAATCGTTCAACGGTTGCCCGCTCCGCAGATACGCGAACAGGTTGCGGATGTCGTCGTCGCTCAGAGTGTTGAGTTGCCCTTCAGGCATCAGCGATTTCTTCATCACGACGTGTTCTTCGATGGTGGAACGTTCAATCGACGCGGTCTGCCCTTCGGCGGTGCGTAACACCAGCACCTGCGGGTCCTGTTCAACGAGAAAACCCTGCACCACGCGGCCGTCGTCGAGCATGGCGATGTGGGTCTCGAAGCCTTCGCGAATTTCGGCCGACGGATTGAGGATGTTGAGCAACATCCGCGGCACGTCGTCGCGCTTGAACGTGGTGAGGTCCGGACCAATCTGGCCGCCCTGGTCGTGCAGCTTGTGACATTTGCCGCACATTTGTGTGTAGATTTTCTTGCCGGGGTACGGGTCACCGCCGTCGCCGTTGGTGATCATCGTCGTGTACTTTTCGAGGGCCGCCTGCATCTCAGCGGTGGACGCACCGTCGACGTTGCCCCACGTCTGCTTTACCAGCGCGGCGAGTTGATCATCGCTCAGGATGGTCAGCTTGCGAACCGTTTCAATGGGGATCGTTTTCGCCGGGATGCGGCCATCGCTGACAGCGCGTACGAACGCCAGCGCCCACGGTTTGCGACTGACGAGGAGCGCTTGTGCCGGGCCGCGGAGATCGTCGGTCATCTGGCTGTACTGGGCGAGGACCGTTTGCGGCACACGGTCGTCGTTGTACGCCGGGAGCGAACCAAGGATCGCGGCTTTCAGATTGTCGTCCGCCGATTTCACGAGCAGATCGAGCAGCACCGTCAGCGCTTCGGGCGACTTCACTTCGCCGAAGAGCGTGGCATACTCGGCCCGTTTTCCCGCGGACGCTTTTTCGTCGGCGAGGACTTTGAGTGCCTCAGCCTGTGCGGATTTGTCGCCCTGCCGAACTTTGAGGACTAGTGACCCGCCGCCGGCATGGGACAATGCGGTCACCAACTCCGGCGGGACATTCGCCAGTGACCGGCCCTGAAACGCTTCCTCGAATCCGCGCATCAGCGCCGCAGTGGCTTCTTTCGATGGTGACTGTTTCAGCAACTGCGCACAAACCGCCAGATCAGCCCGCTGCCCCGTCGCCGCAAAGCGTCGCATCAACCGCGGCAGAATTTGTTTCTCGACGAGGGGCTCCCGCCAGAGTTTTTCCTCTTGGAACAACGCCAGCACCGCGTCACGCTCGGGTTGGATTTTCGATTCCAATGCCCACCAGACGAGCAATGGAAACCGCGGGTCATCAATGAACTGCGACCGAGTCATGAGATTACGGATGATCCGCAGGGCTTGGTCCGCTCCGCCAATGCGCTTTGCCGAGCACGCAATCTGACAGAGGACATGAATATTGGATTCCTGCTGTGCCGCCGCTTCGAATGCAAGAAACAAATTCATTTCAAGTTTATCTCGCCGGTCAAACATCAATCGCCAAGTCCATTCGCGGACATCTGGTTCGGGATGCGCCACAGCCGTGACTGCCGGACCACCTGTCAACGTCTGGCAAGTGTGCATCGCCCATAAGAGTTCCCGCGCAGCCGTCCCCTTTGATCGAATGAGTTGGTCGTGCAAATCGAGTCCCAATTTTCGGTCGGGATGTTCAGCCAAAGCTTGCTGTATCATTTGCCGAAACCAGCGATTCGGCTCTTCCTGGAAAAATTCGGTCAGTTCTTCTGCCGGATTCGTGGCCCGTCCGGGAGCTGGTATGGGGACGACAATCGGACGCTTCTTACCTTTGCGAGTTTCGGTTGTTTGCGTCGTTGGCTCTCGACTCTTGACCCTCGACTCTCGACCCCGAATGCGGTAGATGCGTCCTCTATCACGATCCATGCCGCCTTGATAATTCGCGGTGTGGGCGAGTTGGCCGTCGTACCAGTCGGCGACGTAGATGTTGCCGTCGGGGCCGTCCTTGATGTCGACCGGGCGGAACCAACTGTCGGCGGACTCGATCGCGAAGCCGATGTCCTTCGTCTTGAACGTGCTGCCGACGGGAATGCGTTCGCTCATCACCACATGGCTGTTAATCGGGTTCACACCGAAGATCAGGCCGTGGTATTTCTCCGGCAGCGCATCACTTTCATAGACAATAAAATTGTGCGTGAAGCGCGCGTAGGTGCCGTGGTCCATCGCGGGGAAGTAACCGAAGGCGTAGGGATTGCTGAGGGCGCCGTGCTTGCTGAAGCCCTTCTGCAGGTACGCGCCCTGCATGTAATGAAAGCCGCGGGTGTTGCCGCCGTTATGGCCGGAGAAGATGCGACCGGCGGCGTCGATCTCCACGCCGAACGCGTTGCCTCCCCCTTCGGAAAAGATTTCGTACTTCTTCTCTTCGGGATGAAACCGCCAGATGTTTTGGCCTTGGGATGGGATGCCGATTTTGTCGCCGGGCCGCCTCACGTTGCCGGAAACCGTGCTGCCTTGAGCGCCGTACAACCAGCCGTCCGGTCCCCAGCGGAGACTGTTTGCCACTGAGTGCGTGTCTTCGAGGCCGAAACCTTCGAGGAGCACTTCCGGGTCGCTATCGGGAATGTCGTCGCGGTTTTTGTCGGGATAGAACAGCAGGTACGGCGGGTTGAGCACGAACACGCCGCCGCGGCCCTGGGCGAACGACGTGGCGATGTTGAGGCCGTCGACGAATGTCTTGTGCTTGTCATACTTGCCGTCGCCGTCGGTGTCTTCGTGGATGGTGATCTTGTCCAGCCCCTTCACCCCATGCGGCGGCGGCAGCGGGACTTTGTCATACACGGCCCGCCACCATTGATCCTTGCTGAGCAGCTTCAGTCCCGCGGGTTCGGGATACTGGAGATATTGCAGCACCCACATGCGGCCGCGCTCGTCGAAGTTGAGAAACAACGGCTGCGCGACTTCGGGTTCGGACAACACGAAATCAACCGCCAGATCTTCCGGCACCTTGAACCGCGAAAGGGAATCCTGCGGCGTGAGCGGATGATCCTGCGGCCGCCGATTGATTACCGTCGCGAACGGCGAGAGTTTTGGTGCCGGACCGACTTTGGTGTAAGCGATGACCTCTTTCAACGACGCGTCGGTGGCATCCTTGGCGGCCCATGCGAGATCATCGCCCGTGCGGAATTGCCACGGGCCTTCCATCGTGATGGCATCGTTCCCGCCGAGGAGTGACGGCGCACGTCCTTTGAAACCACCCGCGCCGTCGTGATCGTAGACCCGGATCGCCACGACGTTCGGCTCGCCGATCTTCACGGCGTCGGGCGGGATAACATAACGGTGTTCATTAGATAAAAGACCGCTGGTATAACTCGGCGGCAACGTGCCGCTGATGCCGACCTTCACGCCATTGAAGAACGTCTCACACGCATTGTCGACTTTCTCGACGTAGAGATAGAGACCGCGCCCCTTCCACTCGGCGGGCGGCGTGACGGTGGTGCGATACCATGCGAAACCGTCGAACGATTTGAGTTCGGGACGATGGCTATCCCACGTGCCGGGGACGGGGATGTTCGACCATGTGTCACTCGTTTTTTTTTCTTCGCCGCCGCATGCGCCGACTTGGGCAGCGTCCGGCGTGCGTTCAATCCCTGCGGCCCAGTAGACGCCATTCGACAACAGCCGCCGGAACGCGGGTTGCGTGAAATTGTCCGGATGACCCAGCGACGTGTAGAACGTCTTGCCACCGTCGGCCCGCGTGTTGACCCATGCAACCGGTTCCTGCTGCGAGATGCCTTCGGCCTTACCGCGCATCAATTCGGTGGCAGTCCTAGCAAGGGGCGAGACAACATACAACGATCCCGCGATTGGCAGTTCACCAGCGGGAATGCCGTCGAGAATTGGATGCTTCACACCTTCGAGTGGCCAGACCCACGCCTTCAGATCGTTGCCGTGGTGGTTGCTGTAGTTGCTGCCGATGACATCGGCATCGAACGTCGGCCATTCGTCCAATCCCGCGGGCGGCTTCTGGTTTCGCAGATGAAACGGATGCGTCGCCGTGCGAATTCCCACCACCGGCTTGCCCGCGGCGATGAATTTACGAATCTTGTCGAGTTGCTCCTTCGGCAACGGCCGCCGCCGCGCACTCAGCAAGAGCACATCGGCGGTGTCGAGCACTTCCAATCCGGGAATATCGTTCTTCTTGTCGGGATGGTTGAAGAGTAAAGAAACGCGGAAATCTTTGCCGAGTTCTTTCGCGGCGAACTCCGGCAGCGTGATGTTCGTTTTGTATTCATCCTCGGCCATGAGGATCGCGACATGCGGCCGCTTGTCGCCGGGGAACCGGAATTCTTTTCCATCGAGAAAATCGCCGCTCGTGATCGTCGGGCACCAGAACTCTTCGATGTGCTCGACGACAAGATCGGTCCCCGTGAAGTGGCTGACGAACGGCGACTTCGCGGGGTTGTACATCGTGTCGGTCATGTCGCGCATCAGGGCGACGTTCATTCCCTGATAGACCATCTGCCGAATGGAAAACGGACGGCCGAGGACGCACATGTTGGTATGCACGCCCATCACAATGACGTTCTCGATTCCCCGCTGCCGCATGAGGTAATACGCTTCCGCGGAATCGGTAATGGCATCCTTGTCGGCGTCGATTTCCAGCGTGGCGATCTGTCGCGACCACGCCCGGTAGTTCTTCACCGGCTCGGCACAATCACAGCCGCCATCGGTGTCATCAATGGGCAGATTGGCTTCGCGCTCGGCGTCAATCCGGCACCACCGTTCGAGCGGCCGCTTGGCTTCCGCGACGGGTGCCATCTGTGCCCGTTTTCGCGCGGGATGATCTTTGTAGAAGTCCATTGTGTCGCTTGGGCAGTGGATGATCGTCACACCCTTGGCACGAGCGGCTTTCAGCACTTCGTTCATCCGCGGGGCCATTTCCCCCACGCGCTGCGTTGCTTGAGGACACCAGTGCTTGTCCCACATGTCACAGACAACGATGGCCGTCTTGGACGCATCCCACGGCTTTGTTTCGGTGAGAACGCGCTGGGCTTTCAGGTCCGGTCCCGCCGCCGTGCGCGACCGCAGGTGCAGATTCAATGTCTCCGCGGACGCGGAGGAAGCGAGCAACGAAACGAAACTCAGCGCACACGCCAACAACCGCAACATCGTGGTGCCCCTATGGATCAAAGATTCATCGGGGCAGTTTGATGTGTTGGAGCACGATTTGCCAGCGAGCCGCATTCACACGGTGCCACGGCTTCGTCTGCGAAGCAGTGCTCAGCAGGTCGTCGAAGACACTGCTTCGCGGACGAAGCAGTGGCACATCATGCACACATGAAACCGTCAGGGTTAGGTTGCGGCCTGGACGATGGGGTTGACCAAGGTGCCGATGCCGTCGATGGTGATCGAAACCACATCACCATCTTGCAGGGTGAAATTGTCCGGGGGGACGACGCCGGTACCGGTGAGGAGGAACGCTCCGGTGGGAATGTCGTTTTCGAGGGTCAGCCAGTCGATGAGTTCGGTGAACTCGCGTTTCATCTGGCCGAGATCGGTTTGATCAGTGGAGACGACTTTGCCGCCGCGTTCGATCACCAGTTTGATTTTTGTGGCGGGGCGATCCAGCGGCGTCTCGGGAATCAGGATGCACGGGCCGAGGCCGCAGCACTGGTTGTAGACTTTTGCCTGCGGCAGATAGAGCGGGTTCTCGCCTTCGATATCGCGGGCCGACATATCGTTGCCGACGGTGAAGCCGACGAGTTTTTTCTCCGGTGAAATCACGAGCGCGAGTTCCGGCTCGGGGACCGACCATTTGCTGTCGGCCCGGACGCGGAGCGGTTCACCCGGACCCGACACGCGGTTGGGGGTCGCCTTGAAAAAAATCTCCGGCCGTGGGGCGGTGTAGACTTTGTCGTAGTGCGACGCGCCGGCTTTCGATTCTTCCATCCGTGCGACCTGGCTGCGTTTGTACGTTACACCGGCGGCCCAGACTTCCTGCTGGTCGATCGGCACCAGCAGCGTGGTTTCTGCAGCGAGCAACGGCCGGGCCTGCGTGTCGATGAGGTAGCGAGCCAATCCGAGCGGGTCGGGCGCATGCAGGATGTCCGTCAGACTGTGAACGCCCTCGACTTGCGTCAGGTCGAGCAGCCGCAAATGGTCACCTTCCCACAGAGCGATATGGACCGCCCCGTCCGCCAGCCGCACGCGTGTCAGTTTCATGGAAGAGATTCGCCCGGAATTGTGATCGAAGAATACGGAAAGGGGCATCATAGTCACGGTGAATGAACAGTGAAATGCACGTGGCGGATTCGTAAGACTCCTCAGCGAGCCCGAAGCGCGAGCGCCGGGTTCCGGATTTTCTGAGCGTTGCCAGAACGAAAGGCACCCGGCGCTCGCGCTTCGGGCTCGTTAGCTGTAGGGATAAATAGCGCGTCAACAATCGCGTTTGACCATTCCGAACGCGCTCCGCACAATGGGGACGGCGGTGTGCTGGTTTCCTGGATTCACAGGCGGGTGGGATGAACGCGGAGATTATCAGTGTCGGGTCCGAACTCACCGGCGGGGCGAAGCTCGACACGAACAGCCAGTGGTTGAGCCTCGAGCTGGCGGAAATCGGCATCTCCGTCATTGCCCACACCACGATTGCCGACGATCTGGCGGCGATGGTGAACGCCTTTCACATGGCGTCGATCCGGTCGGATATCGTGCTCATCACCGGCGGATTGGGGCCGACGCTCGACGATCTCACGCGGGAAGCGATGGCCAAGTTCGCGGGCGTGGAATTGCGGATGCACCCCGCTTCGCTGGAACACGTCCAGCAGATGTTCGCCCGCCGCAATCGCCCCATGCCTGAACGAAACACCATGCAGGCGATGTTCCCTGCGGGGAGTGAACCATTGCCCAATCCCCGCGGCACCGCCCCCGGCATCTGGATGGAATATCCCCGGCCGTTGCACGACACCGCCTGCAAGTTCGCGGCGATGCCCGGTGTGCCGAGCGAAATGAAAGTGATGTTCCGGCAGCAGGTCGTCAGTCGACTTGATCGCGGTGATAAGGTCATTCGTCGCTGCCGGATCAATTGCTTCGGTGTGGGAGAATCGCAGGCGGAAGAAATTCTCGGTGATCTGACGGCCCGGGGACGCGATCCCGATGTCGGCATCACCGTGCATGAGGCGACAATCACGCTGCGGATTACGGCCGAGGGGGCGAATGCCGATCAGTGTCGCGACAAGATCGACAAAACCCGCGCGGCGATCGTCAACCGCATGGGAACGCTCGTTTTTGGTGAAGAAGACGAAGAAATCGAACACGCGGTGGTGCGATTGCTGCATCAACGCCGGGCCTCATTGTCGACGGCGGAATCGGGCACCGGCGGGTTGCTGGCCCACCGGCTCAGCGGCGTGACGGGTTCGGAGACGTGCTACAAAGGGGGCGTGGTCGTTCCCACCAATGCGGCGAAACGCGAACTGTGCTACGTCGAGCCGGAGATGCTGACGAAAGCTGGTCCGATCAGCGCCGAAGTCGCGCAAGCGTTGGCGGAAGGTTGCCTGAAACGCTTCAAAACGGACTTCGCCATCGCGGTCACGGAATGGCAGGAATTCGACCCCGACGACCCGCTCGCACCCGTCCCGGCGTCATTCGTGGCGCTCGCCCACAAGGGGGGCCACCGCGTCGAACAGGTGCAACACTTCGGCGACCCCGCGATCGCCAAAAGCCGCACGGCGAAAGTCGCACTGAATCTGCTGCGCTTGCACCTCATCGGCGGCTGACATCCATCACCCCAGGAAGCCCAGCCATTCCTATGGCTGGGTCTCTTCGCTAGTGAAGACATCCGTCATGTCGCCGAAATCATGGAAGTTGACATCCATCGGATTGCTCGCGATCGTGATCGGCCTCATCATCTGGGACGGTGCCGACCGCCGCGCGGCGGATGCCACCAAACCGCTCGCCCGCGGACCGGCGTCATTGCCGGGAAAACAACTTCCGGCTACGTTGAAAATCGCGAGCTTCAACATACATAGCGGCAAAGGCCGCGATGGCAAAACGGATTTATTCCGCACGAGCAAGGTGATTGGTGAAATCGACTTCGCCGGACTTTATGAGGTGCGTGCATCCCGTCTCCAGTTTTATCGGAATCAGGTTGCAGAACTTTCCATGATCAATTTGGATCGCTACTGGCTGTTTGCTCCGACTGAGAAACAATGGTGGCACGAACACTTCGGCAACGGCATCGTGCATCGCTACGGACTGCCGCACGTCGTCCGCATCCCGCTGGATAACACCCGCGGCAAGGCGTTCCGTAATGCGCTGTTGTGGACGGTGGAATTGCAGGACGGCAGCGTGCGCGTGTTGTCGACGCACATCGATCGGACAACCGACCGCGGACATCAATTGAAAACGGTGAGCGGGTTGTTCCTCGCTTTGCAACCGCCGTGCGTGTTGATGGGCGATCTCAACACGGTGGCAACCGATCCGCAATTGGAAGCGTTGCGGAAGGTGGATGGAGTCGTCAGTCCGCTGCACGAACAACTTTCCGAGGAACCGCCCGCGACCAACATCGACTGGATTTTCACGCGCGGATTACGCACGGTGTCGGCGGAGTTGATCGAGAATGACGCCTCGGATCACCCCATCCTGAAAGCGGAACTGGCACTGCCGCAGGAAAACACTCGCGATTGAGCGGCGCTGCGATAGAATCGCGCGCGGCAGCGGTGAGAATGGACCTCCCCGTTGAATCAACATCGGTAAAGGGAAACCATGAAGTCATGCTGGTTGGTGATCCTGCTTCTCTGCACGTCGTTATCGATCACTGCGGCCGAACCCAAACCTTCGTTGCCCGACGGTCTACGGGTCTTCACCTGCGGGCACAGTTTTCACGTGTGGTCGGCTCCGATGATGGACGACATGGCCCGCCAGGCGGGCATCGAGGGGCACCGCATTGCCGGCGTGTCGTCCATCGGCGGGTCGCGCGTCATTCAACATTGGGATGTGCCGGACGAAAAAAATCAGGCGCGGAAACTTCTCGGCGCGGGAGAGGTTGACGTCCTCACGCTGTCGCCGATCTGGCTGCCCGATGACGGGATCGAAAAGTTTGCGCGGCTCGCCGTGGAGCACAACCCGAAAATTCGCATCACGGTGCAAGAATTCTGGCTGCCGAACGACACGTACAATCCGGTTTATCCGCTCGAAACAGGGAAATCCGTCGACCACAACGCTGCAACCGTGGCCGAACTTCGCAAGCAGAACGATCTCTATCGCAAGGACATCGAAGATCACGTCCGCGACCTGAATCAACGGCTCAACACCCACGCGCTGGTCGTTGTCCCCGTGGGGGAAGCGACGGTGTTGCTGCGCGAAAAAATCATCGAACACAAAGCCCCCGGACTGAAAGTGCAGTGGCGGCTCTTCACCGACGACTGGGGGCATCCCGCGCCGCCGCTGAAAGTTCTCGCGGCGTACTGCCACTACGCCGTTATTTATCAACATAGCCCTGTCGGCTTGCCGATGCCGAAGGAACTCGAACAAAACAAAGAATTTGCGATTCCCGCCCTGAACACGTTGTTGCAGGAACTCGCCTGGGACGCGGTGACTCACAATCCGCTGACTGGTGTAACGGCGGATTGATTGCGGAATTCGTCGAGACCGGCACAGGACATCGCAATTTTTCCGCGGGTGTGCCGCGCTGGTCCGCAGTCGAAGTTGTTTGGCCTACCCCGTAGAAATACCCATTGCCGAGGCTTTACACAGGGGTCGCGCGAATATAACTTCTCGGAAAGCTTTTCTATCGAATCGATGCACGAGTCTGAAATATTGTGATTCACGAACCTGCTCAGTTGGCTCCCGCGACAGAAGCAGCAATCGCGTCTCCCGGGCCGATTTTCATCATGGGAGAACACCGCTCCGGCACGACTTTGCTCTATCAGTTATTAACCAACTCGGGGGCGTTTAATCCGTTAACGCTCCATCACATCCTCCGCTTCGATCAATTGGAAGAGGACTTTCGGCAAGGTCGGCAAGAGGCTGCCCGCGCGGAAACCAACGCCCTCTTGCAGCGGCGCGGCATTCACGACCGCATGATGGATAGCGTGAAAGTGAATGCGGACATGCCGGAGGAGTACGGCTTTCTTCTGCTGAAGAAAGCGGGGTATCTCAAGCTCCGGCCTCAATCGCTGGCCGCGTTTCAGGAAATGTGTCGCTGCGTGCAGGCGGTGTCGCCGCCCGGCAAGCCGTTACTGCTGAAAAATCCCTGGGACTACATCCGCTTTGCGATCGTCAAGCAACTCGTTCCCGACGCGCGCTTTGTGTTCATTCACCGCGACCCGCTGGCCACCATCAGTTCGCAGCTCCGCGGGTTTCGTTCCAGTCTGGAAACGGTCAATCCGTATGCGGAGGTCTTGTCGAAGGTGCTCGGACGACTGCAGAACAACTGGCTGGCCCGGAAGGTGCTGTCGTGGTCGGCGTCCCCGTATTCCGGCCATCTGACGTTGCGCATGATGGTGTCCCAGTCGCGCAAAAGTCGCGAGTATTATCGCACCCACGTCGGTCAGCTTCCACCCGACTGCTGGACGACCATTGAATACGAAGAACTCTGCCGGCAACCCGAAGCGGTGCTCTCGCGGCTGCTCCAGTTTCTCGGTGTCCCTGAGGCGTATGATCCGGCATTAGCCAAACAGATCTCGCCGCGCAATCCCACCCCACTGCCCGAAGTCGTGCGCTTCGCCAAATCGCTCGTCAATACGACGGCAATCCCTTCTCACGGCTGAGGTTGAAAGGGGGGATGACGACGCCCCATTTTCGGGGGGCTTTCCCTGCCCCGGAACGGTTCGAGGGTTATGTTTCGCGAAGCCGACATGGGGTTTGTCAGTTGTCTCCTGCTGTGTGATATGATGCAGCAACAGGAGACCGCCCATGTCGGAAGCCGTGCAGAGTCCCATCGGTTGGGAAAGGGCGCTGATGGCCGCGGAAAAAGTGAAAGAGCGCCTGCGTCGGGCCGTCCGGGCACTGGAAGCCGCCGGCGTGCCGTATGCGGTGGCGGGAGGTCACGCCGTCGCCGAATGGGTCGGCCGCGTGGACGAAGAGGCGGTCCGCACGACACGCGATGTTGATTTGCTGGTGCGGCGGACGGACTTTCCCGCCGTGCGCGCAGCCTTGGAGTCCGCCGGATTTATCCACCATCATGTGCTCGATGTCGACACCTTCATCGACGGCCCCAAAGGCAAACCCAGCGCCGGCGTGCATCTCCTCTATACGGGAGAGAAAGTCCGCACGCACGAGCCGTACCCGTCACCCGAACTCCACGAATCGGAACGCGCCGCGGACTTCCAGGTGACGACCTTGGCCGCCTTGGTGCAGATGATGCTGATGGCCTGGAGTAACATCGATCGAACGCATCTCCGCGATCTTCTCGACGTGGGCCTGATCGATGCCACCTGGCCCGCGCGCTATCCCGCCCCGCTCAAAGAGCGACTCCAGCAATTGCTCGATGATCCGTTGGGATAGAAGTGTAGGGTTTGCCGAATCTTCGAGGCGAACCTCTCCCGCTTGAATACCTGGATTGAATACTTTAGACAGGCTATTTTGATGCTGTCTGAAGTTTGGAATCGGGTTCGCCTCGGGGATTCGGCAAACCCTACATTGGTTCGTCATCAGAAGGCCGATCATGCCAGATTATCGACGGTGGTATGTTCCCGGCGGGACATACTTTTTCACACTGGTCACGCATGAACGCCGCCCGTTGTTCGCTGACCGAAGTGGAATCAGCTTGCTGCGATCCGCCTGGCGAACTCTCCGACAAAAATGGCCGTTTCAAACAGTCGCCGTCGTTGTCCTTCCAGATCATCTGCACACGGTCTGGTCACTCCCGCCGGGCGACGATCGTTTTTCGTTGCGATTGGGAAAGCTCAAAGAGCACTTCACCCGCGCGTTTCTTGCGGCTGGTGGGGAAGAGGGAACCCGCTCGGAGTCACGTCTTAATCGACGAGAACGGGCGATCTGGCAGCGTCGTTTCTGGGAGCACGTTTGCCGAGACGAGGAAGACCTGAAGGAAAAGGTCGATTACATCCATTGGAATCCGGTCAAACACGGATTAGTCCAGCATGTCGTTGATTATCGCTGGTCGTCTTTTCGACAGTTCGTGAAGCTCGGCGAATACCCCCGCGAATGGGGAAACGCCGCTGACGTTGCCCACATCTCGCAGAAGAACTGGGAATAGAAAAAAGGTAGGGTTCGCCTCGAGGATTCGGCAAACCCTACGGATCAACCCAACAACTCGTGCAGTACTTCCCCATGCACGTTCGTCAGTCGCCGGGCAATCCCATTGTGGTAGTAGCTGAGGCGGGTGTGGTCGATGCCGAGGAGGTGGAGGACGGTGGCGTGGAGGTCGTGCCAGGGGACCGGTTTGTCGACCGCTTTCCAGCCGATGTCGTCGGTGTTGCCGTAGGCTGTACCGCTGCGGAGGCCGCCGCCGGCCATCCACACTGAGAAGCCGTACATGTTGTGATCGCGGCCAGCCCCCACAGTGTTCGCTTCCGATTGCGTAAACGGCGTGCGGCCGAACTCGGTGGTAAAGAGGACCAGCGTGTCGTCGAGCATGCCGCGCTGCCGCAGATCGCGAAGCAGGGCAGCAACCGGTTGATCGATCCGCGCGGCCTCCTGCGTGTGATTCTCCTGTACGTTCTCGTGGCCGTCCCAGTTGATGCGCGGCGAACCGAATGAGCCGCCGGAGAAGAGCTGCACGAGCCGCACTCCTTTTTCAAGCAACCGCCGGGCGAGGAGACAGCGCTTGCCGAAGTCGGCGGTCGGTTCTTCGTTCACGCCGTAAGCATTCAGCGTGGCGGCCGTTTCGCCGGTGAGATCGGTGACGCCGGGGACGGAAAGTTGCATCTTCGCCGCGAGTTCGTAACTGCGAAGCCGGGCTTCGAGATCGCTTTCCGGCCGTGTGAGCCGATGCTTCTCGTTGAGCGCGGCGACAAACTCGCGCGTGGCCCGGTCGCGATCGGCGTCATACTCACCCGGCGGGAAGAGATCGTCGATGGGTGACCCCTTGGTGCGAAACGCAACGCCTTGATGTCTTGCGGGCAAAAACCCGTTGGTCCAGTTGATGGTGCTGCCGGCGGGCATGCCGCGGGGATCGGGGAGGACGACGTAGGCAGGCAGGTCGTCGGCTTCACAACCCATGCCGTAGGAGAGCCACGAGCCGAGGACCGGGTAGCCGTTGAAGCGGAAACCGGTGTTCGCCTGGAAGGTGGCGGGCGTGTGATTGGCGGAGTCGGCGACCATCGAACGGATGACGGTCAACTCATCGGCACAGTTGGCGATATGCGGAAAGAGATCGGAAATCCATAGGCCCGATTCGCCGCGCTGTTTGAACGCCCAATCGTTCTTGCGCAGCAGACCGATCTTGCCGAAGAACGTCTCCGGCGTTTCGGTCCCCGGCAGCGGTTTGCCGTGCAGCTTTTCGAGAGCGGGCTTGTAGTCGAACGAATCGAGATGACTGAGCCCGCCGCAGAGATAGATTTGGATGACGCGTTTGCACTTCGCCGGAAAATTTCCCGCGTGAACGATGTCTTCGGAGTCGGTCGACGCGCGGACGATGCCCTCGCGCTGCAACATCGTAAGGGCCGCCGTCGCACCGAGACCGCGGGCGGACCAGGAGAACCAGTCACGCCGTGAAAGTCGCCCTGACGCTCCGCGACAGGAACCGCCGGACGCTTCATCGGCGTGGATGGTTTCTCTCTCTGTCGGCGCTGGTGATTCATCGGCTTTCCTGTCGCGGAGCGACAGGGCTACGGAAGACGTAGCGACATTAGTCGACATAGAGAAACTCCGAGGAATTGAGCAATCCGCGGCAGAGGGAGGGCCAGCCGTGTTTCTGGGCGAAGGTAATACATTGCGTGATTTCGTCGGCGGTGGGTGCTCGTCCGTAGGCGAGCGCGAACGCCCGGCGGACGGCGCTCGATGTGTCGTTCTTGGCATCATGTTGCAAACGTTCGGCGAATTGATCGGCGATGCGGAGCACGAACGCATGATTCATCAGCGACAGTGCCTGCAACGGCGTCGTGGTCTGCGAGCGCTTCGGCGTGGTGGTCGATGGATCGGGGCAATCGAACGTGTCGAGCAGCGGGTTGCGGCCGCCGCGAGCCCAAGCGCGGTAGATCGTGCGGCGTGACGCTTGCGGGCCGGTGGGATCGATCGGATCGTAGAACTGCGTCCCCTTGAAGAAGTACGAGTTGACGTCACTGTACCCTTTACCGCCGAGTTCCAGCACCAGCGAATCAGCCACGGAAAGCATCGTGTCACGGATCATCTCGGCATCGAGCCGCTTCGGATTCATCCGCCACAGAGAGCGATTGTGGGCGTCCTGCTTCGCGGCGTCGGCACGGTATTGCGAACTCTGCTGATACACCGCCGAGGTGACGATCAGCCGGTGCATGTGCTTCAGCGAATAATCGCCGCGAACGAACTCGGCGGCGAGCCATTCGAGGAGTTCGGGGTGACTGGGCATGCCGCCGTTGAAGCCGAAGTCGCTCGGGTTTTCGACGAGGCCCGCCCCGAAGTGGTAATGCCACAGCCGGTTCACCATCACGCGGGCAAACAGGGGATTGCGGCGGTCGGTGATCCAGTTCGCGAGACGCTGACGGCGATCGGTTTCCAGCGATTCCGCGGTGAGCTGCAAATCGGCGTTCAACCCACGAACGGCCGCCAATCCCGCGGGGACGACTTGATCGCCCCGGTCGGCGACGTTGCCCCGTTTCAGCACGAAGGATGGTCCGGGTTGCAGCGTCGACATCACCGTGTAGATTTTCTGTTTCGCAGCTTTATCGCGCGCGGCGAGTTCCTGTTGCGCTTTCAGAATGTCTTGCCGCAGGGCATCGCGCTGGCGGCGTTGCTCGTCGGTCAACCGCGCGACGAGTTCCGCCTCGCCGACGAACACACCGGAGGCTTGTGCCGACGCCGCGACTTCATTGTTGGTTAACGCCCGGTCATACAACCGCGCGGCGGCGATGGTCCCCTTCAGCGAATGATTCCCGCCGACGGGGCTATGACGCAGGCCGAACACGAGGTGTGCTTTCCCCGCGGCGTAGGTGACCGGGCCGGAACTGCGATAGGGTTTGCCGTACGGTTCGCCATTGCGGAATCCGGCGATGGTGCCGTCGGCGTTGTAGACGATGGCAAACGTGACGAAATCCTTGTCGGCCGTTTCATCGATCGGGCCTTGTAGCGATTGCGTGCGGGTGAAGCCATTGCTGCCGGGCATCCATTTCTGCGATTCCTGTTCACCGAAGACGATGGAATCGAACTGGCCGCCATCGAGGTTTTGTACCGTGATGGCCCCGCCGCCGCGCTGGAGAAGATCGGCGAGCTTCACCCGGACTTCGAGTGTCTTCGCGGTGATATCGCGCGGCAACGGCGGCGTGGCGACATAGACGCCGTCGCGGACTTCGATGCCGTTGGCGGTTCGTTTGCCGTCCCCTTTCCATTCGCCATGCAGCGTGCCGATGTGGTCGCGCAGATCTTTCGTGAAATCCCATGCGGCCATGGGAGCAGGGGAGACCACCGCGCCGTTCGCACCGCCGGTTTTGTCACGCAGCACGGCTTGTTTCGCGGGCTCTTCGATGTCCCGCAGGGCGCGTGTCACTTGCTCGAATCGCGTCTTCGCCGTTTGCACCAGCCGGGCGTTCTCGGCAGTCGTGATCTCCCGCTCGCCGTGATTCACCCCGGCCAGTGCGGCGACGAACTGGTAATATTCGCGGGCCGAAATCGGATCGAACTTATGATCGTGACAGCGGGCACAGTTCACGGTGAGGCCGAGGAACGTCTGGCCGATGGTGCCGATGACGTCTTCGAGTTCGTCCTGCCGCATCACCTGCCGCATGCGGTCGACAACGGGAACCACCGTGTCGTGCGGCCCGGCGACGAGAAAACCGAGTGCCCGTGAGGACTCGAACTCATCGTGCGTCAACGAATCGCCCGCGAGTTGCCAGCGGACGAATTCGTCGTAGCCCATGTCCTTATTGAGAGCTTGCACGACCCAGTCGCGGTAATGCCAGGCATCGGGGCGGGGGAGGTCCCGTTCGTAGCCGTTGCTTTCACCAAAGCGGACGATATCCAACCAGTGACGGGCCCAGCGTTCGCCATACAACGGTGACGCCAGCAACCGGTCGACCAACCGTTCGGCGGCGTTTGGCGCAGGATCATTGACGAACGCCGCGATCTCTTCCGGAGACGGCGGCAACCCGAGCAGATCGAACGTCACGCGGCGAATCCACACGGCGCGCGTCGCGGGCGGAGAATGCGCCAATCCGACCGCTTGCCGCTTCGCAGACACAAACGCATCAATCGGATGCGCAGTCTCTTTCATCATGGGCGGACGCAAGTCCGTCGCCAACGGTTGCAGCGACCACCAGTCATACCCAGCCCGTTCCGCGGACGTGTATTTCAGTGGATCAATCGCCCCGTCAGGCCATTTCGCCCCCGCGGTGAGCCAATCCCGCAGTAATGTTTTTTCGTTGGCATCGAGGGGATGCTTCGGAGGCATTTCGTCTGCGGCGACACGTTCCCACAACCCGCTTTTGGGGAGATCGTCGGTCGAGAGTGCCGGGCCGGAATCACCGCCGCGGAGGGCGTCCGCGCGGGTGGTCAAATCGAGCCCGCCCTTCACTCCTTCCCCGGCGTGACACGACAAACACCGCCGGGCGAGTAGCGGCGCAATCTCACGGTCAAAATCAGGCGGCGCACCGACGAGCGCGGTCGCCAGTCCCAGGAGAATCGATGCGGTCGTCGTCACAGTGTCCCTCACTCGAAGGCGCGGAGTGGTTCACACCGTAGGCTAGTCTGTTAGTCGACGCGGAGCAATTACAAAGGGTTGAGATCGGAAGGGGGCGTTCTCCGATTTGTACGACGCGGCGATGGCAGCGTAATCGCAGTTGTCGAGCGAGTGAGCACCCTGGATAATCTCAGGGGTGCTTTCGTTATCCGTCGTAAGGTCTGTCGGCATGTATTGGTGGATTGTCAAAAGCCCGCCGGGATACATCGACAACCAGTCTTTTCTGCTATGCCGTTACCATAGCGCAGACCCAAAATCCGGCTGCATCGGATATGACTGGTCGCCCACGATAGAAAGCGCCCGCTCCATGATTCCTGAGCCACGCCAGAGAATTCCTCACGAGTCGATGGACCAATTTCTGGAATTGTGGGAAGCGATGTCCGCGGACGGAATTTCAAATTATTGAACTTTGCAAAACGTAGTGACATGAACGGTTTACTTGAACAATCCGCTGTGTTTGAGAAATGCCTTTCCCAAGTCGGAGCGGTGGCGGACGCGGCAGGCGGCTTTGCGGGCTTGTCGGCGCA
>JAKFUG010000041.1 GCA_021732785.1 Planctomycetaceae bacterium
GGGCCCGGCGGACCGGGGGGCGGGCCCGGATTTGGTGGCCCTCCGGCTCCGGGACAGATTCTGCCGCCGTTTCTGCAAGACGAACTGCGGCTCTCCGAGGAACAGAAGAAGCAATTGAGCGACCTGCAGAAAGAAGTCGACACGAAGCTCGGACAGATTCTGAGTCGCGAACAACGGCAACAACTCAGTGAGATGGCCAATCGGGGCCCGCGCGGTTTTGGTGGCCCCGGAGGACCCGGTGGCAATCGCGGTCCCGGTGGACCAGGGGGTGATCGTGGCCCCGGCGGCAACCGACCGCCGCCGGATGGCGGTGGTCGTCCACAACGTCCGCCGCAATAACACCCGGTTACGGATGCGGTCCCTTCTCCCCCGTCTGCGGGGGAGAAGGTGGCCGATAGGCCGGATGAGGGGGCCGCATGTTTCAACAAGCCCCCTCACCTTAACCCTCTCCCCCGCAGACGGGGGCGAGGGGACCGAAGGTGCGTGCGAAGATCAAGCTCACGCCCTGTACATGGGCGTGATGATTACGAAACGGGCCGAAACAGTCCGTGCTGTTCGATATAGACTTCCACAGCGCGCGGGACCAGATACCGCACGCTCTGCCCGGACGCGACGCGGTGTCGCACATCGCTCGCCGAGAACGTGATCGCTGGCATCACCACATCATCAATCCGGTCGTGAAAGCGCTGCCGGGCGGCGGTCGTTTCCGGGGATTCGATGCCCCCCCGATTGACTGCAGCCAATCGGCATAGCGTGAGAATCCGCTCCGGTTCCCGCCATGTCGGAAAGTCGCGCAGTGCGTCCGCCCCCATCAGCCACCAGAACTCGGTGGCGGGGTGTTGCTGATGCAGCACGGCCAGCGTTTCGACCGTGAAGGATGTCCCGGACCGCGCGATCTCGACGTCGAGCGCTCGAAACGCCGCATGCCCCGAGATCGCGAGTTCGAGCATTTCGAACCGCTGTCGTCCCGGCGTGCGGCCCCCCGGTGGTTTGTGCGGCGGTTCGCCTGCGGGAATAAACCACACGGCATCCAGCCGCAACTGTTCGCGGCACTGCTCGGCAAGAATGAGATGCCCGAGGTGAATCGGATCAAACGTCCCGCCGTAGAGCCCGATGCGCATGAATGAAGAACCCTCCCGGACCGTCTCGGCCGTCGCAAAACAGGGACGGCGATGGAATCGAACGGCCTCATCATCCCGTCGGCGAAAGAATTCCACAAACGAGAACCCATTTCATGCCGCCTTTCCTCCGGTTACCATGAAGAGACTAAGACGGCTCTTCGATGACGGGCGGGACAACCACGATGATGCGAATCTGGCAAACCGTTGGCGGCATTCTGGCGGTGGTGGCAGGAGTGGTCGCGACCGAGGCGGCAGACGCGCCGAAACTCGCGGAGATCATCGCGGCCGATCAACCCGTTGCATGGTGGCGTTTCGATGGCACCAAAGACGCCGCGCTCGATTTAGCACCGGCGTCATCGTTCAAAGCGCTTTCCGGCCGGATTGTGGGTGCTGTGAAAACGGGTGTCGACGGCCCACGACCGCCGTACTTCCCGGCCGCTGAACCGTCCAGCACAGCGATGGAATTCCAGGGGGACGGTGCGTCCATCCGCATTCAGGACCCCGGCGATAACAGCCCGCTCGATTTCACCTACGGCGACGGCATCACACTGGAAGCGTGGGTGAATGTCGTCAAACTTGGCAACGGCCAGCAGATGTATGTCATCGGCAAAGGCCGCACGCGAAACGAAAAGGTTGCCGCGGAAAATCAAAACTATGCGTTGCGACTCTCCGGTGAAGCCGGTCAGGCGTGTATCAGTTTCCTTTTTCGCGATGTCGATAACCGCGTCGGAAAACAGGAAGACTTTCATCGCTGGACGGCGACCGAAGGCTTCGGCATCGACAGCGGCTGGCACCACATCGCGGTGACCTATGTGTTCGGCGAACCGGAATCACTGCGGGGTTACTCCGACGGCAAACTCGTGCCCGGCAAATGGGACTACGGCGGCGCGACGAAAGAAGCCCCCGTCGTCGATAACGATGAGCTGTGGATCGGCTCGTCGATGGGGGGGAATCCGTCGAGCACGTTCCACGGGCAGATCGATGACATCGCGCTCTATCGGACCGCGCTCTCCGCCGAACGGATCGCGCTGCGGTATGTCGCCGAGCAGCCCCCGTCGTATGAAACGCCGGAGGAGCTGATCACCGCGGACAACGTGCTGCTCGAAATCTTCCAGGGCATTCCCGACAAGCAGAACTTCAAATTCCCGGTCCCGAAGCCCAGCGAGCAATTGGCCTGGCCCTACTTCGCCCTTACGGAATTGCCGCAGAAATACACGGCCCATGGCGTGCGTGGCGACTGGTCGAACCCGCTGATGCTGCGCCTGCAGAGTCGCATGACGTTTCCCGCGGGAGAGATCGCGTTCCGTGTGCGGTCGCGTGGGGCATCGCGCTTGCTGATCGATGGCGAACCGATTGCGGAGATCAAGTACCCGACCCGTGGCGGCGATGGTCACAATGAAATCTATCCGCAACCGAACAACGAAGCCAACGCGCTGCGCGGACTGCCGCCGGGTGATCAGGACAGCGTCGGACGCTATCGCAGCACCGGGAAACCGTGTCGCGTGCAACTCGACGTCTATGTCGGCGGGAAAAAGCATCGCCTCGAAATGGGTGAAACCGCGGTGGCGTGGTCGCCTGCCGAGAACGATCCCGCGACGGCGGTGATTGCCGCCCCGCGCGGTGAAACGCCCCGGTTCACGAACGCCGGTTGGGAAACGTTCGCGCCATCGTTATCGATGTCCGAAGTCAATCAACGGCGTCGACATGATGCCAGCCGGGAATGGACGGCATATTGGGACCGCCGCCACGATCAGGCGCGATCGGAACTCGCCACGTTCCCGCCACTCGCGATACCGCTGGGTGAAGCGCAAGCGCATCCGATCGATGCGTTTCTCAACGCTAAACTGTCAACGACCGATGTGAAACCGCTGCCGATCATCGATGATGCGTCCTTCTTGCGCCGGTTGTGTCTCGATGTGATTGGCACGATTCCCACGCCGGAAATTCGCACGGCATTCTTCGAGCAGTCGCCGGAACAACGCCGCAGTTGGCTGACGGAGCGGCTTCTCGGTGACGCGGGCTGGGCCGATCACTGGGTGGGTTACTGGCAGGATGTGCTCGCGGAGAATCCGAATCTCATCAATCCCACCTTGAACAACACCGGGCCGTTCCGCTGGTGGCTGCATGAAGCCTTTGAAGACAACCGTCCGTTCGACCGCTTCGCGACCGAGTTGATTCTCATGGAAGGGAGCACGCATTACGGCGGCCCCGCGGGCTTCGGCGTGGCATCGCAGAATGATTCCCCCATGGCGGCCAAAGCCCACGTGCTCGCGCAGGCGTTCCTGGGCATGGAGATGAAGTGCGCCCGCTGTCACGATGCCCCGTATCATCCTTTCACGCAGAAGGATCTGTTCAGCCTTGCGGCAATGCTGCAGCGCGATTCGTTGAAAGTCCCGAAAACCAGCACGATTCCCGGCGATCCCGCGGCGTTGCAATCGTTGCTGGTGAAAGTGACGCTGAAGCCCGGCGAATCAATTCCACCCGATTGGCCCTTTGCCGATGAACTGTCGGGCAAGTTCGCCGTCGATATGCTGCTCAATCCGAACGACCGGCGCGAACAACTGGCGGCGCTGATCACATCGCCGCACAATCGCCGCTTTGGTCAGGTGATCGTTAACCGGATTTGGCAACGGTATTTCGGCCGCGGGCTGGTCGAACCCGCGGATGATTGGGAACACGGCGAACCGTCGCATCCCGCATTGCTCAACTGGCTCGAACGGGAATTGATCGCCTCGAGATATGATCTGAAGCATGTCGCGCGGCTCATTTTTCAGTCGCAGGCGTATCAGCGACAACCCGATGCCGACGCCATTGGGAATCGGACCCGCGCCGAATTATTCGCCGGCCCGACGCCTCGGCGGATGACCGCAGAACAGGTGGTCGATTCGTTGTTTGTCGTGTCCGCCAAACCGTGGCATGTCGAAGCGCTGAACATCGACGTCGACAGCACGCGAACTTATGAACAATCGCTGAACCTCGGCACTCCGCAGCACGCGTGGCAGTTCCTTTCGATGTCGAATGAACGCGATCGACCGAGTCTCTCGCTGCCGACAGCGCAGCCGGTTGTCGACGTGCTCGAAGCGTTCGGCTGGCGCGGCTCGCGGCCTGATCCCCTCACCGTTCGTCCCACGGAAACCACCGTCCTGCAACCCGCGATTCTGGCCAACGGTGTGTTAGCCATCCGCATGTCGCAACTCTCGGATGACAGCCGGTTGACCGAGTATGCCATTGATGCCAAATCGCTCGATGAGTTCATCACGCAGGTCACGCAGACCGTGCTCACTCGCGACCCAACCCTTGCCGAACGCTCGGCATTTACCGCGACGTTATCCGAAGGGTTTGCCGATCGACACGTGGCCGGAAGCGAAAAGTCTCTTCCGCGACCGCCGCGTCACACGGGGGTTGCCTGGTCGAATCATCTCAAACCCGAAGCCTCCGAGCGGAAGACCGAACTAAAAACGCGAGTGGATCGCGGCGACCCGCCCACCACGCGCCTGCAACCCGCCTGGCGTGAGCGGGCCGAGGATATGATCTGGACGCTGCTCAACGAGCCGGACTTTTTGTTCGTACCGTGAGGATGCCAAGTGCTGAGGGTCAAGTGTCAAGTGCCGGAGAACACCGCCCAAGCTGCACGCACAATTCAAGAGCAGACTTTTGCCGAGCAGGCGATATCGTTGTCCGTAGTGCCTTTTCCGGCACTTGACACTCGACACTAAACACTTAGCCCTCCACAGCCCCTCTTGACCCCTGCGGCATTTCTCTGCTACATCAGCGCGGAGGTCGCGGATTCACGCGTCGGCAGGACCGTTGCGCAACGGGCGTGTCGACTTACAGGGGGAGTTTTTGCCATGTGCGGCATCGTTGGTTATATCGGTCCCAAAGCGGCGGCAGACTATCTCCTCGAAGGTCTGTTTCGCCTCGAATACCGCGGCTACGATTCCGCCGGGATCGCGATTCAAACCGATGGCGATATCAGCATTCGCAAGAAAACCGGCCGCGTCGGGCAATTGGCCGAACTCTGCAAACAGAAGCCCATCAAAGGCTCCTTCGGCATCGGCCACACCCGCTGGGCCACGCACGGCGAACCGAGCGACACGAATTCCCATCCGCATGTCGGCGGCAATGGGGAAGTGGTGCTGGTTCATAACGGCGTCATCGAGAACTACGCTTCGCTGCGCGACCATCTTCGCGAACTGGGTTACGTGTTCCGTTCGGCAACCGATACGGAAGTGATTGCCCATCTGCTCGCCCACGAGCTTTCCGAAGCGATCAAGCTGGGCGACGATCCCACGAGCGCCGAAACGTGCCTCAAAGCCGTCGAAAACACGCTGGTGCAACTCAAGGGCACCTACGGTCTGGCGATTCTGTTCCGCGATGTTCCCGGAATGCTGATCGCCGCGCGGTTGGGCAGCCCGCTGGTGGTGGGGATCGGCCGCGGGGAACATTTCCTCGCCAGTGATGCCAGCCCGCTGGTGGGTTTCACAGAAGAAGTCGTTTATCTCAACGATCACGAAATCGCGGTGTTGAGTGCCGAGGGGATGAAGCTCCGCCATCGGGATGGCGGGGTGCAGACGCCGTCGATTCGCGTGCTGGAACAATCGGCCATCGACACGGATCTCGGCGAATTTGAACATCACATGCTCAAGGAAATCTTTGAGCAGCCGCAGACGATTGAAAATGCCATCCGCGGCCGATTGGACGAAGACGAAGCCACGGCGCGGTTCGGCGGATTGAATCTCGATCCGCAGCAATTGCGCCGCGTCGACCGGATTGTGTTGACCGCCTGCGGAACCAGTTGGCACGCGGGACTCGTCGGTGAATATCTCATCGAAGAGTTTGCACGGATTCCCGTCGAAGTGGAATACGCCAGCGAACTCCGTTATCGCAATCCGCCGATGTCCGATCGCACGATGATTTTCGCGATCACGCAATCCGGCGAAACTGCCGACACACTAGCGGCACTGCGGGAATGCAAGCGGAAGGGCCATCCGTCGCTGGCCATCTGCAATGTCGTCGGTTCTTCGATTGCGCGGGAAGCCGGCAGCGGGATCTATCTGCACGCCGGTCCGGAAATCGGCGTCGCCTCGACAAAAGCCTTCACCGCTCAAGTGACGGTGCTGACGCTGCTGGCGTTGTTCCTCGGGCGCATGCGGCATCTGTCCTATCCCGCCGGCAAGCGGATCATCGGCCACTTGAAGGCGATGCCGGACATGATTCGCAAGGCGCTCGAATGTAACGATGCCGTCAAAGAAATCGCGCAGCGGTACTACCAGGCCGAAAACTTCCTGTATCTCGGGCGGTTGTACAATTTCCCGGTGGCACTCGAAGGAGCGCTGAAGCTGAAGGAAATCAGCTACATTCACGCGGAAGGTTACCCCGCCGCAGAAATGAAGCACGGGCCCATCGCCTTGGTCGACGAGGATACGCCGAGCGTGTTTGTTGTGCCGCGGTGCAACATCTACCCGAAGGTGATCTCGAACATGGAAGAGATCAAAGCCCGTCGGGGTCCGGTGATTGCCGTTGCCTGCGAAGGGGACGACAAAGTGGCAGAACTTGCCGATGACGTGATTTACGTCCCGGTGGTGGATGAGTACCTGCAACCGCTCGTCACGGCGATCCCGCTGCAACTCCTCGCGTATCACATCGCGCTCTTGCGGGGCTGCAACGTCGACCGTCCGCGAAATCTCGCCAAGAGCGTGACGGTCGAATAAGGATCCGACACAGTCCGAAGCGCGAGCGACGGACATCCAAATCAACGAGGCTCGACATCTTTCGTGATGTCGGGCCTTGTTGCGTTTTTTGATGATCGGTCGGCCGTCGGTCGCGCTCCGGCTGCGACGCGTTCATCCGTGCTCGTGATAAGTGGCGTACGCCTTCGTTGTTTCCCAAAGAGTGACTTCGGCGATTGGGAACTTCTGTTCTTTGGCAAAGAGGTAAATCAAGCGGGCGATATTTTCCGCCGTGGGATTATCGGGGATGGTGAATATCGGTTCATGCTGCTGACGAAAGAAGTCGACCGTCGGGTCTTTCTCGTTCAGAATCATCCGATGATCGAGCGTGGCATCAATCCAGGTGGCGAGCGATTTCTTGATGTCGGTGAAATCGACCAGCATCCCGCGGGAGTCGAGATCCAGCCCCTCGAGCACAATTACGGCTTTGCCGTTGTGGCCGTGCAGAAATCGGCACTTGCCGTCGTAGTTGAGCAAGCGGTGCCCGTAACAGAACTCGATTTCCTGCGTCACACGAAACATGGTCTTCACCCGAAAGAGCTGCCCATCGGCGGTTTAGCACTTCCGCGATTCTAGGAGCGCGGGGGCTGTCGAACAACTGGGGCAAGAATACTGGCAGGCCTGGTCGGTTGCATCAAATACGACAACTGGGCATGATGTCCATACGGGAGGAATCGCTGGGATTCGCTTTCCGTCCAGTGCCGTGGTTCTTTGTTTCCGGCCTGTGAACTGCTGACCGTGGTAGATCGGCTGACGGAATGTCGGCGGTCTGCCTACAGCATTGATTGTGGGTTCTTCTTCCATCGCGCTTTCCGAAGCTTGGCGGGCAGAATCGGTCTTGGGTGAGATCGAGACGCTGGCGGGCTGCCGGTCGACGCATCAGTAATAGAACATACGGAGCGGCACGGCCCGGAGCGGGGAATCTACCTAGATTCCCGGTTGCAAGTTGTGACTGTTACGGAATTTACAACCGTTTCATTCGTCATTTTTTGCGCAGCCTTCCCACTTGAACGAATCATGGCAGTTCGGACAGGTATGGAAATTATGCGTTGAATAGGCTGTTTGTATCGCCTGTGGGGGATGCTCCGTTCCGATGGGAGTCGCTTGGCCACGTTCGCTTAACGAACGAACCGAAATCACCCGACTAAATATCCCAAAATACCATTACTCGCACTGCGCAATGACTTGACGAGCCCCGTTTCGTCCTTTTGACGCCCCCGGGCATGAGGCCCGACGAACAGCAGAAGGCTTACGATGACTTCCTTGATGCCCCACGAAATGCCCATCGCGGTTGTCGGTCTGGGATGCCGACTCCCCGGTGCCGACGATTTGTCCGCCTACTGGAAGCTGATCTCCGAAGGCCGCAGTGGCATTGTCGAGTTCCCTCCCGATCGGCTCGACCAATCCCTGTATTACCACCCGGAAAAAGGGACCTTCGGGCGAACCTATTCCAAGATCGGCGGCGTCGTTCCAGAACGCCCGCTCAACCCGGCGATCTGTGCCCTGCCGCCCGCGCTCGAAAAGAACACCGACTCCGCGCACCTGATCATGTGCGAAGTCGCCGCGATGGCCTGCCGCCACGCCGGGTACGATCCGTTCAATCTCGCGACCCGAAACACCGGCGTGTACATCGGCCACTCCGGTGGCAGCACGCTGTCCGGCGAAATTGCATTCAACACGTACAGCGAACAGGTCGCCGAGTACCTTCGCGAACATAAGACGTTCGCCAAGCTGCCGGTCGAACAGCAGACGCAAATTATTCGCGGGGTCGTGGGCCGCATCCGCGCGGAAAAGGCGCACCGCAATCCCGATGGCGGGCCGGAAATCGGCGCGCACATGGTCTCGGCGGTCATCGCGCAGGCGTTCGGATTGTCGGGTCCCGCCCTCGCCACCGATGCCGCCTGTGCGTCGTCATTGATTGCCATGGCGATGGGCGTGCATGCACTCCGCAACGGCCAGATCGATATGGCCATCGTCGGCGGGGCGTCGTGCAGCAAATGGTACGCGCTGGTGATCTTCTCTATCGCCCAATCCATCAGCGGCACCGGCTCGCGGCCGTTCGATGCCAACGCCGACGGGCTCATCAGCTCGGACGGTTATGCCGCCGTGGTGTTGAAGACGCTGCCGAAAGCACTCGCCGACGGGGACGACATCAAGGCCGTGATTCGCGGCATCGGTGTCTCGTCGGATGGTCGCGGCAAGAGCTTGTGGGCACCGCGGAAAGAAGGCCAGGTCCTCGCCGTTCAACGAGCCTATCCGAAGAACGTCGACCCGGCGAAACTGCAATACCTCGAATGTCACGCCACGTCGACCCAGGTTGGCGATGCGACGGAACTCGCCGCGCTCACCATGGCGCTGAAGGATCGTCTCCCTGCGGGGATGAAATTGCCGATCGGCAGCGTGAAGGCGAACATCGGTCACACGCTGGAGTCGGCGGGGATCGCGGGCTTCGTCAAAGCCGTGCTCTGCATGCAGAACAAGACGATTCCCGGTCAGATCAACCTGCAAACGCCCAATCCCGAAGTCGCGTGGAAGGATATTCCGTTCTTCGTGCCGCAGAAAGCCACGCCGTGGCCGGAACCGAAGCCGGGCGAAGCGCGCCGGACCGCGGTCAATGCGTTCGGGATCGGCGGACTGAATGTGCATGTCGTCATGGACGACCGTCCGACGGAATCGTTGAAGACGCAGGTCAACGTCGTGGGGAATCCGACGGGCGCAGTCATCCGCGAGAAGAACAATCCGAACGACCGCGCGATTGCGATCATCGGCATGGGAGCCGTTTTGCCCGGGGCGCTCACGATCGACGCCTTCTGGGACCTGCTCGTCTCCGGTCGCGATCCGAAAACCACCGTCCCCGCGACGCGCTGGAACCCGGCGATTTACCACGATCCCAACAGCAAGGGACCGTGGCGGACGCGGAATGCCACCGGCGGATTTGTGACCGACTTCGTGTACGACTGGAAGAAGCACAAGGTTCCGCCGAAGCAGATCGCGAACGCGAACCCGTTGCAGTTCATGCTGCTCGATGCCGCTGACCAGGCGCTGCGCGACTCCGGCTACGACAAGAAAGCGTTCGATCACCAAAAAGCCGCGGTCATTGTCGGGTCGGTGTTCGGGGGTGATTTTGCCTGCGAAATGCAGATGGGGCTGCGGATTCCCGAATTCCAGCGGTATCTCCGCAACGAGATGCTGTCCCGCGGGATTCCCGCCGGCGACATCGATCAGGTCGTTGCCGATTACGAGCAGTTGCTCCTCAAGCACATGCCCGCCTTGATGGACGAAACCGGCAGCTTCACGGCAAGCACGCTGGCTTCGCGGATGACGAAGACCTTCGACATGATGGGCGGGGCGTTCTCCATCGACGCCGGCGATACCTCGTCGATGGCCGCGATCTCCGCCGGCATCGGCATGCTCCTCGATCAATCGGTCGACATGGTGCTCTGTGCCGCTGGTCAACGCAGCATGGACATCAATGTCTACGAAGGCTTCGTGATGAAAGACGGCCAGGCGGCCGGAACGTCGAAGCCCTCGTTCTCGCAGTCGATGGACGGTGTCGTCCCCGGTGAAGGCTCGGCGGTCGTGCTGCTGAAGCGGTTGTCCGATGCCCAGCGCGATGGCGACCGCATCCGGGGCGTGATCCGTGGAGTCGGGGTCGCGCTCGATGTCAACCAGTATCCGCGGGCGTATCGCGAATCGGCCGACCGCGCTTTGGAATTGGGCCGCGCCGTGCCGAACCACATCGGCATGGTGGAAGTCGCCTCGATCGGTCAACCGGTGATTGATCGGCAGGAAGCGACCGTTCTCGGTGAATTGCTCGCCGATGATGCCCGCAACGCCCCCGCCGTGTTGACGTCCTCGATCAGCCAGATTGGCCACACGCTCGGATTGTCCGGCATGGTGTCGATGATCAAGTCCGTGCTCGAACTCGAACACGGTCAGATCCCGCGGACTCCGGGAATGGACAATCCTCTCCCGCAAGTGACGTCGCACGCCGACACGCTGAAAGTGGCCCAGGAGCCGCAATCGTTGTTTGCGACGTTGCCCGCCGGGAAAACGCTCGCCGCGATCACCAACAGCGGTCCGAATGGTGCGGTGTACACGATGTTGCTCGAAGGGGGTCAGAACCTGCCCACCGCGCCGCAACGGGCACCGAAAGTCCCGGCCGTCGTCGCTGGTCCGACCGAATGGAAGACGGTTCGCCTCGGTGCGGCGTCACGCGAAGCCCTTCGCGCCGAAGTCGCCAAATGGCAAGCCAATCCGGCTCCATTGTTCGAGACCGGTGGCATCGATCACTTCAACGGCCGCGATGCCGTGCGGTTGGCGATTGTCGCCGACAACACGCAGTCGCTGACGAAGAAACTGCAACTCGCGTCCGAGCAGTTGGTCCAGAAGAACCCGAACGGATTGCTGGAACAGCAGGGGGTTTACTTCCGGGAATCCTCGGCGACGAAACCGAAAGTCGCGTTCCTGTTCCCCGGACAGGGATCGCAATACACGGGCATGTTACGCGACCTCGTGAACGAATCGAAGGCGGCTCGTGAGATCGTGAATGAACTCGATGCGATTCTCGTCCAGCACAAGGCCCCGCGGTTTGCGGACCTTGCGTGGATGCCGAACGAGCAACTCGGCCAGGACGTGTTTCTCACGCAGTTGTCGATGCTGATCGCCGACACGCTTGTCGCCCGGCTGTTGATGAGCGAAGGCTTACGGCCGGATGTCATCAGCGCCCACAGCTATGGTGAGTTCCCCGCATTGGTCGCCGCCGGAGCGATGACCTTCGGCGATGCGATTGAGATCACGCGGGACCGGACGAATGCGGTGGAATCGCGGGAAAGCACCCGCGGCAGCCTGATGTCGACCACAGCCCCGCTGGATGTCGTCGAACGCCTGCTGACGCACATGCCCGGTGCAGCGTACCTCGCCAGCCACAACGCTCCGGATCAAACCGTCGTCGGTGGCACGTCGGATGCCATCCACGGCGTGAAGCGGTTGCTGGAATCCGAAGGCTTTGCGACACGGTTGCTGGCTGTCCCCCGACCGTATCACACGCCGTTGCTGAACGACGCGAAACCCGCGTTTGCCGCGGCTCTCAGCCGGTCGGCGATTCAAGCCCCGCATGTGAAATTCCTCAGCAGTGTCTCGCTGGATTACGTAACGTGTGCGGAAGGGGTGCGGAAGAATCTCGTCGAACAACTCACCACGCCGGTGCGGTATGTGCAGTTGATTCAACGTCTCGCCGCGGAGGGGGTCAGCCTGTTCCTCGAAGTCGGTCCGCACCAGGTGTTGACACGGCTGAATCAACGCATTTTGAAGGATCGCCCGGTGTCGTTGATCTCGACCGATCTGCCGAAGCACACCGGCCGCGAAGCCTTGGAACGGTTGCACGGTCTGCTCGAGACCGCCGGGTTGTGGCCGATCGCACCGACGGCACCGTCGACGACTTCGGTCGCCCAACCGGGATTGGTGATGTTCTTCGATGCCACCGCCGGCCGTCGGCAACAACGGGGCGGCAGCGCTCCGGTCCGTCGGGTGATCGCCACGGTCCCGGCTGTTCGCGAAGAAGTCGAAGCGGTCGGTTCCTCGTTCGGCATGTCCCGAGCGGCGGCCACTCAAGCCACGACGGTCGCGGTGCTGGAGCAACCCAAAGTCGTTGTGCAAGAAGTCGTGACCACGATCGACCGGGCCGCGGTGCAACAGTTCATGATCAACTTCATCGTTGATCAGACGGGTTACCCCGCGGACATGGTCGAGATGGAAGCCGACCTCGAAGCGGACCTTGGGATCGACTCGATCAAGAAGGCACAATTGATCGGTGAACTGGCCGAAAACTTCGAGATGAAGCATCTCGCCGATTCGCTGCAAGACCTGTCGCTCGATGACTTCCGCACGCTGTCGAGTTTGTTGGACTTCGTGACGAAAGCGCCAGCGGGAAATGCGACGATCGTCGAGGCTGAGGTGTCTGCGAAGCGCGAAGCGGAATCGGTCGCCGTGGTCGAGCAAACGGAAGCGGTTGTGAACGAACTCGTTACCACGATTGACCGCGCCGCCGTTCAACAATTCATGATCAACTTCATCGTCGACCAGACGGGTTACCCCGCGGACATGGTCGAGATGGAAGCCGATCTCGAAGCCGACCTCGGCATCGATTCGATCAAGAAGGCCCAGTTGATCGGTGAGCTGGCCGAAAACTTCGAGATGAAGCATCTCGCCGATTCGCTGCAAGATTTGTCGCTTGATGACTTCCGCACGCTGTCGAGTTTGTTGGACTTCGTGACGAAAGCGCCCGCGGGAAATGCGACGATCGTCGAGGCTGAGGTGTCTGCGAAGCGCGAAGCGGAAGCCGTCATCGTGGTGGAGCAAACGGAAGCGGTTATTGAAATCGTGACGACGATTGACCGCGGTGCGGTGCAGCAGTTCATGATCAACTTCATCGTCGATCAGACGGGTTACCCCGCGGACATGGTTGAGATGGAAGCCGACCTCGAAGCGGACCTTGGCATTGATTCGATCAAGAAGGCACAGCTCATCGGGGAACTCGCCGAGAACTTCGAGATGAAGCATCTCGCCGATTCGCTGCAAGACCTGTCGCTCGATGACTTCCGCACGCTGTCGAGTTTGTTGGACTTCGTGACGAAAGCACCGGCGGGAAATGCGACGATCATCGACGCTGAGGTGTCTGCGAATCGCGAAGCGGAATCGGTCGCCGTGGTCGAGCAAACGGAAGCGGTTATTGAAATCGTGACGACGATTGACCGCGCCGCCGTTCAACAGTTCATGATCAACTTCATCGTCGACCAGACGGGTTACCCCGCGGACATGGTCGAGATGGAAGCCGACCTCGAAGCCGACCTTGGCATTGATTCGATCAAGAAGGCGCAGCTCATCGGTGAACTGGCCGAGAACTTCGAGATGAAGCATCTCGCCGATTCGCTGCAAGATTTGTCGCTTGATGACTTCCGTACGCTGTCGAGTTTGTTGGACTTCGTGACGAAAGCACCGGCGGGAAATGCGACGATCGTCGAGGCTGAGGTGTCTGCGAAGCGCGAAGCGGAATCGGTCATCGTGGTCGAGCAACCGCAGCCGGTGGTTGAACCCGTTCGGATTGAAGCGGTTCCGCAGACCATCGCGGCGGATCACACCACCGTCACGAAGCTGCCGGACGCGTTCAGCGTCGTCCCCATCGCGGGGACACCGTACGAAATGGGCCAGCAGCACGGTCGGCATCAGTCCGCGGAAATCAAAGCGATCATGAGCCGGTATGCGGCGATGCTCGGACCCCGGTTGCAGAACATTCCAGAACTCGACGAAGCCCTCGCCAAGCCGACGATGTACTTCGGCGAACAGGAACTCGAAGAACTCCACGGCATCGCCGACGGAGCCATGCTGCCGGTCCCCGCGGTCATTGCCCACAATCTGGGGATGTACCCGGATTATGTTCCCGGTTGCACGCAGTTCGCGTACACCCGCCAACGGAATCCACAGCACGGGCTGGTGCATGCGGTGAATGAAGATTCGCCGTTGTCCCTGACGCTGCCCGATTGCCTCGCCCGCATCGTGCAGGTGCGTCGTCCGGTGGGTGGCATCCCGCATGTGACGTTCAGTGTCGCCGGTCAAACGGGCGGACTGAATGGCATCAACGCGGCCGGCATCGCGGTCAGCAGCACCTTGCTCCTCGATCGTCCGCGGCGGCCGTCGACAGCGGTGGGCAAAGTCCATCCAGTGGTGGTGAAGCGGTTGCTCGAACATTCCGAAACGATTGAAGACGCCCTCGCCATTCTCCGCAGTCTCGACCGAGCCGGGGCGTGGAGCCTGTGCATCAGCCATCATCCGACCGACCGGTTGTGCTACGTCGAATACGACGGCGGCACGCTCCAGGTGCAGGATGGTCCGAAGTCCGTGCTGACGACCAATCACTGTCTGTTGCAGGCCCCGATTGCGGACATCCCCGAGCACTCGCGGCATCGTCTCAACCGGTTGAATCAACTGGTCGGCGAAGGTGTCGGTCCGGTCACGGTGGAAATGGCTCAACAGGCCTTGCGGGATCGCTTCGACCTCGGTCGGGGACGGCTCACGCCCCATGCGACGATGAACACGATCCGCCGGGTCGACAATCAGATCAGCATCGTGATGATGCCGGAACGGGGCGAGTTGTTCGTCACCCCTGGACCACGCTCGGGCAAGCTGGTGGATGAATACTTCCGGCTCGATCTGAAGGAACTGCTCAGCCACGATGAACCGGTAGATGAAACCGCGGCTCCAGTCCGATTGACATCGTCTCCCGCGCCAGCCACAGCGAAGCCGACCCGACCTGTGCAACTGCACTCGCTCGCCGGGTTGCCGGAAGAATCCCAACGGGTGGTGCAACGCCACGTGTTGCGGATGGAAGAAGCCCCGCTGCCCGAAGGCACGACGACGAAGCCGACCTGGAACGGCGCGGCGGCGATCCTCGGCAGCAACAAGTTCGCCGAAGCGTTGAAGACGCGATTGGAAGCCGAAGGTCTGAAAGTCCATGCGTTGCCGAACACCGGTGATGTGGATGCCTCGGTGGCTGCGATGAACGCCGCTTGGGCGCAAGGCCCGGTGATGCACCTGTTCGTCGCCACGGCTCGTGATGATGCCTCGGCGATTGCGAGTGTCGACGGTTGGGAAGAACGCCGCAAGGTCGGTGCGATGGTGCCGTTCTTTGTCTGCCAGCGGTGGACGGGATTGGTACAGGAAGCGAAAGCTTTGAAGTCGGCGACGCTGGTGGGCGTCACGGCTCTCGGGGGCGACTTCGGCTTCTGCGGTCGGGTCCACGGCAGCGAAGGGGGCGGCATCACGGGTCTCTTCAAAGGGATCCGTCGCGAGATGCCGGACCTGCTCGTGAAAGTGATTGATGCTCCGTTCGAGGAAGCTCCGGCGACGTTGATTGACGCCGTCTTCAAAGAACTCGCTGCCAAGCAAGGTCCGCTGGAAGTCGGTTGGGTGCGCGGTCAACGCTCCATCGTGAAAGCCGTCCCGCAACCGGCTTCGACGCAACGCCAGGGGAGCAAGACGCCGCACGGCAACTGGATCGTCACTGGTGGTGCCCGTGGTGTGACGGCGGTGGTGGCCCGCGAACTCGGTCGCCGCTTCGGCCTGACGATGCACCTCCTCGGTTCGTCCACGCAGCCGACGATTGATCCAAGCTGGCGGAACCTTACCGAAGAGGGGATGAAGACCCTCAAGCGGTCCGTGATGGATCAAGCCCGGGCTGCGGGTAAGAATCCGGCGAATACGTGGAAAGACACCGAACGGGCGATCGAAATCGACCGCACGCTCCAGGCCTTCCGCGCCGACGGCATCACCGTGCATTACCATGCCTGCGATGTCGCCGACCGGACGAAACTCGGAGCGACGCTCGATGCCATCCGCAATCTGTCAGGTCCGATCCACGGCATCATCCACGGTGCCGGTCTGGAAGCGGCGTGCAAGTTCGAGAAGAAAAAGCGTGAACTCGTCGAAGCCACCATCAAGGTGAAGATCGACGCCGGGTTGGCAATGCTCGAACTGACGCAGCTCGATCCGTTGGAATGGTTCGTCGGGTTCGGCTCGACCAGCGGCCGGTTCGGCGGCATGGGTCAGGCCGACTACTCGATGGCGCAGGACATGCTCTGCAAGATGTGCGACTGGATGCGGGTCCGCCGTCCGGAAGTCTCGGCCGTCGGCATGCACTGGCCGCCGTGGGCGGATGTCGGCATGGCTGCTCGTCCGGAAAGCAAGATCGCGTTGCAGTCAAGCAATCTCGCCTTCATGCCGCCGCTCGAAGGGGCTGCCCACGTCATCGACGAAATGCTGACCGATGCGCTCGAAGGGGAAGTGCTGTATCTCGACAAGCCGGACATGATCGACACCGACGGCACGATGCCCGATGCGTCGACCAAGGCTGAGTACCTGCGTCGTAACCCGCTCGTCAAAGCGTTGCCGATCATTGAAACGATTCACGGTTTGACGACGACTTCGGTTATCGGCAAGGCGGTCTTTGACCCTGCGGTCGAACCGTTCCTGCTGGAACACCGCTACCAAGGTGTACCGATTCTCCCCGCGGTCGTGGGACTGGAATCGATGGCGGAAACGGCGACATTGCTGGCGGCTGACAACCGTTCGGTGGTGGGCGTCCGCAACATGACGGTCCATCAAGGCTTCCGCTTCCATCTTCCCAAGTCACAACGGGGACGAGTGATCGCGAAGCACGACAATGGAGCGATCGCCTGCCGTCTGGAAGCTGATTTCCTCGATCGTGTCGGCCGGTTGGTGGAAGCGAACCGGTTGCAGATGGATGCCACGCTCGAACTGTCGGCGACCTATCCGCAACTCGCTGCGGTGGACATGGGACCGCAACCAACCACATGGACGAAGCATCAATATGTCGTCGACTGGCGAACGATGAAGTTCCCGGAAGAAGCCCGTGTTTATCACGGCTACCCGTTCCAGGCTCTCACCGATTACGCCCTTGTCGATGGTGGGTTGTGGGCGCACATCGTTGTGCCGAAGCCGGAAGTCATCGCCGGAAAACGTCCCGCAGCCGGATGGTTGTTGCCGTCGTCTGCGATTGACGCCGGTCTGCTCGCGTCCGATTTGTATGTGTGGAACACCTACAAGATTTCCGACCTGCCATACTCGTTCGACCGCATCCAGTTTGCCCGGGCGTTCGTGCCGGGGGAAACGTTGACGATGCGGATGTGGGTGAAAGAACGCCAGGGCCGCAAGATTCGGGCGGACTTCGTGTATGTCGATGCCAGCGGCAAAGTGGTAATGCAAGTCGATGGTTACGAGATGGTCGAAACGCGGGCGGTGACAACGCCGGCTGCGGAATCGGCTCCGGCTCCAGTGGCAGCCGCTCCGGTCGCAAAGCCGGTTGTGGCGACGGCACCCGTTATCGCTCCGGCGGCTGTCGGACCGGCTCCCGCACCAGCCCCGAGCCCGCTGAAATCGACCGCGGCCCGGATCATCCCGCAAGCCTCCGCACCGGCTCCCGCGCCGTTGCCGGTTGGTTATGTCAACGGCTCGGGTCACAAGCCCGCTGCGATTTCGGCTCCGGTTTCCACGACGACACCCCTCGTGAAAGCCAGCGATGTCGCCGAGTTACCGCTGGTCGAATCGGCGAAGTGGTCATCCGCAACGGAACTGGTTGCCGAACTGACGTTCGATCCCACGAATGATCTGTTCCTGCAACAGCACACGTTCGGTGGCAAGCCGTTGTTGCCCGCGGTGATTGGATTGGAGTCGATGATCCAGTCGGCGTGGCTTACGCAACCGACACGAGTGTTCGACTCGGTCCGCGACTTCCAGATCATCGCGCCGCTGAAGTTCCGGGATGCAACCCCCGCAACCGTTAAAGTCGTGGCGCAGGTCGAAGGCGATGCGGTGAAGTGCCGGTTGATGAGCATCTCCAGCAAAGAAGTGGTCTACCAATCGGTGACGGTGATGTTCGCTGATCAAGCGGAACCGGTGCTGGCTCCGTCGCTGGAATCGCCGCCGTTCCCGTACTCGCCGATGAACTACGCCGAAGGGAAGCAGGCCCAACTGCTGCACGGCCCGCTGTTCCGCTGCCTCAAAGGTCTCTGCCTGCAACGCGATGGCGGCTGGGGCAAAGTGACGGCGGCCGCGGCGGACAATCTCGCCGGCAATCGGAAGGGTTCCCGCTGGTTCCTGCCGACGGCGACGCTCGACTCCTGTCTGGTGGCCACGGGGGTGGATTTGTTCATTCTGATGACGAAACGGACCGAGATTCCGCACCGCATGGAAGAGATTCGAGTTGTCCGGTTGCCCAAGGCCGGGGAGGCGTGTGTCGTCCGGTTGAACTACCGCGGTCATAACGACCGACATACGACGTACGATTTGATTCTCTACGGTGCCAATAAAGAGGTGCTGCTGACGGTCAAGAACTACCAGGGCATTCGGACATCGAAGGACGCGGATTCGTCGCTGTGGAGCGGAGAAGCCGCCGAGGGCCGGTTGATCGACGCCCAGCAGAACTAGCCGACATCAAGGTGTCATTGGATGCCAAGAGTCGGGGCGGGGGCCCCGACCTTTGAAGTGGTACACCATCATTCATCATAGGTCGGGCCCCCGCCCCGACTCTGATCGTGATGGCGTACCGGTTGCCGAGAAGGATTGCGGACATGATTGACCTGACAGGAAAAGTGGCGCTCGTGACGGGCGGATCGCGCGGCTTGGGCCGGGCCATCGCGCTGAAACTCGCCGAAGCCGGTGCCGACATCGTGTTGAATTTCGTCGCTTCTCGGACAGCGGCCGACCAGACGGCGGAACATATCGCCCGGTTGGGTCGCCGCGTGGCGGAAGTCCAGGCCGATGTCTCTGAACCCGATGACATCGCCGCGATGCTCGACTGGATCAGCGAAACGTTCGGCCGGTTGGACATCCTCGTCAGCAACGCTGCCGTCGGGAATTTCGGGTCGCTCATCGAAACGCGGCCCGAGGAATTCGACCTGACGATGAACACCAACGTCCGCGGACTGCTCATGCTGGTGCAGAACGCGCTGCCGTTGCTCGCCGGTTCAACAAGCAACAGCAAGGTGATTGCGTTGTCGAGCACCGGCGCGAATCTCGCGTTGCCGCATTGCGGCCTGGTGGGTGCGAGCAAAGCGGCCCTCGAATCCGCCGTGCGGCATCTCGCGCTGGAACTGGGTGACCGCGGCATCAACTTTAACGCGGTCCAAGCCGGCTGGGTCGACACCGACACGACGCGCACCGCGCCCGAGTTTGAAAGCCTGCTCTCTGCCCAGTCGTTCCGCCAGATGACCGGCGACCGCGTGCTAACCGCGGACGACATCGCCAACGCGGTGCTGTTCCTCGCGAGTCCGCTCAGCGATTTGATCCAGGGACAAACGCTCGTTGTCGATGGCGGCGCCGCAGTGCGGGTGTAAGCGACGGGGATAACCTTCGATCAATCGAAACCCGCACAGACATGGTCCCTTCTCCCCCGTCTGCGGGGGAGAAGGTGTCCGAAGGACGGATGAGGGGGCCGTGCGTTTCAGTACGCCCCCCTCACCCTAACCCTCTCCCCCGCGGACGGGGGCGAGGGGACCAGAGTTTGCATCGCGTCAGTTCACACTGAAGCGCTGTAAGCATTCATGATTCCGGAACGGTCATGGGTCTCATCTCCGCAATCGCGCAGGCGTGGCTGGTGCAGCGCACCGCGCGCGATTTGGCGCGATATGGCCGCGCCATCAAACGGCCACGGGAAACACAGCAGCAGTTTCTGCTTGATCTGATCCACCGCGAGCAGACCACCGGTTACGGCCGCGATCACCATTTCAACGAGATCCGAAGCGTCGCCGATTTTCGCCAGCGCGTGCCGATCTCGACGTATACCGATCTCGAACCGTACATCGAGCGTGTCAAACAGGGCGATACCGGAGCGTTGTTTCACCAGCAGCGCGTGGTGATGTTCGCCCTCACCAGCGGGACGACGCAATCCCGGAAATTCATCCCCGTCACCGAACGTGTGCTCGATCAATACCGGCGGGTCTGGTCCGCGTGGGGATTGCTGGCGTATGCCGCACATCGCAAGCTGTTTCGGCATTCCCGATTGACCATTGTCAGCGACTGGAACGAGTTCCCCACCTCGGCGGGCATTCCGTGCGGCAGCATCAGCGGCATGACGGCGCATCTGCAGAACTGGGTGGTTCGCCGGGGCTATGTGATGCCCGCCGTGTCGGGGAAACTGAAAGATGTCCGCGCGAAGTACTATCTCGCGTGGCGGCTGGGCCTGCTGCGCACCATCGGCACATGGTTATCGCCCAATCCGAGCACCTTGCTCAACCTCGCGCGGTTCGGCGAAAAATACGCGGTGTCGCTCTTGCGCGACATCTATAACGGCACGCTGTCAGAGGAATTCGAGTGGACCGACGAAGTCCGTGCGTACATGCAACCGTTGCTCAAACCAAATCTCGAACGGGGTCGGCAACTCGATCACCTTTATGAATCAACGGGGCGATTTCTACCCAAAGATATCTGGCCCGAACTCGGCCTCATTGGTTGCTGGACCGGTGGCAGCATGGGGACGTATCTCCGCAGCTTCCCCGAATACTTCGGCAAAGCGGCGGTGCGCGATCTGGGTTTGATTGCCAGCGAAGGCCGCATGACGTTTCCCGTCGCGGATGGCACGCCATCCGGGGTGCTGGAAATCGTCAGCAATTACTTCGAATTCGTACCGGTGAACGAGATCGATTCCCCGCAACCGACGGTGCTCGAAGCCCATGAATTGCAGGAAGGGGGCGAGTATTTCATCCTGCTGACGAATGCCAGCGGGCTGTATCGCTACAACATTCACGACGTCGTTCGCTGCACCGGCTTTCAGGAAAAAACTCCGCTGCTGGAGTTCCTCAACAAAGGGAGCGGCATCTGCAGCGTGACGGGAGAAAAGCTCACCGACCATCAGGTTTCGTTTGCCATGACGAAGACCCTCGCCCAGCACCGGTTGGCATTGCAATCATTCGCGCTGGCCCCGGTGTGGGACACGCCGGAGATGCCGCGTTATGCGTTGTTCGTCGAGGAAGCCGAACTGCGGGGCAAGGTCGATGCCGATCAATTCGTGAAGACCCTCGATGAGCACTTGCATGCGCTGAACATCGAATACGCCTCGAAGCGCGAGACGCAACGGCTGGGTGCTGTCCGGATCGCGTGGGTTCCTGAAGGCTTCTGGGACCGCTGGGACCAGCAGCGCCGCGAAAAAAGCGGCGGGACTGCGGAACAGTACAAGCGTCCGGTTTTGATGCAGCAACCGCCGGTTTAGTTCCGTCGCAAGCAGGTTCGTGCGTCACCCGACCGTCTCCACCTCGACGTGTTGCGATCGCTAAATCCATCAGTGTACGCACAACCGGATCGTCATTCCGCCGTGCCTTTCTGACCATTCGGACGAAGTTTCAGTTGCCCGACCATTCCGTCGACCATCGTTTGGAATCAGTGGCGCAGAGGGAATCGAAACGTCGGATAAGGTTCAATCACGATGGCAACGTCGCTTGGGATGTCTACTAACGAACAGGCGACAATCAACAGGTCTGTGAGAAACGGTACCGTTCCGAAATACGAAATCCGCAAGCCGCGCGGAAGTTGGTGGCGACAGGCGTCGTCCCGATTTGTGAATTGGTTCGCGCACCGCTGGTACCACCGCATCGTCCGTTGGACGGCTCCCCTCACCGCGTTCTGGCTCTCGCAGACGCCGATGATTTTCGCAACGGTCGCCACGCTGGTGCGGTTCCGTATCTTCGATCGACTCCGCACGGGGCCATTATCGTCCGCGGAACTCGCACTGCTGGTCGACGCCGATGAACAGGCCTTGTTACGCATTCTGCGTCCGGCGGCGGCACTCGCTATTCTGGATCGCCTCCCCGATGGCCGATACGCCCTGTCTGCAGTCGGCGAACAGTTCTGCAGCGACTCAGCACAACCGGTCGCGGCATGGACAGAACTGATGGATCGAATGGTCCTCGAAACCCTGCCACAACTTCCGGAAGCGATCCGCGCCGGCGATTCGCTCGTCCATCACGTCCATGGCAAGACGTGCTGGGAACGGATGGCGGAAGTTCCCGGGACGAACGAACTGCACGATATCGCCTGTGGTCGCTGGACCGAATTGGTCGTCGACAGCGTGGCCCAAGCGTACGATTTCTCGCAGGCAGCACTGCTGATTGATGTCGGTGGTGGCCGCGGATCGCAACTTTCGGCCATCCTCAAGGCCAACCCTCAACTCCACGGGACCGTGTACGACCGGGATGAGACCAAAGCCGCCGCAGGAGCCATGTTCCTGAAGCAAGGCGTCAGCGGCCGGGCGTGCCACGTCACGGGGAACTTTTTTGAAGCGGTTCCTAAGGGAGCGGACCTTTATACAATCAAGCATGTCCTGCACGACTGGGACGATGTCAGCGTGGTGCGCATCCTGTCGAACATTCGGGCCGCCATGTCGCATTCGGCCCGATTGCTCATCATTGAAGGTTCGGTCGACCACAACCTCGGTCCGATGGAATCGATTCGCGCCGTGTGGGATTTAAGCCAGTTTGCAACGACCTGGGGGAAATCCCGCACGCTCGATGAGTTTGCGAAAATTGCCCAGCAAGCCGGGTTACGGCTGAAAACGGTCTTTCCAACGCAGACAATTGACACTCTAATTCTGGAGTGCGTCCCGGTGTGATCGCGGTCGTCTGCGTTCCCGGGTTCGGCGCAGTGTCGGTATCCAGGGATCGGACGCCACGTGTTCCGCAATTCAAACCATGTTCCGCAGATTCTGCGACCGGATCACTACTTCTCCCCGGAGCAGTCCGAAGTCGAACGCGATCGGCTCTTTCTCCCCGCCTGGCACTGCGTGGGCGTCAAAGCGCTCCTCCCCAACCAGGGCGATTTTCTCACGCTGGAACTGCTCGAACGGCCACTGATCCTCTGGAATACGGCTCAGGGAATCCGGACGTATCTCAACGTCTGCACACATCGATTCAGCACTCTCACCGACAAACCATGCGGTCACTTCGCCAAAAACTTGAAGTGCCAATACCATGGCTGGGAATACGACGGGGAAGGGAACACCTGCAAGATTCCCGATGCGCAATCCTTTCGCCCGTTGAAAAAGGGCGAACTCGGCCTGCGGGAATACCGCACAGAAACCGTCGGGCAATTGATCTTCGTCACGCTGAATGAAAACGCTCCCGATCTGCGGACGTTTCTCGGCCCGGAACTCGTCGCGTTAGCCGAACAGCGGTTTTCGCCCGAACACCGGCTCACACTCGTTCGCGACACGCATATCGACTGCAACTGGAAGATCGTGATCGAGAATATTCTCGAGTCGTACCACATCGCCATGGTCCACCCGAAATCGTTCGCCGATTACCCCGTCCCCGAGCATTGCTTTCACGAGTTCCATGCGGACTACGACCACTTCATCCACGACTTCACCGACGAGCCGCGGTACGCCAAGCCGGAACGGATCATTGCGAAACTGATTGGACGCGCCCCGGATTACCGCTGGCACCACATCCTGCGCTATCCCAACATCGTCATGGGCGGAGCAGGTCCCTGGCATTACATCCAGATGGTCTGGCCGACGAGTCCGACGACCTGCCGCTCTCGCTGGATTACGATGCACTATTCCGGATCGAAAGCCAGTTGGTGGGGGTTCCTGCTGCACCGGGCCTTGCTTCGCTTCGGTCGCCGTACGGCGCTGCAGGTTCAGAACGAAGATGCCCGGATCTATCCGAAAGTGCATCGCGGAACGGCTGTCGTTGACCGCCCACACAGCGGTGGTCTGATTTCCATGCGGGAAGAGCGGATTATCGTCTTCCAGGAATACCTGCTCCGCGAGACCGGCTCGAAACCTTCAACGGCAGAACCTGCCGAAAAGCCGACGTTTTCGCCCACGATTCGATTCGCGCAGCCGTGAGGACGCGCGTCACCGTCCGGAGCGCCAGCGACGGCAGCCTCGGAATGATGAATGATAAGGGATGAGTGATGAATGGGGTTGAAACATCATCACTCGTCGATCATCACTCCTCACTTCGTGCCGGCCGTCGCTGGCGCTCCGGGCGGTGACGAATGCTCGTAACGTACCTTCGCAAAACGAGTTGCCGCGAATCACGCCTCGTCAAACCGCTTCCGGCCTGCATTTTCGGCTCAACCGTTATCCCGCAAATTTTCGGAGTAACCGGAAAAGTTTGTGCGACCGGTCTTCCCCGACCGATGAATAGACGTAGCGAGGTGTTAGCGCGCCTCGGGGACGGTCCGGATTGTTCCACCGTCCACCGGTTGTGGCGAGGACTCGGCAGCGAGACAGGCGGTCTCGGCCGAACTTCGCAGGCAACGTGACGACTCGGATGCCATTCTCAAAGTCGCCAGGTTCCTGTGAGGCACGCCCCAACGGTAACGGACACGGTCAGCGCAGTTAGGGAAGGGAGACCAGTTCATGCGTAAGTACGGGAAATGGGCGTTGGTGCTCGGCTTAATGGCCGCCACGCCTGGCCTGAGCTTCGCCGCCCCGTGGTCCCGAGCCGAAAACGGGGACAAGGCGAGCAGTCAGGCACCAGCCGGCAAGACTCAAAACCAGAAGGTCGCGGACGATATCGCCGTGGCTCTCCGGAATGCGCGTCTGCAAGGCTACGACATTGAAATCGAATACAAGAACGGCACGGCCACATTGAAGGGCCGCGTCACCGATCCCAAGCAGAAGGACAAGGCCACACAGGTCTTGCAAAAGCTGCCCGGGGTCGAAAAGGTCGACAATCAACTCGTGTTGACGACGAAGCCTTCGGTTTCCGAACGGATGACCGTTCAGCAACCCGGCGGCGGCGGCGTTCAACAGGCCTCACACAGTTCGGCCGGACCGCGTGCCGACCGTGTGAAGCAGGTCAGTTACGAGCCGGTTCCACCCGGACCGGCCACGGCTCCGGCCAGCGGCAACCAGGCCATGGCCGAACAGATTGCGGCTGCGTTGACGGCAGCGAATCTCGATGGCTACGACATCGAGATTCGTTTCCAGAACGGCGTGGCCATTCTCGGCGGCAGCGTGGGCACCAGTGCTCAACGGATGTCTGCCGAGCAGGTGGTCCAGCAGGTTCCCGGCGTTCAAGGCGTGCAGAATCAACTCCGCACGACGCAGGAAGCCCCGCGTGGTCCGATGCCCGGCCCGCAAGGACCCTACGGCGGACCACAAGGTCCGTATGGTGGACCTCAAGCTCAGTACGGTGGACCGCAGGGTCCGCAAGGACCAATGATGGGCCCCAATGGCCCGGTTCATCCGGCCGCGTTCCAGGGCGGGATGCCTCCCGGCGGTCCCGGCATGATGGGGGCGGGGGCGATGGGCCAAGGTGGTCCGGTGCAGCCGACGGGCGGTTATGCTCACGGCGGCTACGGTTCGAACCCGGCGATCTACAACGGTCCGAGCGTGCCCGACTACGCCTGGCCGTCGTATGCCCAGTATCCGAACTCCGCCGCGGTGACCTATCCGCAGCAGTACAGTGCGAGCGCGTTCCCGTACATCGGGCCGTTCTATCCGTACCCGCAAGTGCCGCTGGGCTGGCGCGATGCCACCCTCCGGTGGGACGATGGTCAATGGAACCTGCAATTCAAGCAGCGAACCGACAAGTGGTGGTGGTTCCTCAGCCCGAAGAACTGGTAAGCCACCTCTGAGACCGCCACACGAAGGGTGAGGGTGGATGGTCGAAGGTTGAGGGTCAGAAACTGGACTTTGTCTGACTCTCAACCTTCGACCCGAGACCCTCAACTCTTCGACGCGACGGGCTCGCCGTCCCTGCTGACCATGCACGCCGCGGTCACCTGGACCGTCGGCAACTGAATGGCAAAGCGTCTCCCGTTATCCCCCGCGATAACGGGAGACGCTGTCATTTCGGAGAGGAAGTACAAAGTGAGAAGTGCAAAGTGAACGGAAGTTGCCGCTCGCTCCTGCACACTTTGCACTTTTCACTTTGCATTGGTCACTTTGCACTGATTTCGATGATCACACAAACCAATGTCAACGACGCACGACGGCCGTTACCACCCCTACATTCGATAAATCCCGAAAAATCCCACAAGTCCGCATGACCAATCATTCGATAAGTATGTTGTAGGCTCTTGGAACGCGCCTGCGGCAATTGCCATTCGGGACCGAACATTCTGCCCGACGCATTGCCCCCTGTTTCCCGCCCGCGACCACCCGTTGAATGCGAGCCCCGCGGTAACCCCCGGAGAGGAACGATGATCAAGCCTGGTTCGCTCCTGAAGCGTCTGACGTTGCTGGTCGGCATCGGTGCGTTGACGCTCACCAATTGCGGTTGCGTCACTCTCTTTCAGTTACTGAAAGTCGAGTTTCTGCTGAGCGGTTTCTTCGGCGCCACGCCGGTGATTCCCGTCAGCCCGTATTACAGCACCCTCATCGAAGATGCCTATATCGATGAGGAACGCTATGCCAAGGTCCCCATCCTCGATCCGGTGGAAGGCGAAAACGCGCCCCTGTTCTGTATGGATCCGCCGTCGCAAGACGAAGTGATGCGGGCCCTGCCGGACGAAACCGGCGGCGGCTGGACGTTCCTCGCCGAAACCTCGCGGAACAACGTTCGCATTGTTGTCGAACCGATCGTCGACCGCATGGACGAATGCCGCTTCTACCCGCTGGTGGGACCGGCCCGGCTGCATCACTGCCACTACAAATGCACGGTCTACTACGACAAAATCATGCGGTCTGACTGGCCGGTGCCGTTCCGTCACTTCGACGAATCATCGCAAGTGGTCTACATCGACCACGACCACCTGATTCGCTGTGCCGGTCCGGCCACGCCCCAGTAATCTGCAAAGATGATCTTTCAAACAGACGAGAAGCCCAGGGATTCCGATCCCTGGGTCTTTTCATTTCCCGAGATATGAATGTGCTTCAAACCATCGTCTGCGACATGGGCAACGTCCTCGTCCACTTCAGCCACGAGCGGATGTGTGCTCAGATCGGAGCCCTGTGCGGTCATACCGCCGGCGAGATTCGAACGGTGCTGATGGACTCGGGATTGAATGCCGACTTCGAGCGCGGATTTCTCAATCCCGAAGACATGCACGCCCGGCTCTCGCGCAGCGTGGGACACGAACTGGACATCCACTGCTTGGCGAATGCCTATGCGGACATCTTCACGTTGAACGAACCGATGCTGCCGCTGCTCGATGCACTGCGCAATCGGGGTCACCGGCTGGTGCTGCTGTCGAACACCTCCGTCTGGCATTTCGATTTCATCTGGGAACGTTTTCCCATCTTGCAGCGGTTCGACGAATTCGTCGTCTCGTATCGTGTCGGTGCCATCAAACCGGAAGCCGCGATCTTCAACGCCGTCGTCTCCGTTCTGAATTGCCCGCCCGAGCAGGCGTTCTACACGGACGACATCGCCGACTACGTTCGCACGGGTCGCGAGCACGGCCTGCAAGCGGAAATCTTTACCGACGCCAGTGCGATGCGCGGCCATCTCGCCGCTCGCGGAATCGTCGTTTGATGACGCTCACCTGCCCGTAGCGCCAAAGAGGGTAGCCCGCCCGTCATTTTGACGATCGCGGCTCAGACATAGGAACTCCGTTCTTCGCGCCCTTGTTGGTGGCACTGGATGGTGAGACATTAAAACTCGCCAACGACTTCGCCGCCGGCACGGGTGCCGAGTTTCTGCCAGACGAAGATGTCCAAATTCTCGCTGATACTCCGCACCGCGCCGTCGGCAAGCAGAACGTGAACCAGGCCTTCGTGCTGACTTCGTGACGTGATCACCGCGAAGGTCGAGATCGTATCGCTTGCACCTTCGCCGACCGACACCCAATCGATATCACGGATCGTGCCCGCATCGTTGTAGGGGCACTTGGTGTTCGGGCCGAACGTGGTCGTCACCGAGTGCTGCGGCGATCGGCCTTCCACCCATTCCGTGTGTCCTGTCGTCTTCAAATCACCGATCAACGCCGCGACGTCGGCAGGGGCGGCGGGCCGCGCGGGCGCTGCCGGGGCCGACGCCGTGGGAGGCCGCAGGAAGTATTGGAACGCCGCCACTTCGGCGAGCATCATCGAATTGCTGGTGCCATCAGTGAAATCTCGCGTGCCGAGCTTGCTGTTCGGTCCGAACGCGCCCGTACCCACCTGCCCGGTAACGGGGCTCCACACCAGCCACTCCCCGACATTTGCGGCGTAGTTGATCGGCCAGTGATTTCCGTTCATGCGATCATTGATTTCGCTCGGACAGAGAAATACGGGCACGCGCACTGACGAGACCGTCGGCTGCACGCCATATCCTCTGCTAAAATCGATGAGGTTATTGAGATTCGCCTGATCAAGATAAGGCAACAGTCGAGCCTGCGGCGACCAATGTCCCGCCTGTGCCGCCATTCCGGTTCGATATGTCCCGCCGGGCGGAAAGACCGTGAACGCATCATGGTAGTTGTGCAACCCGAGCCCGAGCTGCTTGAGATTGTTTCTGCACTGCGTCCGCCGTGCGGCTTCGCGGGCCTGTTGCACCGCGGGGAGTAACAGGGCGATCAGAATCGCGATGATCGCGATGACGACCAGAAGTTCAATCAGCGTGAAACCGGGGCGGGAAACCGAGCGGCGAGCCAGCATGAGACCATCTCCGAAGCAGAAAGCAGGCGGGCGGGACGAACAATTCGTCGCCGCGCGGGGCGGGAGGCTGGCTGGCGTCGGGCTGGCTGGCCTGAGACTCAATTGACATTGAGTCTCAATGTCATTATTGTAGCTCCGCAGCCAAAGAACACAAGCCGGCTGTAACTTTTCTCAGATCCCGCAATGCCACGCCTGCAACAGACTGCTACAAAATGACTTCCGGCGATCACATTCCCGCCGTCCCCCCGGCTTCGCCGCCACCCGGACCAACGCCGGCACCGTCCCCGCGGGTGATCCGCTCCCAAGACATCCTGCTCGGCGGCCACGAAGTCTTCATCGATCATGACGGCGAGCAATATCGCCTCCGCCTCACGCGCAACGGGAAATTGATCCTTCAGAAATAATTCACGGGGCGTTTCGATGAGGATTCGGAGACCGGAATCCACCGGAGTGGACGGGACGCGCGGGGCCGTCTAGAGTGTTTTTGTCCGTCAATTGTGACGGATGCGCGGAGTGGGCTGACTTTGTTGCTTCCCCTCCCTGCGAGACCGCGCTGTCTCCGCTCCCAGTGGTCGAGGACGACTTTCCCCTTGTTTTAAGCGGTTTTCATGAAAGTCCAGCAGTTTCTTGAGCATCACGGCCTGAACCAGAACCCGTTCAGCCAGGAAGATGCCCAGACCGATCCGCTCTTCAAGCAACATTGCTCCAAAGACATTTTTCACCCGGCGTGGGACAAGGTCTTCGGGACCGCCGACGAACCCGCGACCGCGGTCGTTTTCGGCGAAAAGGGGAGCGGCAAAACCGCGCTGCGGCTGCAAATCGTCGACAAAATCGCCGAGCACAACCGCCAGCATCCCGATCGCCGCGTGTTTATCGTCGAGTACGACGATCTCAATCCGTTTCTCGACTGCTTTCACGAACGGATGGCGACCTTTGGTAGTTCCCCCGAGCGAACGCTGTCGCGGTTTCGCTTATGGGACCACATGGACGCGATCCTGTCCCTCGCGGTCACCGGCCTCGTGACCGACGTCCTCGATGAACGGACCGAAGGGCACATGGGGGCGTTCGAAGTCCAGGGCGATAAGCTCCCGCAGCTCACCCATGCGCAGAAGCGCGACATGCTGCTCCTCGCGGCCTATTACGATCACAGCTTGAACGAATCGGCGGGCGAACGCTGGAAGAAACTGCGCCGCAAGCTGCGGTTCAGCAATTGGAAAGCGCAGTGGGATTTGGCACTGGGGATTGGCGCGACAGTGGGGTTGGGAGCGTTGCTGGCACAACAGGATTCGCTCAACCAACTGGGCCGCTTTTGGCCGTGGCTGATCATCTTCATTGCCTGGGGGCCGTGGCTGCTGCGACAAGTCCAGTTGCTCTGGCACTCCTGGAATACGGCCCGGCAAGTGCGCGTGATCGAACACCACACTTCGGCTTTGCGGAGCATGTTGTCGCGGTTCGAACGGAAAGACCTGATCGGTCAGCCCGCCCCGAGCCGCGACCGCAGCGATGACCGCTACGAACTGCTGACGAAGTTGCAGAGTGTGCTGAAATCCCTCGGTTTCACGTCGGTGACCATTCTCGTGGATCGCGTGGATGAACCGAATCTCATCAATGGTTCGCCACAACGGATGCGCGACATTCTGTGGCCGATGTTCGACAACAAGTTCCTGAAGCATGCGGGGCTGGGCTTCAAGTTACTGCTGCCGATTGAGGTCAGCTTCTACCTGCTCAAAGAAGACAAAGAGTTCTACGAGCGGTCGCGGCTCGACAAGCAGAACCTCATCCGCTCGCTGGAGTGGTCCGGCGAATCGCTTTACGACCTGGCCAACGACCGCATTCAGGCGTCCGGATCCGACGCCAGCAAGATCGGCAAGCTGCAAACGTGGTTCGATCCGTCGATTGCGGAAGGCGAACTGGTCAGCACTCTCGCCCGGCTGCGTGTCCCCCGGCATCTCTTCAAATTCATGCACCGGCTGCTGACCGATCACTGCAACCGCTACACCGACGCCAACCCGCAGTGGACCATCGCCCGCGAAACGCTCCACGCCACTCTCGCCGTGTATCTGCGCGACCTCGATGTCTACGACCGCGGCATGGGAACGGGTTGAAGATAAGTAGTGCAAAGTGGAGAGTGAAAAATGCAAAGTGTAAAGTGGAAGAATTCATTCACCACTTTGCATTTTTCACTGGTCACTTTGCACTGCTTTTCGTGACACAAAAGAGACCCGGGGATCAGAATCCCTGGGCTTCTGGGGTTATTCGCCGATTTGGTACAACGGGCCGGCGATGCGGATGGGGCGGATGTCGAGACGGATGTTGAGGACGGTGTAATCGTCGCCGCCGAAGGCTTCGGTGTACCACCCGAGACTGTTCTCGTCGCGGGTGAAGCGAAACTCGAAACCATCGACCGATTCACTCCGGGCACGATCACCGTCGAACGCTAAGCCAATCGCTTCGCTATGCACGCAATCAATCAGCCGGCCCATCAGATCGGCGACCGTCGTGTTCGAGAGGATGTCGTTGTAAAACATCTTCCGCTTGTAGAACGGCCGAAAATTATCGGAAGACGGATCGAGTTTTTCGTCTTCGAGCTTCTCGGCTGCCGGAGTGACTTCGAACGTCTTCAAGTTGAACCGGTCACCGCGGTCGAGGTACGTGAGCCGCACGTTTTTCAGATTGAATTTGTCGAGCGTTTCGTCCTGTTCGGTATGCGAGAGATCGAAGACGAGCGCCCCTTTGTAGCCGATCACTTTCACCTCGGCCCCGCCGCGGACCACGACTGCGGAGTTTTCATCCACGCCGAGGCCGTATTTGAATTTCTGATCGTGCATGGCGACGATCGCGCGGGCAAAGCGGCCACGGACGAGCAGGTGCTGATCGACAAACCATTCGGAGTCGATGAACCCCAAGCCGCGGTCCAGTTCCTTTCCCATGCGGACACCAGTCAGCATCGTTTCCAACACCGATTCCGTATCGCGGAACATGATGCGGCTCATCACCGCGGCCCCGGCACTGGTCCCGGCAATCACACCGCCGCGGCGATAGACGTGCCACATGGCGTCGAGCATCGGCGTCGGCCGACCATCGGGCGATTGCAGCGCTTTGACGATCCGTTCCTGTTCGCCGCCGATCATGAACACGCCGGTGGCTTCCCGCACGCGGTTGACCCATTCGGGATCGGCCGCGATTTCGCTCGGCGGCTGCGTCACTTTCCGCCAGGCGAGGGGCACAACGAACGCATCGGCACCGGCTTTATTGAGCGCACTGACCACCCAGCCCCCTTTGCGGATGGGATCGCCATTGGCGGTGGGAAGGACGGCAATTTTGGCCCCCGGACCGCCAGCGAGGCTGACAATCTCTTCCCAGTACTCTTTCATGTCGAAGCGTTCGGAGCCACCAATGATGACCAGCGAACCCACCGGATCATTTTCATCCGGCCGTTCCGCAGCCGCACCAAGGCTGGACAACATCACCAGCCCCATCGTGCAGGCCAGGGAGATGATGTAACGCATGCGAACCTCTCAATCCTTGAGGGGCAACAACCTCAGCCCACTCCATGGCGGAGCGGAATTATAGACCGGGTCCGTCGGAATCGTGCAAGTCCATCCGGGAAGTTCTGGCGAAAAATTGAGCTTCCCCGAAAGGGCACGATGGCCGTCGGGCATCGTATTCAAGGATCAATGGTCACAGGTTCGTCAGAGTGGATACTCCATTTTTCGTGCCGCGAGTCGGCGAGTCCAGAGTCGATTTCCCCAAGTGACTGGAGAAATCGGTGAAAATCGGCACTTCAGGCAATTCGACAATTCCACACTCGTGAACAGAAGCGACCACAGCACCGCCATTTACCGTCGGCTGTCAATTTGTGCGGCCGAAATGCAGAATCAAAGATTGTCAAAATTGCCATTCCTGACATGTTGCGCCGTGGTGCTGAAATGTTATGCACATCGCTGCCATGAATTGTGACATTCTTCGACAGGGGACTTTCTTCGCGCGTGATCCTTACAATGCCGATGGTTCGACACCACTCCATTCGGAGAGTCACCATGTGCCGACGAATCGGACAGTGCCTCCTCTTTCTCAGTTTCGCCGGTTCCCCACTGTGGGCGGGGATGCCGGCAGCGCTGCCCACGCCATTTACGGCGGACAAGTTCCCGCACTCGGATCACCTCAGCCCGTGGGTGAATGACCGGTTACAGGCGCTGTCGTTCTTTGTGTTCGCGACTCTGATGGTCGCCTGCCTCGTCCGCGGGTTATGGAACACGTTTCGACGCGATTGGCCGGCGCTGCCCGTATTGAGTTACCGCGGCGCGTTAGTGGCCACATTGTTGTGGGGACTGGTCTCAATCATCGTGTTGACAATGATCTCCGGTGCGCGCGAGCTGATGACGCCCGGTGCCTGGCGGAAACAAGGGTGGACATATCGGCTCGATCAACCCTCAGCGTCGGAACCACAGGCCCGACAGCAGCGTCGTGAACGACTGGAAGCATTGCGGCTCGCCCTGTTGCAACATGCGGCCACTCATGAGGGGGCCTTCCCCGCAAACGCGAAGGAGATCGGCGAAAGCTGGGCGGTGCCGGCGCATCCGGGGTTCGACTTCCTGTATCGACCGGGGCAAATGGCATCCAACACTACGGCCGCAATTCTCGTCTTTGAACCGGAAGTCGGCGACCCGGAGCGGTTCGTGCTACTGGTCAACGGCATGATTGGCATGATGCGCACGCCTGAAGTGGACGCGGCGCTCGCGTCCACCAATTCCGCGAAACAGGGGAGCAGCCATGAATGACCCCTCGGCATTTTTGGACGAGCCATTTCCGCGCATCCCACGTTGGATGATATGGGTGGGCGGCTTGTTCGTCGTCTATCTCATCATTTTGCAATTGGCTTATGCCATCGCCGCTGATCGCGGTGTGGCCGTCATCAATTCGCTGGTTTTCGGCTGGCTGTCATTTTTCTTGCATCGACTCGGCATGATGCAACCGGACTGGCCGAGCTTATTGATAGGGGTTTTAGCGTTCATCACTCTGATGATGATCGTCCATACAATCGGTCACCGGGTGGCGATGGGATTCGGCGACGCAGGACGCTGGACCGGTCGATCCACATTAGCGGTGAGCGCGAGCGTGCTGGTGTTGTTTGCCGGTGGGGTTGCGATGGTCGGGGCGGCACATCAGGCCCTCTGGCTCAGCAGCGATGCGCGGACGACAAAATCAAATGCAAATTCTTCACCGTGGCCGGAACCGCCGGGATCATTCGATTTTGTGCAACAAGCTCGATTAGCCGCATTGCAGTCCATGTCGCGAAACAATCTGAAATATATCATGTTGGACATGCACAACGCAGAAAGCACTTTCGGCTCTTTCCCTCCGGGAGCAATTGTCGATGAGCACGGACGAAGTCTCCACGGATGGGTCTTCTCTTATGCTGCATACGGAGCATATTGGATCAAAACGGATTGGAAAACGGAACCGTGGGACGGGCCGACGAATCAGGAGTATGCCAAAGGGGCACTACCGGAATTCGTCAACCCGCAACTCGGTTGGCACGGGCAGTTCGATGAACATGGCTATGCCTACATGCACTACGCCGCCAACATACATGGGTTCCCGAACAATCGCGGGCTGAAGATTACGGACATCACGGACGGCACGTCCAACACGCTGGCCATCGGGGAAGTCGCCGAGAACTTTCAGCCGTGGGCGTCACCGTGGAATCGCCGCGACCCGGCGGATGGCATCAACGACGTCCCGTGGGGCTTCGGCGGTCCGCCTTCACAGAACGGTGCCATGTTCGCCTTTTTCGACGGTCAAGTCCGCCTCATCAGCCGCGACATTGACCGATCTGTACTGCGCTCACTCGGACTTCCCAACGACGGCGGACCGACCGGGAACTGGGAAAGCAAATTGCGGTAGCCGCATCACACTGGTGGGGTGAGCAACTCGTTCAACGAAAGCCGGGCGACCTCATTCCCGGCGATCATGACGGGCACGGAATCGTTCACGCGAAGGATTTCCGTCCGTTGATACTGACCAGCGGGAGATGGTTCCGTCATCCGCTCCAACTGCCAATCTGCGAGGTTGACCAGCCAGTATTCAATGACGCCGGCACGGGCGTAAATGGCCGCCTTACGTCGATCCTGAAACACGGTTGAATCCGCAACCTCAATCACGAGGGCACAGTCGTTCGCCGTGGGATGGCGCGATTCGTAGTCCAGCGAACGTCCACGGACAACGGCGACATCCGGTTCAGGTCGGCTATCATCCGTGGCCAATACATTCTGAATCCGGCAGTACCACCCTTTCGGCAGCAGTTCGTCCAGCATCTCATCCAGCCAATCGACGCGACTGTCGTGCAGCGGGTTCTTTGTCATCTTCGGCACCAACCACCCTTCGAGGAGTTCGAGGTTATCGTCTTCGTCGAAGACCCCGCTGTTCACCAGTTCTTCGTACTCCGCAACGGTGAAGCGCTTCACCGGCCACGGGGGAATGCCGGGAGCAAGTCGCGGGACTGTCGGTTCGATGATCGCAGACATGGGCTTCGTCTCGTCGCGGAAGGATGACGCCCGTACTTTAACACGAAGCGCGGAGACCGCCTACGAAAATGCAAAAGCCCGGCTGTTCTCCGAACGCCGGGCTTTTTTCCTTGTGGCTGTCAACGAAAGTTACGGCAGCGGAACGCTCTTCAGGTTCAGCGACCCTTCGACCTGTTGCAGCACCACGGCGTGCGTGTCGTTCAGGCGATCGAGTTGCGTGGTTCCTTGCAGGGCCGCGATCGTCTCATACGCCTGCCCGGCAGTCCCGCCTCCGGTGACCGGTTCGGTGAGGCCGTCTTTGCGATCGAGATTCGCCGTGCTGACCTTCATCACGCCGCGGGCGCTGTTGGCGAGCAACAGGAAGTCTTTGCCGTCCTGCTTGTAGGCGATCATATCGAGCGGCTGATTGCGGTTTCCGAGTTCCGCGACCGTGGTCCCCTTGATCTTGTCCGTCCCGGCGAGTTCCGCGACGGTGAATTTCACCAGCGGCGTGCAGGTAAATCCGGCGAGGACCGACGGTTCCCCATTGATGTTGAACGGCACGAACGTGCGGATGACCGCGTTGTCTTCCGACCGGCCATGTGCGGCATGATAAATCTGCAGATTGGCGGTGGCGTTCTTGTCACCAAACGGGAAGGCCAATGCGCGCACGCCGGAGTTCGCCGTCCCGCTGGTGGAACCGGACGCGATCACCTGCCCGTCGACCCACGCGAGATCGGTGATCGAAGTGTCCCGATTGTTGCGGGCGCGGGGACCTTCCCCCGCGACCTTGTCTTCCGGTGCGTTCGGCAATTCGATGCGGGAGAAGCCGATGTCTTTCAGCGAAACGGCTTTGATTTCCCCGTTCGGCGTTAGCTTGACGATCTGCGGCCCTTTGGCCATCACCGACAGATAGATGTTGCCGCTTTCGGGATTCACGGCGAGGTCGTTGATCTGCACCTTTTCGGTGCCGAGGGCCTTCGCCACTTTGCCAGGGAGATCGGCAACATCGTATTGTGCGGCGGACGGTGCCCCGCCCTTGTCGCCGGTGCTGATCGCGACAATCGCCGCAGCCTTCGTATCACCGATGAGGAGAATGCCGTCCGGGCCGAATGCCAGCGGCCCGGCCGATTTCAGTTCGGGAGTTCCAACGGGCAGTTTGTAGAGATCGGCTGCGGAAACAGCAGCCGAAGCCGCGACGGCGACAGTCGCCGCAAGACCAAGACGCCGAAACAATGTTCGCATGGGAGCCATCCTCGCAGGAAAAGGGAAACCGCGACCATTCGCGGTTCGTCGATCCTACAAAACGGCGCTCGAAAGTGCGAAAGAAAAACCGGGCCGCGGAGGTGTTTCCAGCGCGGAGGGGCCATGATGGAGTTGAGAAACCATCCGGCGACGCGGAGCGTCGCGGCCGTGCGTTCCCACGCGGAGCATGGGAACGAGTTGAACGAGTTGAGAAGCAGTCCATTCAAGCGAACGAATCCGGTTCCAGCATCGCGCCGCAGTAAAGGCAATGTGTTCGCAGTCGATGATTGGGACGGTCACACTGCGGACATGTTGACGGCGCGATGTGAATGCGGCCGTCTTTCGTGCCGTCGCGCAAGTCGATTTCATCAATCGTGGCCTGCAATGTTTCTCGGGTGGTGATGCCGGACTTGGTGATCAATTCGCACAGTGCAATGACGACGAGATTAAGCCGTTCGACCTGGCATTCCAGATCATGAAGTTGATGCTGTTGGCGATCGGTTTTGGACTCCGTTCGCTTTGCGGTCGACTCGGCAAGATCCGCGGTGGTTCTCACCGCCTGCAGTTGCGATTGCTGAATCAGATCCCAAAGAAAATCCATACTTCTTGTTCCTTACACACTTTCCGTTATGAAAGCGTGAAGCCCGGCATTTACGGAAACGCCGGGCTTCACGGTATGGATCAAACGGAATGAGTTAAATTTCTATCCTTGCAGATCCGCGAACAATGCTGTGGACAGGTACCGTTCGCCGCTGTCGGGCAGGACCGTGACGATCACCTTACCAGCATTTTCCGGACGGGCGGCGATTTTCAAAGCGGCGGCCATCGCAGCCCCGCAACTGATGCCGCAGGAAATCCCCTCTTTCCGCGCGAGCTGCTTGGCGGTCTCCAGCGATTCGTCGTCGGTCACCTGAATGATTTCGTCAATGAGGCTGCGGTCGAGAATATCCGGAATGAAACCCGCGCCGATGCCCTGAATCTTATGACGACCGGGGGCACCGCCCGACAACACCGGACTGGCGGTCGGTTCCACGGCGATGATTTTCACCGGATGATTTTTTTCTTTCTTCAGATACCGACCGACGCCGGTGATCGTCCCGCCGGTGCCGACACCGGCCACGAAAATGTCGACCTTGCCCTCGGTGTCGTGCCAGATCTCCGGACCGGTGGTTTTGAAGTGAATCGCCGGATTCGCGGGGTTCTTGAATTGCTGCGGCATGAACCAGCCGGGCTGAGCCGCGAGTTCTTCCGCCTTGGCAATCGCCCCCTTCATCCCTTCGGCACCGGGGGTGAGAATCAGTTCCGCGCCAAAACCTTTCAGCATCATCCGGCGTTCGACCGACATGGTTTCGGGCATCGTCAGCGTGAGCGGATAACCGCGGGCGGCGCACACGTAACCCAAGGCGATCCCCGTATTGCCGCTGGTCGGTTCGACCACGTGCATGCCGGCTTTCAGTTTGCCCGATTGCTCGGCGTCCCAGATCATGCTCGCGCCGATGCGGCATTTCACGCTGTACGCCGGGTTGCGGCCTTCAATCTTGGCGAGGACCGTGGCCTTCAAGCCTTGCGTGAGGCGATTGATCTTCACCAGCGGGGTGCGGCCGATGGTTTCTGAGTTGTCGGCAAAAATGGGCATGCGAGGGCTCCTTCCAAATTCGGGGGATCGGGACTCCGTGCCCGTATTATGGACCGAAAGCGGGTCGCAGGTGAAGACCGACCCCGCGGAGAAATTGCCAAACCGCAGATTCCGCCTTCTCTTGCACAGGATGCGCAAATGTGTCGTTGCGCCACGGCTGTGCGTTGATGCAGTGCGTCTTGCAAGACCGCACGGCCGACACGGGCCGTGGCACACCAGACTTTCGCGGGTGTTAGATTTCGCCTTGCCGCATGTTATCGCGGGCTTGCAGGCTCCACAGCGCCCCCATGATCATTACGCCGCGAACAATGATGGCGGAAAGGGGGTCCATGGAATGGCTGGTGACCTGGACGACATCGCGCGAGGTCAGCTTGCCCGGCTGCCGCGGGAGCCATGATCGCGGTGCGAACAGGGCGTACAGAATCACGGCGGCGACAAAGAGCAAGTACGCGCGACGCATGGGGAACGCTCCCCGGAAAACCGGGTCAGAGTTGCGGACAGAACTCGTGCATTTCGTTCTGTCGACGGCCACCCACCGGCAGCTTGAGCCGAAACGCAACGCGCCCCATCAACGCTTTGCGGTTTAGCGGAGTGTGATGATCGCGGAGAGTAATGGGCTCACAATGCGTGGCTCTGCGCGGGGCGCGAAACCGCACAGCGAGGTAGCGCAACGGTGGGAAGCGAAAGAAGCCGTATCGAAAACTATTCGTCGAGTTTTCCGAGGAAGCGGCCGCCGCTGAGAAACATGCCGTTATCGGTCGGTGCGCACCATTCCAGTTCCACGCGGTACGTGTACTGGCGCGTTTCGCTCGCCATTTTCACCGTGACTTCGCCGGGGGAAATCGCGCCGCGATGCACCAGACCGATGCCGAGACGGCTGATTTCGCGCGTCATCGCTTCCACCGTGTTGCCACGACGGGTGGTCACTTCGGCGGGAACCGTCAGATCGATCCGTTCATGCTCGCGGGCATTGCTGTCCGTCTGCTTTTCGATGCTTTCGAGAATCGAACGGAGATCCTGCACAGTCGGCCGAGACCAGGGGTCGGGAGTGTTCATCGAAGCCTCATTGCCAGCAAAGACGAGACCGAGTCCATTGCCCGATCGACGGAAAGTCGACCGGACAAACAACTCTAGGTCACAATTGGCAACGTCGTGGGCTCGATTTTCAGCTTGTCAAACAACAAGTCACTTCCGGCACAGAGAAATCTGCTGGAACACTTTATCAGGAAGTGTGTTGCGATTTGGCAACTCGATGCTCAATGTCCGGCGACGATTCGACGGACCAGTAATCCTGACACGAAACACAGCATCAGCACACATAGAACTCCAAGTGGCCAAAGATCCGACCACTCGAATCCAGTCCCCGGCTTTTCCGGGTCGGACGATGCGGGGCGGGGTGCGACCGTGGCCCGAAATGCGGGAAGGGGTGCCACCTCAGCCACTTGCGAGGTCGACGGTCGTCGTTCCGCCGGCACCAGCAAGGGGCCCGCATCGCCGCGCAGCCGCAGCCGATCGGCGGATGTGGGAGCGGCCATCCCGCCGTCGATGATCGATCCGCGAGCCGAACCGCCGCGCGATTCTCCCTCGAAAATTGGCACCATCGCCACCAACTCGGCAGGAGTTTCGCTTGTCGGTTCCGCATCGGCTCGCGCTGCCAATCGCAACGGCCGATTCGCGGCAACCGACCCCAGATTCAGCAACCGCGAGTTCGACGATTCGCCGTCGGTCAGCGGCAGCAGGGGACCAACCACCGGCGGGAGCGATTGCGACTCAGAAAAGGGCTCGTCGTCCAATGTTCCCAATCGGGGATTCGCCGACGGAGGCTGATCCAGGGCATCAATCGCCGTGGTGATTCTTTGCAGAAGATCTTCGGGATGTTCTTCGTTCGGGAGAAACTCGAGTGCCAGCGAGGCGCTCAATTCGACGGCCCGTTCGGCCTGCACCCTGGCTTCCTGCAAGTCGCCCGCTTCGAGTAATTCCGCCGCCTTCTGCTGCAAGCCGTCGATGCGCACGCGCAGCGGATGCGTCCGCGACAAGGGATCGATTGCGGGAGTTTCACGGCGGGCATCGGTCGACAACGCCTTCTTCAGGCGATTGACGGTGTTCTCCGCGGCGGCGGAGACCAACCGGCGATCCCAGATTTTGGGGCCGCTGGGGGCTTTTTCCGGTTCGACGGGGATTTCCAGCACCGGTTCCGTGGTTTGCCTCCGGGACGAAGCGCCAGAAAAAGGCCCCTCGTCAATCTCCGCCACGAGTGTTTCCTGGGATTCCCGCTCGGAAACGATCGGCTTCGGATCGTCCGAGTGGAATTGGCCCGCTTGACCCGGCGCGTTCGCGGTCACCGAAGAAACCGGTTTCTCGTCCGTCGCTGTGGCCGCCGATTTTCGGCTCGGAACGTTGTCGAGAAGTTGCCCCATGGACGCGCGCGGACCACGCGCACACCCCTGTGTGATCAGCCCGGTGCAAAGCACGGCTAACCAGAGTTGCCAGCGACGGGAGCAAGCCTGTCGAATCGCGATCACCACACCGATCCCTATCGGGACAGCGAACCCGACGGAGAAATAGGGTTGGCATCGGTTGGACCGGCCGTGCTCCGTGAAGCAACTTGGCCGGTTTTTCAGCCTGTGAGTCGTGCTCCGGACGAAGACGGACCATCCCATCGCATTCCGAGGAAAGAGTTTATGCGGTCCTTTTCGCGGCATAATCCGTTCGAATTCCAGGGACCAACAAACGTGGACCGGCAAAGTCTGCCTAAACCCCTCAAGCTTGCTGTCCCGTGAGGTCGATGGCTTACCGCGTTATCTTCAGTTTCTGTTCTTCCCACGGTCGGGGTTGCTGGGAGAGTTTGCATGTCGGTGGGTTCCTCTTCGTTCCGCTCTGTTGAAGTCCCGTATCTGCCCCCCCTGGAAACAGCCGTCGTCACGCTGCGGCATCGATTTGAACAACACGCCGATCAGGAACATCGCCTGCACTCCTCTTACCTGGGGATGCAGCAGTCCTGGCAGACGCATTTCCAGCAGATGAGTCGCCAGATGTCGACGTTGGAAGGTTTGCTGGCAACGTGGATGCAGCCGGCATCGAACGCACCACAACTCTCGCTTGTGAGTGGTCCGGATCACGATTGACGGTCGATAGATAAAGTAGCCCTGTCGCTCCGCGACAGGTAAGCCGTTGTGGCAGCAGAGCCTGAATGTGAATTACGGCCATCCTGTCGCGGAGCGACAGGGCTACTTTGATCGCAAACTTGCCTTGGGTTACCCAACCTGCCAGAATCAGACCTTCTCGCGGGCACTTCCCCGAGGTGACTGACTCCCCGGAAACGGCGTTCGCATGGCATTGGCTTACAGTATTGCGCTGCTGGAAGTGAACAATCTGGCCCCCTCGTTGATGGTGGCCGATGCCTGTTCCAAGACAGCGAACGTCCGCATTCTGGGCATCGAAAGTGCCGATGGCGTCGGGCAGTGCATCAAGTTGGCGGGTCCGGTCGCCGATGTGCAAGCCGCGGCCGAGCGCGGGATGGAAATTGCCAAACGGATGGGGAGCGGGGCCATTTACTCCGTGCTCGCCGCCCCGCTCGACATTACCGTGCAACTCATTAACAGCAAACCGGTGATGAGCCCGCTGTTGGGCGCTTACGACAACCGAATTCCGAAAGAAAACGCGATGGCGACAACCGAAGCTCTCGGCCTGCTGGAAACCCAAGGGCTGGTAGCCGCCCTGCATGCCACCGACGACATGCTCAAGGCGTCGAACGTCACGCTCGCCGGCAAAGAAAAGATCGGTGCGGCCTACGTCACCATCATGGTTCGCGGAGATGTTGCGGCCGTGCAGACCGCGATCGAAGTCGGCAAGGCCACCGTCGAACGCCTCGGCGGCAAGCTGATCCTCGCCGACGTCATCCCCCGCCCGCACGCGGACCTGGCGAAGTTGCTGCCGTAAAAGCGGACGTCAATCAACTGGTGTGCCACTGGCTCTGCCAGTGTCTTGCTATTGGTGCGTCGGACCTGGATTTAAGAAAGACACTGGCAGAGCCAGTGGCACACAGCGAGACTGCTGTTGTGTGGTATAACGGACTTCGACACGACTGCTGCGTGTCGTGAGGTTACCGTCATGCCTGCACCTTCCGATCCCGCCGCCAACCGCCGTGCGTTTCTGAGTGGGAAAGCGCTAGTCCAGCAAGTGGAACATGCTGGCGCGATTGTGGCCGACACACTTGCTAACGGCGTCCCACCGTCACGCGGTCCGACGGTGCTGCTCCGCACCCAGGCGATGGCGACCGACTTCGACGTGTTGCTTAATCCCGGCGGGCCGTCCGATCAGGTGGCGATTGCTTCCGATGCCCTCGATCTGGTCGCGATCCTCGAACAAAAACTCTCGGTCTACCGCGACAGCAGCGACATCTCGCAGTTGAACCATTCGGCGGCGGATGGTCCGGTTCGCGTCGATGCCGAACTGTTTCGACTGCTGCGCCGTGGCCAGGACATTGGCGCGAAGACCGATGGGGCGTTCGATCCTGCCACCGGTTCCCTCATCCGTCTATGGCGCGATTGCCGGCGTGACGGACGGTTGCCGCGCGAGGATGAGCTTCATGCGGTGCTGCACACTTCGGGGTTGCGATACGTCCGCTTTGATAACGAAAACGAGACCATCGCCTTCGATCAACCCGGCGTCGCTTTCAATCTCGGGGCCATCGGCAAGGGGTACGCGGTCGATCAAGCCGGACACTGGCTCACTGACCGGGGCGTCACAGACTGGCTGGTTCACGGCGGCAAAAGCAGTGTGCTGGCTCACGGCACGCACGCCGGTCACGACGGCTGGCCGATTGGCTTGCGGAATCCGCTCTTGCCCGACCGGCCGTATCTCACATTGCTGCTGAAAGATGCGGCGATTTCCACCAGTGGAACCGCCGTCCAATGGTTCCGTGTGGGAGAAAAACGGTACGGCCACATTCTCGATCCGCGGACGGGGTGGCCGGTCGACACGATGTTGTCGGTGAGTGTGGTCGCGCCGGATGCCGCTCTGGCGGATGCCTTATCGACCGCTTTTTTCGTGCTCGGGGTCGAAAAGGCCCTCGCGGCTTGTGATAATTTCATGAACACGGGTGCGATCCTCTTTCCCTACCCGACCGACGGAAGAACCCTCGTACCCGTGTTCCACAACATCGACCGTAACCGCGTCTTTCATTCCCACTGACAACTGACAACACACCACTGACAACCACCCCGAGGTTTCCCCCGTGCCTGGCGACGAACGTAAAATCTCACCCATCGCCTGTGTTCTACTCGTCACTCTGCGGATGGCGATCGGCTGGCATTTGCTGTACGAGGGCTGGTGGAAGATCGACACGCAGTCGACCGCCCAGCCGTGGACCGCGGAAGGGTATCTCAAGAACTCCACCGGGCCGTTGCGCGGGACGTTCCGCAACCTCACCGGCGACCCTAATGATCTGAACTGGCTCGACTATGACAAAGTCTCGGCGAAGTTCGATGACTACGTCGCGCGGTTCCAGGCCCATTACCCCGGTGTGAACGACAAACCGGAAAAGGGGACTTCCGTCGCTGAACGGTTAGCGCTGCTGCTCGATGGTCCGGCCGACTATCGCGCCGAACTGTCGGCGCTGCCGGAGGGTGTCGATCTCAGCAAATGGAAATCGGCGATCACCTACGACCCGAAGGCGAAGCGGCTTGTCGTCAATGCCATGAATCACCTGCTCCCGGATGAGCGGGACGCGATTCTGGCGCTGGCCCCAGGTGAGGATGCGCCCTCCAGCGAGTTCCGCAAAGCCGTGGAAGATGTTTACAAGCGGCAGGCGAATCTGCCGATTCGTCAGCGCCTCGCCGCCATGCTGAAAGGCGACCCCGAGCGTGTCGGCGTCAACCAGAAAAAGGATGACGCGATCATCGAACAACGGATGGGTGAGATCGAACAGTACAAAGCGGCGATTGTCCGCTATGAAGCCAACCTCAAAAAGACGCGCGAAGCATTTCAATGGGATCATCTGCAAAAGCAGTGGATCGAATTGCAGGCGTTACGTCGCAAGCTGATCGGCCCGGTTCAGGCGCTGGAAACCGAATTGAAACTTGAAGCGGAAAAGCTGCTCAGCCAGACGCAACTCGCAGCCGGCCCGGTGCCCCCGCCGATGACGAAAATGCGGTCCATCAACCTGCAAACCATGTACGGTCTGGCGATCGTCGGCATTCTGCTCATCGCCGGTTTATTCACCCGACTGGCCGCTCTCGGCGGGGCCGGTCTCCTCATGATGTTTTACCTCGCCATTCCCCCGTGGCCGGGGACGCCGCCGGAAGTGGGGATCGAGCACAACTACATCGTCAACAAAGTGCTGATTGAAGCCATCGCCTGTCTCGCGTTCGTCTTTCTGCCCAGCGGCCGCTGGTTCGGCATCGACGCCATTGGCGCCGCGTTGTTCGGCCGGAAAACGGACAAGTAAGAAGGAGCATCCGATGACCGTCGCCGCCGACATCGATGTCGAAGCCCTGTTCGAGGAACTCAGCCGTATTGAAGGCAAGGGGGAGATTGTCGACGGTCGAGTGGTTGAATTGGAAGGGACGGCACCTTGGCCGGGCCGTGCTGGCGACATGGTGTTATTCGCCCTGTGGACTTATGCGAAGCAAATCAAGAAAGGTGCCGCGACGGGGGGAAACGTCTTCCGTGTGAATCTGCTGAATCGGTTCTCTTTCAGTCCTGATGCGGCATACCACATTGGTAGTTGCCAACCCATGAAGTACTATGAAGGCACGCCGGTTTTTGCTGTCGAAGTTCGCAATCAGAACGATTACGGTCGCCGGGCCGAACGCGAAATGGCCCAGAAGCGGGCCGACTATTTCGCCGCGGGGACGCTGGTGGTGTGGGATGTCGATCTGCTCTCGAACGATGTTGTGCGGGTCTACCGTGCAACATCACCGGAAGCTCCCACCATCTACCGCCCCGGCGACACCGCCGAAGCCGAACCCGCCGTCCCCGGTTGGGCAATGGCGGTGAACGATCTGTTGCCGGAAGATTGGACGGCACCGAGTGAAGAGATCTGACAGTAATTATGGAGCAGGCAGTCGCTGATGATTCGGTTCCGCCAGACCGTACCTACGCGCTTCTTGAAGTCGTTTGTCATGCGGTTTTGTGGGCACGCAATTTGGGCAGCAAAATAACGCCGCGACAGCACTTTGATCTGATGGACGCCGTGCATAACATTCCGATCTATCTTCAGCATGGCGGAGACTCTTTTTGGGATGTAATTCAGTTGAGCATCATCAGCTATGATGAGCAGTATCAGTTCCCAAAGCTTCAAAGTGCCTTTGATCGCGGAATGCAGCAGTATGCGGAACAATGTCGTCTTTAACAGTTCGTTGACCCTCATCGCTTGATGCGAGTCGGATATGGAGATCATTGAAGTCGATCCTCGGGACTTGCTCCTGCCTGCATGTCGCAACGAAGGAGCGGAACCGATTCGACTTCATAAGCAATTGGCCGAATTCGGCAGATCGATTGAAAGTATGCCCCCGATTATTGTTCGGAGAACCCCCGACGGTGCATTTCTCATAAGAAATGGAGTGACTCGTGCGACGCGAGCAGCGATGCTGCATCCCGGCGTGTTGATTCAAGCCATTGTCGAAGGAAGCTGGCCGCGACACAGCCGCTGGTATCGCCGACTTGAGGAGACCTTGCCATGATCGATGCTGCAAAATCCCGATTGATCGCCGCTCTGGAACGCGTCGTTGAACGTCACCCGGACATGCGGTTCGGCCAGCTTGTGGATTTCTTGGCCGAGTATGCTCGGCCGGAAGACCCTCAAGCCACTTCAAACATTGATGACGACGAGTTTACCGATGCGTGTGAACAATTTCTGAAATCTACCGAGCCGACCACGACAACGATTCTTCAAACAACTCCGTAGCCACTGACAACTGACCAAGGACCAATCACCATGCAACTCACTCCCGAACAGCAGCGGCTGGGGAAAGACAATTTTCATGAGGCCGTCAGCTTCACGCGGCGGTCGTTTCTTGTCGGGGCGGCGGCCGCGGTCCCCACGCTCGGGGCGGCGTACTTCCAATACGGCAGCCTCAACGGCAACCCCGTGAAAGTCGGGTTCATTGGCACCGGCGACGAAGGCTCGGTGCTCCTCACGCAGCATCCGCCCGCCTACATGGACATCGTCGCTTGTGCCGATCTGCGCGAAGTGAACCGCAAACGGGCGCTCCTCGGCGATGGCAATGAAGTCCGCTGGGGTCTCAACCGCAAGCTCGGTCGTGAAGCGGCTTCGAAGATCAAACTGTATCGCGATCATAAGGAACTGTTGAAAGCGCATCCGGAAATCGAAGCGGTCGTCATTGCCGTGCCATTGTGCCAGCACGCCCAGGTGGCGATTGATTGCCTGAAAGCCGGCAAGCATGTTCTCACCGAAAAGCTGATGGCCCACACGGTCTCGCAGTGCAAGGAGATGATTCAGGTCGCCCGCAAGGAGAACAAACTCCTCGCGGTCGGGCATCAGCGGCACTACAACGTCCTGTATGACAACGCCAACGACCTCATCAAGAAGGGCTTGCTCGGCGACATCAAGTTCATCCGCGCCCAATGGCACCGCAACAACAGCTTCCCCGGCAGCGATAGCTGGCGACCGGGCGGCTACTCGGCGGAATCGTTCCGCAAAAAATTCTCCGCGGACATCGATGGCCTCACGGCCTATGCGAAGGAATCGGGATTCGACGATCTCGACAAATTCCTCGCAGAAAAGCTGGGCTATCCGTCGATGGACAAGCTCGTCAACTGGCGGCTCTATCGCGACACCGGCGGCGGTTTGATGGCCGAACTCGGCAGCCACCAGCTCGATGCCGCCAGCATCTTCCTCGGCAAGGTGAAGCCCATCGCCTGCTACGGTTACGGCGGGAAGAACTTCTACGGCGTGAAAGGGATCGGCTCGCCGGACCAACAGGCCGATGACCGCGAGGTCGAAGATCATGTCTACATGACGTTCGAGTTTCCCGGGCCGCATTATGGTGAGGACAAGAACGACGTCACCATCGTCACCTATTCTTCCATCAGCACGAACCGCATGGAGCCGTACGGCGAAACCGTCTTCGGCAGCCGCGGTACGCTGATCATGAAGGAAGAACTGGAAGCGATGCTCTACAAGGAAGCGAGCAAGAACACCGGCGGCGGCGGGGCCGACCAGCGGCTGTACATCCTCGACGGCAACGACGGCCTGCCGGCGCTGAGTGCGAGTGCCAGCACCGGTCCGACCAAAGCCGCCGCGACGGCGGACGTCGGCGCGGTGAGCCGCGGGTACACCGAAGAGATGGAGCACTTCTGCTACTGCATCCGCAACAATATCCGCGAGACCCCGGACAAGGGCGGTCTGCGGTGTCCGGGCGAGCAAGGAATGAAGGATGCTATCATGGCGCTGACGTCCAACCTGGCGATGAAGCACCACAAGCGGATCGTCTACAAAGATGAATGGTTCGATCCGGACAACGCCGCGGTTCCGGAAACCGACCCGGAAATTATTAGCTGATCGGGCCAAACTCGCATTGCGCCGAAATGTGACGTAAGGAAGCCCAGGGAATGCGTTCTCTGGGCTTCCGCGCTTCTGACCGCGACGGCGGAAGGATGGCGGGATAGAATCGGGAAGTCTTTCTCCGTGCGGCCCCGTGGGGGTAACCGTGGCGGTTCGTATTTTCAAGGTGCGATTATGATTCAGGGCGATTGGCGGCGGGGACTGGGCGTGTTCGCGGTGCTCCTCATTCTGGCAGCGGGCTGTCGGTCGAAATCGAGCACGACCGTTGGAGATGGGAAGGATGCGAAAGCCGCTGCCGATGCGGAACAGGCACCGCAAGGTCCGACCACCTTCCCCGGCAAATGGGCGCTCGTCGTTACCCAGCAGATGCCCGATCCAAGCGGGCAGCCGACCTTTCGTGATCTGCACCTGATGCTCTTCGAGATCAAAGAGAGCGCCGAGGGAACGACCGGCGAAGTGCTCGCCTCCCTCGAAGGGGCACCGAAATTTGCGATCAAGAGCGTAAAGATCGATGGCGATCAATGCACGATGGGACTGACCGCCAACGAGAACACCGTCGAATATCAAGGGACGCTGAAGGGCGGCTTTGTTCGGGGAACGATGCTCGTCGAAGGAGGGGGCGGTGTGGCCCCGGCGATGCTGCAATCGACTACGCAGACCGCTTACGATCCGAAGGCTTGGGATCCTGCGCCCATCACGGCCGGGGCCGAACCCTTGGTCAAAGCATTCGGGGACAAGAACCAACCCTATGCGACGCTCGGAATGGCCGCGGAACTGCGCGGCAATCCGCTCTCATTGGAAGCCTTCGGCAGCGTGTTCGGCCGACTGGGAAGCTTGCCGACCGCGGATGATAAATCGTTGAAGATGATCGCGGCCGAATTCCTGGACTCCGCCTCGCTGTGGGGGCCGCGCATGACGGATCAAGTTCGCGCCACCGTGATTCTCAACACGGCGGCATCGCGAAAATATCCCCGCGTCGCGCAGGAATGGCTCAACGATCTCGGTAAAAACGACGCCACCAAAAAGTATCCGATGAGCGAAGCGGGGCTGAAAACCTACAGCGAAGCCTTTGATTCTGCCCGCGATCAGGTCGCCGTCGATATTGCGCTGGAAGATCTCAAGTCCGACGACGCCGAAGTGGCCAAAAAAGCGTACGAGACGCTGGAATCCAAACTCGTCTTGCAGCGCTACAATCCGGAAATGTTGCATGCCCTGGCGCTGTACGCGAAGGGTCATGAACTGCCCGAGAAGGCGACGGAATACTGGGCCGACATCGTCGCGTTGCCGTTGCTCGAAGGTCTGTGGATTCGTTCGCAGCAAGGGAAGCCCCCGGGTGACGGATCGCCGCGCGAGCAATTGCTGAAAATCTGGGAAGACAAGCACGGCAACGTCGATGGCTTCGACAAGTTTCTGGTCGACACCTACAACCGCCGGATGAATGAACTCGCGGAAGCCGCACGGAAAGCCGCGCCGGAAAAGGTTGCTACCGAGGCCGGCCGTCCGGTGCTGCTCGAACTGTTTACGGGGGGGACATGCCCGCCGTGTATCGCGGGCGATGTGGCGCTCGACCTCGTCAGTCACGATTACGCCGCGCAAAAAGTGATCGCGCTGCGCTATCACCAGCACATTCCCGGTCCCGATCCCCTCGCCAATCAGGATTCCGAAGACCGCTTCGGTTACTACGAAGGGGCAGGGACACCACTGATGCTGATGGACGGCCGCGTTCCGGCACCGGGCATAGGCGGAATGCTGCAACACGTCAATCAAGCCTATGGCACACTTCGCAAAAGCGTGGACGATCGCCTCAAGACCGCGAGCGATGTGCAGTTGAAAGTCTCCGCCGCTCTGGAAAATGGCGAAATCGCCGTCGAGGCCAGCGCCACGGGTTGGCCGGAAGACAAAGCGAAGCGCCTGCGATTGCGGATGGCGCTCGTTGAAAACGAAGTCGAGTATCTTGCCCCCAACGGCATTCGGACGCACGAACACCTGGTCCGGGCGATGCTCGGCGGGGCGAAGGGGACCGCGGTGAAATCGGGACAGCTCTCCACCTCCGCCAAGCTCTCCCTCGCCGATCTGAAGCAGTCGCTCTCCGAGTATCTCGTCCAGTTCGAGAAGAACCGCGGCGTGGAATTCCCCATCAAGCCGCTCGCGCTCACCGGTTTGTCGGTCGTGGCCTGGGTGCAGAACGATGAGGATCGCGAAATCTTATCGACCGTGATCGTCCCCGTAACGGGATCCGAAGTCGCCGGCAAACCCGCAAACGTGACTCCAGACGCCCCCGCGTCGGCAACCGCCCCGGTGAATGCCGACAAGTAATTCGCTGTGTGCCACTGGTGCCGCCAGTGTTTTTGATTGCATATGAAAGACAGCACTGGCAGAGCCAGTGGCACACAGGAAGGTCAATAGAGCGGGCTCTAGGAGCCTGTCCGCGTAATTGAAGCCAGCGGGTTTGGTGTGATTTTTCGGGGGAGCGATCGGGGCGTGGGTGATCGGCCGGGCTGCCGCCGGGCCGGTTACGCTGTCGCGTGGCGGAAGAGTTTCAGCAGGTTGTGCGTTAAGCACACCAGTTGCCATTCGGCCTGCA
>JAKFUG010000039.1 GCA_021732785.1 Planctomycetaceae bacterium
GCCATCCTGAGTCATCGCAACTCTCCGAATTTCGGAAAATTGCCATTCTCACCTCAGCCCTGCCAACCGTCGTCCAAACCGGGAATCCTAATTGTCGCTGACGGGAAATCTAATTGTCGCCATACAGGCCTGCATCGCGCGAACCTGTATTACGAGCCGGTGTCGGAGAGTGCCGAGACCCTGCACCTGATGCGGCTGATCGACGAGGAGTATCTGCGTCATCCATTTCTGGGGAGTCGTCGGTTGGTGCTATGGCTGGCGAGTCAGGGGCACATGGTCAACCGGAAGAAAATGCAGCGATTGCTGCGAAACATGGGGATTCAGGGGATTGCACCGGGGCCGCGCACGACGGTTCGGGCCGCGGGCCACAAGGTCTATCCGTACCTGCTGCGGGGCGTGGAGATCACGCGGCCGAATCAGGTGTGGGCCTGCGACATCACCTACGTGCCATTGCAGCAAGGATACTTGTATCTGACCGCGGTGATGGACTGGTTCAGCCGGTGCGTGCTGTCGTGGCGGCTCTCGAACAGCATGGATGTGGAGTTCTGTCTGGCGGCGTTGGAGGAAGCGTTGCGGTACGGCCGGCCGGAGATTTTCAACACGGATCAAGGGTCGCAGTTCACGAGCCAGGAGTTCACGGGCCGGCTGGCGGCGGAGTCGATTGCGATCAGCATGGACGGAAAAGGGCGCGCCATCGACAACGTGATGATCGAGCGGTTATGGCGAACGGTGAAGTACGAGAACATCTACCTCAAGGACTACGCAACGGGGCGTCAAAATCGATGAACAGTTCGTATTGTTTCGCATCCTGCCTGACGGCAGTCTCGGCCCTGCAATCGACGACGATGAACGTGTCGTGCTCAAGTGCGGCGATCAATTTCGATGCCTCGCATCTCATGACGACTCGGGGGCCCCATGAAACAGCCCGTTCAAACTGCCATCGATGAAATCGTCCGCGGTTTCTCGTCGCAATCCGTCGACTTTTGGTTCATCCGACTAACGCGTACCTCGTCTGATGGAGCGCGTAGAGTTTGAGCCGGAAAAAATCGGGGTTGCGGTAGCCGTAGGCTTGTCGGTGGAGGAGGCGGATCTTGTTGTTGACGGCTTCCAGCGGACCGGCGGAGATCGGGTAATCGTACCAGGCGAGAAGGCTTTGACGACGGTCTTGGCGAACTTCTGGACGAGGCGGATGCCGGAAGTCTCGGCATCGTGCAGCCAGTCTTTGAGCCACTGGGCCGCGAGGGCCTTGTTCGGTTGCTGCCAGAAGCGGTTCAGGTCGTCTTTGAGGTAATACGCCACGGCCAGCGACTGGTTGAGTTTCAGCGCTTCCCGCAGCCGGTCCGGTTCGCCGCGCTCTTCGTCCAGATCGGTGGCCCGCTTGAGGAGCAGCCAGCGCGTTCCTTTGAGCACGGCTTTCGCCTGTACAGTCTCGGCTTCGCGGTGCAATTCCCGCCGCAACTCGGTGAGCATCTCGTTGTCGAGCTTGATCACATGAAACCGGTCGTTGACGAGACCGTATCCCACGCGACGCCCAGATGGCGTGCGGCATCAGCCGTGGTGGCGATTTGCGCCAGTTCCAGCGCATACCGCTCGAACGATCGCGTGTGCCGCCGCTTTTCCTCGGCGAACGAAATCCGCACCTGCCGGGTGATGCCGCACTGGTCGCACCGCACTCGCGGCACCTGAGCTTCAAACCACACTTGTTTCCGTCCCACCGGCAATCCTCGAAACACGCGCGAATGAGACCCCTTGCGGACGACATCCTTCGTGCCGCAACGGGGACAGCGCACCGCCGCCGCCGTTCCCCGGATCGACACCGCCAGAAATTCCGGGTCCAACTTTTGGCACCGGACGACCTCGTAGCCCCGAATCCCCCACACGTGAGACAACATCCACTCGGACATGTTCGCTCCCCAGTCTGAAGTCCCTTGACGCAACTTCAAACCAGAGCGGCCTGTCCGTCTCTTTTCAACTCAGGGACGCATCTCCCGGATGAGCCGATTTTTTGTGACGAAACGCGCGAAATTGGCGCTATGGGCAATCGCAGTGTCGTCCCTTAAAACGGATCATCATGACCGGTCGCCGGAAGACTTGCCAATTTGGAAGACCAAGACCCAGGTAGCGCCATTCTCAAATTGAGGTGTCAATCAACCGATTGCCGGGTTGTCTGCGGCGTGCGGATGCCACCCTCTAAACAGGCATCACGAACGATCTGGTGCGCCGCATCGCGCAGAGTCTCGCTCACTTTATGGTTTTGGTTTTTCGACCGTCAGGTTGCGGCGGTAAATCTTCGTGCCGTGCGCGATATAGAGCGTGCTGTGATCGGGTCCGGCGAGGATGCAGGTGGTGAGCGGTTGATCCTTGTCGACTTTCGGCAGGACTCCACAGGCGCGGCCCGTCGGGTCGAAGATTTGCACGCCGAGATCGCTCGTCACATAGAAGCGGCCGGCTCTGTCAACCGCCATGCCGTCGCCCTTCGAGTTCTGGATATACGGCGGCGGCTCGTTGAATTTGAAGTCGCCTTTCGGGTCGATCGGCAGTCGCATCGGCATCGTCGGCATCTTCGCGTCGAGCACTCCGTCGGCATTGACTCGGAACGTCCAAGTGTGAATCCCGCCGTAATCGGAGACTGCGAGCGTGCCTCCGTCGGGTGAGAGCGCGATGCCGTTGGGTTTGTTGATGCCCTTGTCGACCACCGTGACTTCGCCGGTTCGCGGATTGATCCGAGTGACCTGTTGGGCTCCGGTTTCCGTGATGAGGATGAAGTCGTCAGTCGTGACCGCGAGATCGTTCGGCTTCACTCCTTCAGCGACGACCTTCACTTCGCCGCTGTCCGGGTTGATCGAAATCACGCGGTTCTTCGCGCCCTGACAGGCATAAAGCAGCGAGCCCTCCGGATTGAATTCGAGTCCGCTGACGGATTCTTGGCAGATTTCTTTGCGTGTGCCATCCGTCGCGATACGGACGACGGATGGGGCTTTCATGTCGCAGAAATAGAGGTTGCCCGCTTTGTCCGCGCACAGCGCATCCGCGAAGCCGAGTCCCTCCGCGACGATTTGCCAGGATTGACCGGGAATCAGCAAGTTGAGCAGCGTCAGATCGCCGCCGAGATCGCCGCGGGTATCGAGCGCGGGAGCGTGAGCTTCCGTTCTCCACAGCCATTTCATCGCTTCGGGGAACTTCGCACCACCGAAGTCGGCGTTGTGCGCGTAGCCTTCGGCCCAGTCGAAGCGGACGTCGTAGCCCATGTATTTCAGAGCCGACGCCATCTGCTGATTGGACCACGGCCAGCTCCCGAAGGCATTGTCGACATCACCGCTCGTGTCGGCCATGTAGACGCGGATCGGCTTGGGCTCGGTTTTGCGAACGAGCGACGGATAGACGTTGCCGCCGCGAAGATTCGTGAAGCTGCCGACGCTGGAATAGACCTTACGGAAGGAGTCGGTGCGCTCCCAGGCGACGGTGAAGGCGCAAATCGCGCCCGAGCTGGAGCCGCCAATCGCGTGCATTTCCGGATCGTCGGAAATGGAATACTTCTTCCGTACTTCGGGGATGATCTCTTCGAGCAGGAAGCGGACGTAACGGTCACCCAAGCCGTCGTATTCCAGACTGCGATTCGAGTGCTTGCCGTTCTGTCGTGGCTTGTCTTTGTCGTGACCGGGATTGATAAAGATCGCGATTGTTGGGGGCATGTCTCCGCGCGCGATCAAGTTGTCGAATACCGTCGGCACGCGCCAGCGACCGTTGACGTTCTTCATTCCCTCGCCGTCTTGAAACACCATCAACGCCGCGGGTTTGTCGGCTTTGTACTGAGCCGGCACATACACCGACCAATCGCGGATTGTGTTGGCGAAGATGTTCGATTCCCAGGCGGGCATTTGCTCGACCGTCCCCTTCGGCACATCGTCCTTTGCAACCGCATCCGGATGCGGCTCCCAAACCGGCTTTGTCTCGACAATCGGAATGTTCGTGCTCTCGGCGTTGTCATCCCACAACCACTTCAACGCGTCGGGCAACATCTCGCCGCCGAACTTGCCGCTGTGTCCGCCCTCGGTCATGTCGAGCTTGTACTTGTACCCCGCGAATTGCAGCGCCGACGCGAGATCCTGATTGCTGATCGGCCAATTGCCGTGCAGGTTGTTGAGGTCTTCACGACCGTCCTGGAGATAGACCTTGATGGCCTTCGGTTTGTCCTTCGACTTGCGGACCAGACCCGGATAAGCCCAGCCGCCGCGAATGTTGGTGAAGCTGCCGATGTGACTGAGCACCTTGCCAAACTGCTCCGGCTTCTCCCATGCAACCGTGAAAGCACAGATGCCGCTGGAAGAAATTCCGCAGACCGCTCGCTTTGCTGGATCGCTCAAAACATTGAGCCCCTTCAATGCGACCGGCAGGAACTCGTCGATCAGAAAGTTCGCATACCGATCGCCCATTGAGTCGTACTCGAACGACCGATTGCTGCGATCTTTTCCGCCTTTCGCCGTGGCAGCAACATTGCCCGGATTCACAAATACCGCGATCGTGACCGGCATCTTCTTTTGATGAATCAGGTTGTCAAAGACAATCGGCACCCGAAACCCGCCCTTCAGATTCGAGTATCCGCCGCCATCCATGAACACCATCAACGCAGCCGGCTCATCGTCCTTGTATTGAGCCGGCACATAGACGCTGTAATCCCGCTTCGTGCCCGGAAACATCGTGCTGTCGTTGAACTGCCCCGAAGTGATCTTTCCTTGCGGAACGCCGGGCTGAACAACGCGATCGGGATGCTCTTGCGCCTCGGCTCGAACAACCAGCGCGGCGACTGCAAAACACAGACTGATCAAACCATGCTGGAGATGCTTCATCACGGGATTCCGATTTATTGGCTGACTGTTGTCGTCGTCCGCTTCGAGGGCCTTGTGGCTTCGCCGGGATTCTATCGAACGGCCGCATCGGCTCGCCAACGTGGGGCCAAATTTAGGGAGACGAATTTCACATGGGCCTGTCTCCGCACCACTGTCTGATCCGCCGTCGGTCATGTCGAGCTTGTATTGGCACCCCGCGAATTGCAGTGGCGAAGTGGACGTACGAGTCGATGCACACAATCGCATCGAAGAACCCGGCGGAGAACGGCAGCGAACGGGCGTCGGCGTGCAACGGGCACACGCCTTCCTCCGCTCCGGCGTCCGCGATCCGCTGCCGGTTCTTATCGACACGGAACCACCAGTCGGCGGCCCATACCTGGACGCCGAATTCCCGATGCAGAAACAGCGACGACATTGCCCGCCCGCACCCCAAGTCGAGCACCCGCCTCCCCGCCCGCAGGTCCAGCCGCTCGGCCAGCCATTTACGGATTCGCCCCGCCACGTACCTCGGCGATGATTCATTCGGGGTGATATTTTGAAGCGCGTGGGAAACGTTCGGAGACGAATCGCAAATCAGCGGACACGGTTTACCTCCAGTGTAGAGCTGAAGGAAAACTGGGAGTTCATGAACTTGGAGGGTTGGCAATACCGCAGGAAATAAGACCAGCCTGACCCCGACGATGAATTTCTGAAGAGTTTTCTTGACATTTACTCCCCCCCGTACACTCTGAACATTGCACCACTTCTTCCGGAAGTTTCGGGATCATCCCTTCCAATCTCACGGTGCTGGTTCGTCTCCTCTTTCAATCGGAGCGCGTGTTATGTCTCATACACAAATGCGATGGGTGGTGGGATGCTTGGGCATCAGCTTCATGGTTGGACCGATCAGCATGGTGCTGGCGGAACCGTGCAACCACAAGATCGTTCCTGCCATGTCTGGTTGCTGTGACCCATCGTTCTGCTCCGGACTCGGGCCTCAAGACTGTCAGCTTGGGGCGCCCGCCAATCCTTACAGTTGTCAGTCGGCCTTTCGCGTCCCGACGAGGGCTGCCTGGCTCTGCAAGGACAACCCGAATCCTGATGCGATCTCATTATGTACAGAGACCGGGGATATCCGTCCTTGTTTCAGATATCTTGTCTGCTCCTATACTGACGTCAGCGCTGTTTGCAGAGAAGGCGTCTCCGAATGTGGTGCACCGACGGAATTCAAATCCACGGCAATCGATGGCGGGCTCTGTGATCAGGAATAAGATAGTTCATTGGCCTTCATTGATCGACAGCGACAGGTTGATTCAGCGGGCGTTATCAGGAGGGCATGATGGCGGAATGGACATGGCTGCTGCTAACTGTCGCGGCACTTCCGGATGCGGCCACCTTGCAGCAGCAGGCGCTGGCGGCCCGCAAGGCCGTGTTGACGGGCGACATCCGTTACGAAATTGCCTCCAGCAAACCCCGCGACGACGAAGCGCAACCGTTTGAATGGGGGACGCCTCGGTTCAGGGACCACCTGGTTTTTGATTTGAACGAAGGGTGGCATGCCTTTCTGGATCGGTGGGTGCCCTTCGAGCGATCGGGAATCGTCAATGGCGTCCCACTGACGATGAACTATCCGGAAGGGGGCTCGTGCGAGCGAATCATCATTCGCCCCGATCTGATCTACCAGTGGTATCCCGGCAGCTTTGAAGATGGAACCGTCGTGGGGATCGGCGAACTCCAGACGAGTAATGATCTCTTCGAGATGCAAGCTGTTTTCCATCCCTGGAAATTCGGCATGATGCCAAACCATGTGGATGACTTTCTGAGGACCGAGCTGGAAGCGTATGTAGCGAATGTCGAACAGAACAACATTACGGTCGTGGAAGAACCATTCGAGGGAGTGAATTGTTACCGGGTGGAGTACCTGAGCAAGGACGATGTTCGGATTACGACATGGTTTGACCCATCCAAGGCAATGAATGTTGTTAAGGTTTCTGCGACCGGAACGAATACCCTCGGGACATATGTCGTGACCATTGTGTCGACGCTCCAACATTTTCCCGAAGCCGGCGTGTGGTATCCGCAAGAAACGATCTACACGAGTAAAAGCACCGGACGGAAAACACCCAGTTATGCCGAACGAATTCGGTTTAGTGATGTGAAACTCAACATTCCGGTTTCACCAGAGCAGTTCACCGTAAAAGCATTGGAAGCACCGCCGCATACCGGGATTGTGCGCGGTTACGACAAGCCGGGGCCTTCCGAGGAATGGGACGGAGAAAAGGTGGATGTCGTCCGCAGGCCCCCTCAGCGCAGACACCCTTCCACGGCCCCAAACCCCGAACAATCTCCTGCAGTAGGTCGACGATCACGACTCCCGTGGATTCTTTTGGGCGGAAATCTGCTCGGATTCGCGCTGTTGACTTGGGCGATGCTTTATCGGAAATCGCCGGAAAGCGTCCCAAATGTCAACACCGTCGCTTCCCCAACGAAAACCACTGAGGATTCGACATTATGAATCTGTCTATGAAAATCTGCACCGGCGTAATGAGTTTACTCGGCATCGCTTGCCTGGCAATTGGGGCGCTGATCGACGACCGGCCGGAATGGGACATCGTGGCCGTTCCGGATGGAATCGAGTTGGGAGAAGTGGCTCCCGAGACAACGCAAGCATGCGCTCTGCGAATCGTCAACCGCGGACGGAGCCGCGCGCACCTGAAGAACGTGAGCACGTCGTGCGGATGCACCGTCATTGAATCGGTCGCGGAGGACCTTGCTGAGCATGGCATGGCCGAAATCAAGGTGAAAATCAAAACGGGAACCTCGCCCGGTCGGTTCGTCCGATTTATCCTTATGGAGATCCAGGGTGAAACTCCAGGCCAGCGACGGATCATTGACTTCCCGGTGCATCTCACGGTGACTGCGGCGAACTCCTCGACTGACGAAACGAAGGCTCCGTAGGGAGATGGTTGAAGGGCTTCCTCGGGTGTGAGGGCCGCCGCTGGGAAACGATCCGCGCGGGGCGCGAAACCGCAAGCGATGGCAGGGGGATTTCCGCGGATTTGACGGGGTGATGGGTGGGGATGTTGCTCCCTTTTTATCGTGGAAACTGGTATAATTGGTGATTCGCGCCGATTGTGGCGTGCAATCCCTTTCAGACGGGTAGTTCACGATGCTTTTGTCCTGTTCCCGGAATGCTTTGACGACGGCGTTTACGGCTGTCAGCGGGGTCGTGCCCAGTCGCACTACCAAGGAAATTCTGAAGAACGTCAAGCTGACGGTGGCGCAGAACACGGCGACGTTGATCGGGACCGACAGCGAAATCGGCATGCGGTGCATCGTGCCGGATGTCACGGCGGATTCCGGCGGCGAGGCGTTGCTGCCGACGGCTCGCGTGCTGCAGATTCTCCGCGAACTATCCGACGACACGGTGAAGATCGAAATCGCCGGAGACGCGATGTGGATTCGGAGCGGATCGAGCGAGTTCCGCCTGTCCGCCGAAGACCCCGCGGAGTTCCCGCCCGTCGCCGGGTTTGACGACGACAGTTTTTTTGTCGTGTCGGCTCATTCATTGCGACAGTTGATCAAGCGGACGGTGTTCGCGACGGATGTGGAAAGCACGCGGTATGCCCTCGGCGGGATTCTGCTGGAACTGAGCGGCGAAACGGCGACGCTCGCCGCGACGGACAGCCGCCGGTTGGCGGTGATCTCGACCAGTTGCCGGGCGGAAGGAACGCCGACGATGCCGACGCCCCCGCCGGTCGTGCCGTCGAAGGCGATGCAGCTCATCGAGCGCGTGTTGGGGGATGGCGAAGCGGAAGCGAAGATTGCAGTGCACGCGAACGACATCTCGGTGCAATGCGGCGGCGTGATTGTCACCAGCCAGTTGGTGCAGGGCCGGTTCCCGGATTACCGCAAAGTGGTGCCGGCGTCGTTCAATGCGTTGATCGAGTTGCCGGTTGGGCCGTTTTACTCGGCGGTGCGACAATCGCAAATCGTCACCAACGAAGAAAGCCGCGGTGTGGATTTCACGTTCGCCAAGGGGACGCTACGGCTGAGCAGCCAGGCCGCGGACATTGGCCAATCGAAGATTGAGTTGCCGATCAGCTACGACGGCGCGGATGTCACGATCACGTTTGATCCGCGGTACATCTCCGACTTCCTGCGGGTGCTGGACCCGAGCACGTCGGTGCAGTTTAAGCTGATCGACCACGAAAGCGCCGCGGTGCTGGGAGCGGATGGGAATTACACGTATGTGATTATGCCGTTGGCGCGGGACCGCTAAGTAATGAAATTCCAAGTTCCAAAATCCAAATTCCAAACAAGCTCCAAGGGAGAAAAATTCCAAACGAAGATGGGCTGAAATCGACACAGCTTCGTCATTCGTTTGGAATTTGGAATTTGAATCTTGTTTGGAACTTGGCATTTGGAATTTGGAACTTCACACACGATGGCCGACCCGTTGCCCCTTGCCAATGCTCTCGCCGAATTGATCGCGGTGCGGGGTTACGCGCGGCGGCAGGCGGATGCGGACTTGCAGGCGGCGTGGGAAACGGCGATCGAACGGCAATGGCCGGGTCAGACCCACGCCTCAAGAGTGGTCCGCGGCGTATTGCAGGTGACAGTGACGTCCTCGGCGTTGTTGAGCGAGTTGTCGGCGTTTCATCAAGCCGCGTTGACGACCGCGTTACAGAATCAAGCCCCCCATTTACGCATCAAAAGTATTAAGTTCCGATTGAAATGATTTCCGCGCTTGCCGCTTTGCAGGATGCCAGGACGATGCTCTGGGATCCTGCAAAGCGGCAAGCGCGGAATAGGAGATGAATCCGTTGGTCGAATCGAATGACACGCCTGAAGACGCGCCGGAAACGTCCATCGGTTCCGAAGAGTACAGCGAAAAAGATATCCGTCTGCTGAAGGGGATCGAAGGCATCCGCCATCGCCCTGCCATGTACATCGGCGACACCACGGTCCGCGGGCTGCACCACCTCGTTTACGAGTTGGTCGACAACTGCGTCGATGAGTGCGTCGCCGGTTTCGCGCATTGGCTGTCGGTGAAGATTCATGCCGATGGCAGCGTCGCCGTGGTCGATGACGGCCGCGGGATTCCCGTCGGTCGCATGCCGGAAGAAGACAACAAGTCCGCGCTGGAGATCGTCCTCACCAACGTTCATGCTGGCGGCAAGTTCGATCGCAAGGGTGGCTACAAAACCGGCACCGGCGGGTTGCACGGCGTCGGCATCAAGGCCGTGAACGCGCTCGCTGACTGGCTGGAAGCGGAAGTCCGCCGCGAGGGACACGTCTGGACGATGGACTTCGCCCGCGGCATTCCGCAAGGCGATTTGAAGAAGCTCGGCAAGAGCGAAACCACGGGGACGAAGATCACCTTCAAGCCCGATCCGACGATCTTCCCCGATACCAAAGTCGTCTATGAAACGCTGATCAAGCGGTTGCAGGAACTGGCCTTCCTCAACGCCGGCATCCGCATCTTTATCGAAGACGAACGAACGGGGCAGAAGGACGAATACTGCTATCCCGATGGGCTGCGGGAATTCGTCAAGTACATCAACCGGACCGAGACGCCGCTGTATGACACCATTCTGCGGATCGTCGGCGAACAGGACGGCGTGCAGGTCGACATCGCCATTCAGCACAATGACGGCTTTCAGGAAAACGTCCGTGCGTTCGCCAACAATATTTCGACCCACGAAGGGGGCACGCACGTCAGCGGCTTCCGCTCGGCTCTCACGCGGGCCATCAACAACTACGGCAAAGCCGCCAAACTGTTCGAGGAAATCCAGCCGACGGGTGACGACTTCCGCGAAGGGCTCGTCGCGATTCTCACCGTGCTAGTGCCCGACCCACAGTTTGAAGGCCAGACGAAGACCAAGCTTGGCAACAGCGAAGTCGAAGGGATCGTGAACTCCGTCGCTTACGAAGTGCTGACGAAGTTCTTTGAAGAGAACCCGTCGATTGCGAAGAAGATTTGCCAGAAGGGGGCGATGGCCGCCGAGGCACGGGAAGCGGCCCGGAAGTCGCGCGAAATGGTGCGCCGCAAGGGGGCACTCACATCAGGTGGATTGCCCGAGAAACTGCGGGATTGCCGTAGCCGGGAACTCGACATCACCGAGCTGTATCTCGTGGAAGGGGACTCCGCCGGTGGTTCGGCGGACAGCGGCCGCGACTCGAACACACAAGCGATTCTGCCGTTGCGCGGGAAGATTCTGAACGTCGAAAAAGCGGTGCTGGTGAAGATTCTCGACAACGCCGAAATCGCTAATATCTTCAAGGCGATTGGTGTCCCGCCGCTCGCGGAAATGGAAGACGTGACGAAGCGGCGGTACGGCAAGATCATCCTGATGACCGACGCCGACATTGACGGCTCGCACATCCGCACGTTGCTTCTGACGTTCCTGTTCCGGCACATGCGTGTGTTGGTTGAGAACGGTTGCATCTACATTGCCCAGCCGCCGTTGTACAAGGTGACGCAACGGAACAAGTCGCGATATGTGCAAACGCATGAACGGATGATGGCCGAGTTGATCGAACTCGGCCTCAACGGCAGCAAACTCGTCTTCCCCGATGCCGTCGAATGCGAAGGAGATCATCTCCGGCAAGTCGTCAAGCTGATGATGCGGCTTGATGAACCGCTCGAACTGTTTGAACGCCGCGGTCTCACACTGCGGCACATGATCGGCAAGGTTCCCGCCGGTGAGACCGCGCTGCCGTTGTATCGCGTGTTTCTCGGTCGAACCGAGCATTGGTTCCACAAGAAAGAGGATGTCGAGCACTTCGTTCAGGAAGAGGAAGCCCGACGTGGAGCCGAACTGGATGTCGCCGCGGAGTCGGTCACGTCGCAGCATGGTTCCGCGACTGCCGAGAACACGCTGCAGGTGCTCGAACTGCACGAAGTCCGTACGATCAACGACGTGCTGCGCGAATTGAAATCGTACGGCATCGGCCTCAAGGATCTGTATCCCCCTGGTGCTCGCGACGGCGAAACGGTTTACCCGTTCAAGATTCTGCAGGACGAACACACCGTCCGGCTGACGAGTCTTCGCGACCTGCTGCCGAAGCTCCGCGAGATGGGCGAGAAGGGGATGAAGGTCACGCGCTTCAAAGGCCTCGGCGAAATGGATGCCGAGGAACTGTGGGAAACCAGTATGAAGCCCGAGCATCGGACGCTGCTGCGGGTGACGATGGAAGACGCGAACGCCGCGGACGAAATGTTCCGCGTGTTAATGGGCGACCAGGTGGAACCCCGCCGCGAGTTCATCGAGAAGCACGCGCTCGATGTGAAGGACCTCGACGTTTAACGCTTGCGGTTTCGCGCCCCGCGCAGATCAACCGAGTGCCCGGAACGCCCGCACCATGTCGCAGATCGAACTCTGGCAACTGCTGGCAAACATCGTGACGGTGTTCGGCTTGCCGGTGGCGATTTACATCTTTATGCAGGAACAGCGCAAGGAGCGCGAGAACGAAGACGAAGAGGTCTACCAGCTTCTGTCCGATGCCTACAGCGATTTTTTGAAGCTCGTCCTCGCCAATCCCGATTTGCGGCTGCGGACCCAATCGGCAACGCCGAATCTCACTGACGAACAGCGTGAGCGGATGATGGTGCTGCTCGACATTCTCATCTCGCTGTTCGAGCGCGCGTACCTCACCGCGTACGACGAACCGATGTCCGACAAGCAGCGCCGCCGCTGGCACTCGTGGGACGACTTCATGCGGGAATGGTGCCGCCGCGATGACTTCCGCGCGGCGTTGCCCCGTCTGCTGCAGGGAGAAGACGAGGACTTTGCGGAATATATCCAGCGCATCGCCAGGGAAGAAGCGGCCGCACTCACGGAAGCGGCATCGACGTTGTAGCTGGCTCGTCTCTTCGGGACAACACGCGACTGGACGACGGTCAGCGCGTGGCGCTCACCCTGATTCCATTATGCGTAACCGGACACGGCCGTGGCACACAATCAATCCACGAACTGCTAACCGGGCACGTGCGGCAAATCGAAAATCTGCTTGCGATCGCGGGGCAGCTCCCGTTCTTCGCCGGAAGCCCGGGCGCGAAGCACGGCCAGCGAACAAGCCCGCAACGTATAGGTCTGGCCCGCCCGCCACGATTTCTTCGCGGTCCACTCGGGAACGTATGTGTCGAACGCCAGTTCCCAGCGCTGCTTGCCGTCGGGCTTGGGCAGCGTGAACTCGATGTTCAGCGCGTGGTCGCCATTGAACAAAATCAGCAGCGTGTCGCCGTTGATGGCCTCGCCGTGCTTGTCGACATCGAGATTGTCGCCCAGCAGCACCAACCCCAGGCACCGCGCATAACCGCGATTCCACGCCTCTTGTGACATCTCGATGCCCGACGGTTCCAGCCACGTCGCGGGCTTGACCGATTTGCTGCGCAGGGGTTGATCGTGAAAGAAACGCCGTTGCTGCAACACGGGTTGATTGCGCCAGAATTCGATGAGGGACGTGGTAAATCTCAGCAGCGAGACATCGTCCAGATCGTGATTCCAGTCCAACCAACTGATCTCGTTGTCCTGGCAGTAAACGTTGTTATTTCCCCCCTGGGTGTGACCAAATTCGTCGCCGGCCAGAATCATTGGCACGCCTTGCGACAGCATCAGCGTCGCCAGGAAATTGCGTTTCTTGCGCTCGCGAAGCTGACGGATCTCCACATTGTCCGTGGGGCCCTCGACGCCGCAATTCCAACTGAGATTGTCCGAACAGCCATCGCGGCCCTCTTCGAGATTGGCCATGTTATGTTTATGGTCGTAGGAAACGAGATCGTTGAGGGTGAAGCCATCGTGGCACGTCACGAAATTCACACTGGCATGCGGCTGGCGGCTGTTCCAGGCGTAGAGATCGCTGCTGCCGCAAATGCGGGTCGCGAATTCGGAAATGATCCCGCCGTCCCCTTTCCAGAACCGCCGCACGCAGTCGCGGTATTTGCCGTTCCATTCGGACCAGCCCACCGGAAAGTTGCCCACCTGATAGCCCCCTTCGCCCAGGTCCCACGGTTCGGCGATCAGCTTCACCTGCGACAGAACAGGGTCCTGGTGGATGATGTCGAAGAAGGCTCCCAGCTTGTCGACTTCGTGAAGTTCGCGGGCCAACGTACTGGCCAGGTCGAAACGAAAACCATCGACGTGCATGTCCAGCACCCAATAGCGCAGGCTGTCCATGATGAGTTGCAACACGCGCGGATTCTGCACGTTCAGCGTGTTTCCGCAGCCGGTGTAGTCGATATGAAAGCGGCGGTTCTTCCGCGAGAGCCGATAGTACGAGGCGTTATCGATCCCGCGGAAAGAAAGATGCGGACCGAGCTGATTCCCTTCCGCCGAGTGGTTGTAAACCACGTCGAGAATCACTTCGAGACCCGCCGAATGGAGATGGCTGACCATCGTCTTGAATTCGCGGACGGTTTCACTGTAGGCGCTGCGAGCGCGAAAGCGCATATCGGGAGCGAAATACGCCAGCGTGTTGTAACCCCAGTAGTTCGAGAGACCGTTTTCGACCAGATGGCGATCGATGGCGTGATGATGCACCGGCAGCAATTCGATGGCCGTGACACCGAGCTTCTTGAAGTGTCGAATCGCGGCATCGCAACTGATCCCGGAATACGTGCCGCGAAGTGGCTCGGGGATACCGGGGTTCTGCTGGGTGAAGCCTTTGACGTGAACTTCGTAAATGACGGTTTGATGCAAGGGGGTGTGCGGTGCCCGGTCGTTCCCCCACGTAAAGGCGGGATCGATGACCGCAGCCAGCGGCGCGGAGGCGGCGTTATCGCGGGTGTCGAAAGACAGATCTTCCGCGGGGTCGCCAATCTTGTAGCCGAACATTTCATCGCCCCATTGCGCTGAGCGGACGATCTCCTTGGCATAGGGATCGAGCAGCACCTTATGGGGATTGAAACGATGCCCGTTCAACGGATCGAACGGGCCATGCACGCGAAAGCCGTAGATATTCCCCGGACGCATTTCCGGGAAATATCCATGCCAGACCTGATCCGTCTGTTCGGGCAAACTGACGCGGATCGATTCGGCCTTCGCATCGATCGAATCAAACAAACAAAACTCGACCCGTGTGGCGTTCTCGGAATAAATGGCCACGTTCACGCCGCGGCCATCCCATGTGGCCCCGAGCGGATACGGACTTCCCGGCCAAACTCGCATACCTCGCAGACTCCCGCTGGACTATAGAATTCATCGATTGAGCGCCGATTCGAGCCGGACGACATCATAGCCAGATCATGATCCCGATGGGGAAGCCGACGGCAGAAGTGCCGGTTTGAAATAAACACACGACAACGGCGGCAACAGCGCCGTCAGCGAAAACGGCCGTCCGTGATGGCCGACGGATGTGGCTTTCACGCCCCCGAGATTGCCCGCGCCGGTGCCGCCGTATTCCTTGGCATTGCTGTTGAGCACTTCCCGCCAAGGACCGCCGCAGGGAACGCCGATGCGATAATTCTCCCGCGGAACCGGCGTGAAATTGCAGGCAATGAGCAGGAAATCCCCCGGCTGTTCGCCCTTTCGCAGAAAGGTGAGCACGCTGCGATCGGCATCGTCGCAATCGATCCACTCGAAGCCCGCCTGCGCACAATCCAGTTGATGCAGTGCGGTCTCGCCGACATACGTCCGATTCAAAATCTCCAGCCACGCCCGCAAACCTTCGTGCGTCGGCAATTTCAAGAGCCCCCAATTGAGGCCGCGGTCGTGATTCCATTCTTCGGCCTGCCCCAACTCGGCACCCATGAACAGCAGCTTCTTGCCGGGCATGCCGAACATGTAGCCGTACAGCAGCCGCAGTCCGGCCCGCTTCTGCCAGTCGTCGCCGGCCATCTTGCCGTACAGCGAACCCTTTCCATGCACGACTTCGTCATGCGACATCGGCAGTACGAAGTTCTCCTGAAACGCATACATCATGCGAAACGTCAGACTTCCCTGATGATGTTTGCGCAGAATCGGATCGAGCTGCATGTACTTCAGCGTGTCGTGCATCCAGCCCATGTCCCACTTCAACCCAAAGCCCAAACCACCGTCGTACAACGGCCGCGACACCTTCGGCCACGCGGTCGATTCCTCGGCAATGGTCTGCACGTCAGGAAAGCGTCGATAAACCTCGCGATTCAGTTGCTTCAGAAAGTCGATCGCTTCCAGATTTTCGCGACCGCCAAACACATTGGGGATCCATTCGCCGGCCTTGCGGGAATAGTCGAGATACAACATCGACGCCACGGCATCGACCCGCAGTCCATCAAAATGGAATTTATCCAGCCAGAAGAGCGCACTGCTCATCAGGAAACTGCGAACTTCCGTCCGACCGTAATTGAAGATGTAGCTGTTCCAGTCGGGATGAAAGCCTTTTCGCGGATCGGCATGTTCGAAGAGGTGCGTGCCGTCGAAAAAACCGAGCCCGTGTTCGTCGTTCGGGAAGTGCGACGGGACCCAGTCGAGCAGCACGCCGATCCCGTTCTGATGCAATTGGTCGATGAGATACATCAAATCCTGCGGCGTACCGTAACGGCTGGTCGCCGCGAAATAGCCCGTCGTCTGATAGCCCCACGATCCGTAAAAGGGGTGCTCCGTGAGGGGGAGAAATTCGACATGCGTGAAACCCATTTTCAACACGTGTTCGACCAGGGGCTCGGCCACTTCACGATAGGAGAGCACGCGATCGGGCTGATCGGGCAACCGCCGCCAGGAGCCGAGATGGACTTCATAAGTGGAAATCGGGGCTTGGCGATGGTTGTGTTGAACACGGCGTTGCATCCACTGTTGATCGTGCCATTCGTAGTCGAGGTCCCAAACGAATGACCCGGTGTGCGGGGCCACTTCGCAAGAGATCCCAAAGGGATCGGCCTTGTTCACGCAATAGCCTTGCACGCGTGATTCGATGTGATATTTGTAGTTCGCGCCCCGTTTCACATCGGGAACAAAACCTTCGTGAATGCCCGAATTGCCCCGCAGTTGCAGCGGATTTTTCCGTGGAGCCCACCCATTGAAATCACCGATGACCGACACCCGCTCGGCATTCGGTGCCCAGACGCTGAAGTGCGCGCCGTCCTGGCCGTCCATGCGGGTCAGGTGGGCACCCATCTTTTCGTAAAGCTGGCTGTGAGTTCCCTGGTTGAAGAGAAAGAGATCGTCGTTCGTCAACAGCGAACTGGCGGGCTTCGCGATCAAGTCGCTCGGGCTTGAGCTCCGCTTCATCATGGGGGACGTTCACTTTCACGTTGACGGTTTCGTGACCGGACTGACAGGGGGTTGCGGCGACGGACTTCTTCTCGGGCAGGCTCACCATTCAATCGAGCACGCCACGAATCGGAATCGAAATCCAACAGGGACGATGATTCATCTCGTAGTCTAACTCATACAGCGACTTTTCGAGCAAGGAATTGCTCGTCGCCGAGGTGTTAAACGATTTCAGCATCGCGCTGCTGACCGGCTGAAGAAGATCGGTTACGACCGGGCGGCGGCATCCAGCTTGTCGAGCCAGCGCTGAACCTGCATGGCGTCCCGATACGTCGCCCCCGCGGGCACGCCCTGCAAACCGCGGACGACACGGCTGAAAGTCCGCTGCTCTTCGGCCATCATCCCCGTGGGGCCCGATGGGGCCGTGCGGATTTCCAACGGCATCGGCCATCGCGCACGGTCATCCCAGACTTCAAACGGCCGCGGGTTGGGAACAATCCGGGCGGCCCAGTCGGTCGCGAAGATTTCCATGCGGTCAAACCCGCGCGGCGGCATGCCGACGGGCGTCGTGTACGACGACACGCAATTCGCCAGCGTTCCACAACTCCACTGGAGCTGTGCCGATGCCACGTCAATCGCCCCACTGGCGGTGCGGTGATATTGTGCGCTGAATCTCACCGGCTCGGCACAATTCATCAGTACCTGCAGGCAATACAGGTCATGCACCATCGTGGCATACAACGGGTTCTCACCGGGGAAATCGTGAACGATGCTCGCCGGCCGATGCCGTGCGCAGTCGATGTAGGATAAACCACCGCGCCGCGCGACTTCATCGCGCAGTCCGCGAAATTCGCTGTTGAACAGCAGGATATGACCGATCATCAAGTTGGAGGAATCGTCGTGCACCAGCGGCGCAAGCCGTTCAGCGTCCTCCAGCGTGTCGGCCACGGGCTTTTCGAGCAGCACGGTTTTACCCGCTCGCAGCAGCGTCTCGGTGACGCACACATGGTCTTCCGTAGAGCAGGCGACAATCCACGCTTCGGCTTCCGATTCGTCGAGGGCACGCTCGAGATCGGTCCAACCGGGTACGCTCGGCAACTCGGTTCGCAGTGCATCGAGACTCGCTTGCCGCCGCGCGACGACGCCGACGAGTTCCATCTCCGACAGGCAGGACGCTGTCAGGGAATGCAATCGCCCGAAGCGACCGAGTCCGATCACGCCTACCCGGACAGGCCGAAACTCCGCGACATTTTTTGCCATGAAACACCCTTAATGATGAAGAGACCATGTTCCCATAAACGATAGTGCATGTTAAGCTTCGTCGAGGCGATCACGTGGAATTTCGCATGATCACCCAGAGACCGGCCAATTGAGCGGAGTGTGCGGGATGTTGAATCTGCTGGGACGACCGTCATCCGGAGGCGGCTTTTGCGACGGCCTCTCGCGCCGGAATTTCCTGCAGATTGGCACGCTGGCGGCTTTGGGAACCGGTGGCGGATGGTCGCTGCCATCGATTCTGCGCGCCGAAGCCAACACGGGTTCCAGCCGCCGGCCGAAGTCGGTCATCATGATTTATCTGGTGGGCGGGCCGCCGCATCAGGACATGTTCGACCTCAAGCCGGAAGCCCCGCGCGAGATTGCCGGGCCGTGGCGACCGATCGCCACCAATGTCCCCGGCATGGAAATCTGCGAGGCGTTTCCAAGACTGGCGGGCATAGCCGACAAATTCACGGTGATCCGTTCGCTCGTCGGCAATCAGGCCGATCACGACGCCATTCAGGTGTTCAACGGGCATCACCCCCGGAAGATCAAGCCGTCGGGAGGATGGCCGCAATTCGGGTCGATGGTCTCCAAAGTTCAGGGGCCTGCCGATTCGGCGACGCCGCCGTATGTCAGCCTGTGTTATCAATGCACGCACGGCCCCTACAACGAACCCGGTCCGGGCTTTCTGGGAACCGCTCAATCGGCTTTCCGCCCGCTGGGTCCCACGCGCGACGACATGGTCCTCAACGGTGTGACCCTGGAACGGCTTGGCGACCGTTCTTCTCTGAGAAAAAGCTTTGACCGTCTTCGCCGCGAAGTTGATACCACAACGATGATGTCGGGAATCGATGCGTTTACCGAACAGGCGATGGGGCTGCTGACGTCATCGCGATTGGCGGAAGCGCTCGATATCACCAAAGAAGATCCGCGAACGATCGCCCGTTACGGGACCGGCGATCCGAAAGTTTTCATGGACGGCAACGGCGCCCCGCGCGTGCCGCAAAGCCTGTTGCTCGCGCGGCGGATGATCGAAGCGGGAGTCCGCGTCGTCACCTTGAACTACAGCAAGTGGGACTGGCACGGCGGGCTGAACGCCGAAGGACGGGCCAATAACTCCATCTTCCTGCGTGAAGCCGAGGACTTCCCCGTTTTCGATCAATGCGTCAGCGCGCTGGTGGAAGACCTGCACGTGCGCGGCCTTGCGGAGGACTGCGCCGTCGTGGTCTGGGGCGAGTTCGGCCGCACGCCAAAGATCAGCGCCCAAGTCGGCCGCGATCACTGGCCGCAGGTCAATTGCGCGTTGCTGGCCGGTGGTGGCATGCGGCATGGACAGGTGATTGGGGCCACCGATCGGATTGCCGGCGAAGCGATCGCCCGGCCCGTGACCTTCGGCGAAGTCTACGCCACGCTCTTCCGCCATCTGGGGATCGATTCGCAGCGGACAACCATCACCGATTTGAACGGCCGGCCGCAATACCTCGTCGAAGACGACGCCGTCGTCATGCCGGAATTGCTGGGGTAAGAACTCAACCTACGCCGTAATCATCCCAGTTCTGTGTATTCCCGTTTGGAAAACGCGTAGCTTCCCAACGTCATCAATCCGAGGATGCTAAAGACAAGGACGATCGCCGCGCTGTCCCCGGAAATCCCCGCGAACATTTCCCGGTCGGCGTCATTCCGGGGTCCCAATTTGAACGATGATCCGGCGTCATACAGCATGCAATGAATGTAATACGACACCGTAATCCGCTTCACGGTCCCCGGCATCTGGAGCAACAGGACTTCCAGAAAGAACCAATAGGCGAGCGATAAAATCGTCCCGTGGCGAAACATGGCCCCGAGCAGCAGAAAAACGCTGGCATACATCAATCCGCCCAGCAAACTCGCCGGGAGATAAACCAGCAGCAGTTTTTGCCCCGGTTCTCCCGCCAACCAGCAAAGTAACGTGAGCGCCCCACCCGACCACAGCGCCACCAAGACTCCAACGGCGATCGCTTTCGTGAGATAAATCGCCGCCCGCGGAATCGGCGTGACCAGCAGGTAAATCAGCGATTGATCTTCACGCTCGCCGCCAATGGTCGACGAACCGTAGCTGATCGCAAAGATCGGCATGAGGAAACCGATAAACGTCGGCAACAGCATGTAGTCGGAAAAGCCCATTGCCGTTCGATGGCCGCGATGCGACCACGCGGCGACGATCAGGGCGCAGAGAGTCGTCAGTCCAAAATTGACGAGCGTCTGCCGCGAAGCAATCTGTCGCCACAGCGTCAAACGAAACAGGAACACGCAGGCGCGGACCGTTCGCATCACGGAAAACGTCTGTTGCGCGGGGAGATTGGAATCGACTACGGACACAGAACCGCGCCCCTTAGAATTGTGCCGCCGCGGACATCACATAACCGAACGTGGCTTCGGTGGTCACGTCCGTGGTTTCCAGTCGCTTCACATCAAAGTCACCCCGCGCGGCCAGTGCCGCGAGATGTCGAAACAAAACCGCCGCTTGCACGACCTGCAAGGACAGTTCATCGGCGCGGTCGATTGTCACCCCGCGGACGGACTCACATGTCATCAGTTCCCGCGCTAATTCCCGTGCCTGCGGGCAGATCACGCGGACCTGCAACGGCATATCGGCGAACAGTTCCCGAATCTGCGCCAGTGTCCCCACGGCCAACACACGGCCGCGACCCATGAAGATCACCCGCTCGGCAAAATCGTCCATTTCCCCGAGGATATGGCTCGAAACGAGAACCGCTTTGCCACGATCGGCGAGCGCACGAAACAGGTCCATCAATTCCAGTCGGCCCACAGGATCGACGCCGTTGAGCGGTTCATCCACGACGATGAGATCGGGATCATGCACGAGCGCCTGGGCAAGCTTGATCCGTTGCCGCATTCCCTTGGAACACCCGCGCAATCGGCGATCGGCACGGTCGGACATGCCGACTTGCTGCAGCACTTGCTCCACACGGTCGCGCAATTCCGATCCCGCCCAACCGTGCAATCGGGCCATCGTGATGAGAAATGATCGGCCGGTCATTTCTTCGTAGAGCGTGTCGACTTCGGGACAGTATCCCACACGCTGTTTAGCAGACGCGGACCACGCATCGTGCGATCCGATGCGAACCTGCCCCAGCGTCGGTCGCAAATGCCCCGTCAGCAATTTGATGAGGGTGGTCTTGCCGGCACCATTCGTTCCCACCAGGCCCGTAATCCCCGACGGAATCGCCACCCGCACGTCATTTACACCAATGACGGGACCATACCATTTGGTGACGTTCTCGAACTCGGCGATCGGGACGGATTCCGCGATGGCGGTCATCGGACGACCTCCACCGCGCGGACACGGTAGACGATCAGCGCGAGGCTGACCGCGCAAACGCCGAGCAGCACGAGAACCGTTTCCGTTCCCGTCGGTGTACGATCGGTTGGGAGACTGCCGAACGCCCAATGCCCCATCCGCAGCATGTCTTCCCACAACGCGAGGAGCAGCCAGCGCCGTTCGCCGGCCATCTCCCGCAGCGCGCGACCCAGCGCCGTCAACAGAACGAAGATGCCGAGCCACGTCATCGCCAGCGGAACCGTGCGCGGCACCCACACCGCGACCGCAAACAGCAGCAGGCTTTGGACCGTCGCCAGCACGAGCCCAAACCCCACAATTCCGACACCGATCCGCCAGTTCTGGAGGAAATAATCAAACGAGCTGCTCAACACTCCGTATTCGATATACAGAATCAGCGCCGGGACGGTGGTAATCAGCGAAACAACCGCGGCAATGGATAATAGCTTTCCAATAATGTAGTGCCGACGGTCCATGGAGCGACTGAGGTAGAAGATCATGCCCCCGTGCTGCGAGTCCGACCCGATCAGCATCGACCCGGCGAAAGCGAGCAGCAACGCGGCAATCCCGGCCTGCACGTGCATAAACGTCAGATACGCATCCCCCGTCCCAGTCAACTTGAAACCATCGAGAAAGCGGGCGAATTCGCGGTTTTGAACGACCAACGTCGCTTTCAGATAAATGAACGAGAAGTGGTAGAGAAAGTTCAGCAGCCCTAATCCGAGCAGCACCCAGAAGAGCCAGCGGCGCATAATCAGACTGAGCGCCACCCGCACGATGGCAAGCACGCTCCACCACGGAGACCGAAGCTGTCCGGTCCACGGTCGATAACCGGCGTGTTCTAATGTTGAGGGCATCGTAATAGTTGTCAGTTGTCAGTTGTCAGTTGTCAGTTGTCAGTTGTCAGTTGTCAGTTGTCAGTTGTCAGTTGAAAATACATACTACTATTTCAGTACTAGTCGCCGATAGACCTGCTGCAAGTCTTCTTCTTCGGGGATGACTTCATGCAGGACGATCTCGGCGGAGAGGCTGCGTTCGAACAATTGCCGCGTGGTCCAATGATCGGGGACGTCAACCTGCGCCTGATCGCCACTCGCGGACATCGTCACCGTGGCACCGTCGGTTTTGAGTCCGGCAAGGAACGCTTCCGGTTCGCCACTCCACCGCAGGCGATACCGCCCGGCACGCTGTTGGCATAAATCTTCGATGCGGCCGACGCCAAGGATCGAACCACGATCGACAATAATGACCTGCTGGCAAACACGGTCGATGTCGCCCAGCAAGTGCGTCGACAACAGCAACGATTTCCCATGCCGCGTGGCAATCGCTCGCAGCAAACGGAGCATCGCTTCCCGACCGGCAGGGTCGAGTCCCGCCGTCGGTTCATCGAGCAGCAATAATTCGGGATCGTGTACCAAAGCCGCGGCGAGTTTTAACCGTTGTTTCATGCCGATCGAGTAATCTTCGCACCGACGATAACGCGCTTCATCGAGTTCCAGATGTGAGAGGACTTCATGGGCCCGTCGCAGCGCTTGTCGCCGGGGCATGCCGGACAGTTCACCGGCGAGGGCGACCAGATCGACACCGCGCACGCCGGGAATGAGGGATTCCGCTTCGGGCATGAAGCCGATCCGGCTGCGAAGGGGTCGCGATTGCCGACGGATATCGAAGCCCAACACGGTGCCGGTTCCCTGCGTCGGCTGCATCAGCCCGAGCAGAATTTTCAGCAGCGTCGATTTTCCAGCCCCGTTTTGACCGATCAGTCCAATCGCGCCGGGCTCGACGGAAAACGTCACCTCGTGCAGCGCACGGAGCGCGCCGTAGTGGTGAGAAACGCCGTCGAGGTCAATGAGAGGCATGGAAGCCGTGAATCGTCAGTAGGAAGTCGAAATCTGCTGCGCTTCACTCTACAGCACGGTCCGGCCGTGAACCAGCGGATGGGGAAGGTACCCCGCCGTTTCTGCGTTCGTTTCGGGTGTTGCAAGAAAGAGAACGCAATCTCAAGATGCGGCCAGCACGATCACGGGAATCCTACTTTCCGGTCAGCACTTCCGGTTGCGTCAGATGAAAATAATGCCCGTGGTCGGCGGTGACGATCACCAGCGCGTCCTTCCAGTTGCTGTGCTTTTCAACCCAGTCGGTAATGACTTTGACGGCTTCATCGCCACTGAGAACCGCGCCGATCGAACTGTCGAGGTTGTCGTCGTGGTTGGCCCAATCCACATCGCCCGGTTCCACCATCAACCAGAAACGCTCGCGCGAACTGAGTGCGGTGATGGCCGCGCGGGTCATGTCGGCCAAGTTGGGATTTTCGGTGAGATCGGCGGGGGTGTACGTTTCCGCCTTCTTTGATCGTCCCAGCGTCGGCTGGTAATCGCCGTCCGCAGTCCGGAAAGGAAGATGCTTCGTCTTGCCGACACCGTAAAAGCCGAGCAAGCGTTGCTTGTTCTGACCGGCGACTTCTGCGGCTTGCTGCAATGCCACGGCTCCTTGCACGCCCGCTTTCCGAACCGAAGTGACATACTTCCCGCCGTGGGTCACATCGACGGCTTTCAAATCCTCCGCGGTGAGATAAGCATTGCCTGGGACGAAGTTTTTTCCCTGACCGGCATCTTTGTCCCGTTCATCGCCATCGCCCGTACCAATGACGACATCCAGACCCGGCAGCGGCGTTTCGGGATGGCTGATCGACTTCAGCCCGAGCATGTCGCGCGTCAAATCCTGATAATCGTCGCGGTCCACATTGTGAGCATAAGCGCAGGCCGGTGTGGCATGGCTGATGGGCACGCTGGAAATCGCCCCGACGCCATAGCCCTGCTGCTGTGCCAAATGAGCAATCGTCGGCACGGGTAAGCCTTGGGCATCCACATTGACCGCACCGTTATACGACTTGATCCCCGCGGTCATGCTCGACGCGGAACAGGACGAATCGGTGTAAGCGTGCTGCATGTCGGCAGGCTGGTTTTTGGTGATGAGATACTTGATATCGGTTCCCGGCGACCACGGCGCGGGACCGCCGAGTTCGACGTTGTATCCGCCAAACGCTTTGCCGCCAGGGTTCTCGACCGTCTGCGCATCAACATCAACTTTGGTCCCTTCGTTGTGGGGCGACGTACAGAAGAAACCGAACTGCGTTGTCCCGTTGGCGGTGTAATCCTGAAAGTGCAGCCCGGTTCCGCGTCCACTGTCGTAGGCGACCTTTTTCGATTTGTAGATCGCGGCGTTGCGGGTCGATTGCCAGTCCATCCCATCGAAAATCACGAGGAAAATGTGCTTTTTCCCGGCGGCCAGCGCGGCTTTTTGAATGTCGAAGACATTGGTTTGATCGAAGTATTCCGCCTGCGGGTTGAGCGTGTGTGTGGGTGTGCGGCCGTAGATCCGTTGCAGCGCGGTCGCACTGCGGTACGGACTTTTGGCTCCCTGGTAAGAAGTGAGATCGATGCCGTCACCCGCGCCGAGCGTGCCGAAGGTGTACACGGGAATCAACCGGTTCGAGTGCGTTCCCCAGGCGATGTAGTTGTCCGGTTCGGCACCCCAATGCCCCCAGGCGGCTTTGCCGTCTTCGATGGCCTTTGTCTGCAACGCCCGGACATAATCCTCCGCGACGATTGCCGATTGCGTTGCCAGAACCAGAACCGCTGTCAGAAACACCGCCCGCTGCATTGTGCTGTCCTTCGTGGCTGTCGCCGTCCGCGTGACCTGTCGTCGATCGCATTCGGTATCATTGTGAGGATTACGGCGGTGATGAAAAGTGCATGGGAACAAGATTTGGTGAATTGTTTTGACTGGCGAAGAGACCCAGGGATCGGAATCCCCGGGCTTCCGGGTTGCATCCACTGCGGCGCATTGGTACTGAACCGTTGTGGAAGTGATCGCATCGTCATGATCTGTTCGTGTGAGTTGGTATGAATCGCGCTCTCGATTGTCTGTGTGCCGGGATTATTGTTGCCGATCAGGTGTGCGAACCGGTCGCGCAGATGCCTCCGCCCGGTGGCTTAGCACTGTCGCCGCGAATGGAGTTCACCGTCGGCGGTTGTGCGGCGAACGTCGCCGTCGATATGGCGAAACTCGGCTTGCGCATCGGTCTCAGCGGCTGCGTCGGCGACGATCTCTTCGGCCGCGCGGTCTCGGACATGCTCGAACACGCCAAGGTCGATTGCCGGGCATTGCGGGCGCTGAGTACGCATCCAACCAGCAGTACGTTCGTCATCAACGTGCGCGGCGAAGACCGCCGGTTTATCCACTGTGTCGGCGCGAATGCGGCCTACGATGGCACGCAGATTTCCGATGCCGATCTGCAATCCGCGCGGGTGCTCTATGTCGGCGGTTATTGCCTGCTGGAAAGTCTCACCCCCGATCAAGTGCGGCGGCTGTTCGAACGCGCCCGTGCTGCCGGAGTGACGACGGTTCTTGATGTTGTGCTCCCCGAACAGGGATCGTATCACGACTGGATTGCCCCGGTGTTGCCGGTGACGGACTGGTTCTTTCCCAACTTCGACGAATCGAAACGGTTGACGGGACTCGACGATCCCTGGCAGCAGGCCGCGCGGTTTCGTGCCGAGGGGTGCCGCGGAACGGCGATCACGTGCGGCGGCGACGGAGCCGTGCTCGATGTCTCCGATGGCCGCTGGCAAGCCGGGGTGTACAATGTGCCTGCGGTCGATGCCACTGGCACCGGCGATGCGTTTGTCTCGGGCTTCCTGTACGGTTTAATGCGCGGTGATACGCCGGACCGGTGTCTGCGATGGGGAACAGCGCTCGGGGCGAGTTGCGTGCGGCAACTCGGGGCCACAACGGGAGTCTTCACCGCTCCGGAGTTGATGGAATTTGTGGAACGGGAAGCGTTGGTGGTGACGCGAGTTATCGAATGATTCATCATGTGAGCGAAGGGATCCGCAAACCGCAAGCGGAGTAACGATTCTATTTCTGACTCTCAACTCTCAACCATCCACCCTCAACCTCCCCTATGGATGATCCTCTTCTCACACCGGTGCAATTCGTCCGCGGGGTGGGACCGCAACGGGCCGAACTGTTTGCCAAACTCGACATTCACACGGTGACCGATCTGCTGTGGCATCTCCCGCGGGATGTGCTCGACCTCACGCAACTCTCCGGCGTCTTTGAACTCACCGCCGATCGTGTGCATAGCATCCGTGGGGAAGTTGTCGATCGGGATGCGCGGCTGACGTCCACCGGCAAAACGATGACGGCCCTCCTTTTCAAATGCGATGGTGGCTTCGTCCGGGCGGTCTGGTTCAACCAGGGATACATGCTCCGCAAGTACGAACTCGGCCAGCATGTCCTGCTGACGGGGCAACCCAAGCTGCGGGAGCGCCGATGGGAATTTTCGCATCCTGAGACGCAGCCGCTGGAAACGGACGATGATGACCACACTGCCGCGCCGGGAGTGTTGCCGCGGTATCCGTTGACCGAGGGGTTACGGATGCGCGACATCCGCCGGGCGACCGCGGCGGCCGTCGAAGAATACGCAGACCAACTCGCCGAGTTTCTGCCGGATGATTTCCGCATCGAATGTGCCTTGCCGCGATTGTCCGATGCCATCCGGCAACTTCACTGTCCCCGCACGATGGATGAGTATCGCGCCGGACGCCGCCGCGTGCTGCTGGACGATCTGCTCGAATTCGAGATTGCGGTCGTGCTTCGTCGCCGGGCGTGGAACCGCGAGAACAAAGCGCTTCCGCTGCCGAATTCGAGCAAGATCGATGCGCGTATCCGGCGGTTGTTTTCGTTTCCTTTCACCGGCGGGCAGAACCAGGCGGTCACCGAGATTGTTGCGGACATCGCCCAAGACCGCGCCATGCACCGGTTGTTGCAGGCGGATGTCGGTGCCGGCAAAACCGCCGTCGCCGTGTACGCCATGCTGGTCGCCATCGCGAATGGCACACAAGCGGTGCTGATGGCTCCCACGGAAGTGCTCGCCCAGCAACATTGGAGCACGATCGAAAACATCCTCGAACACAGCCGCGTGGAACGACGCTTGCTCACCGGCCAACTCACGCCCTCGGTTCGCAACAAGGTACGCGAGGAAATCGCCACCGGCACCGCGCAGCTCATCATCGGCACGCAATCGCTGATTCAGGAAAGCATCACGTTTCATCGCCTCGGTCTCGCCGTGATCGACGAGCAGCACAAATTTGGCGTCGGTCAACGCGGGCGTTTTCAATCGGGTGAAACCGCGCCGCATCGCCTCGTCATGACCGCAACACCCATCCCGCGCAGCCTGTGTCTCACCCAGTTCGGCGATCTCGATCTCACCTCCATCCGTGAGTTGCCGCCGGGTCGCCAGCGCGTGGTGACCAGCCGCATCACCGGCGAGGCGGTCCCCAAAGCCTGGGGGTTCCTGCGAAAAATGTTGCGGGAAGGACGTCAGGCGTATCTCGTCTGCCCGCGGATTGAAGGGGATGAGAGCGACGATTCCCCCGGTGCCGAAGCGCTGTTCCGCAGCGTGACAACGGGCGAACTCAATGGCTTTCGCGTGGGACTCATGCACGGTCAGCAGGACCGTGACACCCGCGCGGCCACGATGGACGCTTTCCGCCGGGGCGATCTGGATGTGCTGGTCGCGACCACGGTCATCGAAGTCGGCGTCGATGTTCCGAACGCCACGTTGATGATGATTTTTGCCGCCGAGCGCTTCGGGTTGTCACAACTTCATCAACTGCGCGGCCGGATCTGCCGCGGCTTGTTTCAGGGATATTGCTTCCTGCAATCGGACGCCGTGCAACCCGAAGCCGTGCGGCGGTTGTCCGCACTGGAAGCGACCGGTGATGGCTTTCAACTTGCAGAAGTCGACTTCGAGTTACGCGGCCCCGGCGATGTGCTCGGCACCCGGCAACACGGCGACATGCCGCTGCGCGTCGCCGATCTGGTGCGGGATCGCGATCTGCTCGAAGAGGCCCGGAAGATCGCGATTGACGTGGTCGATCAGGGTCGCATCGACACGCCGGAGTTCTTCCCGCTCAAGCTGCGCGTGCTCGAACGCTTCGGCAAGATGATGGATTTACCCCAAGCCGGGTAGAGCCGCGACCATCGCTTCACACAACGGCGTGCTGCTCGTCGGTTCGGCGAGAATCTCGGCAAGCGTCGTGGACTGAAACGCCTCTTCGACGGACGCAAGCGCGTTATCCATCCGGCGATGCAGCGGACAAAGATGTTTGCCGTGCGTTACGAGCCCCAAGGGACACGTTTGGATGCGCTCGATTGGTTCGACCGCGTTGACCACTTCCAGAATCGTCAGTTCGGCGGGCGTTTTGCACAACGTGATGCCGCCGCCGACGCCGCGCTGCGTATGCACCACGTCATGACGGGCCAGTCCCTGCAGGACTTTGGACAAATAGGCCTTGGGGACTTTCGTGGCCGCGGCAATCTGATCGGTCGTCCGCGCTGCGGGAGCCTCGTTAGCAAGATAGACCACGGCACGCAGAGCGTATTCAACCGTTTGTGAAAACATGCCGTTTCTCATTTGTGCTGTGGGTGCTTCTCAACACTCCTGGGCCGATCGGGGCAGATGCACTTGATCCGCCCGATGAGTTCTTGTCAACGTCTCTGTTGAAACAGGAGTTGAGGAAATTCCTCACTCGGTCAGCGGGCCCGCGGGAAATCACTTTGTGACGGCGGGGGTGGTCCAGGTTTTCGGTGCCCCGCGATGCGTCTCTGCGAGAATTTCACGGATGGCTTGCCGATCGGCGGCAGACAGATGAGCAAACTCTTTCTCCTCGGAACCGGCAAGGACTTCATCCATCCGCTTCCAGAATTGAGTCAGCAGTTCGCCCGGCAGCGTCTTGAAGGTTTCCGTTTCAGTCAGGTAGCTGCACGGATATTTGAACATCCGCGTCTGCAGGTCGAAGTCCCGCAGCGATCGCCCCCTGGCATCGCGCCGGCCCCGGTTCGTGAACTCTGCAGCGAAGTCCGTGGTCCCCTTGATGGGAGCGGTCAGCACCGTTTCATTCACGAACAGAAAATACTTCACCAGCGATTCCGCGGAGTTTTTCAGGATGGTATTGGTGCTGTCCCACCGATGATCCGGCGGTTCTTTGAGTTCGCGATTGAGCGACTCTTCGCGATACAACGCCGAGCGCACATCGAAGGCGGTCTTCGTTAGCAGATTGTGACCGCCCGCCTGATGCGACAGAACCAGCAGCGCCACGAGATCGCTGTGACCGTTGAGATACGCGCTTCGGTCAAATCGGGAACTGATGTCGGTCAGATTGAGTCCGGAAGGATCATGGCCCGCATCGTTATCGGGACGGCCGCGATAGGTCAGATTACCGAGGTGCTTCTGGTCGCCGTGTTCGCCCGAGACGTACCAGCCGCCGAAACGATCCGCCAGCGGGCTGCTGTGATCGATGCGAAACGACCCGGACGCCAGCAGCGGATGCCCGCTCTTGTCGACATACATCGACCGTACCAGATGCCCCGGCACTCCCCGCGCTTGTCCCCCCGCGTGACAGACGAGGCAGTTATCGGTCTGACGACGGAACCGCGGCGACTCCACCGGTTCCTGCGGCAGGGTGTAGTACACCGTGCCCAGCTTCGCGTCGGCGACGGAGAGCTCCAGGACGTCGCCATTCCGGCAATAGCCGACATACACATCGTCGTTGAAATAGAGCGCCCGCGGCGTGCGGGGGCTGATTTTGTGCCGCTGCAAACTCGTCTTCGAAAAGACCAGCGACTGGCTCGCTTCGGACACATCCAGCGCCGTCAGAACCGAGCGGAGATAGCCCCACGGTTCTTCAAAACGCAACGACATGTCGCCGGCGACGAGCCGGTCCTGCAAGCGGGACACAAGATTGTCGGGTAGCGACTGACTGTAGCGGATTGGCTCGCGATCGAAATCGTCCTGCGCCCACATCGACGGTGCCGCTGACACCACGACCACCAACAGAATCAACCACGGCCTCATCAGCTTCTCCGGTGAATGCGGATATTATTGTCCAGAATCAATATCGTATCAGCGGACGTCGATGGAATCAAGATGACGGATTCGGGTGCGACGAGCAAGCCTGCGGGAGGGGAACCTCCTGCGGGGCGGATTCATGGGGCTTCACGTCTGATGGAGTCAATTGTTCCATCACACTGGCTAACCGCTCTTTGGCGACCTTCAAGACCCACCGTGCCCAGGCAAACTCGGTTGCCAGAATCCCAAGCCCCACGAAAATGAGCACCCAGCCGGGCAGCACCGGGAGCACCAGTCCGGCGAGGCCAATCAACAGCACCGTGATACCGATGACCCCCGTCACAATCTTCCGGGCCTGCCGCCAGAAAAACAACAACCAGCACAACCGCAGCCGTTTTGCCCGGAGGGCGATCTTTTCGCGACGATTCATTCCGACTTTCATGGATTCTGTTCGTCAAAAGACTCATTGATCCGTTCTCGAATTTCACTCAAGCACACCGGTAGCGCGGCGAAAACGAACTCGGGCCGACGCATTCCGCTTCAGAACGGCGAGCGTGACTCTGCCGATGGCAGTCAACCGTCCACTCGCCATCGGTTCCGCGGCGTGCACTACAACGGGGACAACGAATGCCATCAGCATTAACCACGGGAGTCGATTCATGGAGCGTCCTTTGGTGTTTTGCGCGGCCCGTCGCTCAACGAAGTGCAGCGTAGCATTGCCGATCAAGGGTATCGAATCCACGGTCTTCGTCACGAAAATTTCTGCAAAAAAGTTGGCTGGAATGACAGGCACCATCCGGTATTCTCAGCACGGTTGATACCGAGAAACACAAGTTCGACGGCAGGGTGCCCCCCTTTACAGCACAAGTATCCGAACTGATGAACATCGTTCCTGGCGATCTGCATGCTTTCGGAAATCGTACCGGACCGCGTTTGCCACGACTGGGAATTAACCTGATTCCCGACGAACGCGGTATGCTCGCACCGGAAACACCACCCTATGTCCGGGGTGCATCGACATTTGCCGACCCGAGCCAAAGCGGATTTTCTGGACATTATCATCGTCTCCCCGCCGGCACCATCCTGCCCGACGGGCTTGCTATAATCGCAGATGGTGCCGATGTCGATTCTGATAGTTGCTACCCTCAATCGCACCATATGATTTATCCGACGCGATCCATGTCGGTACAGGAGTTTGTCGCTCTTTTTCAGGCGCTGCCTTGGGAGTACGGAGGGAAACGATGACGCCTCAAGTGAGTGAAACCGCGATGCCGTCTTTGTGGGAGGAAGTTTTGCGCTCGCATGAGGCGGTTTCACTGGTCGAGCACGCGTTCCTCACTACGGATTCGGGCCGCATCGCGGACCTTCGTCGCGGGTTAATTTCGCCCGGATTGCCGCGGATCACGGCGTTACGCCTCTTCCGTCAATTATCACTCGCGGAACGTCAGGAGCTTCTGCCGGAACTCGTCTGGCTTGCATCGTGCGCGCATGGTTCGCTTCAAACCGTTCGCCAACTCCTCGCCGACTATCCGCGCGATTGGCTGCGCGAACGTCTCGAAACACTCGCCGAGCCGTTGTTGCAAGCCGCGTCCGCCGAATCGCAATTCGAGGAATATCGACGATTCCTCGAACTGTATCGGTTCCTCGGCGAAGATGAACTGCGAATCTGCTTGGCCGAACGCGCACGCCAACACCCCGACGACGATATTCGTGAGGCGGGCGATGATTTCATTGAACGTTGATAATCCGTCGTTCAATGATTCAGAATAAATTCATTCGCGTTCAGAATCGCCCAGAAGACGTCCTGCAGGCCCTTCACCGGGTCGCGGCCGCCGGCCCGTTCGTAGGCGCTGCTGAGCGCCCGCAACTCGCCGGAGGAAGGCCGCCGCGCCAAGGCCGCAAGAAACAGCAGTTCGATCTTGCCGGGAATCGTCTTCACCGCCGGCATCCCCTTCGCCGGTTTCGCTTTCTTCGATGTGCGGGATTCCATCAGCGCGGGCAAGTCGCCATCGTAAACCGTGCGCAGAAAGCTTCCTTTGCCGCCACTGATCGCGTTCCGTACCAGGTCGCCGTTCATCATCACAAACGCCTGCGGGACCGTCCCGTTGAAGCTCGATGATTCGTCATTTTCATCGGTGCCGAAGGCCTGCACGAACTGTTGCAGCCACTCGTCGCGCTTCTGTTCCGACTGCTGAAAACTGCGACCGGCTTTGTCGGCCGCGGTGGCAATGATCAGCGAATCGTACAACTGCTCGGCGGTAAACGGTTTGATACCGACGTGTGTGAACAACGGCGTCGACCCCGCCCCGGGATCATCCGTCGCGTTATCCGGCGTGCCACGGCTCGTAAGCTGATACGCCTCACTGGCCGTAATCCAGCGGATCAGCCGCTTCGTATCGAAGCCGCTCGCCCGGAACTGATTCGCGAGGTAGTTCAGCAGTTCCGGATGCGATGGCGGATTGTGCGGCCCCATGTCGTCCACCGGTTTGGTGAAGCCGGTGCCGAGGAAATGGGCCCACATCCGGTTCACATACGCCTGGGCCAGCAACGGCTGCGACGGATCGGTGATCATTGCCGCCAGTTGATGCCGTGGGGCCACGATGTCCGTCGGCGGGTTCGCTCCGTCCACAAACCGCCGGGTGACGGCTTCCATCGTGCCGTTCCGTTTTTCGAAGAAGACCACCGGATCGGCGAGGTCGTCCGTCATGTAAATCGTGGCGTTGTTCTGGCCGACATTCTGCCGCCGCGTCCCCCGGAAGAAGGCGTTCAAACCCCAGAACTGCGATTGCTTCGCATCATTGAACGGATGGTTATGACACTGCGTGCATTGCACCTGCAACCCGAGAAAAATCCGGGCGGTGATCGCCGTGGCCGGGACCGCGTTCTCATTGAGATGACTGGCGAGAAAGCCGATCGCCCCGACTTCTTCCGAACTTCCCGTCGCGGAAATCAACTCCGCCGTGAACTTGTCGTAGCTCTGATTCTTCGCGAGCGCCTGCCGCAGCCATTTGTCGAGATCGTCCCGCGCCGCCCGGTTCCGCCGGTTGGACCGTCCGACGAGCAGGTTGCCCCAGATGGTCGACCAGTGCTGAATGTAATCGGGGTCATCCAGCAACTCGTCCACCAGCCGCCGACGCTTGTCCGCAGACGTATCCTGCATGAATTCGAGCAGGGGATTGAGCGCCGGGATGCGGCCGACGGTGTCCAGCGACACTCGCCGCGCGAACTCGCCGTCTTCGGTGCGCGACGACGGCTTCACCTTGTTGTCGTCCCACGCCTGACGAATCTGGCGATCGATCACCGCGACGATTTCGTCATCGGTCTGGGCGAAAGTGGGCAGCGGACAGTGGGCAGTGAACAGCCAGAAAATGGCGATCGTCCACCATGTCGTCGCCACCGGCGAGCCACCGGGGGAAATCCGTGGCATGATCACTCCACGCACACCGTTGGCGACAACCATGATCGGAGCCCTTCGACAATCGCAGTCCGCACATCAACCGGAGAAGCTGTCCCCGCGATTCTACCGAATTTTCACAGCGGAAACCGCATTCAATGTGCGAAATCCCGGACACGGTCGGGTTTGCCGAGCCACCCCCATTCCACGCTACGGGTTTTGAGCGGATTTCCCGTCATTGCGGAACACCGTCAGCAATCGCGTGTCTTCCCCTTCCCAGTGGAAGTGGCCCACGATGATATCGAGATCGCCGTCGGCGTCTTCGTCGAGGACGGTGCAGGTTGCGTGCTGTAGCTGATTCCATTCGAGGACATGCGGAACAAACTCGCCGGTCGCGATTTGTTCGAGCCACAGCACGCTGGCCAGGCGAACGCCGGACGCTGCGGCTGCACTCGACGGCGGCACGAGGGCGACCGCGGCGAGATCGAGGTCACCGTCGCCATCGAGATCAGCGGGAACGGCGCGATGCACGCCCGGCATGCCGGTGAGGAGTCGCATTTCGACCGTACCATCGGCAAGTTGCCGCAACCAGCGGATGCCTTGATACGGCCGCAATTGACCGCCGTCGAAGGTGTCGCCGTGACAGACGACGATATCGAGTCGGCCGTCGTGATCGAGATCGACGACTTCGAAATCGCTGGTCCCCCACGCGGGATCGGGGGCGCGGTACAGCGTGGTCCGTTCGAACTGCCGCTTGCCCACGGGACGGAAGACGTCGATGGATTCGTGCTCCTGCGAAAACGCGGCGACGATTTCCTGCGTTCCATCGCCATCGAAATCACACAGGACCGTCTTCAAACAGCCGTGGCGGGGATCGAGCACGCGGCGATTCCACGGAAATTCTTCACCGGGCGTGGGATCGTTCCATCCGATACTGAGCTGCCCGGTTCGTCGCCAGCCGAATTCGGAGATGACGAGATCCGTGCGACCGTCGCCGTCCAGATCACCCGCGGCCACATGGCTGACGCGGCCGAGTTTGCTCATCACCGGTCGCAGGTCGGTCGCTTCCGGGGAGTCCTCCCACCAGAGTGCCCCGCGGTGCCGGTCTTCCGGGAAGAAGGTCCCGAGGTCTCCCACGATGACACCGGCCGGTGCGTCTGCTTTCATCATCACACTGGTGCATGAAGCCGGATGGGGCGCGTTCCAATGCGGCTCGGCACGATCGGTACCGGGTTGCCACTGCCAGACCTTGCCGCCGCGCATATCGCAGATGAGAACCGCGTCACCGATCGCATCCAAACGAGCCACGGCCGGGGCCTGTTCGGCGATTTCGACCTGCACATCCTGGGATTCAAATCGGATCGGCGATGGGCGATCAGCCATCGCGGCTTGTTCGGGACCGTCGAAGACGAGTTCGCGAGGTGCGCGATTCTGGTAATACGCGACAACATATTCTCGCGGCGGCGGATGCAAATCGGTGCGCCCCGATTCCTGATGCAGCCGGAAACCGAATACGACTTTTTCCCGCCAGTCGGCGACCGCGAAACTCTGCGGTTCCGGAAGCTTGTGACAGGCCCCGCAAAAAGCGATCACATCTTCGTCAGTGTCGTGAAGAGAGACCGTCTCCTGCCGAGGCGACGGCAGCGGGGCCGGCACCGACGACTGACAGCCCAGCAACATCGACGCGAACAGAAACAGAATCCACGTTGACGTCGACGCATCACGCTGAGCGCGGGGCACCTCGCATTTCCTCCGCTGGGCCGTTCCGTTGGATCGAGAAGTGAATCTGTGAGTTTCGATAGTACTTCATTCCGTGGCGCGATGCTGCACAGGATTCGGGAAATCGGTTACCATCTTTGCAGGCGAATTCCCCTTTGCGGATCAGGGCTATGACCACAAACGCCATCGCGCTGCTGGAAACATTTGACGATCTATCGCACGACGAACAGCTTGCCGTCGCGGCAGCGATCGCGTTGCGGCTGCGTCAATCCGTCGGCAACCTCGACGACGAAACCCTGACCGCCGCCGCGGACGAATTGTTTGTCGCTCTCGATCAGGAAGAAGCCGCCCATGACGAATCCGCTGCGCGGTGAAGTGTGGCTGGTTGACCAGCCACCCGTGGGTGTGAAGCCGCTTGAAAATTCATTTTCTAAAACTGTTAGATGATCTGCCGAAGATTCGGCACGTCGTGGACTCGCTCGATTGTGCGAACACCGAGGATGATCGGCCTATCAAGTTTGCGATTGTGGGCTATTCGTATCACCAACCAACCGCGGCGTGGGGCCGAGAGGAGTTGAACTTCGTCGTACATCGTCGAGATGAAGTTGCGAACTTCGGCCCGCATTGGATCGAATTCGTATGTCTTGCGGCGGGTTACATGCTGGGACTTTACCAGTCCAAATACCTTACCGAACAAGAATTTGCCTTGTTTGAGGTGCAACTGCCCGGATTCATGTGGCTCCATGCACGCCAATTTACTGAGGTGGGACCAGACGCCTCGGCAGCCGGCGCGGAATGAATTGCGTCTGAATAAGAAGAATTCAGACGCATGTCCGGAGGCCCAACGGGCCATTCGTCCTCGCGAACGGTTGGCCCGTTGGGCCTGAAAGCTGGGAACCGGGGGTCTGCACGGCACTCCGACCTCCAGCAACCGTCTTTGACGCCATTCGGGGGCAGAGATTCCGTACGGCATCAAATCCATCTCCTCCCATCCCGGCTGAAATCAACCGTTCCTTAACTGCCCACACTCCGCGTCGTCCGTTACAATCTTCGCTTTGCAATCCGATCGCGATTTCCCGTGGGGAGATCGTTGTCGGTGACCTTCTCTTCTTCGACAATCGCGGAAAATCATGGCAAGCAGCTTGTTCGACCTCACCGGCGAAGTGGCGGTGGTGATTGGCGGCACGGGGGCGCTCGGCGGCGGGATGGCGGACGCTCTCGCGGCGGCGGGCGCGACGATTGCGATTGTCGGCCGCAATGCGGAGAACGGTCAGAAACGCGTGCAGGAAATCGAGAAAGCCGGCGGGAAGGCGATCTTCCAGTCGGCGGATGCGATGGACAAGGACTCATTAACGGCCGGGCGCGACGCCATCATCAAAAAGCTCGGCGGCGTGACGATTCTCATCAACGCCGCGGGCGGAAACAAGCCCGAAGCGACGTTGCCGCCGGGGAGCGACTTCTGCAAGTTGCCGGTCGCGGCGTGGAATACCGTCTTCGAGTTGAACCTCGCCGGGGGCGTGTTGCTGCCGTGTCAGGTGTTCGGCGAGACGATGCTCGCGGTGGGGAAAGGGAGCATCATCAATATCGCGTCGCTGTCGGGGATGACGCCGTTGTCGCGCGTGGTGGCGTACTCAGCAGCCAAAGCGGCGGTGATCAACCTGACACAATTCCTCGCACGAGAATGGGCGACGAAAGGCATCCGCGTGAACGCCATCAGTCCCGGTTTCTTCCCCGCGGAACAGAACCGCAAACTCCTGTACAACGACGACGGCAGCTACTCGACCCGCGGCCAGCAGATCATCGGCCACACCCCCATGTCCCGCTTCGGCAGTGCGGAAGAACTCGGCGGCGCAACCGTGTGGCTCGCGTCGTCGAAAGCCTCCTCATTCGTCACCGGCCAGAACATCGTCGTCGATGGCGGGTTTTCATCGGTCACGATTTAACCGTTTAGCCGCGACCCGCAGGGGAGCGCTGTGTGGAGTAAACTACGCGTGTTGCGTGTTCCGCACAGCGCTCCCCTGCGGGTCGCGGCTAAACAAAACGCGTTTTCACCCCGCTTGGGATCGACACCCATGACACCAAAACCTGCTCACACTCGTTCGACGATCATCCCGTGTCTACGCTACCGCGATGCCCCGGCGGCGATTGACTGGTTGTGCGCTGTGTTCGGTTTTGAACGGCAGCTCATCGTCCCCGGCGACAACGGCACCATTGCCCATGCTCAACTCTCGTTCGGCAACGGCATGATCATGCTCGGGTCCGTGCTCGACAACGAGTTCGGCAAGAACATGGCCCAGCCGGACGAAATCGGCGGCCGCGAAACGCAATGTCCGTGCGTCATCGTGGAGGACGCGGATGTCGTCTACAACATTGCTAAAGCCGCGGGGGCGACCATCGACCGGGAAATTCAGGACGAAGACTACGGCGGCCGCGGGTTCTCCTGCCGCGATCTGGAAGGGCATCACTGGTATTTTGGCACATACGATCCATGGAAGAGCGAATAGCCAGAAGCGATTGTGAGCCATCCACAATCAGGGTCACACGGGCAGTTCATAAAATTTCCACCGGCACTTCGGTACACCGCGCGAACGCACGGTCGCCGGTCAAGAACACCGCTGCTCCGCTCTCGATGGCCGTGGCAAAATGGAGGGCATCGGGCGTACCGGGCGCGGAGTTCGGTCGCCCGTTCGACCACTGTCGCGCTGATTTCGACCAAGACCAACTCGACCCCGGCGAAGAACACATCGAACTGGGCCAAGGTAACCATGTCGCCCGCCCGCAGCGGCTTCGACCGGCACTCCAGCCGGGTCAGGCGCGAAGTGCAAAGCGACCCCGGCACGCCCAGGCAGGAAGAGAGCCGAGCCGCCAGGGGAGCACGAGTGGTGGCGTCCCCTTCCACGAGTCGGATCACGACGTTGGCATCCAGGGCAATCAGCGTTCACCCCACTCGTCGCGGTCGGCCCGGATCTGAGCCAGGATCTCGTCTCCGCTCCGCAGCACGGCGGCACGGCCGAAGGCGTCGGCCACCGATCGGTGGGTCTGTGGGGGAGTCGGGGTGATGACCAGTTCGGCTGTGCCCTCCCCATCGGGCATCGGGCCATCCGGAATAAACGTCCGGCCGACATACCGGCCTCGGACCGTCAGCGTCTGATCCATGAGTTGTCCTCCAACGACACTGACAAGATACCGCGCCCGATCGCAGGAAGGAAGACGTCGCCTCACGAACGATCCAAGCTCCTATGTCGGGGCCGCTGCAACGATGACATGCCGCGCAAAACACGAGGACCATCAGTTGCCTCAACCGATGGTACCCGGTGACGAAGACTACGGCGGCCGCGGTTTCTCCTGCCGTGATCTCGAAGGGCATCACTGGTATTTCGGCACGTACGATCCGTGGAAGAGCGAATAGCGAGCAGGGAATCGCTGGAGGGAAATGCGATGGTCGGGTGGCCCAGACGCTGTACTCAGCGTCTGGGCTCACGAGAGGCGCGACGACAAACTCGATTGAATTGAAGATCGACGTTGCTTTCCTCTTGTAAATTCAGACGCCCAAAGCGGCGTTTGGGCCACCCGTCAGAAGCAATTCCGGGTGGCTCAGATTGCACCGCAATCTGGGGCGGCGCAGCGGCAAAGAGGCCGGTCGAGAGGGCCTTGAAGTTTGCCAGCCGGGTGGTGGATCGAACGATCTTTGCTCAGTCCTCTATGCGGCTTCGCCGCCCCAGATGGCAAAGCCATCTGAGCCACTCCATCAATCAGGAGCACTCGGGACATCTGCACTGCCCGTGAGGCGAGGTACTTCGTATCCCGAGTATGAAGTGTTGTATTTGGGCCGGAGCCGGGAGATCAGGAAGAACTCCAGAGAGAGTGACAAGAACGCGTACTCTGGCTCCAGTGCTATCACGTCCGTCCAACGCCGCTCTGCTCTGTGGGACGCGAACAAGTCGTCGTGGGACCACACTCGCTTGTCGAAATTGACTAAAGCCACTCCAACGTACATAAGTTCTCCGGCACCGTCATACATCAGATACACGCCGCGCAGACGGGACGGGAATCCCGCCGGGCGGAGCCGTTTATACTCGTCGTTGTCCCACAAAAAGTCGTTGGCCGCGAGCAGAATGAACGGCGGCGTGTGCGGGGCAAGGTAGTACCGGAACTCAGCGAGCGCCGTCCGCAGTTGTAGCCACCGCGGCATGTCAGGACTGACTGGCTCGGCCATGGGTACGCCTTCGCCGAACTTTGTTTCTATGGACGGAACGCATGCAGAATACCCGACGCTGATGCGAGTTCAATCCCAATGCGGTCCGTAAGATTCATTGGATTTCGCCGGGCGAATTGACCGAGGCATTCCGGCGCGTCAAACTGTCGCTCGTATTTTCTTCGGCGATTCGCTAATCCCTGGGGGTTGCCCGCTGGAGAAATGGCTCCGGCTGTCCACCGTCCGCTTACCACTGTCCACTGGAAGTTCCATGTCCCTGCCGATTCGCACCGATGCTTGCCAGCTTGATTTTCTTGCCCTCGGGGCGCTCGTTCATCGTCTGGATCCGGGCATCATCCCGTTCCGCAAGGCGAAATCGTTCGATATTCACGTCTCCGGCGGCGAGTACAACGTCGCCGCGAACCTCGCCGACTGCTTCGGGCTGAAGACCGCCGTGGCGACGGCGATGGTCGACAACGGCATCGGCGAACTGGTGCAGGGCCGCGTGCGCGAGATGGGCGTGACGACGTTCTACAAGCACTTCAAGCACGACGGCGTCCGCGGGCCGAACATTGCGACGGTCTACAGCGACCGTGGCCAGGGCGTCCGCGCTCCGGTCGTGTTCTACAACCGCGCGAACGAAGCCGGGGCGATGCTCAAGCCGGGCGACTTCGACTGGAAGGGCATTCATGCCACTGGTGTGAAGTGGTTTCACTCGGGCGGGATTTTCGCCGCGCTGTCGGAAACGACATCGCAGGTGATCATTGAAGGGATGCAGGCCGCGAAAGCCGCCGGGGCGATCACGTCGTTCGATCTGAACTACCGGGCGAAACTGTGGGCCTCCGTCGGCGGCGAAAAGAAGGGCCAGGAAACGATTGCCCAGATCGTCAAGCACGTCGATTGCCTCATCGGCAACGAAGAAGACCTGCAGAAGGGCCTCGGCATCGAAGGGCAGGATGTCGAGCATGCGGCGAAGCTCGACCCGAATTCGTTCTTTCAGCTCATCGACAAAGTGGTCAAGAAGCACCCGCACATCAAGATGGTGGCGACCACGCTGCGGGAAGTCCATTCGACCAACCGCCACGACTGGGCCGCGGTGCTGTGGCTGAACGGCGAGAAATTCGTCAGCCCGACGATGAGCCTCGACGTGATCGACCGCATCGGCGGCGGCGATGGTTTCGCGGCCGGCCTGATCTACGGCCTCCTGAGCGGCAAAACCCCCGAGCAAGCCCTCCGCCTCGGTTGGGCGCACGGTGCGTTGCTCACCACCTTCCCCGGCGACACGACCATGGCCAAACTCCCCGAAGTCGAAGCCCTCGCGAAGGGTGGTACGGCACGGGTGCAACGGTAAGTATCAAGATTGTTGAACCGTCCGGCATCGAGTACGGAGAGTGCAGCGCATGGGTTTGCTTGCCGCATCACGGTTGCCGGATTGGTTCAATGATCTCGACGCTCTGGTCGGTGTCTTTGGGACACTGATCGGCTTCGGGATCACGTTTTGGCAATTGTTAAAGACGAAAAGAGCCGCTGAGGCGGCAAGAGACGCGGCAAACCGAACGGCTGAAGCTGCTCGGAATAACTATGCACACTTCGTGATTTCCACCTGTCAACGGTTCGTGAGCGAGGCTAGAATACATGTGGATATGGGGCGTTTTGAACTTGCAGCGCTTCGTTGCGACGACCTAGCAGGGCAATTGGTTTTGGTTTGCAATGCTACTCCAGGTGCAATTGATGATGCGGCCTCGCTAATCGCAAGATTGAGAGATTTTGCTGAGGCATTCCGTAAAGCTTCGAGACCACTCGGTAAACTTTCGAATGCTGCGACCGCAAAGTGGGCCAAGTTCTTGCTTGAACTGAGCGGCCGGATTGATCACATGCACGGGCCATTTCCGGTAATTCGGGAGGAGATTCGATGAATCTAGCCGAAGAGTTCAGTCCAATCTTGAGCATTCTGCTACAGCGTTCGCGTAAAGACGAAGTCAATTGGCAATCTCCAAGCGATTCGTTTGGCCATGATGCTTTTGAAGTCAAATTACCCCAATCTGTAGTTTCTATTCAGCGCGTTCAGCCGACGGCTGAGGCCGACTATTACCGCGTTGCGATATTGAACAATCAGGGACAATTGGTATTCAGTGCATCCGCGTCGGAAGAACCACAATCGCCAGAAGAAGCTGACTGGCTGGAAATTCTCAGAGACTTGTACGAAGACGCAAGTCGCTCAGTTACCGGTTGGGACAAGGTGCTGGATGACCTCCGCTCCGCAGTCCAAGGCGAGAGGCCAGTTGGTCTGCTAAAGAAATGACGTCGCACTGATCGCGATCGGATCTCCGCCTGAAACAGCGCGGCGCGCGCCACGCTAACCAAACGGGATTGAGGATTTCATTCCGCGAATGTCACCTTGAAGTCCAGGGATTCTGATCCTTGGATTTTTCATTGCCGGATGCCGTCCATGCGAATCGCCGAACCTCGCCGGATGACTGCCGCTGAGTTCCTCGATCTCCCTGAGCGGAAGCATATCGAACGCTGGTTGATTAACGGCGGAGTGCGGTCACGGCAGACATATTATGCCGATCCGGGGCACGCCAGTTGTTTGACGCAGTTGTGCTTCATCCTGGGGGGATGGCAGCGTCGTGTCGCGTTCGCCGGGCATGTTCTTGCGGGCGATGTCGGCTTTCGTCTGCGGAGGACTCCCGATACCGTCCTGAACGCCGACATTGCAGTCGCTCCGGCATCACCGCCGCTATTTCATCATCGATTTCATTCATTGATCGATATCCCGCCGTTGCTGGCGGTTGAGATCAATTCGACTTTGGATCACGTGGGCGACATCGAAACGAAGATCGGTGAATATCTCAAAGCGAAAGTTCCGCTGATCTGGATCGTGAATCCGACGTTGAAAACGATCGCTGTCTACCGCCCGGATGCCGAACCGCAGTTGTTTACGCTTTCGTCGGAAATGACTGCGGAGCCGCATTTGCCGGGGTTGCGCTTCAAAGTGGCGGACGTGTTTGCGAAGATGCCTGCGGTGCAAGACGAAGCACCCCAGGGATAGCAATCCCTGGGCGTCAGGGGTTCTTCAAAGAAAGCAGAGTTCATGTTGCAGCGTGTGTTGATGGTCGCGGCGGTGTTGGCGTTGGTGGGGACGCGGTCGGCGTCGGCGTTTCCGCCGATTGCGCCGCAGATTCCGGAAGCCTACAAGGACAACGCCGATTACAAGGCGTTCCTGACGACGTTTGAGGGCCTCAAGACCAAGTGTGACGTTTGTCACAAGCCGGGTGCAGAGAAGAAAGCCAAGGGCCACGGTCTGAACGACTTCGGTAAGGTCTACCACGACCGCTTCAAGCCGAAAGACTACAAGGCGGCCAACGAAGCGAAAGACACCGCCTTGTCGATGAAGATTTTCAAGGAAGCGTGGGAGAAGTCCGTCACCGAGAAAAACGCCGACGGCAAGGTCTACCTCGATCTCATCAAGGAAGGCAAACTCCCCGGCAAAAACGACTGATTGCACTTTACCATCATCGATGTCACCTGAAGCCCAGGGATTCCGATTCCTGGGTTTCTTCGTTTTGTGACGGTGATAACGCTTGTAAGGCCTGCGTGGCAATTTGGCGACACCCCGCCCAATCGTGAGCTAGGTTTACCGTATCGACCACCCTTGGGCCGATCGCGTGCCTCGCACGTGCTTCCCCGTTCGCCGACATGATGGAGTGATTGAAACTATGGCAGCCCCCAGCTTTACCCCTTCCCGAACCGGCCGCGGTACTGGCGGCGGCGAAATGGATTTTGAAAGCCTCAAACGCCTCATTCACGGCCGTCTGGTCGAAAAACTCGATTTGTCCCGCCTGGGCGATCTCGAAGGGGACACGCTTCGCCGCGAAATCCGTCTCGTCGTCGAACACCTGTGCGATACCGAAAACCCGCTTCTCAACCGGGCCGAACGCGAACGCCTGATTGAAGAAGTGCTCGATGAAACCTTCGGCTTTGGTCCGCTCGAAATCCTGCTGAAAGAGCAAGGGATCGCGGACATCATGATCAACGGTCCCAAGGCGGTCTTCGTCGAAAAAGGGGGCCGGATTTATAAGCACGAAGTCACCTTCCGCGATAATGCGCACCTGTTGCAGATTCTCGACCGCATCGTTTCCCGCGTCGGTCGGCGGTGCGATGAATCGAACCCGATGGTCGACGCCCGTCTGCCGGATGGTTCGCGTCTCAATGCGATCATTCCGCCGCTGGCGCTGGATGGTCCTTCGCTGACGATTCGTAAGTTCGGCTCCAAGCCGCTGGGTTTGGAAGACTTGCTGAAGTTCGGTGCGTTCACGCCGGAAATGGCGTTGCTGCTCGAAGGGGCGATCAAAGCGCGGTTGAACATCATCATCTCGGGCGGTACCGGTTCCGGGAAAACCACGCTGCTCAACACGCTGTCGAGTTTCGTGCAGAACGATCATCGCGTCATCACCATCGAAGATGCCGCGGAATTGCAGCTCCAGCAGGAACACGTCCTGCGGTTGGAAACCCGCCCGGCGAACATCGAAGGCAAAGGCCGCGTTTCGGCGACCGATCTGGTGAAAAACGCGCTCCGTATGCGTCCCGACCGTGTGATCATCGGCGAATGCCGCGGACCGGAATCGCTCGACATGCTGCAGGCGATGAACACCGGTCACGAAGGCTCGATGACCACGATTCACGCCAACACGCCGCGCGATGCCGTTTCCCGTCTCGAAACGATGATTTCGATGGGGGGCTTCGACATCCCGCTGAAGGCGTTGCGTCAGCAGTTCGCCGCCGCCGTCGACCTGATCATTCAGGTGCAACGACTGCAAGGGGGCCCGCGAAAAATGACTTACATCACCGAAGTGCTCAACATGGAGCAGGAAACGGTGGTCATGCAGGACATCTTCCGCTTCGTGCAGGACGGCGTCGATGAGAACAGCAAAGCCTTCGGTCACTTTGAAGCCACCGGCGTACGCCCCTCATTCATGTCGCGCCTCGAAGGTGCCGGCGTGAAACTGCCCGCCAACTTGTTCCAGCATCGCGCTTTGGGGAAATAGCACCCGTCATCGGTGCCGTGTCCGAGTCGTACAGCCATGATTCTGAAATGAACGGGCCGCGAGGAATTGTCCATGGAACCCATCGTGCTGTTTTCGATCGTCGCCTTCCTCGGTGCCGCGGCGCTGGCGGCGGCGATCGTCAATCTGGTGTTCGACTTCCAGGCCACCAAGGCGGAAGACCGTCTGGAAGTCCTCGCCGGCGGTGGTCGCTCTCCCAGCGCTGAAGCCCGCAAGGGAATTGTCAAGGCGGACCTCGTCCAACTGGGAAAAGGCACGCTTCAAGGCCTCAATAAATTCACGCAAGGCTTTGGTTCCTGGGGGCTGTATCTGGAACAAGCCGACTCTCCAGTCACATTTCCACAATTAGTGATGATTGCCATCGGTAGTGGGATTGTCGGTTCCGCTGGCGCATTTCTCGCCAGCGCACCTTTAGCACTAGTACCGATTATTGGTTTAGTCGTCTCCTACCTGCCATTTGTATGGATCTCTTTCCGCCGGGGATCACGCTTCAAAAAGTTCGCGAAACAGCTTCCCGATGCCCTGGAACTCATCGGCCGGGCCTTGCGATCCGGCCATGCGCTCGGTTCGGGATTGAACCTCGTCGTCCATGAAATGCCCAATCCGATCGCTCACGAATTCAGTTTGGCCTTCGAGCAGCAGAATCTCGGCGTGTCCATTGAAACCGCCCTGAAATCGATGTTGAAGCGGATGCCCAACCTCGACCTGAAATTCTTCGTCACGGCGGTCGCCATCCAGCGTCAATGCGGTGGCGACCTCGCGGAAATCCTTGACAAGATCGGTTACGTGATCCGCGAACGTTTCAAGATTCTCGGCACCGTGCAGGCGCTCACCGGCGAAGGTCGCCTGAGCGGTGTCGTGCTGATGATTCTGCCGATCGCGATTTTCATCGCCGTGTATTACCTCAACCCCAGCTATGTCATGCTGCTGTTCACAACCCCGCTCGGCAAGAAAATGATTACCGCAGGGATTGTAATGCAGATTATGGGTGCCTGGGTGATCAACAAGATCATTGATATTAAAGTCTGATTGCGGACCCACTGTCCTTCGATTGAGTCGCCGACGGTCACGCATCGAGAAAGACGTTGTTATGGAAATCGCGACCCTGCTTCCGTGGGCTATTTTTGGCGGCATCACGCTCGGTTTATGGGCGGTGATTTCGATTTTCAGTGAAAAGGAAAGCCGGGCTGCCGATCGCCTGGAAGAACTGAAGAATCCCTTCCAGCGCGCCGACAAAAATCGCTCGCAAAAGAAGGGCATGGCGGCGATCATCGAACGAGCCGCTCCGGCCCTTTCTCATGCGCTGCAGCCGAAGACGGAACTGGAACAAAACGAACTTACCATTCGGATGGCCAATGCCGGATTCAATAATCCGAAAGCGCCGCAGTTGTATCTGGCGATCAAGTTCACCGCGTTGATTTGCGGCGGCTTGCTCGGCACGGGCTTCGGCATGCTGCGCTACGGCATGACACAGAACGGCTATGCGTCCATTGCGTTGGTGGCCGGGGCCGCGTTTTACCTGCCGGAAATGGTCCTGTGGTACATCAAGTCGTGTCGCCAGCAGAAGATCTTCCTGTCGTTACCCGACGCGCTCGATTTGCTGGTGGTCTGCGTGGAAGCGGGCCTGGGTCTGGACGCGGCCATGCAGCGTGTCGCTGAAGAACTGGCGGACGTCCATGTTGAAATCGTTGCTGAAATGAACCTGGCCCTGATGCAACTCCGCATGGGGCGGACCCGGCGCGAAGTCTTGCACGACCTGGGCGTCCGCACCGGTGTCGATGACGTCAAGTCGCTGGTTGCCATTCTGATTCAAGCCGACAAATTCGGCTCCTCGATTGCGCAGGCGTTGCGCGTGCAATCGGATGCGATGCGCGTCAAACGCCGGCAAATTGCCGAAGAAAAAGCCCAGAAAACCGCGGTGCAAATGCTCTTCCCGCTGGTGCTGTTCATCTTCCCCGGGATCTTCGTGGTCCTCGTCGGTCCCGCGGCCATCAAGATGTGCAGCGACTTGTTGAACTGACAAAAGCATGCAAACGCCTGCGACGGTAGCCATCACGCTCCGCGTGATGAGAGAATCCCGCAGAACGCGATCTACTTCAGCCGATTGCTCTGGGATTTGTCGTTCCGAAATGGTTTGCCGATTGAAGCGCGCCGCTCATCACGGCGGAGCGTGATGGCTACTTTGCGGACTCGCCGTTGGTGTCGCTCGCAGACGCACCGCCGGTCCAGCGATCTTTCCACCCGTGGCGAAACTGCCGCGTCGGGGGCGTCGGCGTCGGCAAATCTACGGCGCTCGAAGCCCGGTCATTGCCGGTCCGTTCGCCCTTCGACCATAAGCCACCCGGCTTGATCATGTGCGGGCGGCGCACCGTCTCGAATTGACGGACCCGGTCCCGCTCTTCCAGTTCCAGGAGCACGCTGGTAATCGAATCCCGCGGAAGCGCCGCGAGGGCCGTCAACGTGTCGGTATGCAGCGGTTCATAGCGCGGCGGACGGCGCTCCGCACGGCGTTCCGAAAGCGTGAGCGAGACCAGCGTCGCGGTCAAAATCAGACCGCCCGCCACGATCAGTCCCATCATCCACGGCGGAAAAGCGGCCATGCTCGCAGGATGAGCCACGGTTTCATCCCAAATCAATTGAGTCCCGAGAATCGTCGGTGCGGCTTCGACGCCTTGCGGTGTCGCGTAACCCTCGCGCTTGAAAAAGTAGCCGGTGACAAAGACAGGAACCCGCGATTTCGCGTCCGCTTCCAGCCCCGGTCCCAACTGCGACGTCACGACACGATAAGAGTGCGGTGCCGAATCCGGCGTCACGATCCACGCTTCATAAAGCGTTTCCAGCCCATACTGATTTCGTGCGGCACGAAACGGTGTCAGCCGCCAGAGTTCACCCGCCAATGCGACTGCCTGACCGCGGTAAGCCGCCGGGTCGGCCATGAGATTGGCATACTGCACGTCGTGCCGCACACGGGCGTCAATGTCTTCGGGAATGGTTCGCCGCGTTTCATCAAGCACGTCGAAAAACGCGGGCGATTCGTCAAACCGAATGCCCAGCGTGTGATCGTGAACCAGGCTGAGATCCGCCTGCAATTGCTGATTTTGCGCAGCGGGTGGTTCTCGTCGGGGACGTGTCCGCGGAGGTGTCGCCGTCCCGAGATCGGGCGGTGGAGTCCGAAATTCATCGGCCGCCAAGTCATCTCGAAACGGCGCAGCGACGGGCTCGCCCAGAGAGACCGCATCGTCGGTGGATTCGGAGCGCGCGACCGTCGACGGTTGACGAAACGCCTGAAACGCGATCATCACGGTGATGCACGCGATGATGAAAAACATCAATCGCCAAACCCACGACCGGGAATCGCGCTGGTCGTCGGGAGAAAATCGCAACCTCATCGTCACTCCGCTCCATCGAAGCCACGGCACCAATACCGCCGGGTTTCCGTACCCCCGCATTCTAACCGGACTGCCTGTATCCACAATGTGAGATCGGAACCGCCGCGCTTACTTCAGCGATTCCAGCAAAGCGCACGTGTCATCCAGTACATGTTCATTCTGAAAGTGCTTTTGAATCTCGCGACAGGCCGCCAGCGTTGAGGAACGATTCAGAACGGTGGTCAGCGTCTCGGCCAACCGTGGACCGTTGACGATTTGCGGTAACAGACTGGCACCGACATTCAGCCTTTGAATGCGGTCCGCCGTGTCCATCTGGTCGAACCCGAACGGGGTGATGACTTGCGGCACGCCGCCGGCAAACGCCTGCGAGGTTGTGCCGATTCCGCCGTGATGCACGATCGCGGCACAGCGCGGCATCAACGTGGCCAGCGGGACATAGTCGAAATGGACGACGCCGGGGGGCAAATCCTTCGGCACTTGATCGGCAAATTTCGTCAGCAGAATTCCGCGACGATTCATAATCCGGCAGGCTTCCGCCGAAGCGGTCAACAAGTCTTTTCCTTGTGCCATGCCGGTGCCGAAAGTAAAGACGATCGGTGGATCACCCGCTTTCAGAAAGGCTTCCACCGCTTCTGACAATTGCGTGGTGACGGCATCAAATCGGGGAAAACCTGTTTGTCGGAATTGCTTCGGCCAGTCGGGAGACGATGCGAACCACTTCGGAAACAAACCAATCGACATGCGCTGGGCGTGAATTTCCTCGATCATGTAATGTTTCTTGCGCGGCAGTCCCAGTTCCTTGCGCACGACGCCGAGAGAACGGTCGAGCAACGGATCGAGCTTGCCGCGATCGATCAACCAGAACAGCCCACGGACGACGAAACGGGGCCACCGTTCGCCAAACTTGATACGGGGATAAACCGGTGGATTCTGGATGCTGCGGAGCGCGACCGGCTGCAGATGAACCGTGGCCGCTTTGATTCCGAGCTTTTCCTCGGCCACGCGAACCGCCATCGCCAAAGTGCCGCCCACGAAAACCGTGTTGGGGTCTTCCTTGAACAGCTTCGCAATGAGGGCGTATTGATCACGAACGGTGCGAAGGACGATCGGGCTGCCGAGCAGAACTTCAATTCCCTGATTCGGCTTCCACAGATTGGGATCGGAGACCGTCGCCTGATAATCTTCGACGGTTCCCACGTCGATCATCTTCAGGTTCAGCCGTTCGATTTTCGGCCGGTAGTACGGATTCGCCGCGATGGTGACATTGTGCCCGCGGTTCTGCATCGCAGTGGCGAGCCCCAGGAATGGATTGACGTCGCCGTCGCTTCCCACGGGGATAAACACGAAATTCATACTCGTCGCGGCTCCAGAAACTTCGACCGTTCGTCTCTCTACCGATCATACACGAATCCCCCACCCTTCGCTTGCTGACACGTTGATTGGTGTCGGGTCCAGGGCAATTGCATGTTAAACCGCGGAAAAAGCGGTCCAAATTTGTTCGAGGACGTCCTCGTCCCAGCCGGCGCGGAGTCGTTTGCCGCGGATGTTGTCTTTGACCGAAGTGTCGCACTGTAAAAT
>JAKFUG010000062.1 GCA_021732785.1 Planctomycetaceae bacterium
GGTGCGCCCCCGCCGGGATTGAGCGGTCCCCCACCGCCCAGCTTGGGTGCGCCTCCACCGGGATTCAACGGGCCGCCGCCCCCGAGCTTCGGCACATTTCCCCCACCCAACTTTGGCGGATTTCCACCGCCGAGTTTAGGGGCATTTCCACCACCCAACTTCGGTGCATTTCCACCACCCAACTTCGGTGCATTTCCGCCACCCAATTTCGGTGCTCCGCCACCGGGATTCAGTCCACCACCGAGTTTGGGAGGATTGTTTCCACCACCGAGTTTGGGTTTCTTGCCGCCGAGCCCGCCCTGCGCATACAAATCGTGTCCCAACAAAATCAGCGAAAGCCCGACCACCAATGCAATCAATTTCCATGAACGTGGCATGATGTTCTCGTTCCCCGAAAATGAGGGCTTACAGTCTCGATTCAAATTCAAAAAATGCGAATATGTGTCGGAGCGCGACCGAAGGTGAGGAAAGGCCGACAACCGGTTTCGCGCTATTTCGTTTTGGCCGGCCCCGGCGATTCCGGAACAGGCGGGCGGGCCACCACCGTGATGATTTCCCCATCGGGAAGGCTCGCCCCGGCAACTTCCTGGTCGACCACTTGCCATTTCATGACGTGGTCACTTTCCAGCGTGTAAATGGATGTGCTCGAAGCCTGCTCGCCGTCCGCGGTCACCCCGGTTGATTTCATCTGCCATACATCCCCACTCTGGTGCCAGACACCGGAACTGAAGCCGCCGTCGGAATCGAACGTCCAGCTCCGCACGTGCTTGGTCAGCGGATCCCAGCCGATCCATTGCGTTCCATGAAACAGCGGCTCACCGGCCATGTGAACCGTAAACGTGCGGACCAGAAAATTGCCATCGTCGCTGGGACTGCAGGAGAAATGGACTTCGGAAATCGGCGACAGGTCGACCCATTCACCGAGCAGCCAATCGAGTTGTTGAAGCTGCGTGCGATGCTCGCGGCGGTCTTTCGGTGCGTGTTCGCGAACGCTGGCCAACAACCAGTGACCGTCAACCTTCACGATGACGGCGTTGTAATGGTTGTAGGCGAGGACGGTCCCTTCCGCGTCGGTGACCGTCGCCGAACCGTCTTCCGTGGCGACACCGGGGCTGATCATCCGCAGCGTCTCAACCTCAAGAGCAAGCTGAAGTCCCGGATGTTCGGCAAAATCCTGAGCAACCGATTCCTGAATGGCTGGGCGACCTTGTACGACCTCCCCGGCTTCATCGATGTATTCCGCATCGACCGTGAAACACTTCACGAGTTCCGCTGCATCCCCTTTATCGAAGGCGGCAACATAAGCCGCGGTGTTTTGTCGAATTGCCAGTTCATCGGCAGAGGGAGCAGCGGCAGCGCTCGGCGGAGGAACTGGTGCCGGGGGCGCTTTCGGTGCGGCAGGCGTTTCCTTCTTCGCCGTGGGGGTGGCCTGCTCGGCGGCAAAGACCAGGAACATCGTGGGGACGACGAGACAGATGGCAACAAACGCTCCGAGGTGGCGCATATCAGCCTTTCTTGAAGGAAACCATCCGATAGAAGTGTAACCGCAGCGAGGAATGACCCCTCCGCCAAACCGATCCCGATGCACTCTTCCGCAATTTCGAATCGTAAGTCGTGACTGTCTCGAACGAGATGCCAGCACCAGGCGAATTGATTGCCGAGGCTCTCCGATTCAACGCATCCCGACGGTGATCGTTGCCCAAAGGCAATCCATGTCGCTTGCAATGTCTGCGATCATACGTCTATGGATACGGTTTATCCACACTGCCGGTGCGTACGGAAAATCGCGGTAGCGGGTCAGTTTGAAGAGTCGGGGCGGGGGCCCCGACCTATGGATGTGAAATCAATTTGAAATCATAGGTCGGGGCCCCTGCCCCGAAGCCTTTAATTTCAAACAGACCCACGACCAAAATCGCCGTCGAATCACGCTGCGGATTGGGAGAGCGGGATGCCAACCATCAACCTGTTGGGAGTGAGGATCGCTGGCCCGTCGCCGACGCTCGAAGCGAGTGGCCCGCGTTCCGACATCCAACGGGCCATGAACCTGCACCGCCATCGAGCGAGCTATCTCGTGGTCGGGATCTCAGCCTGTGCAAAATGCCCGTTGAACTGGCTATACCGTTTTGCCCGGATGCTTCAGCACGGCTTTAGAATTCGGGCTATAGCCGGTTCCGCCAATCGTCAGTACCGCGGAAGTGATGTCGGATCGCAACGACAGTCAACATGGTATCATCCGAGTGGAAAACCATGTCGTAGGGAAATCCCCAGACACGTCGGCGTCGAAATATCTCCAGATAAACTTCATGACTCTGCGGATCATCAGAGCATTTGACCAAAGCTTCACGAACGGCTGAAGTAAAACGTGATCCGAGCCCCGACTGTTGCGATTCGTACCAGTCGTAGGCAACCGCTAAATCTTGCTCCGCCTCCGGCAGGAAACGGACGGCCGTCATGCTGGACGTCCTTCGAGACGAGCGAACACGTCTTCGGCACTGCTCGTTACGCCTTCGCCGGCTTGATAGCGCTGCCAGCGACGCTGAATCTCCGTTGCCCATTGCGATTCCACGTCATCCGTCATTTCTTCCGGAAGACTGGCAAGCAATTGTTCGGCGAGCGTCAAACGTTCCTCCGGGCTGAGCGGCTTCACCGCTGCTGCGGCGGTTGCAAAGAGTTCGGACATGGTTTTACTCCGGGGGAGGAAGCCCAGGGATCGAAATCCCTGGGCTTCCTCTGACCATCAACTCTCAACCCACATCACACTGTGACATCGATTTCGTAGCCCTTGCGTTGTTCGCGGGTGAGCCACTTGTTGGCATCTTCGTCACCGACAATCTGCTCGGTCTTCGAATCCCAGTTGATCTTGCGACCGAGGCGGATGGCGATGTTCGCGAGATGGCACGTCGTCATCGCGCGGTGATGCGAATAGACGTCGGAGATCGGATCGGTCCGGTCGGCGACGCACTCGAAGAAGTTGCCCATGTGGTTGCCGGGCTTCTTCCCCTTGTAGAGTTTTTGCAGGTCTTCCTCGGTGATGGGCTTGTCCTTCAGCGCTTCGACGGGAGCCCCCTTCATGCCGCCGCGGCTGACGTGGAAGCGGCCTTCGGTGCCTTCGAAGAGAATCCCGTTGCCATCCTTGGAGTTGCTGACGATGTGCATTTCGACATCGCCGGGACACATCACCGTCACATCGAATTTGGTGGCGGCGTTGTAGCAATCGTCCTTCTGCGGGACGCCGTTTTTGAACTCGCACGGATGTTCGGCGGTCCCTTCGAGGCTGAGCGGGCCGGTCTCATCGATGCCGAGCGCCCACGAGGCGATGTCGACATGGTGTGCGCCCCAGTCGGTCATCTTGCCGCCAGAGTATTCGTACCACCAGCGGAATTCGTAATGCGTGCGGGCGTGCGGATACTTCCCGCCGGAAGGACGGCTGCGGTATTCCGTCATCGGGGCTTGTCCGAGCCACATCTCCCAGTTCAATTCGGCGGGGACGTCCACCACGGGGATATCGTTCGCCGCCGCCGCCCCGCCGATGTCAACGATCAGTTTCTGCACCTTGCCGATGCGGCCCTGTTTGATCATCGAGACGGCTTTGAGGAAGTTGAGATTCATTTCGCTGCGCTGCTGCGTGCCCACCTGGAAGACGCGCTTCGTCTCTTGCAGGACTTTGCGAATCTGCTTCCCTTCATTGATGGTCAGGGTCAGCGGCTTTTCGCAGTAGACATCCTTGCCGGCCCGCATGGCGTCGATGGAAATCTTGCTGTGCCAGTGGTCGGGAGTGACAATCGTCACCACGTCGATATCTTTGCGGTCGAGCAGCTTGCGATAGTCTTCATACATCTCGACCTGGGCGTCTTTGCCCTTTTTGGCCATCGCGTCCTTCACCTTGTCGCGGCCTTCTTCCATGTGCTTGCGGTCGACATCGCACACAGCCACACCATCGGAGTGATTCAACGCCCCGCCGACGACCTGATGCCAGCGGTCTCCCGTACCGATGCAGCCAAGCACCGGCCGACCGTTGACGAGGCTGTGACCCAGCGCGCGGTTTTGCGTGGTGGTGAACCAATAGGGCATCGTCGCGCCGGCGAGAGCGGCGGTCGATTTCAAAAAGTCACGACGCGTTGAACGAGTGGCCATCGAGATGTTCCTCAGAAGTAGAATTTTCCGAACGGAGGCGTGGCGGAAAGTATACCGCTGCCGAAGGAAGGACGGAAAGCAGTGCAAAGTGGAAAATGTAAAATGATGAGTGCAAAGTGGACAAGGAAACTCGTTCCCACGCTCTGCGTGGGAACGCACGGCCGAGACGCTCCGCGTCATCTTTCCCTCCAAACCAAGCGACGTCACGCGACGTAGAGCGTCGCCACCCTGCGTTCCCACGCAGAGCGTGGGAACGAGAAGAACGCTTTTCTGTCGGTACGCGCGGCCATATTCGTCATTCCATTTTGCAGTTTGCATTTTTCACTTCTCACTTTGCACGGACCTCTTCTCTTCCCGAAGCCTCGATTGCCGCCGTTTCGGCGAAACTCTAAACTTCACCTTGACCGCTGTCTGGACGACTGACATTGAATCATGGGAACGTGACGGATGCCTCGACTCACGCCGGCGGATTTAGCCCCGCTTAACAAGACTCTCGAAGAGCGGACCCCGCAGGAATTGTTATCGTGGGCCGCGTCGATCTTTGGGGAGCGATTGGCGCTGCTATCGGCGATGCAAATGGCCGGCAGCATCGTCTGCCACATGATTGCGGAAGCGAAACTGAAGATTCCGGTTCTCTTCGTCGACACCGGTGTCAACTTTCAGGAAACGCTCGACACCCGCGACCGGCTCATCAATGAGCAGGGCCTGAACGTCATTACGCTTCATCCCACCATGACGATGGCCGACCAGATTCAACAACGCGGCATCCTTTACCTCACCCCCGAAGGGCAGAAGGAGTGCTGCAACATGCGGAAAATCCAGCCGCTGCTGACGACGGCGGGGAAATACGACGGCATTGTGGGCAGCCTGCGTCGCGCGGAAGGAGGACGCCGCGGGGGCGTGCCGATTCTCGCTATTGATCAGGACATGAAAGCCGTGCGGGTAAACGTGCTCGCGAACATGACGGACGAGCAGATGCAGGAGTATCTGGCCTCGAATCACGTGATCGTTAATCCGCTGCACGATCAGGGTTTCACCACCATCAGTTGCAACCGCTGCACAACACCCGTCCTGCCGAGCGAACCCCCCCGCGCCGGTCGCTGGCGGCATTTGGGACCGTGGTCGGCGTATTGCCACATCAACCCGACGGACCGTGACGCTGCCAGTTCGCCAGGGATTGATCTCGATCAGGATGTATTGAATCGTCTCTTCGGCCGCGAGACGGATTTTGCGATTTGAGATCGCATTCCGAGCGACAAGGCGCGATCGGCCCGTGGAATTAAGCCGTCTCGAAAGTGGCGGCACGAAGCTCTGATTACTGCGGATGCACCGTCGTCTTCAAAATGCCAACGCCCGGTTTTCCGCAGAGGAAACCGGGCGTGATTGCATCGTAGGAACCGACGAGTTCTACACCTGGCCTTCGATCAGGACCGGTTCAGCACCAATCCCAGCAGGGGTGAACAGGTCGCGACCTTCCGCCCAGAGTTCGTAACAGCCCTCTTCCGTGCGGCGGAAGAATTGCTGGAACCACAACATTCGTTGGACGTTGGGCTGCGGCAGCGTCAGGGCGAACCAGACGTCGCGCTTTTCGTGCCAGTCGAAGAGCATGCCGAAAAAGCCCGACGGGATGTACTTCACAAAGTGCATGTCGATGATGATCGATCGCACACCATCACGTTCAATGAGTTGCGTGAAACCTTCGCGGAGCAGGGACAGGTCGGCACCGTCCCAGATCTCCATTTCTCCCATGTGCAGCAAATGGGTGCCATCATCCGCGATGTCGATGACCATCCGCTTGAAATTGCGTTGCAGTGTCATGGATGTGGCGTCCTCTGGGGGGTTCATCTCGCCGCTGTGATGCTCACAGGGGGATAGAACAGAGAACGCAATCGGTGCGCCAGAATCGGGAAACGGGGCGGGATTTGATGTAAGTTCTTCGCAGAAAATGTTTTGCATCGGTGTCGGGCCTGGGGAGCTACGGAGGCGGGGTGTGGTCAAACCACAACAGGGCAAGATCCGTGAATCAAAAAGACATCGCGGCCCGTGCGAGTTCCTAGAGATTCAGGACACATTCAGACAAGAAAGCTGGAATCTTTTTGCTTTAGTTACGTCTTTGAAGGAGGATTGGTGGACCGGCACTACCACATCATGCCGGTATTTCCTATTTTTCCGATTCCTCACACTCGACAAGCGTCGCTCAGTTTGCTGAACTTCACAGGCAGCACTCGCTTTCGAGAAGGATGCTCGGCATGCAACGTCAAATTTGGTCTCAGGTTGTGTTGATTTGGGCGCTTGGGGTCACCACGCTCAATGTTAATCTCGCGGTCGGACAGGAAACGCCGCCAGCAAAATCGGAAGAGGTGGCAAAACCGCCCTCTGAACAAATTATCTACGTTCCCTTCAAAAACCTTCGTGGGATTTTTGAAAAACAGGGAGCATCGGTCTTCCTCACCTACCAGGAGTACCTGGGCCTTTGGGAGAAGGCGTGGGGCAAAGCCCTGCAAGAGGCCTCCATTCCTCCGGTGCCGGGAATCATTTCGTCCGCGAAATATGTCGCCGTCGTCGAACAGGACGTCGCGAAAGTGCAGGCAGCGCTCACCGTGCAAGTTCTCAGGCCAGGCTGGGGCGAAATCCCGGTCAAATTTGGCGGGGCGGCGATCGGCCGAATCACATCGAATCCCGGGAAAGTGCTGCTCCGCGGCGTCGGTCCGGGGGAATACGGCCTTCTCTTCTCCGAAGTCGGTGAGCACACCGTCACTCTCGAAATGACCGCGCGGGTGCTAACGGCTCCCGAAGGCCGCAGTCTCGAACTGCAGGTCCCCACCGTCGGAGTGACGAGCTTCGAACTCGTCGTTCCCGACGCCGATCAGACGATTGAAGTCGAACCAAAACTGCTGCAGGAAGCCGTGGAGACAGCCCCGAAGACGACCCGCATCCGGGCCAGTCTTGGGTCGACGGAAAAGATCGCCGCCCATTGGCATCCGCGCGTGGGCAACAAGCCCGATATGGAACTCCTCGCCAGCGCGACCAGCGCGACACTCGTGCAAGTGGAAGACGGCCTCATCCATACCGATGCGTTCTTCAATATCGAAGTGCTGCGTGGACAGGTGGAACGCTTCCGCGTGGCGGTCCCGAAAGGTCACCGTGTGCTCGACGTCGTTTCGGCGGCACGCGTGCGGGAATGGAAAGTCGCCGAGGAAGCCAATCGTCAGATCGTCACCGTGGAACTGATCAGCCGGCAGGGAGGCAAAGTCCCGCTGGAGATTCACACCGAACGGGCCGTTGATGCCGAACCGTTCGATGTCGCCGGACTCGATGCCGAAACGGCGAACGGCATTCATCTGCTCGACGTGCTCCGCGAGAGTGGCCAGATCGCGCTGCGGTCGAGTGCCGATCTCACGCTCAACGTGACGAGTCAGCAGGGGCTCTCGCGCATCGATGAAGCCGAAGTCGACCAACGGATCAAGCGGCCCGGCGCGTCGTTCTACAAGTTCTACAGTCCGCAGTGCAAGTTGACGGCGGTCGTGAAACCCGTTGAACCGCGGTTGCTGCTCGAGCACCTCGCCGTGGTGACATTTACGCAGGATCAGCTCAAACTCGAATCCGTGCTCAACTACACGGTCGAACGGACGGGTGTCTTCGAGTTGGTGTTAGGACTGCCGGACGGTTTTACCGTCGAGAAAGTGCAGTGCGACAGCCTGAAACAGTTCGACGTCTCCGCGGATCGCAAGACGCTGCGGATCGCCCTGAAGGAACGCAAACTCGGCGTGGTCGGCGTGGTGGTGGTCGCCACCCGGTCGCGCGATGCGAATACCGAAACCGCAGATGCGCCGGTCCCGCTGCTCGAACCGCAGGGGGTCGAAATCGAGAACGGTCGCCTGCGCGTGCGGGCCCCGGAATCGCTGGATGTGATTACCGACTCGGAAAAGATCGTCGGTTTGCAGCCCGATCCCCAACCGGCCGACAACACCCCGGGCGGACAACGGCTGATCTCCGCCTGGACATTCAATCGTCGCCCCGTTTCCCTCCCGGCCCGCACCGTCGCCAAGCCAACGCGGCTCACGGCGTCCATCGGTTCGACTCTCGATGTGAAGCAGGGACAGATTCAGGTCACCACCGCCATCGACTACCTCGTCGAATACGCCGGGCTGGACACGTTCCGCTTTTCGGTCCCGGCGGCCATTGCCGACACCATTCAAATCGTCACCGGCGATGGGGCCAGCGCTCCCATCAAACAGAAAAGCCGTGCCGCCGATGCCGTCGATGGTTGGGTGACATGGACCGTGATTCTACAGCGCGATGTGGTGGGGAATGTCCCGTTCAAAGTGACGTACGACCTGCCGATTCCGGGCGACGCCGATGGCAAAACCCAGACGGTGACCGTGCCGTTGATTCGGATCGCCGATCCATTTGAAGCGGCAGAGAACGATGCCCGGCGGCGGTCGATCACCGTCGCCCGCATTGCCGGGGAAGCCACCGTCAAGAAGGACCGCGTGCTGTCCGTGGCTGCAGGAGCGACCGGCGGAGATGTCGAACCGATCGATGTCCGCGAGCTCACTCGTCTGCCGCAGGATGGTCTCGTCGGCTTCCGTTACTACAAGCAACCGGTCGATCTCAACCTCACGGTCTCCAAGTACGAAGTGCAGAACGTCATCGAAACCGTCATTTCCCGCGGGTTGATGGAAGTGGTGCTCGACCGCAGCGGCGGCGCGACCTTCCGCGTCCGCTTCACCGCCAAGTCGAGCGAACGGCAACGCCTGCGGCTGTATCTCCCCAAGAGCGCGGAACTCCTCGGCGTGATGGTGGAACGCAAGCCCGTGGCCCTGGAAAAGAACACCGATGCCAAAACGGAAGACTATTACGAGGCGTACTACCTCAACGTGACCCGTGCGAAGTCTTCCGAAGAACCATTTTCCATCGCCGTGCTGTATCGCTTGCCCCTCAGTCCCGCCCCGTTCCGCAGCAATGGCGGCTCGGCGGAACTCCGCATCCCGTTGCTCGGCGGTGTCGGTGAGCATGCGGCTCCGGTGCAGCAACTCCGTGTCGGTGTCTGGGTGCCCGATGAATACGCGCTGGTCGGGCAGCCGAAGCATTTCGTCAACGATCACCCGCCACGTATCCGCCCGATGTGGCAACGCTTCTCGAAGACCGACTTGCCCGAACTCCGGCAATGGATCGGTGACGATGGCGGCGGACTATTCGACTTCCCGACGGAAGGGCATGCCTACGCTTACAACAACCTCGGCGGTCATGACCGCATTGAAGTGATGTGGTGGCACCTGCCGTTCTATACGTGGATTGTCAGCGGCGCGCTCGTGATCATCGCCGTCGTGCTGCGGAACACGAGTTGGGAGAACAAGCTCACACTGGTGCTGCTCGGCGGATTCCTCGCCGCAGTTTACGCGCTGCGGGATGCCGATATCGTGGCCCACGGAGTCGGGGTCGCGAGTTATGGGTTGATCGCCGGTGCCGCGCTGTGGTTGATCCAGGCGCTCTTCCGGCGTACCGAGCGCGGTGGTGCCGCGGGGGGTGGTTCGCCGCCGAATCCGACGGCCCCCGTGATTCCCCCGCCGGGAGTGTTCGATTCCGTCGTGCTGGGAATGGACAAGCCGCCGCAGGCAACGTGACGCCTTCACGTTGTTCGCGGGTCTTGTTCGACGCTTTCTCCAGCCAGGACGATGTCATGTTTTTCTTGAAGAATCCACAACAAATTCCCTGCTTCGCGCTTTGCAGGCTGGCGGTGATCGCCTTCCTGGTGATGCTGCAAAGCGCAAGCGCGTCAGATGTCAAACTGGATATTCCTTCACGGCGCATCTTTGTCCCGGCAGAAGAACTCGATGTCGTCATCGAGCGCGACAAGAAGGGCGTGCTGCTGCCTCAGGCCGAGTTGAAAACCCTGCTGGAACTCGCGGCGAAAAATCCGGCGCTGAAAAATCCGCCGCCGTCGGCACAACTCGTCTCGAAGTGCGACTACGCCGCCCGGATTGTCGGCGATCACCTGCTCCTGACCGTCACCGCGGACCTGCAACAACTGGTGCCCGGCTGGCAGGCGTGGACGTTTCCGCTGCAACGGCTCGCCGTCGAGAAAGCCACGCTCAACAACGAACCGGCGTTCGTCGGTCGCCACGATGACGGTGCCCTCACATTGCTCACCTCGAAGGAAGGTTCCTACGTCCTGAAGCTCGAACTGTCGACGGAAATCGTCACGCTCGGCAGCGATCAGGCGATTGCGTTCTCACTCGTCGGCAGCCCCGCGGGAGAACTCACGATCACGTTGCCCGCCGGAAAGCGGTTGCTGCTCGATGGACTGCAGCGCGAACGTCCCGCGGCGATCGATCAACCCGCGGACTACAAAGTCGCGATTGGCGGGCGACCCTCTTTACAGTTGCGAATCACCGACCGGGCCACCGACCGCAAAGCCGATGCCCTTGTCTTCGCAACCACCGGGTACGGCCTGTTCGTCACGCCGGGGGAAGTCACGTGGCATGCGCTCACCACGCTGCAGGTCTTCGGACGACCGGTCGACCGCGTGGTCTGCTCGGTTCCCGGTTATCTGGAAATCGCCGATGTGGAAGCGACCGGGCTCGAATCGTGGACACTCACCGACGATCCCGCCAATCCGCAACGGACGCTCATCACGCTCACCTTCGGGCAACCGCTCGACGGCAGTCGCAAGATCACCTTCCGCGGGGTGATGCCTGCACCGGCCGGAACGCCGTGGCTCGCGCCGCCGCTGACCATTGTCGATGCGACCTCCCACGTCGGCCAGGTGGTGCTGCAATATCCCGTCGGCGTGCGACTGCAGATTCAAGAAATGGACGGCATCCGTCGGGCGACTGTCGGACAGAAGTCGATCATGGACATGCCCAGCGACATGCTCAAGGCCAATGCCGCCGAGACGCTGCGGTTTGATGCCTGGCAGGACAATTTCACACTGCGCTGCCTCACGCAACCGAAGCCGCGGGAACTGCATGCCGCCATCGCCGCCGTGGTCGATGTCGCTTCGTCGGGATTGTCGCTGCAGGCGGCGCTCACGCTCACGCCGCGGTTTGCCCCGCTGTTCGATGTCGATGTTCAACTTCCCGCCGAGTGGTCCGTCGTTGCGGCAACGGGTCCCGATGGGCAACCGCTGAAGTGGGAACTGGTCCCGCAAGCCGCGGGGACTTCGCAGTTCCGGTTCGCGCTCCGGCAACCGATCGCGCCGGGTGTCGAAGGCGTGGTGAAACTCGAACTGCGGCGCGAAGTGGACGGTTGGCCGGTCGAAGCCGAACCGATTGCGTTCCCCCTTCCCGAACTGGTTCTGCCGCAAGCCACACTCGCCGAGACCGCCATCATCGTGCGGGGCGATAACGATCTCGATCTCGTCGCCGAGGAATTCGTCGGCCTCGATCCCGCGCCGCTGAAAGCCGAGTGGGAACGGTTGCGGTTCCAGTCGCAGGACACGCGGTACTCCGGCCGGTTGAAGGCGATCCGCAAACCGGCCCGCCTCGCCGCGGAAGTCACCGGCGTCTACCGCCTCGACCCGCAAACACTCCATTCCGAACTGTTCGCGAGTGTCTTCGTAGAAGGGGGCGGCACTCGCCGCATCGTTGTGTCGCTGCCCGAAGCCGTCGGGGCCGATATCCGTTTTGAACTTCAGGGTCTCGTCGAACAACAGCCGCTGCCGGTCGAAAACGGTCGCCGTCGATGGCGGCTGCAACTGGCCGAGCGGTTGCATGGCGAAACGTTCCTGTCGACCCGCTTCGAAATGCCGCGGCCCGCACAGGGGACCATTGCTGCGCCGGTGCTCACCGTGGAAGAGACCGATCGGCAATTCGGCGCGGTGGTGGTGGAAGCCGGTCCCGAACAGCAATTGACCATCGAGGCGAAAGATTCGCAAGGGTTGCCGCTCGCCGAGACCGATCCGCTCGATTTGCCGCCGGTGCCGTACACGCCGAAGGAGCGGATCGTCGGGGCGTACCGCACGGTGTCGGCCGGGGCCACGTTGACGCTGAGCGAACAACGGTTCGACAAGTCCGCGGTCCCCACGGCGGTGTGTCGCGATCTGCTGGTGTCGAGCATCGTCTCGAAGACGGGCGAGTTGCAGCAGAAAGCCGATTTCCAGGTCACGCTCGCCGGGGTGCCGCAACTCCGCGTCAAGTTGCCCGAGCACGCCACGTTGTGGGCGGCGCTCATCAACCAGCAGCCGGTGGAAGTCCGTCGGCAGGACGATTTTTATGTGCTGCCGGTTGCGACCGGTTCCGGTGGGGCGATTGAAGCGACGGTGACGTTGTTCTACCGGGGCCACGTCGCCGCATTGGAGAATGCAGGGACGTTCCGTCAGTCGCCGCCGGAACTGACCGCGGTGTCGGGGCAGGGGCAGGCGGAACCGATGGAAGTATTGGAACAGCGTTGGGAAGTGGTCCATCCGGAAGACACGCTGCTGGTCTTCAGCCGCGGTCGGTTGGAACCGGCAACCGCTCTCGACCAACCGGGCTGGCTCGCCCGTTGGGGTGATCTCGTGCGGCAACCCACGTGGTCGTCCGCCGGTTGGGGATTGTTCGTCATCGTCATCACCGCCGGAAGTTTGGCACTCGCGTTGCTTCTCTACCAACGCCGCGGTAGTCGGGGATTGATTGAAGCGGCGTTCGTGGTGAGCGGGTTGATGTGTGCAAGCTTTTGTATCTTCACGTTTACCGGCACACAGAGCAATGAAAAATTTGCGACTTCAATTCATGGTGTTGAAAGTGCTTCGAGTTTCAGTGCTGCGCCGACGCACGAACTTTATAGCCGCGATTCCTCTCCGAGCGGTGGAACCCTCGTCGGATTGGCACCGCCGGCAGCCGCCCCGGTGACGTCACCTGCGCCCAATGCGAGCGATGAATTTGCGCCGCGGTCAGAATTGAGCGACTTCGGCCGACCGATGGGCGAAGCGAAATCGGAAGACACCCCGGTCGCTGCGGCCCGCAGATCATTAGCAGCCTCAGCGAAAGACCGGGAAGAGCGGAACCTGGTAAAGCGGCGGAGTGGGCTGCAACTCGAGCAACTGCAAGGCGCTGCTCCACAACGAGCCGCGGTCCCGCAGATCGTCCCGGCGAAGCCCAACGCGGCGAAGGAAGACCGCGCAGGGAACCGCCAGTCGCAAGAAGAAATGAAGCAACGCATCAAAGGGATACTCGGCGAGGTCCAGATCGACAATCTCGCGGCGTTAGATCCCTTCGCAATGGAACCCCGACACGGCAGCGGATTGGCCAAAGGCAAAGGTCTGCTTTCGCTGTCTCTGGCCCTCGAAGCCCCGTCGCACAGTCGGTCGAAATCGTTCCGTTATCTCGGTGCGGCGAGCGGCGGCAGCGGCGATGCCCTGGAACTCGATTACGTCGACCGGAACGCCGGATCGGTCTGGCGGCTGGTGTTGTTTGCCCTCGGCTTGTTCGGCGGCTGGGTGACGCGGAAGGCGGCGGTCACGCACCGTGTCGCGGCGCTCGCCGTGCTGTTGGCGGTGTCGCTCGGTTTGTCGCCCGTCGCCCCGGTGGCCTGGCAGGTGACGCTTGACGGTCTCTTCGGTCTGGCATGCGGCGCGGCTCTCAGTTGGGGCGTCTACTGGCTCGTGTCGCAGTGCGTGCTGAAATGCCGCCACTGCTGCGGATTCTTCAACGCCGCGGTGCTGTTGACCGTGTTGCTGACCGGGGCGTCGGCGGAAGCTCAAGATCAAGCCGTGAAGCCGGTCGCCCCCCCGCAGACAGTGCAGCGGCCGGGATTGGTGATTCCGTTCAACGCCGAACAGGATCCGAAGACCGCCGATCGCGTGCTTCTGCCGTTCGAGAAGTTCGTCGAGCTTTATCAACTCGCGCATCCCGAGAAGAACATCCAGACCCCACCGCCCGATGCCGGTCGCATCATCGAAGCCCTCTACCGCGCGGAATTGTCGGTCCCGGAAAAACAGCCCGAAGCAGCGAGCGTGAAACTCAAGGCCCGGCTGGTCCTCCGCAGCTATGTCGATGGTCAATTCCCCGTGGTGTTGCCGTTCAGCGGCGTGGCGTTGAATGCCGCGAAATTGAATGACAAACCCGCGGCGATCAAAGTTGATGGCGGTCATCTCACGTTGCTCGTTCCCGCCGCCGGGCTGCATGTGCTCGACATCGAGTTCTCGGTCCCCGCGAAAGTGCTCGGTGCCGCCGGATCGTTCCATCTCGCGCTCGCCCCCACTCCCGCGGCTCAACTCTCGTTCGCACTGCCATCCGAGAAACTGGGCGTACGTGTGAATGGATCGACGACCGCCTACCGCCGCATCACGCAGAATGAAAAAGCGAGCGTCGAGTTGCCGATCGATCGCGGCGGCGACCTGCAAATCAGTTGGCAGCCGGAACAGACTCGCGAAGGCGGAGCCGCCGTTGTCCATGTGGAATCGGTCTCCGCCGTGAGTGTCGCCGATGCCGGGGTCACCGTCAGTTCCGGCTTCAAGTACCGCGTGCGGCAGGGCATCGTCCGCGATGTGGCCTTCGCCTTGCCCGAAGGCGTGAAGCTGCAGGGCGTGAACGGACCCGATGTCGGCGGTTGGGAACTCGTCGGCGATGGTGCCCAACGACGGCTGCGAGTCTTCCTGCGTCGTAATGTCGGCGATGGGACCGAACTCACCATCGACACGTATCTGGCCCATCGCGTGGAAGCCACCGCGTCGACCTTCGCCGTCGCGGAGATCGCTCCGCTGGAAGTGACCACGGAAGTCGGTCATGTGGTGGTCTATGCCGGGGAGCAATTCTCCGTGCGGCCGGAAGGGGTGACGGGCCTCGCCCAAGTGGACACGGCGAACTATCAACCGGTCGTGCCGGTGACGCGGATCGATGTCCCCGCGCAATTGGTTTACCGCTTCAGCCGCCGTCCGTGGACATTGCAACTGACGACGTCGCGGCTGACCTCGCAAATGCAGGTCACGCAACTGCAAGGGCAACGGATCACCGACCGCAAGGTGGAAACGACCACGCGCGTGTCGTGCGATCTGTCGCTCGTCCCGCGGTCGGCTCTCGACTTGCGTGTGCCTGCCAATTGGGTGGTGCTCGATGTGCAATCGCAGGGGCTCAAAGATTGGTTCCTCACCCCCGGCGACAACGGCCAAGCAGCCCTCACGCTGGAATACGATCAGCCGCGGCAAGGCGTGGTTGAGATCGTCGTCCTCACCACGCAATCGCGCGATCCGGCCCAGGCCGCGGTCGCGCTCGGGTCGCTGTCCGTCACCGGCGCGGTTCGGGTCCAGCGGCAATCAGCCGTATGGCTCGATACCGGCCTCAACGCGCAGGTGTCGTCGCTCGACAAATGGAAAACGCTCGATATCGCCGCCCTCGATCCGCAGTTTCAACACCTGCAACCGGTCGGTGCGCAGCTCGCCTTTGAATCGTCGCAAGTCGATCCGGGCGACGTGACGCTCACTTTGAATCGGGCCACGCCGCGGTTGATGGGGGAATCGCTGACGTCGATCACGGTCACCGATGTCGCCGTCGTGTATGGGTTCGTCTTCCAATGGAAGATCGATCAGGCGACCGCGGATCGGCTCATCATCGACACGCCCGCGGAACTGGCGGGCAAGCTCGATTTCCAGGGGGCGAACCTGCGCGATGTGGCAACCGTCGTGCTGCCCGATGGCCGGTTGCGCTGGACGCTCGCACTCCGTTCGCCGGTGATGGGAGCCTTCAAACTGACGGCTTCCGCAACGTTGCCGCCGCAGACCGCACAGATTGTGGCCCCCGGATTGACGTTCATCGGGAACGATGCCGACGCTGCTCCGCTGGCCACACAACGGCATTACGTGCTGCTCGTCAACACCTCGCTCAACCAACTCACGGCGACGGACGCCACCGTGCGGGAACCGGTCCAGCGCGAAGATGTGTCGATTGTCGTCCGCAAGGAATTGACCGATCAGGCGACGGAATTCGTCCGTGTGAAAACCGCCGGGACGGGGCTCGCCTGGACGGTGCAGCGCTACACGCCGACCGCGGGGATTCCGGCCTCGGTCAATCTCGCGGACATCACGATGATTCTGGCCCGCGATGGCAGCTACCGCATGCAGGCCGCCTACACGCTGAAGAACCGCAGCCGACAATTCCTCGCCATCAAGCTGCCGAATGACTCACGGTTGCTGTCGGTCTTCGTGGGCGATCAAGCCTCGCGCACGGTGAAGACAAAGCTGAAAGAAGAAGAGATCCACCTGATTGCATTGCCGAAAACCGGCGCGGCGGATCTGTCTTTCCGTGTCGCACTGACGCTCAGCGGCCGGTTACCAAAAACCCTGCCGCTCGGCAGCCAGGTGATGGGACGCGACCTCGATTTGCCGTCACCGATGATTGTCGGTCAGGAAGAAAGCCTGGAGTTTGGCATCCCGGTGGCTCGCACGCGCTGGGCCGTGTATGTGCCGGACGATCTCGACGTCTGGCCGGTGCGCGATGCCAAGCGGAACAATTTGAACGATCAGGCCCCGAACGTCGCCGACAGCTACGGTACGCGGGCGGTGTTGCAGGATTATGCCGAGTTGCTGTCGAACTACGACTTGCTGAGCAGCGAGCGGTCGCGGTTCCTCTGTGCGAATAATCTGAAGCAGTTGGATGTGGTGCTGCAAACGCAAAGCCCCGCGGTCAACGGCGGCGATACCGCCCTCACCGAAGAATACCGCAAGCTGCAAACGCGCTATCAATCCATCGTGCAGCAACAACAGCAGCAACTTCCCGCGGTTCAAAGCCGTGCGGAAGGGCTGCAGATCAACGTCAATCCGAATGGAAAGCCGCAGACGCAGGACGTACAGATGCAGCTCGACAACGCGATCTCGAATAACTCGGCATTGTTCTTCGACAACGGCGTCAATAACGGCGTCAATGGCCTTCGCTTCGGTGACACGAACGGACCAATTGACGGCAAGCCGCCGGTACAGGGCTTCAATTTCACGGTGATCGATGAGTCAAAATCGATGGCGCCGCAATCGAAGTCGGCCGAGAAAGCCGCTGTCGAAGCGCAACAATCGCTGAAGAACAGTGGCAATCTCGATGCCCGCAATGCGTATCGGTCGCGAAACGAAGACCAGCTCATGGACCTCAATCGCGAAATCTCCGGGAAGAAAATCGCGGGACAACAGGGCCAGCAGGGACAACAAGGCCAACCGGGCGGATTCGGATTTCAGGGCCAGCAAGGCCGGTGGTCGGCGTTGGGGCAGCAAGGCCAGCAGGGACAACAGGGGCTCACGCAGTTTAATCGTGGCATCAATGGCAATGGGGTCAACCTGCCCCAGCAGCCAACAAATCTCAGCGGGACTGCAAATCCGCCTCTCTCGGGAAGTGGGACGATTTCCACCAATGGAGCGATGGCACTCCCCGGGCCGATGGTCAATGGTCCCGGTCCGGGAATTATCGCGAACGGTGACATGGTGATCGATGGGACCGTGCGGCTGAATCAACCGTTCGGGAACACGTTCGGCGGCGCGGGCGGCGGCGGTTTCGGTGGTCGGATGGGCGGACTCGGCCGCGGCGGCGCATTAGGTGTCCTCAATGTCGAGCAGGATGGCGACGGCATGGTTGCCAACCCATGGTTCGATGCGGAGGCCGGGCAACAGGTCGCCTTTGCCACCGGCTGGAAGCAAACCGGCGGGTTGTCCCTCGACATGGCGTTGCCGACGAGCGGGCAGAAACTGGTCTTTGCCAAATCCGGCGGCGACGCAAAACTAGCACTCGTCTTGCGACCGCGGCGGGCGTTGTCGCTTTCGCTGGGTTTGGTCTGGACAGTGTTCTGTATCGCACTCGCGGCGGTCTGTCTGCTGTCGGGCCGCAATCCCCGCTTCCGCCGGGCCGTGCCCGTACTCATCGCCGGGCTGGCCGCCATCGGGGTCGTGGTGCTGGCCGGACCGTTGAGCGGACTGGCATTCGTCGTGTTCGTCATCGCCGCCGCCAAAGTGGCATGGACATATCGCAACGCGGCTGCGGTGTGATATCGTTCCGCATGCTCACCCGAGGCGGAATGATTGAGGCAGCATGCGCGCGACGTTGATTCGACATTGGTTTTTATGTGCGCTCGCCGTGGCGCTCGTGGGCGGACTGATCGGCGGCTGCTACGGCCCGCAGACTTTGGTGCGCGTCGCGCTGCGGGTGACGCATCCCGCTGTCGTGACGGCGGTTGTGCTGTTTTTGATGTCGTTCAGCCTGGACACATCGCGCTTTTGCGACGCTTTGCGGCATCCGCTCGCCGTGTTATGGGGAGCCATCGTCAACCTCGGGGTCACACCGCTCCTCGCGTGGCCGCTTGCGGGATGGCAATCGCGATCCGATTTTTCTCTCGGGCTGATGATCGCTTCCATCGCTCCCTGTACGCTCGCCACGGCCTCGGTCTTCACCCGACGGGCCCGGGGAAACGATGCGATTTCATTGCTGGTGACGCTGGTCACCAATCTCGCCTGCGTTGTGGTATCGCCGTTGTGGCTCGGCGTCATCCTGCACAGTGATGCCCACATCGATCTGACGGGAGTGATGACACAACTGGTGTATTGCGTTTTGCTCCCCACGCTACTCGGACAATGTGCTCAACGGCCCCGTTGGGGAGCGGCGATTGCGCTGCGGTCTCGCGGATTGCTGAACGTCTCCGCACAGTGGCTGGTGCTGTTGTTGGTGGTCATCGCCGCTCTGCGCGGGGGGATGATTCTCCGTGCGGAGCGCACGAACCCGGCACCCGCGTCGCTGCTGTTGCTCGTTGTCTCCTGCATGAGCGTGCATCTGACAAGCTTGTGGATCGGCTGGATCGGAGCCAAATCACTTCGGGCTTCCACGGAGACGGCCATCGCCGTCGCTTTGTCCGGCAGCCAGAAAACACTGCCGATCGGGATTCTGATCGCCACTCATCCGCTGGTCGCGCGGGATGACGCACCATTCGTCACGTTCCCGTTACTGGCATTTCACGCGGGGCAACTTCTCATCGACGCCATGCTCGCCGACCGTTGGGCGAACCAGCAGAATGCCGCCGTTGTTCCGGCAAGCGCCGATCCGGTTACTCCTTGATCTCAAAAATCGCTTCGACTTCCACGGCGGCTCCTGTCGGCAGTTGCACGAACCCGAGCGCACTGCGGGCGTGATAGCCGTCGCCGATCTTGCCGAAGATTTCGTGGAGCAGGTCGGAACAGCCGTTGATCACGAGATGCTGATCGGTGAAATCGAGTGTGGAATTCACGCAACCCAAGACCTTCAGCACCCGCAGGCCATCCAGTGTGCCGTGTGTGTTCCAGACGGAATTCAAAATTTTGGCGGCACAATTCCGCGCGGCGAGTTTGCCTTCCTCAACCGTGACGCCGGCCCCGAGTTTGCCTTTGAGATCACTCACGTGCCCGGACGTGATGAGTTGCTTTCCGCTGCGGACACAAAGATTGAGGTAACCGGGTTCCTGCTTCGAGAAGACAAGACCGGCATGTTCGGCGATTTGTTGGGGATTCATGGGAAATCGTTTCCTATTCGTTGAGATTGAATGATTCAGGTCCGTTGTCAGTGGTCCGTTGTCAGTTGGGAAGGGGTGACTTGCGTTGAGTCTAATCCACTGACAACTGACCACGGACTACTGACCCTTGGCGAACGCCAATCCCGGTTCATCGACCCGGAACTGCACGAGTCGTGTGTGTTCGACTTCGGTGACGTAAACCGTCTTGCCATCGGGACCACCGAAGCAGAGGTTGGTGGGCGATTTACCGAGCACATCGATCTCGCGGACAATCTCGCCGGCGGGGGTCATCACGACGACGGTCCCTTTGCCGTGACGGGTGATGTAGAGGCGGCCCTTCACATCACAGCGCATGCCATCGAAGCCAAAGTCGGGGAACTGCTTCAGCAGCTTTCGTTCGCCGAGCTTTCCGTCCGCCTGGATGGGAAACGCCCAGACACCGCGCTGGACGCTTTCGTTCACGTACAGCGTCTTACCATCGGGGCTGACTTCGATGCCGTTCGTTGTGCCGAGGCCGCTGGCGACGCGTTCGATCTTGCCTTGCGGACTAACGGTCCACAATTGCCCGGTGCCGTCTTTCCATGCGGGATCACTACAGAACAACCGGCCATCGGGGGCGATGGCCACATCGTTGGGCTGATTCATCTTATCATCGTGCGCAAAGACCTCGATCTTCTTCGTGGCGAGATCGATCTTCAACACGTTGTGACCGACGTAATCGGCGATGAACATCGACTTACCGGTGGCATCAAACACGATCCCGTTGCCGGTACTGTCACCCGGCAGTGTGACGAACATTTCACCAATGCCCTGGGGCGTCACTTTGCCGATGGTCTGCTGCTTGCCGAAGTTGACCGCGTAGATGTTCCCCGCGCGATCGCACGCCGGACCTTCAATCCCCGCGGTAAACTCGCCCGGCTTGGTGAGCGGCGTCGCGACGAACAGCTCCTCCGCGAGTGTGAAACCACTCATTCCGATCAAGGCCGTAAATGCCATGACTGTTCGTTGCATGCGATATTTCCTCAAATTGTTATTCCCACTGACAAACGATTCTAAAACCCAATTCAGAAAGGAACCACGGAATACACGGACCACACGGAAGAAGAGGTTCTTCAGCTTCGTCGGTTTTTCCTTTCCCATCCCCTTCCGTGTCTTTCGTGTATTCCGTGGTTCCCTCTTCTTCGATGTGTCACTCCCTACTTCGGCGGGGCGAGCGATTCCAGATACGCCACCAGCGAGGCGAACTCGTCGACGGTCAGATCCTTCACAATGCCTTCGGGCATCACGGAGACCGACGACTTCGCCCGTTCTTCGATCTCCTTCACCGGCAGCGTGAATTCTTTCCCTTCGTTGTCGCGGATGGTGATCGCGTCCGCCGCTTCGTTTGTGATGAAGCCGGTCAAGGTTTTGCCGCTGTCCATGGTGAAGACATATGTCACAAAGCCTTGTGCCAGCGATTTGCTCGGCAGAAGCACTGCTTCCGCAAGCTGTTCGCGCTTGTAGGTCTTCGCGACGTTCGGCAAGAACGGCCCCCGCAGCGGTTCGCCTTCCTTGACGGTGTGACACTTCGCACAGTTGAGCTTCGCGAAGAGAGCTTCCCCCTGTCCGGCTTTCCCCGGCGATTTCATGACCGCCGCGATGACTTCCTCGGGTTTGAGCGTGCTCACCTTCGGCCCGCGCGGCGTGGGGGTGAGGTCCAGTTTCCATTGTTTGGCGATGTCGCGCGCCAATTCCGCCACGGTTTGGTCATCATCACCGGAGGCCTGCTGGATGCGATCGGCAAATTCTCGCTGGTTGGACAAACGCAGAGAATCGATCAACAGCTTGCGCGTTGCCGAATCACGAGACATCGCCTCCAACGCCTTCTCCGCAATCGCGCGCACTTCCGGCGATGGCTTCCCCTTGGGTGATGTCAGCGCCCACAACCCCGCGGTCGCCCACAGCGCGAGTTCTTCATCCGCACCTTGCGATTGCGTGACTAATAATTCCACATGGGGGCCAAGGCGATCGGCATTCAGATATGCGGACCAAAACGCATTCAAATCGCGGCGTTTGCCGGTGTCGTCCAACGTCGGCAAGACGCGCAGCAATTCGGGGAACGAGGCATCATCGCGTGCTCGCATCCATGCCAACGCGGCTGCAAATCGCTGATCTTGCGGGCGATCCTTGTCGGTCGCGACCTGCTTCAACAGCCCGACCGCATTCGCCGGCACAGTCTTCGCGCGGGACAACTCGGTTACCGCAGCCGGTACCAAGGCCGCATCTTTCGCCGCCATCGTTAGTAGCCGATCCAATGTTCCATCGAGCGAAATCTTGTGGCGATTGAGTTGCGTCAACAAAAACGCGGCTTCATCCGGCGCTGCCGCTTCCAATCGCTTCTGCAATGCCGCCGCAATCCGTGGCGATTCTTCCCACGTCTCGGGTTGGAAATATGGCCCCGTAGTATCGGGCCGCGTTCCCCAACTGTTGCCTTTCCATGTGCCTTCTCGCTGATGCAACCGGCACAACGTGGTGAGGAAAAGTTTTTGACGAGAGGGGTGACGTTCCAATTCGAGTTGCCGAATCAGAGTCTCGACAACGCGCGGTTCATGCGCGGACTGAACCACGAGTGTTGCTGCGGCATCACTGGCTGGGTTAACCGGCGTCTGCAACATCATCGCAAGACAAAACATCCCCGCCTTCTGGTTAATCAACGCCCGAATGGCAGTGTGCTTCACTACAACATCGTCGTCATCCAGCAAAGTATAGAGTGCGCGGTTGGTGACCTCGTTCTGAGGCAATTTTCCCGCGGCGGCTGCGAATTCCAACCGCGTGCGCGGATCATTGGAAAGAGCGGCACTTTCGACGACGGACTGTGGAAGCGATCGACCACCATTATCTCGGTCTCCCCAAGCCCGCAAAACATAGGCGTAGAGCGCCGGATCCTTTAATAGCAACGACATACCGAGTTCAAACGACTCATTACCCGGAGAAGCGACCGCAAGCGTAAACAACGCCGCCACTCGCGAATTCATCGAAGCGGATGTATCCAGCGCGAGTTTTTGTAACTGCATCAACGCCGGGAAATGAAGTGCGCGGCCGAATAGTTCCCGTTGTGCGGCTAACCGACGGCGGTGGCTTGACGAACGAAGTTGGTCGACAAGTTTCTCCTCGCTAAGCCCAAGATAATCCGGCAACGACGGACCGGTATACCCCTTCGGCTTGAACTGCAACAAATACCCGACATCTTCCCCGGCGTAGGTGAACGTGGCCCCTTTCCAACTGGTGACGTACAGTCGGCTGCTGGCGTCGACGTCGAGGTCGGTCACGCGCGTGGAGCCGATGAACTCGTGTTGATCGGGCTTGAACGTTGCACCGTTCGGTGTCATGCGGTGCCGATAGACCCAGTTGCGGCCCCAGTCGGCGGTGTAGAGAGCGGGGCTGTAACCCTCGGGGAAACCGGGCTCGGCAAGGAACATCGCCCCGCAGCCGGACCCGCCGCCGTAGTCGGCCAGTGGTTGCACGATCTCGTCGCTGAAGTTTTTGAACAGCGACGGATAGCCGTGATGTTCCAGTCCCGTGAAATGATGCAGGCGGATATCCCAGCCATCGCCGTCGTTGGTGTTGTCACGGGTGAAGCCGTTGAGCAGCGGGTCCATCGCGACTTCGAGAATGTTACGAGTGCCGCGGGAGAAGACTTCCATCTGCGTGCCATCGGGGCGAACCCGCACGACACCGCCGCCACGGAACTGCAGTTTGCGGCCGTCGGTGCCTTCGGCTTCCATAAAACCGAAGTCGCCGATCGCGAGATACAGCCAGCCGTCGATGCCGAGCGTGACGCCGTTCGAGGTGTGATCCGCCGGGCGGTCTTTGAAACCGAACGCGATGTTCTTGACGAGAATTTTCTGTTCGTCGCTGATCCCGTCGCCATCCTTGTCGATGAACGCACTGAGGTGTGGCGGGTGCATCACATATAGGCGGTCACGATCCCACACCAGCCCGCGCGGCGAATCGACATCGGCGACATACAGCTTTGATTCATCCGCGCGGCCGTCGCCATCAAGATCGCGCAACCGCAGGATGGAACCGCGCCGCGGTTCACGGTCGAGCGAACCGTTCTTGTCGACGGAAACGTACACCGTGCCGTCCGGAGCCGCGGCGACAAAGACGGGGTACTGCACTGCCGGCGGTGTGGCAAAGACGGTCGCATCGAGACCCTCGGGGATTTTGACATCGCTCAGCACCGCTTGGTCAGCCCGTTTGCGGACGGCGTCGGGATCGATGGCGACTGTTTCCGTTCCATGCACGCGGACTTCCCACAGACTCGCCCATTGGCCATTGCCCGCACCGACGCAGGTGAGCTTGAGATACCGCAGCGATTGCGTCTCGAATGTCTCTTCAGTCCGCACGCCGGCGTTCTTCGATTGATCGGCGAGCATCGTCCATTTGTCGCCGTCTGTGGAGCCTTCCAGTGTGTACCGATACGCGCCGTTCGGATCTTCCCATTTCATACCTATGCCCGTGACCGGCTGCGGCTTTCCAAGATCAATCTCCAGCGATTGCGGATAATTGCCGTTCGCGGCGCACCAGCGTGTTCCTTCATTGCCATCGATGGCATTCTTGGCGAAGTTGTTCTTGCCGGTCTCTTCGCTGGACGCTTTTGCTGATTTGCCGAGCGCGAGATTCACCGGCATGCGCTGCGTCACCGGCGGCCTGAGGTACGTGTCATCGAGCTTGCCGCACGCCCACAACGTGCCGCGGGTGACGAGATCGAGAAACTGCGGATGCTCGACAGTGACGTTGTGATGGCCGAGCGTGGTGCCAAAGACGCGGGTCTTCTTCTCGCCGAACTCATTCGTCCAGACGCAGATTTCCTCATTGCCCTTTTCACGATTCTTCGCGGATGCGAGACCGTGGGCGGTCGGCCAGACTTTTTCGATCCAGTACAACTCCCCCGCAGGATTGGCCCAGCCGGCACCGAGTGTTTTCATGATCGGATGCGAGCCATCGCGGGTCAGGACTTCATGCGGATAGTGCGCTCCGTGCTGCCGGGAGGTGACGCCGCAGAACTGGAACCATTCGTCGGTGCCGTCGCGGTAACAGTGCATCGCGCAGTGCATGACGACCGCGGGAAGGCCCTCCCGATGCGGTTTCAGCACTCGCGAGACCCATTGCGGATCTTTCGCATCCGAAAAGCATTCGTCGTGAATGACGCAATCAAAGCCGTCGGCCCAGTTGGCGTTTTCATAGAGCGGAATGCGGCTGTCGGTCGCCGTGCCGCCTTGCTGGACGTACTCCACATCGAGGTGCGCCCGGGCTTCCAGTCCTTTCTTGAGCAGAACTTTCTGCACGTCATAATCGTGACAGCACCCGCCGGTGACGATCAGCACCCGCAACGGCTTCGGCGGTGCGGCGTCCACCAGACCGGCCGCCACGATCACCAGACAAAACGTCGCCCATCCCCCGCGCATCGCCATTCCGGATTACCCTGAAGAATTGCCTCACGTCGCATCGCCGTCCCGCGTAGTGTAACTTGCACCGGGATCGCGGACGAGCGATGTATCCCTGGAAGAAAAGAGCGATTCACAGAAGGACACAGAGAGAACAGAAAGAAACAGGGGAAGAGAGAACCACGGAATACACGGAGGACACGGAAAGGAGAGAAACGGAGGACGGTTTCTTCCGAGAATCGCCGCGTGAATCGAAGGCCAGCACCCCGGCTGCTCAGAAGCAGCCGGGGTGCTTCTTCCGCTTTCCCGTGTCCTCTGTGTATTCCGTGGTTCCCTCTCTTTCTCCTTTCTGTGTTCATCTGCGTCTTCTGTGGATCACATCCGCCTTGACTGAAATTGAAAGCAGAACGTTGCCTGTCTCTCCGCCGCCTGCTGTGACGACTGCCGCGATTCGCGCGCGGCGCGGGCCGAAAGCGGTCGTCGATCCACGCCGGGCTTACGCTTTTTTTCGTGAGCGGGAACGCTCCGCGGACGGCATCATCGAAGATGTCGGCACGGTGCTGCTCACCAATCGCGAGTGCCCGTTCACCTGCGTGTTTTGCGATCTCTGGCGGCACACGCTCGACGCCCCCACGCCGCGTGGATCCATCGTCGCGCAGTTGCAAGAGGCTCTGCCACAACTCGCCCCGGTGTCGGTGGTGAAGCTCTACAACGCCGGGAATTTTTTCGATCCGCAGGCGATCCCGCCGGAAGACTGGCCCGCCATTGCCAAGTTGGTGAACGAGGCCCGGGTGGTGATCGTCGAGAATCACCCGCGGCTGACCGATGACCGCGTGCTGCGGTTCCGCGAGATGTTACCAGGACGCTTGGAAGTGGCCCTCGGGTTGGAAACCGCGCATGAAGAGATTCTCGTGCGGCTCAACAAGCAGATGACGGTCGCGGATTTTGAACGGGCCGCACGATGGTTGCGCGATCACGATTGCGATGTGCGGGCGTTCGTTCAATTGGGATTACCGGGCCTGATCGGTGACGATGATGTCGAATGGACCGTGCGTTCCATCGAGACCGCGTTCGCCGCCGGGGCGCAAGCGGTGAGCGTGATTCCCAGCCGCGCCGGCAACGGCTTGATGGACGATTGGCAAATACAAGGCGTTTTCACACCGCCGCGGTTGGAAAGCCTGCACGCCGTACAACAATCTGGATTAGCGCTCGGCGCGGGACGCGTGTTCGTCGATCTGTGGAACGCCGAACAATTCGCGTCGTGCCCTGTCTGCGCTTCGCAGCAGGTCCACGCGCTGCATCAAATGAATCTGACGCAGTCCACCATTCCGTGGCCTGAGTGCCGTTGTTCCGTCCTGTCAAAATGAAATCCGAAGAAGGCCAAGAGGATCCACAGATTTCACAGAAGGACACCGATTTGGAGAAAGACAGAAGAGCGAGAACCACGGAGGACACGGAAAGAGATCAGAACCTTTGAGGCGCTACACGAATCGAAAGCCAGCACCCCGGCTGCTCAGAAGCAGCCGGGGTGCTTCCCACGTTCATCGGCCTCTTTTCCGTGTCGTCCGTGTCTTCCGTGGTTCCTTTACTTGTTTCATTCTGTGTCCTTCTGCGAAATCTGTGGATCGCCTTTCTCTTCTCCGATGATTGGCAACAACATCTCTTTTCATGACAATCACCCGTATGCGAGAGATTGAAGTCGACATCGCGATCATTGGGGCCGGGTTCGGCGGCAGTCTCGCAGCACTGCTGGCAAACCGCATCGGCCGGAGCGTGGTGCTGCTGGATCGCGGCAAGCATCCGCGCTTTGCGATTGGCGAGTCTTCCACGCCCCTTGCGAATCTCGTGCTCGAAGAGCTGTCGCAGCAATACGATCTGCCGTGGCTCAAACCGTTCGCGAACTATGCCAGTTGGAAAGCAACGTATCCCGACATCCCGACAGGACTCAAACGGGGCTTCAGCTATGTTCACCATCGTCGCGGCGAACACTTTCGCCCGGATCGCGACCATCACGGCGAATTGCTGGTCGCCGCGAGTTATGGTCCCGACGATGCGGATACGCAGTGGTTACGAGCCGATTTCGATGCGTTTCTCGCGCAACGAGTGGAACGGGCCGGGATCCCCTTCTGGGAACGAACCGAGATCGACGAGTTCCACGATTTCGGAACAGTCTGGAGACTAAAAGGGCAAGTCGAGAACGAGCCGGTCGACATTCGCGCGTCATTCGTCGTCGATGCGTCTGGGGGAGCAAGCCCCTTTGCCCGTCAAGCCGGCCTTCCCGATCGAACGCACACCTTGAAAACGCACTCGCGCACGGTGTTCGCGCACTTCCGCGGCGTCAAACCGTGGGATGATCTATACCGTGTCGCTGGCGGTGTCGGAGACGACCATCCCTTTCGCTGCCATGATTCCACCTTACACCATGTGTTCGATGGCGGCTGGATGTGGGTCATTCCCTTCGACAACGGCGTCACTTCCGCGGGTTGGTGTCTCGATCCGCGGCGACATCCACTCGATGAGTCGATCACGCCGGAAGCAGAATGGGCGTACTGGATGCACCAATTCCCATCAGTGGCAGAGCAGTTCGCCGAGGCCGTACCGGTCTCCGATGGTGGAAAACTGCGCCGCACCGGCCGCATGCAGCGACGCCTGGGGCAAGCCGCGGGACCCAATTGGGCGCTGCTGCCCACCGCGGCGGGGTTCATCGATCCGCTGCACAGTTCGGGCAACGCTCACACGCTCCTCGGGCTGGAACGCCTCGTGCGGGCCTGGGAGGAAGATTGGGACACGCCACGGTTGCCCGTTCGTTTGCAGGAATACGACCGGTTGTTGCAGCGCGAGATCGAATTCATCGACGGCATCGTCGCCGCAAGTTACGCCGGGTTCGCGGACTTTGACCGCATGGTGGCCGTCACGATGTTCTACTTCGCGACGGCAGTCTGGTCGGAACATGAACGCCGCGCCGGTCGACCACCGAATGCGTTTTTGTGTGCCGATGACGAACGCTTCCACACCGCACTCGAGCAGGCGTACCGGGCCGTGAACGATCCCGCAGTCTCGACACCGGAACTCGAAGCGCTCGTGAACCGCACGTTTGCGGACATCAATCTCGCCGGGTTGGGAGATCCGAGTCGCAAGCGGATGTATCCGTATCCGAAACCGCAATGAAGAGACCCACGGTTAAGAAACCGTGGGCGTCTGGGGGGAACTTAAGCGGCGGGGCTTTCGATACTGCGGGGCATCTCCGCGGTGAATCGCTGTAGCAGTGTTTCGCTAAAGTGAACATCGGGCGACAGGCAGGGATGCTTGTATTGCTCGACACTGCCACCGAGACGCGTTTGCCGGGAATGCTGGAATCGCCGCCATGTTCCTTCCGGCAAAGCTTGAGCTACGAGTTCTCCCAGCCGGCCGGTGTTCCGCTTCTCGGCATACTCGCAGTTGAGGCTGCCCAGCGACTGATCCACCGCCGTGACCAATTGTCGGGCAAGGGCCGGGTGCGGCAAATCATTCGCTTCAAAGTGAAGCCGGTAGTAGGGCAATTCGTCCCATACAGGTGAGACGGTGAAGAAGGAAAGTTCCAGCCGCATCCGTTGCAGCGTGCTGCGGACGGCGTCGACGACTTGCGATTCGGAGATCTTTTCACCGGTGAGGTTCGCGATGTGCGCCCCTTTGTGCAGGAACTCCAACCGCGGCGTGGTGCCATAGAAGCCGGTGCAATGGACAACATCGCGAATGTTGTAACGGTACAGCCCCGATGTCGTCGTCAGCAGGATGTAATAGTTCGCTCCCTCTTCCAACTCGTGGGCTTCGAGTACCGTCGGCGACGACGAATCGTACTCTTCCTCCGGAATGAACTCGAAGAAATGCGAACCCACGTCGAGATGACCATCCGCGCGGCCATCCTGAAACGGCACGGTCATCCGGCCTTCGCTGGCGGACAGCCCGTGATCCCGCACGGCGACGTCCCCAAAATACTTCTTCATGTTCGCGAGATAGGCCCCGGCGCTGCCGCCGGTCCAGACGGCTGTCAGCGCCAGTTCCGGCCAGAAATCGGAGGGAGCGAGACGACCGGTGCGGTGCAGAATCGCTTCCAGTTCTTTCGCCCGGGCCCGATCGGCACGACAACGCCGCACCAGCCGCCCGCGGACAGATTCGGGAAGGGCATCGCGGACGGCGAGCGTGCCATCTTGAATATCGCGGATCAGCCGTTCCTGCTCACGGTCGACCATCTTGCCAAGATGGACGAGGGTGCTGGGATTGGCGGTCATGATCAAACCGATGTGGCGGTTGGCCATCGCCAACCGGAGCGCGGTGTAATACTTCGCGTCGGGATTGTGGATCTTCGCCACGTCCAACGGAACGGTGTACATGCCGCGGACGATGGGGCTTTGCATGGCTCCCACAAGACCGCTGATGTTCCCGCAGGGCGTACCGCCCGGGGTACGGAACTGATCGTAGTCGCTGCTGAGTTGGACAATATCGAGTGTATGGAGCGACGGATGGGAATCAAACGCTTTGATGCCCCAGACAGACCATCCCCGGCGATAGTCCTTCATGAACTGGTCGGTAATCGGGATGAACTTCGACTCGGACGTGGTGCCGCTGCTGAGGGTGAACATCAGCAGTTTATTTTTGGGCCCCAGCAGCGCCTGAGTGTCCCCCTGCTTGAGCCGTTCCACGTACGGGCGATAGGTTTCAAAGTCGGAGATCGGCACCGCGCGGCGGAATTCGGCCACCGTCATTCCCGGACGGAGATTCCGTTCGCGGGAAAAATCGGAAGCGGCATTCAGTTCCAGAATGCGATCCATCGCCGCGCGTTGCAGTCCGAGGCAATCGCGCGATTCCTCAAGATAGCGGCTCGCCTGTCGGCGTAAGCCGCTTTTGAGAAAGTAACCCAGATATGGGCGAAGTTTGCGGAGCATACGCACCTTGAAATGGGTGCGCAGCGAAGCTTACCAAGTCTCACAGATAAGCTGACGGACCTCCGCCAGCGCTGTGAATTCGATGACAGTCAAGTCATCGAGTCTCCGCAGGACAACCCAATCATCCTATCTTACGGATGAAGGGAACCTGCCGCGACTGAATTCTTGGAGGTAAGCTCCGGTGCTAAGGGTACGGTACCGCACCCAATCCGCCGAAACCACCCATGCCTCGCAAACTGGGATGCAAGGAGCGAAATGCGCCGACGGATTACTTCTTCTTGGCGGCTTTCTTCTTATCGTCTTTGCCGCCCGGTTCGGCAGCTTTCTTTTTCTTCTTCTTGCCGACGACCATCTTGATAATGCGCAACTTTGGCAGACCAAATGGGCTCTGCGTGTCGCTCCAGCGATCATCCGCTTGCATCTGCTGAATTCGTTCGTGTCGTTGCAACACGTTACGAGTCCTCGCCAGACGGCCCTTCCGCTTCAAACTCTTATCAATGGTCACAGCGTCAAACCCTCCCGGGGCACCGGAACTCAGCCGGGCATCACCGGATGCGGAGTGCAAATCAAGAGTGACGCCGAAACGACACCCTCGTCCTGCCAATGGCAGGAAAGTCTCAGTCGAGCCGAGAAGTTTAGCGGGAACGCCACGGCCCTGCAACCAAGAACATGGGAGACTCGTCGGTCAGTCCGGAAAATCGTAATCTGCGGGCTATACGCAAGCCGACGATTATGCACGGTTTTCTCGTTTTGCCATTTGTGAGGCGATTCGAGTTTCATCTAGGCCGAGTGGCGGTAGGTTGGTAGATTCCCCGACTCCCTCTGCATCATATTCACCCTGCATTCCCGAGACGCTGCGCTCTCGGCGGGAAGGCGATTGTCAGGGTCTGGAGTCCAAGACTGTGCGTCGTCCGTTGGCGATGATGGTCCTCCTTTGGGGAGGGATGCTCGGCATCCTCCCGTCGGGGGAACTCCGCGCACAAGGAAATGCCTCGGAATCTTTCGAGACATTTGGCCCTCCCAGCGAACCGGCGGCTGTTTTCGAACAGGATTCGTCGTTTCTGACGGTCCCGCGCGCACAGCCTCCGCTGCAAACGTTCAATTCCGACGACTGGGCGTGGTCGCTGATGCCGGAAGGACTGATGTACAAATCGTACGTCGCCGGAGAACGCGAGCCGCGACTTTCAACGACATTTCTGTCCGAAGTCCACGGCCAAATGTTGTGGGATAGTGCGCTCGGCGGCCGCGCGGGGCTTGTCCGTTTCGGCAACCAAAGTGGCACCAATCCGGAAGGTTTTCAGCTCGATATCGAAGGCGCGGCATTCGTCCGCCTGCTACCCGACGAAGAACGCGACGTCAACGCCGTGGATTTTCGGGCGGGTATCCCGCTGACATACCGCGAAGGCCCGTTTCAGGCCAAGCTGGGCTACTACCACATCAGTTCGCATCTGGGCGACGAGTTTTTGCTCAAGCACCCCGGCTTTGATCGACGCAACTATGTGCGGGATGCACTCGTCGCGGGGGTTGGGTACTTCCCGCATCCGTGGATTCGCACGTATTTCGAGGTCGGCTGGGCGGTCATTTTCACCGCCGGCGGCGCAAAACCCTGGGAAATCCAGACGGGATTTGAAGTCGATTCCCGTCGCCCGACCGGTTTCCGCGGTGAGCCCTATTTCGCGATGAATATTCATCTGCGGGAAGAAGTGAACTGGGGCGGCAGCCTGAACGTGCTCGCGGGCTGGCAATGGCGCGGGCAGAAATCGGACCATGTTTTTCGAGCCGGGCTGCAATTCTACAACGGCAAAAACGCCCAGTATTCGCTGCTGCAAGACAACCAGCAGCTCATCGGTCTGGGCGTTCGCTACGACTACTAGGAGCCTGGTCGTATCCTAATTTGATAGCCGACAGCCTGGAAAGCACCCCGGCTGCTTCAGAGCAGCCGGGGTGCTGGCTTCAAATAGTGCGTCCGTTTTTAAAGAGTCGGGGCAGGGGCCCGACCTATGGATGCGAAAATTAACTGAAAATCATAGGTCGGGGCTCCCGCCCCGACATTTTTGAATTCAGACTGACTCACGACCGTCGAGCGGATGGCATTCCCTCGGCTTCCAACGCTGCTAGAATGTCGTGATTATTTTCTGCACAAGGATGCCCTGCGCGATGTCTGCTGCCTTTCGTGAATTGCTCGAAACGTTTCCCAATCCGTACCCCCAACGGGATTATACGATCGAGACGATCTGCCCCGAATTTACCTCGCTGTGTCCCAAAACCGGGCAGCCCGACTTCGGCACGCTGACGATCACTTACGTTCCCGATCAGCATTGTTTCGAACTGAAATCGCTGAAAATGTACCTTCAGCAGTACCGCAATCACGGCGCATTCTACGAAGCGGTGACGAACATCATCCTCGACGACCTGGTGGCCGCGACGCAACCGCGATCCATGACGCTGCTCGGCGCGTTTACACCGCGCGGCGGAATCCGAACGAATGTCATCGTCGAATACAAAAAGCCGGCTTGATCAGCGACCGGTGAGCCACAGGCGAATCAACCCCCAGAATTCGTACCACGCCTGATGATTAGCGACGACGGCAGAGGTTTTCGGCAGCAGCAATTCCAGGTTCGGGGGCATGTCGTCGCCGATATACTCACACCCGGCGGGGATCACCGCAATTCCCTGCGCACGGAACATGAGTTCGGATCGTGGCAGGTGTGTGGCCGACGTGACGAGCAGGACATTCTTGTCGATGCCGTGCGCCTTCAGCCACCGGGCGGATTCGATGGCATTCTCAACGGTGTTTCGCGAAACATCTTCAATGATGAGATCTTCGTCTCGAATTCCGGCCTGACGGAGAACGTGCGCCATCGCCACGGCCACACAATCCCCGGCGTCCTCTGGCCGCGGCTTACCGCCGCTCGAAATCACCGGGCAGGGGGGGCCCTCGTGATAAAGCTCCGCGGCGCGCAGCGCCCGCTGTAACGAATGCTGGTGCGGCCGCGTTGGTTTCCCCGCTGAGGCCGGCGGAAGAATGCCGCCGCCGAGGACCACAATCGCCGTGACATTCTCCGGTCGCGGATAAATTCGCGGGAACCAGCGTTCGAGCGTGCCCGCGGTCATGTGCGCCGTCAGCGGCAAGCAATCGATCAACAGCAATGTGTAGAACAAGCCGGGCCAGCGCAGGGCTTTTCGCTGTTCGGGATGACGTCGCCAGTACCAGAATAAACTGATGCCCAATCCCAAAATCAGTAACGGAAACGGCTGGAGCACCGATTTGTACGACGGCAACATCGGTGGATTTTCCGTCCTGGAGTTTTAGATCTCGACGATTTCGGCAAACGTCGATTGCGCTGTGGTGATCACCGCGCATTCTTCAATCGTAGCCAGAAACCGTTCCACCTCGGTGACATCACTCAGAGGCACTGCAAACAGTTCTTCCACGAGGTCGCTGTCCAGTTTGCTCAACAGATAAATGCGGGCCCAATCGGCGGCCGCGGCCCATTGCGTGGCGGCTTGCAGGTCGGGCGGAGCTTCTTCACGCAGCGGCTGCAATGCGGCACGTGGCGAGGACTGACCACGCAGTTGTTCCATGCCGGGACCAGGCGACGCTTGCAGGTCCGACAACACCACAATCTTTCCGCCATGTTCCACGACGTTATGGGCCACTTCGACCGCCCTGCCGACGTCATTCCATGTGGCCGATTCTCCGACGGTGGGGACCGTCACGATCACCGTTTCCGCGCGGGCCGGCCATTGAACCCGCCACTCATCATTGAGTTGTTTCAGGACTTGCCGCTGGACCGATTCCGCCCCGCCGGCAAGAACATCCGCCGTCGTGCCGCGACGACCTCCAGGGATGAGTTGTACGGCGAACTGCACACCCAGCAACCAGCCGATTTCCTCGATCAATTGCCGCACCGAGCGGTCATCTTCCGGCTGGAGTTCCCGATGGCCTTGCCCGTGAGTTTTGGCAAAGGCTTCCGGAGTCGACAATCCCGGATAAAGCACCGACATTGGCGATCGTGTCCCTTGCAGGGCGTCGAACCCCGCCAACGTGATGGGCAGCACAAAATCGGCTTCAAGAATTTTGTGCGACAGATAAACCCGCTCACCATCGGCGCTGGTCGCGAGATAACCGCACGCACCATCAACCGTGGGGTCGTGCGTTTCCCAGCGGACTTCGGTGCGAATCGCTTCCGGAAGTTGGCTGCGCGGGTCGATCCGCTGGGCGGAATTCGTCCAGCCGCCGGGTTGCAGGATCAGCACATCTTGCGGGCGGATACCGCTTTCGGCGAGCACCGGCCAGATACCGGCAACCACTTCCGCCGCGAGAGGCAGCCCGCGATCGACCGCCAGGACCACCCGATCGCCGGACACCAGCGCCGTGCTCAGCGGCGGGAAATCGAGCGGTTGCGTCAACCCGGCGCGTACCGCCGCCGCCGCATCCACGGTTTGCTCCGGCCCGGAATGATGCAACACCACCTGATCGGCCCGCGGCGTCCATTCCCAGGTTCCATCGCATCCAAATTCGAACACCCACTTCATCACGATCGGCATCAATCCTGCAAAAAAGGAAGCCTTTGCGCGGTCGTCGCACGCTTCCGGAACTCGTTACCATACCGTGTCGAGGCGGCGAGTCCAAACGGGGATGATTGCGATCCGAGACGCTCTCGGACAAACTGAACGCTTCGAGCCGCGTTTTTCAACGGCAGGGACGTACCCCGCAGCATGTCGGTCGCGCTGAATCACGACGAAGACGATGCCTGCATGCTCCGCATGCAAGGCGGAGACCGGCGCGCCTTCGAGGAAATTGTCGGACGGCATCAATCCGCTTTGATCGGGTTCTTCATCAAGCATTTGCGTGATGCGCAACTCGCGGAAGATTTAACGCAGGAAACCTTGCTTCGGGTCTATAATCAATCGTGGGATTACCTCCCCCGTGGCAGTTTTCGCGGATGGATGTTCCGCATCGCCCGCAACTTGCTGATCGACAGCACTCGCCGTCGATCGCACGATGCGCTGGTGCGGGCGATTCGCTGCTCCGGAGCGACCGAAGACGATGACGGTCTGGCACGCATTACGGGCGATGATGTCACTCCGGTCGATCGAGCCGATCAGCGCGAAATCGTGCGGATGGTGGATGTAGTTCTGCCAGAGTTGCCGGACGATCAGCGGAGTACATTTATTCTGTACCACTACATGTCGCTCAGTTTGCCGGAAATTGCCGATGCGACGGAATGCAATCTCCCCACCTGCAAAAGCCGGTTACGGTTGGCACGCGAGAAATTACGGGAAAAACTCCTCAGCCGGGGCGTCACCGATCCCGGATTGACCGACGATGAATAATTCCGCGGTGCGGCGACCACGCCGTATCCCAATGTGAAGAAAACTGACTTCAAAATGATCCACTCGCACATCCCATTCGTTGACTCTCTTTCAGGCGGGTCTGCCGTGGGTGTGTTTTTCATTCCCGCAGGCCACCCGTCAGGATGGAACCTCCCATGAGTTATTTCAGTCGCCTGACCGACATTGTGACGTGCAATCTCAGCCAGTTGCTGGCCCAGGCCAAAGACCCGCTCGCCGCCATTGAAGCCATCATTCGCGAAATGAAAGAAGGGCTCTCCGGTGCCCGGCGGAGTGTTGCGACGGCTGCTGGAAATGAAGAACGACTTGCCGGGGAAATTCAGGAACACCGCGACCAGTCCATCGACTGGTCAACCAAGGCGAGAGAACATCTGGTCGGCCAGCGCGAGAATGAAGCCCGGCAATGTCTGCTTCGGAAACGCGAAATGGAAGACCTGGTGGCGGGTTTGCAACAACAACATCAATCGGCGGTGGCAACGCGGGAACACCTTTCGACGATGCAGCGCGCATTGGAAGCCCGCCTGGCAGAAGCGCTGCGCAAACGGGCCATGCTGCGTGGCGAAGAGGTGGGCCTGGACGCGCGTCCGGCGGCGGTGGCCGATGCCAGCCCGCTGGGACTTGATCGCCACGCCCAAATCGATGCCGAGTTGGAAGCCCTGAAACGCGAACTCGGCGGCAGTGCCCGCGGGTAAGCCGCGCACCCGCGACATCGACTCCAACAGGCGAGTCGCCATCTTCGTATTGGATCAAGGGGGATCGAGCGCGATCTCACAGGAAAGACCATGTTCGGACTCATCGATCCGCTGTACTACATCATGCTGGCTCCGGCTTTGTTGCTCGGAATGTGGGCGCAATGGCGCGTGCGCTCGGCGTTTCAAGACGGCATGAATCGACCGGCCCCCCTCTCCGGTGCCGCCGCCGCACGGATGATTCTGGATCATGGCGGACTCCATGACGTCCCCATCGAAGAAACACCAGGCGAATTGTCCGACCACTACGACCCGGCAACGAATACCGTCCGGCTCAGTTCGTCGGTCTACCACACGCGATCGCTCGCCGCTGTCGGCATCGCGGCACACGAAGTCGGCCATGCCTTGCAGCACGCGCAGCATTACGCCCCGCTGGTCATGCGGAACTTCGCGGTTCCCGCCGCGGCCGTTGGGCCGAATCTGTCGATGATGCTGATCATTTTCGGGGCCATGCTGCGGTTTCCGCCCATGATCTCAATTGGCCTGGTGGTGTTTTCCGGCGTGGTGGCGTTCCAACTCATCAACCTGCCGGTCGAATTCGATGCCAGTGCTCGCGCCAAGCGGTTGCTGTCCGAATTAAACGTGGTCGACAGCGAAGGTTCAGCGGTCGTGCGAAACGTGCTCTCCGCCGCCGCGTGGACGTATGTGGCGGGGACCTTGCAAACGATTCTGACGCTCGCCTATCTCGTCCTCCGTTACGGCGGCTCGGGCCGTTCACGCAACGATTAAGCCACACAGTCGGGAACAACGCCAGCGCCTGGAATACAAAAACCCGCGAGCCGAAGCTCGCGGGTTTTTGTTCATTCGTCGACGTGAGGCAAAACCAAAGGGCTTGCAAATTACCCCGCATGGATTCGAACCATGACAAACAGAACCAAAATCTGTTGTGCTACCGTTACACTACGGGGTAGTGACGCGAACGTCGGGCGATATCTTGAGGACTTTTGGCCGTTTCGGCAAGCGTACTTTCGATCATCACCGCCACACTGGCATTTTCCGCTGCTACTGCCCACGGAAGCTTCGCAGGGCTCCGCACGCCAACCCCGCCCGAAATCGGCATTGCCAAAAAAGCTCATCCACGGCACATTACCGCGGCTTTTGTAAGCGGACCGGCTTAAGGTCCGTAACGGCGAACCGGATGAGAATGCCGTGCTGATGTCTCGGGGATCCTTTCTCGCACACTATCGGACCGTGCTCGTTGCCTTGATGGTAACGGGCCTGTGGCTATCGGGCTGCGCTTCGATGGGGCCGCAAGCGGCCGTCAGTAATCCTCTGTTCGTGCGGGCCAACGATGGCGAATTCGTGTGGGAACGGACGGTCGACGTCGCCCATAATTATCTGTTCGAAATCGAGCGCGAGAACAAGCTCGATGGCATGATTGAAACCCGTTACAAAACCGGGGCGAGTGCCCTGGAGCCGTGGCACCCCGATACGATTGGAGTCGCCAATCGGCTCGAAAGTTCGCTGCAAAGTATCCGTCGTAAAGCCATTTTCAGCGTCACGCCGGTCGACGGCGGCTATCTCGTCGGCGTGCAGACCATTAAGGAACTGGAAGACGTCGCACGCGCCGCAAACTCGGCCGGTGCAGCGACCTTTCTGGATAACAACCCGTTACAGCGCGATCTCAACGTCGTCGTGGGACAAGCCACGCCTTCCGGTTGGATCAATCAAGGCCGCGACCCAGCGCTCGAACAAGCGCTGATGAAATCGCTGTCGGCGGCGATGGTTCGATAACAGACTGCCGATCGCCGCTGCTACTCGCGGTTCACGAGGTAGATCCCCGAGGCCACCGCGACCCCGCCGATCAGTAAGCTGATCGATAACTGGTCGCCGCGGAGCAGCGTTCCCAGCAGCATCCCCACCAGCGGTGTGAGGAAACTGAAGACGGCAATCCGCGACGCCGAGTAGTGTCGCAATAACTGGGCCTGAAGCGCGAAGCAGACGCCGCCGACGAGCACGCCCTGATAGATCAGCCCGGACGCGGCGGGAATGGTCACGCGGGAGAAATCGGGCCGTTCCCAGATCAATGCCGCAAGAGCGAATTGCGCCACCGCGACGACATCATGCCAGAAGATTAGTTCCGTAGGACCGATCACGCGCAAGGCGAACTTCGTGTAGACGAACTTCACACCGAGCAGGAACGCGCTGAAGAGCAGCATCGCATCCCCCATCACGCTCGGCGGATCGCTTTGCTCGATGGCATTCACGGACGATGGCCACAACAACGCCCCCACGCCGATGGCGGCAACCAGCAAGCCGCCGAGCTTTCCCGACGTCAGCCGATCCGTTCGCAGGAAGAGTTGTTCGAGACCGACCACCCAGAAGACAAACGTATTGACGAACAGCGAGGCATGGGACGAACTGGTCCACGCGGCCCCGAAGGTAAACGTCGTGATTTGCAGAAACAGCAACGTCCCCGCGATGATAATCGGCGTCCACTGTCGAGGTTCCACACGGAACGACACCCGCTCGATCCGACACCATACGATCATCACCCACGTGGCCATCAGAAAGCGAAGTCCCGCCACGGTGATCGGCGGCAGCGCATCAATCGAAAATCGCGTCGCCACCGGGTTCCCGCCCCAGAGCACGACGGTTAACAACGTGAGCAACACCGCCCTGACATTCAGGGGCATCGGTAGAGGATGTGTCTGAGTCGACAACGATCAATTCTTTACTGTGGCGGGAAATGAGTCTCAAGAAATCAACGGACGAGGAATACGAGAGGGATGATTCGGGGACGAGTTCCGGCGGGATTTCTTCGTAGCGGATTCGTTGGCATCGGGCATTTCATCGGATGGAGTCTCATCGGGCTCGACAGGTTCGGCGATCCCCAGCAAAGTGGCGCGGATCGCCCCTTTTTCCTCGCGCGACAGCGATTCCAGCAACCAGACCACTTCGCCACCCTGCACAGCGGCGACGGCAATTCCCTCTCGATAGGCCACGCGGTTTGACGCCGACGCGGGCACGCGCGGGGGCTCGGTGAGGATGCCGACGAAATTGAGCGGATCGGCGGCAGAGATCGCAATGATAGTCGGAGTCGGCGCGGGATCGCGGAACTGTCGAAGTTGCTGAACGGTGGATTCCAGGGCGAATTGCTCTCCGGCGACACCGGTGATAAAGCGGCCGCCGCGGAGTTCGCCGCGAGCTTCCAACCGGCGGAAGATCGGTACCAGTTCCCACCATTTCGGGGCTCCGTCCTCGACGGCGAGCAGGTCACGAAACACCACCCCCCAGCGACGAATGAGTTGCCACGCCCATGACTGCAACCGCTCGGCCCGATTTTCCGCGGTGAACGATTCCCGCGCGCGCCGCCACAGCGACCACCGCCCGGCCACACCGTTCAGTGGTCGCCGTCGCATCAGTCCCTTCGGCTCGGACCGCACCGCACGACCGGTGATGTCGCGACGTTCGGCAATGAGTGATCGCAGTCCGACAAACGAATCGGCGGTGACCAAACCTCGCGCGATCAGTTCTCCCAGCGCGTCTTCCAGATGCGTGGGCAACATGCGTGTCGTCGCTAACAGATCGGTCGCGAACAAAGCGCCGTCTTTCGTCAGGTGCTCCCGGACTTCATCGGCCAACCCGCGCAGCACTTCCGGCACGGCATCCGCCTCGACCGACATCAACCACGGGAGATCGCCCCGCAGAAACAGCGCGATCGGCACCACTCGTGTTACGCCCGTCGAGCGCGGCTTTTCGGGATCGGCTGTCGGAGGAAAGAGCCGCCCCCAGCCGACTTCACCCGCCAGGCACAACTCATCAATCCAGCCAGGTTGATAGTTGTGTAACCGCGCAGGCAGGATATCGCGCTCCCATGTCACCGCGGGGAAATCCAGTCCTTGCAACTGCGCGATGACTTCATACAAACCGTTGATACCAGTGCGTGGCTCGTCGGTGTTGAGCCCATGATAATGGAACAGGAATCGCTGAAACGCCGGGACATCGACCGCAGCGATTTGCTTTCGCAACCCGGCGAGGGTGAGCCGATGAATCCGCGCGAGCAGCCGCCGATGACACCAGTCGAGCGGTGTGTCTTGTCCATCCGCAGTTATCCCGTGTGCCACTGGCTCTGCCAGTGTCTTCTCTTCGATAAATCGATCGTCATCGTTAAGACGGAAGACACTGGCGGAGCCAGTGGCACACGATGATTGTCCCTCTGTAGTGCGCGGCCGATACCGCCCGCGCATCACGGTCCCTTCGCCTTCGAGGGCTTCGAGAATCGCCGCCGTTTGGGAAGGTGTCCAACCCAGCCACGCGGCAAGTTCCTCCGCGGTAACCGGACCGCAGATTTCCATCCATCCGCGGGCCGTGGCAATGCGCGCGGCAATCGAATCGACTTCCGTCACAATGCCGCTCGGGAGCACATATCCCGCGGGCAAAGCGTCAGCGATTCCCAACGCTTGCACGAAGGCAAACCGTTCGGTGGCGACCCAGGCAGTCCGTCCATCGGGCAAAGCAGCGGACCATGCCCGGCGCTCGGCAATGAGTTCGTCGAACCAGGACTGCATCCCGGCTGCTTCTTCGCAGCCGGGCTGCTCGTCGGTGGGAACCGCGCGGGTTGTAACATCGAGCATCCCGGCCGCCAGGAAGCAGCCGGGATGCGATGCTCCTCCGATTGGCCAAACGACGACACCGAGCAGCAGATCGTGCAATTCATCGCGATTGCGGACCAGCGGCGTGGCTTCCCGCACGACTTGCTGCATGGCGGCGGGATCCAGCCACGTGAGATCGGGTGTATCGGTGGTGATCTCCGAACCGGTCGCCACCACGCGAGCCCGCCGTTCCTGAATCTCGCCGCCATCCAGAAACGCATACGGATACGCATTCAACAGTTCGTAACAGAACGGCGACGGTTCGCGGGTATCGCGCGGGATGAGCTTGATGTCCCCGCTTTCGATCCGCTTCAAGACTTTGATTAAACCGTCGAGGTCGAGTGCTTCGTGCAGACAATCGTGCATCGTCTGTCGAATCAATGGATGATCCGGCAGTTCGATATCCCCGGTGTGATTTTCAAGGCAGCCGGTCAATTGTGGAAAGACGCTGGTCAGCAGATCGTCACTGCGAAACCGTTGCAGCGCTGGCGGGACTTTCTTGCCGAACTTTTGCCGCATCACGAAGAGCGATCGCGTGACGTTCCACCGCCAGCGCAATTGAAACGGCGGCTGCACGAGAATGGCCTGTTCGAGCAGCCCTTGCACGTTCTCGCTGGTGAGCATGCCGAACAGGCTTTCCAGCGGGAAGCTGTGCTGCGGCCCGAGTGAAAGAATCACGCCATCGTCATCCGCAGTCGCCTGCAATTCGAAGTCGAAACTGCGGCAGAATCGCTTGCGCAGGGCATAGCCCCAGGCGCGATTGATCGCTGAACCAAATGGCGCATGGATCACCAGTTGCATGCCGCCCGATTCATCGAAGAATCGCTCGAAGACGACGCGCTGTTGTGTCGGCACGACTCCAATGGCCGCCTGTTGCGAGCGGACATATTCGACGAATTCTTCGGCGACCAGCGGAGCGATCGATGCTTCCACAGACAACCACGCGGCAGCAGCGGCGGGGTCATCGAGCCGCGCGACGAGATCATCCCGCAGCCTCGAGATTTCTTCGGACAGCTCCAGCGTGCGACCCGGCGCTTCCCCGAACCAGAACGGAATGCTCGGCGGCGCATTGTGGGCATCGCTGACGACCACATCACCGGTGCGGACATGTTCGATGCGCCATGATGTGTTGCCCAGCAGAAACACATCACCGCGGGTACTTTCGACGGCGAAGTCTTCATCGACAGAACCGATGACCGTGTTCTCCGGCAGCGCGACGACCCGGTATTGCCCGGTTTCGGGGATGGCCCCGGCGTTGCCGATGGCGGCCATTTTTGCCGCCGGACGAGCTTTCACACGCTGACCGACGCGGTCGTGATACAGCAGCGATCGGCTGCGCCCCGCGTTCTCGGTGAAGCCCTCGCTGCACATCTTCAGTGCATCATCCCATGCTTGTCGCGTGAGGTTTCGATACGGATACGCCCGGCGGACGAGGGCCAGCAAGTCTTCCGATGAGGCTTCGTCAGCAGAGGTTTCGGCAACGATTTGCTGGACGAGAATATCGAGCGGGGCTTCGGGGACGCGCAGGGCATCGAGAATCCCGCTGCGGACCGCGCGGATCAACGCCGCACATTCGCCGAGTTCATCCCGCGTGAGGGCAAATAATCGGCACTTGGGGATGGCATGCAGCGAGTGTCCGGCCCGCCCCGTCCGTTGCAGAAACGCCGCAATCGACCGCGGCGAGCCGATCTGGATGACGAGATCGATGTAGCCGATATCGATGCCCAACTCCAGCGACGCCGTCGCCACGACGGCTTTGATCTCACCGTGCTTGAGCCGTTGTTCCGTCTTGAGCCGGATCTCCGTCGACAGCGACCCGTGGTGGCTGCTGACCTGATCTTCACCCAGCAATTCGCTCAATTGATGGGTCAACCGTTCGGCCATGCGGCGAGTGTTGACGAAAATCAAAGTGCTGCGGTGTTCCTGCACCAGTTCGACGAGTCGCTGATCAACGATGGCCCATTGTTCGTGCGTGCAAACCGCACCCAGACCCGCAAACGGGACTTCAATGGCGAGGTCCAATTGCCGTTGATGACCGACATCCACGACGGTGCATTGATGCAGTTCCGGCAGCGTGTTCTCGGGCGGCGAACCGATGAGAAAATTGGCAACGAGTTCCAGCGGCTTCTGCGTGGCCGACAGCCCAATTCGTTGAATCGGCCGGGTGCTGAGTTTCGCCAGCCGTTCCAGACTGAGCGATAAATGCGAGCCCCGTTTGTCCCGCAGCAAGGCGTGAATTTCATCGACGATGACGGTGTCGACATTGCCCAGCCGCTCGCGGCCTTTGGTCGTGGTCAGCAGCAGGTACAGCGACTCCGGCGTCGTCACCAGAATGTGTGGCGGCTTTCGCAACAACGCCGCCCGCGCACTCGCGGTGGTGTCGCCGGTACGAAGTCCCACACGCAATGTGGGAAACGGCAGGCCCATCAATTCGGCGAGCGATGCGATCTCACCGAGCGGTTGTTGCAGGTTCCGCTGCATGTCATTCGACAACGCCCGCAGCGGGGAAACATAGACCACACGGATTTCATCCGGCAGGGGTGTTTCCAATGATTCCCGCACGAGGCGATCGATGACGGCCAGAAACGCCGTGAGCGTTTTTCCCGAACCCGTCGGGGCCGTAATCAGCGTGTGTTCCCCCGCGGCAATGGCCGGCCAACCGCGTTGCTGCGGCTCCGTCGGTCCGGCAAACCGTCCGTTGAACCAACGCTGAATCAGCGGATGAAATTCCATTTCTGCCATACGCCGACGACTCGCATTTCCTGGTTTGCGGCCCGGTCAGCATCATAGCGAATCGGACGAGGTTTCTCTATGGCCTGAATGCGAAAGCGCGATGATGAAAACCTCGATCTCGAGCCGCAGATTCGTTTGAATCCAAAGGCGAGGACACCCGCTTGATCGATCAAAACGAAGAAAGCCCGTAGAAACTGTTTTGCGGGCTTATTCATTGGCTGGATGGAATCAAAACTGTGGAGTCAGAGGGCTGAGCCGATGGACTCCAGCAAATGAACGGCAGAGGACCCTCCATCGCTGCACAAGGCCTCAAACGAAGAAGCCCACAGATGACCTGTGGGCTTCTTCATGTCTCTGGAGTCATTTTCGGGGCTTTTCAACTCCGATGAGATTTGACACCCGTTGCCGGATTTTGACTCCAGCGTTTCGTTGACTCCGGCAATTTGCCGTAAGCCAATGCCCAAGACAGGATTTGAACCTGCACGAGTGTTACCTCACTAATACTACAGTTCCACTTTTCTGAATTGCCGAAATGTTCTCCATGTTGCTGGGGAGGACCACAAGATGTCCTGGGATGTTTCGGAGCGGGACGTTCAGCGTTGGGGCCGGGAACTGGAGCGGGTCTGTGAGCGGATGGCTTCGCGGTTTGGGCGGGTCGAGGTTCAGCGGCGGGCTCCATTCTATGTTCGGGGTCTGATCGCGCAGGTGGATCGCAAGAATGGCTGGCAACTGGCGGATTCCCAGTTTCGCCGCTGTGGCGAACAACTGGGGCTGGGTTACGTCGTGGCGATTTCCTCGTCGACGCACCTGTTCCTCAACGGTCGTCGCACGAAAGTCTCGGAACATCTGTCGCACGTTCCCGAGGGCGCGTGGTCCCGCCTGTCGTGCGGTTCGGGAACCAAGGGGGAACGGTTCTATGACTGGGCACTGGTCGCTTGGCCGAGTCCGGAAAACGAGGGGTTCGAGCGCGGCTGGCTGATGCGGCGCTCGATCAGCGATCCCACCGATATCGCCTCTTATTTCACGCATGCCCCGCACGGGACTGCGTTGGAAAAGATCGTCCCGATCGCTGGCCGCCGCTGGACCATCGAGGAATGTTTCGAGCAGGCCAAACAACTCACGGGACTCAACGAATACGAAGTCCGTTCGTGGATCGGCTGGCACCGGCACATCACGCTCTCATTGCTGGCCCTGGCGATGCTGGTCGTGATCCGGACACAGCCTCGCAGCCGATCACGGCGAAAAAAGGGCGCCGACCTGATTCCCCTGACGGTTCCCGAAGTCCGCACGCTGCTGGTCACGCTCGTCCTGCGAAGAACGGCTCTTCCCGAAACCGTGCTGGGCTTCTCCGAATGGCGACGCCATCATCAGCTCATCGCTAAACACGGCCATGACAAAGCCCGCGGCTCACCGTTGAAAGAAGTGGAACTGTAGTACTAAGCCCGGCATTGGATTTGTCCCGGCCCAACTCGGAAATATCCACGAACGTGATTCCCGCTTCAGCACTGGCCTTCCGCAGGATGCCATCTTTAACTTCATGCGGCCAGAACGAACTGCGGACGAAGATGGTCGGTTGGCCGTGCTCTTTGAGGACCGACAGGAGCTTTGCGAATGCCACGGCGAACTTGTCCCGTGCTTCGTCGGTGGCGAGTTCGGCCACATTCTCGCACATGGCCACGATCACGAGGTCCGGTTGGAAGTGCAGCTCATCCTTCGGTTCCGTAGGCGACTTACCCAAATACAGCAAAAACTCCAGAAGCCATGAACAGGCCCCAGTTTACCGCATTTTCTCGCTAATGCAAAGAGAAGCATTTCGATGCAAAAGCAAGCGGTATGAGGCGGTATGACGCACTCAATCCGGTAATTACCGGATGAGGAAAATGAGGGCGAGAAGGCCCTTCATGGCCGGCGGAATTCCGGTTGTAACGGCCCTCGAAAACCGGTCTCGCAACGAGCCCATTTTAGCGTCGTTTCGGCGCTAAATTTCTGGGTCAAAGCGGGGTAAAACGGATGTGCAACTCCTTCCAGAATACGAAGTCACGACGATACCCCGATGAGCAAGATTTTCCACCCACTCCTGGCCCTGATCGCCTCCGGCACAGATCGCGAGTTGGCGAAGTATGTCCAGTTCCTGAAGGAAGAGAACAAGATCCTCCGCAACCGGATCAAGGGCGAAGTTCACACCAAGCCGGAAGAACGGAAGCGACTGCTGGAGTTCGGCAAGGCCCTCGGTCGGGCGATCGAAGTGCTGATCACGATCGTCTCCCCGAGCACGTTCTACCGCTGGCTCCGGGAAGAGCACTGCAAGAAGACCAAGAATCCGAAGGGCGGCCAGCGGAAGCCAAGAGAGGTGCGCGAGCTAGTGATCGAGATTGCCCGGACCACGGGGTTTGGATACACCCGAATTGTTGGCGAATTAAGAAAACTTGGCATCAAACAGGTGAGTCGCCAGACGGTCCGGAATATTCTCAAGGAAGAGGGGATTGAACCCGCCCCGGACCGCACCACTGACAAGTGGAATCAGTTTCTGGATCGCCACAAGAACACGCTGTGGGCGTGTGACTTCTTCTCTGTGAAGGCGGTGACGGCTCGTGGGATTCAGAATCTTTATTGCCTCGTGTTTCTGTGCATGGAAACGCGGGAAGTGATCGTCTCGTCATCAACGCAGCACCCCAACTCGGCGTGGGTGAAAGGTCAGACGGAATCATTCATCCAGCAGACGGCTGATCGGACGGAAACGCCGTCGATCGTCATGCACGACCGCGATACCAAGTTCACGAAGGAATTTGTTGCGGTGTTGAAGGCGAAGGGTATCCGAACGAACGCGTTGCCAGTGGCCTCACCGAATCTGAACGGGAGGGTGGAAAGATTCATCCAAAGCATTAAGCGCGAGTGTCTTGGGAAGTTCATCCTGTTCGGTAGACGGAATTTGGACCATATCGCCGCGGAGTGGGTGGAGTATTACAACACGCGGAGATCGCACATGGTTAGGGAGCACTCGCCGCCCGTGCGGGAGAAGCCCGAAGAAGTCATTCAGATCGACCGCGATCAGGTGGTTGTTCGGTCGTATGTCGGTGGGCTTGTGAAGTCGTTTGAGCAACGGGCGGCGTGATTCGCGGGGGGGGCTTGGGTGCAGTGGCCGTGGATCCATGATTGAACCGTGCGCCGGATTCTAAACCACAGCCGAGCGCCGCGCCTCAGGCGAACACTTCCGTCCCCAATGGGCGATTCGGATCCGGTTGCGTGGGCATCCAGCGTCCGTGCGGCAACCGCGCCGGGAGCGGGCGCAGGCAGATATATGCCATCCAACCGAACCAGCCCAGCCCACCGACGAGGATCGGCCACAGCCATGATGCGTTGTCGAAGACGTCGCGCTCGCGTCGCCGACACGCCCAGCCGATGACCAAGGAAATGATGCTCGTCGTCAGCAACCAGCCCCAGACGAAATTCCAAATGATGCCCAACCGCGCCGAATAGGCAAACTGCGCCTCGCGCCCGGATACTACCCACGGTCCGACCATCAGGCCCACGAGCGGCGCAATGGGCGTCGGACAAACCAGCGAAGCGCCTGTCGTAAAGGGCACCGCCGATTGACTCACAGGGTTTTGTGTAACGGTTTCGGCTTGTTTCACAATGCTGCCGCTGGCATCGTACCACGTCAGTTGGTGACGCCATTTCGAGTCGGACAAACTGGCCGTTGGTTCCAGTGGGGATTGCGTGTGGAGCAGTCGCAAGCCGTCGTCGGTCTGCATGTAGGAGCCAGAGTCTTTCGGCACGCTCGGTCCCAATGCGAGGCGCTCGGTGTTCGTCGTTTCGGGATCGATGATCAGCAACTCCGCTTCTGAGCGCACCAGCAGTTGCACGAACGTCTTATCATCCCGTTTGAAAGTGGCGCGGCTGAGGTGCGCTTCCTCGGGTAAGTCCGTTTTCAGCGTGCGCATCGTCTGTGATCGGAGGCGGATTTCGTACAGCACGTTGCGTGAGAGCACCCAGACGGCGTCGCCCGGCGCGTTCGCATAGAGGTCGAGCAAGGCTTCGTAGGCCGGTTCCTGCGGATGAGAATAGAAGCCGTCGCTTGATATCGCCGCCGCTTTCACCGCGCCAATGAACGGGTAATATGACGGCCCCGTGCGAATCGGGAAGAATTGCTCGACCGATGGTGGAAGGGCCGTAAACCCGCCAGCGCTCAAGTAGCCCGTCAGTCGACGCGAGCGCGAATCGTATCCGGCGAAATACATGGTACCGGGCACTTCCTGAGGGAGGACGGCATACCAGTAGACCGGGAGGGTCGCACCGTCGGTCAGTGGAAGCAATCGTTGGCTCCAATTGCTTGGCTGCGTCGAGGGCGGATGGATTCCAATACTCGCCTGAGAGACAGTGCGTCCACTATTTCGTTCGGCGACCTTCGCGGCCGAGACGAGCTCGCCGTCCAATGTGCGGTACTGATTGGTTCGTCGCGAGTAGATGCGAACTAACGGTTCGCCGTCACTCATGACCTCCACGTTTTCGTAGCGATAGTCTGGCTGCCACACCGATTCAATCATGGCTCCCAGCCACGCCGCCACGACGACGTGTGCGATCGCATATCCCAGAACGAGCCACAGAAACATCAGCAGCGAATGTCGATCGGTGCGAGGCATGATGAGACTCCGAAATCAATGACGGTGAGGGCCTGGTTTCTGACCGTCCCGCAACAGCATCACGGATACTCCCGCGTGCGTGCGGTCTCCAAGATCGACGACAACAACAAAGTGACCAGCGCAACAAACCCCACGTACGCCAGCGGTGCCCACACCGGGACGTATTTCAACCCGACCGCCAGCGCTATCGCCGGTAGCAACGGCCAGACGCGCGAACCGACCCAGTTCGCCGGACGCAGGCCGGTGAGGAACGCACCCAGGTAGCACACCAACGCCGCCGGAATCATCCGCCACCACGGCTCCGTCATGCTCCAGAAAAACGGACTGGCATGCGTTCCCGGCATCGCGGCCCATAACGCATACACAGCCAGCGGCAACGCAATGACCGTCACCAATAACAACGAATCCGCGAGCAGCGCTGATATAGATTGTCTCGACGTTTTGGGCGTCGCGGGACGGTTGGATTTGGTGGGCAGGGAGGTTGGCGTGAGCGAAAAGTCGTATCGGGCGTGGCAGCCGGAGCAGGCGTGGTTGTTGCCGCCGTCACCGCGGGACTGGTTGCCGGAAGGGCATCTGGTCTACTTCCTGATGGATGCTGTGCGGGAACTCGACATCAGTTCGATCACGGCGTACTACGAGCGGGAATTGCGAGGTTATCCGCCGTTTCACCCGCGGATGATGCTGACGCTGCTGATCTTCAACTATGCCACCGGGACGCGGTCGTCGCGGAAGATCATGCAGCGGTGTGAGCAGGATGTGGCCTGCCGGGTGATCGTGGGTGAGGACACTCCCGACTTTCATGCGATCAGCGAGTTTCGCCGCCGACACCTCGCGACGTTCGAGACATTGTTCATCGAAGTGCTGAAACTGGCGGCGGCTTCGGGACTGTTGAAGCTCGGCCGGATCGCGTTGGACGGAACGAAGATCAAGGCGAATGCTTCTCGTCACAAGGCGATGAGCTACGACCGCATGCCGACGGAAGAGGCCCGTTTGCAGCAGGAGATTCGCGAGCTCTTGGCTCAAGCGGAAGCGGACGATCAAGCCGAGGACGCACAGCACGGGGCGAATCGTCGGGGGGACGAACTGCCCGAGGAACTGCAACGGCGGGAGTCGCGGTTGAAACGGATTCGGGAAGCCAAGGCGGCGTTGGAAGCGGAAGCGCGGGCGAAGGCCGCCGCAGAAAATGCGGC
>JAKFUG010000044.1 GCA_021732785.1 Planctomycetaceae bacterium
GTAAACCAGATGCCCTTCCGGCAACCAGTCCCGCGGCGACGGAGGCAACAACCACGCCTGCTCCGGCTGCCATGTCCGATAAACCTTCTCGCTCACCGCCAACCTCCCTGCCCAACACCACCCCAACCAACAACCCACCCACGCCGACACGCATTGGAGGAGAATTTCACTCTCTTGTCCAGAGCGCGATGATTACAGGGACAGGCTCCTAGACTCGCCAACATCGATAGCACGAGCAGAATACGACCCATATCCGAACTGTACTTCCAGAAATGGTCCCCGGCAATCCCAACTCGACGATCGGCGACTATTCTTAATGCGTACACCACGAGGGTCTTCTGTTCCAGTTTCAATTCACGCAGCGTGTCGAGAATCCGGCCAACGCTCCAGTCGATCTCTTCGACCACATCGCCGTACAACCCACGGATCGACTTGCCACGAAACGGTTCGGACACGAAGAGCGGAATGTGCGACATCGAATGGGGCAGGTAGACAAAGAACGGCCGGTCTTTGTTGGACCGTATGAACCGAACGGCTTCCTCGGTGTACCGCCTCGTGATCGTGTTCTGATCGGCTGGGCGTTCGATGATTGTCGTGTCGCGCAGCAACGGCACGTTGTAGTGCGTGATCTCGGGGTAGTCGTTCGCATCCTTGACGACTTCCGCTCGATAGTTCGGCCCGCCGACCTTGTCCATGTCGTTTGAGTAGGGGATGCCGAAGTAGGTGTCAAAACCCTGCGAAGTCGGCAGGTACTACGGCAGATGCTCAAGATGCCACTTGCCGAATGCTCCCGTCGAGTAGTCCTTCTGCTTGAGCAGTTCGGCGAGAGTGACTTCCTCGGGTGGCAGACCACCGCCCGAATCCGGGAAAAGCACCGCCCGTTTGCCACTCGTCATTCCGTTGCGTATCGGATAACGACCGGTCATCAGCGCGGCGCGACTGGGCGTGCAGACCCGAGCGGCAGCATAGAATTGAGTCCACTTCTGACCTTCATCGGCCATGCGATCCAGGTGCGGCGTACGAATCGTCGGCGAGCCGTAGCAACCCGAGGTCTCCCTATCCGAGATCGTCCGCGAAAATTATAACCACATTCGGCCGGGCTTCACCGCTCAGGACCGCAAGGAGTGCGATCATCTCAAGGAAGTGCTTCATGGCGTGAACATCTGGCACGGGGAACATTCAAGGGAATACCGATAGCGAAAGTCGTGAGACTTCCGAGCACGCTCATGGAACATTCACGAGTTCCGCGAAGGGCGGCAGTGAATCCGCCATCTTGGCGCCCGTGCGTTTCAGTTCGGCGAGCGCGGCAACCCGGAGCTTCTTCACTGTGGCCGCATGTCGCGGATCACGAGCGAGATTCGTGAGTTCGTCGGGATCAGTGAGCAGGTCGTAGAGTTCTTCGGGTTCGTTGGCTTCGAGCGTGCGAATGTATTTGTGGCGGCCTTCGACCAACAGAACGTACCAGGGAACTCCGCTCTTGTGCCGGTTGCCGGGCGGCGCCGGGACGGTGTCGCAGTCGGCACCGAACTTGTCAGCGGTGAAGGGCAACATCGTTGTGTGTGGCCAGGGGGCTTCGGGATTCTGCAACAGCGGCGTGAGGTCGTGCCCGTGCATGGCCCACGGCAGTTTCAAACCGGCAAAGTGAAAGAACGTGGGCGGCAGGTCTGCTCCGCCAACTGGCGTGCGACAGACTTTTCCTTCCGGCAGCGTACCCGGCATGGAGATGATTAACGGCGAGCGGATGTTGGCGTCATACGGTGCGAGCTTCGCGCGGAAACCATGTTGGCCCCAGGCGTAGCCCTGGTCGGCGGTGAGTACGACGAGCGTGTTCGAGAGTTGCCCGCTCTCTTCCAGTGCGGCGAGCACTTGGCCGATTCCCTCATCGAGCGCTCGCACCGCCTGATGATATTGGCGCGACCATACGGACAGAGTGCGACCACGGTCACGTGCGAAATCATCGCCGACTTCGCTGCCGATTGCCTTGTTGCTCAGCACCGGCTCGCCCATCGGACCCGTGTCCCACGCGGCGATTTTCTGCATATAGGCCGGTTTGCCGAGTCGCGGCGGATAAATGTCGGCCGGCGTAGCGACGGTGGCTCCGGGATAGTCCTGCCAATGCCGCTCGGCAGGTGTGTAAGGCGCATGGACACCGCCGTAGCAGAGCCACAAATACCAGGGTTTCTCCGCGTCTCGGTGCGCTCCCTTGATGTAGTCGATCGCCCAGCGTGTGTAGTTGTCCGTCGAGTATCAGCAACCGAGATCACACGATCGTTCGACATCATGGGGTGTTGTTTCTCTCATACATAGTTGCGTAGCTCGGACAGTTCCAAGATTCTGCTGACGATACAGCCGCCTCGACTTTTCGGCGGCTTCGCAGTGGGGCAACCAGTACAATGTTTCGCCGGTCACGAAGGAGGCTGGCTACCACGGATCGTTCGTTGAATCGCGCGGAGCAATACTCAGAGTCCCGACAGGACCGTGGTACTGGTTGCAAATTGATCGGTCTCCAGCCCCATCTGGTGCAGCATCGCGACATAGAGGTTGCACAGCGGCGTGTTCTGGTCGCGACGGAAGGCAAGGTGCTGGCCGTGACGGAAGCCGCCGCCGGCGAGGAGAATCGGCAGGTTCGTGTTGTCGTGCGTGTTGGCGTCCCCCATGTTGCTACCGTAGAGAATCATTGTCCGGTCGAGGAGTCGTTGCTCGCCTTCGCGGGACTGCGCGAGCTGTTGGAACAGGTCGCGCAGCAACTGCATCTGCTGGCGGTCGACATCTTCGAGCTGCTGCACCTTCTCTTCCGCCTGACCATGATGGCTGAGGTTGTGATAGCCATCGGTCGTGTCCTGGTTGTCATGCAGCCGAAAGACCGGTGTAGCGAAGGCATCGACCATGAGGGTGACGATGCGTGTCGAATCGGTTTCCAGCGCCAGCTTCGCCATGTCCAGCATCAGCCGGAACTTGGGGATGACTAGCTTGCGGTCCTGAATATCGGCGGGCGGGGCCTGATTGATGGTTGGCTTGGGCCGCGATTCCCATTCACTCGCGGCGTGCAGGCGCTCTTCCAGTTCGCGCACCGATGTGAAGTATTGATCGAGCCGGGCCTGATCGCTGCGGCCGAGACGCTGGCCGACCTGACGGGTTTCTTCGAGCAGTGTATCGAGGATGCTGCCGCGTTCTTCCAGACGGTGGCGTTGTCGGGCGATGGCCGCGGGATCGCCTTGCAGGAACATCTTCTGGAATAGCGCCGGGGCACTGTCTTCCGCGGGAAGGAGCACGCCGTCTCGCGTCCATGAAAGGCTGCGGTTCGCCTTATCGATGTTGACGCCGAGATTGAGCGTGGGAAACCGCGAAATAGGGCCGAGACGCTCCGCGGCGTATTGATCGAGTGAAATCTGGTTGCGGAAGCCGCTGCGCGTGGGGCCGCGTGCGCCGGTCAGGAAGCAGTTTTCCGTGCTGTGTCCGCCCACGACGCCGGGATGTGAAAGCCCACTGAAGACCGTGAAATCGCGGCGAAAGTCGGCGAGCGCGCTGAGATACGGCGAAAGTTTGTAGTTTGCTCCTGCCTCTTTCGGAAAAAAGAGTTTCGGCAGCACACCGAGATTGTTCGAGATCAGCAGCATCCGCTGCGGGGGTTGATTCGACTCGGCCGCGGAGGCATGTTGCAGGCTTTCCAGCCAAGGCAGCGCGAGGGTGACCCCCATGCCGCGCAGAAAACTGCGGCGCGATAGAGCGGACTTTGAAGGTGGCATCATTGAGCAGTCGCTCCCCGTGGTCCCCGAACTTCACATCCCGCCTGGCCCAGAAAAATGTGGCTGGTGACCAGCGCGCGGAGTAGATCACCGACCCGGTAGTCGGCGGCCGCGCAGTCATCCAGCAGCTTTTCGATCTCCTCACGATCCGAGAAACGGACCGGCGTACCCGTCGCATAGATCGTGAACTGTTGCAAGAGATTTCGGGCCAGCGGACGCGGGTTCGCCGCCAGCAGCGTTTTGATTTCCTGTACGTTCTGAAAGATACGGCCGTCACGCAATTGCCCGAGCGCATCGACCGGCCCGGCAAGCGTGTAGGCGAAGTCGTGACCGGCACGATCGATGCCGGTGACATGTTCGCCACTTTCGAGACCGCGATACCGGGTCCGCCAGCCGCCGAGGATATCAAAATTCTCCAGCGCCAGGCCGACGGAATCGAATCGCGCGTGACAACTCGCGCACGCCGCAGAATTCGTATGCAACTTCAACAACTCACGAATCGTTTTCGCGCCGCGAATGTCTGGCTCCACCGCAGGGACGCTGGCCGGGGGTGGCGGGGGCGGTTCGCCGATCAACCGATCCATCACCCACGCGCCGCGGACCACAGGGGACGTTGTGGTTCCATTAGCAGTGACTTTCAGAAGCGCCCCTTGCGTCAGCAATCCGCCATAGGGGCTACCTTCCGGAACGGGAACTTTCCGCATGGCGGACCCATCCAACGGTGGCAGTCCATAGTGCGTCGCGAGGCGGTCATTGGCGTAGACGAAGTCCGCCTGCACCAACACACGCGCCGGAAGATTCTCGCGAACCATCGCGGTGAAGAAGGCCCGTGTTTCGCGTTCCATCGATTCGACGAGATACTCATCAAAGCGGTATTCGGGATAAAGACGGATATCGGGATCATCGCGGCGGACATGCCGCAGGCTCAGCCAGTCATCGGTGAAGTTCTGCACGAAGCGATCAAAGCCGATGCTGGCGATGAGACGGTCGGTCTCAGTTCGCAGCACCTCAGCGTCCCGAAGCTGCCGTTGCCGAGCCCGTTGAGCAAGCAACTCATCTGGGCACGTGTTGGTCAGAAAGTGTGACAGTCGCGATGCAACCGCAAAGTGGTCGTCTACATCGACCGGCTCGCGCAGATAGAGGAAATGACTCGAACAGAGAAACGCCTTGTAACCCGCCAGCAGCGCTTCCCCGAACGGCCGACCCACCTCCAGTTTGGCTTGCACGAGTTGCTCGTACTTCTGCAAAGCGTCCACAGGGACAGGTTGCCGCGCCACCTGATGTGCGAAGCGGCGCAGTAGCCGTACGGCGTCCGGTTGGGGATCACGCGGAACAACTTCTACGGGGAGTGGATTCCCCGCTGCGGACGGGCGAATTTCGAGATCATCGAACAGTACGCGATGCGACGGCGGCGGCCATACAGACGGAACGATTGGCCCCGTCACCTCGATCCATTGATACGCCACCCCCGGTTGCCCGCCGACGGGGAACGGGGGATAGCGATACGTCGGCGGACCGTTGTTGACGTTGCGGGCCAACGGCATTGGCAGGCCAAGCAGGCTGTACTCGAAGGTTTCCCCTTTCTTCAGCGTGATGACGGTTTCATAGACCCCGACCTCGGGTTGGATATCAAGAATTCCTCCCGTAGCACGTACGTCTCCGGAGACATCTGGCCCGGACGGTGCCCGCGCGCGAAACGTCATCGGTTGCGGTCGTCGCGCGGGTTGAAGCTGAAATCCTTCGATCTGCACGACGGCTCGGGCCGAAAAGCGGACTTTGTATCCCCCGCTGGCCGTTGCGAGAAAGCCGTCCGGATATCCGTAATAAGGCCACGTTGCCGATCGGAAGAGCGCCATTTCCACCGCTGGATCATGCTGGCCTCTCACGCGAAGCGCTCGGAGTTGGCCTCCATCCAAGGGGAGCAACTTCGAGTCTTTCGCGTAAAACATCGCTTCACGATTGCCGAATGTCTCGGCCTCCGCGAACATCTTCGTGGCGAGCGCGTAGTATCGTGTCGAGGTAGGCGTTTCGACGCCGCTGGCCATTGCCTGAATCAACGCCGCTTCGGCAGCATCCAGATACGCCGCCAGTTGTACGCGGGACATATCGAGCGCGGCTGCCATCTTATGGAAGTGATGACTCTCCCGGTCTTCAGGAAGAATGTCGCGGACATCCAGATTCGGCAGACGCAGGGCATCGCGCAAGTTCTGCTCATACTCGTCGCGACTCAACCGCCGCAGCGGACCGCGTCCCTGTTGGCGCACCTCCGCCAAATCGGCATCGTGCAGCGCGGTCTTCAGTTCACGCAGCAACTCGGTGCGCTGGGCGGATGGCAAGTCATCCGCGTCCGGCGGCATCTCACCCATCTGAACGCGATCGTAAATCCTCACCCAGCGTTCGCGCACGGATGAGTCGGAAAGTGACCATGCCAACTGTCGTAGATTGAGTCCCCCTTCCGCCGTCTTCTCGTTGTGGCACTCGCCGCACGAACGCTCGATTTGCGGCGGCACGCCGGGTTCCAGACCCAGCGCCGGCCGAAACATCCCCAGCATCAGCGCGACCCCGAAGAGACCACTGATGACCCTCACTGGTCGGGATGCGATCGCGCGGACGGACAGTTTGCCAGTTGTTTTCCCCATCGTTTCCCGAACTACGAGACGGTGTCTGACAGTGATGGCGTAGACCGCGATTCCGTCAGGAGCTAGGGAATGCTCGATTCCCGGGCTTGCATCGCACGGCAAGTGGCGGCATGAGCGGCGAGCCCTATTCCCCAACCCCGTGCAACCCAAAGCACCCACGGTTTTTCGGGCGTCCGCTGAAGGTTCAGCACGGCCAAACCACCCACAACGGCCACGTACGCCGCGGCATGAATCCCCAAGCTCAAATCCATGAACTCATCGACGTTTGTCCGTGTCGTCATCGTTTTCGCCTTGAAGAGTGTCGACAACCGCCCAGCCGAAAGCAACGACAATAATCTGCGACACACACCGGATCCAAGTGCAAGTAACCCCGCATTCTGAGGCCGCGCAGCGAATGATCAACCGCTGAGCGGTAGTGGTCGAGATCGCTCGGACGCCCCGATTCGGTTATCGTCGTGCCGTTGACGCCCACGTCACACAGTCCGGTTTGGTCTTGGAGGATCGATGGGTCAGGTGCTCGTTCTCTATCACTCGGCCAGCGGAAACACCGCGGCGATGGCCCGCCTGGTTGCTGATGGGGCGGGGGTAATTTCCGACACAGAGGTCCGGCTGCGCGAGGTCGGCGAGGCCACGCCCGACGACATCTATTGGTGCGACGGATTGGCCGTGGGCAGTCCGACGAACATGGGTATTCTGTCATGGAAGATGAAACGGTTCTGGGACGAGGCGATGTTTAACCATTGGGGCAAGGTCGACGGAAAGGTGGCGTGTGCGTTCTCGTCCAGCGGCGGTTGGGGCGGCGGTGCCGAGATCGCCTGCCAGTCTCTTCAGATGGTGCTGATGAACTTCGGATTCCTGGTCTTCGGCGTTACCGACTACTCCGGCAAAATGACGACTTGTCACTATGGCGCGATCTCCGCTCGGGAACCACGAGATGCGGAGGTAATGGAAGCCTGCCGTTTGCTCGGCCGGCGGTTGGCCGAGTGGGTGGCGGTGGTTGCCGACGGTCGACAGGACCAGCATCCGCTCGCCAAGCCGGAATCACGGACTCTTCCCGGATGATTCGTCGATTGGAACGACTCGCACCGGGTATGCGGTATGCCTTCGTAAACCATTCGTCTGAAAGTCGCGTGTCCCAGCGGAGCGGCCTCTCATCAATCCTGCGACACGGTAAATCGACTCGCTTTTGCGATTAGTAACTCCAGCAAGAAAACGTCCCATGAAACTCACGTTGGCAATGTTTCTGGTCATCGGGCTATACGGCAGCAGCGTGTTTGCACAATTCTCTATTCCCGGTGAGACCCTCGACGAGTGGCACGGATTTAAGCGGCACAGATTCCAAGTGGACGGCTGCGATGCGTGGGTCGTGGAGCCGAAAACGGCGCTGCCCGGGCGGCCCTGGTCGTGGTGCATGGAATTCCCGGACGCCTTCACCGAGCGGTGCGCCGCGCCGCAATTGCTCGCCGCCGGTTTTCACCACGTCCACATCGCTGTCGGCCACAACACCTACGGAAGTCCTGCCGCCGTGAAGCATTTCCATGCGTTCTACGACCTCTTGATCGAACACGGATTAGCGAAACGGGCGGCACTGATCGGCCTGAGCCGCGGCGGGCTGTACGCCTATCGTTTTGCCTCAGAGCGTCCCGAGGTTGTGGCGGTCATTTATGGCGACGCGCCGGCCTGTGATATCAAAACCGCTTTGGGCGGAAACGGCTATGGGAAAGGCAACCCGGCCGCCTGGATCGACTTAAAGAAGGCTTACGATTTCAAAGACGATGCCGAGGCACTCGCATACCGTGGCAACCCCGTGGATACGCTGGCCCCGTTAGCAAAAGCGAAGGTGGCGATCATCCATGTTATCGGTGATGCAGATGACGTGGTGCTATCAGAGAAAAACTCGGACCTGATCGAACAGCGGTATCGTGAACTCAAAGGCGACATCCAAGTCATTCACAAGCCGGGAGTCGGGCACCACCCGCACGGTCTCGACGATCCCAAGCCGGTGGTGGATTTTATCCTGAAGCACGCGTCGCAGCAGTGATGCGTGCCCGTTCACAACTGCAACGGGTGCGCGACCATCTGAATGAAGCGGATGTGAGGGATGGCGAAGACTCCGATCGAAATGGCGTGGTTTCTCTTCTGGTCACTGTCCGTTGAGCGCATTGACGAACGTGACTGCCGTCGTAGTTGCGTGTGGCTGAAGGGCGAGTGCTGCCCGCAACTTGTCCCCAGAGCAGGTGCCGATCATTCGGGTTCTGTCTGGATGTTGTGACTCCCTTGGAGCCTGGCCATAATCTTTGACGCCAACGATCACCTTAAAGATCCCGAAGGGCTGGATGTGCTGGATCGGCAGCGCAGGATTTTACTGAATCGAGGAATCCCTATGGATCGTCTCTCGCTCTGCCTCGTCTTCCTGTTCCCGCTACTCATCGATGCCGTCGTCGTCCAGGCAGAGGTCTTAATCGCCCCGATCGCCGATGGAGCCGGATTCGTGGTAACGACGACCGCCTATCAGGCGAAGCTGGATGCGACCGGCGCGATGACTTCGCTGCGAGTTTCGGGCGAGGAGTTTTTCGCCGAGGAACGCAAACTGAACATCAACGGAGCTGTCGTGGAGGTCCCGGCGGTGTTCGCGAGCCACCATCGCAGTTGGACGCCCACGTTCCTGCTGACGGGCCCCGCAACGATCGAAGGCAACACCGTTAAGTCCCTCGGCGAAGGCTGGGGTCTGACGTACACGTTTGATGAATCCGCTTTCTCCGTCGCGTTTGGAGGTTTTCCGAAAGGAGCCAGTTATGCGCTGAACGAAGGCTATCCCAACGGGAACCTCAATTTCTGGATGTCTCCCCGGTTGCATCGAGCCGTCGATGCGCTGCAACAGGGCGATTTAGGCTGGCCCGTGAAAGGAAACCCTGAGCCGGGGAACTACACGCTCATCGCGAGTAATGGGGCCGGCGTCGAATTCCAGAACAGCTTCTGGATCGCCACCTACGATGATCGTCGACCGAATGTCCCCGCGACAGGGCGTGGCGATTTCATCCTCCTGGCCGAGATGGCGAAGTCCCCGAAGCCGATCGTGCGACAGATCGTCATTCATCCGAAAGTGGACTTGGGACGGTCGGTGGAATTGTCGATCACGTCGCCGAATCCGGATCACTTGTTTCCCGAGAATCGTCCCCTTGTTTTCCCCGTGCAGATCACGGTGCACTACGGCCAAACACTCAAAGGAAAACTGCGTTTTGAAGGACACAACTACGTTTTCAAAGACCGAAAAGTCACCGCGGAGGTCCCGCTCCACATCGAGTCGGGAACAGCCGCTCTCAACCTGGATTTTGCGATCCAACCGGCTGAACCGGGTCATTACATCGGCAACCTCATCATCAGCGACGGCGAAAAGGATTTGTACGCCAAACGGATCGGATTTCTGTACCAACCTCAGAAGGTGGCGGCGGTGCAGCCTCCAGCAGGATTTGATGAGTTCTGGGACGATACGCTGACGGAATTGGAGAAGGTTCCGCTCGATCTCACGCTGACCGAGCAGCCGGACAAAGAAACGGCTGCGGGAAAGGTCTATCTCGCCAAGTTCCGCGCGTGGGAAGGCCGCTGGGCATGGGCATGGTTGTATGAACCGAAAGGGGAGCGAAAAGTCGATGCCACCGTGCAATGTCCCGCCGTGAGCGTGTATCAGCCGGGACAGGCTCAGCCTGCCAATGGTGAACTGTGGATTGCCGCCGCCGTGCATGGTGGAGATGTCACGAACTACCCCGCCAAGAGTGACTTCGACTACATGACGAGCGGAATCACCGACCGAGAGACAACGATGCTGCGCTACAGCTACACCTGTCTCGTCCGCTGCCATGACATTATTCTTCGGCACAAGCTCTGCAATGGCACCGTCCATGTGCGCGGTGGGAGTCAGGGAGGCGGTTTGTCCTTGGTCCTGGCCGGGTTGAGACCGGTCGCAACTGTGACGGGGAACACGATCGCCATGATGCGCATCGACTGGACCGTGCTGGGGCTCACCACGTGGGGCCCACACGCACCGGCGGGAGCCGATCCCAAACAAGTCGCCGAAGTAATTCGCTATTTCGACCCGCCCTGCTTCGCCCATCGCGTGCATGCGCCCATCAAGTTCTACCTGGCGCTCTTTGATTTCACGGGACCCGTGGAGGGCGTGCTCACCGCGATCAACGCCCTGCCGGAAAAGACCGAATGCCGCCTCGTGATCGATCCCTTTGGCGGCCACTTCACTGCCAACTACGGTGGCCGCGATGCTGGCAAGGTTCCCCCAGTTCCACGCTGGCTGGGAACCGACGCTGAAAACAAGCTGAACGCGAAATAGCGTCGTTCGTGACTGTCGACAAATCGTGTCAAAAGAGCAGGAACAATTCGAAATTCATCCCGATCTCGACGGCTCGTTGCATTTGCTGTTTCCGCTCCTTTCCAGCCTGTTGTTCGTGTGGGGAGCGATATTTGCCAAGCAATCGGCCCTGCGGGGAACCAGTCCCTATACGAACACCATGCTGTCCAATGTCACTTTGGCGTTGTTCTGGGCGGGTGTGGGTTTGGTCCGCGGCGACGGTTTGCCAATGACGGCCTGGGGACCGGCTGCGGCCATCGCGTTTGCGTTTGTGGTGGGACAACTCTGCACGTACCTCGCGTTCCAGTTGGGTGATGTGTCGCTGGCCACGCCGATTTTTGGTGTGAAGATCATCATCGTGGCGTTCCTCAGCGCAGCCTTCACCGAGAGCGCCATCACCGCACAGACTTGGATCGCCGCGGTACTCGCCGCCATTGGAATTGGGGTTGTTCAGGCTGGTTCCGGTTCATCGGCGCGCCACCCATTAACGGCCGGACGAGCCACGCTTACCGTCGTGCTGGCGCTGCTGGCCGCCACGGCGCTGTCGCTATTTGACATTGGCCTCCAGCACTACGGCCGGACTCACGGGGCGGAACGCTTTCTGACCCTGATGTTCATTTTCACCGGTGTGATCTCCTGCGGACTGCTCCCCTGGGTCGACCATCCGGTGCAGATCGTGCGGATTCACGCCGTGCGACCGCTCACTCTGGCCACACTGCTGATGGCCGCACAAGCCATCAGTATCTCCTACGCGTTGGGACGCTTCGGCGATGCTACGCGAGTTAATATCGTCTATTCGTTGCGGGGCCTGTGGTCCGTTCTGCTCGCCTGGCTGCTGGGTCGACTGGCGGTCAGCCCAGAGGGAAGCCTGTCACCGCGGACCTTGTTCTTTCGACTGATCGGGGCGATCTTGCTGCTGGTCTCCGTCATCGTCGCCTTGAACTAAGGCCGGCGAGATGCGTCTGGTAGTGCTCCCCGACAGATCGTGGCATGATATCGGCCGAAAATGTGGTCTTCCGTCAAGAAGGACTGTGGGTTAAGCCAATGGATTTGCAGGAACTCGAAAGCATTGCCGCGCAGGAATTGCGGAAGCATGGTCTGAAAGACTGGTCATTCGGCTGGGCCAAAACCAACCGACGTTTGGGCGTCTGTCGCTACCGCTGGAAGCGGATTGAAATCGCGGAATACTACGCTCAGCACAATCCCCCCGAGAATGTTCTTGACACGCTGCTGCATGAGATTGCTCATGCCCTGGCGGGTCCGGATGCTCGTCATGGTCCGGCGTGGAAGGCCATCGCGACGCGAATCGGGGCCACGCCGCGGGCTTGCGACACGTCTCCCGATACCGTGGTGAAGCCGGGCGACTGGCAGGCCACCTGTTCTGCCTGCCAGAAGACGTACCACCGCTACAAGCGTCCCAGGAGCCTGACAGGATACCGCTGTCGGTGTGCTTCCCGCATGTCGTTGACTTTTCGATTTGTCGGCGAGACCCAGCGTCAGCCGTCCGTCTCGCAACGAGCGCAGCAAGTGGCCAGGTGGGAAGCGAAATGTGCCGGGTGCCAGACCGTGCATCTCCGCGTCCGTCAACCAAAAGCCGGTCTGTGGCGTTGCCGTTGTCCACATCGTTGTGAACTCATCTGGCGATCGCGTGCGTCTGGTGAGATGTCTGATTGAGATTCAACGGAGAACTGGAAATGGAATTCCTCGCTGGCATCTCCCGGTGGCTCTCCAGCGGTCGCATCCTTTCGTCAATCAACTTCACGTCTAACGCACTGGCCATGAGTCGCCGCTCCTCTTTCACCGCGATTTTCTGCGGCGCGACAGACGGCGCTTGTTTTCGGAGGTATGCCTTCGCGGAATCGGCCATCGTCACCAGGGCCGCTCCCATCATGATGGCATCCTTGATGACCAGCCGCCCGGCCCCGCTCAAGTCAGGGAACCCGTGTTGGGCATCGCCGAGTGCCGGGACCCAGCATTCTGGCGTTGTGATGAGGAACGACAGCGTGACGAACGACATTTGGAAGACGAGCAGACTGCCGACTGCTGCCACCTGGGGCAGCCACGGGTTCACGCAGAGCATCAATCCGTAAAGGATGATGACGGACCCGAGACCGTAGTCAAAGATGTAGGTCCGGTTCGCTTCGTGCCTGACCTACTATTGCCACGAACGCCCCCACCAGGGCCCGTCCAATCAGCCCCCCTGGCACGCCTTCCAATCCGGGCGCAACAGACCCCGCTGACCACCGTCTCGGAAACCCATCCCCGTGGTCCGAAAAGCGGGGTCCACTTCACGCAGTGACCTTGAACCCGCTCGACAATCTTCGTCGGCGCGGGGGCATGCCGATGACGCTTCATCGACGGCAGGAAGCCGCTATCGAAGTTGGCAGAAAGAACGCCGACGACATCGATTCTGTTCAATGAAAATCGGTCAATGGTCGAATGTCGTAATCCGACCAGCGCGGGCGCTCTGCAAGTTCGGCTCGATGGCGGAACGGGGATCGCGAATAGAGTTCGGGCACGCCGTCTTTGCCGAGGAACCAGCTCTGACACCCGCTTGACCAGACGGTTCGTTTGGCCGCGTGCAGCAAGTCCGTCATGTATTGAGCCGTGGCACCATCCGTCGGGGAAATCGCGACACGCTCTTCCAGCGCCCGGCGGATCAGCGGCATGACGGCGCCGACCTGCCATTCCGCCACCTGGACAACCGATTGATTCGCGATGGGGCTATAGGGACCAACTACGAAAAAGAAATTGGGCATTCGCGGAACCGCAATCGATCGCCACACGATCGGCCGTTCCGCCCACAGGTCGTCGAGATCGATTCCGTCCGCCCCCGTCACGCGCATCGGTCGAACATATTCGTGACTCCGAAAGCCAGTCGCCAGGATCAACACGTCCAACGGATGGTGTTGCCCGTCGGCGGTGTGGACTCCGTTCGGCGTGATCCCGGTGATCGCTTCGTCGGCCAGGGAAACATTCGGCCGCTGCAGTGCCGGATAGTACCGATTCGAGAACACAATCCGTTTGCAGCCAGGTCGATACTGCGGGGTCAATCGGCGTCGGAGTTCAGGATCACGCACCGACCGCAATGCAGACCGCGCTAGTTGTTCCACGACCCACAGCGTGAAGGGCGAGTTCCCCACCAGCGCTTCGGACCAAGTCCGCGTCTGAAATTGAAAATGGAGAGCATGCGACCATCGCATCAGCAGTGGCACACGACGATTCAGTGCTCTCCACCACCCCGAGATGGCCGGGTTCGCGACCGATAGAATCCAGTTGGGAGTCCGTTGAAAAACTGTCAGATGCGAAACGCGCCCGGCGATGGCGGGCACGACTTGCGCGGCCGAGGTGCCTGTGCCGATGACGCCGACGCGCATTCCGTCGAGCGGAGTCTCGGGTTTCCAACGGGCCGTATGCACGACCGGGCCGGCGAATTGATCGAGGCCCGGGATGTTCGGGTAGGCCGGCTGATGCAACACGCCGGTCGCGGCCACCACGATCGCGGCTCGCAGTCGCTCTCCCGACGCCAGGGTGACGTTCCAGTCGTTGCCGGTCCACTCAGTCGCCACAACCGGGCTGTTGAAGCGCAGGTGCGATCGCAAGTGGAACCGGTCAGCGACATCTTCGAGATACCGCCGGATTTCATCACCCGGTGAAAACCGATGCGACCAATCAGGATTTAAGGCAAAGGAATAGCAGTATTGCTGCGAGGGAATGTCGCAGCCCACACCGGGGTAGGTGTTATCCCGCCAAGTTCCGCCGACGGAGTCCCCCTTTTCGCAGATCACAAAGTCGGTGATTCCGGCTTCGCGGAGCTTGATGCCCATCAACAGTCCGGAGAACCCTGCGCCGATGATCAGCACGCGCCCATTCGCATCCGCTGTTGTCTGATCCATCGATTGTCAACCGAGCTTACATGGAACCGCCGCGCGATTCGGGTGGCGATCTCATTGCGGGGCAGGGCGCATCGCCAGGGGTTTGACCGGCGTTCCTGATCGCACCGAACTGTCGGGCGCGAGCAGCACCTGCTCGCCTTCCGTCAGCCCCCCGGTGATCTCGGCCACTTCATCATTGAGCAGGCCCACCTCGACCGGTAAGAGGTGGGCGACACCGAAACGGACGGCATAGATTTGCCACTGCGCTTCGGGACCGCGAAAGATGGCAAAGCGCGGCACGAGTAACGCCCCGGTTTTTTGCTCCACGTGGATCTTGACACGCACACGGAAGCCGACACCGAGCGAATAGGCCTCGTTCAACCGCCGGGCATCGCCATTCTCAAAACCGATGATGACATTCACCCGCTGCTCTTCCACGCCCAGGCTGCTGATTTTGGTAAACGCCCGCGGTTCGATCCGTCGGACACGGCCCGCGACGTTTTCGTTCCCCACCGTCGGTCCGTAAATCTCGACACGAGCCGCGGGCCGAATTCGCGCGGCGTCCTGTGTCAGCACTTCCGCGATGATCTCCAGATCATCCAGCGTGGCGACTTCCAGAAGATCGGCACCCGCTGGCAAAACCCGTTCGTCACTGATAAACCGCTCGAGCACGATGCCATCAACCGGGCTTTCCATGCGGCTGCGGGCTTGATCGAGCCGGACTTGCTCCAACCGCGAATCGGCCTCGGCCTTCGCAAACCGCAGTGAGTCGGCGAACAGCTTTTTCCGTTCGATTTCGTTCCGAAAGCGTTCCGCTCGATGGGCGGCAACGTCAATTCCATCTGCCGATGCCAGACGATCGTATTGATCGCGCTCGTGTTCCGCGTGCTTGACGTCACGTTGCATTTGTGCTGCTTCAATTTCTTCATCGGGATAGATCGACTTCGCATCGAGCATCCGCTTCAAATGCAGCCCGGCGTACAAAAGTTCCGACGAGCGGACGGCCACCTGCGATTTCCGCGCCGACTCCACGTCCGTCATCATGTCCACCATTTTCAGCGATTGCTTCACTTCCGCGTCTTCCACACCGACGTACTCCGCTTCCAGAATGGAAGCTTCCAATCGTTTGACGGTGGCCGTCAGTTCCGCCAGTCGATTTGCCAGATCGCGCGAGATCAGCTCGGCAACGACTTGTCCTTTTTCCACGCGCGAGCCGGCCGAAAAGCCGACGGCCGCGACACGGCCGGGAATGGGGGTCGCAATCTTGTACGTGCGCTCGATCCGCGTTTTCGCTTCCAGGTCGATGTACTCGGAGATTTCGCCGACACGAACCACTGCGGCACTGCAAGGAACGGCAAAGTACGGTCGCGCGAACAGGACCGCACCCAATCCCATGACGAGGAGCGCGGCGAATCCGAGTAATTTGCGGCTCATGGTCAACATACCGTTGGACATGGAAACTGTGATCGACTTCTCCAGCCTGGAGAAGGAACTGCGATTGTCGGGCCGATCTGCGGATGTCCTTTATCTTAACCGGGAGTGCAACCGGACTGGCGAGAATTCTTCAATGGATGCCTGGCGTCAGTTCACCGTTGCCGCCTCGCCTTCAATCGAGGCGAGCATCTCATCGACTTGCGCGTCGGAAAGCTCGTCAACATTGACCGGCGGCGCTACAACCGGGACGACCGCGTCACCCTCTAACTGTTTGGCGAGCAGGTCCACCAGTTGAGCGACGCTGGGCCCGCGCAGAAGTTCCACGGTCGGCAATTGCAATCCGAGTTCGCCTTCAGTCCAGTTCTTCAGTTCCACCGCGACGAGCGAGTCCAATCCCATGTCCGTGAGCGGACAGGTGACATCGAGGCGATCGGGCGTAGTTCCCAACACGCGCGAGACCTGCTCTTTCAACAGGGTTTCCAGCACACCGCGGCGCTGTTCGGGTTCAACCGCCATCAAGGCGGCGCGACCACTGCCGAACTCGCGTTTCTTGCCACCGGCTTGTCCGTCATCAGCCCCGAGATCTTCAAATCGCAGCGATTGGCCGGCAACCAGCCGCACGAATTCATTCGCGCCGCTGCCCACGACGCCCACTTGCACCGAACCGTCGTTGATGAATCGCCCCATCATCGAGAGCACTTCGTGGGGCCGAATGCCCTGCATTCCCAAAGATTCGAATCGCTGGGCAATTTCCGGGTGTCGCGCCACCCAGCCGACTTCGCCGAGGTAGCCCCAGTTAATGGTGAGTGCGGGCAAATTCTGCGCGCGACGGAACGTAGCGAGGCTGTCCAGAAACGCATTCGCCGCCGCATAGTTGCCCTGGCCTTCCATTCCGAGCAGCGACGAAATCGACGAGAAGTTGACGAAGAAATCGAGGGGCAACGTGCGCGTCTGCAAATGGAGATTCCACGCGCCCAGCACTTTGGGAGACCACACACGCTCGAAGCGTTCGGCATCGAGCGTGACAAGCAGCCCGTCATCGAGAACCATGGCGAGGTGCATCACCCCGGCTAACGGAAATACGGACGCGGCAATGCGAGCCAGGACCGCCGCCAGTTCTGAGGGTTGTGTGACATCGGCCTGCTCGACGATCATCTCGGCCCCGGTACCGCGCAGTTCGTCCAATTCGGCGGTGGCTTCGTGACTGGGACCGCTGCGCTGCATCAGCACGATGTGCCGCGCACCATCGCGGACCATGCCTTTCGCGATTGCCAGTCCCAGTCCTCCCAAACCGCCGGTGATGAGATACGTCACATCGGCCCGATACCGGTACGGCGATTTCGTCGCGGCGAGGACTTCCAGTTCCGGCTCGGAGTGCGTAATCACGACCTTGCCGATATGTCGCGCCTGTGCCATATAACGGAACGCAGCACTGATATTCGACAAGCGGAACGGACGGTAGGGGATGACGGAAATCTGTTGACGCTGTACCAGTTCGGCCATCTCGGCGAACACCTCGCCGACAATCTCCGGCCGCTGCCGCATCGCGCCGTCCAGATCGATGGCGTGGAAGGAGAGATTGCGACGAAACGGTCGCATCGCCAGACGGCTGTCGGCGTAGATATCGCGTTTGCCAATCTCCAGGAAGCGGCCGTAGTCCCGCAGCAGCGACAAGCTTTTTTGGATCGCCTGACCGGAGAGCGAGTTCAGAATCAGGTCCACGCCTTCACCGTTCGTCGCGGCCAGAACCTCGTCGGCGAACGACAGCGTTCGGGAGTCCATCACGTGCGGAATGCCCATCCAGCGGAGAAAGTCCCGCTTCTCGGGAGTTCCAGCGGTGGCGAAAACTTCGGCTCCCGCCACTTGCGCCAATTGTATGGCGGCAAGCCCGACGCCCCCCGTCGCCGCGTGAATGAGAACCCGTTCGCCACGGCGGATTTTCCCGAGGGAATGGAGCGCGTAATAAGCCGTGAGATACGCGACGGGGAGGGTTGCCGCCTGCTCGAACGTCATCTCAGTCGGCAACTTGGCGATGTAGCGGGAGTCGGTGATAACGTAGGACGCGAAGCTGAACGGAGCCAGCCCCATCACGGCGTCGGCAATTTGCCAGCCCTGCACGCCGGGAGCAATCCGCGTGATGCGGCCGGCGAACTCCAGGCCCATCGGGATCGGTCCGTCGGGCAGCCCGGGATAGAGTCCGAGCGCTTTCATCACATCGCTGAAATTCAGCGCTGAGGCTTCGATGGCGATTTCAACGGATCCGGGGGGAAGCTCCGCAGGCGGCTGACCGCGCAGTACGAGTTGATCGAACGTTCCCTGGCGACTTGTTTCCAGCCGAAACCGGGGCTGGGTGGTGTTGCCATCGGCTCCCAACTGCCGCGGTGCCGGTCGTCGTCCGGCGGTGCGAATGAGGCGATGCACATAGCGCGATGCACCCCGGAGTGCGACTTCTTCTTCGTGGCTGTTGGCGAGGAATTCGGCGACCAGCGCCTCGAACTCGCCGTCGGATGGTTCCGGACTCAAGTCCACAAGAATGGGCCGCAGGTTCCGGAGTTCATTCATGGCCACGCGGCCGAGTCCCCACAGCGAACCTTGCAACGGCTGAGGCATCGCCGGTCCATCCCCCGCGGTCTGCGCTCCGCGCGTAATCAGCCAGGCGCGGGGCGGAGTCGGCGCGGCGGACTCGGCCAAACCTTGCAGCAGTTGTGTCACCGTCAGACAGCCGGGAGCCAGGCCCGCTGCGACGCTCTCGAGGGAGTCGGTTTCATCGAGAATGTCATCGCACGACCAGAGATGGACCACTCCGCACGGCGGATTGCCCGCGGTGTGGAGATCCGCAAGCAACCACTGCATGCCGGGTTTGTCCGCGGGGATCAACTCAAATTCGTCGTCACTGACTCGACGATTCGTTTTCCCGGCAACGACCGTTTGCACAGCCGCGCCGCGAGCGCGCAGTTTGTCAGCCAGGCGGCGTCCGAGGCCTCCCCGATCGCAGAAGATCAGCCAGCGGCCGGTCGCTGGCGGAGTGGTCGAAACCCGTGGAAGCTCCGTTTCCGGAAGAGCGACGGGACGGGAAGCGGCCGGTTCGTGCTGAGGGTTTGATTGGGCCATCAGAACGGCGCAAATGGAGCCTGTGAAATTCCCTGCCGCTTCCGTGACGTGGGAAAACCCACAGTCGTTCAAGACCGTGTGCCAGCGCGCACGCGGCAGCGTGGGGTAATCGGGTCGGCGATTCAGATCAGTGAATCGCCACCAGCCTTCCAGCACTCCGAAGACGATGTCGAGAATGGGAATGGGGTCTTCATTCACGAACTCCACAAAGGCCAAGAGGCCACGTTGTGTCAGCAGCGTTCGCAGGTGTCGCAAGGTGACTTCGAGGTCGGCTGTCGCATGCAGCACCTGCGACGCCACCACCATGTCGAACGAGTGGGGTTCGTAGCCTTGTGCCAGCGGATCCTGCTCGAGATCGAGCTTGGAATATTTGATGAACGAGAAATCGCCGAAGCGCTCACGGGCCTTCATCAGAAAGGCATCGGAGAGATCGGTAAAGGTGTAATGCACCTCGCAGGGTAGGCGTGCCAGTTCGGGCAGCACAAACGACGTAAACGCCCCGGTGCCGGCACCGACTTCGAGAATTCGTAGCGGCCTTCCGACCGGCCATTGCCGGGCGACCGCGCAAACCGCCATCTGCAAACGGGTGTTGGTGAAGCGGAACCCCGGCGAATCCTGATAGTACCATTCGGCGAGGGACATATTGCCATGCGGGAACAGCAACTCGAGCGGTTCAGCCGTTCCAGCGAGAACCGGTCCCAGTTTTTCCCCGATCCGGTGGAGCAGGCTCAAATCGGGATAACAGTCCGGGTTCTGCCGCCACAATAACTGACTCTGCGGGATGGCATCGGGGTCTAAGCCACGCAGGAATTCATGCTCGTCACCGACTCGGCGGAGGGCACCGGCCGCTTCCAGAAACTGCACGTAACGGTTGGTTAACCGCGTATGTCGGGGAAGAATTCCCAACTGTGTACTGAGGCTCTCCGCCCGGAAACGATTGCCAGGGCGGATGTCCAGACCCAACTCCGACCAGGCCCGCAGAATGAACTCGGTGCAGAGGGGCCACACCTGCTGAGAGATTTCAATCAGCCGTCGATCGGTCGGCATCCCGGCAAATTGGTGACTGAAGCTTTGCTTGACCGACGCGGCCACATCCCCCAGCTCAATGGACACGCCGGAGGAATCATTCGCCGATTCACGATTCTCCAGCGCCTGCGGCTTCCAGCGATACTCGAAGACCCAGTCGTTGACATCGACGGTTCGCTCGCCCGGCAAACCGTCCACGGCCTGGCAACGGAGGCCGCTGATTTCCACGAGTGTCCGTCCCTGTCGGTCCAAAATCGTCAGATCGGCGATCATCTCCCGGCTGCTTTTCGACACCAGCCGGGCGTGCGCCAAAACCGATGCCGGCAGCGGAGCGAGCACCCGTAGCTGCTGGAATTCGACCGGCAGGTACATCCGTGCCGTGTCGACACCGACGTCTGTTTCGCGCGGAATCAGGCAGATGACCGTTTGGAAACACGCATCCAGAATCGCGGGATGTATGTGATAACCGTTCAGGAACGGTTGCAGCGCGGCCGGCGCAGTGATGGATCCCAATGCTTCGCCGGTGCCCACCAGCGCTCCATCGAGACACTGAAAGCACGGCCCGTATTCGAGTCCCAGATCACGGAAATTGCGGTAGCAATCGTCGGCGGAAAGTGAGGTCGGCAGTCGCAGCCGCAGGCGATCCAGATCCTGCGTTTCCCACCGGGTCTCACCCGCTGTGGGACGGAACCGTCCGGTGACATGTTCCGTCCAGTCGGGACTGTTGCCGACGGGCCGGCTCACAATTTGAAATGACCCTTCAGCCGCATTGACAGCGAGCTGCAGGCACACCGTCTGATCCTGCCTTAGGAAGCAGGCTTTGTGAATCTGCACGTCGTCGAGGATACACGTCGCGGTGTCGAGAACGCTGCGAGCCGCGGTGGCCGCCATTTCCACGTAGGCCGCCGCTGGAACAACCGGGTATCCCTGCACGCAATGATCAGCCAGAAAACGTTGAATCCGCACATCGAGATGGTTTTCCCAAAGAGGGGACGCCCCCGGAATGCGGTAGCCAAGCAAGCGATGATAATGCTGTCCCACACGCAATTCGTGAGATTCGTTGGTCTCATTCCAGAAGCGTTCATGCTGCCACGCATAGCCGGGGAGTGTCAGTAATCGTCCCTCGGGTGCCAACGTGGACCAATTCAGAGATGCGCCCTTCACGAACAACGATCCCGCACATTTCAGCAGGGATTCCCGTTGATCGGCGTCGCGGCGCAAGGCATGCACCATCGACACTTTGGTGCCATGCGCGTCGGCGATTTCCATCACCGGGCCGAGCAACACGCCGTGAGCCGCGAGCTCGATAAACGTCTCGAAGCCGTCGTTCAAGAGGGCCGTGATCGCCTGTGAAAACTGCACGGTGTGACGGACGCTGTCCCACCAGTATTCGGGGGTCAACAGGGACCCCGTGACACGCTGGCCTTGCACTCCGGAATAGAACGGAATCGTTTCCTCGCGCAATGTCATGCCGGCGATCGACGCCTGCAAATCACCTTGTTGACCGTCGATGCACGGACTATGAAACGCGTATTCCACCTTCAAAAACGTGTGGAAGATGCTCCGTTGCTCGAGTTTGATCGCGATGGCTTCGAGGGCCTGCGCCGACCCCGAGAGCGTCATGGTGCTGGGACTGTTCACGGCCGCCAGCGAGATTTCATGCTCGCGGCCGGCAATCAATGTGCGAACTTCTTCCAGCGGCAAAGCCACGGCGAGCATCTTGCCGCGCGCTTCCGGCACATCCATGCACCGGCCACGGTGATAGATAATCCGGACCGCATCTTCGAGAGTGAGAATTCCGCTGACATACGCCGCGGCGACTTCCCCCACGCTATGGCCGACGACAGCACTCGGCACGATTCCCCAGGTTTGCCATAAGCGGGCCAAAGCGACCTGCACGGCGAAAATCGCCGGTTGCGCGATCGCCGTTTGATCGAGCCGCGTGGTTGACGCTTCCTTGGCCAGTTCATCCAGGAGCGACCAATCGGCGTGTTTCGCGAGGAGCCGATCGCACTCTTCCATCACCGTACGGAAGACGGGCTCGTGAGCCAACAGTTCCCGCACCATTCCGCAGAACTGTGTTCCCTGTCCCGAAAAAACGAAGACCACCGGCGAAGGTTCGTCGCCGGCGATCCGTCCCTGAACGAGCTTTGCCGGGCTTCCGCCATCAGCGAAGGCGAGCAGCGTTTGGGCGGCCTCTTCCGGTGTCCGCGCCACCAGCGCCGCGCGATGGGCATGATGCGTGCGCCGCCGGGCGAGCGTGTAACACACATCGTTCCAGTCACCGGTCGCCGTCAGCCGCGCGGCTAACTGCCGGGCCTGGGCTTTTAAGGCTTCCGGTGAACGTGCCGAAAGGGGAATCAATCGCGGCGGAGCCTCCTCGGCGGGAATCTTGAACGCCGCGGTGTGTCTATTCTGCGAGGCTTTGCCCGAATCCGTTGCCGGCGCTGCGGACAAAATCACATGGGCGTTCGTGCCACCGAATCCAAACGAATTGACGGCCGCGATGGCCGGCTCGGCGCGCTGCGGCCAGGGTGTTAATTCACGCGGAACTCGCAGTCCCAGTTCGTCGAAGGGAATGTCCGGATTCGGCGTATGAAAGTGCAGATTGGCGGGGATCTGTCGGTGATAGACCGCGAGCGTGGCTTTAATCAGTCCCGCAATGCCCGCCGCAGATTCCAGGTGCCCGATATTCGTTTTGACCGAGCCAATCCACAGCCGATCATCGCTTTCACGTCCCTGGCCGAGCACGGTGCCGAGAGCGCGGCATTCGATCGGATCGCCCACGAGCGTGCCGGTCCCGTGGGCCTCGACATAACCCACATCTCGCGGCGCGATCCCGGCACGATGACAGGCGGCGCGCACCAGATCCGCCTGGGCGTGCTCGCTGGGCACGGTAATGCCGGTCGTATGACCATCCTGATTGCACGCCGTGCCGCGAATGACGCCATAAATGCGATCGTCGTCACGCTGCGCATCAGCCAGGGGTTTTAACATGACCAGTCCGGCGCCTTCGCTGCGAACGAATCCATTCGCGGACGCATCGAAGGCCTTGCAATGCGCATCGGGAGAAAGCATCGCGAGGCGACTCATTCCCACCCACGATTGCGGCCTCAACAACGCGTTGACGCCGCCGGCCAATGCCGACGTACACTCGCCATCCCACAGGCTTTGGCACGCCGCGTGAACAGCCACGAGCGCCGAGGAACAGGCCGTGTCCACCGCGAAGCTCGGTCCGTGCAAGTCGAAGCTGTAGGAGATGCGATTCGCCGACAGGCTCATCGCCGCGCCGGTGTTGCTGTAGGTATCGGTGCGCAGCAAGCCGGCCGGCGTGCTGTCGAGATTGCCGTATTCGGTGTTCGAGAGCCCGATGAAAACGCCGCAGCGGCTCCCTTTCACCTGCGCGAGCGTGGCACCGGCGTCTTCAAAGGTTTCCCAGGCGACTTCCAGCAAGAGACGCTGCTGCGGGTCGATGCTGTTGGCTTCCCGCCGTGAGATGCCGAAGAAGTCGGGATCAAACTCGTCGATTCCTTCAATAAACCCGCCGCGTGCCGCGGCACTTCGCCCCGGCGTTCCGGGATGCGCATCGAAGTACATATCGGCGCTCCAGCGACTGCGCGGCAAGTCGCTGATGGCATCGACTTCGTCACAAAGCAGTTGCCAGAACCGCTCGGGACCGTGACCGCCGCCGGGAAAGCGGCAGCCAATTCCCACAATGGCAAGTGGCGACCGGAGAGCCGAATTGATGGTTGACAATTCGAATGCCGGACGTAAGGAAGGAGATGATGTCATAGCAGTCGACGCGCCTTCGAGTAGGAAATGTCAGTTCGACCGCAGGTCCGCATCGAAACTCGTCATTTCCATGCGGACCCTGCACAACAAACCAATGAGGCCCGAAGCGACTGTTCTGTGGCAGGAATTGCGGACAGGAGTGGCCGATTTCGAGGAGCACCGGTCTGCAATTCTTGCTGTACACAGTAAGCAGCATGGTAGCCGTGCGAAATGACATTTGTCGCCATCAACTTATTTTTTTGTGGAGTGAATTGCCGCATGCCGCTTGTTTCCGATTCTGGGCATGCACTATGGTACTAGCGGGCCAGGCGACTCCCGATTCGATTGCCCTGGGACAGATCGAGTCCCTTCGCTCAAAGCGATTCGGCATGAATGAACCCGCTCCGAACATTGCCCCGCAAGTCCAGGAGCCGCTCGGCGTCCCGCCGCAAAAGTCATTGACGCCTGCGGAAAAGCGCGCCGCACTGGCCCGCCATTTCCAGCAAAAAGCCCCTGCGAAGCCCGCAGCGGCACCCACTGCTCCGCGACTCGTTCCGCAGCCCGAGCAGTGGTCGCAACCGTTTCCGCTCACCGATGTTCAACAGGCGTACTGGTTGGGACAAACGGGGCTGTTCGGGCTTGGTAATGTCGCGACGCACATGTACTTCGAGCTCGATGTCGACGGTCTGGACCTCGAGCGATTGATCGGAATCTTCCAGCGGCTGATCGATTATCACCCGATGCTGCGGGCTATCGTCGCCGCGGACGGAACGCAGCGCATCCTGGATGAGGTCCCTCCGTATCACCCCACAAAAGTGGATCTTCGCGGCAAATCATCCACGGGCATCCAGGCGGAACTGTTGCGTATCCGCGCGGAATTGTCGCATCAGGTGATTGCGGCCGATCACTGGCCGTCGTTCGATTGTTGGGCGAGTCTCCGCGATCCGCAGATGACGCGGCTGCATATCAGCTTCAGCCTGTTGTTCCTCGATGCGTGGAGCATCCGCCTGTTGATGGCCCAGTGGGCATTGCTGTACCAGTTTCCGGCGATCGAGTTGCCCGCATGGCAGATCTCGTTTCGCGATGTGGTGCAATTTGACGCCGCGCGGCGAACGACGGCGAACTATGAGCGTGCGCGGCAGTATTGGCTCAACCGTTTGGAGAGCATTCCTCCCGCACCCGAACTGCCATTCGCCTGCAATCCGGAAACGATCGACAAACCGCAATTTCGGCGACGCGCAAGTCGGCTCGATGGCATGCGGTGGACGCGGCTCAAACAGATCGGGACACAGCGCGGGCTCACGCCGTCGGCGATTTTACTGGCGGCGTTCAGCGACGTGCTGCGGACTTGGAGCCGCAGTTCGCGCTTCACCATTAATATGACCTTGTTCAATCGCCCGGCCGTGCATCCGCAAATCGACGATCTCGTCGGGGACTTCACATCTCTCACGTTGCTCACTGCGGATGTCCGTGCCGATGAATCATTTTTCGATCTGGCCGAACGGCTGCAGACACAGTTGAGCACCGATCTCGATCACACGGCTTTCGGCGGCGTGGAAGTCTTGCGGGAATTGTGGAAGCGGCACGAACGCAATCCGGCCACGATCATGCCGGTCGTGTTCACCAGCGTCGTGGGCCGGGCTTCCATCATGGATGAGCTTCCGTTTGGGGAAGTGGTCTACGGCGTGTCGCAAACGCCGCAGGTGTGGCTCGATCATCAGATTTTTGAACGAAATGGCGCTCTCGTTTACAATTGGGACTATGTCGAGCCGCTTTTCCCGCCCGGCATGATCGACGCGATCTTTGACGCTTACACACAGTTTCTGCGGCAGCTTTCCGAAGAACCGGAGCATTGGCACGTACGACAGCGCTCCCATCTGCCGGACGCCGATCTTGAACAACAGCGGGCCATCAACGCCACCGAGAAATCATTTCGGGATGTCCGGCTCGAAGCGTTGTTTTTTGAGCAAGCCGACCAACACCCGCAAGATCCGGCAGTCATCTCGGCGAATCGCCGTTTGACCTACGCCGAGCTACGACACGCGGCAATGCACGTGGCCGTCCGACTCACGGCACAACACGTCGAGAACAACAGTCTGGTTGCCGTCGTGATGGAGAAGGGCTGGGAGCAAGTCGTCGCGGTGTTGGGAATTCTCAGGGCGGGTGCCGCCTATCTGCCGATCGACCCCCGCTTGCCGACGGAGCGGATTCGATACCTGCTCGAAAACGGCGAAGTCCGCGTCGCCGTCACGCAAGGGGGTTTCACCGACGCTTCGTTCTGGCCAGACGGGATCGCGATCGTCACGATTGACGATTCCTTTCCGACCGTGCCTTGCGGCGAGCCCGTCCCCAATCCCGTAGCGACCGCTGATCTGGCCTATGTGATCTACACTTCCGGTTCGACCGGCCAGCCCAAAGGGGTCGCGATGACCCACCGCGCCGTGGCCAACACCGTGTTCGATGTCAACGACCGGTTCAACATCACCCGGAACGATCGCGTGCTCGCGCTCTCCGCATTGAACTTTGATCTTTCGGTGTATGATATTTTCGGCGTATTGGCCGCGGGGGGCACAATCGTCATCCCCGAAGCCGACGCGGAGCGCAATCCGGACCGCTGGTGGGAATGGATCCGGGACGAGCGAATCACGGTCTGGAACACGGTTCCCGCATTGATGGAAATGCTCATCGAATCGCACAGCCATGAATCGGCGGTGCCTTGCGAACTCCGCAAGGTTCTGCTGAGCGGGGACTGGATTCCGGTCTCGCTTCCATCGCGCATCCGACGGCTGTGTCCCCACGCCGAAGTCATCAGCCTCGGCGGCGCAACAGAGGCCGCAATCTGGTCCATTTTTCATCGCGTGGATTCCCTTCCGGAAAACACGGCAAGCGTTCCCTACGGCCGCCCGCTCGCGAACCAGACGTGGGCCGTACTCAACTCGGACGGTCGTGCGGTTCCCGCCTGGGTGCCGGGCGAACTTTACATCGGGGGATGTGGCCTCGCGACGGGGTACTGGAAAGACCCGGAAAAATCCGCGGCACGATTTATCACGGAGAAAGCATCGGGGCACCGTCTTTATCGAACGGGCGATTGGGGCCGATCTCTGCCGAATGGCGACATCGAATTTTTGGGCCGCGAAGATACGCAGGTCAAAATTCTCGGGCATCGAATCGAGCTGGGGGAGATCGAAGCGGCCTTGATGGACCATCCCGACATTCGCGCTGCGATCGTGTGTGCCGTCGGTGAGACTCGCGGCAAGCGACGCCTGGTCGCGTGGATGACTCCGCGCCATGAAAATCAACTGCTCGATGTTGATCCGGGCAACACTCTGGCCGAGTTTCTCGCCGGGAAAGTGCCGCCGTACATGATTCCGTCGGCCTTCACATGGCGGGTGGAGTTCCCGCTCACGTCGAATGGCAAGATTGACCGTCAGGCACTCGAGCGACTCGCGATCAACGTGGCGTCGTCAACCAACGAGGCGCTGTCGGCTCCCGCGGACATGGACGGCGTGACGCGCGAAGTCTGGGATGTGATTGCCGTCGAAATGGGGCTCCCGCAACTGGGAGCCGCGGACAATCTGATGCACGTGGGCGCGAGTTCCATCGACATGATTCGACTGGCGAATCGCTTCGAGGAGCAGTTTGGCTTCCGTCCACACCTGCCCGATTTTTTTCGCGACCCGTCCGTGAATGGTCTGGCAGCGATCTTGCAGGCTCATCGAAATCAATCGCCGGAGACACAGACTCCAACGTCAAATGCAACGCCGCGATCGGCCGACGTGATTCTCGATCCACACCAGCGTGCAACGTTCAAGCAGCAGCAACACGGTCTGCGACGGTTTTCCGACTCGACAGTACAAACCGTACTGGTTCCGATTCCCCTCGACGCCGCACGGCAAGCCGAATTCCGCCGCCGCAGTCATCGCCAGTTCGCTGCCCGTTCATTGACACTCGCCAGCGTGTCGGAACTGCTCGGGTGTCTGCAACAGTTTTCGAGCGCGGGCCACCCGAAGTACCGCTATGGTTCCGCGGGCGGTGCTTATCCCGTGCAGACCTATCTCCATCTGAAGGAAAACGCCGTCACGGGCCTCGCATCGGGACTCTATTATTATGATCCCGTCCAACATGGATTGATCGCCGTCGCCCCGGGGATTCCGCTCGATCGCGACATCCATCAGGCGCACATCAACCAGCCCGTCTTCGACCAGGCAACTTTTTCGGTATTCTTGATTGCCGTTCCGGCCGCGATTGAGCCGTTGTATGGCGAATTGAGCCTGCAATTCATGACGCTGGAAGCCGGCGCAATGACGCAATTGCTGGAGGAGACCGCGGGGTCGCTGCAGATTGGATTGTGTCAAATCGGTTGGCTCGACTTTGAACGCATCCGTCCTCTGTTCGGTCTCGAACCCGGTTGCGGACTGTTGCACAGTCTCGTGGGAGGGCCCGTTCCAGAAGACGTAGAACTCGTTCCGATCGGTCCCGCGGAGTTGCCGGACGAACTGCGCACGCCGGGGGAAAACGCATTCCAGGAAGGTGAACTGTGAGCAATGCCGTCGCGACTCTGCTCGAACAAGCGCGCTCCGCCGGCGTGGAATTGTGGATGGAAGGCGACCGGTTGCGCTACCGTGCGCCGAAAGAAGCCCGCGTTGATGCCCTCCTTTCCGATGTAAAACAACACCGCGACGCCGTCATACTCGCGCTCCAGGAAGCTGAATCACAGACCGCGCTCCGGACTGACTCAAATGTCGAACCGCATCCGCCGGTCATCTTGGATACCGCACCTCTCGGCAGACCGGCCCGCCCGCGACGAAGCAAGACCAAGTTTTCGTTGTTCGGCGATGAGCGGCTCACCGATGAGCTGCCGCAACCGGACGAATCGTGTCATCCCTACGTCCGGTTTGTCAGCCCTTATAAGGGATTTCTGTTTTCTCAGTTGGAGATGGAAAAGCGCTTTGTACGAGGCCGCGGTTGCCTGCTGTACGATGAGCACGGACAGGAATATCTCGATTTCATCGCCCAGTTCGGAGCGCTACCGTTTGGCCTGAATCCGCCCGAAATCTGGCAGGCGCTCGAAGCCGTGCGTGCCGAAGAAGTTCCGAGTTTCGTCAACCCCTCGTTAATGGATGCCGCGGGCGCATTGGCCGAGCGGTTGCTCGCGATGGCTCCGCCCGGCATGCGTTACGTCACGTTTGCCAACAGCGGTGCCGAGGCGGTGGAAGTGGCCATCAAGCTGTGCCGGGCGGCGACGCGGCGCATCGGCGTTCTCGCGACCCGCAACGGGTTTCACGGCCTCACGCTGGGGGCGATGTCGGCGACGGGGAACCGTGTTTATCATCAGGACTTCGGCGCGCCGGTCCCCGGTTTCGAGCACATTCCCTTCGGTGACCTCGCTGCTCTTCAATCCGCCCTCGCCGCACGGCCGGGTTATTACGCGGCCTTTGTCGTCGAGCCGATTCAGGGCGAAGGTGGGATTGTCGAAGCGCCCGCCGGTTACCTCGCCGCCGCACAGGAAGCGTGTCGCGCTGCCGGCACACTATTCATCGTTGATGAAGTGCAAACGGGGTTGGGACGCACCGGCGATCTCTTCGCCTGCAACCGGGATGACTTCACGCCGGATGTGATGACGCTGGCGAAAGCGCTCGGCGGCGGGTTAATGCCGATCGGTGCCTGTCTCTATGGAAAAGCGGCGTATTCCGCCGAGTTCGATTTGCGGCACTCCTCAACGTTCGCGGGCAATACGCTGGCGTGCCGCGCGGGACTGGCTTCACTGGACTTGCTCGAACGGGACGACCGCGCGCTGATCCGTTCGGTCGCGACTGTCGGCGCCGAATTAAAACAGCAGTTGCTCGAACTGCAACGAGAGTTTCCCGAGTTCATTCAATCGGTGCGGGGACGCGGCTTTCTGCTCGGCGTGGAACTGGAACTGGAGCCGCTGCGTCATGAAACGAATCTTCTGGGCTTTCTTCAGCAACAGAACTTCGTCATCCATTTGCTAGTGGGATATCTGCTGAATGTGGAGGGCGTTCGCGTTGCCCCGTCATTCTCCAGTGGCACGGTGATTCGGATTGAACCGCCGTTGATCGCCGGCCGCGCGGAGTGCCAACGATTCCTGTCCGCCCTGCGACGTACGCTGCAGGTATTGCGACGACGGGATTCGGCGCAGCTGACATCGTTTCTGGCCACCGAAAAGGGAGAAGCGAGTCGCGTCACGGCAGCCGCGCGACCGCCCCGTTCGGAAGCGCGGGTTGAACTGACACCGCCGATGACGAGAATTGACGCACGCCCCGAAGACGGCCGGTTTGCGTTTATCGTTCATCTTCTCTCGCCGCGGGATCTCGCCGAGCTCGACCCGAGTCTGGAATCATTGAGTGATGAACGGTTGCTGACGTTAAAGCAGCGCATGATTCGCTTTCTGGACCCGTTCCCGATTGGTTCCTTTGCCGCCGAGTCGGCCTTGGGCAGTCGCGCAGTCGGCGAATTGATTTTGATTCCCTACACCGCTGAGGAACTGCTCGAACTGCCGGGCGATCAGGCGATCAACGAGATCAGTCTCGCCGTGGAGATTGCCCGGGATCGGGGAGCGCGTGTCGTTGGTCTGGGCGGATTTACGTCGATTGTCACGCACGGCGGATTGAGTCTCCCCTCGGAACGCATGCCGCAGATCACATCCGGCAATTCCTTCACCGTCGTGGCTGGTCGGCGTGCGGTGCAGCAAGCCAGCCGGGCTCGCGGACTGGAGTTGGCGAAGGCCACGGTCGCGGTGGTTGGGGCGACGGGCATGATCGGACGGGCGCTGGCATTCATGCTTGCCGAGGAAGTGGGCCGCTTGATTCTCGTCGGCAATCCGACGCGGGCCCAATTCAGCACGACGCGCTTGCAAGGTGTCGCCAATGAAATTGCCGACTCCGTGCGGCAAACCGCGGCGACCGGGCGGGCGCCGTCGCGATTCACTGTCGCGGACCAGCTTGCAACCCGCGGAACGGCCCCGTTGACCGCCGCGGAATTGCAACTGGAAGGTGACGGGCCGCTGGCCGTCACGACATCGGCGGCAGCGGCCTTGCCACTCGCGGACATCGTTATCACGGCGACCAACTCCCCGGAAGCGTTTATCGAGAGTCAGCATTTGAAGCGGAACGCGATCATTTGCGATCTTTCGCGCCCCTTCAACATTTGTGCCAACCTCGCGGTGGAGCGCCCGGACGTACAAGTCGTGGAAGGGGGACTGGTGCGCCTGCCGGGCAATCCCGATTTTCGCTTTCTCGGCGGCAAAGACCGTGGCGTGATCGTGGCCTGCATCGCGGAGACGATTCTCCTGGCACTCGAACATCAACCGGCGTTTGACGGACTGTGCGGGTCGCTGCAAATCCCGACCATTCTCGAATTGGAACGGCTGGGGCAGCGTCACGGCTTCGAAGTCATGCTGGAATCCGGTGCCTGTCCCACCGTGGGTGCCCATTGAAATTCCTTGTCGGAACCGTTGTGACCGAAGCCGCTCCCACTCCGCCGATGCCAGCGCCAATACCGCCACGGAGCGAGTTTCTGCGCCTCGACAACGTCTCGCGGGAATTTTCTCTCGAAGGAAGCATCATTGCCGCGCTGCGGGATGTGACGCTGGACATCGTGCAAGGCGAAGTGCTGATCGTGCTGGGACCGAGTGGTTCCGGCAAAACGACGATGCTCAATCTCATCGGCGGTATCGATCGCGCCACCCATGGCAACCTGTGGTATCGGGGGGAGGATCTGGCTCAGGCGGATCGACGCCAACTCGCCCGCTATCGTCGCGATGCGGTCGGTTTTGTGTTCCAGTTCTACAACCTGATTCCCGACTTGACTGCGGCCGAGAATGTGGAAGTGGCGGCCGAACTTTGTGCCGCGCCGCTGTCCACATCGGCCGTTCTGGAGCAGGTCGGCCTGTCGGCTCGGCGGGATCATTTTCCCGCACAGCTTTCCGGCGGCGAGCAACAGCGCGTGGCTATCGCCCGTGCATTGGTCAAAAATCCCGCGGCTCTGTTGTGCGACGAACCGACCGGCGCGCTGGACTTCGAGACCGGCAAGCAGGTACTACGGCTGCTCGTGGATTTGAGCCGGACTCTCGGGAAGACGGTGATCATCGTGACTCACAACGGTGCAATTGCCCCCATCGGCGATCGAATTGTCCGGATGCGCTCCGGTCTGGTTGCCGAGCTCCAGGTCAATCCGCGTCCGAGCGATCCCGCTCAAATCAGTTGGTAGCGTATGCGGGACGAAATGCCGGTCAATGCGCTGCGCCCTCGACATTCGATGTTGAATCGTCGATTGCGGCGACTGGTTTATCGCTCCTGGCCGCGGCTGGTCGCGATCAGCAGCATCATGGCCGTCGGCATTGCCTGCTTCGTGGGTCTGGCGTCCACGTTTTCCAATCTCGTTCGCGGCCAGGACGAATACTATGCCCAGTGTCGGATGGCCGATTTCTCGGTGGAAATGACGCGTCTGCCCCTGGCCGATCTTCCGCTGTTAGCGCGGATTCCCGGCGTCATTGAACTGCAGCCGCGGATCATGGCTTCGGCGCTGGTGGACCTGCCCGATTCCAGTCAATCCATCAACGGCATCGTCATCTCGCTGCCCGAGCGACCCGAGCCCATGATCAACGGGGTGTTGATTCGCCGTGGCGGCTATTTTTCTTCCGACCGCCGCGACCAGGTCCTCGTGAATGATACTTTCGCGCGGCGGCACGGTTTGAATCCCGGCGACCAGATTCATCTGGTCCTGAATGGGCAGCATCGCACTTTTGTGATTGTCGGGATGGCGAGCAGCAGCGAGTTCATGTACCTCGTTTCGCCCGGCACGCTCGCACCCGATCCGGACCATTTCGGCGCGTTTTATCTCAAACGGAGCCAGATGGAGGAACTGCTCGATTTGAAAGGGGCCTGCAATCAATTGATCGGAACGCTGGCACCGGAATTTCGCGCGCGGCCGCAGGCGGTGCTTCGCGATGTGGAATCCCGCTGCGATCCCTATGGCGTGCTGACCGTCACCGCGCGAGACGACATGCCGTCGCACCGGTATTTGACGGACGATATCACCGGCCTGCGGATTTTCACCTTGATTCTGCCGACGCTGTTCCTCACGACCGGGGCCATCGTCATGAACGTGCTGATGACGCGCGTCACCGAGCAGGAACGGACGCAGATCGGGACATTGAAAGCCCTCGGTTACGGCGACTGGCCGCTGTTTTTGTATTACATCAAGCTCGCCGTCATCGTCGGTGTGATCGGGGGCATTGCGGGTTGTGCGGCGGGGGCGGTCGTCGCGCATATCCTGACCAATCTCTTTCACGAGTTCTTCGAATATCCCACTCTGCGGGCGGATTTTTATCCTCTGTTACACGGGCTGGGATTGGGCCTTAGCGTGTTGGTGGCGGTGCTGGGAACATTGCATGGCGCGAGTCGTGTATTACAACTGAATCCCTCGGAGGCCATGCGTCCCGTCGCGCCGGTCCGCAGCACGGCCAACTGGCTGTCGAAGTCTCCGGTGATCTGGTCGCGCCTCGGCACATCGGACCGCATGGTTTTGCGCGGGATGACGCGCAACTGGCAACGAACCGTCACCGCCGTGTTTGCCGTCGCCGTGGGAACCACGTTGCTGCTCTGTGCCAACATCGTCGATGAGTCCCTGCCGTATCTGCTCGAATTTCAATACCGCCTGGTGCAACGCAGTCATGTCGATGTGACGTTGAATGATCCCCAGGGCCCGCAGGTGTTGGACGCTGTCCGGCGAATTTCCAGCGTCGAATATGCCGAGCCGATCCTGGATGTCGACTGCACGTTGACGCACGGCGCTATTCAGAAACGCTGCCGCATTACCGGCCTGGTGAACGGAGCCCGACTGACGATTCCGCGCGACGCCCGCGGCCATGACGTCGCCGTACCGGCGACCGGCCTGCTCATGAGCCGCAAGCTCGCGGAAATGTTGCAGGTTCGCACCGGTGAAACGGTCACGTTGACCACCATCAAAGGGGTCCGCCGACCGCACCGCGTGCAGGTCATGCAGATTGCGGAAAGTTATCTCGGCCTGCCGGTGTATGCCGATCAGAATTTCCTGCACACGTTGATGGATGACGCCGCGTCGGTCACTCGTTTGCAACTGCTGACGAAGCCGGGAATCGCGCAGGAGCAGGCGTTTCATCGGGAACTAAAACGGATGCCGGCCTTCAAGAGCGTCGCCGTTCGCAACGATCAAATGCGGATCCTGCGCGACTCGCTCATTGCCACGTTCCGTCTCGAAACGAAAGTGTTGATTCTGTTTGCCGGCGTGAGCTATTTCTCCAGCGTGCTCAATTGCGTGTTGATCAGTCTCGCGGAACGACGGCGGGAGATCGCCACGCTCCACGTCTTGGGGTCCGATCCGTGGCGCGTCGGCGGTTTGTTTCTCCGCGAGATCGCCTGGGGCAATGCCCTGGGGACGCTGCTGGGACTTCCCTGCGGCTACTTCTTCGGTTGGGTGATATTGAGCGTGCATGACACCGAACTCTACCGCATCCCGTTCGCTCACCCGCCGGTGGCCTGGGGGAAGACCATTGGGTTATCGCTCGTGTTCAGCGCGGCGAGTTATGTTGTTGTCCAGTGGGCGATTTTGAAGATGGATTGGCGCGATGTCCTCAACGTTCGGGAATAGTGGTCCGCCGTTATCGGGCCCGCGGTGGTTCATTCCGTTTCGGAGCGAAGGACCGGTCACGCATCGCCTGTTTTGCTTTCCGCACTCCGGAGCGGGAGCGTCCCTGTTTGCCAGTTGGCCGAAGCTGCTGCCGCCGTCGGTCCAGGTCTGCGGGGTGCAACTCCCCGGGCGTGAAGACCGCCTGCGCGAACGGCCGCTGACCGATGTTCCCGCCGTCGTTATGGCTCTCTCGACGGCGTTACAGCCCTGGTTGGAGATTCCTTTCACTTTCTTCGGGCATAGCCTCGGGGCGGTACTGGCCTACGAACTCGCGCTCCATCTGCAAACGCGGAAAGCCCCCGTGCCCACGCGGGTGTTTGTCTCGGCGCGGTTGCCGCCGTGCGTTGCTTCCCCGCTCGCGCCGATTGCCACGTTGCCCGATGCGGACTTTTTGCGTGAGCTGCGCCGCCGCTATGGTCGCTCGTCGGAAGCCTTCTGGTCGAATCGGGAACTCGTCGACCTGTACCTGCCGATTCTCCGCGCCGATTTGCGACTGGCGGAATCGCCGCTCTTTACGAAGCATGGCCGCCTCGAATGCCCCATCGCGGCCTTTGGTGGCATCGACGACGAGATCCCGCCCGCACAGTTGCGCGAATGGCAAAAACACACCGCCAGCGACTTTCAACTCCGGATGTTGCCCGGTGATCACGGATTCATCACCTCGGCACGGGAGCAATTGGTCGACGAAATCGCGCGGAGCCTCTTTGGATCACAACCCACATCGGCTTCCTGATTGCCTGTTTGACCTCGACGAGAACTTTTTCAGCCACGGGAGACGTTGTTCGCCATTCTCGGGAAGTCCGCGTGAGAAGGGGATAGTATCGGACGTGCGCGCGTGCTACAGTTTTCGTCGTTCGCTACCAACGTCGAACAGGATCGAACTTCACCGGGCCACCAGCGATTGCGGATTCAAATCGGGTCTCCCATTTCTACTTAGCGTGATCGATCTCCGATGGCGGAACTTGCCGACTTGCAGGACCAGATCCGTGACTTTCTCACGAAGCAATTTCTCATTGAGTTTGGCAAAGACCTCACCGACGAGACCGATCTGTTCGACGCCGGCGTAATCGATTCCTACGGTTTCATCGACCTCGTGGGTCATCTGGAAAAGACCTACGGCGTGGCCCTTTCCGATGATGATCTCGCGTCGCCGGACATGTCGACGCTGACCGGGATCGCCCGCATGGTGTCCGCGCGTCAAAGTGGTTCCTAAGTCATCCCAGCGGAGTGTCCATCATGGAATCGACGCTGCGAAGTTGCCGACGTTGTCTGCTCCCGGCGACGGTCCCCGGACTCACGATTGCCGAAAGCGGCCTGTGCGACATCTGCCTGGTCACCCCGCCGGAAGCGGAATTGGCACAACAGCGGGCCGAGATTCGTCACGAGCTGGAGCGCATCGTCGCCACCCACCGTGATGTCGAACCCTATGCCTGTGTGGTGGCCTTCAGCGGCGGGAAAGATTCGTCCTACACGTTGAAGCTGCTGGTCGAGCGATTTCAGCTTCGCTGCATTGCCGTCACCATCGACAACGGCTTTCTCTCCAAAGGCACCGCTGAAAACTGCAAGGCTGTCTGCGGCAGCCTTGGCGTCGATCATTTGATGTTCACGCCGAATCAGCAATTTGTGCGGAAGATGTACGGCATCAGTGCCGTGCAGGAAGATATGCACGCTCCGGCGGCAATTCAGCGGGCCAGTTCCATTTGCAACTCCTGCATCAGCCTCATCAACACGCATATTTTGCAGAAAGCCTTGGAGCTCGGAGCGCCGCTGGTCGCGGGGGGCTATCTCGGCGGACAACTGCCGCGCGATGCCGCCACCATGAGCATTCGCCCCGGCCAGCAGGCACGTCCCCGCGCCGCTTTGATCAAGCGGTTCGTGCGGGCGTTTGGTGACGCGGCCCGGCCCTATTTTTCCCTCGGCCGCTCCGATGCCGATGCGGACCGTGAGATCACCGTCATCAATCCGATGCTCGGGTTTGCCGTTCTGGAAGACGAAATTCTGCACGACATCGCCCAACTCGGCTGGAAACGCCCGCGGGACACCGGCCTGACATCGACGAACTGCCGGCTGAACGACCTCGGCGTCTACATCCATCATCGCCGCCACGGTTTTCATGCGTATGCGTTCGAGATTGCCGACCAACTGCGGCACGGGTTGATCTCGCGCGAAGATGCGACGCGAAAGTTGAACACGTTGCCGGAACAGACCGATATTCAGTGGTTGGCAGACAAGATCGGCGTGTCCACCGATGTCCTGTGATTTGAGTCATTGTGATCCCGCGACGACCGCCTGGATTTTCCCGGGGCAAGGCGCTCATTGTCTCAGCATGCTCGACGCCTTTCGTGATGATCCCGGATTTCCGGAGCTTTACGAAGACATCTGCACGCGGCTGGGTTACGATCCGCTGGACGCTGCGGTGGAACGCACGAGTCGGCTCAGCGGGAATGCGGAAAGTTCCCTGTTGACCGTGTTGGCAAGCGTGCTGGCGCTGCATCGACTCAAAGCCCAGTATCCTGGTTTTATCCCAGCGGGAATCGCGGGTTACAGCGTCGGCCAATGGACGGCTTTGTATGCCGCCGAAATGATCAATTTGCAGCAATTACTCGCTCTTGTTTCCCGGCGCGCCGTATTGATGGATGCGTGCATTGCCGAGGGTGAACCGAGTAGAATGCTGGCCGTGATCGGACTGCTGGAAACCGACGTGCGCCGTGTGTGCGAGATTGTGAACGAGCGCGGGTATCTCCTGGAGATCACCAACGAGAATGCACCGGGACAATTCACGCTCGGGGGAACACTCAAGGCCTTGGAGAGCGCCGAGGAATTGTTTCTGCCAAAGCGTCCCAAGCGGATGGTGCGGCTGCCGGTTGCCGGCGCGTGGCACAGTTCGCAATTGCAGCCCGCTGTGATGCCGCTGAAGTCCCTTTTGCTTCGGGAAATCTTGTCGCCGCCGATTTGCCCCATCATCGACAACACCACCGGCGACTGGCTGCCGACGGACCGGACCGAGTTGTGCGACGCACTGTCCCGGCAAGTCGCTGCACCGGTTCGCTGGAGTCGGGGGATCAAAACGCTGGAAACGCGGGGTGTGCGCGACGTGATCGAAGTTGGTTACGGCGACGTGCTGACGAAGTTCGGGTTCTTTATCAGTCGGTCGATGCGCCATGCCGCGCTCTTTCCGTCTCCTCGCGGTCCCGCCATTCAGCAACTCGTTCCCTGAGCAGTCCCAGGAAAGGACCGGCGATTGTGTGTGGTATCGGTGGCGTGATCGAACTCGACGGAAGCCGGCTGCCACCGGGCGAACGCCTCGCACAGATGGAGCGGATGATCCGGCTGCTGGGACATCGCGGACCGGACGAAGCCGGGTACATGCTCGATCCACGCGTGGCCTTGTGTGCGACGCGGTTGAAAATCAACGATCTCGCATTAGGACAGCAACCGTTCACCGACGAGACGCAACGCTTCTGGGTGGTCTACAACGGAGAAATCTACAACCACTTCGAATTGCGGCGGGAACTCGAACAGCGCGGGTATCGCTTCCGTACGCAGTGCGACACCGAAGTGGCGCTTCGCGCATGGCAAACGTGGGGGAAAGAGGCACCGGCGCGCTTTGAAGGCGGCTTCGCTTTTGCGGTCTACGACCGCCGCCACCGCACGGTCACGCTCGTTCGCGATCGCTTCGGAAAGCGGCCCCTCTTTTACTGTCAGACCTCGCAGCGGATTCTGTTCGGGTCCGAAATGAAGGCGTTTGCGGCGTGCCGCGATCATGCCTGCGTCTGGGACACACCGCGGTTGGCGTCCTTGTTTACGCACTGGACATCGATCGGGGCGGACACGCCCTTTCACGGAGTCAAACAGGTTCCGGCCGGATCGATATTGGAAATCACGACGAGCGGCACATCGCTGGATTGCTATGCGGAGTTTCCCGTCGCGCGTGTCGTGGCCGAGGAGACCAGCGATGCCGCCGCGCACGTGCGAGAGTTGTTACAACGGAGCGTGGACCTGCGTCTGCGCAGCGATGTCGAAGTCGGCATTCAGCTCAGCGGAGGACTCGATTCGACGATCCTGGCACACCTGGTAAAAAATCGGCAGGCTGAGCGGATGCAATCCTTCGCGATTGCCTTCGATGAGCCGGAATTTGACGAGACCGCTTCACAGAATCTCGCCGCGAATCGGTTCGGACTGACGCACCATCGACTCGCTGTTTCTTCGACGGACATTGCGGCTGCGTTTCCTGCGGCGCTATGGCATGCCGAGGTTCCGCAGTTTCGCACGGCGTTCGTGCCGATGTTTCTGCTTTCCCGCCGGATTCGCGAATGCGGGATCAAAGTGGTGCTGAGCGGCGAAGGGGCCGATGAAGTCTTTTTTGGCTACGATCTGTTCAAGGAATCGCGGTTGCGCGAAGCGTGGCCGTTGTTGTCTGCCGGGCAACGCCGGGACTCCATCCGCCGGTTATATCCTTATCTCCCGTTGTTTTCCGATGCCAACGTCGGCGCACTGGAGGCCGTTCTGGCCCGATCCGCAATCGCGCCGGGTAACCGGACGTTCTCACACGCGCTGCGGTTCGACAACGGTCGCTTTGCCGCCCGCCTGCTGCAAGCGGAGCCGTCGTCATCCACACCGCTCGACGATGTGCTGGCTGCCGTGCCTGGCTTCGATGCCCTGCCCCTGCTGCGACGGGCGCAGTGGCTGGAATTTCACACGCTGTTGCAGGGGTATCTGCTGTCCTCGCAAGGAGACCGGATGGCGTTCGCCCACGGTGTTGAACCGCGTTGCCCGTTTCTCAGCCCCGCCCTTGTGGCCCACGCGGCGACGCTGCCGGTTGACACCCATCTTTCAGCAGACGGTGTCGAAAAGCGACTGCTCAAAGAAGCTTTCGGCCCCTCGTTGCCCCGTGAAATTGTAGCCCGACCGAAACAGCCGTACCGCGCACCCGGTACAGCGTGCTTCTTTGACCGCAAGCAACAAGGCACCGCGCGATTCGTCGACTGGGTGGAAGAGCGGCTGTCACCACATGCGCTCGAAGAGATGGCCCCGATCCAGACAACCCACGCGCTGCGATTCATCGACAAGATCCGCAGCACTCCTCCCACGCAGATCAGCGCTCGAGAAGACCAAGCGTTTCTGCTGCTGTTGTCGCTCTCGGAACTCGACCGGCAGTATGTTCGCGGCAAGGGTGAAGACTTTGTGGGGCCGTCTCCGCCATTGAAGGTGGCAACAATCTTCCCCGATGACGGTGATTCGTCCGTCGATGCGGTCGTCACTCCACCAGCGTTCGGTCGTCTGCGAGGGACGCCATGAGCGCGGTTGAAATTCGCAGCTACGAAGGCGATGGGGGCGATCTCGCCGCGCTGGTGCAACGCGCATGGAAGCAAAACTTTCAGGGTCAAAAGTGGTTTCCGCTGTGGGATCAGAAATACTTCGCGTGGCGAGTGCTCGATCCGCGGCTGGGTTCCCGTGACCTCTGTGTCGCCGCTTACGAAGGCGATTCGCTGATCGGTTGCATCATGGCCGAAGCCGCCGAGTTTCAGTGGGGCGATCAGCGGGTCCGTGGCAGTTACAGTTCCTGGCTGAGTGTTGATCAGGAATCGCAAAGCCGGGGCGTGGCCTTACGCCTGGTAGATGAATTGCGGTTACGGCACCAGCAACAGGGTTTGCGGTTCTCCATCGGTTGCACGCGCATCGATCACCAATCGCCCGCGCGAAAGTTCTGGGATTCACTGGCGCGACGCCGTCCGGACGAATTTCGCTTCTGGGGGCCAATCCGATTATGGGCCCATGTGCTCAATCCCGTGCGTGTCGCGGCGGCGGGTTTGACGACGTGGGAACGTTGGGGCCCGCAATTGCTGCGACTCATCCCGCGATGGCCGACACGTGCGAAGCGGCCTTCCGGCATCCGGCCATTCCGCGCCGACGACACGGCGGAATGCCTGCGCCTATTGGAAATACAGAATCGCACGACTGACTTTCAGATGCGATGGAATTCGGACCGGCTCGAACACCAACTGGATCACGGGCAGTTCCCGCGTACATTCGTGTCACACGACGGAACCTCACTGCACGGATTTCTCAACTATTACGCCCTGACATGGTCTGGAGAGCAGGATCTCCGCGTGGCCATGATCGATTTGCTTGCGGGCGATCAATGGTGGCCACAGCGTTCTCTGCTGAAAGCCGCCGAAGCCCAGATGCGCGACGACGGCGTCGATCTGGTCTTGATGATGGCTTCCGCAGCGGCACCAGCGAGTGTGCTGCTTTCGCGCGGATTTGTGCCGATCGATGCTGAGGTGGAATTATTTAGCCTGTTCGTCGACCCCCAGCTCAACTGCCCGCCCCCCAAATCGTTTCACATTCTGTTCACGTAATTCGCTCTCTGCCGCCCTTCGTTGAAAAGTCGATCTACGAGACGCACACCATGCCCCTGGACCTGTTCCATCCGACCGAATCGCATCTCACACTCAGACGCACCGTCAGGGCGTTTGCCGAAGCCGAAGTCGCGCCGCAGGCCACCGCCCACGATCGCCAGGAGCGCTTCAATCTGGATTTATTTCGCCAGGTGGGAGCCCGAGGCTGGTTAGGGCTGACGTTGCCATCGGCTTACGGGGGGGCCCAGCAGGATGCCACCGCGGCCGCCATTCTTTACGAAGAACTTGCCGCGGCCGATGCCGGGTTTACGCTTTCGTGCTTGTCGCACTCGGTTCTCTTCGCCCATCACCTGGCGTGTTGCGGCAATGCGGAACAGCAGTCGCGATTTCTGCCCGATGCGAATGTCGGGCGGATCGTTGCCGGCATGGCGATGAGCGAGTCTGGCGGGGGGACCGATGTCATCGGCATGCAAACGACGGCCCAGCGAGTGGAAGCCGGCTATCTCCTCAATGGCGAAAAAATGTGGATCACGAACGGCGTGTTGAACGACGGGGAAATGGGAGATGTCTTCCTCGTCTATGCCCGCACATCGGGCAATGGACCGCGCGGGCTGTCGCTGTTTCTCGTCGAAAAGGGCCGCGAGGGCTTCACGCTCGGCCGGGGTGTGGACGGTCGGCTGGGCGTGCGGGCGTCAAAAAGCGCGCAGCTCCTGTTCAAGGATTGTCTGATTCCGGTGGAGAATCGTGTCGGTGAGGAAGGCGGAGCCGTCCGTTCGATGGTCCAGACGCTGGCCATGGAACGGCTGACGATGGCGGCCATGAGCCTGGGCATCGCCCGGCGTGCTTTGGAGTTGATGAATCAATATGCCAGCCGGCGTCGTGCGTTCGGCAAGCCGTTACGGGATTTCGGCCAGATTCAGCGGCACATCGGCGAAAGTTATGCGGAATGGATGGCTGGCCGGACGTTGGTCTTTCACACGGCCCAACGGATGTCGGCCTCGTCGGCCGATTCTCAACTGGACGCCGATGCCGCGAAGCTCTATTGCGCCACGATGGCCAAAACGCTCGCGGACCGGGCGATTCAGGTTCTCGGCGCGTACGGATATTCCGGCGAGTATCCCGTCGAGCGGTTGTGGCGCGATGCCAAGTTGTTCGAAATTGGCGGCGGCACCCTCGAAGCCCATCAGCGAAACATTACGCGCGGGTTATCCCGTCTGGATCAATTACCGTGACGAACGCGTTTCTCCGGATTCGAGAATTGGATGGTAGGCCGTCCGTTCACGGAGTATAGTCCGGTGGGTACAGTCGAGGCGGGCCTGTCGTTTTGTGTGTCGGAAACGGTCTGACACAACGTGGGGTGGTGTATGAAGTCGTTCCTCACGATGGCTCCCTTCTGGGATCCGTACTGTCCCCCGCTGGGGATCGCCTCGCTGCAGGCGTACCTGAAACAGCGCGGGCATGATGTCGCGATCTTTGACTTCAACACGGACGCCCAGCTCTGGCGTCCCTACCGGGCTTACTTTGATCTGTATCAGCAGATCGTTCCCGAATCCCGCGAATGGAACATCATGCGTCTCGGGCCCGACTATTTCAGTCGGCATCAGATGGCGTGGTTCTCCCTGCGTGACCAACCGCCGCGATTCCTGGAGCTTAGCCGCTGCATTCTCAACATCGACGGTCGCCATCGTCTGAGTGACGACGCCGTGCAGGCGTTTGTCCCGCTGCTGGAAACGATTGCCGCGCGGGTTGATCAGCTCACCGAAGAGTTCATGGCGCGACACAAGCCCGACATGGTTGGCTGCACATTGCTCACCACGACCATGCCTTCATCGCTGCAAATCCTGCGGAAAGTGAAGGAACTGAACCCGGACGCCCGCACGGTGCTCGGGGGCCCCGGTCCCATCATGGGGGCGGGAGCCGATTCGCCCGATACCAAGCGCGTTCTCGAACGCTGTCCCTGGGTCGACAACATCGTGATCGGCGAAGGCGAAGTGTTGATCGACGCTTTGGCCCGTGATCTGTTGCCGCGCGGCAAGCTCTTGTCGTTGCGTGATGTGCCCGCCACGGTGGAGACGCTCGTCCCCGGTCCAGACGTGTCGCAGGGCTTGATCACCAATCTCAGCGATCTGCCCACACCCGATTACACAGGACTTGAGCCGCACCGATACACGAACCTTTCCATCGGCGTCTCCCGCGGATGCGCTTACAAATGCTCGTTCTGTTACGAGACAACCTATTGGAGAAAGTACCGCAAACGTCCGATTGATTCTGCGGTTCGCGATCTGCATGCCCTACGGGAGCGATACAACCGCACGCGATTTTTCTTGTGCGATTCGTTAGCGAATTTTTTTGCGGATGATCTGTCGCAGGCCCTCATTGCCGAGAATTCCGATATCAAATGGGACGCCTATCTGCGGGCCGATGCGGAGTTGCTCGACCCGGCTTATGTTGCACAACTTGCCGCCGGTGGGATGGTGCGGGCCCGGCTGGGGCTGGAATCGGCCGATGCCGACACGCTCGAGTTGATGAACAAGAAGATGTCGGTCGACCGCATGGGAACGGTCCTGCAGAATCTTGCCGCCGAGGGCATCCAGACCTCGACGCTGTGGATCGTGGGCTTCCCGGAAGAAGGCGAACAGGCCTTCCAGGAATCGCTCAATTTCCTCATCGAGTATAAAGACGCCATCTATTGTGCCGATCCCTGGCAATTCGTCTTTCATCCCACGACCGGCTCCGAACCCGTGTTCGGCCGTCTCGTCGCCAGCGAAAGTTTCGAGACCCGATACGGCATGCGCCGGCTTTATCCCGAAGAATTCGATGATGCACTCCTCGTGCAATACTTCGAGTTGGATATTCCGGATGTTACCTCCATGAAGATCGACCGCATCCGCCGCATGAGCCGGGTCATGGAAGAGCACGGCATTCCCAACCCCTATTCGCTGCGGGAATGGCGGGCGGCCAATCGTCGCTGGAACGAGCTCCATCCGTCATGTGGTGAGACGGTCCAGGTCGCGATTCCCGCCGGGATTCACTCGACCGAATGACACCGGAGCGATGCGCACGAGTGAACATCGCTGATGCCTCCTTTGTTTTCAGCATCGATCTTGAGCCGTTTAATTCGACTTCAGCGATGCCATATCGATCGCGAAGCGGCACTTCACATCGGACTTCAACAACCGCTCACGATCGAAGTTCGCCCCGATTCCAAGCGCATTGTGCAAGCGGGAGCCAAACACACCGCGCGGCCGACCCTTCGCGTTGCCGAAATCATGCACCATTGGGCCGATCAGGAAGGGTTGGTACTGCCATCCGCTCAAGAGTAGTCTATCGCGATGTCACACAGACTTGGAGATGTTGAGTGACTCGGTCACATCATCTGTCGTGATGGCCATCGCCGCGATCCTTTAAGCTGAGGGGGCTCGTTGTGAGATTTGTTTCCGCTCTGTTGCTGGTCCTTGTGTCCGCGATCACTCTGCTGGCAGAAGACGCGCGTCCGCGAACGGTCTCGCCAGAGGGGAGCACCTATCTTGAGCGTCTCCGAAAAAACACTCCCTTTGGGACGAACGGCTTCGACCTCACTGGCCTGCGCGCGGGAATGGGGACACGGCAAGAACCGGCGAACAAAGACATCAAACTCATCCGCATCAAGATCGGAGAGATTCCCTGCGAGTGGGTGCTGGCTCCGGGTGCCGATCCCGAGGTGCGTTTGCTCTACCTGCACGGGGGCGGATGGGTGTCCGGTTCTGGCGGAAACTATCTTCCACTGGCCGCTGACATCTCGATGGCGGCGAAGTGTGCCGTGCTCCTTCCGGACTACCGTTTGGCCCCGGAATACCCTTTCCCCGCCGGACTGGAGGATTGCATCGCGGCCCACGAATGGTTGATTGGGAACGGACCGAATGGACCTTCTCCCGCCAAAGTCACCTTTATCGCGGGAGATTCAGCGGGCGGGAACCTGACGTTAGCGACGTTGCTGGCCTTGCGCGATCGCAAACACCCTCTGCCGGCGGGGGGAATACCCCTTTCCGCAGCCACCGATTTCACACTGGCGAGTGCCTCGCTGAAAGATGTCGCGGATCCGATCATCAGCGCGAAAACCATGCCCGAGTTTCGCACCCGCTATCTCGGTCAACAGGATCCACGTCATCCCTGGGCATCACCCGTGTACGGCGACTATCGCGGTCTCCCCCCGCTCTTGATCCAGGTCGGAGAACACGAAATGCTGCGCGACGATAGCCTTCGCGTCGCCGAGAAAGCGCGTGCGGACGGGATTCCCGTCACCTTGGAAATCTGGCCCGGCATGGTGCATGTCTTCCAGATCCGCGGGCTTCCCGAATCGCGCGAAGCCATCACCCAGATCGCCGACTTCATGCGCACGAACCAGCCAAAAGCAACAAAGTAGGGCACGTCCACCATCCCTTGCTCGCAATCGATGGAAACGCCATTCTTGGGCTTCTCGCACTTCGGCTAGTACTACAGTTCCACTTCTTACAATGGTGAGTCGCGGGCTTTGTCATGGCCGTGTTTAGCGATGAGCTGATGATGGCGTCGCCATTCGGAGAAGCCCAGCACGGTTTCGGGAAGAGCCGTTCTTCGCAGGACGAGCGTGACCAGCAGCGTGCGGACTTCGGGAACCGTCAGGGGAATCAGGTCGGCGACCCTTTTTTTCGCCGTGATCGGCTGCGCGCCTGTGTCCGGATCACGACCAGCATCGCCAGGGCCAGCAATGAGAGCGTGATGTCTCCCCGTGCACAACCCATTTACGAACCATTCTCTGTTTTTGCTCTGTCGCAAGTGATTGATTAGAAGTGAGTTGCTGGTTCCCGTCTGGTTCGGGGGGGACTGCGAATCAACGCTCTACGGAAAACAATTCGCCTCCGGTCAACGGAAACAGAGAGCGCGGCGAGAATGCGCGCATTCTCTATTCCGGCGGTGAATCGCGGTAACCCGGCACGACCGGGAGGGTTCGGCGCTGACCCATGGCCCGGGGCCGCAGTGGGGCTTTACCAGACCCGCCGCCGGGGTGCAAAAAGGAAGCCATCTCCCATGATGCCAACGCCTTCCAGATTGTACCGCGATGAAGAACCTCTACCAACGTTTGTTGCTGTTGATCGCCGGCGCGACCCAGCGGGAGTTGGCTCGGCACGTCCGTTACCTGAAGATCGAGAACGAAATCCTCCGCAGCAAACTTCCCAAGCGGGTGCCAGTGACGCCGAAGGAGCAGAACCGGCTGGTGAAGTTCGGCGCGAAGCTGGGGAAGGCGCTGAGCGAGCTGGTGACGATTGTGCATCCCGACACGCTGCGGCGGTGGATTCGGGACTCGCAGCAGAAGGCCAAGAAGAAGCCCGTGAAGAAGGGCCGCCCGCGAACGCAGGAGCAGATCCGCGAACTGATTCTCAAACTGGCCCGTGAGAACGACTGGGGCTACACCCGCATCCTGGGGGAGCTCCGCAAGCTCGGGATCAAGGCGGTGTCGCGGAACACCGTGAAGAACATCCTGAAGGAGAACGGACTCGATCCGGGGCCGAAGCGCGGTGCGGGCACTTGGGACGAGTTCCTGAAGATTCATGCCGCCACGCTGTGGCAATGCGACTTCTACTCGAAGAAGGTGATGACGCTCAAAGGGCTACGCGATCTGTATCTGCTGATCTTCCTGCACGTTGAGACTCGGCGGGTGTTCATTGCGCCGGCCACGTATCACCCGAACGAAGCGTGGGTCAAGGAGCAGGCCGAAGTGTTTCTGCAGCACGCGAAAGAGACCGGCCTGGACACGGCGATAGTGATGCACGACCGGGACACGAAGTTTACGGCGTCATTCGATGACGTGCTGAAGGCCGGGGACGTGAAGGTGCAGAAGGCGGCCCACCGCTCTCCGAACACCTGCGCGTTCGTAGAACGGTTCATCCAGACTCTGCAGCAGGAGTGCCTCGATTACTTCGTCGTGTTCGGCGAGAAGCACATGAACCATCTGGTTTCTGAGATGGTCGCCCATTACCACGTGGAGCGGCCGCACCAGGCGAAGGAGAATGACCCACTGATTCGCGGATCGTCAGACCCGCCAAAGAAGAAACCGAAGCAACGGAAGCGTTCCGCGCCGCCACCAGATGTCGTGCCGCTGAGCGACATCCAGTGCCAGCAGCGGTTGGGCGGGTTGCTGAAGCACTACAGCCGAAAGGCGGCGTAACGCGAATCGTCTCGAATCGCGATCATCCTGACAGCAATGTCCGTCGCGCCGTCGTTTGTCGTCGCTCAGTCGACGAACCAAGACCTCAAGATTGCAATTTCGCACTCCGTAAGCCGCACCCGTCGCCATGCCCAGTTGTCACCGAAAACGTCCGATCTACTTTTTGCACAGGGCGGGCCCATCACGTCGATCTCGTGAGCCGGTCCTGTCGTCGTTTTTGCCATCGTCAAAAGCCTTTCAAAAGAGCGGAGGGGAACATGGTGAAGCAACCCAGTTTTACGCGCCGTATTGCAGAAAATTGGGCGATGCTCAGCACCGCGCGGCACCCGGCACCCCCTCGGGAGGACACAGACTTTATGTCTATAGTGTCGTCCTAAGTCTTTACGATTCATGTGGTTTCCGTCGTGTTTTTGCCGCGGTTTGTGACAACCGGGGGAAGGGGAGAACACCACAACTCCTCGCCCCGGTCCATGCCGCCGATCGGCGGCAGCGTGGCTTGGTTGTTCTTTCATGTCTGGGAACACCTCGGGCGTCGTGATCGCTTTGTCCGTCGGTATGGGTCGACCATCTGCCGCCAACCACCAGCCCCGTCGGGGATCAGCAGCCAGTTGCACCGACCACACTTCCGGTTGTTGCCGGAGATGTTGAACTCATCGTGACCGCAGTTTGGACAAGATGTGGGCGTTGCGGTTGCTGTCATCGCGGTTCTTCCGGTTCTTTGGGGTCTCACGAGCATAGTCTGCATGGTCTGATGAGTCATTTTCAGCCCACCCCTAGTAAATATCTTTTTGATATGTGTTTTCCGGCTCTACACGGAATAGCCGAAATAGACTCATCAGACTCTTCTGACTATGCACCCACGACCTGCCACACCTGTTGATTCTTCCGGTTTGTGTTAGGAGTTACGCAGTTGCCCCATCAGACCCGTTTTTGACCGGAATATAGCCAGGCATGGGCAGAGTGGGGTGTTTGTGAGCCAGCCCAAACCCCCGAAAAACGGGCAACTGCGTAACTCCTATGTGTGTGAGTCGATCATTTTCCCGCCAACAATTCGCCCGCGGATGTGCCGGAGTTTGTTGCCGACGATTCGCACTGTTGGGAGTTTGTCGGGACTTCCCCCGCAGAGTTCGAGGATCGCTTCCCGTGTCCCTTGGTAACCGTCGCGACTACGTGCCAGGAGTTCGAGCAGACCGCCGGTCGTGACCCCTTCGCCGTCCGGGTCGACTTCGTGCCAGCACTCGACAAGCTGCCGGAGTGCCATCACCTGCGTGTCTGCCCTTGCCATGAGTTCTGACCGGCCCGCAGCCGGATCACAGAAGCCCAACCACACGACTGTCTGACGGACGAGCGCGGACCACGCCTCATACGATCCCCAACCGGGTAATGGTTGCTGGGGACGCCCCGCCACGTGGTACGCACGGAGAATGGTGAGCGCCGCCCCGACGAGCGCCGGTCGATTCTGGCGACCGTAGGCCCGCAGGTCAGCATGCTTGAACCCGCCACGGTCCTCGGGTTTCTCTTCGCGACAGTCGAAGCGGATATCGAGCACCCGGCGGGACGTGTCACCGATGTAAATGAGATTATTGCCGGTCCCCATCCAAATTAGCGCCAGTGGCATATCGACGATTTGCGCTTGCCTAGGAGCCTGTCCGCGTAATTGAAGCCAGCGGGTTTGGTGTGATTTTTCGGGGGAGTGATCGCGGCGTGGGGGCTGGTGGCCGAGCCACCGTCGGGCGGCCTACGCCATCGCGTGGCGGAAGAGTT
>JAKFUG010000050.1 GCA_021732785.1 Planctomycetaceae bacterium
GGGAGATTCCCGGCGGCATCACGAAGATCCATCTGGTGATGGACAACTTGCGGATGCACACCGGCAAGCAGGTGCAGGCGTGGCTGGAGAAACATCCGCGGTTCCAGTTTCACCACCCGCCGGTGCACTGCTCGTGGATGAATCAGGTGGAGCAGTGGTTCAGCATTCTGCAGCGCAAGCGGCTGGCCATCGCCGACTTCGCCGACAAGGCGGAATTGGCCGAGCGCCTGCACGCGTTTGTCCGAGAATGGAACGAACAGGCTCACCCGTTTCAGTGGACCAAAAAATCCGTCGCGAAAATCCTGGTCAAATGCGAATCCCCCGCCACACTCGCCGCGTGAGATTGTGCCCCCATTGGCGGGGAGATGTACTTAGGGCGCGCGTCAAAATAACATGACCAATTTTTTCGATCCAAATCCAAAAATCCGAATGGCGAAATCCGAAGCACGAAGCGGAAAACATCCCGTTTTGGTGATGTTTTCTGTTTCAAATTTGCCCCTTCCTTCGGATTTCGGATTTCGAGTTTCGGGCTTTGATCAGAGAAACTCCGGTATCGTATTTTGACGCAGTTCCTCAGGACTTTCTTTGGGAGCCCGCGGCCTGCTCGGCTCGCTCGACAAGCGCTGCGGTGGTGGCATCGCGGACGACTTTTAACGGTGATGTCACGTGGTGAATCGTCTGGGGGTCGATGCCAATATAGGCGGCGATCGACTTCACAGACTCCAACGGGGAAAGGCAGACTTGCTCGTACGTCAACATCAGCGGCGACACTTCACGACGCCGAAAGAATTCCTGCCACAAGTTTTCTCGGCGCAGAATTTCGTGGTGAAAGAACCGGATGCGTTCGAGTGACGCCTCAAAGGGAGCGGACGTCATTTCGGTGTCCGTACGGGTCCACAGTCCGCCATCGTGTGCCTTATGCCAACTGACCGCCTGCTCGAGTTTGTTTTCACGCGATAACCAGACGCACGGAGCATTTGGAAAGAAGTCGAAAAAAGGCCTGAGTTCCTCGACTGAGCCTTTGATCGCAAAGACACCATTCGGCGTTGCCCGGTGTCGCAACAACACCCAGAGATACTCCTCGAGCGACGTTTCCCTCGAGAAGCCAAGCCGCAGCGCCTGTTTTCGCCAGTCCAGCAGATACTCTTCGGGGATTCCCATCCGTTGAGTCGAAGCCACCAGTTGCGACAGCCACGAACTGCCTGAACGGGCAACCGTGCAGATCGCCCAAACCAGTGTCGGAGCATTCCCGGTTTCGGCTTCGTTGCCGAAAGTTGTCGATCTGGTGATGGCATTCCGCATGAACGATTCACCTCTGCCACTTTGCGACCAGACACTCGCCGCACACCAGTTCTTTTGTGCCGAGACGTTGCACCGAAAATCCCAACGCATCCAAATCCGTTGGCGTCCATTCCGACCGGTGCCGCTCCCACTCGTTCCCATACACGGCGGATTGTGGGAAAAACGCCGCCGGTGTCACCACCAGAAAACACCCCCGCGGGGAGACGTGAGACTTCACCGCGTCCAGTAATTTATGTCCGGCGGGTTTGTCAAAGTGTTCCAGGACGTCGCAGAGCAAAACCATCTCGAACCGTTCCGAATTCGTCTGCAGGAACTGCTCGATGGTTTGCACATAAATGGCGTCATACACATCCCAGACCGGGTTTCGATAGTCGGCCCAGACTTCAACGCCAACGAGATATGTCTTCCAGGGGCGGACTCCCAAATCGAGCCATTCGCGCACCGTGCTGCCGCCTCCGCCAAATCCCAACCCGAGGTCGAGCACAGAATGCGGACGAGCGCGGATCAGCGTCTCGGCAAGCCAGGGCACGGCAGCGTAGGAACCAATGGGCATGGCGAAATTTCCTTGCCTGCGATCGAAGGGCAGCCGCAAAAATACGGAATCGCTCAAACTCTACCGGGCGGTGGCCAGGCGTTGCTTCCAAAGACGGGCGAGCAGATTCTCGTAACCCTGGCACATTGTTTTGGCAAAGCCAAATCTCTCTGCGGCCAGTTGTCCTTCCCGCTTCAGGCCCGCTGTCCAATGGGGATGATCGGCCAGCATTTGAACGGAACACGCAACGGACTCGGCGGTCCCTTCGCACTGAACGTAGCTGCTGCGATCCACCAACAGTTCCGGAGCAAACCCCGTATTCGTCGTCACGACAGGCACACCACAGAACATGGCTTCCAGCGTGGCGAGCCCGAAGCCTTCACTTTGCGAAGGGAGACAAAACGCATCGAAGGCGCTGTAATAGTCGCCCATGTGCGCCGTTCCCGGCGTGATGACGCACCGCAGCGGCGCGATTCGATTGGCCAGATCGAGCAGCTTCTGCTGAAGCGGGCCCCATCCCACAAGCAACAGCTTGAAGTGTTGCGGGAGGCGCGACAGCGCTTCAATCAACAACTCGGGCCGCTTCTCCGTCGACAAGCGCATCACACTTCCAACCACAAAATCGGCGTCGCTCAGCCCAAATCGTTTACGGACTTCTCTGCGCGGTGCCGAACGGGTGAGGTGCGCCGTGTCCACACCGTTATAGATCACGGTCGTCGGAAACCCCTGGCACACGGCCTGTTGAACGCGCTGGCTCACGGCAACGACGTGATCGACAACGGGCGCGCACTGCCGCATGATCTTCATCGTCCACTCGCCGTCACCATGTGCCACAAACACTCCCAGCGCCGGTCGTTGACGCTTCAGCCAGACCCCCAATTCGGCGGGGCCACTCATCAGCATGATGTCGCAATCTTGTGCGGCGCGAACGACGCTGGCCGCTCCTCCGATCTCGACCGGAACCTGCAACTCGCGGACCACACTGGGATCGCACATGGGCCCCGTCACAATGCAGCGCTGGAATTGAAGACGTTGCGGGTTCGAGTGATGGACCAGGGCTTTCAACCACATCTCGATCCCGGCGCGCACGAGATGTTGTCCGACATGAATCACTCGCAGCGGACGCTCCTGATTCGAGGAACCCGTTCCAGGCGAAGGTTCGGAATGGGGCTGCCCATAATGCCACGAAGATTGGGAGAGTCCGTCGGTGGAACCCTGAGACATTCCGAGATAGGGATCGGAATCGCACAGACCCCGATGCTGTGGGGGCCCGCTTTGAGAAATCTCGTACATCTGATCCACACCAGAAAGCGATTGGAAAACAGGACAGAGTTTCAGTATGTGTGACCCTCTGACCTGAAGCAATCGACTTTCATGTACTCAACATCAATTTTGTATCACGGTGGAATCCAGCGCAATCCGTGGCGGCGAAAAGGCGTTCCCCGGCAGAAATTCTGCTCGCGAAATGACACGGTACGCATCAAAGACTTGGACTCTTGACAATGCACGGCACGAACAAAATCGTAACGACACCGTTGTTGGAATCCACCAGTATTACCAACTGATACAGATCATACAATCGGTATTACCGAACCAGGCTGTCTTGTCCAAATTGCAATGACGAAGTTGGTTAGCAAGGCAAGAAAACCCATCGGCAAACGGAAAGAGCGGCCGCATGCGACATTACTTGGCCGAGTACCGGCCGGGAATCACCGCAGAGCGTAATCCCGATTCATTCGGGTGTTCCAGGTCTGGCTTTAAGTAGTCGACGTGTGCGGGGTCCCGTGATAAAAAGTGGATCGGGCCGCTCGCCATGGAGGCCAGAGCTGAAAAATCTTTCAAAACGTCCCCGGATTGGTGGGCCACCAGATTGCCGGAAAAAACGGGTTCGCCGGGCATCGCCAGGACCGCTCGCAAGGGGGGCGAGACGACTTGCTGCGAATCGACAATCAGGTTGTCGGACAACCGAATGGAATGTTCCGGCGGGACAAATCCCGTCCAACCGACCCAGTTTTTTACCGACAACCACGTGTTCTGCGAGACGCGACAACGGACGGGGCACAACTCGTCAGTCCCCAGAATGCTCAAACCCATCGAGCCCTCAGTGAAGATATTCCTCTGGACCTGAATGTCTTCCGCATTTCGAATCAGCGCTAGCAAAGTGGACGTTTCACGATTGAGGCCGTGAACAACGCATTCTTCGACCACGATGTGCCGCACGGGCGCTTCGCCGGATGTGGAGTTTCCGATGACGATTCCCACATTGGACGCCTGCAGCACGAGATGGTGAAGGAGAATGGGCTCTTCGATGCTGCCCGCGGCACTCTTTCGCAGTACCACGCCGGCGTTGCTCGTGGTTTTGCCATCGGGATTGTCCACGCGCTCAATCTGGAGATCGACGAGCTTGACCCCGGGACTTTCGCCCTGGACCTCAATCGCGAACTGGCTTTGCCAGGCAACAATTTTTAATCCTTCGATCTGAACCCGCGGCACGGCCTGAATGGCAATGACCGGCCCCGAAACGTTTGACCGAATGGTGGCCCCCTGCGGAGCCACAATCCGAATGCCGGAAAACTGATGGGCGTCGTCGAGACGAAGAGATTCGACGTACTGTTTGTCATCCAGGATCTTCAGTTCGCCGCCGCGCTCGATGTGCCGCAGGGCCTCGCCGATCGTCTTGAAGTCGGCCGGACCCGATTGCGCGACAGTGACCAGCGCCATGCGTTTCGCGGGTGGAGTAAGCGGCAGCGTATTGCTCGCGCGTTCCGAGTTTCCTGTGCCAGGATTTCCTGCGACTTCCGTCTGTGAATCGACGACCTTGTTGTTTCCCTGCGGAAGAAACCACAGGCTTCCGATACCGAGACCGGCGATCAACACCGCCGCGGCCAGAATCCGTGCCTGCGGTACGAATCGGTGCGGGGCAGGAGTTTTCAAAACGGGGCTGCGCAACGCCGACTGGAGATGGTCGGTCGGCGTTTGGTTGAGAATTGCCAGATGCTGGTTGAGCAGATCGGCCACTTCAGCGGCAGACTGGTAGCGCTTGTCGCGGTCCTTCTTTAACAGCTTGTCAACGATGTCGCTCATAAACTGCGGCACGTCTTTCGCCACCGCGGCCAGCGATGGCGGGTCGAAACTTTCGATCCGATGGGCGATGTCCAGCATCGTCCGACCATGAAATGGCGAATGACCGGCAAACATCGCATACATGACGCAGCCAAACGCGAACAAGTCCGATCGCGAGTCCAGTTCTTCACCACGGACCTGCTCGGGAGACATGTATGCGGGCGTTCCCACTACCAGGCCTCGCGATGTCAGCTCGACATTATCGACGGTGACGCGGGCGAGGCCGAAATCGGTAATCTTCACCCGACAACCATCCACCAGCATGATGTTTCCGGGCTTAACGTCGCGGTGGATGATGCCTTGAGCCTGCGCCGCCGCAAGCCCCTGGGCCGTCTGGGCCGCAATCCGCAAGACATCCATGAAGTCGAGTTTGGGGGAGCGATGGATCCTGTCCCGTAGCGATTCCCCTTGAATCAATTCCATGATGATGAATGGCACTTGATCCGACTCTTCCACGCCATGAATCGTGACCACGTTTTGATGATTGATCGCTGCCCCGGCGCGGGCCTCGCGGATAAATCGGCGGCGGGCGCGGGGATCGCTGGCCAGGTCGCGAGTCAGAATCTTGATCGCGACTTTCCGATGCAGAACCGAGTCTCGGGCTTCAAAAACAATGCCGAAGCCCCCCCGTCCAATCACTTTCACAAGCTGATATTCTTTCAGCTTGCCAATGTATCCCGCTTCTTTAACGGGCTCAAAATACTCTTGAGGCGTAGAATCGGAGGGTTGTAACTGCGTCGAAGCTTCTCCCATATCGGCCGACGACTTGTCGGAGATGTCGACCTCGATCTCAGCCCCAAGCTCGCGCAAGAGATTCTTGCGAACCCGTCCCAGATTCATCGCACACTCGCGACATTCCTCGAGATGCGTTTCGGCAACCTGGATCTCGTTCGGCGAAAGTGTCCGCTCCACAATCGCGATCAGTGTTTCTTCCGGAATGCAGTTCGAGTTGGACGACATGCTCGGATCCCAATCCCAGGAGCGGCGACGACTGTCCGTAAGACTACAGTTGGAACGCCGCCTCTTCAACGCGATCGCATTGTGGTCGCGTCTTTGCTTGTCGTCCGATCCGAGAGTGGTGGAATGGAGTTTACGAACGGCTTGCCCATGTCGACGAGAGTCGCCGCGTTGAGGTTGAATACTCCGAGCACATCACTGCGTCAAGAAATTTCCATCAAAATGGACTCGCACCACATCACCGGGACGCGCGTTGATTTTGAGCAAACCAATCGTCCTGGTTGAGAAGCCTTCGCCATTCCCGATGTTGATCGGCATGGGTTGCCCCATTAAAGCGATCGACAAATCGCCCGCGGGCAGCCCCCGAAGCGTGAACTCGGTCGCCGGTTTCCCCTTTTCGAAACGGACTTCGCGGTCATCGAACCGCTCTTCTTCTGATGTCCCCCTCACCACCGAAGGATTGGGGAATACTTTGGGATCAATCGTTCCGATCACCGTGACACCTTTCGGCACGGTCAACTCGAGCTTGATGAGTTGGTCCTGAGGTTCTTTCTGAAGATTGCGCACGCGCGTCGACGGAACCGCATTCCCCCAGTAGGCAATTTCGACGTCCCAGTTCGTGGACACTTTCGGAAACTTGAAGCGTCCCTGAGGATCGCTGACGGTCTGATGATCGAAGCGGCACATCGGCTGCAAGTTGGCCTGCCCAATCTTCACCAGATGCGTCGGGATCTCCGCCCAGTTGTAATCCGCGGGAAAGGCCTTGGGATCAACGCCCAACAAGTGCATCACCACTCCCGCGGCCGGTTTGCCGTCGGCGTCTACCACGCGGCCGGCAATCTCTGCAACTTTGGTGGGATCTTCGGGCTTCAGTTCCACCCGGGTATCCACACCGTCGACCGTTGTAACTTGCCCGGTCACCCGAAACGGTTCGTATCCCTCAGCGGTGATCATCGCATCATATGCCGTGTTCGTCGGCATATCGGCCCAGATCAATCGCCCCTCGGCATCGCGCACATTGCGGCCCGCTTCCATCCATTGGGAGGTCATGCCGTTCGGTTTCTGTGCCCCATCCGGAACGCGACTGGCAAATCCCAATTTGACATTGAAAGCGTCTACCGGCTTGCCCGTTTTTGCGTTGATCACTAACCAGCGGAGTTGAGCCGAGGGTTCCAGAACGATGCTGACCTCTTCCTCTTTGTCGAGCGCGACGCGGACGCCTTCCTTGGGGCTGTACCCTTGCGCGGAAATGTTGAGCGGGCTATCGGCGGGGAGCGAGATCGAGGCGAAACGGCCGTCTTTATCGGACACGAGTTTGCCGCCGATGCCGCCAAACCCACGGTTGCCTTCGGCGAAGAAAATCCACGCCCCGGCAATCGGCTGGCCCTTGGTGTTCGTCACCCGGCCCTTCAACCGATGCCCCATTTCCAAAGTGATCTGCAATTCCACGGGAGCGGATTTATTATTTTCCGGAACGGACGCGATCAGCGGCGCGAACCCTTCGCCCCGAATCACGAGTTCGCAACGATTTCCCGAACGGACATAAAGATTCTTGATCGCGAAGCGGCCCCCCGCATCCGATTTAGTAGTGTGATAATCGGCGGACGAATCTCCCTGATTCGTGATTTCTGCACCGACGATCGGTTTCCCGGTGGGGTCGACCACGATGGCGTTCACATCTCCGCCGGAGGGCCGGGGCGTCAGGCGGATCGCGAGAGACTGCGCCGTCTGGCCTTTCAGGCTTTGCGTTTCGTAAAAATAGACGAAGTCTTTCTTGCTGGCGCTGACGCGGAATTGTTCGGTCAAAGGCAGGTATTGAAGTTTGAAACGGCCCTTCTCGTCGGTCTTGACGGAATCGAACCGGCTCATGGATCGGCGTTCCGGACTGCCGCTGATATCGACTCCCGCGAGGTGTTTGCCGTCGACGTCGGTGATTGTCCCTTCGAGGACGCCCCCTCGGGGCAAGCGAAACGTAATCTCGGTGGTGTCGGCGAGCAATTCCTGCTGTTGATCGACGAGACCATACCCGGTCGCCATGGCTTCAACGTGTTGTTCACCTTTTGTTAAACAGGTGATGAGCGCATCACCATTTTCATCGGTCGCGGCATCGTCATCCTGATCGGTCCAGCGCAGACGGACCAACGCTTTCGGAATGGGCTTGCCGGTGTCGTCGGCAACGACATGGACTTTCAGTTTCAATCCTTCGCGCATCGTCAAATCGACCGGAGTGGATTTCCCGGTGGCATCAATCACCGCTTTCTCGAACTGCACCTGTTTGCTGCGTGAGGCGAGCGAGCCATGAAAAGCGTAGACGCGGTATTCGCCCGGCTTGAGGTCGGGGAAGACATATTCTCCCTGCGCATTACTGCGAACCCGCGTCGGCTTGAGCGGAAAAGTCCACGACCCGTCCGGCTTGGGCATGAGACGAACTTCGACATCCGCCAGCGGTTGTTTCGTTTCGCCATGCAGCACGCGCCCGGTCACCGATCCACGAACCGTGGGGGCTTGCGCAAGCCCCCACGTCGGCACCAGACCAAGAACGATCGCCAGCAGCGCGGCATGGTTTCCTGTGCGGTGGAAAACGGTGGACCACATCTTTCATCTCCCGGTCGTAACGCGCGCAGGGTGAAGGGACGAAAGGCCAGTGTAGACAAATCGACTGTATTTCGTCAAGAACTTGACCATCGCCGATGGTTGCTCATCGCGATCATGGATTCTGCCGCTTCCTGGTTGCGAGCACCGTGGTCCATTCCGTCGGCGTGGGGACTTCCTGGCCGGAGAACGTCAACCATTGGCCATCGCGCGACCAGTGGGCATCGATGATGCGGAGATTCGCCGGTTGGTTCGGTAAGACTTTGACTTCATCGGGCTTGTTCCGATAGACGACGTGCAACTGACTGCCTTTGACCTTCGGGTTGTTCATGCCGAAGACCACGCCGTCGTTCTTCGCCGTGAACGTGATATCGGGATTGATCCCCTTGATCTTCGACAACAGCGGCTGCAATCCCTGCGGCTTGTCGATGTCGATGACTGCGACTTCGTCTTCCCCATCGGTTCGCCGACGGGCTTTGAACCCGACGGTCTTACTGTCGTGAGACCAACCGAGATTCCAATAGATCTGTGTGTAACGCTCGGCATCGGTTCCGGTCAACAAGGTCCTTGTCACACGGGTCTTCGGATCCATCAGCACGACATTCCCCGATTTGCCATAAGCGATCCACTTTCCATCCGGCGACCACTGGGTTCCCCACCCGGAAGCATCCAGCGTCTGGCGATTCGTACCGTCAACATTCATCATTTCGATGCCGGAATAGGACAACACAATTTGCTTGCCATCCGGTGAAAAGCTGGGCATGCACCCCGGGCCGAGATCTTGAATCCCGGACCCATCGGCGTTGCACAAAACCAGGTGTGACGTCGATGTGGAGCCTTGCGACATGTCCATCGCAATCTGCTTGCCGTCGCGCGAGAATTCCGCAGAGCCTACGTATCCATAACCGCTCGCCACCGGGAGCGCGACCGTTTTTAATCCGGTGCCATCGGGTTTCATTACAAACAAGGCGCGGGGACCGGCGTCGGTCATGTCCGGGTGCCACAGGAGGCGTTCCGCGCGCAGCAACAGATGCTTCACCACCACACGGGAATGCCCGACGCCGTTGCAGATGCCAATGATTTTGACGCCGCTGGCTTCCACCGGTTCCATGCCCGCCGGTTCGGTCCACAGCAGTCGGTAATAAGGCGAATCGGCTTCCGCGAAAAAGAAATGCATCGAACTCCCTCGACGTGAGACTCGCAACCGACCGCTGGTGGATTCGCACGTCGAGTGGTCGAGGACGGGATACACACGCGAATTATCCGGCGTCAGAATCGCCAGCGACTGATAGATCTCCTGGTTTCCCGCCGAATTGCGGGTGCGAATGTTGCGATACTGAATTTGCTTTTCATCTTCCAGTTGCACGGAAAACTGCAGGCCGGAATCCTTGTCGCTCGGCGTTTGCAAGTCGTCAAATGTTAGCTCGGCGTCGAAATCCCCTTCCATCGATATGCGCGGCGACAATTCCACGCCGCCCCATGTCCCCGTGGTTTCCCGGTAGAGATGGACTCCCTGGGGACTGGTGGTAATATTGGCTTCCGGCTTGGAAACCGGCACGAGGAAATAGGCCGCCGGAAGTCCTTCCTTGACGAAATCATGTTCGAAGACCGACGTCATGTGCGACCGGTCGGCATCAATCGCATCCGCTGGTGAATGAGCCAGCGATTGTTCCGAGGGACTGGGCAGCGACTTCGGCCAATCGCCGCGGAAGAAGACGTTCCGGACGCGCGCTTCGGTTAAGTCAGCGTAGTGGAAGAGCCCGAAAGTCGCCTGCCGGTGGGGATTGAACGGACGGTCATAAATGAGTTGAGCATTGACGCGTAGCTGAATGCGATTGTCTCGCAACGAAACTTCGCAATGATTCCAGGCCTCTGGTTTCAGCGGCAGTGGTTCTTGACTGCGGCGAAACTCCGGGTAGTCACGGAGGTTGTTGGGATCGGCACCCGTTCGTTCGTACCGACAGTCGGTGATGCCGTGCTCACGGACCCCCTCCGGCGCAAGCATGAATGCGATGCGATCCATTAATGGGTGAACTTCCACTTTGCCCGGCTCATAATAGAACTCGTAGTCAAGGCGATCTCCATCAATGAGAGGGCGCGCATAGCACAGGGCACTTTCAAACGAGTTCCCGCGGGCATAAGTGATTCCGCGGCCCTGAATCCATTGACTCGTTTCATCGTCCGGATCGGGGATGGACTTCCACAACGCCCAGGTCGGAGTCCCCTTCCCTTCATCCGCGTTGTACGTGTACCACCCCAACAAGTCGGTTGTGGGGGCCAACGGAACCGCTTCGGGAATGGTGGGGGTTCCCAGGATGCGAAAGTCCCGCGCGGAAGGGAGCAACTGTCCCCACGCCCGCAGACCAACCCAAGGAGCGGCATCGTCTGCAATCGCGTCCGTATGAATCGCGCGGCCGTTCAGAAACACCGTTAGCTGCCCGTCGCGAACCACGGCACGGTAACGAACCCACGGAGAGTGGTTGCCAAGCTTGGGTTCGATTTTCTTCCCGACGGCATCTTGTCCGAAGCCACAGTACTCGTATTCCGTCGTGGACGGACGCGGCCCGATGCAAACTCCGGTTTGCAACACCTGATTGCGGAATTGACCGGGATTGCTCAAATCACACTCGATGACAAAATCGCCCCGCAAGGGATAACGGTAAAACAGGAAGTCGTGATCGTGACCACTGATCTTTGTCACGGTGTAATCGCGCCACTCCCACTCGGCCGGAGCATAACCCACACCACGCGTGGCCGAACGCATGTTGCTGCCGGGAATCCAATCGGAAGGTAACGGACTGGCCAATGGGGCAGAATTTTTAACGGCTTCGATCGCGCGACGGTGCGTCATCGCGAGCTTCGCCATTTGCGTATGCCAGACGTTGCTGTTCGCGGGCAGCCACCGCAATGTCCGCTGACTGTAGACGTAATTCAGCAGATCCCCCACGGGTCCAAATTGCGGCAACCGCGGAGCGGCACGAAAGATGACCAACACTTCCGGCCATTGATCGTCAATTCCCACCGCCGTGTATTGCTTCACCCGTGCAAGAAGTTCGGCACAGGTTTTGGTCGCAGCCTCTTTGTCATCGAGTTCCAGATGCAGCAACGCCAGCACCGTCAGACGGGCGCGCTGCTGAGCACTGTCGGTGAATTCAGGAGCTTTCAAGACCCGCTCCCGCAGCGCCGGCAACGCTTTCAGTTCACGGGCGACATCGAGCCAGTCATACACCGGCGACACCACATTTCCACCACGGTCGGCAGTCACATCGTCAGCCGCATTTTCCACCAGCGGGTCCAGAGGGGTGAAGTCGCCGGCGACACGAAAGCTCGCATGGTTCGGCCCCGGCAGAATCCAGTTCGTGAGGTATTCCAACCGCGCTGGTGGAGCAAGAGTTGCCGCGTGTTTTCGGACGGCAATCACATCGTCGGCGAAGTTCACGTCTTCAAAAAGATCATTGAGCACATGCCGATCGGCATCAGACCGCGCGACATCGGCCACGCTTACAGTGGACTCCCGCAGTTCCGCCGGAAACTCCAGCGGCCAATCCCCGGTGAGAATCACATTCTTGACATGCACACCGAAACGCTGGATGTCCCGATACAACCCGAAGCGACAATCCGCGGAGGCGTCCAATGCGCGCTGATAAATCTCCGTGCCGTTCAACGACAACGAAAAATCGTTCCCGCGGCGGCGCAGGGTGACGCGATTCCATTCGCCGTTCTTTAACGGCAGAGGCTTGGGGCCATGGCGATGGAGGGGTTCGACAAGATTGTTGTCGAGCGGAAGGGCCGTCCATTCGTCAGCCCCGTTGGTGATCCAATGCAGCCGAACGCCGTCCGGTTGCAGCAAAAACGCAACTCGGCCGATTGTCGGATGGACTTCCAGTTCCCCAGGACGGTACTGAAATTCGTATGTGACCGATTCACTGTCGAGTAGCGGCCGCTGGTAACTCAACAGGCTTTCCCGTGGCGAAGAACGCCCGTCGACAGGACGAGCGGGGCTATGCAGTTCGCCTGCGGACACAATCCAATCCTTCACTGCGGCCGGTGCTTCCACCAGCGGAATGGTGAACCATTCGGGCTGCGGTTCCCCCCATGTACGGGCCTGCCACCCGAGCGTGTCGTCTCCCGCGATGAGCGATACTTCGCGGGGAATCACAGGGTTGCCGCTGAATTTGAAATGGCGGAACAGCGGTCGCCGATCTCCGAGCGTTCGTAGTCCGATCCACGGACTGGCCCCCGAATCGGTGACTTCCCAGAGCGCGTGTTGATTCACCTGAAAGGTGGTGGCTGTCGCGTGATGAACGATCGCGTGCTGGTTGAACGTCGGTCGTGGCGCGATGCGGAGATAGTGATTCGGCCCGCGCCGACGGACCACGCCGTGAGCATCCCAGACGGTGAACTCGCTCGGGACCTGATGGGGAAACATCGAGAGCCCGCCGTAGACTAACCCGCCATCTGTGGGAATCGCGCCGCCCGCCTGCGTCTCGCATTGAAAGCGAAAGTCACCCGTCAGCGGATAGCGGAACAGCAACACATCATTGCGGCCGCCGGAAAGATGGAGCACGTAGTCCTCGTGCGTCAGCCATTCTGCCACGTCCCCTTCCCGCGCATCATTGCCCGAGACGGAGACCCAATAGGGATGTGGCTGCGACAAAAATTCGTCGAGCGCTGTCTGGCCGCGGTGGCGCATCAGCGCTGTGGCAGACGCGTGTTGCAGAAACGGTCGCGCACGGGACGCCACACGATTGGCGGTCTCGTCGACCAAGAATTGAAACAGGATTTCACTCCGTTCGCGCAGCGCCGGGCGTTCTAACGCCGCCGCCGCGATGAGGACGTCGAACGGATCCATCGTGACCGTCGCCGTCGCTACCGGTGCCGATACCATGGCGGGCGCAGCGAGTCGGTCGCGCGCTTTTTTCAGCCGTTGATCGATCAGGGCGGTCAGTACGGAATCGTCAACGCGCTCGTCCGCGAGCCGCGCCAACCACAACACAATGTCGGCATGAGCAATGTTTTGTGCCGCGAGCGGTTCGAGATCGTTGATCAGCCGCCGGAGTCGCCCCGACTCTTTCGCGGCCTCCACCAAAGACCATGCCGTGCTGAAGAGTCCACGCACGCCGCCAATCGATGCGATGGGGAACGATGTCGGCCGCGGACGCTCTCCCAATGCGCGAGCGAACTCGGGCGGCGGTGCGACGGTCGGAACGGGTGTTGTCAGAATCCGTAACGACTTGCGGGATTCCGTCGGCATCGTCCAGGCAAACAACAGATCGAATCGTTCCTCACTCGACAGTTGACTCAGTGCGCGATGGATTCCCCCGGCCGCGACGCTTCCCGGCGGCAACGTATCCCCATTCCAGGCGGGCTGCGCATCGGCAATCGCTCCCAAAGCGTCGAGCGCCGCGGGAACATCCCCTTCGCGGAGTTGATCGATCACCATTCGCGCCGCGGGGCTCACGGTTTCGTCGGTCTTCGCGTCCGTCTTTTCCTGCGCGAATCCCGCTGACCCCATCACACCCCACACCAGGACGACTGCAAACCGGGTGACGATACTGTCAGCAACCAAAGGGGAGGAGGACAGCGATCTCATAAGGACATCCCGTGAAGGAACAGCGCGCAACGTCTCCGTGTTGCCGTGAGCTTACCCATTTCTGTCGCCCGCGGCCCGCCGATCACGCAAGCGAATCGGCCGTTTCGGTCGCAAACTCTTGGCTTCTGTCACCGCGTGCCGTACAGTCGCAGCGTCGACTGCGGCTACTAGCGCATTGCATTTCCAACAAAATCCGTAACTCCTTGCTTGCCAGGCATCTTCTGCCAATCGCGGACGTCCGGGCATCAAATTGATTTCCGGACTTGCGTGAATTTCGGACCTCATCCGACTGAGATGTATCGAGGCGAAACTGCGGCTTCGGCAATCCATCCTGAAAATTTTGAGACCGCCCTGTGAACGACACCGAACTCGTTGACGGGCTGCGACAACGTCGCCCGGCGGCGGTGGCGCATCTCATGGAATGTTACGTTCCGTCCCTCTGGCGGTGCGTGTATGTCCGTGCGCATGGTGATCAACATCTGACCGAAGATGTCGTCAGTGAAGTGGTCCTCGCCTTGTTGAAAACCGTGGCCGACAGCACGGTGGAAATTGCCAATCCCATGGCGTGGCTGCGGGGAGTCGCCCACCACAAATTGCAGGATTATTACCGAGCCGCGGCTCGGGTTCAGCATCTCATCGATCAAGCCGACACCCTCGAAGGCCACGACAGCCAAACCAATCCCGTCGCTCAACAGGAACTGTCCGAACGCCGTGCCACCAGTCGCAAAGTGATGGACGGCCTCGATGAGCAGCATCGTCTGGTGCTGGAATGGAAATATGTGGACGGTCTCAGCGTCCGCGAAATCGCACAACGATTCGTGGTGACCGAGAAGGCCGCCGAATCGATTTTGTTCCGCGCGCGACGCGAGTTTCGTCAGGCCATGCCCGGAATGGATGACGAGGAGAGCCCCCCTCCGTCCCGTCCGAACTCGGTCCATGGATCATCGTCAATTGCGGCACAATCCGGTCAAGAAGAACGGGTGACCCAACGGTAGCCATTATGCAAGATCCACTTTCTTATCCGCACGAACCGGCATCGGTCGAGGATGCCGAACTGGAGCAGTGGCTCCGGGACGCCTACGATGCGCCGCCGGTTCCGTCCAGCCTCACGCGCCGGATCAACCGTCTGGTCGCCGAGGAATGGGGCGAGACCGTCCCGACAACGGACGCCGCAGGATCACGCTGGCGGACCCGTTGGAACCGCAGTTCGCGTTGGTTTCGCGCGATTCCGTTCGGTGCGGCGCTCGCCGCCGTGGTGGTCCTCTCGGTGCTGTTTGGACGCGACGATTCGTCCTACGCCTGGGCCGCGATGGTCGAAGCGTTGGAACGCCACGGGGTCGTCCAACTCGAAGGGCCGGAGGGCACACGCTGGCTGGCGCTCAAAGAGGGTTTGCTGGGCGAAAGTTCAAAACAACGGGTTCGTTTGTACGATTCCCATCAACACCTCGTGTTGGCCAAGGTTCGATCGGGAACGTCCATTCGTCGGCGTCGTCTGAGCATCATCGGCAATGCGGCCGACCGCGATCAGTTGGTGCTCGCCTTTCTGCTCGGATCGCAAACCATCTCGGAATCGTCACAATTGAAGCTGGTGGAACAGCACTGGTCGCGTCAAAAAATCGATGGCCACGATGTCGTGCAACTTCAGGCAAGCTGGCAACGGGATGCCGAAGCACCAATTGCCTTGACGTTGAATCTCGATCCGCAAACGCGATTGCCAGCGACCTACCGGGCCCAGGTCGCGCACGGCGAGTCTCGCGTAGACATCGGACAATCGCTGTCCTATCCGACGACGAAAGCGACGGATCTGACGCAGCGCGATTTCCCGCCGAATGCAAAAATTGTGGATGTCGCCGATGAAGCTCAACTCGTGGCGGAGGAATCTTCTGTCGCGTTTCAGCCCGGAGTGGAACGCCTTGCATCGACGAACCCGGCGAATGCCACTCCCACAGCATTGCCGTCCGTTGGCCCTCAAGTCGCGGCACCCACACTGGGTTCGGCGGCGAACTGGGCCGCCGTGACGGTCGCCCCGCGTTCGCGCGAAGATGTCGTTGCCACGGTGGACACCATTCTGGAGTCGTGGTGGAAAACCCATCATATCGATCCCGCGCCGCCGGCCGATGACGAAGAACTCGTCCGGCGGTTGTATCTCGATCTCGTCGGACGCACGCCGACAGTCTACGAAATCCGGTCGTATCTCAATGATCGCTCTCCGAAACGGTATGAAGAACTCGTTGATCGATTGTTGGCGAGTCCCGATCACGCTTCGCAGATGGCGGCCGTCTGGCGGTCGTTCCTGATTCCCGAAGGGGTCGATCTCACGGCGTTCGGCGGTGTCGAATCGTTCGACCGGTGGCTCGCCGAACGTTTCGAGAAAAATCAACCGTATGATCAAACCGTCCGCGAATTGCTGATGGCGGAAGGCCGTCTGTCGCGCTCGGGCCCCCTGCTCTTCTACTCCGCGGCGAAACTCGATCCCGATCAACTTGCCACGCGCACGGCCCGCGTGTTTCTCGGAATGCGTCTGGAATGTGCCCAATGTCACGACCATCCGTTCGAACCGTGGACGCAGCAGGATTTCTGGAGTCTCGCCGCGTTCTTTGCCCAGATTTCGCGACCGCAAGCCAATCTGCAAGCGGTGACGGCGGTGATGCAGGTGCGGGATATTCAGCGCGGTGAAGTGAAATTGCCCAATACCGATGCCGTGGTGCCGCCGCGATTCCCCAATCGGGCGCAGATGGAAGACGGACTCGCAGCGCAAGCCCGGCGGAAACAACTCGCCGTCTGGATTACGGCTTCTGAAAACCCCTACTTTGCCCGTGCGACGGCCAACCGCGTCTGGGACCTGATGTTCGGCAAGGGAATCGTTGATCCGGTGGATAACCTCGGCACACAACATCCGCCGTGTTCGCCGGAACTTTTGGAAGCCCTGGCGAGTCAATTGATTGAGCAGCAATTTAACCTGCGGGAATTGTTCCGCACCGTCGCCCTTTCGCGGGCCTATCGACTCTCCAGCGCCGCTGCTACCGCCGATGAACAGCGACTCGCCAGGTTTGGGCAGATGTCCGTGAAGTCCCTGACGGCCGAGCAAGTTTACGATTGTATCTCCGTCGCCACGCTGCTGGAGAGCACGGCCGCGGAGTCCTTCAATGTGAACCGTTTCGGTAATGCCGACCGGGAACAATTCCTGCAACTGTTCCGTACCCCGTCCGGCCGGAAGGCGGAGTATCAGGCCGGCATTCCGCAAGCGCTGACGCTGATGAACGGCACGCTCATCGACGGCGCGACGGGGTTGTCATCCAGCGGGTTATTGAAATCGCTCGAAGCGCCGTTCTTCACCAACCGGCAACGGGTCGAGGTGTTGTATCTGGCGACGTTATCGCGTCACCCGCGGCCCGCTGAATGGGAACGGTTACTGGGAATCGTTTCCGAGACAACAACCGGTATCACGTTGAAAGAAGGCTTGGCCGACATTTTGTGGGCGCTCTTGAACAGCGCCGAGTTTACGATGAATCATTAACCCGGTAGCCCTGTCGCTCCGCGACAGGAGCGCCGATGAATGTTCAGCGCTGGTAGTAAATCAGCTTTCCTGTCGCGGAGCGACAGGACTACTTTGAGCCGTTAACGATCTCATTTTCGGAGTGATCATCCCATGCTCTCACGACGAGAACTACTGCAAACCCTCGCGGTCGGTTGGGGAGGCGTCAGCGCCAGTGGCTGGTTCCCGGCCTTCGCGGCGGAGGCCCTGCCGAACATCGATCGCTCCCGGCACTGCATTCTGCTCTGGATGAGTGGCGGCCCGGCACAGACCGACACGTGGGATCTCAAACCGGGACACGCGAACGGCGGCGAGTTTCAGGAAATCGCGACCGCTTCAACGGGGCTGCGGTTCAGCGAACATCTGCCGAAACTCGCGACGATGTCTGATCAATTGGCCGTCCTGCGGGGACTCAGCACCGGTGAGGGGGATCACGGCCGGGGTAGTTATCTCATGCGGACCGGTCACCCGCCGATGGGAGCGATGGCGTACCCCAGCATCGGCGCGTCGCTGGCGAATCAACTGGGGCACACCGACCACTCGTTGCCGGGCAACGTCAGCATCGGGGCCTTCCGCGCGTTCAATCCCGAAGCGTTCGGACCGGGGTTTCTCGGATCGAAATATAGCCCGCTGTTTGTCGGTGCAAGCGACATGCCCGGCGCGATGAACATGCAGCAGGGTTTTCCCGAGTTGCGCGTGCAGTCAATCGATCGCAACCGGGGCATCACCGATCAGCGTGCAGACCGCCGACTCGAACTGTGGAAGTCGTTGCAATCCGATTTTCTGGCGGGGAATCGCGGCACCGCCGCCGTCGCGCACAACACGGTCTATGAAGGTGCATTGCGGCTCATGAGCAGTCAGGAAGCGCAGGCCTTCGATCTGACCGCCGAGAAAGCCGAACTGCGGGAAGCCTACGGTCGGTCCGTCTTCGGACAGGGGTGTTTGCTGGCCCGCCGATTGGTGGAACGGGGTGTCCCGTTTGTGGAAGTCTCGCTCGGCACCAGCAGCGGCGGTGTCGGTTGGGACACGCACTCGAACGGGTTTGCCGCGATCAAAACGCTTTCCACGGATCTTGACGCCGGATGGTCCACCTTGATGCGTGATCTGAAGGACCGCGGCTTATTGGAATCGACCACCATTTTGTGGATGGGTGAATTCGGCCGCACGCCGAAGATCAATCCTCAAGCCGGTCGCGATCATTTCCCCAGTGCGTGGTCCGCCGTGCTGGCCGGAGGCGGGATCGCCGGAGGGCAAGCCTACGGACGGACCAGTCCCGATGGCCAATCCGTGGAGGATGGGCAGATTGACGTCGGTGACCTGTTGGCCACACTTTGCCAGGCGGTGGGCTTGAAGAAAAACGTGTCGGCGATGTCACCGATTGGTCGTCCCATTCCGCTCGCCGAAGGGACGCCGATCAAGGCGGTGCTGTCATGAACGCAATCAGAAGCAGCGTGCTCTGCGTTGGTCTGGTGCTGTTGACCGCAAGGATCAATGCCGCGGACATCGTCTTGCCGATCGAAGCGCCGGTCGTGCTCTTGCCGGGCACACCGGCCACCACATCAATACCGGTAATGTCGGCAGCGACACGACCAGTTCCGGCACCGACGACACCCTCCGGGCGGCTGCCGCAATATCAATTGGGACCGTCGCAACTGGCGAAGATTCCACAGCGCGATCCGAACGACGCGGGGGTCCGCTTCCGGCTGACCATGCCGAACGGCCCGTTACTCGTAGAAGTCGCCGTGACCATAGATGGCAAGCCGTATCTCTCACAGCGCGATCGCCGCATCGCCCAACTGCTGGAGCAACAAGCGACGCCGAAAGATAACTCCAGCGAACTCGTGTCGCGACTCCAACGTTATCGGGAGGCGACCGGACGGACGCTCACCTCCGAAGAAATCAACTGGTGGTTCACCACGGCCGTCGAAGGTCCGTCCGTGTTATGTTTGAAGGATGGTTTCCAGCGGTTTCGTGCCGATCAGCGTCCTGTGTTTTTCGTTCTCGATCGTAACCAGGATGGCACGATTGATTCCGATGAGTTGGGCCGCGCGGAAGAATCGCTACTCACCACCGATGCCAATCGCAACGACATCGTCGAATTCACGGAACTGGGGACCGCCACCCGCGGCAAGCGAAACCCGGATTCATCCATCACGCTTCCACAGATTTCATCCGTCGAGCCCGATCGCGATTCTACTCCAGCCGTTCCAGACCTCCTCTTGGCGGTGGACTTCCGCCCGTCACAACCCAGCGAATCCCGACTGCAGTGCGTGCAGATGTCGGCAACACTGACCGCGCGAGTGGAGCGTGTTCAGAGCGATCCTGCCGGCATTTCCCTGCGGATCGATAACACGCCGGTCCTCTTCGAAGCCGTCCAGGTCGCCGGACTCGTTTCCGATCAGATCTCCGTGGGCAGTGTCAACGACGGCTACCCATGGTTGCCCGTCCTGGATCTCAATGACGATGGACGATTGACCGTTCGGGAACGTCGCCAGTTGCCGAAGCAGTTTGCCAGTTTCGATGCCAACCACGATGGCACCCTGACCGCCGACGAAGCCGTGGCTCCATTTCGGATTGCCATCGGACTCGGCGCGACGGTGCATCGCCATTTGGCCAACATTCGCAGCGTTCATCCCCGTTCCGCGACGCCAGCGGAAGTCGGTCCCGAGTGGTTCATGCGGATGGATCGCAACAAAGATCGTGATCTCACACGGGCCGAATTTCCCGGTACCAACGAGCAATTCCGGGCGATGGATCGCGATGATGACAAGCTAATCGACATTGCCGAAGCCATGGCCTACGACCAGTCGCAACCGCAGCCGACCGAAACCGATGCCACCACGGTTCCGCAGCCGTAATCGAGACGAACTCTTCTATGAATCGCACGGATATGAATATGCCCCCCCGACCGGTTGCCAGTGAAAACGGACAGCACCTGGCGACCAGGCCGCCCACCGTGAATGTCGCCGAAGCCATCGATGACTTGCACGCGCAGTATCAAGCGCTGCGCACGCAGTTGGCGGGCGTGATCGTCGGTCAGAACGAAGTCGCGGAACAGTTGCTGATCGGCCTCCTCTGCCGCGGGCATTGCATCCTGCAGGGGATGCCCGGATTAGCGAAAACGCTGCTGGTCTCTTCGCTGGCGTCACTCACCGACATGACCTTTCGCCGCGTGCAGTTCACCCCCGATCTCATGCCCGGCGATATCACCGGCACCGAAGTTCTCGAAGAGGACCACACCACCGGCAAACGCTTTTTCCGCTTCGTGGAAGGCCCATTGTTCGGCAACATGATTCTCGCCGACGAAATTAATCGTACGCCGCCGAAAACGCAGAGTGCGCTCCTCGAAGCCATGCAGGAACGGCAACTCACGGTGTGCGGCAAGACATACAAACTACCCGATCCGTTCTTTGTCTTGGCGACACAAAACCCCGTGGAAACCGAAGGGACATATCCGCTCCCCGAAGCGCAATTGGATCGCTTCCTGCTGAAGATTCACGTCCATTACCCCACGCGTGAGGAAGAGCGGGAAATCGCCCGACGGCAAACCACCGACTATCGTTTCACCACGCGACCGGTGCTGGATGCCGAGCAGTTGAAAACGATGCAGGAACTGGTCCGCAGCGTGGTGGTGTCCGATCATGTGTACGACGCCGCGCTCGATCTGGTACGGGCGACGCGGCCGGAAGAAGGAATGATGCCGGAGAGCCTGCAATCGATGGTGCAATGGGGGGCCGGTCCCCGCGCGACGATTGCGTTGCTGCTCGCGGCCAAAGCCCGGGCATTGCTGCAACGCCGCTGTCACGCCACCACGGCCGATCTCGTCGCGGTGGCGCTGCCGGTGTTACGGCATCGCGTCATTCTCACTTTCAACGCGGAAGCCGCCGGTGTCGACGCGGATTCGATTCTGACACAGTTGATGGAAGCCACGCCGTCTCTCTCGACAGCGCTCACTCGCTGACTTTGCCGTCATTCCTTGCTGGTGCCTTATGTTCCCGTGGAATCGCCCCGCCGCTGCACAACCACCCGCTTCATCGCGGCGTGAGACTGGCGATTTGATCGACCCGCGGGTGATGGTCGAAATCGGCCATCTCGAACTCCTGTCACGTCTCGTTGTTGATGGTCTGCTCGCCGGGAAACATCGTTCGACGACCAAAGGGGGTTGCTGCGAATTCGCTCAACATCGACAGTATGCGTTCGGTGATGAACTGCGGCAGATTGACTGGCAAGTCTACGCCCGGTCCGACCGTTACTACATCAAGCAGTTCGAAGAGGAGACGAACCTGCACGCACTGCTCGCGATCGATGCCAGCGGTTCGATGGGATTCGGCCTCTCAACCATCAGCAAGTTCGATTATGCCCGTCGCGCCGCGGCATGTTTGGCGCGCTTGCTGCTCCATCAGCGCGACGCCGTCGGAGCCGTCGTCCTCGCGGAGCACAAGTCGTTGTATGTTCCGCCCCGGCAGAAAGCGGCGCATCTGCGAGCGCTTCTCGCAACGATTCAAGCGGCACAACCGAGCGGCGGCGGTCGCCTCGGTGCGCAGATTCGAGCCTGTGCCCCGCGGCTGCAACGCCGGGGGATGTTCATCCTCTTCACGGACGGTTTCGGCGATCTCGAAGACCTTGGGCGTGCGCTGCAGATTGTTCGCGGACGTGGGCACGATGTGATCGTGATGAACGTCCTTGCTCCCGAAGAACTCCATTTTCAGTTTCGTCATTGGTCCGCCTTTGAATCGCTCGAAATGGCGGGCCAGCGGGTCAAGCTCGACCCGGCGTCCATTCGCGAGGAGTATCTCCGCCGGTTGCAAATGCATCTCGATCAGTTAGCGGAACTAACCGTCGGCCTCGGCGGTGACTACGTCCGCATGACGACGCAGCAAGATCTGTCCGAGGTGCTCGGGTGGTTCCTGCGCAGCCGTTCGGCGAAGGGAGCCTGACCGATGAGCTTCCTCAGCCTGGCCTTTCTTGCCGCGTTGCCGCTGGCGCTCGCGCCGGTGGTGTTGCATCTCATCGACCGTCAGCGGAACGTCGTGATCCCCTGGGGAGCGATGCAATTCCTGATGGAAGCCGCAACCAAACGGACGCAAGCCCGGCGGTTACGGGAATGGTTGCTGCTCCTGCTGCGCGTCCTCGCGGTGGCCTGCCTGGTGTTCGCGCTGGCTCGACCGATCGTGCATGCCACGTGGTTCCGCACCCAGCCGCGGCGGGAATTGATCGTGGTCGTGGATAATTCCCTGTCGATGCAACGCCACCACGGTGAAGAATCTTTATTGCAGGCAGCCGTGGAACGGGCGCGTTCGCTGGTGGCCGCACCGCATCCGGGACAAACCGCGCGAGTGCTCGTCACGTCACCGTATCCCACATGGCTACCGGGAACCGCGAGTTCCTCGGCGAAGACTCCTGTCGGCGAGGACCCGCTGGCAACTATTCGCGCGACCGAATCCCACGGCGATTTTTTGGCGGCGCTGGTCACGGCGGTGCAAGCGGAACGCGATCCGTTGGCAATCGAACGGCGAATCATCGTCCTCACGGATGGGCAAGCCACTGACTGGAATGTTGCGGATGATTCCGGCTGGCAAGACTTGCGCAAACTGATCACAGCTTCTCCCGTCGCGATGAAGCTCGATTTCGAACGGCTCGGGGATTCGACTTCACTCGCATCGAATCTGGCAATCAACCGTCTTCGCGCCACACGCACCGTGGTGGGAATCGATCAACCGTTAACCATTACCGCGGAGATTCAGAATTACGGCACCATCCCCTCTGCCGAAGGCACATTGTCATTCCGCGATGGCGATGAGGTATTGCAGTCCGATCCGCTGCCGTCGATTGATCCCGGTGCCGTGGTCGAATTAGCCTGCAAGCACGGTTTCACGACCTTGGGCGCTCACCGCGTCGCATGTCAGTTGGAAGCAACGGACCCACTGGCACCCGACAATCAAGACGTGCTGATCGTTGAAGTGCGCGATGAAATCCCGGTCCTCATCGTGGAATCCGCCGGTGATACCGATGAAGTCGAACAGGATGCGTTCTTCATTGAAACCGCACTGGGATGGGCGGATGGTGAGCGCGTCAACCAATCCAGCATTTTCGTGCCGAAGGCGGTCTCGCTGCTCCAATTGATGCGGATGGATTTGGCTCCGTTCCACGCGGTGATCATCCCACATCTCGCCGATCTTGATGATGACGTTGTGCAGATGTTGAAAGAGTACGTCGCCGATGGCGGCGGGTTGTGGATCGCCGCCGGACCGCGGACGGACGTGGATCGGTTCAATCGGCGATGGTTCGAAGAACATCAGGGGCTCGTGCCCATGGCGCTCGACCGCATCATCGACGAATCCGCCGATCCGGAACATCGCACGTTGCTCAACCCGTTCCCGTCGAACCATCCCGCCATGCAGGAATTGATCGATCAACGGAAACTCGACACGGGGGACATCGCCGTATCGCGGCACTTTCGATTCACGCCCCTGCCCGAGGAACACGAAGTCTCTGTGTTGTTGACGCTCACCAATGGCGACCCGGTGGTGGTGGAGAAGCGGTTTGGCCGCGGTCGGGTTCTGGTACAAGGTGTACCGCTGCGAATGCAGTGGAGCGATCTCGTGCGCTCGCAGGCGTTTGTCGTGCTCGTGCAGGAATGGCTGTCATATCTCACGCAGCCCCGCGCGACACGCCACAATCTGTCGCCGGGGGAACCGATTGTCCTGACAGTAGCGGGCACGGAATCGACCACGGCCACGTTGATCACGCCGGCCGCCGATGAAGTCGAAATCGCCGCCGATCTCCTTGGCAACAGCGCGATCTTCCGTACGAGTCGCACCAGCTTGCCGGGCGACTACGCACTGGAAGTCGGTCTATCAGGCGATCCGATTCCGTTCCGCGTGCATCGTGACGCCGCCGAATCGGATCTGACATCGTTGTCCGCATCCGACGAACAACGGATCGCCGATCTCTGCACGCATCAACCCACATTCAGCGGTGAGTCATCGGTCACACTCGCCGCGACCGATCCGTTGTGGCCGGTGTTGTGGATGCTGCTCATCGGATTACTCGTCGGCGAACTGTTTCTCGCCAGCACGATTTCCCGCAAGCGCTTCGGTTCGACGGGCGTCGCCGATTTTGCCGAACAGACGGTGACTGCGCAATCACCATTGACCGTACAGACCGGGCGTCACAAGAAGGCGGTCCGTCCCGCGCGTTCTCCGTCCACTTCGGTTTCCACCCGCTAAAGGTTCCGCTTCGTCATGCCCGCGACCAGTGTCCAACACATCGAACAGATGGCCTTCGACGGACCGATTGGGACGGCTTTGGCGGTCGCGATCGGTGTCAGCTGCGCTGCGTTCTTCGGCTGGATACTCTGGCGGGAAGTCGGCGTGATCGGAATCCGGCGGGCGATCCTGTTCTGGTTTCTGCGGACCGCCGCCGTCGCCGTGGTGATGTGGATGCTGCTCGCCCCGGCCCGCGTGCAGATTGCGACTTCGATCACCCGTCGGGCGGTCGTCATTGTGACTGACCTCAGCGGGAGCATGGGGACGGTCGACCCCGCCGGTTCTTCCGATGATCGCCGTTGGGAAATCGCGTCGCAGAAGGACGGACGTGATCACGCCGTCACGGCGATGGACCGCGCGGTCGCTGCCTTGGCACTGGCACAACAGCGACTGGCTGCCGCCACGGATGCCGTCCGCCGGCATCGTCCGGAGTCCGCGGTCGTGCAAGCGTTGCAAGAGACCGAAGCCGCATTGCAAGGAACGAAGTCACAACTGGATGCCGTCGATCAACAGGTGACCTCATCCAAAACCCAAGCCCTGCTGCATCGCGTGACGAAACTGTTCGAGGGTCCGGAATTCGACGATTTCAAACGGTTGATCACGGCCGTGAAAAGAGGCCGCACACCGCCACAGCCGGGTTGGCGCGAGGGATTGCCCGACCTGCTGCATCGCGTGACGACGTTGCAAGAAGCCTGTCGCGATCTGTTATCCGCCGTGGTGGAAGACGACGCGGCGCACCACCCCGTGGTGGCCCGCACCATCACCGATGCCACCCGTGCCCAACGGGCAGTCCACTTTGCTCAACAACTGGAAGCCTCGATCCTTGCGGCCTTGCCCGCCGATGCCGATGTCCGTTTTCAGACGTTTCATTCCGAGCTGACGTCGGTCCCCAATACCCGCTCGTTCGGCATGCTGCCCGGCGAGATATCGCGTGAAGCGGCGGCCGAGAACGTCCCGGTTCGCAACACGAATCTGTCCGCGGTCTTCGAAGCCTTGCAGCGGGAGTTTCAGGATCAACCCCTCGCCGCGGTCTTTGTGCTGTCCGATTTCGCTCATAATCAACCGGGCTCCGCTTCACCGATCGAAGTCGCGGCGACGCTGGCCGGAACACCGGTCCACACGATCCCCGTCGGCAACCCGCGGCATGGGCGCGATCTCGAACTCCAATCGGTCTTTGCCCCTGCGGTCGCCATGCGGAATGACGATATTGTGCTGGAAGCCCGCATTCAGGCTTATGACTGCGCCGGTGAAGTCTGCACCTTGCAATTGGTGCGGGATGACAACGTCATCGCCGAGCGGGAACTGCACATCGATTCCGATTTCCTCACCCGCACCGTCCGCTTCGACGAACATGTTTCCACGGTGGGCCTGCAGCATTATCAGGTGCGACTCACGGCCGTAGCCGGCGAGTTGACGACGGGCAACAACACGCGCGATATCGATGTGAACGTGACGCGGAACGATCTCAAGATTCTCGTCGCCGATGAGTTTCCTCGCTGGGAATACCGCTATCTCACCCAGCTCTTCCGGCGCGACAGCAAAACCGTCTGCGATGAATTGCTGTTTCATCCCCGGCTGATCGCCACGGGGCAACGCGAAGCAACCCGCACACTGCCGGTCACCGCGGACGATTGGGATGACTATGATCTCGTGATTCTCGGCGACCTGCCGACCGATCATTTCCCCGTCGCGGCACAGGAAGCGCTCGTCGAGTATCTCCAGACACGCGGCGGCACTGTTGTCCTGATTGCCGGCGAAGCGGCGTTACCCGATGCTTACGCTCAATTCCCGCTGGGAGAAATCATTCCCGTTCAGAAGACCGATGATGCGGCGGCCGGTAATCCGCAAGGATTCGCACTCGCGCTGACACCCGAAGGCCGCGAACATCCGGCGCTGATGATTGCCGAAACGGCCGATGACAGCCGCATTGCCTGGGACTTCGTGAACCGCTACTCGCCGATACCGCAACTGTCTGCCTGGCGACGTCCGCGCCCGACGGCCCACACGCTACTCGCCGCCGTTCCGCGGCAGCAACCGGATGATAGCAGCAGCTCGGCAACAAATGCGTTTCTCTGCTGGCAACCTGTCGGCCGCGGCCGCGTGGTCTATCTGTCGGGGCCGGAATCGTACCGTCTGCGGCTCTTGCGCGGCGACCGACTCCATTATCGTTTCTGGGGACAACTGATCCGCTGGGCGATTGCGTCCGACCTCGGCGTTGGTTCGCAGTTTGTCCGTTTGCGAACCGACAAAACCCGCTATGCCGCGCGAGAGACCGTGCAGGTCGCACTGCAATTGACGGACTCTGCGGGGCAACCGCTGGCCGCGACCGATCTTTCCGCGCGCGTCGTGACCAATGACGGCGAGCGGTTAATTCCCCTCACGGCCGATCCGCAAGTCCCCGGTGAATATCGGGGTGAAATCTCCGGACTCGCTGCCGGACAACATCAGATCGAACCCGTGGGTCCGGCGATTCAACAATTGCTTGCGGAAACGGAACAACCGCCGGTCCGCGTTTCGGTCGTGATCCAGCCGGAGATTTCGACCGAGTTGGTGGAGACCCGTTGCGATCGGGTGCTTGCCGAACAGATCGCGAAAACGACCGGCGGACTCGTCTTGCCGCCGACCGCTGTCGCCGAAGTGTTGGCGCTGACGAATCTCGAACCGATTGTCACCAAAGCCGCGGCCCGGCAACCGCTGTGGGTGCAATGGAAATATTTGTGGATCGTGTTCGGTTGCCTGCACGTCGAATGGATCATTCGGAAATGGCTCGGTGTGTCGTGACGACGAATCAGCGCCCGACAACCGGGATCAACATCTCGCAGAAAACGAGGGAACCATGATGCTGTCTCCCCAAACGCTGGTGCTGCCTGCGGCAATGGACACGCGCTTGCGCCAAATCCGTCGCCGTCAGTGGCTGTTTGGCTGGCTTCAGGCCGGTGCCCTGGCTGCGTCGGTCTTTCTCCTCGCGCTCATGGCGGCCTTGATCATCGATTGGCAAGGGACGCTGCGCGACACCCGCTTCCGCGTCGCGCTCACCGGCGGCACCTTTGTCCTCGCGGGATGGGTTGCCGCCGCCACGCTGTGGTGGCGACTTCGTCCACTCCTGAAAACGACATGGGCGGCAAACCGGGTGGATGCGGCGATCCCGCAATTGGAAGAACGCTGGACCACCGTCGTCGCGATGACGTCGACCAAGCCGTCGCCGACGACCGCGACGGCACGGGCGATGTTGCAGCAGGTCGTTCATGAAGCCGCCGCGATGGGGCGACTGGTCCATCCCCAGACGGTTGCACGTCCGGAGTCGTCGTTCCGATCACTGATGGCGCTGGCTGTCTGTATCGTGTTGCTGTGGGGATTTCTGAGTCTCGATTGGCCCCAAACCTCGGTCCTGCTGCGACGCTTCTGGCAGCCCACCGCCGACATCACCGCAACGCAACTGGTGAGTGAAACGAAGGACGTCGTGATTCCGCGCGGTGAGTTCGTCGATCTCAAGACGACTCTGACGGGGGTTCCGCGATCTCAGGCTTTGCTGTTCCTCCAGCGCGATGGAGCGTCGATCGAAACGGTTCCCATGACCCGCAATCCAAACGACGTGTCACAATTTGCACATCGTCTGCGGGTCGAGGAAACATTCCAGTATCAAATGCAAGCAGGCGATGGCAGCACCGCCTGGCTTACCGTGCGTGCGGTCGATCTGCCGGCGCTTGCGGAAGTGCAATTCACGGTCGATCCCCCGACGTATGTCACCCGGCCGCGGTTGGAAAAGACGCAGATTCCCGGCCGCATCAAGGTGCTGCAAGGGAGCCGTCTGTCTTTGCGGATGCGGCCGACAACGCCGCTCGCGCGTTGCGAACTGGCACTCACCGACAACGCGGATGACGCAAAGAAAAACATTGTCTCGCTGAAAGCCAATGCCCAGGGCTGGTACCACTTCCAAACCATTCTGGAAGCGGATCTCACACTGGTGCCGCACTTGTGGGACGAACATGGCCTGACCAACGAGGACGCCCCCGTCTGCCGGATTCAGGTGATTCCCGATCAAGCCCCCGTGGCTCGCATTCTCGGCTCCAACGCCGAAGCGGCCGTCGCGAACGATGATGTGTTGAAGATCGAATTCGAAGCGCACGATGACCAGGGCATCGCAGCGGCTCAACTCGTGGTGTACGACGAATCGGGCGTGGAGAACGGGGAACCGCCGCGGATTCTGCACATTCAGGACATTCCGCTGGGGAACCAGGAATTGCAGAAGCATGTCCTGGCTTCGTTGGAGTTGGATCTGAAGCAGTTCCATCTCGATACCGGCAGTCAGATCAGCTACGCGATTCGGGTGATGGATAATCGGATGCTCAAACTCGATCCGCATCGACACGCGCCGCCGCTGCTGTCCGACCGTGATGACGACCCGGCGACGGATTCCACGGAATCACCATTGAATGGGCGACAGCCAGGCAAAAATTCACCCAACGGAAAACCGCCGAGCCGTGGCGACAAGATGATGCGCGACATGATCGGCAAGGACGACGATCCTGACAACGGTGATGATGCCAGTCGCGTTGCCAGGAACGATAACTCCAACACGACCTCCGCAAAGCGCCGCAACACTCCCCAAGCGGGCGATCCGAAGTCGGACGCAATGAACGCGTCGGAACAAGACGGGAAAGATGGCCCGACAAACGACATCGCGGCGACTGGTGATGAGGGCCTGAATCCTGTTGACGGCGAGACGGACGTGGTCTCCGCGTTGTTCCCCGAGAATGTCCCGTCGACCGTCGCAACCCATTCCGATCCCCGCCGCAGCACGAAAACGCCCGATGACCCGCCACGCATGACCCCATCGAAACGCACCGACGGGACCGCGGAATCGGCCACGGCACCGATTGCCGTCCGGCCGGTTCCGAAGAATGCCGACGGAACTCCGATGACGACAGCGGATGCGAAAGATTTTCCGAAACCAGAGGACACCCAAAACGCCGCCGTGGGGCAGTCGCGCCCGGGATCACCACTCGATGATCCGTCGGTCCTGCCCTCGAAGAACAAATCGTCGCGCGGCAAGCAGGCTCCAAAAGGCGATGACGCGGAAAATCTCGTGAACATCGTGGTTGCCGATTCAGCGAAAGAGTCCGATACGGCTTCCAAAGACGAAGTTCCCGGTAATGACACGACATCATCCACCGGTGACGCAATGTCGTCGGAAAAGGAGAAGCCAACGTTTCGCATGACGATGATCGATGGCCAGCAGGATACGGAAACCACGCGCCGCCGAATTCGCATCACCGAGCGCATGGCAGCCGTCGCCGTCTCCAAAGAACGACAGGCCGCGGCGCTGAATGTGCGCGAACAGGTGGTGGAGATCGATCGCCGATTGGGTGCCATTGAAACCGGCCTGGCACTCGTCGTGGACCGTCAGATCCCCGATGCCGATCGCCCGCAGCACTTGCAGCAACTCGACCAGCGGCTCGGCGAAACAGAAAAACTCATCACGAATTTGCGCTCTGAAACTCGCGAGGGACAATTTGCGTTCGTCGGTTTGCAGATGGTCGACATCGGCCGAACCCAGATTACCCCGGCGCGCGAACGGGTCTTCATCGCACAGCGGGAAACCGATGTCGGGACCGATCGCAATTCGACGCTCGCATTGCAGGCGGTACTGCGCGCCCGGGAACTGCTGACGGCATTACTCGCGCGCTACGACCGCGTGGCTCAGGATCGCAAGTTGGCCGATGGGCTCGAACAAAGCGCGAAGATGTACGAAATCTATATCGAAAAAGCGCAGACGCTGATGCGCGAGGCCCGTCAGGCCCGGAATCCACTCGAACGCAAAATGGAAATCGTGGAACTCGAACAGGATTATCTCGACCGTGTTGCCGAAGTGGCGACGCTCCGACGGGAGATGCTGGCCGAGTTCGCCCGGGTGTTGGGCGATGACCCGCGGCTGCTGTCACGCTACCTGCAACTTTCGAAAAACCGACGGGCGTCGCTGCGCGATCAGCTTTCACAAATCGCCGAACGGCAGACCGAAGTCGCCGAGGAAATCCGCGGTTGGCTGCAAGTTCAGGAAGGACAGCGCGACGACTTGTTCAACGTGCTGGTTGAAGCCCGCCTGCAACTCGCCACACCCCTGGCGAAAGATGCTGCCGAACTGGCAGAACACATCGAAAAGCAGTTGCCGCTGATCCTCGAACCGATTCAGGGAACGTCGGCCCGACTGGTCAAAGCGGCCCAGGAACTCACGTCCACGGCGCGCGACATCGCGCTCGATGTCCGTCGTCAGTTGCGTGACCCCGACGCCGAGATTCCCTGGCAAGCCCGCGCGAAACAGCTCAGCGGGTTCTGCCAGGAACTGGAAATCGCTTTGGACGAATTGAACTTTGAGCACGAACGACAGACGGAAGTCGTGGAATATGTCACCACGCGCTTATTGGAAACGCGCGTGGTTGCCGACCATGCCGCGCGATGGGACTGGCTGATGGAGGCGCTGGCACAAAAACGGTTCGCGTCGATGGCGGAACTCGACCAGCAGCAAATCGCCCTCACCACCGAACTGCTGCGAGTCGACATGCTCGGAATCGAAGCGGGGTTGCAAACGGAATTCACGCAACAGGGGGGAGCGACCGTTCCCGCGGAAGTGCTGGAACTCGTCCGGCAACTGCACACGGTCATGGAGGCCGCCACGTTCAATCAGACGTCCGCAACGTTCCTGTTTTCGCAGGATCGCATGGAAGACGCCGCGGCACAGCAAACGAAAGCGTGCGACCAACTGGAACAGGGCGAAAAACTGTTTGACGACATCCGTCGCAAAGTCGTCGCGGCGCTCGATGAACTCCCGCCCCGCCCCCTTAACATTGCCGACCTGCGCGACCCCACGCTCGACGAATTTCTGGCCGGTCTGGAGCGCGAGCCGAATATCGAAGCGCAGCTCGGCTTGCCGAATCGGCGGCGGAACTTGCGGGTCATTGCCGACGAAATGGAATGGCAGGAAAACGGTGCCGGGATGATGGGTCGGGCTGCCGAGGAGGCCCAGCAACGCGCCATGGAAACCGAGCAGCAGTCCGATGGAAAATCGTTGCCACCGCCGCAAGCGGCAGAGCGCGAGATGACCGCCGAAGAACGGCAGGAGCGTGCCGCAGTCGAACAACAACAGCAGGATCTCGCGAAGACGCTGACCGAAATGCAGCAACGCGCCGCCGACCCCGCCACATCACCGGAAGAGAAGGAACGGCTCGAAAGTCTTGTTCAAAGCTTGCAACAGTTCGCCGAGCAATCCCGCCGTGGCCGCGTTCCGCCCAACCTGTGGAACCAGATTGCCCAGTCCGATCAGGCTAAAGCGGCCCTCGCGGCCATCGCAGCGGGGAAAAAGATTCCCGATCAGCAGTGGAACAAGTTGATGTCGTCCCTGGACGATGGCCTGCTGCAAGTCGGCGGACGGACACCTCCCGCCGAATACCGCCGCGCGATCGAACAGTATCAGAACCGTCTCCGCCGCATGCTGGATGGGGCTGGTTCCAACAAGGATTGAGATCACGATGGTTGGTTATCGCAACGGACTCGCGCCGGCCCTGCTCGTCATGATCTTGCCCCTGGTGCCAGCCATCGCGCAGGACAAGTCGGCGATTGCCAGGACATCGGACCTGAGCGCGGCCCTGCCTGCTGCCGAATGGCGGAAGGTCGAATCGTCCGTCGACCGTGGGCTGGAATGGCTGGCGAAACATCAACAAGTTGACGGCAGTTTCCCCAGTGCCGATGCCGCCCAACCGGCGGTGACGTCGCTGGCCGTAATGGCGTTTCTGTCCCGCGGTCACCTGCCGGAATCGGGGCGATACGGTTCGCAACTTGCCAAAGCGATTGATTTCGTCCTGTCGACACAACGCAGCCGCGGTTACTTCTCTCTGCTGCCGGTCAACCCGCCGGCAACGCATCTCACCCCCGGGCAAACGGTTCACTACAACCATGCCATCGCCGGGTTGATGCTCGGCGAAGTCTACGGCATGACCACCGGCGAACGGTCGCACCAAATCGAAGCCGCCCTCAACAAAGCGCTCGTTTATCACCGGGAAGTGCAAACGTGGGAAAAGGCCGTCCCCAGCGATCATGGCGGCTGGCGGTACGGTTATCCCGAAGTCAAATCCACCTCGTCGGACATGTCGGTCACCGGGTGGGCGTTGATGTTCCTGCGCTCGGCCCGCAATGCCGAGTTCAATGTGCCGAGTCAATACTTCGACGAAGGTTTGGCGTATGTCGAACGCTGTTATGAACCGGACACCAAACAGCACGACAAAGGGGTCTTCCGTTATCGACCGATGGCCTCCGCTGGTCCCGATGAAACGCCGAGCCTGTCGTTGGCGAACACATCCTCCGCGATGCTCACGCTCATCCTCGGCGGCCGTCACGATCAACCCGGCGTGGCCGCGGGCGTCCGGTGGCTCCGGTCCCGCGCGTATCCCAGCCCGTGGCAGTCGAGCTATTATTACCTCTCGACGTACTACAGCAGCCAGGCCGTCTCTCAGGTGGGCGGCGAAACCTGGAACGAAATCTTCCCGCAGATTTCCCGCCAACTGCTCGCCGAGCAGGACGCCGATGGTGCGTGGTCCAAAGCCGTCGACAACGAACGAAAGTTCGGCCCCGGTTACGCCACGTCACTCGCCATCCTGGCCCTCACTCCGGCGTATCAACTGCTGCCAATTTACCAACGGTAGAACGCGCAATCAGCGAACGCGAGTGTGCCACTGGCTCCGCCAGTGTCTTCGTATCGGCAAGCGAATGCGTCAATCAAAGCGAAAGACACTGACAGAGCCAGTGGCACACACCGCGGAGAGCGTCATTTTGAGGTTGGCTTTTCATTTTTGACCGGTGCCCGCAGGAACGCGATCAGGTCCGCCATGCTGTCGGGTGACACCGTGGTTTCAATGCCTTCGGGCATGACCGACGCTGCGGAACCGGAAAGACTTTCGATGTCGCGGCGGAAGATGGTTTCAGTCGTCCCATCCGGGCGTTTCATCCTCACACTGACGGGACCATCATCGACAATCAAACCAAACAGGACGCGGCCTTCGGTGGTCTCCAGCGTGTAACCAATGTACGCCGGGACCACTTCACGGCTGGGGTCGAGAATGTTGATGAGCAGTTGCTCGGGATGCCAGGCGCGAATGGTGGCGAGGTTCGGGCCGACGTCCTTCGTTCCCAAATCACCGAGCCGATGGCACGTCACGCAGGACTTTTCGAAAACGGCTTTCCCACGAAGCACGTCGCCGGTCAGTTCGAGCGCGGGCTTGTATTTCTCGATAACCGCTTTGCGCGGCCCCGGTGCCGAGGCGCTGAAATGCTTTGCCGCGAGTTCTTTGACCTTGGGGTCGGTATTCAACGTCAGCAATCGACGCTGTGCAAAGGGAACTTGACTGGCGGGCAGCAGACCGTTGTCGATCGCCTGCAACAACGGCAAAGCCCGGATACGAACGGCCAGCATGGCATTTACCACGTCTTCCCGTACGGCCGGGGTCTGAGTGCGCCAGTGGGCCAATAACAAGGTCGCCACGTCGGCATCGGTGAAGCCGGACAACACCGCCACTGCGGCCCGCTGAACCTCCTGCGGTTCACTCGGCTCCAGCAATTTCCCGAGCAACTCACGATGCCGCTCGAATTCGTCATAGCCGAGCAATGAAATCGCTGTCACGCGGACGGCGGGGTTCTGCGCGATATCCCCCGCAGTTTCGGCCGAGCGATCGAGAAGCGAGCTGACCACCTTGGCAGCATCTCCGGTGAACGGCGCGGCGCGAAGACTTTTACCAGAGCGTTTGAGTCCGTCGCCGATCCCTTTCATCACATCGACCAGGACACCGCTCGCAACGTCGGTCTTGTGGAATGAGGCCAGCACGCGTTCCATCTCGGCGGTTTGCCCGCGCACACCGACAATCCCCGCCAGTTCCCGCAGCATCGGTCCGGAAGCAGGATTGGCAACGAACTCGCGATTCGCCAGCAACCGGCTGAGCAACGGATCGCTGCTCTCGGCGACGGAACTCAACACCGCCGTCCGCACCCACGGATCCGCGGCGTCACGACGGGCAATCGTCGTCAGGGCATCAAGGACCGTCACAGAAGGGAACTCACCCAGTGTCAGTGCCGTTTGGAACCGCACACGAATCGAGGGATCATCCGCGCGGACCAAAAGCGCATCGAGAAGATTCGCATCGGCCTTGAATTGCTCCGCCAACCGCACGGCATGTTCCCGCACTTCGGCTTGTCGGTCGAACAGACCGAACAATACATCCTGCGACTCAAGTGCTCCCAGTCCGTGCAGTGTCCATAAGGCATGCACCTGACCTTGCGCGGAAGCCGTGTTTCGCAACATCGCGCGGACCAGAGGCGCGGCCGTTTTGTCCTGCCGTTCAAACAACAGCCGTTGTGCCGTTTCGCGCCACCATGCGTTCGGATTTGCCAATTCGGCAACGAGTTCTGGCACGGTCGCACTGCCGAGCCGCGGCGGCGCGGCAAGCTCAAATTCCGGCGGCGTCAAACGCCAGATGCGGCCCCGATCGCGGCCCGATTCGAGATCGACCGCGGCGTGGATATCGTCGGGAATGCTCCACGGATGTTCGATGTTTTCGCGGTACATGTCGACCACATGCAGCGTGCCATCGGGGGCATTCACAAAGTTGACGGGACGAAACCAGTTGTCGGTCGAAGCCGCCATTTCCACCGGGCCGTCCACGCGTGCGGCTTTGAACGTGACGCCATCGGGGGTGAGTTGCAGGCGATAAAACAGATTCGCGGAGCTTTCACAAACGAAGACATTGCCGCGGTACTTTTCGGGATACGCCGTCCCACGGTAACTCGTCACGCCGCTGGAGGACGTGACGACCCCGGCACCGACAAGTTCACTCCGCGGCATGGCGATGTCTCGCTCCCCGGCCCAGCGCTTGGCACGAATCTCACGCCATTCCTCCGGTGGTGAAATGCGGTAGACCGGCAATTGATCGCCCGCTTCCGCCATGTCATGAATCGGGCTGCGCGCGGCGAGATAATTGTTCCGCGCGAGATAGCGGATCGGCAGGACAATGTGTTGCGCCGGATTGCGGATGTTGCACAGGAAGCGATTGCCCCAATCGTCAAACGAGCCGCCAAACCGCGCCCCGCCGGACAGCAACTCCATCTCGCCGGTCGCGGGATCGATGCGGAAATCGTTGCGGGACAGCACCGCAGGTTTCGCATCCGGTTGGTCGCCGGGACGGATTTGCCCCCCGTTGGTGCCGCCAGCGCCGTGAATGTGGTTGTCGAGTCCCCACACCAGGTTGTTCATCACGGCTTGCACATTCAGCTTGCGGAAGCCGGTAAAAACCTTGCGGCGTTCATCGGCCTGGCCATCGCCGTCGTGATCTTTGAGGTACCAGATGTCCGGCGTCGCAGCGACGAAGACGCCCCCTTTCCAGCAGGCCACGCCCGTCGGCCAGGACATCCCTTCGGCGAAGATGGTGCTCTTGTCGAACACGCCGTCGCCGTCGATGTCGTCCAGCAGGCGAATGCGGCCGATCGGTTCGTCGGTGGGGTTCTCCTGATTCGGCTTGTGCTTCGCCTTGTTGGTGTAGGGGTAATCGCGCATCTCGCAGACATACGCGCGGCCGTTTTCGTCGTAGGTCATCGCCACGGGGCTGGAAACGAACGGCTCGGCCACGAGCAACTCCATCCGGAAGCCATCGAGCACCCGAAACGTCGCCGCCGCTTCAGCGGGCGCGGTCGGCGGCACGCGCGGCAACATGGTTTTGACGGCGTTCTGATCGGGCGCGTCGAAGATCGTTTTCGGTTCCGCCGCCAAAGCCGCATTCACGACGACGGTCAGCGCAACGCCGATTTTGAACGATTCAGACCAATCCATTCGCAATTCCTGTGGAAGGCGTCGATCACGACATGACGGCACGAGAGAATTTCAAAGCATTCTGCGTGCGGACAGCCCGGCGTTGCGCTTCACCGAGTGCCGATTCACCTAACTTCAATTGGGCCGATTCAAAGTAAAAGAACGGAGCGTGCGAGCCGAAGCAGAGGCAATCCAGCGGAAATTTTTCCAACAGGTTGGCAATCCCGGCGACACCTTCGAGCATCGCGATCTCAAAGCGAACGCCGGACGCGGCCAGTTTCAACACCGGCTCGCCTTTCATCGTGCGGAAAGCGTTCAACAATTGGACGCGAGCACCGGGGGTGGTCTTCAGCACATCGAGCAACGGAGTCGTATCGGTCGGTGGGACATTCACCAGTGGATGAATCGTTCGTTCTTCTTCCATGATGACGGCGATCTGTACGAACAACCCGCGCTCGGTGGCCACACCCAGGAGTTGCTTGAAAACAGGATCGCTTAATTTGTAGCCGTGATAATTCGGATGCAACCGAATTCCCGGCATGTGATGCACTTCCACACAACGCCGCAGATCTTCTTCCCAACCGGGCAGCATCGGATTGATCGCACCGACCGGAACCAGCATTGTCTTCTGCTTTGCACATTCCTCAGCCAGACGGACGTTGACGCTGGAAATGTCTTTGTGCAGCAACGCCTCAAAACTACCGGCCCACGCCTGGGTCACATTGTAAGTGCGGAGTTTTTCCGTCAATGCCGCCGTCGTCGACAGCACTTCCTGACGAAACGGCCATGCACCCAAGGAGACGTTCGTATCAATCAGCACGTCGGCAATGGTGTCCGCACCGATGACGGAATTCGCGGCGAGTGCCACCGCGGCACCGGCCATCGTTGTCTGTAGAAATTCGCGGCGAGACACAGTCATCCCTTGATTCCTTTCGCCTGCAGAATCGGCGTCATCAGCCGTTTGAGGTTGTCGCAGAAGATCAACTGTTTCGCCGCGGCGGGGATATCAGCCCCGTAGACCTTCGCCAGTTGCGATGCGAAGCTGCGACCGCCGGCGTCGCTGCCGTAGATCACGCGTTCGGCTCCCAATTCCCGCACCGCCATTTCGGTGTATCCGGCGACGGGATCGGACCCCGCGAGATCGGCGTAAACGTTTTTCAAATGCCGGATTGCCCGGATGCCGCGTTCCCAGTCCCCGCCGGTATGCCCGCAAATGATCGGGACATCGGGATGACGCCCGGCCAGTTCCGCAAATTCTTCCGGCGTCGATTCCCCCGGATAGTTGCCGCCGATTTTGAACCACGAGTGTTGAAAGATGACGGCTTTCAATTCGGCCGCGCGTCGAATCAACGGATCGAGGTCGGGAGCATTCGCCTTCGCCGCCACCCACAACTTCACGCCCACCATCGGCCCATTCGCCACGCAGCGTTCCAGTTCGGCGAGAGACGCTTCGACATGCTTCGGATTGAGATACACAAAGCCGAAGGTGCGGTCCGGGTATTTTGTAATCGCCCGCAGCGCCTCGTCATTTTCCTGCCGCAGCGTCTCCGGTGACGGGTCCTGCGACCACTTCATGCCCATGTAGACGCAGAGCCGTTCGATCCCCATCCGGTCGGCAATGGTGAGCAGTTGCCCCATCCGTTCCTCGGGTGTCTCCCCCGTCACGCCGGAAAGATGGCAGTGCAAATCCCAGATTCTCATCCCGCTGAACTCCCCGCCGTGACTCCACCGTCTCGAAGATTGTCCCGATTCGGACTATACTCATCAACGCTGAGTGATGTTTGTTTCGCAGAGGATTTTTCGTCGATGCGAACGCGGGCAAAACGATTCTGGAATCATCCGCGGCATGGATGGGCGCTGGCTGCCGTCGCCTGTGTGTTGATGGTTGCGTCGCATGCAAAGGCCGACGACGAAAAGGTGTCGTTCAATCGGGATGTGCGGCCGATTCTCGCGCAACATTGCTGGCGCTGTCACGGCTTTGATCCCGCAGCGCGGCAAGCGGGGCTGCGTCTCGATGACCGCACGGCGGCCCTGCAACCGGCCGATTCCGGGTCCGCGGCGATCCTTCCGGGAAAGCCCGACGATAGCCCGTTCATCACACGGATTCTGTCGGCAGACCCCGACGTGCAGATGCCGCCACCGGAGGCCGCCCGCCGGTTGAATGCCCGCGAAATCACTATCCTGCGGCAATGGATTGCCGACGGGGCGGAGTATCAACGGCACTGGTCATTCCTGCCGATCGCACGCCCTGCCCCGCCGTGGGTAGACGGTGTTGCCCATCCGATTGATGCGTTTGTTGCCGCACCGCTTCAACAACAAGGGGTACGACTCGCGCCGGCTGCGGAACCGGCTGCTTTGCGACGCCGTGTGAGTTTTGATCTCACGGGATTGCCGCCGTCGGTGGACGATCTCGGCCGGATGACGACCGAGACCTACGAACAATTCGTCGATCGCCTGCTGGGTTCGCCTCACTTCGGCGAACGGATGGCGGTGGATTGGCTCGATGCCGCGCGGTATGCGGATACCGATGGTTACTTTGGCGACAAACCGCGGCAGATGTGGTTGTGGCGGGATTGGGTGATTAACGCTTTCAACAACAACATGCCGTTTGATCAATTCACGGTGGAACAACTCGCCGGGGATCTCCTGCCCGAAGCGACCACGCAGCAACGGATCGCGACCGGGTTCAATCGCAATCATATGTCGAACGATGAAAGCGGGTTGATCGACGAGGAATACCGCGTGGAATACGTCGTCGATCGAGTCGAAACCACTACGGCGACATGGCTCGGACTGACCGTCGGTTGTGCTCAATGCCATGACCACAAATACGATCCGATCTCCCAGCGCGAGTATTATCAGCTCTTCGCCTTCTTCAACAACGTGCCGGAGACGGGCCTGCTCAGCGGACACAACGCGCCGCCCAAGATATCCGTGCCGAGTGAGGTGCAGCAGCGTGCGCTATCGAATCTTGCGGCCGTGACGCACGTTGCCGAAGCGGCTTTTGAACCGCTCAAAACCGCGTTGGCGACTGCGTGTCGAGAGTCGGAAGCCCGGCTTCCCAGCACGCTGCCGATGCCCCCCGCGGAGGGCCTGGTCGTCTATGCCGCGAGTGAAGCACCCCCGGAGAACGGTTGGCGGGCCGTGGGGACGCCCCTCCAGACGGCAGCCGGGATTCGCGGCCGGGCCTTCCAGTTCGATGCCACGCAGCACCTGGAAACCGACGTGCCGGAATTCGATCTGGACGGGCCGTGGACCATCGGTTTCTGGCTGTCGCCCACGGGCTCCTTGAGTTGTCCGCTGTCGATGATCGAACCGGAAGGAAATCGTCGCGGCCTCGAAGTGATCTGGCAGAAAGGACGGTTTGTTGTCCATCTGGTGCATGAATGGGGCACCCATGCCATCGAGATTGCCACGCGAGAACCGGTTACGGCCAAGCAATGGCATCATGTGGCGATCTCCCACGACGGAACACGAACCGCCGCCGGATTACTTGTCTTCGTCGACGGTGCCGCCGTTCCACTCGATGTCCGCCGTGATGCCCTCACGGACACGATCTCCACAAGACAACCGCTGCGTCTCGGTCGTCGCGATGATGGGCTGGGGTATTACGGCCTGCTGGACGAAGTGCGGATCGTGTCCCGCACGTTATCACCCGAGACAATCGCCGATTGGAAGCGGGGAGAGCAACTGCGCGGGATCCTGGAAACACCAGCCGAGAAACGGAATCCCCGTGATGCAGAACTGCTGCTGGATGACTACATCGATCACCAAGCGGAACCCGCTGCCCGGTCGGCGCGCGATGCGGTGCGGCAGGCCCGCGCCGACGAACAACAATTGAAAGCGGCGATTCCCGTCGCACTGGTGATGGACGAACTCGCGCAACCGCGCAGCACGCATGTTCTCGAACGGGGCCAATACAACAAACCGCGTGAAGCCGTGTCGCCCGGCACACCGGCCGCGTTGTCATCGTGGCCGGAGGGTGCGCCGCGCAATCGGCTCGGCTTCGCCCGCTGGCTGGTCGCGCCGGACAATCCTCTCACCGCCCGTGTGGCGGTCAATCGCTTCTGGAAACAATGCTTCGGCGAAGGACTCGTGCGAACCATCAACGACTTCGGCACGCAAGGCGAACCGCCCACACATCCGGAATTGCTCGATTATCTCGCCGCCACGTTTCGCGACAGCGGTTGGGATGTCAAAGCCCTGCTGCGATTGATCGTCACTTCAGACACGTACCGCCAGCGATCATCACTGATGCTGCGTGATGGCGAAATCGTCGATCCCGAGAACCGCTGGTTGTCCCGCGGACCGAGTTTTCGGCTGCCGATGGAAATGCTGCGCGATCAAGCGCTGCTGGCATCGGGACTGCTATCGAGCCATGTCGGTGGCCCGAGCGTCAAGCCGTACCAGCCGCCGGGATTGTGGGAAGAGGTGTCGTACAACGCCGAGGAAACCTACGAGCCCGATCGCGGCGACGGTTTGTGGCGGCGCTCGCTTTACACCTACGTCAAACGGCAATCGCCACCGCCAGCATTGTTGTTGTTCGATGGACCGACGCGGGAAAAATGCACGCTGTCGCGACCGCGCACCAACACGCCGCTGCAAGCCCTCTATCTGTTGAATGACGACACGTATGTCGAAGCGGCACGACAACTGGCACTCACGTGTCTGACCGAACACCACAGTGACGAGGAACGATTCGCCGCAATAGCGCGGCGTATTCTCTCCCGGACTTTGAGTACCGCCGAATTGCCGGCGTTACGGGGATTGCTCGATCGACAACGCCAGCACTTCGCCGTCGATCCGCCATCCGCAAAGCGTTGGCTTGCCGTGGGGACAACTACGGTGTCACCTTCTGTGAATGCGATGGAACTGGCGGCGTGGACTGTCGTCGCCCATACGATGCTGAACCTCGATGAAGCGGTGACGCGACGATGAACCAGGGTTTCTTATCAACCGATGATGTGTCCCGCCGGGCGTTTCTCCATCGCAGCGGCATGGGGCTCGGCAGCCTCGCGCTGTCAACGATGTGGCCCAACACCGGATGGGCCGCCAGCACGCCCCATTTCCCGGCGAGGGCCAAGCGTGTCATTTCGCTGTTCATGCACGGCGGCCCTTCGCAGCTCGATCTCTTCGATCACAAACCGAACTTGAAAGCACTTCACGGACAGGAACTGCCGTCGTCCGTGCGCGATACGCAGCGGCTGACCGGGATGACCAGCGGACAGAAATCGTTCCCGGTTACTTCGTCGGCGTTCCGGTTTACACAACACGGCGGCAACGGTGCCTGGGTTTCCGAACTGTTGCCGCATACGGCGGGCATCATGGACGATGTGTGCCTTATCCGTTCGATGCACACGGAAGCGATCAACCATGATCCCGCCGTCACGTTGTTGCAGACTGGGCATCAGCAACCGGGGCGACCGAGTTTCGGCGCGTGGGCCAGTTACGGCCTGGGACGCGACAGCGAAAATCTCCCCGCCTTCGTGGTCATGATTTCACGCGGGAGCGCCGCCCGGCCCGCGGATCCGTTGTATGCCCGGTTGTGGGGGGCCGGGTTTTTGCCGTCGAATCATCAGGGCGTCGCGTTTCGCAGCAGTGGCGATCCAGTGTTGTATCTGACGAATCCCGCCGGGATTGATACGACAACCCGGCGCGACCAGTTGGATGTCCTCGCGGAACTCAATCACCGTCACGCTGCGGAATACCACGATCCGGAAACGGCGACCCGCATCGCCCAGTATGAAATGACGTTTCGCATGCAGACCGCGGTGCCGGAGCTGACCGACCTGCGTGACGAAAGTGAATCGACGTTCACGGCCTACGGCCCGCAGTCGCAACATCCGGGCACCTTCGCCGCAAATTGTCTGCAGGCTCGGCGAATGGCGGAACGGGGCGTGCGGTTTATCCAACTCTATCACCGCGGCTGGGACCAGCATTACAACCTGCCGAGCGACCTGCGGCTGCAATGCCGGGATATCGACCAGCCCGCGGCGGCGCTGATTCGCGATTTGAAACAGCGGGGACTGCTGGAAGACACGCTCGTCATCTGGGGCGGCGAATTCGGCCGGACGACATACAGCCAGGGAAAGCTGGAACCCGCCAACTACGGTCGCGATCACCACGGCGGCTGCTTCACGATGTGGTTGGCCGGCGGCGGCATCCAGCCCGGGCGTGTGCATGGCGAGACGGACGACTACTGTTTCAACATCATCCGTGATCCGGTGCATGTCCACGATTTGAATGCCACGCTGCTGCATCTGCTTGGCGTCGATCACACCCGGTTGACGTATCGATTCCAAGGTCGTGACTATCGCCTGACCGACGTGCATGGGCAGATTGTCCACAACATTCTTGCCTGACCGATGTGCGCTTTGCCGATCGGCAGAATCTGCCGGTGCTCTTGTGCGGTGTGAATTTAGGACATCTGGAGTGGTGTCTGAAATCGCAAATCGAGCGGTTGTTGCGAGCGGGGTGCATCCGTTGTGGAGTCGGTTACGCGGAGAGCCGAAAACAGCCCTAACCGCGACGGTTTCCGTCGAGGGCGCTATGGCTGTTTTCAGCGGATGGCGATGGAGCACGACTTCTGCGGGACAATCGCCACGCGCTACGGCGATTCCGGCAAAGTCGCTTCAAGTTGGAATGTGATCGGCGGCAACGCAGACAACGGACGTTGCACCGATCCAAGTAGGGACGTAAGGCATGATTTTGCGGGCCCCGGCGCTGATCACCACGGTCTTGACGGCATCGCTGCTCTTTTATGGCCAAGCCTCGGCAACCTTCGCCCAGGCCGCCCCCACACCGGCGGCAACTCCGGTTGTCGAAGATCCGCTGCTGACGCAAATCGACCTGGCAATTCAGGCCAACAGCCAGCGGTATCTCGTCGCGAACAGCAACAGTCCGTGGCAGATATTCCACGGTTTGCTAGCCTATCGAAAGGACTTCAAAGTCCGCGTCGGCGATCAAAAGATTTCCGCGATCGAATGGGTTTCCACCATGGAACCGCAATTCGATCGTCAGCCGCTGCTCCTCAAAACGCAACACGGGGCGAAGTTCCACCCGTTCACCCGACCGTGGGCGTTTGAAGGGCATCCGGCCCAAACGCTGGCGCTGCTGTCCGAATCGCATTTGCCGGCCGACTACAAGCTCAAAATCGGCGCGGAGGAAGTCACCATCGGCGACTTCCTGCACAACGCCATGATGGAAGTCAACACGCGGGAAGAAATCACGTGGGTGCTCTGGGCACTCATCAACTACGTCAAAGTCGATGCCCAATGGGTCAATGAAGCGGGACAGCCGTGGAGCATGGAACTCCTCGTGCAACACCAGGTGCGTGCCAAGGTTGAAGGGGGCCCCTGCGGCGGCAATCACGGTTTGTTTGCCCTCGTCCGCGCTCGCGACAAATATCTGGCCACCGGACGACCGCTGCGGGGTGCCTGGCTGGAAGCCGATCAGAAAATTCAACGATATATTCAGATTGCCCGCTCATTGCAGAATCCGGACGGCTCGTTTTCCAACGAATTCTACGAAGGCCGCGGCTTCTCGCGCGACATGAACGAACGCTTCGACACCACCGGCCATACGTTCGAGTTTCTGTCGGTCGGGCTGCCTGCGTCGCAGTTGAATGAACCGTGGGTGCGCTCCGCGGCAACGGTGCTGGCGAACGAACTCTATCAGCACCGCCGTGCCCAACCCTCGTGCGGACCGATGTATCATTCTCTCAACGCGCTGATGAACTATCGGGACCGTCTGCGTCCGCCGGCACCGGTTGTGGCTGCCGTCACGCCGCCCACGACACCGGTTCCCGATGCGACACCGACGCTGCCTAACGTTCCCGCACCGATCAAACCGGTCATTGTTGGACCGAACCCCACCACCGTGAACAAAGATCCGGTGAAGGCGATGGTTCTTCCGTCGCTCGATAAAGCACTTCCCGTCGAACTCGGCCCCCCGGCGGATGCGCTGCGGCCGCTGAATGTCGCGACGCCCTCGGCCACCGCCTCACCGGCAGCGCCCCCGGCATCCCCCATGCCGACGTCGCCCACGGTCTCTGTCCCTGCACCCAAATCGCCGGTCGTCACCGGTCCGACACCATTGCCGGTCGTTCCCTCGGAATTGAAACCCGTACCGACCGATCTGAAACCGGTCTCGACCGCCACCCCGGCGTCCGACGTCGGCACAACCCTTCCGGCTACGCCGCTCAAGCTGCCTTCCGCTCTGGAAGCCAAGCTGCTGAAAATCAGCATTGGCCTGCCGGCACCGGGGTTGGTCCCTACGCCCCCTTCCGCCGATGTGGATCCGACGGCACCGCGGCTTCTCGATACGTCGGACCCACAAGCGGTCCCGGCCAAACCCTGATCGGGCCGCATTATCAGCCGTTGAGCGCATGCCCACGGTTCCTGCTCGAAGGAACCGGCTGGGAGCGTAATGCTTCCTGCAAACGGAAGCGGATTCTTGCGTGCCACTGGCTCTGCCAGTGCCGTCTTTCTCTTCGATCGGAAAGACACTGGCAGAGCCAGTGGCACACACGCTAGTCCACAGTTTCGAGCGCTCGCCGCGTTCCGGTTGGTAATGCCGAACCACATGTGACGATCCGCCCGCTGACTTTTCACCGAGCGTGCCGTACACTGTTCGGCCGGGAAGCTTTTCCCTGTCGAAACGTCACGCCGCACGTACCGGGAAGTCACCCTCATGTTGTCTCGCTGGCTTGTTCTTCCGCTCGCGGCGGCCACGTTTCTCAGTCTTCGTGACATTGCCGCGGAAGACAAACCCGCGGCGGAATTCGTTCCGAAGTTTATCGCCGACACGACAAAAGCCCCGGAACTGGCCGATTGGGCCGCAAAGGCCAAACTGCTGTGCGAACAGTGGTATCCGCGACTCGTCAAAGAGTACGCCACGGAAGGACATCAACCGGCACAAACGGTGACGATGTTCTACGATCCCGATTATGACGGCATCGCGGCGACCTCCGGGGCGAAGATCACCATTGCACCCAAATGGCTGGAAAAGCATCCGGACGACATCGGCATGGTGATTCATGAATTGATGCACGTCGTGCAAGCCTACCCGCCGTCGCGTGAAGGGGGATGGTTGATCGAGGGGATCGCCGACTATGTTCGTTATTGGGTCTATGAACCGGAGAAAAAACAACGTTTCGCGCTGGATGAAAAGAGTAGCTATAAGCAGGGCTACGGTGTCGCGGCGGCATTTCTCGCCTGGCTGGAACGCGTGAAATCGCCGGGGATCGTGATGAAACTGCACACGGCGTTGCGAACGCGAAAATATAAGCCGGCGCTCTTTCAGGAACTCACCGAACGGAGTCTGGACGACCTGTGGACCGAGTTTGTCGCCGCCGGGGGCAAGGTGCCCGATCTGAAACCGACGGCCACGCTACCGTAATCATTCGCGGCTCAAAAATAATACTGTCGCCGCATTCCGTGACCCTCACACCAAAAACGAATCATTTGGGGTGAACCGACCGCGGAGTTATGATGTCCGTCGGAACAAATCCGATTCTTGAGGCTGGGAACGTTATGGCGACACGGGTGGCGATTCTGGGCGGGACCGGGTACACCGCCGTCGAATTGATGCGGATTTTGCTCAATCACCCCCAAGTGCAAATCACCGCGGTCACCAGCCGCACCGAGACGGCGCACCTCGCCGATGTCCATCCGTCGCTCGCCGGGCGGATTGATTTGCGGCTCGAAAATCTGTCACCCGCGCAACTCGCCGAACGGGCGGATGTCGTGTTCGGATGCCTGCCGCATGTCGCCAGCATGGAGACCGTGCCGGGATTGCTTGCCGCGGGGTTAAAAGTCGTCGATCTCTCGGCGGACTACCGTCTCGACGATGCCGCGGTTTACGAGAAGTGGTATGGCCACCCGCATACCGATCCGGGCCGGTTGGGATCGACGGTATACGGTCTGCCAGAGTTGTTCGCCGAGCAGATTCGCGGACAGTCGCTGATCGCCAATCCGGGGTGTTACACGAGCACATCGATTCTCGGGCTCGCGCCGCTCATCGCGGGGGGATTTGTCGAACCGACGGGAATCATCATCGACGCCAAGAGCGGGGTCTCCGGTGCCGGGCGGACGCCGAAGCAGAACATTCTTTACGCCGAGTGCAATGAAAACATCGCGGCGTATTCCGTCGGCACGCACCGGCATCAACCGGAAATTGAACAGGTGCTGACGACGTTCACCCGGCAACCGGTCGACGTCATTTTCACCCCGCATCTCACCCCGATGGACCGGGGCATCGAAGCCACCATTTATGCTTTGCAGAAAACCCAGACCCCTGCATCCGAACTGCTCGCCGCCTGCCGGGAGTTCTACCGTGGGAAACCGTTTGTCCGGGTGGTGGACCGCATCCCCGGCAGCAAGGACGCGGCTTACACGAACTTCTTCGACATGACCGTCCGCGTGGTGAAGAACCGCGTCGTGATTCTCGCGTGCCTCGACAACCTCATCAAAGGGGCGTCCGGCGTTGCCGTGCAGAATCTCAACCTGATGTGCGGGTACCCGGAAACGATGGGGTTATTGCCGATGGGGCGGTA
>JAKFUG010000051.1 GCA_021732785.1 Planctomycetaceae bacterium
CCCCCAGTAGGTTCTTTTTCGACTTTTCAACGGGGAGAGGGACCACGGAAGCGTCGAACGTGGGGATACAGTTCGTTCGCGGCAATTCGTTCCTGAAAGGATTCAAAATGAGGACCAACGCCGGGGGCAACGATGACGAGCTGCTCGTCGGTCTCCCCGACGATATTGAAACTCGACCGATTGCGGGCTTCCCCGGCTACCGCGCGGGATGCGACGGGACCATATGGAGCTGCCACGGCCGGCATCGAACGCCGCGGCGCTGGCGACAACTCAAACTTCGGCGAAACGCCGAAGGCTATGCACAAGTCGCGCTGAAGAATGATGACGGACAGAAGTCGTTCAAGGTTGCCCGGCTCGTGCTGTTGGCCTTCGTGGGGACACCGCCGACAGGATTCATCGCTTGCCATCGGCACGGGGACCGCGACGACGATCGTCTCGACAATCTGAAGTGGGACACGCGCAAGGGCAATGCCGCGGACCGTCGCCGTCGCGGGACGCATGCCCTGGGCGAACGGAGCGGCAAGAACAAGCTGACCGAAGCCCAGGCCCGCGAGATCCTCACGCGGGTACTGAAGCAGGGCGAAACCTATCGATCGATCGCCGCCGAATTCGGCATTACGAAAAACGCGGTCGGGTTATTGGTCCGCGGCAATACCTGGCCCCATCTTCCGCGGCCGACGGCCTCTGAGTGAAGCCATTGGTGGAAACCTCAATCAACCAAAGGAACAAAATGCCAAGGAAGGCAACATCATCGACCGGAGAGCGTCGCGGGTTTCTTTGCCCGCGGTGTGGTCGCGCGCTATCGGTCCGTCGGACCACATCACGTCCGGGGGAAATCCGCCGCATTCGATGGTGTCGGCCGTGCGGGCTGAACCGCATCACCACGGAGACCGACGTCTTCTCGCCACAAAGCGCTACCGGTAGCGCTTTCCCGGCGAAACTGATCGGCAAGCGGCCCCGAGCAGCTCTCGACTCGGTCGAAGACAATGCACACTGATCGGCGGTTGGTTTCCATCGTGCCCATCGTGCAGGAATTCATCATGGTCCAAGCTCATTACAATCCCGCCGGCATTCATTCCGCCGACGCCGCGGCCGACGCTCTGGGGATCACGCCCCTCGAAGTCTATCGCCTTGTGGCCCGTGGACGCCTCAAAGCCACGCAAACCCCGGCCGGTCCGCGGATCACCGAGGAAGTGTTACGGGCTTATGTCGCCGCGGGAGCGATGGACCTGATCGCCGATGCTCGGCTCTCGACGGATCCCACACTCGGAGCGGTTTGGCTGCCTGAAGCTCCCCCGCTTGCCGTGGATATGGTGCGTAATGAATGCGTTGGCTGGCTGGAGAACAATCCCATCTCGCCGTCCCGCGCGGCCGCGCTCGCTGCGAACGTCACGGCTGCGGAATTGACCGTCGATCTTCCGCCGGCTGGCGAGCTGTTGGGGATCCTGCAATCGCCAGTCAGAATCGAGCGGGGGTTCTCACGCGGTGCCGATGATCCCGCGTTCAATTCCTCAGGGGAATTGTTTGTCGTCCATCATCTGCGGAAAGCCACTGAGCGAGCAGTGAAACGGCAACCGTCGATGACGCCGCCGCTTCAGCAGCTTTATGCCACCCCGGTCACCTATGCCGATCTGACGGCCGCCGGGTATCAGAAACTCCGGGAGTTGTATTGCCGATTCACTCACCAGTTTGTGGTGAAGGGAGTTCCCTACGGGGGGCCGGAAATGACGCCCGGCGAAGATGGTGTCAATGAGTTGTCTCCCGATCCGTCGACCGTGATCTCCGGCATGGAAGGGATGAGCAAACTCTTTCAAGTGGGTCGCCGCCGGTTGGCGATTGCTCGTCTGGCCGCGGGAATGCCCGGCCCGAGCCCCGCGGCATCGAACGGACCGGCCAGCGTGGAGTATCGGCAACGGATCGTGACGATCATTCATCGCGTCACCTTCGACGCGATCGCGGCCGCGGTCGGGATGTCTGAACAGAAGCTGATCGAACGGGCGTTCTGAACGGGTGGCCGGCGGGAGTGATTTCGTCGAAATCACTCCCGCCCGTCGGAACCACGAGCCCCCCCCCGCATTGCTCGGTGTTCAGAACGAAATGGGATGGATGAGATCAAGAGCGGCCCGCACGTCCCGAAGTCAAGGGCGGGGCGATGGCGACGGCGGTTAAGGCATTGTCCGCCGTCGCCTTGCGGGTCGCTCCTTTGTCACTTTTGCGTAAAGCGAGCTGATCGGCGATCCTGTGTCTCGTCTCACAGCTCGTTTTCGTCGGGGGCACCATGTTCAAACGCAAGCCAAAGGACGTCGGCAAACGATCAGGAAGGCCCCCAGGCAGCCCGAATCGAGAATACCTCGATCTGATCGTGTTGCCGCCGGCATGCCCCCGATGTGAGGGGACGGAGTTCACGCCCCGCGCACAAACTCGATCGCTTGAGGTAACGGGATGTGTTCCCGGTGAGAATCGAGTCTACAACCGCATCGTATGGAGCAAAGCCCGCTGCGTCGCGTGTGGGCAGTGGCTGGCCTTCCGGGAGTATCAGCTCGTCGCCGCGGCCGCGGAGTGAGGCCCGCCCCCAGGCTCAATGCAGTGAATGCGCACTCAGCGCGCTGATACTGTCGATCGTTGCTGGCCGAAGGTTCGTTGAACTGCCGTACAAATCCCGCCGCATCTCGTCCGCCACGGTCAGCAAGCCACGACGCGAAGGGGCTTGGATGAAGTGAGTCAAGCCGGCGATCACGCCATCTGACGCGAACAGGAAGGCGTTGAGCAGCTCCACATCAAGCTCCCGATGAACATCTTCGACGGATGCGAGATCGAGACGAACACGGGACAGTTTCGGCAGATCCTCTTTCGGCCCGATGCGTGCAATCATCAGGATCACGGTCGCGGCGTACCGCTTCTGCTTGAACTCGAAAAGTTGCGTTCGGCTCTGTTTCCAGCGATCGATGGAAAGGTTCGCCATCGCGACTGCGATGCCGCCCACGCCCAGCGCCGTCACAGTGGAAGTGATGAGCGTGAAGACTTCGAGCATCTATTGGCCCTCGTGATCGGAATCGAAGTGATCGTTCTGCATGCCCGTCGATACGTCAGCAATGCGGTGATGTGTCCGGAAGATTCGCCATCAGCTCTAGGCGAGCTTTTTGGAATTGAACTCTGAGAAGTTCATCCTGATACCGTTGAACGCGAAGCCACCATAGCGCAAAGCCTGCGATCGCGAGCACTACACCACCCCACTTGGTCCATCCCAAGGCATTCGATCGCCACGTTCGCATGACCTCGCGCTCGTCGCACTTTTTCTGAAAATTACCGAGTTCTTTCGCCTGGAGAGAATCGAGCGCGTCCATCACCTTTGGCCCTAGCCAATCCATAGCTTGTGGAGCTGTTGGATCAGCCTGAAGCATCTTCGTGAAGAACACAGCCCGATCATTCATCCGGCCGGAAATGGCATCGAAGGTTTGCCAGTACCATTCGAGTTCCCGCTGGTCGAGGATCCACGGGAGTGTTAGACCTACGATGAAAAGCACGATGCCAGCGATGGCCATGAACTTGTAGAGATTGTCGGTCGGGGGTGTCGGCAGAGAGATCATCGGCAGTCCCTTGCTTCGAGTTCAGCAGCGCAAACGATTGTGGAGTGTCCGCGGATCAAAACGACTGATCACCCCGGAGATGGTACCGACCACCGCAAGCCCCGTCCTCGGTCCAATTGACAATCGCGATCTAAAAACGGCAAGATAGCCCCCGACGTGAACTGAAACCCCCGTGTCCGGGGCACGTCGACGGACACGCAGCCTCTTCTCGTGCTGATCACAAGAACTGAAGTCTTCACAAGGAAACAGAGTCCGGAGCCGGATGAGTCTACCGCTAGGCTAACGAAGCGGGTGCGACTTGTGCGCATTTCAGGGGCTGGTCCGGCTCCGGTCTCAGTTCTTTCCCGCTTCGCCGCGGGAACGGAAAGGGACAACGCATGTCCTCATCTCGCTTCAATTTCTCCGACAGGCTCAGAGATTTTTATCCCAAGGCTTCGGCCGCAAAGGCTCAAGCCCGACCAACGAGCGGCAAAGATCGTCCGAAAGGGAGTGGTTCGATCAGCAGGCCGTTGATGGCTGAATTAGCGATCCGGTACATCACCTGGGCGACCGAGCACTTTGTGTCTCCGACAACGGGCGAGCCGACGGCGGAAGTCGAGCGCGTCAGAAATGTTCTTCGGCAGCTCTGGGAGTTCTGTGGAAGTGTACCGATCGATGAGTTCGACCTGATTACGTTGGCCCGTTTTCGGGAGTATCTCCGCAAGCTGAATTGGACTTCCCGGCATGCTGAGCGGTCCATCGAGCTCGTCGTAGAAATGTTGCGATGGAGCGCAACGGTTCAACTCGTCACGTCCCGAGAAATCGCCTGGTTGACGAACGCCGAGAAGGCTCCGAAATCCGCGGCCGCATCAACCAAGCCGTTCCGTGGGGTCAGCGAAAAGCGGATCGCGGCTGCGACTTCGGGCATGAAAAGAGGCAGTAGAGATCTTGTCGAACTCGTGAGGCTCACGGGCGCATTTCCGCGCCAATTGTGTGCCCTTCGACCATGTGATATCGATGCTACTGGCGACGTCTGGAAGGCTGCGCTGCCTCAGCAAGAAAACGCACTTCGCGGAAATGAACGGTCACTGTTGTTCGGTCCGAATGCTCAGCAAATCCTGAAGTGCTATCTCGCTGAAACCAACGCTCAAGACCGGCTGTTTCCGGTCTCCGGGGCCGGCATTCAACACGCCATTTACAGGGGATGCCATCGCGCGGGAGTGAAAGCCTTCACTCCCCGCGATCTCCATTATTCCACGGCGACCAAGATTCGAAAGAAGCTGGGGCTCGCACATGCGAAAGCATGGCTTCGACTGAAGCTTTGCCACACGGTTCAAATGTCTGCCGATTCATTGGAGCGAGCCGACGGCCTAGCACGTGAAGCCGCGTTGTTCTTCGGCTGATCTCCGATCGATGTTGATCCGCTCAATTCTTCCCTTCTCTCTTCCCTCAATCGAAAGTCTTCCCCATGTCGCAATCATCGCCTATCCGTCGTCCTCAATCTGATCCGCCAGCCATTATGTTCAAGGGCGGACGGCTGAAAACTATTCGACCAAAAGCAACCCCCACGGCCGCGGAAACGATCGCAAAACGGGTTGAAACTCATCCCATGTTCACGAAGAGAGAAGCGTCGATCAGCAAGCCCTTGATCGCCGAGCTGTCGATCGCCTTCCTTGTGTGGGGAGCGGAACACTACAAGTCCCCCAGGACGGGGAAGCCGACTGCCGAACTCGCATGTTTCAAAAGCGTCGTCACTCAACTCCGTGAATACTTTGGCACGTTGCCGGCTGACGAGTTCGATTCTGCCAAGTTGATCGAGTTTCGAGATCGGCTCATCAAGCTGGATTGGACCCGCGGCTTCATCAATCGTTCAATCTCGCGGGTCGTGCGAATGTTCCGCTGGGGAGTGTCACGAAAGTTGGTGAATGCGGGCACGCTAGCCGAGCTGACTTGCGTAGACGGGCTTGAGGCTGGTCGGACCGCCGCGCGAGACAATCCTGAGCGGCGCGCCGTCCCACAAGCACGCCTCGAAGCCGTGCGAAAGTTACTCCCCGATCATCTTCGTGACGCGTTCGATCTGTTGTTATTGACAGGGGCACGGCCGGGGGAGATTTTCACGATCACCGGAGCAATGATTGACAGGACAGGTGAGGTCTGGCGATGCCCATTGATCCATCACAAAACAGCGCATCGGGGGAAGGAGCGAGTTCTCTATTTCAACTCGAGCGCGCAGGTCATCCTGAGTCGACGCATGCGAGACGATGATCTTTCGCAGCGAATCTTTCCTATCACGCCTGAGCATTTCGGGGACGCCGTGAGGGAAGCTTGCAAGGAAGCGTTCGGCTACCCGGCGGATCTGCGAAAGCCCGTCAAGGCAATGACCGCAGCCGAGCGGGCTCGCCTGGCAGACTGGAAACGAGCGAACGCGTTTGTTCCCCACCAACTGCGGCACACGGTTGCGACCAAGCTGGTCGATGAAATCGGCATCGACGCAACACAGCGACTCTTGGGGCATTGCTCGGCGGCAATGACGGCCCACTATTCCAAAGCGGCGGAAGGACAGGCGATCGAAGCGGCAAAGAGGCTCGGTTGAGCAATGAACATCGAGTGGCGCGATTTCGACGAAATCACTCCCCGCGGTCGCTGTAACCGCGGGGCTTGTTCTCTTTTGGAAATGCCACCCATGAATCCTCGCCGAACACCAGACGAAGAACGATTCCATGCCGAGTATGAACGGTTGTCGAAGAAAGGCACATGCGATCCCCCCCGACAGCAAGGAATACGAACGTGTCGTCGAGGAGTGGATCGCCATCGGAAGGCCCAACGGCATCGCGGCCTTCATCGCCGTTCGTGCCAACATCGGCCCGGATGGGAGCGCTCACTGGGTGGAGATGAATTGAGCTTCGGCACGCGCGAGCTGAAGCCGAAATCGCACCGCAGTTTCATCTATTTGACTGCCGTCGATCGCGACTCATAATGCTCGCCCTGGGTGCGGACCGGCTTGCAAACCGAGTCCGCTTAAACCGGCTCCCGATCGGCAGCGCGTTCTACATTCCGCGCGCCGATCGGGAGCGACCCGCTCAAAGGAATGTAGATCATGAGCCGTGAAACTCTGCTGCTCGATGCTGAGTTGGTCGAAATTGAAGCATTACTTCTGAACCTGCGATTCCGGATTGAGCAGATCATTTTCGCAGCAAGCCGGGCTCTCGGTGCGATGAGGGGCCGCGCTCGGCAGATCGACGATTACGTCCGCGACGTCTTGCTACACGATCCGGACGAAGTCGCCAAACTTGCGAACGAGATCTACGCGCGCATTGACCGGCTGCCGATCGCTGCGCAGCCCGCACAACCTCACCCCGTCGTCTGCTGCCTGGTGTCAGACTGCTATGTGAATTGTCTGTTCGACATTGCCGATCACCTCTCTCATGACCTTTCGAGTTGCCCCGATGAAGAGTACCCAGATCCCTTGATGGGCAAACTGGGAATGACGGACAAGCGGCTTCAGTTTGCCGTCGACTTCTATAGTTCTGAAAATCTCCTGTTCTTGGAAAGCGCCATCGTCGCTGAGATCAAATCGGCGCGACAGAGGGTCGCAACGATGGCTGCGGTGCCTTGGGATACTACGGATTCTGAGCCGTCGTCCGTTCCCGCTACAGTGACCCCGGTGAAGCCGTCGCCGCTCCCGACCGATCAACCGCGTATTGTTCTTCGCCCGGACGAGAGAATGATCGAGATCGACGGACAGGTAATGCCCCGACTCACCAAAGTTCAATATCGCGTCTTCGCGGTCCTCGTCGAAGCGCTTCCCGGCCGGGTCGCCTTCAAGACGCTCATCAACAAGAGCGGCAACCAAGATGCGCCAGGAGTCCTCGATCGGATCAAACGCAAAGGTCCGCATTGGGATCGAGTGATCTCGATGGCCGGCGGGAGCGGCAACGGCTACGGCATCGAGCTGCCGATGATCGTCCCCAACGACGCCTAGCGCACACTGAGACATCCAGAACGCCGCGCCCTGTGATGCCCAGCGCTCCCGCGGTTAGAACCACTCCTTCAACGCAATCACGCGTGAAGGGGCAAGCCTGTGGCAGCAATCAGCACCGCCGCCGAAGTCGCGGCTGAATTCAAGGTGCGACCGTCGACCGTGATGTTCTGGCATCGAATCGGCCGCGTGCCGAGCGAACGCCGTCATGATGGTCGCGTGTTCTTCGATCTCGAAAAAGTCCGCGAGGCGCTTCGCTCGCGACCTAACGAATTGATGGCTACGGTGCGGGAGTCAACTTCCCATGCCTGAAGCCGTTGCCGATGCTCCGGTCGACGCGAAGCCCGCGCCCCTTTCATTGAAGGCGGTGAGCGTTCCCCTCTTGGAACGGCTCACGGTCGACGACAAGGAAGCCGGTGCGCTCTTCGGCATGTCACGGAGCTGGTGGCGACGGTTGCAAGCGAAAGAAGAATGCCCGGCCCCGTGCCGGTTGGGCGGGTCGACCGTCTGGCGCGTCGCGGATCTCGTGCTCTGGTCAGAGAACGGATTCCCCAATCGTGACGACTTCGAGCTGCTGAAGCGATCCCAGGCCCCACGATCACGAAGGACAGCGTAGGAAGCGCAAAAGGCGTCCGCCCCCCGACCAAGAGTTGCGGACGCCCTCAAAGGACTGACGGCATGAATGATAGAACGGGCGACCCACGCCGACAAGATCGCCCATCACTCACCGGCGCGATCGGCTGGGAGCGTGTGTGATGAAACACTCTCCCCACCAACCCAAACTCGACTTCACTCGCGGCCAGATGCTTCACCTTCGACGGGAGATCAGTCTTCCGCCGACTCAAAAGTTTCTGTTGTGGGCACTCGATGACGCGATCCGCAACGGCACATCGTGGACGCTCTCGATCGCGGATCTGATGAAGGTCACCGGGTTCAAGGAAACCGCCACGCGCGACGGCTTGAACTCGCTGAAAGACGCCGCCCTCATCTGGTGGAAGCTCTGCCCGGACGGCCGAAGAGAATACTTCATCACCTGGCAGAACATTGAGGAAGCCGTCGACGCACAAACCCCCGCTCAGCGAGAAGAGGACACCGCGGCCGACGAGGTTGAAGCCGAGCCCGTCGCCCAGGTCTTGAGTCCGGCAAGCGGACCGGCAGTCCGCCAAACGGACCATGAGTCCGCCTGCCGGACCGAGAGTCCGTTAAACGGACCGACGGTCCGCCAAACGGACTCCTCTATAAGGAAGATCGAGCATTTAACCGAACCTCTTATCGAACCATCATCGCCATCATCCGCGCGCCAGCTCGAAGCGATCGACGAGACGATGGTGGTGATGGTCGGAGAGACGGGCATCCGGAGACCCGAGGAAGCCGTGAGGAAGGCGATCGCCAACGGCATGGCCCGCGCCCAGCTCGCCGCGGTGATCGATCACTACAACGCATTTCCCGGCCGCTGGCTGCCTGGCGTGTTGTTCGATCGGTTGACTCGCGCCGGCGCTTGGCGATTGCCGGCCGCTGAGGGTTGGTTCGGAGACTCACCTGAGTGGACCGCTCGCAAGCCACGGGAACCGAATGAGAACAATCGGCCGCAGTCACCAGACGAGCGCGTGGTCGCCTCATTGAACCTCGAAGGCATCCACGGCGCGGCGCTCGATGAACTCACTCCCGAGCAGCTTCTCGAACTCGCCAGCACATCACCCCGGCGGTTCTCCCGACGAGATCTCGAAAGCATGAAGGTCGTTCGCCCCAATCATCCCGACTTTCGTGCTCAGTTCCTCTTGGCACTCGATGATCGGCTGATGGGGAAAGTCCCCCCACTTGGAACGCCGCCGCCGGCCGCGAGCAGCTCCGGCCCGAACGTCGAACCCGCCGCGCCGTGATCCGGCCGGCATGTTGTGTTACCATCCGTTTGCCTTTGCCCGCTGGTGGGGTTGATCGACCTGAGAACCGATCAGCCCTGCCGGCGGGGTTCTCAGCAAGGTTCAATGTCCATGTCCCGCATTCATCGCCCCAGCATTACCCGCTACGTCGACGCCAACGGCCGCCGTTGCACCAAGAGCACGCCCGGCGCTCGGAAGATCTCCGAGAAGTCGAAAACCTATTGGGGCGTGTATCGCGACGCCGAGGGGATCGAACGGTGGGTTGCTCTCTCGACCGACAAGACCGCCGCGCAGGCGATGCTCGCCGACAAGGTCAAAGCCGCGTTGAACACTGAGGCCGGTTTGCGATCGCGGTTCGATGACCACCTGGCGAAGCCTTTGAAGAAACATCTGGCCGACTACCGCAAGGTGCAAGAGGCCCGGAAACGATCGCCGGTCCATATCGACAACTCGATCCGGTGGACCGAGGAAGCCTTGAACGGCTGTCGCATCGTGTGGTGGCGCGATCTGTCTGTCTCATCGGTCGAGATGTGGCTCAGCGGAGAGATTGCCGCCGATCGCGGGTTGGCGACGCTGAACCACGTCATTGAATCGATCAAGGCGTTCCTCAATTGGCTGGTCGCGGATGGCCGCGCTCCCTCGAACCCGTTGCAAGGGTTGGGCAAGTACAACGCCGACACGGACCGTCGCCGCGTGCGGCGTGCTCTCACTACGGATGAGCTGTCGCGGTTGTTCGATGTCACGGTGAAGAGTTCCACGATCGTGAGCGGCTTCGACGGACCGACGCGCGAGATCCTCTACCGAGCGGCCGCCTATACCGGGCTCCGTGCGAGTGAGCTGGCCAGTCTCACGGAAGGATCCTTCGACTTCGCAGGGGGCACGGTTTCGATTTCGGCGAAATCAACCAAGAACCGGAAGACGGCGGATCTGCCGTTGCACGTCGATTTCGCGGCCCGGTTGCAAGCCTGGCTCGAAGCCCGCCGCCGAGCGGCCCCGACGCTCACCCTGAAGCCCGCTACGGCGAAGCTGTGGCCCGGTGGATGGGCCGAGAAGCGGCGAGGGGCGTCGATGCTCCGGATGGATCTGGAAGCGGCGGGAATCGCTCATGCGGGCGACGACGGCGAGCGGGTGGACTTCCACGCCCTGCGGACGACGTTCGTCACCCAGCTCGCACGGGCGGGGGTCTCACTGGTGGACGCCCAGAAGCTGGCTCGGCACTCGACGCCGCAACTGACCGCCAAGAGCTACACGAAGCTCACCCTGCATGACCTGGCTGGCTCGGTCTCGAAACTGCCGAACGCCGAGGCGAAGGCGGCCGCCAAGACCGGGACGGATGACAAACCTGTCACCCCGGCTGCGGATTTGGTTGCACGTTTGGTTGCACGTCCCCCAGCTACAGATTGCCACAACTCTGGACAATCGGCCGAAACGGCAGACGGGAAAAAGAAACAGGCTGGCGACCGTAAGTTACAGTCGCCAGCCATGTTAAGTCGATCCGAACCGGAATGCCCAAGACAGGATTTGAACCTGCACGAGTGTTACCTCACTAGGCCCTCAACCAAGAACGCTAATAAGACGTTTCAGCAGAATTCCCATAAAAACAAGGCTTATTCCTTCTGCATGACTCTCACGAATCCTCTCACACAATCAACGTAAATGTCGATAATCGATGGTTTTGTCAGTACGTCAGTAGGCTCCATTCGCACTAGGTTTTACGACTAGTGCCGGATGATTTCTGACCAATCGACGGGCCGTCCGCGCTCGTTGCGATGCACGAAAGAGAACGCCACCGGTCGCGGACTGATTTCAGCGGAGACGGTTTCGAACCCGCTCCGCACCCGTAGCGATCATGATGCCGTCGCCATTACGTCTTCGCAACTGATGGTCGGAGAGCAAAACGACAAACTCACGTATCGCTGCATCGTGATTTCTGGCAGGCTGTGGGATGGTTTTGAATCCGTTACTTTCGTGGAGACGTCAATGTCTGAAACAACATCCCCACCGCCATCAACACGGCTGGTAACGTGCGATTGCGTCCTGTTGCGCGGCGCGATGGATCCGGGCGACTTCAACGCCCCCAAACCGGGTGAAAGCCTGACTGATAAGAATTGTCCGCATTGCGGCGGATCTGGCATGCGGCAAGAAGAAATTCTGCGATCGCACCCCTGATGAAAACGAAACACGCCCCTCGGCCACCATGCCGCGGGGCGTGTTCATCACTCTGCGGCTTGTTTCGTACGAAACAATCACGCGGGCATCGGTAACGGTTGCTGCCGTTCCTCGGTGAACTTGCGGCGGATGATTTGCAGCCGGTCGGCGGGCATGGGTCCGCGGTGCGGGCGCGATGTTTCGACGAACGACTGCGCTTCGTTCTCACTGAAGAATCGGCCGATGGTGTCGCCGTTGGCGGTCACCACGAACCAGATATCCACGTCGGGCAATTTCATGATGGGTCTCCGTTCGGAATGAAGGTGATGAATCGAGGCGGCTGCCGTTCGTCGGGTTCGTCGATCCACTCACCGAGCATCCGCAGATACGCGGCTTCGAGTCGATCAGCTTTGGCCCGGATTTCGGCCACCCAATCGGGAATGTGCCGTGAGGAACGTTCGCTGTTGCACGCCGTACAGGCAAGGAACAGATTCCACGGCTGATGATCGCCCCCCTTCGATTGCGGGATGGCGTGCTCTAACGTCGCGGTTTCCTGCGTGAGCGTCTTCCCGCAGTAGATGCACTGCGGATCACGTTCCACCATGCGGCGACGGTAAAACTTCTTCCCGGCGTTCGTAAATCGCAGCGGCAGAACGTCCGCGGTCTCGTTCTCCAGTTCGTGTTGAACGACGGGTGATGTGATTTCCGGGAAATCACGTTCGTCGAATCGGAGTGGTAAGGCGGTCAACATTGGACGGCCTCGCTTTCCACCTGTGCGAGACTTGCACGAGAAACGCAAGCCGGACAGTACAGCAGATCACTTGGGGAATGAAGACAGGCGTAGTTGGCTGCGGTGTGATCGCCGTCCTGAAGGCGACAACCGCAGCCCGCACAGTCTTCTTGCAGCAACAGGAGTTCTGAACGTCGATTCTGTTTGATGCGGGACGCCGTGCGGTAGGCTTCTTTCGTCGCGAACCAGCGTTCATACGATCGGAGGCGGGATCGGAGACTCATTGAGGCACCCGCCCTTCCACCACGGCAAGGGCATGCACGATGCGCGGGCAGCGTTGGCAACTGAGGCGACCGCAGACCAAAGAGGCATAGTCCGGTCGATTCGGGAGCATCATCTGCAATCGTCGACCGCAGTTGTCACAGTGTGGATTGATCGCGATGAGATCAGCGCGAAGGCGGTTGCGTTCCAAAGTGCGGACATCGGTTGCCGGTGTCCGCTTCCGGCCGATCTGACGTTGTGGGGCTTGATGGGGAGTGGCTTGGATCATTCGGCACCTCGCAATCCGCACCGGTAAACCGGCGGCGTCCACGCAGACACCTTTTGCCGCGTGTTGAATACTACCCGGTGCCCTTCGCCCAACGTGGGAAGCATCGCGGCCCGATACCGATGTTCGACGTCCGACCATCCAGCCCGAATCGCTGCACATTCGGCAGCGATGGTCTCGGGTGAGGGAAGATACGTCCCCGGCTCGTCCTCAAGTTGCCACATGCCACTCAGGGCCGCTTTGTGGTGTTTTTCTTGACCGGACAGCCGATGCTTCCTCGGCTTCACGTCGTTCGGGGGTGGCGAGATGTTATTGGCGGATGGAGGATGGTCCGCATGATGATCCGTCCCGGTTTGACGTACCGATCGCCTCGGGTTCGCGATAGAATGTCGCGCAGCCATAGTCTCTGCCCTCAGAAGTGGGACTCGTGGCAAGAACGGCTGAGGCGGTACCAACGCTTCAGCCGTTCGTCATTTCAGGGTTGAACATCAACCCTGCCGATAGAATAATGTCCGCACACAACATGAATGTCAATGTGTCCGCACACAATTCTAAGGGAATCCATGTCTCCAGCCGGTCGACCTCCAATTTCTGATACCCGAAAACACGATCGTCTGATGATCCGGTTGACGGAATCGGAAAAGTCGATGTTCGATGCCGCGGCTGCGATTGCAGGCAAACCGACTTCGACTTGGGCACGGGACGAATTACTCCGGCTTGCAGAGGAAGCGGCGGTCGCGAAGCCAGCGACAAAAAAAGCACCCCCGGTAAAGAAGAAACCGGCGAATTAATGCTGGCACCCCATGATCAGTTTTCCACTTCGTCACAGCCCTATAAAGTGGCGATCCGCTAATTCCACCGGCCGACGCTTCAAGAGCCCTGCTGGGACTTACCGGCGGTAGCAGCCGAGTTGTCTCACCAATCTGTAAGACAAAACACGCGAAAACAGCGATAACCGCCCATCTGAGTTGCGATTGTTTTTTCAATCACTCAATCGCTTTGTAACGCCTTCCTTAAAAAGCGCGTAATTTTTCATACGAATCTTCTGTACTTTTATGCCGATAGGGCATACTATCTGTGGAGAAGACGCACGCGGGAGACTATGGGCGGAAGCCCAGTGTGCGTCTGACTTATTGTTGCGCGGCAGAAAATGCCGCTGGAAGGTACTACCCATGAGCGGTCGTCGCGTCACCGTCGATTTGAGTTCCATGGCCAGCCAAGAAGTCGAGCGGCTTCAGGAAATGACGGACATGTCGACTTCGGATCTGTTTCGGTTTGCCCTCACACTGATGCGGATCTACGTAGATTCTCGCGCTGACGGAAAGGAATTTCGGATCGTTGACCAGCGTGATCCGATGGACCAAACCCGTCTGGAATTGCCCGTCACAGTTCGGAAGCTGGCTCCACAGTTGCCCTCGAAGGAGGGCAAGAAGAAGAAAGTGACTGCATGACAGATGAGATGTCGTCCGTCTCAGAAGAGGATCGAACAGAAGATGGATCGAACATCCCTAGTTCGGTACGCGATCAGGATGTTATTGTCGATCTGGCCCCCGCAGTCGATGACACGGACTTCCAGACGAAGGTTAAAGCCGAGATCGAAAGGAATCGCGCCGACACTGAAAACCGCTTGGCGATGATTCTGGTTTACGCAATCGTTGCATCCCTTCCGCTTATGTTCTTAGTGCTTTGGGCATTGCCGACAAATTCGGAGATTTTCCAAACGGCATTCGAGCGATGGCTCACATTGATTGGCCCGCTGGCAGGAGCCGCGGTGGGATTTGGTGCGTCGGTTCGACGCTCGGCGGAGGCATAGCATGGATGAAGTTATCTCTGTCGATTTGTTACGTGAGGTGCACCATCGGCCTGTTCCGCGAGTTTACTTGGGGAGCGCGCTCACGAATGTAACCAAACGCCGAGCGGCTGAGGTTCGCGAATATCGTAAGATCATCACCGATGCGATCATTCGATCTCTCGGTGCTGTGGTCTATGATCCTGCGGAGCATACGGCGCCAGGATCAAATCACTCCCATCGGGAAGTCTGTCAAATCAACCATCGCCAAGTTGTGCGCTCCGATTTTTTCATCTGTTTAGCGACTGACCCATCGTGCGGCTTAGGGATCGAATCACAGACCGCTGCCCATGCTGTTGTTCCGCGCCTCTTAATTCTCCCCCACGAATTTCGTGTTTCCCGAATGCTCCTGGGTACCGTTTGCCATGATGTTACTCACGTCGTTTTTCGAACCGCTGAGGATTTACACATCGAATTAGCTGCGAGAATGCCGGAGATTCTACGGATGGTTACACATTTTCTGCCGGTTCGTCGGCAACTTCTATCTGACATGGCAGAGGCCCGGCGCGGACGTGCTGTTCTTAGAAATCGAATTCTGCTCGGCATGACGCGATCGGAACTGAGTCAGCGGGCAATGGTTCACGTCGACCTAATCGAGGCGATCGAACACGACGAACAGTTCGCGATGGTGGTCGGTGGGCCGCAATGGAGTTTGCTGGCATCGACATTGAATTGCAAGCTCGTACAGCACCAGAAGCGCGTTCCTGAAATTGAATCGCTCGCCGCGGATCCGAACCACGTTGTTCGGCAGTCGCTCGATAACTTAGTCGACTTCGTGATAGAGGCTCGCCCGGCTGATGAACCAAAAATCAACAGGATTTGGCAGCACTATCATGAAATGCAGTCGCAGGCAGTCGCAGGTCGCGACGATTTGGACAATCCGATCGAGATCCCTGTTTGGCGAGATTTATACGACGCTGAAGATGAAGAGGACTCTCTCTTTAGGTAGGGAATGGTCGTGAAGCCTCACAACGAACTCAATGATAGGATAATCGAGAGTTGTCGCGCGCTGGTGGGCTCATCATGCCCCGTGGACGTTGAGGCGATTGCACGTCGACTTGGGGTAGTTGAAATCTCTGCGCGCACAATGCAGGTGGAAGGATATCTCGCTCGTCGCCCGGATAACCAATTTGCAATTCGGTACCGACATGGCAGCACAATAGAGCGAGTCCGGTTTACGATCGCACATGAAATTGGACACATTCTCATTGCCGATGCCACAGGTGTTCCGCTTGATACAGCAGTTGCACGTGGCCCGAACCGTACTGACGTAGTCGAGAAGCTGGCGAACCGATGCGCGGCCGAACTGTTGATGCCAGAACGGGCCGTACTCGCTTTGCTCGGTGGTCTTGAACTTCAATGGCATCAGCTTCATGACACGGCTACCGAGCTTAATGTTTCCGTCTCGGCACTTGCACGCCGGCTTCCAGAATTGACCACAATTTGCGGCTTCGAGCTTCGAGTTCCAGTTCAGCAACCGGTGAACGATTCGAGAGCCTATTTCACACTCCCGACTGGGCGGAGAGTGTTGCTCCTCGAACATCCGTCTCAATTGGCACACCGGCTTCGTCGCGAAATGTCGAAGCGTACTCTGCATACAGTTCTTTTTGATTTGAACGGAGTTCAGGTGCCGGTGAGAATGGCTGGCCGGATCGTCCGAAACGATGGTTCAGCCACCTACCATTTAATTGGGGCGTGCAGATCAACAGCGCAGGGCACTCACTATCGGACCCCCGATCTTTACTGACCAAGCTCAGGCATAAAGGTCCGCGGTGTGGCTGAATGAAGCCGTCCGCTGTCTAAATCAATGTGCGCAACAGGCACAAAAGACAGACCATGACCCTCATAGCGTGTGTGCCGCTGCCCTTCCCTTGGAAGTCTACGGGTCCTTCCGGGGGATGTTCAATGCGACTGCTTACGCTGGGGGTACGGAGCGCGATACACTTTCTTTCCGCAACCGGGAAACGGTTTCCCGTGAGACGAAAAACGGCACCGGCAGCCCCCTTTAAGCTGCCGATGCCGCAACGCGCCAACACAGCGAGTTGCATGTTTACTGCGGGCTCGCCGGGTCCTTCGGTAACTTGATCGAGGCGGCGAATGCGGCCATGCCTTGGCTCAGATTGCTGAACCGTTTCTGCACCAGTTCCACCCGCGCGGGTTCCGTGTAGAGTCCATAAGGCCCTTTGAACGCGGCATTCTCCGCTTTCGCGGCGGCGAGATCCTTCACCAGCGCGTCGTACTTCTTCTGCAATTCCGCAAGCTGGGCTTTGAGTTCTTCGGCTTCCCGGTCCTTCGCGGCTTTCTGGTCCTGAAGAACGCCACCCCACAGGGAGAGACTTTCATCCCATGATTTGCCCTCGGTGAACCACAGCGCGCCGTGATGCCGGCCGAACCGGGCGATGAAATCCCGGCCGGACTTGGCAACCGGATCGGCAGCCGCGGGAGCAATAACGCGAACTTCCACGTCGGCATTGCTGCCGGCGCTGAATTCGATGCCCGTATTCCCGTCCGAACCGTACGGACAGACGGCGACACCCCACAGTTGCCACTCACGGAAGATGGTCAACGGGCCGTCGACCTGCTGGCCGTTGACGGTCGCTACCATCCCTTCGGAGATTTGTTCAATGACGAGCCCATCCCAATTGGTGAGGATCGACGCTTCGTAAGGGACGCCCGCCTTCCGCTTGGATTGGACTTCAAACGCCCGATCGTCGCCCAGGCTGACCAGTGAGCCGGACAGCATCAGGGCGTTGTCGCGGAGTTCCTGCCGATCGGCAAAGCCGATGACATCATCGGGGTTGTGGCAGTAGTCCACGGTGATGGTCGGCTTCGCGGGTATCATGCCTTCGAAGTCGTGAATGCAGTTCCCCCACCACGGATGCTGGGCAATCCCGCCGGTCCGGGCGGTCATCACGAACGGGTACAACGTCGCGCCGTCGTCACCGGCGGTGGCTTCCACGGTACCGGGCACAAGTTCGGCGGCAAACTGCAGCGCGGACCGAGGAACTTTGCGGGATGTGAATTGCTGCGGAGACATGGGAACGACCTTTCTGTGAATGAGAGATAAAACCACCCGGCGTGGACAGGGCTCCTGTTCCCTGCCCACGCCTCGGTTACCGCGGGGCAATGACTCCCGCGGCGGGTGGATCAGAACACGAAAGACTCAAACGAGGACAACGGCGACGGGGCAACGGTGGTGTAACCCACTTCAAATGCCACCGTGCAGACGTTGCCCATCGGGTCGACCCGATAATCCCGGCGGACCGAGATGACCGCCTTCGACAGTTCGGCCCATGCCTGGTCGAGAATCCCGCGGTACGCTTGCGGGCTGTCGAACAGCTTCGTCAACCGCGATTTGCCCCCGACCGTGGATTCCTTCGTTGTCGGGTTCGAAAGTCGCTCGACCCGTTGCTGCAGATTCGCGGCGAGGAAGAGTTGACCGGCATTCTTGAACGGGGACGGCTTCTCGCCGGGCATCTTGATCGTGAATGCCGACACCGGGGAATCGGCGAGTTGCCGAATCGCCGTCATCGCTTCCGCGGGGATCGCGACCGGATACGTTTCCCCCGTCTTGACCGCGGAGACGGGGCAGACCGCTGGGAGGTTGGCCGAAATGATCTTCCACACTTGGCCTTCAAACGTGCGGGCGATGCCCTGCACGTTCCGATCATCGAACCACTGATCCATTTCCGATACCGCGGGCATGGCCAGATTCGGGCAACCGGCGACCACGTAGGCTTCGAAGTCGGTCGGCCGGATTTTCCACGGCCCGGAATCCGGGGGCACGCGGTAGGCTTTCAGCTTGCCGATGGCGATCAGCCGTTGCACGGCGATCGGCTTGCAGCCCAATTCACCCGCGGCTTGATCCACGGACAAGAACGGGGATGCCGGAGCTTCGGTCATCGTAAGAGCACTCGGGGGCATGATTCACAATCCTCTCAAACAGAAACACGCAACATCCGATCGGCCAACATGGCCGACCGGTTCAGAACGGACCGACCGCCGCACGGCGGATGGTTTCAAGTTGCTCCACAATCGCCGCCCAGGCATCGCGGTTCAGCCGGGGGTGTTCATCATCGGCCGATAGTTCGCCGATCAACTGGCGGGCATCCGCAATGCCGGGATGCCGGGCGATCATGTCGGGAGTGATGGAACCGCGTTGGGGAACTTCGGTATCGACGAAACCGATCGCCACCAGCCCCTGTCGCACCTGGGCAATGAGTTGTTCACGGGCCACCGTGGCTTCGTCGCGGGCTTTGTTTCGCGCGGCGTTTCGTTCCTCGAAAAACTCAGCCAGTTCGCGCCGCAGGACCAGTTCCCGTTGCAGCAATCCGAACCGATCACTGGCCCGTGCCGCTTTGACTTCGAGAGGGGCAACGTGGGCAGGGTCGATCGTTTCGACCTGGGCGACGGCGAGGGCTTGCCGCTCCGCCTCGCACGCAGCCCGCGCGGCCAACAGTTCTTCGATCCGCGTGTTGAGTTTCCGCAGCTTCGCCACCAGCGGTTTTGGCAGCCACGGTGACGGCGACAACGGAGCAAGTTGCGTCCAAGGTTTCATGTTCGAATCTCTTCCAAAATGGTCAGCGATTTCCGGGAAATCGCGGTGGTTTGACGGTGGGGATGTGCTGGACGAGTGGGGTGTAAAAGAAATTGTGTTGCATCACGCGGCCCCAGCGTAAGCAGTCACATTGCGCATCCCCCGGAAGGACCCGTAGACTTCTGGGGGGACGGCATCGGCATACACCGCTGTGAGGTCATAGCTTGCGCTAAGAGCTTGTTGTTGCTCATGATGCGGCCCCTACTTCAGCGGTTTGGACGGATGCTGATGCACGACGATGCAGCAACTGCAACAGGTCGGGACGGAAGTGCGGGTGGGTACGGCCAAAGCGGTGGAGTTCCTCGACCCACCTCGGTGACATCCCCGCTGTCAGACCATCCACCTCGTCATCGGTCAGGGCGTTCAGTGTCGAACCGTGTTGGGCTTCGAGGTCATCCCGCCGTGCGATCGCTGGTGATGGCGATCGGTAACCTTCCTTAGCAGGGCACCATCCCTCGTCGGGCCGCATCATTTTCGCCCCACGAAGCGTTAGCCGTTGGTACAACGCTCCGGCTTCCCACTTGCCCGGATAGCTGCGGAAGTGTTCCACCACGGCCATGATGCCTTCGAGGCTCAGCCCGTTCGCCTGGGCAATCTCCACGGCTTCCACGCATTTGCTGACTCCGGCATCCTTCACGGCCATCACCACCATCGCCACGCTTGGGGATGGTGGTGGGGATGGGGGAGTATTTTGGGGAATAAGAGGTGCATTCGTGCTACTGCGAACGGTTTTCGTGCTACCACGAATTTCGTTCGCAGTAGCACGAACGGTTTTCGTGGTGCTGCGAACGGTTTTCGTGCTACCACGAAGATCGAGCCCCTGCTGGGCGGCCAAATCGAAGAGGTTGGACCAGCAGATAGAGAAGCGGATCAGCCCCCCTAGTTCTGGTTTCCGCCGGATCAAACTCACGCGGTCAAGATCACCAGCAATTCGATAGACGGTACTTTCGGAAACGTCCATCTCGACGGCCAGCAGCGCGTAGCTGAGAGACCAGCCCTCGCACTTCCCGATGTGATGATCGAGGAGCAAGAGTAGATGCTTGTGCCCCTGCCCACCGTATCGCACGATGCGATGCCCGTTCGCCCCGTTCGTGCAATACATCTCGACCGAATTGAGATCGACCAAACGAACCGCATTCATTCGTTGCGTGGCGTCCAGTACGAGCGTTTGCTGTCGTGCGTCGGGTATATGTCTGGCACGCTCTTCCTTGGCGTTTTGATCGTCCATGTTCAGGACTCCGGTCGTTCTGAACGCGGACAAAGGGCATCGACTGCATTGCTCGATGCTGCGTGGGTTTGCTCCTCATCCAGTGCGGCGAGATTAGCCCAACAAATGGCGAACGTCGGGGGCTTCCACCGTTCATGGATGCGAACGAGCACGCCCAGCGCATCGAGCTTTTGCGCGATCCGATAGGCCGACTTAATGCCGACGTCGATTGAACGGGCCAGTTCCCGGTACGTGCATCGGACGGGGCGACCGCTCCATACTTCCGGATGAAGCGCCAAGGCAAACAGAAACGCCTTGTGGGATGGTCCACCGAGATGAACGCGCTGCAGCAGCGCGAACAACTGACCGCGGTCCTCTGTCAGCGTCAACTGACGCGGAGTGGATTGGTGCGAGCCAACTTGCCCGCGGTTGATTTCATGCGTACCATTCATCGGTCGATTCCTTTCGAGGCAGTTGCATCCTTTGGTTGGGGGGCAACCGCCTTTTTTGTTGTCAGGGATCAGCAGCCCAACGCTTCAAGGGCCTTCGACGCACCGTCTTTGCGGGTCGCTGCGGGAATGCGTGATGAAGAGTTGCACGCGGCACAGAATTCCCGAGCGGCGGCGGGCTCAATGAAGCGGCGTTTGCCGCACATCAGGAATTTCAACCGCAGTCGGTCGCCGTTTGGGCCGACGATTCCGTCCTGCATCCATCGCCAAAGCGTGCCCGTGCATGGCTTCGAGGGAAACAGCTTCGATGCCTTGCTAATTGGGACCGGCTGTTCAACAGCGGTCTCGGCATCAGGCTCGGTGTAGAGAGGGCGTGTAAACATTCCGTAGCTCCCATGAATCGTTTGGATTAACCACCAACGACAGAGAGACTACAAATGCCAACCGTCATTCCCGACCGTCACACATGACAGTTGTTAGACAGTTTTCTGACGGTCAAAGTCCGGGTGGCTTTCGATCAGCCCAGTAAATCGTATCGCCTTCTTTGTGCAACGACTGATTCTCGGCACCCACGGATTTCAGGGCTTTGTTTGCGCGGCATAACATGGAACTCACCGCGTCCGCGCTAGCGTCGGCCGCATGATCATTCCTCACATGCCGATAGGCATCAACTACGGATGCTGTAGGTTTATCCCACATGAAGCTGAAAAGAAGAAAGGTTCCCCGCGAGACGCTGACGGTGCGTCCATGCCAGTTCACATCGCTTGGAGCAACAAGCGATCTTTGGTTAAGAACCGATAACTCCGCATCGTCGGATTCAGTGACACTATTCAATTCATCCCATCGTGATTTCGCAGAATTCACGTGATCAGCAAATCCGGGTTGTAGCGACTCAGCGTGAATCTCGGTCAGAGCGGCAACAACGATCGCGCGGAAGGGACGAGTAGTTGTCGATCGCATGTGTTCGATACCATTCCACTCGGAAATTGACTCACGAACACGCTCTTTGAATTGTGGCAATCGGTCATCCCTGTCGGGCTCCGAATTCTTCAATTCGAGCATAGCAAAGGCGATATCTTTGTCGATTTCATCAAGGCAGGCCGTGTAACTAACGCATGTGTGATTGTTGAAGCGGATCGGTTCCGGGCGGACGACTGGCGGCAAGTCGATCAGCAAATGGAAGGAGAGAGAGCGGGCTTCCCAGATGCCTTCAATACAATCATCAAAGGACCACGCATACTGGGGGATCGGCGTTCGTTTTTGGCGCCAATCATCTCTCGCATCCCACGTTGCAAGGTTTAGGAACACTTCAAGGGCGTGAAAGCGTTCAGCTAACGCATTGAGAGTACGTGTGGCTTCATTGAAGATGTCTAATGCAGATTTCGACATGCAGCCCCTGTTCCTCTTGGGGCGTTCCATTGAAAAGAAGCAACGCGGGAAAGCCGGTGGAACTTCCGGCCTTGTCGGGAGCTAACCTATCCCGCGTGCTGTCCAACATGCCTAAAGTAGGGCGAGACTTCAATCCCCACCGAGCCGCTTTGCCGCGGCCGTCGCCATCTTCTCGGCCGCTCGGCTGTAATGCTCAGTCATCATGGAATCGGAGTGCCCCAGCAGACGCTGGGCAGACTCCAAGCCCATTTCATCGGCCAGCAGCGTTCCGACCGTATGTCGCAACTGATGAGGCACCCACGGCGTGATCTCGGCGGCTTCGCAGACCGCTTTGATTTTGTTCGAGAACGTCGATCGCGTCGTGATGAAAAACCGGGCGTCGGGGTCGGCCTTGATGTGTCTCAGCAGAATTGCCTGGGCTTTGCGATTGAAGATGAGAATGCGGTCTTTCCCTTTGTGGCTCGTCTTGTGTTTCGCCAGTTCACAGCGCCACGTTTCGCCGGTTCGGTCCACATCCTTCACCCTCAGGCCGATCAATTCACCTGGGCGAGCCCCTGTCAGCAACATTAAATCGAGGATGTCTCGGTCGCGGGGTTTTAGGCGTTCACGAACGGCTTCGATGTTTGCAGGTGGGACCGAACGCCGGGCCTTGTAGTCGGGGGCTGCTGTCTCTCCCATTTTGAGCGGCAGGACCGAGTTCAGAGCATCGGCGACGGTCTGCGGGATGATTTCCCACGAGACGCCCCACCGGAAGATTGCCCGAACGCGCTTCACCTGTTTGTTGATGAAGTCCCGCGACCACGGTTTCCGGGGCGACGGCTTTCCATCAGAGTCGACGGCGTGAGGATCACCGGCCACCATTGCATCGCGGACAATCCGCAGTTTGAGCGGTCCGAAATCGACGGCGTTGGTTTCACCAAACAACTGACGGAGAATCCGAATCGCACTTCGTTGGCAGTGCTTTTCGTCGCGGGAAAACCGTGGGAGTTCTTCCGTCGCGTACTTCAGCAGCAGGTCGACCAGTTTCAACCCGGCGGGGGACTGGTTCGCCTGTGCGGCTTCGAGCGTCTCGCCCTTGCAGAGCTTGGCGATCAACTCGCCGTAAGCTTCGCGGGCCTCGGGAGTGTCATACTTCCCAAGGTAGACCGGGCGGCGGTTGACGAACATCACAGCCCGCCCGCTGGGCTTGTGAAGACAGAGTTTCGGTAGAGCCGAACGGCGTCGCGGCATAGCAATTCTCCGAATGTCAGTACGATTACTGACAAACTTTTCGGAATTCTGCTGCGCCGCGGACCACCCGCGGGTAACGTAAGTCGTTTCAGCGTATCAAGATGCCCAAGACAGGATTTGAACCTGCACGAGTGTTACCTCACTAGGCCCTCAACCTAGCGCGTCTGCCAGTTCCGCCACTTGGGCAGTGGGGGCGGGGATGGACCCGCCGATTCGAGTCACTATGGTAGCGAAGTTGTGGTACACGGCAAGTCTGGGCACCACGAAGTTTTACGCCGGTTGGGTCGAGAGTGGTGAAGTGTGCTGTTTATGCCGCGGAATCACGCAGACGACGGGGCAACAAGAGAAGTCTTTTCCACAGAAGATTCCGCCGCGGTGTTTGCGACGGCGCGCTTACGCTGAGGTCAAGAGCGTTTCCCAGCGCGATCAACCGCGGCCGGCCTGTCGCCATGCGTAATCGCGACTGAATGCTATAGGAGTTACGCAGTTGCCCCATCAGACCCGTTTTTGACCGGAATATAGCCAGGCATGGGCAGAGTGGGGTGTTTGTGAGCCAGCCCAAACCCCCGAAAAACGGGCAACTGCGTAACTCCTATGCTATGATGAATCATCGGATTATCTGTCACGAAACGCATAACAATTGACAATCCCGGTTTCGCGAAGCTGGTCTTCTTGCTCGAAGATGCAGCGGAAACCTTCATTTTCCAACCGAGACGTGGTTTGGGCGACCCGCTCACCGTCGGTGTCATGAATCTCCATCACGATCTGGAAGATCTTCGGCCAGTCGTCCTTCGCGATGCCGGCCAGGACTTCGAGTTCGCTTCCTTCGGCGTCGATCTTCAGCAGTGAAATCGCGTCGATGGCCGTCTCTTGCAGGATCTCCGAGAGGGATCGCATCTGGCAAACGAACTGTTCCTTCTTGCCGAGCGCACCGTTGACCAAGACCTCCAGCAGCCGTCTGTCGGGATCGTCCTGCCCCGGATATCTCTGGCGCCATTGGTGGAGAATCCCGGTTCGGATCGTTTGCACGTTCCAGTCCTCGTTTGTCTGAACGCCGCTGATGATGGTATAGCCGGGGTAATAAGTGAAAAGTTCCTGTTTGGCCGTGGATGAAATCCCGCAGGGGTAAACGGTCACGGCATCGGCATATTTGGCGGTATTCGCGCGCAGGATCTTCACGATTTCCGGCGACGGCTCGAATGCCAGCACCTTGATTCCTCGGAAATGCTCCTGCACGAAGATCGTGAAGAGGCCGATGTTGGCTCCCACGTCGAAAACGCAATCGCCTTCCTGGAGTCGAATACCATGTCGCAGGTAGACACGCTCTTGGAAGATTTCGCGGTATACGAACTCGGTCTCCGCCTTATTGACATGCGCGATGCTCAAGCCGCACGGCGTCAAAAACAGATTGGCTGGGGAGCTCGTTCCGGTCGAATTGTCTGCCATGGCGATGCTGTCCTTACGGTTCCAAAGACCGATGGTCGATGCCGTTGAGATTAAAGTGCCAAAACGTTCTTTACCTCGTTGGGCCAGTGATTGGGATCGAAGCCGTGTTTGAAGAGGAGCGCGAGTGTCGTCCGCTCCAGTCCGAAACCGATGCAGGACGTGTGTGCGATATGGCCCTCTACCGTGTGAATCCCAAAGCTTTCACCGAAATGATCGAGATGGCAATTGCAGGATGCAATCGCCGTGGGGACTTGTGCAGAAGCAACCATCGTCACCAATTCATACTTCAGCACTTGCTCGGTTTGCGCCGCGGCCATGATTCGCCCCGATCTCCCGAAGAAGGGGTCATTGGCCACCACCACGCGGACATCCAATCCGAGCGCACGATAGATGTCCTGCCCGAGGGCTAACCATTGATCCCGATGATTCAGAGCCTGCTCGGCGGATCCCAACCGGACGAACTCGCGCTGGCGAAAAAACTGCATCCGCGCGGGATCGGCGGAGGGCTCGTGGCGAAAAACAAACGATCGCAAATCAACCAGCAACCCGTTCGCGGGAAGTGTCCCGGTCACCGTCGGATACAGCGGATAACAGGCGGCCGGGGTGAGCATAAGCTGGCTGGGAGACAGTGCCGTTGTCCATTCCTCACCGGCGTCACGCTGTCGCAGGAGCCGCGTGTGTTCGCGCTCATTTCCCATAAAACTGTGAACGGATCCGAGAAGATCGGGAAAGTTTTCAATGTGAGTCGTCCGCAAATAATCGGCGCGATTGATCGCCGGTGGAAAACGCATCACTTTCGGCTGCAGCGCGCGGCTGTGCCGCGTGATGAGGCCCTCAAACGCTTCGACGATTCCTTCGAAGACACCGCTCAAGCCGTATAAACCCGGCACGCCGAGTCGAATCAACAGCCCGGCATCCGCGAGTCGGGCTTGCGCGAGTTGATAGTCCGCATTCAAATTGTCTTGGGGCGTACACATCGCTTTTCTTTCTCAGAAACCTGTCACAGAGCAGCCGAAGAGCCGGAAAGCAGATCGTGGAGCGTGTCGTCGATGAAACTTTGAACCCTGTCGTCATCAATCGCGCCGGGGAGCGAGGCCACGGAGAAGCACATTTGTCCGCGATATTCGTAGCCCAGAATGCTGATGCCGTGGATGGGCCAAGGCTCGATGTGGACCGAGATGTCGCGCACGCGCAGACCGCAAAGGGATTCGATCTTCGTCAATTCGTTGAGATATCCGTACCAGAACATGCGCCGGTGCTGAATCTGTGTGCGCAAGCCCCAGCGAGCGCGCCAGTTCTCGCGGTAGTTCGTCATCAATTCCGCACCCAGGCGATCTACGCCCCGCTTGATCTGTTCACGCAATTGACGCACCAGCAGCGTCATCAACCCGGCGCGATTTTCCAGGTCTTCGGGAGCCACAATCATGGGCAAGACACTGAGACTGTTCTCGAAAATCGGGCCTTTGGAACCCCGCGGTCGGAGATCGAGACCGAAGATGGTGATCAATGATCGTTGTCGTTTTCCACAATCGGGAGCACGATGTTTCCATGCGGCCCGCAACACGCTGGCGAACAGGGAGATCGAGGCACTGGGCAATCCCGCCGCGCGTGACCACATCGATCGCCAGGCGGCCGTTTCTTCGATCGACAACTTTCGGCAATGTGTCCGGGCCACCCCCCAATCCACGCCGGACCGACAACGACGATCATTCTGCGGCGAAGTGAGCCGCACGGCACTGCTCCCACCATGCTTGCGATAGTTCCGCCAGACAGATTGGATGATGCGCCAGCGATCGCGCAACGTGGTGCGGGGCAGCGGGATGGGAGCGGGGTCGTTCATCCAGGGCACCGGACGGTCTTCGCCAGCCTCGTCGAGACGATAAAGTTCGTCAACGATCAGCCCGAACGCCATGGCACCCGAGACGACGTGATCGTGTTGCACCACCAGCACGTCGCGACCGTTGGCGAGTTGCAGCAAATGAAAGCTAACAGGATCCTGCTGCGCGAAATCGACCGTACTGCGCAGCAGCCGACCGATGAATTCCTGACGATGCTCGTCGCAGGGTTCAGCAATCGGGACCACGGCGAGCGGGCAGACAGCATCGGGACGAAAGACCCACGCCGGGCCACCTCGCTGGTCGACCAGCCGCGACGTCAGCACGGGATGCACGCGTCCCATGCGAGCGACCAGCTCCCGCACACGTGTCACATCGGCACGGCCTTCGAGTTCAATCTGCAGAACATGACCAAAACTGCCCCAATGATTCTTCCGCGCCACCCGTGTGTAGGTCAGCATGGTCCGATCAGAACCGCTCAATACCTGCTGCAGGGGCGGCGGGGAGGGCATAGACATGAAATACTCGATTCCCAAAGTTCATCCGCACCGCTGCGGCGCTTTCATCGCCTCGAATCAAGAACTCGTTGACACCTCGAATGCCGTTATGCGCCGCCTTGTTTGCCGCGGGCGACGGCGAGCAATCGCCGGATGGTGGCAAGGTTTTGCGGAACGAGTTCAAAGTCATCCAGCATGACGTCGAATACATCTTCCAGTACCGCCACAATGCGGACCATGTCGACCGAATCGAGGAGATGAAACAGTTCGGTATCGTCGTTCAATTGTTTGGCGGCCTCGGTGGGCAACCGCGAGGCGATGTACTCACGGAGGTCCGCTTCCGGTTGTTTGGAAGGCATCTCGCAGATCCTGCTGTTTATCGACATTCAAAGGGTTAAAGTGTCCGGCGGTCATCACGTCGCCGCCAGTGGCTACCAATACGATTGTGTGGGATCGGCAATATCCACGCCGAGAACTGCGCGGCCGACGTAGGTCAGGCAATCGTCGCTCCGGGCCGGCATCAAGCCGCCGCATCGGGCATCGCGGTAATAGCGTTCCAGGGGAAATCGTTTGGAGATTGAAGCCCCGCCGCAGAGGCGAATCGCTTCCGAAGCCAGCCACGGGCCAATCTCGCCGACCATGTATTTGGCGCGATGAATCGCCGCGTAGGTCTCGAGCGCACTTCGCGCCCGAACGACGCGCTCCGCAGCGTCGTGAACAACCGAGCGAGTTGCTTCCAGTTGGACGGACAATTCGCCGATGCGGTGTTGCACGAGCGGGTCATTGACGAATTTTCCACCCGCCTTTCCCTGAAGGAACTGCACCGTGAACTCCAGCGCCGCCGCGGCGATTCCTAGATAGACCCCGTTGTAAGCTCCGACGAGCCAATGAGGTTCCCGCGTCAACTTGTAGAGGGCAACGCCTTCCAGCAGGAACAAGCGATCGTGCGGCACGAAGCATTGATCCAGAATCAGCGTGTTCGAGCAGGTCGCCCGCATGCCCAGGGTGTCCCACACTTCTTTGATCGTCACCTGGGGATGATCGCGATCCACAATGAAGTATGACACTCCCGGAACATCACCCACCATTTGTTCCGAACGGGCGGCGACCACGTAGTAATCCGCATGTCCCGCCATCGAGACGAACGACTTCAGGCCGTTGATGACGTAGCCATCCTTTGTGCGTTCGTAAGTCGTCTTCAATTGACGCAAGCGGAAACCGGCTTCCGGTTCTGAACTCGCCGAAGCAAAGACGCGACCGTCGAGCGCCTCGTGATACACCCAGTCGCGTCGTTCGAGCATCGATTGGGCACGGCGGCCGGGAACTCCTTCCAGTTCGAACTCGGCGAGCGCTCCGACCACCACCGAATGCATGTTGAAGGCCAGCGCCGTCGAGGCATTTCCTTTGGCGAGAATCTCGGCTGCCCGGGTGTAAGTTGCATAGTTTGCCCCCCAGCCACCGCAGGCTTCGGGAACCATGAGCCCCATCATTCCGCTGGCTTTGAGGTCGGCAAAATCCTGTGTGGGAAATGTTCCCTCGCGATCGTGTTCCGTCGCCCGTTCGGCAAAGCCCGCGGCTAGTTTTTGGCACAGCGCGAATAGCTCCGGCCGCGGCACGGGAACACCGTCAGCACGGACATCGGCGGTCGCACGATCGGAAGGCACAGAAGGAGACCTCAGTTTGCATTTGGTGAGAATGCATCGTTCGTATTCTTGTCATGCCGAAATGGGCGATCGGTGCGAACAAAATCCGATTGAAACTCAGGCGAAAAATCACGATATCAGCCGGTGGAATGGGAGTCCACTACCGAATCAAGCCGAGCTGGCTGATTCTCGATATCTTCCAATGAATCGGTTCCACTGCTATGAAGTTACGAGCGCAGCCCAAGAGTGACGAGCGTAGAAATACTGTCGGGAACTAGAGTAATCACCCGGCATCGTGTGACGTGTGCCAATGAATGAATCACGAGCATGAACAAGACCGATAACTTTTCTGAAAGAAACGAGCCGGGAAGCCTGTTCAAGAATCGCGTAAAGGCCCGCTCGTAGCCATGTCCAGGACGGACTCCTAGACGGAGGGGGAGTCTCCTCGCTACGTTGGTTGCTTGTTCGTTTTTGCTTCGATGTTTCTCGTCCGTCATCAGCGATGGAGTGCTCTCCGGTGGAGCGGTATGAAAATGAACCGTTCCATATTCATCCGATTGACTCGGAAACTTTTGGTTTCGATAGGAGTTGGAAATGAAATTTACGGTCGATCAAGTCCTCGATCGCATGGCGGAGGTCCTGCTGGTGGACCGGTCCACAATTTCGGCGACGACTGCCGCTGCAGACCTCCGTGAGTGGGATTCCGTGACCGTGATTGAACTCGTCTTCATGCTTCGACGAGATTTTGAAATCACGCTACCGCCCTCTCAGACGTCCACTTTGAACTCGGTGGAGGCTGTGCTTTCGATCATTCGTGACGCCGGAAAACTGGCATGAGCGCTTATCTGCATTCGATTGCCTCGGAAGTGGCCGCTCAGATTCAAACCAACGAAGAGCTCGTTGCCGGTGTCGAGGGTTGGACCGCAGATCGGGTGGGCAAAACCACGGGCGTGATCGAACGGCGCATCGCAGCGGCCGATGAGACCGCTGGGGATTTGTGCTTTCGCGCCGCCGAGAAACTGTTTGCGAGCAGCGCCATCGACCGGGCCACGATCGATGCGCTGATCGTTTGCACGCAATCTCCCGATTATTTCCTGCCGTCCACGGCGTGTGTCCTGCAAGACCGTCTGCGGCTTCCGCAAACCGTCGCGGCGTTCGATGTTTCACTGGGATGCTCCGGTTATACCCACGGATTGTGGCTGGCGCGATCGCTGGTGCTCTCCGATTCCGCGAAGAACGTCCTGCTGCTCGCGGGGGACACGCTTTCCAAGTCGTGCCATCCCCAGAATCTCGCCGTGGCGAGCTTGTTTGGCGACGGGGCCACCGCCAGTTTGATCACGAACAGTGCCGAGAATGCCTGGGCGGAAATTGGTCCGAGCGCTCTCGGGACCGATGGCCGCGGGGCACAGAACCTGATCATTAAAGCCGGGGCGAGTCGGCTGCCCACTTCCGAGACACCGGCAGATCATTACCTGCACATGAACGGGGGGGAAATCGCCAGCTTTGCGGTTTCGACGGTGGACGTAGTGATCAACAGGCTGCTCGACAAAGTGGGATTAAAATGGCATGACATCGATGGCTTTGTGTTTCATCACGCCAGCCCGGCGTTTGTGAAACGGTTGATTTCGGTCTACCGGCTTCCACCGGAAAAAGTCCCGGTGGGGCTGACAAACATCGGCAACACTTGTAGCGCGACCATTCCCATGGTGCTGGAAGAATGCGCGAAAGCCGACCGCTTTCAACCCGGGCAAAAGCTGGTGCTTGTCGGCTTCGGCGTCGGGTATTCCTGGTCGGCGACATTGCTCGAATGGAAACACGGTTGAGCTGAGTTCCCTGTCTCCGCCACAAAACAGGCGATTCCATCGACCGATCGTGAAACGGAAGTGCGATGCTGAATTCGAACCGCGTTCCTTCGATTTTCATGGAACGATTCTTCGCAGCACTGGTTCCTTATTATCAGTGCGATGTGAATTGCATTCTGGAATTCCGCGGGCCGATGGATATCCCGCGAATCACGAATGCATTCCTCGCCGCTTTGGCAGAACAACCGCTGTGGGCGCATCGGTTCGTGCCGGCATTCTGGCGACCGTATTGGTTACTGATTCCGCAAGCCGAACGGAAGGCCCTCGTTGAAGTCATCGCGGCGGAAGAACCCTCGGCGGCGATTCAAAGAATTCTGCGAGGGTCGATTGATGCCGCGGCGCGATTGTACATTCTGCACGGATCAACGGGAGGTACGCTCTTTTTCCAATTGGATCATCGACTGGCCGATGCCACGGCGGCGCGGCTTCTCATTGAATCCGTCCGTGCTCATTATGCCGCGAGCGATCCCGTTCCCGCCGAGGATGCTCCCCTTGTTCGCCATTCCATGCAGCAGCTTCCACCGGCGTTTCCGTCCCCGCAAAGAAGGAAAGCATTCGCCCTGATTCGGCAACACAATCGGACGATCAATCGGGCCCCGGTTCCCTGTTATCTTCCTCCCATTACGAAAGATGACCCCGCCGATCTGGCACCGGTTCTCGATTTTCCCGACGGTGCTCTCGACCAGTTGCGAACCCGCGCAGCCCACGACTACGCAACGCCGACACTCGCAATCCTGGCCGCCACCTATCTGGCATTGCGAGAGGTCATCGGGATCGCCCCGCAAGCCCCGGTGAGTCTCTGGATGTTAGTCGATCTGCGTCGTTACTTGCCTGCCAAGCTGTTGCCGGCACCGGCCAGCGTCTTCGTCGGCCAAGTTCCTTTGCAGGTGCAAGAGCAGGGGGCGGACACCATGGCGATGGTCATGCAACAGTTGTGGACCGAGTTGGCAAAACAACGCGGACCTCATTTCGGGCTCACGCGTCTCAAGCTGTTTTTAGAAGTTCCCCTCCTCCGGTTCCTGGCAGAATGGATGCCGTTTACCGTCATCAAAGCCGTGATCTCTCGGCGATGCAAGATCCGAACTCTGCCGAAGATCTTCATTTCGGATCTCTGTGAATTGGGACGCCCCGGGGATCGCTGGGACGAAGTGGAATTAGAGAACGCGGGCTTCGGCCTTGGTGTCTGGGGGATTCCGGGGGTGATCAACGTCTTCAGTGGGACGTGTGGGTCACGAATGAGAATCATCGTCGGGACGGCACCCCGTTCCTTCGCCACGCAACTCGCCGCCGCGATTCACCGGCATTTGAGTCACTACGTGGGCTGGCCCGTGCCCAGCGAATCGTGACCGCTTTGGAATTGAGTTGTGGCTATCGCCACAGTGCTCGGCCGGCACTCCGCTTCAGTCCGAGAGGCGTCTTTTCATGGAGATGCGTTGCGACCGCGGCGAACCATTGTCAGCATGAACCTGTAAAGCGATCATGGTGACGATACCCCAAGTTCGACGGCATCCAGATTTCTCACCGCGGAGCAGTTTCCTTGGATACGCCAATCGACACGCCCCCTCCCGTAAAAGCGACCAAAGGCCTCATCCAGTCGGAAGATTGGCTGGCGGTGTGGCTGGGGGGGCTGGTTCTCGCCGTCACGGCCACGGCTTCATTTGTTTCACGCGCACCAGACTCCCCCAGCCGTTTGACGGCGATTGAGCAGGCACAGCGAGACTTGAAGGAACTGGATGCGAGTGCGACCCCGCGCAGTCCTGAAATGGCCAAGGCATTGAAGTCCAAAGAGGATGAATTGAAAAAGCTTTCCGCGGGACTCTTTCAAAATCCGCTCAAAGCTTATGTAGCCAAGGTGGGCTCGTGGAATTCGAACCCTGCCGACGCGTTCGTCGTGAAAGACCGTCCCATTGCGATCGGACTGATCGGCGTCTTTTTGATTTCGGTTTTGTTGTTCGGCTTGGGAAGCCTTCTGCGCAGCGAACGTATCCTTCCGTTTGCGGGAGCATTCGCCGTTCTCTTTGTCCTCGCGACGCTTTCGTATGTCCTCGCGGGTCAGAACGTCATCAAGTATTACAACCTGGAGTATGCCCTGTGGGCGTTGACGATCGGGATGGTCATCAGCAACACCATCGGAACTCCGAAGTTCATGGCTCCGGCCATGCGCACGGAATTGTACATCAAGACGGGCCTGGTCCTGTTGGGTGCGGAAGTCCTGCTGAGCCGTCTGCTGGCGCTGGGTTTGCCCGGCGTATTCGTCTCGTGGGTGGTGACTCCCATCACGTTGATCAGCACCTACATGTTCGGACAGTACGTCCTGCGGATTCCATCCAAGTCGTTGAACATGGTGATCTCGGCGGACATGTCGGTGTGCGGCGTTTCGGCGGCGATCGCGACGGGGGCCGCCTGTCGTGCCAAGAAAGAAGAGCTGTCGCTGGCCATTGGCATCTCGCTGGCCTTCACCGCGGTCATGATGGTGGTGATGCCGATGGTGATTCGTGCCTGGGGGATGAATCCGGTGCTCGCCGGTGCGTGGTTGGGAGGCACGATCGATTCCACCGGAGCCGTGGCGGCTGCCGGGGGAATGCTGGGACCGACGGCGCTGGAAGTGGCCGTGACGATCAAGATGATCCAGAACATTCTGATCGGAGTCGTGGCTTTTGCCGTGGCGGTTTACTGGGTCACGTATGTGGAACGCGACAGCGCCGACAAAGGACCACGGCCGGGTGTCATGGAAATCTGGTATCGCTTTCCCAAGTTTGTGCTGGGGTTCATCGGCACCTCGATCATTTTCTCGACGATCTATTCCGGCGGTATCGAGGGCAGCGCCCTTGTGGAAACTACGATCGGGACTGGCGAAGTCCTGCGGGGATGGTTCTTCTGTCTGGCGTTCGTCAGCATCGGACTCGAAACCAACTTTCGAGAACTGTCGCAGTATCTTAAGGACGGCAAGGCGATCACGCTGTACGTTTGCGGTCAGACGTTGAACCTGGCTCTCACTTTACTCATGGCATGGATCATGTTCGAAGTGGTCTTTCCCCAAGCCGCAGCGACCCTGAATCGGTAAGGAATAACTGGTCTTGTCGAGGAACGTTTCCGTGCTGTTACCAGATTCGCAAATACGACGTGGAGTGTCCCTGGCCGCCGCGACACTCGCCATCGGGCTGATTTGGCTCGTCGTGCTGCCCTTCATCGGCGAACAACCGGCCGTGGTGAGACACATTACCGCTCAGCAGCAATTGAAGATCGATCCCAGTGCCATGTTCTACACGGAACTGGAAACGGCATCGGTCCTGACAAATCACGTCGAGCGATTGAGTGAAACCTATCCCGAGAAGTTCTGGAAATGAGCCTTGGTATCAATCGGACCGACCGCCATGCGGTGACCGCTGCGATCATGCTGTCGGTTGGCAGACCCAACGTCAGCCATGATAATCGTGCTTTGTTCGGATGGGTTCTTCAGCATCGTTTTCGATGCTTTCTTTGTGGCATGATCTCGACTCCATGATGCAACCGGCGCGAGTGACTGCCGTCCTTCTCAGCATTGCATTCGCATTGCCCGTGGCGACCGTTTTCGTCTTACCCCGACTGCCCGCGCTGGGGCAGGTGACGCCGGCAACACTGCCCATCCAGACATCGTTCCCGGCCTCCACGCTGTCATTCAAAAAGTCGACGCTCGGACGAGCTCCCCAAGGCAAACCGCTCATCACTAATGTGCGAATTGCCGACCTCGACCAGGACGATATTCCCGATGTTCTCGTGTGCGATGCGGTGCTGAATCGCGTCGTGTGGTACCGGCAAACCGAACCGGGTTCGTGGGAAGAGAACATTCTTGGTGACAGGGATCTCGCCGCCCCCTGCCATGTCGATGTGGTCGATCTCGATGGCGACGGCGATCGGGATTTGGTCGCCGCCGTCCTCGGCAGCGTTTATCCGGCGGATCAACCGATCGGCAAAGTGATCTGGCTGGAAAACGACGGAAAACAGCAATTCACGACGCATATCCTGCTCGATGATCTGCGACGCGTGGCCGATGTGGAAGCCGGTGACCTCAACAATGACGGCCGGATCGATCTGGTGGTGGCCGAATTCGGCTATGACCGGGGACGCATCCTCTGGATGGAGAACAAAGGAGACGGCCGGTTCCGCGATCGCGAATTGTACACGGTCCCCGGCACCATTCATGTCCCGCTCGTCGATCTGAACGGTGATGGAAAACTCGACATCGTGGCCCTTGTCTCGCAAGATGAGGAAGAGGTCGTCGCCTTCGAAAACCTGGGCGAGGGACAGTTTCGCCGCCGTTTACTCCATTCCGAGAGCAATTTCGATTTCGGCAGTTCCGGGTTGTTCGTGACGGATCTGAATGGCGATGGCCGGTCCGATCTCTTGCTCACCGCGGGTGATAATCTGGAGATTGCCTATCCGGTGGCGCAGCCCTGGCATGGCTGTTTTATGCTGGAAAACCAGGGTGATTGGAAATTCAAATCGCGGCGACTGGCGACCGTTCCGGGTGTCTATGCCGCGGGAGTCGGCGATCTGAACGGCGATCGCGCGCCCGATGTGGTGCTGGTGAGTATGTTCAATGATTGGCATCGCCAGGATGCGGCGAGCGTCGTTTGGTTGGAGAACGACGGCCGGGGCAACTTCACAACCTGGCAAATTGCAAGCACGCCGACGCACCTTTCCACAGTCGCCGTGGGAGATCTCGACGGCGATGGCCGGGCCGACATCGTCGCCGGTGGCATGCATTTCCAGGGGCCGTTCGACCGACTCGGGCGGGTCACGCTCTGGAGCCGTCACAAAGGGCCGTCGAAATGAACATGATTCACCGCTGTTTGCTGCTAATCATCGTTGCGGAACTGTTGGGAAGCGGCGTTCTCATGGCACGTCAACTGCTGCGTGCGACCCCGCCCGAAATCGAGTGGGCGCTCGTCGATCCCGTCACGGCCGATGAAATCCGCATGGCGGCAACCACCTGCGAATCGGCCAAGGATTGGCGAAGCCTCGGCGAGCGCTACATGTCGTCGGGATGCTTCGTAGAGTCTGAAATATGTCATCGGATCGCCTGCGAACGGGAACCGAGAAACGCCCTCTTTCGTCGCCAGTGGGGGTTTGCCCTGGAACGCCTCGGTCTATTGGACGAAGCAAACGCACAATATCAGAAGACCATGGAGCTGTCCGGTTCCGAGGCCGATGCGTGCCGCTATTTCATCGGCAAGAATCTGCTGCGTGAGGGCCAGCCGTCCGCCGCCCGGACATTCTTTGAGGACGGGAAGAAGTTGCCTGCGAATCTGTATGAATTGGCCCGGCTGCAGATGCGAGCCGATGAGCTGACCGACGCTTCGGCCACTTATTCCCGGTTAGCGGCGAGTGGACCGGAGATGCTGCAGGTCAATCTGCTCGGGTATCGCCTCGCCCTGGCACAGGGTGAGACGCGCAAGGCCTTGCAGCTTGCAGACAAGGTTGATTACTCGACCCGAAAGTTACAGAATCCGTTCGACGAAGAAGCAAAACGGCTCTTCAAAGCGACGCAGAAACTGGGAGCGGGTCGCTATCAGGCGCGCAGCCGCGAGTTGATCGACACCGGCCGGCTTGAGGAAGCGCAAAGTCTGCTGGAAAGCCAGGCCGCCAAAGATCGCAGTGCGACCGTCCTGGAGTTGCTTGCCGAGATCGCCCTGCAGCAGAAGCGGTTTGCCGATGCGCTCGAGTTGTTCGACGAGTTGCAACAGCAGCATGGGCCATTCCCGCGGGTGACGGACCGGATCGGAGATGTGCTGGCCGCGGAGGGCCAATCGGCACAGGCCCGCGAGTCTTGGCTGAAGGCGGCACAGCTTCAAACCGGCGTCGATCTCAAGGCAATTCACCACAAGCTGGCTGATTCCCTGGCCGCATCGGGAGATGAGCCAACTGCCAAACAACACCGGGCGCTGGGCCATTACTATCACGGTCACGAAGTGTTGCATCGCGGGCAAGCTGCGCAAGCGATCAATTCGTTCGTGGACGCGGTCAAAAGCGATCCCGGGTTGACTCAAGCGTGGTTTTACCTCGGAGAGTCGCGGCGGCTCACCCGGCAGCCGGAGGAGGCACGGGCCGCTTACCAGACGTGCCTGGAACAGAATCCCGATCACGGGCGTGCCTTGGCAAGCTTGTCGATGCTCGATCACAAATGACACAGTTCGCATGCCATTGTCAGACTTCGTTGACTTCGATCGGTGGCACCGTTTTGTGTATCCCCAGCCCCCTCTTTGCCCTCCGAATGTGAAGCATCATGGAAGAGAAATCATTCGATTGTTTTGACCTGGAGCAGACGATCGGCGGGATCGCGGCCGCCCTCGGGGTAATTCCCACGCAAGTCCGGGCGGCGGTCGAACTGCTCGACGACGGGAACACCATTCCGTTTATTGCCCGCTATCGCAAAGAGGCGACGCGCGGACTCGATGAAGTGGCATTGCGCCAGATCGAAGACGGGATCGCCAAGGCGAGAGAACTCGCGCAGCGAAAAACGACGATTCTGAAAACGATTCACGAACAAGGGCTGCTCACGCCGGAACTGCAACAGCAAATTCGGTCGTGCTCCGACCGCCAACTGCTGGAGACACTGTATCTCCCCTTCAAGCCCGAACGGCGAACCCGGGCGACCACAGCCCGCGAGCGCGGATTGCAACCGCTGGCGGACTTGCTTCTTCGGCAGGAAAAACTGAATCGATCCAAGATGGCTGTGCTCCAACCCTACATCAATGTGGAAAACGGTGTCCTTGATGAAAACGCGGCTCTGCAAGGGGCATGCGATATCCTCGCCGAGCAATGGTCGCAGCATCCGCCCCTGCGTCAATGGCTGCTCCAACAAGCAAACGAATGGGGCTTGATCGCTTCGAGCGTCAAACGTGGCAAGCAGGCGGAAGCCAGCAAATTCGAGATGTATTTCGATCATCGCGAGCCGGTCAAACGCATCCCGTCGCACCGGTTGCTGGCCATGCAGCGCGGCGAAGCGGAAGGGCTGCTCAAGGTCTGCCTGAAGCTCGATGACGAATTCATCCTGACAAACATCAAGCCCGAACTGGCTCACAATCCGCAGTTTGAGTTCCATCTCGATTTGTTGAGGACTGTCGACGATTGCTACCAAAGGTTGTTACTGCCGGCCATCGAATCGGTCGTGTTTGAAAACCTGAAGACCAAAGCCGACGAAGAAGCGATTGCCGTCTTCGCCAGTAACCTGCGCGAGCTGTTACTCGCCGCGCCGGCCGGACCGCAGATGACAATTGGCGTGGACCCCGGTTTTCGCACGGGTTGCAAGCTCGCGGTGGTCGACGGCACCGGCAAGTTCCTCGCCAACACCACCATCTATCCCACGCCGCCGAGAAGCGATCTGGATGGAGCCGCCCGGACGTTGTTGGCCCTCATCACCCAGTACGACGTCAAGCTGATCGCCATTGGCAATGGGACGGCGTCGCGAGAGACCGAAGCGTTTGTTGCGGGGGTCATTAAGGAACATGGGCTCAACATCACGCCAGTGAAAGTCAGCGAGTCCGGTGCATCCATTTACTCAGCGAGTGAACTTGCCGCACGGGAGTATCCCGATCTCGATCTCACCGTCCGCGGCGCGATCAGCATCGCCCATCGTTTGCAGGACCCCCTCGCCGAGCTGGTGAAGATCGATCCCAAGTCGATTGGCGTCGGGCAATACCAGCACGATGTGAACCAACCGCTGCTCCGCAAAAGCCTCGATCGCGAAATCGAATCGTGCGTGAATTCCGTCGGCGTGGATGTGAACCTGGCCAGCGCGCCGCTGCTAGCGCATGTCGCGGGCATCGGCCCGAGGCTCGCCGAGAACATCGTAGAATTCCGGAATGTGAACGGTCGGTATCGAACGCGAGAGGAACTCTGCAACGTCCCCAAACTCGGCCGCAAGGCGTTTGAGCAGGCGGCGGGCTTCCTGCGGATTCGCGATGGCCAGCAGCCACTCGACAATTCGGCCGTCCATCCGGAAAGTTACTACGTGGTGACAAAAATGGCGGCCAAACTCGGTGTCGCGACAAAAGAGCTCGTTGGAAATGGAGCGCTTGCCACCCGTCTGCAAGCCGCTGATTTTGTCGACGCGAAAATGGGCTTGCCGACGGTGCAGGATATTCTCGCCGAACTCGCCAAGCCGGGCCGCGATCCGCGCAGCGAATTCAAAGTGGCGCAGTTCGCCGAAGGCATCCACGAACTGAAAGACCTCCAGGTCGGCATGATCCTGGAGGGGGTCATTACCAACGTTACCAAGTTTGGTGCCTTCGTCGATCTCGGCGTCCACCAAGACGGGCTCATTCACATTTCGCAGCTCGCCAACAAGTTCATTCAGGACCCCAGCGAAATCGTCGCCGTGGGCGATGTGGTGCGTGTGAAGGTGCTCGAAGTCGATCTCGATCGAAAGCGCATCGCCGTTTCACTCAAGGATGCCACTCCATGAACACGTCTACCAGTGATCACGGTTTTCCATGTGCTTTCAAGTGCGCGATTCGCGACCAACGTGGGAGTTCGCATCTCAGCAAGTTCGGGTTCACTCGCCAGCATCTTGCGGAAATTCCCCGTCCATGAGCGGTGGCACCGCATTTGCGGACTGATATCCATTGCACCTGCTGTAGGTGGCGAAGTCAAATCCGCATTTTTGGAATAGGTTTTCATCATGGAACTGACACTCCTGACTCCCGTGATCGCGGCCGCTGGCTATTCTCTAATCTATCTGCTGATGGGAGGCGGTCTTGGAGGGGCGATCCTGATCTTCATCGCCGCCAAAATGCTGGGGAAGTAACTGAGATCGTCGAAAGGCGCGGCCACCTTCCTTTGTGTGTCTGCCCTCAATACCTATTTAGCCCGATGTGTTTTAACACATCGGGCTGATTTTCTTTGGTCGCCGACAACTCGCACAGATTTGCCACAAGTCGAAGCCTCAGGATTCCAGAGCAACGACCGGAGGTCTTCGCGATAACGGAGGTGGACCAACATCGCCAATGTTAGATAATGGCGAGTGATCGCGATTTGTTCGTGGTGAGAGAGCGAGGTATTTGAAGGGGCGGCCATCCGTGGGTGCCAGGACGATAAATCCCCAGCTCGCGACGTGTGACAGCGTCTGAGCATCGGCGTGGCCCCGCCTCGATTTCATGCGAGAATATCGGCAACAACGTGGCCGTGGACATCGGTCAGGCGGAAATCGCGGCCGCTGTAACGGTAGGTGAGGCGTTCGTGATCGAGGCCCATCAGATGCAGAATCGTGGCGTGCAGGTCGTGGACATGGACGGGGGTTTCGACCGCGGCGTTGCCGAACTGGTCGGTGTTGCCGTAGGCGATGCCTCCCTTCACGCCGCCGCCAGCGAGCCACATTGTGAAGCCGCGGCTGTGGTGATCGCGGCCCTTCGCCCCTTGTGACCACGGCGTACGACCGAACTCCCCGCCCCAGATGATCAGCGTGTCGTCGAGCATCCCGCGGCTCTTCAAATCGCGAATGAGGGCCGCAATGGCCTGGTCGCTCTGCTTCGCGTGATTGGCGTGATTCATGATGTCGCCGTAGTCATCCCACGGTTGACCGCCGCCGTAGTACAGTTGAACCATTCGTACGCCCCGTTCGACGAGGCGTCGGGCGACGAGGCAACCATCGGCGAATTGACCGGAGCCATACAACTCACGTGTCGCTGAAGATTCCTGCTTGAGATCGAAGACTTCCTGTGCGGCGAACTGCAACCGGAACGCCATCTCGTACGATTGGATGCGAGCTTCGAGTTGCGGATCGTCGGCCCGGTCGGTGCTGTATTCGCGGTTGAGTTCCTGCAACAAATCGAGCTGTCGCCGCTGGATCGCTGGAGGCAACTGGCTGTTGTGGACGTGCTGAATCACCGACTGCGGATCGAGTTTGCTGTTGTTGATGTGGCAGCCCTGGAAGATGCCGGGCAGGAAACTATTGCCCCACAACTGCGGACCAACGACGGGCTTGCCGGGACAGAGCACCACGAAACCGGGCAGGTTCTGATTGTCGGTACCCAACCCATAGGTGAGCCACGAACCCATGCTCGGCCGCGTCGGCTGCGAATGGCCCGAGTTCATGATCAGCAGGCCGGGCTCATGATTCGGGATGTCGGTGTGCATCGACTTGATCACGCAGATGTCGTCGATCACATTCGCGACATGCGGATAGAGTTCGCTGACCGCGATGCCGTTCTCGCCGTGCTGTGTGAACTTGAACGGCGACGGAAAGAGTTTTCCCACGGAGCGTGGGTAGTTCTTCGTCAGTTCTTCCGGCTGCTGTCCCGCATATTCCTTGAGGGCGGGCTTCGGATCGAATGTGTCGACATGCGACGGACCGCCATTCATGAAGAGATGAATGATCCGCTTGGCCTTCGGAGCAAAGTGCGGCACCTTCGGAGCCAGCGGGTTGACCGCGGCTTCCGTAGCAGCCCATGCCGATTGATCCTGTGCTAGCACACCAGCCAACCCCAGCGTGCCAATGCCGCCGCCGAGACGAGCCAGACAGGCACGGCGCGAGATGTCAGAAGATTGATTCATCGTTGTCCTCGAAATGACGGACATAAACTTGTCCTGTGTGCCACTGGCTCTGCCAGTGCCCTTCTGATCGATGGCAAGTGTTCCGAAAAAACACGAAGACACTGGCGGAGCCAGTGGCACACAAAACGGCGGTCCATTCTCAATCGACAAACGCAAACTCGTTCGTTCCCAGCAGCGCCTGGGTGTACTGTTCCCACGCGGTCAGTTTTACATCGGACGCGGAGATTTCTTTCGGCAGCGTGGCCTGCAGAAAACTCTGCCCAATCCGCAATTCGTTTTCGGTGGGCGGGCGCTGGTATAACATCTGATACGTTTGCTCAATTCGCGGCCGGTCTTCGAGTTTGCCATCACCGACCGTTCGTTTGGCCAGTTCCCGGGCTTGATTCACCACGAAACCGCTGTTGAGCAGATACAGTTGCTGCATCGGGACGGTGGTGCTCACCCGGCGTTCGCTGGTCAGATTGGGATCGGGGAAATCGAACAGCCGCAGTGTGCCGTTCAAATCGTGGCGGCTGATCGTGGAGTACAACGTCCGCCGGCGATGCCCCGCGTCATTGAGATTCTGCGACGGTCCGCCCAGCGTGGCGTCGAGATTCCCTCCTACGGCCAACGCGGCATCGCGCCACGCTTCAAAGTCGAGCCGTCGCCGATTTTGTCGCCACAACAGGCGATTGTCCGGATCGATTACCCGCGGGTCGGCATCCCCCACGGTCGGTACAAGATCACTCGCCATGCGGTAGGTCGCCGACAGCAGAATCTCGCGATGCAATTGTTTCAGCGACCATCCCGAGGCGACGAATTTGGCGGCGAGATGATCCAGTAATTCCGGATGCGTGGGGCGCTCGCCGAGCAGGCCGAAATTGCTCGCTGTGCCCACGAGACCGCGGCCAAAATGTTGCTGCCAGACACGGTTTACCAGTACCCGCGCGGTAAGCGGATTGTTCGGGTTGGCGATGGCTCGGGCTAATTCCAGGCGTCCGCTACCGTCCTGAAACGGGGCCGCATCGCCGGGACTAAGAATGGTCAGAAATCGTCGTGGGACTTCTTCGCCGAGTTCCTTGTGGTTGCCCCGCAGATTCACTTTCAGGTTGGTCGGTTTCTGATCGGTCAAACTGTGAGCGATCGGATACTTCGGGCCGAGTTCCTTCTTGAGATGATCGACATCCTTTTGAACCTCTGCAAGCACCGCACGGCTCGATTCCGGCAGCAGTTTGTCAGCCTGATCCTTCGGGAGCACGAACGGAGCATTTTTGTCGGTGACCAGCGTCTTGATCAGTTCTGCATGGATCGAATCTAATTTCGGTTTGGTGACGTTCTTCTTCTCGACCTCAGTTGCCGCCGCCAAAGTCCGTTCGTACTCTTCATCCTGTTTTCGACTGACCGCGAGCGCCTCGACCAATTGCTGTTCCAACGTCCGCGCAGCCGGTTCAATGACTGCCGAAACCGGGGATTCGAGAGACCAATTCCGTTGTGTGACCGGGGCCGTGAACGCCTCTTTCAAGCCGGCAAACAGCGATTTCTGCGCGAGATTGTCCGGCGTGAGGAACTGCACCCAGCGATCGATCACCGGACGATGCAACCCCGAATCCGCGCCCATGACTTCGGACGTTTTTACTTTGCCGTCATGCTTCCGACGCTGCTGCAATTGCCACGCGGCGACGATGTAATCCGCGGTTTGCGGCGCGAATGATTCGCTTAACATCACGGCTTCCGCGGCTTGAGCATCGGTGAGGTCTTTTTCGCGTGCCTTCACCACAGCGGCGCGGTCATCGTATTGCCTGGCAACATCGTCCGACACCAGCGGGGCTTCGCGGTATTGCGTGCTCGCAAAGACACCGGCCAGCGCGTAGTAATCCTGCGTCGGGATCGGATCGAACTTGTGATCGTGACAGCGAGCACACGACACCGTCAGTCCCAGAAACCCGCGGCACAGCGTGTCGATCCGGTCATCGATTTCATCCGCTTCCGCCTTCCCGGCACACCCGGCGTCTTTGTAGTAGACCGGACCGAGCGCAAAGAATCCGAGCGCCGGCAAGCGGGCAACCCGTTCTTCATTGGACGCCGCGGGCAACAGATCACCGGCAATCTGTTCCGTAATGAATTGATCGTAGGGCATGTCTCGATTGAACGCCGTCACGATCCAATCGCGATAACGGTATCCCTGCGGATACATCCGGGCCTGAAAAGTGTGCGCTTGATCTTCGCCATACCGCGCGATGTCCAACCAGTGTCGCGCCCAGCGCTCGCCATACTGTGGTGAATCCAGCAATCGGTCAACCAGCTTTTCATAGGCATCCGCGGCGGGATCGTTGATAAACGCGGTCACCGCTTCAAACGATGGCGGCAAGCCCGTGAGCGAGAAAGACACACGCCGAAGATACGTGCGACGATCGGTTTCCGGGGCCGGGTGCAGTTGACGGGCTTCGAGAGCCGCGAGAATGAACGGATCCAGGGAACGTCGCGGCCACGCAGTGTTTTTCACGGCAGGCAAAGGCGCATCGACGACGGGACGGAACGACCAGAACTCGCGATCTTCCGCCGTCAGGGAACCGCTCGTGCGAATGCCGCCGCTGTCTTTTGCCGTTGTGGGCCAAGGGATACCGAGTTCCACCCAACGCCGTAACACGGCAATTTCGCTCTCCGCGAGTTTGCCGTTGGGAGGCATCTGCATGCCGCCTCGATGTTCGACGGCTTCGATCAACAAGCTTTCTGCTGGTTGCTCCAGTTTGACGACGGTCCCGCTTTCCCCGCCGGCGAGTAAAGCCTCGCGGCTGGACAGGCTCAGCCCGCCCTTTTTCTGATCCTTGCCGTGACACGCAAAGCAATGCTGCGTCAGCAAGGGCCGGACCTGGCGTTCAAAGAACTCGTCGCCCGCCATCTCTCTTAATGGCGGCTCCGCAGCACTCAGAGTTCGCCCCCACGCCACCAGCGCGAACAAACAAAATCGCAATGGAGACGGACATTGAGGCATCACGGCGCACCCAGGCGGGAATCGGGCAGCAGGCAGGATCATACTTAAGGTATCTCATCTCCGCTGACGCATCAACCGGGACTATTGCATTTGTGTGAGAAATTCCGCTTTGTTCTTTGACAACTTCGCCGCGATATCAAAAAAACGAACCCCTGTGCTTGCAGGGGTTCGCTGTCGTTCCATCTCGGCTTCACACCACTTTTCAATCAGAGCATGGGAGCGGGAGCAGGGGGAAGGACCTTCTGCTGAGTGGCAACTGCGGGATAGAACCGGGAGTTCAAATTGTCCGCGGGGAGATTGCCTGCAGGAACCACAGTCCGATTGCTGACGATCGCCTGGGTTTGAATCCGGGGCGTGTTGTAGGGATTGTTCTTCAGGTAATAGGCCAGCATCGGATTCGAAGTTGTTGAGTTCGTCGTCACGAACGCGCTGTTCGAAGCCCCGGCGGGAGTCCCCACGAGCAGAGGCGTCGCATATCCGCCATTGCTCACGTTGTAACCATTGCTGACGTTGTACGTTCCGCAGGTGCAGTTGCCGTAATTGGGCGCGTACCCGCTGTTCCCGTATCCGTAGCCACCGTAGCCCGCGCCATAGTATCCGGTGTTGATGTAGCTACCGTAATAGCGCGGGTAGACGCCGCCGTAGTAACGCGGATAGAAGCCCCCGTAGTAACGCGGATAGAAGCCGCGATATCCGCCATAGTAGCCGCGGCCCGCGTAAATGCCGCCCCCGTAGAATCCCCTCCCGAAGCCGCCGCCATAGTAACTGCGTCCGAAACCGCCGCCGTAAAAGCCGCCGCGATATCCGCCCCCATGGAAGCCCCCGCCGTGGAAACCGCC
>JAKFUG010000021.1 GCA_021732785.1 Planctomycetaceae bacterium
TGGAGTCTGCCCACGGCAAGCTGTGGCGGTGCGACCCACCAGAAGGGTTCCATCCTTCTGCACCTGCTTCCCTACATCGATCAGGCTCCGCTGTTCAATCAGTGGGATTTCACTCGTTGCGACACCGATACCGCAACCTTCCCGTCATCGACAACACAACTCCGAACGACACAAATTGCTCCCTACCTGTGCCCATCGGAAACCAGCCCACCGAAGAATGGCAGTACCTGGGCCGTTCATAACTACGCGGCCTGCTTCGGTCCCGGACGCACCGGCGGAGCCACCGGCAACCCGGCCTGCCCCTGCGATGCCACGCCGTTCGATCAATTCGCCTTGCCGAACACCGGCAGCAATGGCGTCCCGGGAATGTTCACCCGTGCGTATCGCACTTCAAACATTCGCGATAATACGGACGGTTCATCGAACACAATTTACTTCGGTGAAGTTCGCCCCAATTGTTCCAATCATCACAATGCCGGTTGGGCCAACTCGAACAATGGCAATGGTTTGACGGCCACGCTGATTCCCATTAACTACAATTCCTGCGATACCAGCGCCGCGACCGGTGCTTCTCCCGCCGATTGCGCGAAACGCTGCAATTGGGTGACGGAACTCGCTTACAAGTCGCAGCATGTGGGGGGCGCGCATCTGATGATGGGGGACGGCACGGTCCGCTTCTTTAGTGAAAACATCAGCATGCAGGTCTATTCCAGCCTGGGGGCGAAGGCCGACGGCGGGACATTCCAGGCACCGTAGACTCGCTCGCAGTCTGCGCTCGATCTTTTGACGCCGGGGTGGTGGATGACGCTGCCCCGGCGTCGTGCATGCCATTCTCACCTCCGTGATAGGGACACCATGAAGCGGCGCGTTTATTTTACGGCCTTGATTCTTGCCACGATGCTCGGCTGCGGGGACGGCGGCGTGTCCGGACCGGCTTTCGCCCCCGTGAGCGGAGTGGTCACCCTCGACGGCAAGCCTGTCGAAGGGGCCGCCATCATCTTCTCGCCGAAGAAAGAGGGGACGATGTCCATGGCGATCAGCGACGCCGATGGAAAGTTCGTCATGAAGTCGGGATCGGGCCGAAAAGGGGCCGCTGTCGGCGATCATAACGTGACCGTGAACCTGTCGGTGTCTACGGAAGCAGAAGTCAAAACGACGGATGACGGTTTGGCACCGGCGATGCCGAACGAGTTGGGGAGCGACGTTCCCAAACCCAAGCCGGCCCGTGTCGGTTTTATTGTGCCCGAGCGGTACAGCAAGCCCGGTGCGCTCTCCGTGACGGTGCCCGCCGGCGGGTTGTCGGGGCACAAGCTGGAACTCAAGAAGTAACCGGCCCAAACCGTTCTTCTTTTGAAGCCCGGGGAAAAGCGATTCTCCGGGCTTCTCCGTTCGCTTTCATGTGTGGACGTCGATCCAAACTCGTGCGATGATACGCGCGGTGTTGCTCTGAAAGGTGTTTTCAAAGTCGACCGAGTGACGACGGAAGGCTGAAGGCAAAAAGCGGAAAGCCAGAAAAGGCACCTTTTCCGGTGACTGACTTTCCGCTTTTCGCGTTCTGCTCTCCGCTCTGGGATTTTGAAGACAGGTTCTGAGGATTGCAACTTTGGGCGGGCTCTGTTCGAGGGGCCTTTTTTACGATCTGGTCATCTCGATATGGCGCTGAGCCCATTACCGTTGAGCTATTGCACCAACGTCCATCCGGGACGCACTTTGAATGAGGTGCTCACCGGGCTGGCGCAGTTCACCTTGCCGATCCGTTCGCATTTCGGGCAACCGCTCGCCGCCGGATTATGGCTGGCCAAATCGGTCATTGATGAACTCGCCGACGATCGGGAACTCGCGCGGTGTTCCGACTGGCTCGCAGCGCAGAATCTGCCCGTTTACACCCTCAACGCATTCCCTTATGGCGACTTTCATAGCGACCGGGTGAAAGAGCAGGTTTATCTTCCCGATTGGACGCAGCCGATCCGTCGGCAGTACACGCAAGATTGTGCGGTCGTCCTTTCCCATTTGTTACCGCCGGGGGTTGAAGGAAGCATTTCCACCGTTCCGCTGGGATTCAAAGCGCTGGCGACAGCGCCGGATTTCATGACGCGCTGTCTCGATCCACTAATTGATCTCGCACGGTTCCTTGCCGATCTCCAGCAGCATCACCATCGCACGGTGCGATTGGCCATTGAACCCGAACCGCTATGCGTGCTCGAAACCACGCCGGAAACGATCGCGTTCTTCGATCGTCTGCGCGAGCGCGCGGCGGAACGAAAGTCGCTGCCGGAAGTGCAGGAACATCTGGGGGTTTGCTACGACGTGTGCCATCAGGCCGTCGAATTTGAAGACGTCGCGGCGTCCATTCGGTCCTTGCATGCGGCAGACATCCGCATCAACAAGGTCCACATCAGTTGTGCGATCGAAGTCCGCGACGCCGGGAATCAGCGCGAATTACGAGATGCGCTGCGGCAATACATCGAACCACGGTATCTGCATCAGACATTCGGTCGCACGCCGGAGGGCATCGTGTCGCATCTCGATCTGGATGCGGCGTTGCTCGACACCCCGCCGGCATCCTTTCGGAATGCGGACCTCTGGCGCGTCCATTTTCATGTCCCCGTCGATGCCGAACGCATTGGTCCGCTCGGGACCACGCGCGCAGACTTGATCGCGGCGCTGAAGGTCATTCCCGAGTTGCCCTATGCGCCGCATCTGGAAGTGGAAACCTACACCTGGGAAGTTCTCCCCGGTGGCGGCCGCACGGAACTAACCACTGGCTTTGCACGAGAACTGCTCGCCACACAAAAACTGTTAGACGGTTTGGCAACGGCGTAAGAACGGGTCTTCAAAATCACGAATGAGTTATCGCGAAAGGCGAAGAGCGAAAAGCCCGAAAATCTGGACTTTCAAAGTGTTTGGCTTTCCGCTTTTTGCTCTCCGCGAACAGGATTTGAAAATAAGTTCTGAGATCGAGGCACCCCTGAAGCACGCGAGGTCGAGATGGCACGTCGAGGAGCGAATTGGTTTGCCACGGGGAACCGCATCGAACGGCGGACGTTCCTCAAAGGTGTCGGCGTGGCGTTTGCCCTGCCGTGGCTGGACGCCATGCAGCCGGCGATCGGAGCGGAGTCGAATCCCTCTCCGCGGCGAATGGTGGCCATCGAAACCAACATGGGCATCCTGCCGCAGTTCTTCTTCCCCGAAGGACACGGCCGCGAGTACACCTCGAGTCCTTATCTGGAGCGGCTCAAAGCTCATCGCGACCAGTTAACCGTCTTCTCGGGCGTGAGCCTGCCGGGGGTGACGGGCGGGCATGCCGCCGAACGCTGTTTCCTCACGGGAACGCCACATCCCGAACGCGGCGGCTTTCGTAACGGCGTTTCGGTCGATCAATTTGCCGCCGAGGAAATCGGCAGCCAGACACGCTATCCATCCCTCGTGCTCGCCATCACCAACGAAAACCCGACGTTGAGCTTCACCCGCAGCGGGGCTCCCATCCCGGCGGAGAAAAGCCCCCGCAAATTGTTCGAACGGCTCTTCTTTCAAGGCAAGCCGGAAGAGATCGCCGCGAATGTGGAAGCCTTGCGGCAGGGACGCAGCCTGCTCGATTTCGTCGGCGATCAATCGAAACGGTTGAGTCGAACGCTCTCGAGTCCCGATCGGCAACGGCTCGACCAGTATTTCACGGCCGTTCGCGATCTGGAACAACGCCTGCAGAACTCCGAAGCGTGGGAACATCGCGACAAACCGAAAGTGAACGCCAAGCCGCCGGAAGACATCACCGATCCCCAGGCTTTTGCGCGTCGCACCGGGCAAATGTTCGATGTCATCAAACTCGCCTTCGAGACCGATTCAACGCGGGTGGTCTCGCTGTTCATTGATACGACCGTCATTCACAACATCACCCATCACGGAAACCGTCCGGAAGTCCTCGCCGATCTGCGATCCAAAGAGGAAGGCCAGTTCGATGTCCTGAATGCGTTTCTGTCGTCGCTCACCACGGCAAAAGAAGGGGACGCCAGCCTGCTCGATCGCACGATGGTGTTGTACGGCACGTGCATGGGCAGCGCGAACTCGCACTCCAATATCAACCTGCCCGTGCTGCTCGCCGGAGGGGGTTTCCGACATGGGCAGCATCTCGTGTTCGATTCCGAGAACAATTATCCGCTGTCGAATCTGTATGTCTCGATGCTCCAGCGAATGGGCTTGGAAGTCGAGGCGTTTTCCACGGGGAAAGGCCCGTTCCGCGGACTGGAGATGGTGTGATGCAACGCCGTTCGGTGTTCGTGCTCTTCATGACATCGCTGTGGACTCCCGTGACGGCGTTCAGTCAACCGGCGGAATTCTTTCAAAAATACTGCAACGAGTGCCACGGCGGGGCGACGCCGGAAGGTTCACTCGATCTGGCCGAATTGTCGCGTAGTGAGCGTTCGCCGGAAAACATTCGCCGGTGGGTGAAGACTCACGACCGGATCGCCGCGGGTTCGATGCCGCCGAAATCGTCACCGCAACCGAGTGCGGATGAACGTTCGGTCGCCGTTCTTCACCTGCATGACGCCATTGCTGCTGCGGAAAAAATGGCGAGTGACGGACGAACGCGATTGCGTCGACTGACGCGCTCCGAGTACGAGCACACCATCCGCGATCTCTTCGCCATGCCGGGTATTGCACTGGCCGGCAATCTCCCGGCTGATGGCACAGTGAATGGTTTCGACAGGAATGCCGACGCGCTGGATCTCTCACACGTTAATATCGCGAAGTATCTCGAAGCGGCCGATCACATTCTCGATGATGCCATTGCTACGCGGCCGCAACCACCGGTCGTGCAGCAGCGGCGGATCAGTCTCGCCAATCCCGGCGGGTTCGTGGCCCACGTGCTCATGAACGGCGATGGCGTGCTGTTGAAAAACGGCTTGCCCGATCCCGATTTCCCCCCCGCGGCGGAGCAGAATCACCTCGACCAAGGCCTGCACGAACGCATCGGATCATTCGGCACCGGCAGCAGTGTCGGACTGTTCCGACACGAAGATGAATCGTTCAATCCGTACTTCATCGAGCATGTCACAATTTACCCCGGCACTTACCGGGTGCGGACCTCGTTGTGGAGTTTCCAGTGGGATCAAGGCCGCGTCTTGCCGGGACGTCGCACCGAATCGGGGCGGCTGTCGGTCGTGCAACTCACGGGAGATGGCCGCGGCGGTCAGCACCCCAGCAATGTGCTCGGCTACTTTGATGCTCCGATCAATCAACCGCTCGAGCATCAACTTCATGTCTGGCTCAATCAAAACGAACTGATTGGTTTCAACACGGCGTCCCTCGCCCCGGCGGCAAATTATGCGCGCAAGGGGCGCGCGATGACCTTCACCGGTCCGGGGATTGTCATTGACTGGCTGGATATCGAAGGCCCGCTGCACGATGTCTGGCCGCCGCGCAGTCATACTCTGTTGTTCGGCGAGTTACCGCTCGTGGAGTTTCGTCCGGAAGACAATGCCGGTGTTCGACCGCCGGCAAGACCGCAACTACGGCACCTCGGCGCGGCGAAGAACCGCCGTGATTCCGAACCGGGATTGTGGACCGTACGAAGCGAATCGCCCAAAGAGGACGCACAAATGCTGCTCGCGGCATTTCTGCCCAAACTGTTCCGCCGGCCGGTGTCGCCTGAGATGACACAACAATATGTGAGTCTGGTGGAACAGCGTTTGGCCGCGGGCGATGCGTTCGAAACCGCGATGCGAGCGGCCTACAAGTTCGCGCTCTGTGCGCCCGACTTTCTTTATCAAGTGGAACCGGAAGGACCGCTGGACGATTTTGCGCTCGCGAACCGGCTGTCGTATTTCCTCTGGAATTCGCTGCCCGATGAACCGCTGCGACAACATGCCTCGCAAGGAAGTCTGCGTAAGCCGGAAGTGCTGCACGGTGAAATGACGCGATTGCTGACATCCCCCCGCGCGCAGCGATTCATTGACGATTTCGTCGGTCAGTGGTTGAAAGTGCGACAAATTGCGGCGAACGATCCGGACCGCAAGCTGTATCCCGAATTCAGCCCGTTCCTGCAGGATGCGATGGTTGCCGAAACGCGGGCCTATTTTCGTGAGTTACTCGAACGCGACCTCCCGGCGGCATCGCTGGTGCGTTCCGACTTTCTGATGCTCAACGAAAAACTCGCCACGCATTACAACATTGACGGTGTCTCGGGGACCGCGCTCCGGGCCGTTCCCATGCCGCCCGATTGTCCCCGCGGCGGCTTTCTGACACAGGCGGCGATTCTGAAAGTGACGGCGAACGGCACGACGACTTCGCCGGTTCCGCGCGGAGCATTCGTCATGGACCGATTGCTCGGTGAGCCCCCCGAACCCCCACCGTCGAATGTGGCGGCGATCGAGCCGGATGTGCGCGGCGCGACAACGATTCGCGACCAGTTGGCCAAGCACCGCGACAATGCCATGTGTGCATCATGTCATGCCCGGATCGATCCCCCCGGATTTGCGCTGGAAGCGTTTGATGTGATCGGTGGGTTTCGCGCGCGGTATCGCTCCATCGGTGCGGGTGATGCCGCCGAACGGGGCCAGATTGATCCCTTTATTCCGATCAGTTTTCGACTTGGCCCGCATGTCGATTCTTCAGGGACGCTGCCAAACGGCTCTGCGTTTGCGAATATCGCCGAGTATCGCCACCTGTTAGCCGCAGAGTCGCCCCGTTTGTTGCGCAATCTGGCCGAACAGTTAACCGTCTACGCTACGGGTCGCGCCTTGCAATTTTCGGATCGCGAGGCCTTGGCGTTGATTGTCCGTCGCACAATCGAAGCGGGCGGCGGACTGCAAACGTTGATTCACGAAGTCGTCGCCAGCCCATTGTTTACAGGAATGCCGGACACCGTGGTTCGCCCCGCCGAGGAACGACCCGCCAGAATCACAGTGGCACGCGGTCCCGACAATCTTCCCGGCCGCATGATGATGACCGGCACGTTGCCCGACATTGAACCCGTTCGTGTCCCTCCCGCGGAATCGGCACTCGCAACGAAGCGGCCCATTCAAATTCGCGATGACAAAACGCTGGCCTGCCGGATTCAGGGGCTGTATGCCGAAGACCGCATTCCGCACTTTCGTTCGTTGTTGGAAGGGTTACCGGAAGCGCGGCTGGTGCAACTGGATTTCGACACCACGGATGCGATCTTGGCTTACGATCCCGAATGCGATCTGCTGCGCGGCGCGAACGAACAGCAGGTTCGCGAACGTCTCAGTCAACAATTGCAGACGTCGTCCCGTTACCAATATCGACTGCTGTCGCCCGGCACAATTCCACGCAACAAGCAGGAGCAAGTGGAACTGACCATCATCGGGCTCGATTGCCCCGCCTGTTCGCTCGCGGCTTATGAAATCCTGATGCGGACCGAAGGCGTGGAGACCGCCACCGCGAGTTTTCACAATCGTCGTGCCACCGCCTGGATCGATCCGTCACGAACCAGCCGCGATAAACTCGTCGCCGCACTGAAAAGCCAACAAGTGACGTTGGGGGATGATTCGCCATGACGCGGTGCCATCACCGGTCGATCCGCAGGGCGTCTCTGGCGGCGATCAATCCCGGCTGGTTGTTTTCACCGCGTCCTTGGGCAGACTGCGAACCCATTCTTCCATCAACCTCACGGTCGGTTCATCGGCGAGGGACGATGCCATCGGCGGCATCTGACCGCGGCCACGCAGACGCATCCGGTGCAGCAACACCGAGCGTTGCGGATCGCCCGGCGCAATCAGCCGCGCATCCGGGATGTCGAATTTGTTGTGCAGCGGTGGGAGGTCGATCAGTTTCGTTTTGTCGAGCGGCGTTTTCGACAGAAGATCGATCGCCGCGTTGCCGCCACCGGCCCATTGATGACAGATCGCACAATTGGCATGGAGATAAGCCCGGACGCGATCTTCCAACGGTGCGGCGGCGTCATACGGATCGGCAAAACGGGGATATTCCTTCGGTGGCTTAGGCAGGTCCGCGTGTTTGCCATCGGTCCGGATCACGCCGATATGGGCCAACGTTCGGAGTTGATTGTCCGTCCGATCCCCGTATTTCTCGTCTCGGTTGAGTTGCTCGGTTTGCAGTCCCAGTATGAAGTTCGCGGCACGGGAATGACAGACCATGCACTCCGCACGGCTGGGATAATGCCACGTCTGCTTTCGGACCCCCGCGGTTTGCCCCGCCTCCTGCAAGATGAACTCACGGTCCTTTCCATTGGTATCGACCAACACCGCGTCGGTCTGCTCGTCATTCCATTCGTAACTGTAGCCGATCCACTCTTTCTCCTGCCGGGACATGAGCCGCGTCTCAATCCACCGCCGCGATTGGGGGTCGCCGACCGTGCGCTCCAGTGCGAACGATTTCACCAGGACCGTCCCGTCCGGAAAATTCCAGCTCTTGCCGTTCTGCGTGAACTCGGCAAATGTCTCATCGGGGAGCGCGATGAAACGGTCTTTGTGTGAGCCATCGGACCACAACGGGGCATTCACGGAATACGGAATCACACCGGGAGCCACGGCATGTTTGGCGACCGCGGTGAAAAGTCCCGTGTCGCTTAACTGCGTGGGAAATGGCGGCGGGGGCGTTGTCGGCGGCGGATTCGGTTCCAGCTTGTGGAAGCCGGTGTGCTGGTCGACTACCAGCAGGTCGCCGCCCGGTGTTTCCGTGAAGCCGACGATCGCGAATGGCGTGTCCACCAGTTCGCGATGCCACGTCACCTGCTTGCCATCGTAGCGCACTCCCCACACTTTACCGGTGGAGTAATCGCCGTAGATGTAAGCCCCCTGCAACTCCGAGAGTTCGGTCCCGTAATACACCACGCCGCCTGTCAGCGAGCGGGCTTCAATGTGATGATGCTCGACCACCGGCGGGATGATCGCGCCGGGGCCACTCGCGCGTTCGGGATAGAACGGATGGCTCCCTTCCTGCACGCTCCAGCCGTAGTTCCCGCCGCGCTGCACGACATAAACCTGTTCCCACAAATCCTGACCGTTCTGTCCGACCCATAACTGCCCGGTCTGTTTGTCGAAGGTCATCCGCCACGGATTGCGAAAGCCGAAGGCCCAGATTTCGGGGCGTGCCTCGGGCATGTGGATGAACGGATTGTCTTTCGGAATGGAATAGGGACGGTCCTTGTCCGGATGATCGACATCGAGCCGCAGCATGACGGCGAGCAGATCGTTCACCCCTTGCCCCGTCAGCAAGGGATCGGAATCACTGGTGCCGTCGCCGGTCACGCAATACAGCATGCCATCGGGACCGAACGCGAGTTCGCCGCCGTTGTGCCCATTCGATTCCCATTCGATGATCACCAGTTCGGACTGCGGATCGATGGGATGCGGAGACTCACGCCCGATGGTGTAACGGGCGATGCGGTTGTGCTTGTTTTCGGCTTTCGACGGACCATTGGTGACGAGATAAACATAACCGTTGTCAACGAACCGGGGGTGAAAGCAGAGGCCGTAAATCAGCCGATCCAGCGTGAGGACCGTTTCCAATGCCGCGGTGTTTTGGTCATCCACGAAGCGCCGCAAACGGCCCGGACCAACTCCGCCGCCGAGAGTTTCAACGACGAGAAAGGTCCCGCGACCCGGTTCCGCAGCGAGGTACAGCGGATCCTTCAATTCGAGCTGCGCGAACACCCGCGCCGTGCGATACGGCGGAGGGGGATTGGGTGATCCGATGACCCGCGATGTCGTCCAGGGTGTCCGCTGCTCGATGCCAAATGGTCTTGCCTCGTCGGCAGCCTCAACGAGTCCCATGCAGAATACGAAGACTGCCGCCCAAGATCCCACGTGACACCGCATGACTCGCGACTCCGACGAAAACGCCTGCAACCGATCAGCGAGCACGCTGTGAATGTACTATCACGTCCGCGGGGCAAGTCGGTCAAGCGTTGCGCCGATCGATTCGAACGCGGGTCGTGTCCTCATTTGATGACCGACAGCGTGAAAAGCACCCCGGCTGCTTCGGAGCAGCCGGGGTGCTGACTTCAACTTGGGACACGACCCGAAGGTTCGCTCAAAGTCCGATGAGCTGATCCTTCGCATTCCCAAATTGCGGAACCGCGGCCCCCATGCGGTCGAGCAGGCCCAAGTAGAGCGAACTCAGCTTGCGGTCTTTGGCCTCTTCGTAGTCCAGCGTGCGGCCGGTCTGCAATGTGCCGGAGAGACCTCCCGCGACCAGCAATGGGACTTTCGGCGCGTTATGTGCCGTCCATTGCTCGTTGGCCAGCAGGATGCAGCAATTATCGAGAACGGTCCCATCACCTTCCTGCACGGCATCCAGTTTCTTGACGAGGTACGCATACTGCTGCACCCAGAAGCGGGTGATGGACGCGAATTCCTTGTTCTGCCAGCTATGCGAAAAGTTGTGGTGATCCTGACGCAATCCCAGGAAGGGATAGACTTGCCCGGACAGATTATTCGTCAGCAGCAGGGTGGCGATCCGCGTGCGATCGGTCTGGAACGCCATGGCGATGATGTCGCACATCAACCGCGAATGCTCGTCGATCTGGTTGGGCAAACCATCGGCGGGTCGCTCGGGGCGTGACGAAGCCGCGACGTTGAGCCCTTCATCCGGACGCTGTTTCAACTTCACGAGACGCTGTTCGACATCGCGCACCGAGGTGGCGTACTCTTCCAGCTTGGCCCGGTCGGCATGCGACACTTTGCGGGAGACATCGTGGAGTTGCTCCAGCACATGATCGAGCACACTGATGTGCGCGCGATTGCCTTTGCTTTCAAACAAACTGTCGAACGCCAGCGACGGATAGAGTTCCGAGGGGACCGGCGAAACGGGCGAACTCCACGACACATGCGAGGAGTACATCATCGAATAGCCCGATTCGTGGAAGCCACTCACAGGCCGCTCACAAGCGAGCACGAGGCTCGGCAGCACCGTTTCATCACCGAAGCGCTGGGCAAGGTGCTGATCGAGACTGGTGGCAGCCTGAATGCGGCGTCCGCCGAGCGGTTGGATGCCGGTGAGAATCCCGGCGGCTCCTTTGGCGTGTCCCCCGACGACGTTATCGGGATGGGCCAGACCGTGAATGAAGTTGACCTTCTGCTTCACCGGTTCCAAGGATGCAAACGCCGGTCCGAGTTCCAGATTGGCACCGCTCCCCTTCGACCACCATTCCGGGGGGTGAATGCCGTCGCCGAAGAACAGAAACGCAAACCGTTTCGGCGGGACTTTGGGAGCATCGGCCGCGAACAGCGTCATCGATTCCAGCCAGGGCAACGCCACGCTGGCACCGAGGGCCTTCAGGACGAAACGCCGCGAAATCGCGGAAGATTGATGATCGTAAGGCATGCCGTGACGTCTCCACAAAGGATAAGTGGATGTTGATCATAACAAGGTCTTCCCCGCAAAGGGAAGATCGGTCGCTGACGTTCATGACTTCGAGGTGCATCCGCTAACTGATGGTCGCGGAAAGGTTGGTCTTCAGCCCCGAAGGGGGCGCGATTCGATAGCCCAGCGGCGAAGCGTCTTCGCGCAGCCCTGGGTCAACGGATTAAAAGACGTCACCAAGCCCCACCGGGGCGCGACGCTTTATCCTGAAAGAGTTGCGCCCCGGTGGGGCTGGTGTGCCTGGTGATCGATAGCCCAGCCCTTCGGAAGACCTCGGGCTGGGCTATCGAATCTCACCCCCGGTGGGGCTCCGGGGTCCGGAATTGTTCACGGATGCTCTCCGCCAATCACCGGATGCACTCATGACTCCAAGGGGGACGACTACGGCTGCGACCCGGCCACAAAATCGCGACCGCGCTGCCGGCGAAATTGCGGACTGCGGACCACCGTTTCGAACAGCGCTGAAAAACGATCCTCGTGCGACTGCAATGCCGACTCCATCTCCAGGACAAGTGGTTCGTCGGAAAGCTTCACGGAACGCCCCAGGGCATACCCCAGAAATTTGCGGCACAGCGTGCGGACGAATTCCTGCTTGCGGTGCTGCTCGATGTACTGCACCAGTTCCGGGATTCCCTGAGCCGATGTTCCGTTAGGAAGCTCGGCCCGATTGTCGATGACGCGCCCAGCACTATCCTGCGTGCGGGTGCGACCGATGGCGTCGAAGCCTTCCATCGCAAGGCCCAGGCTGTCGAAATGCTTGTGGCACATCGCACACCTGGCATTCGCCACATGGCTTTTGAGCAAGTCCCGAATCGTGTGCGACGCCTCTTTTTCCGACTTGGGCAACTCCGGGACATCGGCGGGCGGGGGCGGGAAATGCTGGCCGAGCAAATGATGCACGGTCCAGAACCCGCGCTTGACCGGGCTGGTCCGTTCCCCCGCGGAGTTCTTGGTGAGGATGATTGCCATCCCCATCAAGCCGCCGCGTCCTTCGCCTTTCAGATTCTGCACCATCCGCCAGCCATCATCCGCTTTGATATCGCCGCTGGCACTCTGCGCGAGAAACTGCCGTTGAAGATCACCGCCATAATGGTTTGCCAGCGCATGATTGACGAACGTCACATCACTGCTGAGCAACTCGGTCACGGGCCGATCGTTCTGTATCAGAAACGTGGCCATCCGGACGGGTTCTTCAAAGATCGCTTCGCGGAGCTCATCGTTGTAGCCGGGATACGCCGCGGCGTTGATGGGATCCTTATCGAGGTAATCGCGATAACGGAGCCACTGGCCGAGAAACTCCCGCACGAAGCGGTTCATGCGGGGATCCTTCAACATCCGTCTGGTTTGATCCAGCAGTTGTTTCTCATCCTGCAGACCGCCAGCCACGGCGACCGTCCGCAATTCTTGGTCCGGTAGCGACGACCACAGGAACAGGCTCAATCGCATGGCGAGGTCTTCGTCCTTGAGCGGGGCGGTTCCCGAACCCTCGGCCACGGTCGGGACGTAGTAACAGAAGTGCGGCGACATGAGGATGGCGGTCAACACGCCGCGCAGCGCCCCTTCCACGGATTGCCCCTCGTTGCGCAGCGCCCGATAAAGCGTCCGCATTGATTCCTGTTCTTCCGGGCGGAATGGCCGACGATAAGCCCGCTCCGCGAAGCGCGAAAGATCTTCCAGTCCGCGCGGTTCGGCGTCCCGCAATAATTCCTGATGCCGGGCGAGGCCTTTGCGGATGTCGTTGAAGAAGCCATGCACCATCAAATACAGATCGTTCGGTGTTGCGGCTTCCAGTGTGTCACCGATGCGCTGGACGCCCAGCTTATCGAGGTAGACCCGCTCAAAACGGCCCAGCAAACCTTCTTCGTTAAGTTGCGGATCTTCGGAACGCAAGAAGTCGAAACGTTCATCGTGCAGGACTTCGCGCTCGGAGCGTTCAAACCAGACAAATCCCCGTAGCAAGGTCTCGGCACTTTCGGTGACGAAATCCAGATCCTGCCAGAGCTTATCTAACTCCGCATTCTCCGAATCGCTGAGCACCTTTTCGACCAGCGGCCGATCGTCGCGGAAAAAGCCTTCGACCAGATGAAACCCCGCCGCCAGTCCGCGGCTGTCGTCCACGTGGGCAAACTCATCCGGAAACGTGTGGCAGAACGGTGTCGCCGCGGCGGCAAGTTCTTGAGCCATCGCGGACTCCGGACGAACCAGATGTTGCGTCTCGGTCGTCAGTCTCCTCGAAGGCGGCGCGTCCCATGTTGCCTGGACGAAGACACTGCCATTCGGACTTCGTGTCGCATCCAGTTCGCACGGAAAGAGTAGATGGCGGCCTTGCAGTTCGCGTTGCCGTTCCACGGAGAGCGGGATCTCGATGGTCGACGGAACCTTGACGATGAAGGAGTCCACGTCGATTTCCTTGCCGTCGGGATCGCGGCCAAACTTCAGCGCGTCGGCCCGTTGTGCATCGGTCCGTTCGAGCCAACTGCGGAAAGTTTCGAGCTTGTGATTCTTCCGTTCGTCGTCATTCCGCGGCAAATGATCGGCCAGGCTGAACAGCGGTCCCTTGATGAGCACAAAAGCATCATCCGTCGAGAATCCGTGCTCGAAACGAATGAAGAGTGAGCGCGGGGCGGGCGCTTTTGCATCGGGCGCGGGGAAACGAATCGGTCGTAAGAGCGCACTCGATTTGAACGCGGCAAGATCGAATTGATCACGGCGCTTGGCCACCTTCGCACGGAAGTCGAGATGATTGATCGGCCAGTTGCCGGCGTTGGCCTGAATCAACTGCGGTGGCGGGGGCGACATCAAACGGCGCAGCGTCACGATGGTCTCCTGCAACGTCGGCAGTTCGGCAGGCCGTTCGGTGGCTGCCGTTGGAGCGGGCAGCGCGCCCCACTGCGTTTGAATCTCACGATTCAAAGGGGCGTTTGCATCGGCCGTGTTCAAGAAGTGCCAGACCAGCGCCAGATACTTGCCGCTGAGATGCCGGGGCGTGGCCCAGTCTTCAATCCGTACCGACGACGCTTCTTCCGCACGGTAACGATACCGCCAGGCCGCTTCGATGTAGTCGACGATGTCGACCGCGTGATCGGCGTAGAAATCAATCACCGCCTGTTCGGTCAGCTTCTTCTGTTCGTTGTAACTGGTGACCGGAAATGGAGCGAAAACGATTCCGTCCGGCTTGAGCACCAGATGATCGGCGACGCGCTGGGCGGCCCCGAGGTACTTCTTTGCGAGATTGGGCGACATCCGCAGCGCTTCGCCGGTGTTGTCGAATCCCTCCCCGCCCGCCGGGTCGACCGGGAAATCTTTTGTCGGGCGGATATCCACTCCCGTCAGATCGCGGACAGCGAGATCGTACTCCGTGTTGGACAATCGGCGCGGCAGCACCATCCCCGGATCATCGGCATGCTTCTTCGCCTCGGTAATCAGGATCGCTTCAATCGCCGCCACCACCTGGTTGCTCTCGGTGATCGATGGCTGCTTCGTGTCTTCGGGGGGCATTTCGCCGGCGCGAATGAATTCGATGACGTGCTTCCAGCGCCGAAAACTGTCGATCACATCCGCCGTCTTCGCGAACTTGTCGAGATCGAGTTCACCCTTCGCTTTTTCTCCCGCATGGCACTCCCGACAGTAAGTCGTCATGTAGGGTTGAATCTTGTCGCGGTAAGCATCGGCATCGGCGGCCGATGAAGCCCCGCACTCAAAGCACAGCGCCACAAACAAACCGATCTGAAACGTGGGAGCGTGCCGCATGAGAGAGATCCCTAATCCTGTCGGTGGCGAGGCAATTCACTGGCGAGCACGAGAGTCGCACGACCGATCAACGTCGGCGAGAACGGGACGATTATCCCCAAAACCCGCGCAGTTTGTCGTTGTCGGTCAAGCCGAGCGGGAACTTTTTACTGAGGGGATGATCCGCGATCCCCGCGAGTTCTCGCAGCGATTCGTGGATCTGTTCCGGCCGGATGCGAATGCCGGCGTCCGGACGGAGCTGGAGGGATTGCGGATCGAGCGGGACCGCGAACTGCTTTTCATCCGTGGCACCGAACACACGATTTCCTCGAATGCCGTGTCCGAGAAACATCGCCGATCCAATCGACCAATGGTCTTTACCATTCCCGGCATTGTAGGTGGGAGTGCGTCCCATTTCGCTTTGAACGATGACCACCAGTTGTTCGCGGATTTTCAGATCCTCCGCGCGATGCAGCAGGTAGGCGATGCCCGCGAGAAATTCTGGAATGAGCTTCATCTGGTCGGGATCGTTGTTCGCGTGACTGTCGAACTGACCGATGTCGAGATTTGCGGAAACGCACACGCCGGCTTTAAACGACGCGAGGGCGATTTCCACCTGCTGTGCGAGCCGTTCTTTAGGGACGGATTTGGGGATGTACTGCGTCACCCGCTGGAGTGCCTTCGAGTTCGACTGCGCCGCATAGAGCATGTTCGCACTTCGCTCGGCCCGCGGCAAACGCGGTTGCTGTTCTGCGGCAAGATGTGCTTCGTACAATGCGGCTTCGATGCGGGCCAGTGCGAAGTCGTCGTGATAGGGCGACCGCTCGTTGCCATCGACGGCATCCGCATTGGCGATTTTCTGTAATGACGGCAAGTACGGCACCCGCGACATCGCCACAAGATTGCCCGTCGCGGAGTAGTTGCCGAACGTCAGAAACGCCAACGGACATTCGCCACCGCGGCAAGCCGCCACCAGGGCTGCGAACGTCGGATAGGCCAGGCTGTCCAACTTGCCGGTTGCCATATACCGCGCACCGGGAGAATGGTTATTGACCGAATAATCCAACCCGTTGAACGTGAGCAACTCGCGCCCGAACTCGGCGAAAAAGTCTTCGTTGCACAGTCCTCCTACGGCGTGCTGTTTGTTCGGCGCGAACGTGTGCGCGCCGTGTGTCAGAATGTCGCCCTCCTTGTAGAGCCGATTGATCTCGTTGATGCCCTTCGGGTCCATGAGATACGTCGTGTCCCACCCTCCGGAGGCATTGAAGACGATGTAATACGGACCGGGATAGGGGACGTTCTCTTTCTCCGCCGCATGGACGGAATACGGACGCCAGGGGAGCGCGAATTGCAGTCCTGCCAGACCGAGCCATTTCAGGAAATCACGGCGCATCCCGCTGTCATTCATAAAGGAATTCCGGTCGACGCAAGAGATAAGTCACCACGCCGCGCCAGGCGCGAACGGTGTAGTGCGGATCATCGGAAATCGTGGGAACATCCTTTTGTGTTCGACAATGGTAATTCTCGCGCGAGTCGAGCCCTTTCCGGTCGCGGGCCTCCTGCACAATCCCGGCGAAGAGCCGGAACGTCCGCTCCACTTCCGCGGAATCCAGGGCGTCATCCCGACCGAGAAGTCGCGCGTGTAGATGCACGATCGCCTGTCGAATCAATGCGTCCTGTTCTGCAGAAACGCCCGGCGTCACCATGGATTCAATACCAGGAAACAACATCCGCTCGGTAACGGGGCGAGCAAAATCGCGGGGCACATGTTTGCAGGCGACGTCGTTCGAGAGCGTGCGTTGAATCGCCCCCATGGCCCCACTGGGATCGCTTGCCCGATCGGTGACTTCTTTCGAATCGATCCCGCCGTAAAGCGTCGCCATCTGTTCGGTGAGACGGCCCCATTTCTCGCCAAACACCGCGTGGACTTTCCGCTCCAATTGCTCGGGCGTCAACAGGCGAACAAGCCCCACGTCATCCAGTTCCGCACGACGACACGGTTCGGCCGCCGCCGTTGCCAAACCATCCGCCTGATAAAAGCGGGAGGCAATCCAGTCCTGGAAAACCTGCTTGAGATGGAATCCCGTCTCCGCGAACCGGATGGCAATCGTTTCGGTTTGCGCGCGTTGCTCGGCATAGGCTCGTTGTTTCGCGGCGAACAACGGATCCTCGAAATCCCTGGGCGGCAACAACACCTTTCGACCGGTGAGAATGAAGTAGACATGTTCGGTCATCGCGATGGCAAACCGCGGGTCCTTCGCCGTTCGTTCGCCGAGCCATTGCAGTGACCGCCAGCGCTGATCGGCGGGCAGGTCTGCCCCTTCGTAACCGGGACCGAACATGTCCGTGAACCAGCCCCCTTTGCGTTGGCCGTAGACCCCTTGATCCGCAAACCGCCAATAGTCCTGAAACAGCCCGGCGACCGGATCGAGCGTGCGATGACACACGGCACATTCGGACGCCTGCATTGTCGGGATCTCATACTTCGCCGTCACCGCCGCGGCGTCCGACACCCGCGCGGCCAATTCCAGCACATCCACTCCGAGAAAGTGCTGGTAATACATCCGCGCCCGCAAACGGTTCCGGTTTGTTTCCGTGGTGGGATAGCGGGTCAGGTATTGGAACGTGCTCAGTAAACCGGCGTGCGGATAAAACCCGGTCGCAGACTCCTGATCTTCCGGGCGGCTGCGTCCCACCAGCGCTTTCAATTTCACCGGCACATATTCGAACGGGTCCGCGGGATTCTTGAACTGGGACTTCACTTCCTCGTAGACGCCGTACCCGCGCGCCGAGTAAGGCGTCACCATGATGTAATCGGCCGTCACAATTTCGGTAAACGGCTTCTCGCGGCGGACAATGTGTTCGATGAGCTTCATCGATTCGCCGAGCAATGCCTGGCGATACTCCGCGGCGATCTTCCATTCGGTCCGCTGACGTTCGTTCTTGTCTTCGATGTGGCTCAAATCATAATGCTGATACCAGTGCCGCGTCTTTTCGAAGTGTTCGTACGACAGGCAGGTTTGATCGGCGTTGCCATCGACACCCAGCGTGAGGAAGATGTCGTTGAAACCTTCGCGCAGGCGATCGAAAAAAGCGTCTTCCTTCATGACGCTTTCGAGAATCGCCGGGAGCGCTCCTTTCCCGTCTTGCTTGATGGCTGCGAACTCGGCGTCAGTCGGCAACCGTCCGGCGAGCGACAACGTGACGCGCCGCAATAACGCGCGGTCATCGAGCATGACCACGCCATCAAAAAACGGCCGCTGTGGCGACTCGTTCGTTCGCGACGCTGGTTCATCGGGACCGGTGCTGCGACGCACGAATTCCGATAGCAGGCGATATTCCGCGGAGTCGACTTTCAGGACGGCTCCGCCGCCGTGGTCGAGGTTCCCGATGGCCTTTTGCAGTAGTCGCGAGGCGCCGTTTTCCGTCTGCGTCGCCATACGAACAAAGGCCGCGCGATTCTGCCGCTGTGCATCATTCCGTTTGGTGAGTTCCACTTTCTGCGGATTCATCAGCACAAATGGACTCTCCGCGGCGTCGCCTCCCGGCTGGTGACAGGTGAGGCATTTCTGCTCGCCGATTGTTAACCAGAGGGGGTTACTGAAATCGTGAGCGGGGACGAGGCAACCCATCGGCGATCGCGTGACCGGCTCTTCGCCCAGGATGATGTGTGCGGGATAGCAAACGAGAAACGTGAGCGCGAGCACAACGGTTCGCACCGGGCCGAAGTCTGTCACCGAAAACGCCGCACTCAAACCGTGGCTCCGGCGCGACTTTTTGATCGCGGTCTTGTGGCAAAAACTCGGGAGCATGGCAAATCGGCCCTTCCATGACAGTTTGTCGATATGACATCGTACACGGAGGACCAAAACCGCCGCTATCCCATCCGCTCGCACTGGCCGCGACCGTCAATCGTTCGGAATATTCGTTGCAGGTGCGTCCGCCAATTCCCACAAACCGAACCGACACAAGCGGCAGAACCGGCACGACGTCGCCGGACAACATTACGGATTCGTCATGTGCGGCAATTCGAGAGCAATCTCCGGTCGTCCCCGAGATTGTCAGTTAGACTTCGATGACGCCGATGCGCGGATCACTGCGGATGGTCATGCAAAAAAAACAGATGCTCGCCGATGCTCTCGACCGGACTGGATGCGGCAAATTGCTGCGCCTGGCTCCGAGCTGGCGCGGCGTGCTCATTCTGAACTACCATCGCATCGGCGAATCGCGGCACTCGTTACTCGACCGCAATCTCTGGAGTGCCACCACCGAGGAATTCGACCAGCAGATCCGCATGATCATGCGGGACTTCGACATTATTTCGCTCGCGGAACTGGGACCGGCTTTAAAGAACCGCCGCAGCCGGGCCGTGATGATTACCTTCGATGACGGCTATGTCGATAACTATATCGAAGCCTTTCCTGTGCTGAAAACGTACAACGCCTCGGCGACGTTCTTCATCACCACCGGATTTCTGGACGTGCCGCAGGTGCCGTGGTGGGACGAGATTGCGTGGATGGTCCGGACCTGCCGGCTCCCGCACATTCCGGCGAATCCCTGGACGGGTGGTCCCATTCCGTTTGATGAGCCGGATCGCGAGCAGGCCATTCGCCGGGTCCTCGCAGCCTACAAGCTTCTCGAAGGTTCGAGCACCGCGGAGTACATGGCTGTTCTGGCCGATGCGCTACAGACCGGCCGGGCACCGCTCCATATCGGTCACGAGCTGTGGATGACCTGGCCGATGATTCGCGAAATGAGCCAGTCGCGGATGTTCTTCGGAGGGCATACCGTCAATCATCCTATTCTGGCGAACATCGCGCCCGAAGCGCAGGACTTCGAGATCGGCGAATGCCGCCGGCGTCTCATGCAGGAACTCAGTCAGCCGATCACCGCCTTCAGTTATCCGGTCGGCGGTGAAGCCAGCTTCAACATGCACACGCGCGACATGCTCAAGAAGCACGGTTATGAATGGGCTTTCACCTTCATTGGCGGCGTGGTTCCGAACCGACGACTCGACCCGTTTGCATTGCAGCGGGCGGCGGTGGAATCGGACGTGAATCGTCCACTGTTCCGCGCGATGCTGTCGCTGCCGCAACTCTTTGCGTGAGCCTACGCCGTCGCCGAGTCCGTGGTCAGCGACCACGCGATCAACCGGCCATGATGCGCCGTAAAAATCTTGTTTCCCGACTCGCTGCCCACCATCGCATGGATGTGTTGATGGCCCTTTTCCTGATGGGGGATCTGCTGTGTGGCGACATCGTAAATGGTGACGAAGCCGTTGTTGTCACCGCCGGACGTCACCAGCCACTGATCGTTCGGCGAGAACCATAACTGCTCGACGAGTCCTTTGAACTTGTTGTCTTCCAGCACTTTCAACGACTTGGCGGCTTGCCAGTCGAAGAGTTCCACACGGGCCGGACCGTCGAGGTGATCGATGTTGCCGATGTTGCCCACGCCGCCTACGGCGAGCGTCTTGCCATCGCGTGAGAACGCCAGGCTGCGGATGCCGCCGATAGAATGCCGACGTTGTTTGGGGTCCCACGTATACATGCCGGGGGATTCGACCGTGGTGACCTTCGCTCCGGTGTCGACGTTCCAGATGACGATGTGGCCGACCTTGTCACCCGTCGCGAGCAGCTTGCCGTCGGGAGAAAAGGCCGCGGCGTACAACATCGACGGATAATGGTGCGGCGTGATCGGTTCGTGCCCGCCGAGCGTGTGCAGGAGTTTGCCGGACTCCGCGTCCCACACTTTGGCGAGCATGTCATCGGCGATGCTCACCACGATTTTGCCATCGGGGCTGGCATGCACGCGGCGGACCCATTTCGCATGGGCATCGACTGTGCGAATCGCCTGCCGCGTCGTCATGTCCCACCAGATGACCTTGCCGTCATACGCCCCGGAAACGATCCCGCCGGTCGTCCATGCCACGCCGGTGACGTAGCTGGCGTGTCCCTCGCCATATGCCAATGCTTCCGTCTTTTCCGCGGCAAAATCGTACTCATACAACTTCGCATCGGACGACCCGACAATCAGCCGTTCGGTTAGCGGTATCCGTGTCAGGCTGAGAAAGATACCCGGGGTACCGAGGTCTTTGGCGGTTTTGAGCTGGTTGAGCATGGGGTTGTCCGAATTCGCTTCGCGCTTTGCAGATGCCAAAGTTCGCGTTGATCGAAGAGGTTTAGAATGCGTTGGCCATCTGTGATTCTGCGAAGCGCAAGCGATATTCACGCCAAAATGCTTTTAATCGGTCCGCAGCCGAAATCGGTGATCGGAATCGGCCGCGCACCGATGTGGAATTCGCGTTTATGGTCGACGCCAAGCGCTTCAAAGACCGTCGCGAACAGATCGCCGGCTTTGACTTCGCCGTCGATGACTTTGTGTCCGTCTTCGTCGGTCTTGCCCCACACCGCACCGCCCTTGATACCGCACCCGCTTAACGACGAACTCCACGCGCTGGCAAAGTGATCGCGACCCAAACTCGCATTGATGCCGGGCGTGCGGCCGAATTCGCCGAGCGTGATGATGAGCGTATGTTCGAGCAGCCCGCGGTCTTTCAGATCGTCGATCAACGTCGACATGACATGATCGAGTTCCGTCACCAGTTCCAGATGCGTCTCGAAGTTCTGACCGTGACTGTCCCACCACGCGCGGGCCACTTTCACGAACGGGACACCGGCTTCGACCAACCGCCGAGCGATGAGGCACTGCTCGCCGAACTGTGTCGGCCCGTACTTGGCCCGCATCTCCGCCGGTTCCTGTTCGACGTCGAACAGTTTCTCACTGGTCATCAAACCGCGGACCCGTTCATACGCCATGTTCTGGCTGGCGACCGTATTGTCCATGCGGCCATTCGCAAACCGTTTCGCGAGGAACGTCCGCAATTCCTGTCGCTGCTGGTGATCAATGTCGCTGACCGCTTCCAACCGGCGAATGTTTTCTGGAATCGTTTGCTCGGCGAGAAACATCGGGGCATACCGCGAACCGAGGAAACCCGAACCCCCTTTGCGGCGGCCTTCCGTCGAGGAATACATCGACACGTAATCCGGCACCGGGCTATCGGCGCGGCCGAGTTCGTGGGCGATCATCGCGCCGAGATCGGGACACGGAATGCCCTGATCGACCGCGCGACCAGTTTCCATCATCAGGGCACCGCCGCCGTGATCCGCATTGCGCGTGTTGAGCGACCGGACAATCGCCGTATGCTCCATGCGCGCCGCGAGCTTCGGCATCAACTCGGAAATCGCCACGCCGGGCACCGACGTGTTGATCGCACGGAACGGCCCGCCGGTCGGAGCACCGGGCTTCGGATCCCACGTCTCCAACTGACTGGCACCACCCGCGAGCCACAACAGAATGACGTGCTTCTGCTGCTTCTTGACTTCACTCGCGAACAACGGCGTTTGCAGCACATCGAGATGTGTCATATCCGCCGCGAAGGCACTCGCCGCGGCAGCGGTTCCGAGAAACCCGCGCCGCGACACGCCATGATCGGGCGAACCACAGAAATAAGAGCGATGGGTCATCGGCCGTTCCTCTCGTAGGGTGGGCTGTGCCCACCTCTGCACTCGTTCCCATGCTCCGCGTGGGAACGCACGGGTGCGACGCTCCGCGTCGCATGTCTGTTCTCGTCAATCAAGGCGACGCAGAGCGTCGCGGCCAGGCATTCCCACGCAGAGCGTGGGAACGAGTTCGGGGAACTCCATCGTCAATAGTTAAAGCGAAACTCCGGACTCGTAATCAACGCCCACACGGCTTGTTGCCAACCGGCGACCGAGCGGTCTTCCCGTTGCGACAGGAACCCGCGGAAGGCGTTCAATTCTTCATCAGAGGGTGCCCGCGACAGAATCACCCGGTACGCCGTTTGGATGCCACTGTCGCGTTCGGTCTGTGCCTTCAACACGCCCACTAACCGGTCGCCGCCGTCGCGCAGCAAATCGTTCTGCACGCGCTCGGCATTGCTGAAGAAGAGCGATTCGGTCGCACTCACCTGGAAGTGTTCGGTCGGCTGTTCAAAGTAACCGGCCCAACCATTGCCCGCTCCTTCGAGACCGTTGCGATTCTGCGACCACTTCGCGGCATCAAGCACCATTTCATACGACGCCGGGTTGCTCACTGCGACGTGGAGTGACAATCCCAACTGCCGCGGCGACAACGGGCGAATCGCAGCAATGGCGTATGTCTCCGGTCCGGGAACCGACGTCGCGGATGTCCATTCACTGGACCACGCATAGGCTTCGCTCAGCACGATGCCGCGGATCAATCGTTTCCAGTCATAGCCGTGATTGACGAAATCCCGTTCGAGCCAATCCAACAACGCAGGATGACTCGCCGAATTGCTGGAATGGAGTTGATCCAGCGGATGGACCAACCCGCGACCCATGAACCGCGCCCAGATTCGATTCACCGCGGCGCGGGCGAGAAACGGGCGATTCTCCGGCTGTAAGGCGAGTTGCACCAGTTCCCAACGGGGACTGAACTGCGGCGGCGCGGGGAGTTCGGCATTCTCTTCCTGCTGGGCTTTGCGGACGGCATCGTCTTCCGTCTTGCGTTGTTCCGGCGTCAATTCCCGCGGCGGTTCCGCCACCTGAGCCCCGGTGAGGAACATCAGGTGGCCGACCTTCTCCACGCCCTTCGTCGTCTTGAACTTCACCTCGCCGTACGACTTTTCCGCCACGCGGCGGTTGCGGGTGACGTACGTCCGGGAGAAAAATGACGTCATCCCATAGAAGTGGTCCTGCTTCCAATCGTCGACCAGCGGATGATCGTGGCATTTCGCACAACTGACATTCACGCCGAAGAAGAGGACGCTGGTGTCGTTGGTGAGATCATCGAGTTCCCGGGCGCGGGCTTTCACGAACTGCAAGGCCCCCCGGCGGTCAACGTCGTCATCCTTCGCCGCCAGCATGTCCGCGAACATCTGGTCCCACGGACGATTTTCGAGGGCCGCTTTGAGCAGGTACTCGCGCCATTCGTTCGAGCTTTCGCGGGTCGACGGCAGCAGCAGCGCGTCCCATTCATTCCGTTGATGGAGCGCGAAGTCCGGGCTGTCGAGCAGCCGATCAACGAGTTTTTCGCGTTTCTCCGACGGCGATTGTTTCTCGAAATCGGCGAGTTCAGTCAGCGTCGGAATGCGACCGGCGAGATCGAGTGTCGTTCGCCGCAGAATCGTGGCTTCGGCCGCAGGCAGCGCGGGGATGATCGATTTCGCCGCGAGGTCGTCCCGAATGGCGGCGTCGATGACGGCTTGAATCGGCAGATCGGGCGACGGCAACTCCGCCGCGACGAGTGCGGGGAAGCACACGCCCAACGCACAGACCAACGAAATGAGGCGGGTGAGCATGCGGCAGGCTTCGGCGAGGGCGGGCAATCGGCACGGATTTCAACCGGCGGCGAAATCACCCCATCACACTAACGTATGTTGATGGATCGGGCAACGGTGAAGTCGCACTGGAGGAAATTTTCGTCCCCGCTTACGCTTCGTAGTCATGCCCCCCTATGAGGATCAAATGGATCGCGCCCTTCGGACCGCGCAATCCAGTATTCTGCTTTCAAACGGCATTCTTCGACGGCATTGTAGAGGATTTCGCAATCACAGAAGCCTCCCTGCATCATCAAGACATGAAAGACATCAAAGAATTCACCTTCTGTAAATCCTCGACCCAATAAGATTGGACGAGAATGGCGAAAGTCGCCCCAACATCGAACGCGTTCAGCATCGGGTGTCTGCGGGCACAGGACATCATCCAGTGACTCGAAGAAGCGTGCACCGTTCAAGCACCTTATCACATCCGGTGTAATCGATTGGATCAATTCTTCATCGGGATAGCGAAGGTCCGCAGGAATCTCCCCCGGTGCCAGTTCAAACCATACGGACGTTTCCAAGTGTTCTTTTTGATAGTCGACCGGGATGAGATGCGTCAGGTAGTGCCAGCGTTGGTATGGATAGATCAGCGAGAACTGCGGGTCGGTAAAGAAAATTGCCAGCCGGTTCGGGTCGTGTTCCCAAGGCGTTGCGCGGATATCGATTTTCGGATAAGACGGAGTAATGAAGCCTTTCAAATCAGCGACGAGTTGCTCAGCGGAAATTGCCATCGCGATTCAACTCAATGTGAGGAGATTGGCACAGTTCTCGCAGGATTGAACAATACGAATTAACTCGAATGTGCCACTGCTTCGTCCGCGAAGCAGTGCTGTGCGCTTCTGGAAGCACTCGAAGACACTGCTTCTCCGCGGACTCCGAAGCAGTGGCACATCTGGCGTGAACACTCACACTTCCATCAGCGCTTCCGTCGCATCACCAAAGCTATCACGCCGCACGCCCATTTTGTTCATCATCGAGAGGTACAACCGGCACATCTGGCGGTTCGACTGGTTGCGGTAGTCGAGCACCTTGCCGGTTTGAATCTTGCCGCCGCCGCGACCGACCATCACCACCGGCAATTGCGTGGCGTCGTGACCGCCGGTCATCATGCTGGAGCAGAGCATCAGCATCGAATTGTCGAGGGCGGTGCGGTCCCCTTCCTGGATCGCATCGAGCCGTTTGGCGATGTACGCCAGTTGTTCGATAAAGAACTGATTCACCTTCAGCCAGTCGGCGGTGTCGGAATGCGACAGCAGGTGGTGGATCATGTAGTCCACGCCGAGATGCGGGAACCGCAGCGACGAATGGTCGTTGTTCAACTTCAGCGTGGTGATGCGGGTCGTGTCGGTCTGGAAGCCGAGGACGAGGATGTCGCACATCAGCCGCATATGGTCGGCGATGTTCTGCGGGATCCCTTCCGGCGGTCGCGGGATGTTCGGCTTGTCGAGCGTCGGCTTCCACCCCTGCAACTCGCCTTTCTTCCCGGCGTTGGCGATGCGTTGTTCCACGTCACGAACGGAGTCGAGGTATTCATCGAGCTTGCGTTGATCGGCCGTGCTGATTTGTCGCCGCAGATCGCCCGCATCGGACAGCACCGCATCGAGCACGCTCTGGTCGCCCTTCTGCACTTCGTCTTTGAAGAGCCGGTCGAAAGCCAGTGCGGGGTACAACTCCAGCGGCGTCGGCGTTGTGGGGGACGACCACGAAATGTGCGAGCTGTAGAGCATCGAATAGTTTTTGTGGACCGACGGATTCGACTTCTCGCAGCCGAGCACCAAGCTCGGCACCTTGGTCGACCGGCCATACGTCTGCGCGAGGAACTGATCGATGCTGGTCCCGGACTTGATTTCGCCCCCCGATGCCAACGGTGCCCCCGACAGAATGTTCCCGGTCTGCGAACTGTGGATGTTTCCCTTCAACGCCTGTTCGTTGTAAAGGCCGCGGATGAAGAGCATCTTCTCGCGGACATCGTGCAGCGGCGCGAGCACCTTTCCCAATTCGAGGTTGGCCCCTTCACCCTTGGCCCACCATTCCTGACTGTGGAAGCCGTTCCCCGTGAAGAGGACCGCCAGACGGACCGGGGCATCACTCGCCGGTTTGGCCGCGGTGCCAGTGTCGCCCCAGACATTAAGCGATTCCATCCACGGCAACGCCATCGTCACGCCGACACCGCGGAGAAAAGTTCGTCGTGAAAACAAATGGTGCATGGATGAGCCTTTCGGTGAGCGCGGTTTATCTACCATCGTAACTACCAGATTCGATGCGATGCCGCAACAAGGAGATCGAACCACGCTTGCCGCTTTGCGGAAGGACCGTCGCTCAATCGAGTCGCATCCCGGCTGCTTCTTCGCAGCCGGGATGCTCGCATGCTTCAAAGCGGGTTGCCAGATCGAGCACCCCGGCTGCCTGGAAGCAGCCGGGGTGCGGCTGTCACTTCCGCAATTGGCCGTCCAGCCATTCGTAGGCAGCCTGTCGTTGCGCTTCCGGGAAATCGTGCGGGGCATCGGGAGTCGCGAGAACGAGTTGTCCCGACGCATTGAACAACTTGTAGACGCCGTCGGCTTTCGCGAACGCCTTCCGCACGCCGCCGATGTCGAAGTTGTTGTCACCGACCGGCGAGTTCGAGAAGAAGCCGCGCGGGGCGAGGGCACCGAGGATTTCATAGAAATCGAACGGCACTTTGTCCGCGTTGTTCTCGTAGACATCCCGAATCCGCGGCATGTACCGGTCGCTCGTCCACCCTGCGACTTTGCCGCCGTAGTAATCGTGAAACGGCGTGAACCCGCAACTCGACACGACGGCTTTCAACCGCTCATCGAACACCGCCGTGAAGAGCGAATTGTGACCGCCGAGCGAATGACCGATCACGCCAAGTCGCTGCGGATCAACCTGCGGCAGCGACACCAGCAAATCGACGCCGCGAAGGTTGTTCCAGATCGCCTTCATCGACCCGCTGGCGTAGTGCTTGCCCTGCACTTTGAAGTCGTACGGATATTCGCCGAAGGATGGGTAATCGGGCACGAGGCAGATGTAACCGCGCTCGGCGAGTTCATGGGCGTAGTGCAGCGATTTCAGCCCGCCCAACCCCGCCGGTTCGTCCTTGCCGATGCCAGTGGTCTGATGCAGGCACAACATCGCCGCCGACTTTTTGCCTTCGGGAAGATCGTGCGGAATCAGCAACCACGCGGGGACACGGTCATCAGGCTCCGGCGTGAACCGAATCTTCCGCCGCAAATACTTCGGCGTTTTTTCCTCGGACACGACTTCGACCTCCAACGGCACCTTGCGGGAAGCGTCCGGCAACGGCCCCGTCACCAGTTCCATGTTCGCTTTGATATGCCGCACGCGCTCGGCCCAATCGGCAGGTGTCGTCACCGCCCGTTCCGTCCCCACGGCATCCCGCACGATCAGAAGTTGCGAGTGATCGGGATACGCCACCACCGGTTCGGCCGCGGATAATGTGAACGCGCTGATAAATACGACGAACAGGAACCCGCCGACAGATCGCACCATCATGAACCGCTCTCCCCCCAAGTTTGATCGACCCCTTGCGAGCGCGGTCCCATCATCATCGAACCATCGCGGCAAGACAACGAGAGGGGTGGCTGGTGTCGGAGTCCGCGACGACCCAGAGATGTCAGCAACCCGTCACGGGAGCAGCGAAGACTTCGCCCCAGCCGCCCAGCGTGTCCTGATGCGGAAACGCCCACTCGTCATTTCCGGCGTATTCATGCAGCGTGAGCAGCATAAACTTCACCGCGGTCGAACACTCCAACCGCCGCAACCATGCCCGCCGTTCCCAATACCCCGCCCGGCGTCTTTTTGTCAGCCGCCATGCTCCGCACTCCTCAATTCGAGACGTGTGACCGTCCGCAAATTGAGACACAGGTACGACGATGTTGCCAGCGAAATTCCGCGTGGTGAGACGAGAACGTTTTCAAACACGAGGCAGAGCCAACCAAGGGGTGGCTGGTCTCGGAGTCCGCGACGACCCAAATACGATCGACGCCAATCACCGGGGCGGCGAAGACTTCGCCCCAGCCACCCGTCGATCTTGACAAAAGCTTCCTCATGGAGGCCACCCGTGCCTCGGGATGAATCAGAAGTAGATTTCGATCCGAGCATTTGCGATATTAGCGGATGACAATTCGTACTCGACCGAGAAGGTGTGGCAACTTTGTACCACGTTTCGTGGGTCGAATACCTGTTCGCTCGAAAATGACCTCCCTACGTTTGGAGGAAATTGTTTGAACCTACACGCCGCTGACGCAACAGAACGAAGTCGGTTACCGAAACGTTTGCTCGGACGTCACATCGCGGTTGTGGTCATTTGTGCAATCGTGTCGTACTGGTACGGGTCCGCGCTGTATCGGCGGTTCTCTCGCACATGGTACGTGGCACACAACATTCAGGGATTTGTGGCATACGGTTACCATGAAGACGAGATTTCACCCGACCGTCGCCATGCCGCGATCGCCTACACAGACGAATCCAAAGTTCTTGATTTGGCCAGCGGGAAGGAACTTTCGAGGCTTGAGAAATACAGCCAGAAAGGATTGTCTGATTTCTCATCCGACGGAAAGATCATTAGTCGGTTTACAGGCAACAACAGCGATGGTCAGAAGGCCTATTTGTGGAATGCGTCGGATGGGCGAATGCTCGGAAGTATCGACGCGCCGGAAAATGAGAATTTCGAAAAGTGCTTCCCGTTGTTTTCACCGGACGGCAAGAAAATTGTTGGTGCTTTCGATCAGGGAGTGGTGATCTGGGATTCAACGGACTTGAAACGGCTGGGCCAAGTTGAGATCGCATGGTCCGAAATGGAATGGTACCGCAGAGTGTTGGCATGGAATCCAGCGAATCAAGAACTGACCGCGGTGGACAATGATGGCAAGCTGCTTCGGATCGAGATGAGTCAGGCTACGGCAAGACCCATGTTCGCCGAACAGCAGAGATCCGTGACACATGTGAAATGGTCTCCTGATGGTACCAGGTTGCTCACCATCGACCGCGACGACAAATCGGTCGCGGTGTGGAACGTTGAAACTGAGGCGGTGGTTGCGACCATCCGGGACAATGACGTTGACTTTGCGTACTTCTCGCCAAACAGTCAAGACGTTGTCACATTAGCGGAGCGAGAGGATATTGTTCGTGAGAGATGGACACCTTCGGTCTGGGATCGTTCAACGAAGATCTGGGATGCAACGACTGGGGAAATGGTGAGCGAGTTGCCGACGATCGGGGGCGTGACTTTTTCGCCTGATTGGACATGGCGGGCAGAAACCGGCCCCGAAGGGTTACGGATTGCTCGTTTCGATGGTTCCGAGTCATGCCACTTTCCGGGATGGTTCGACGGACATGGATGCAGCTGCATCTTCGCTCAGGACAATCGCTCTCTGGCATCGGTCAACGGCAGTGGACGAGTTGTGATCTGGCGGCAACGCGATCCCGCCCGTTTTTGGATCGACTTCGTGACTGATCACAGGTTCTGGTTGACTGTCTTGCCCCTCATCATATTGGCGTGGGCTATGTCGGGGTTCAGAACCTGGAAAGTGTCAGTAGCGATTTAGGGGTTTCCGAGTCCGTAAGGTGAACCACGATGATGGCGCATCGCGAATTCAAGAAGGTTCCCCTCGGGGGTTCGGCAATCCCTGCGTTGCTACATGGCTCAACCACCCGTTGCATGATTGTCCATCCCGTGCTCTCTTGTAGAAGAGTAGAACTTGCCATCGCCTTGAAGTTATGTCGGGTTTGCGCAAAAGAGACCCAGCCATGCGATGGCTGGGCTTCTGGGGCATTCTGTTGTTGAGTGAGTTGTTCGCACTCACACGTGCAGATTCGACAACGATCCCGTGCTGTCGCCGAGGAACGGGACGCGGACGTCCATGCGTTCGAGCATCGAGAGCCACAGGTTGGCGAGCGGGGTTTCGTTGGCGTATTTGACGTGGCGGCCGGTGGTGATGGTGCCGCCGCCGTGGCCGGCGAGGAGGATCGGCAAGTTGTCGTGGTTGTGGGCGTTGCCGTCGCTGTTGCCGCTGCCGTAAGCGATCATGCAGTGGTCGAGCAGGTTGCCTTCGCCTTCGGGGATCGACTTCAGCTTCTGCAGGATGTACGCCAACTGCGTCATGTGGAACTTGTTGATCTCGCGGATCTTCGACTTCTTCGCTTCGTCGTTGCCGTGGTGCGACAAGTCGTGATGCCCTTCCGGCACTCCCACGAACGGGTACGGCCGATTGCTCCCTTCGTTGGTGAGGACGAAGGTGCAGACGCGAGTGATGTCGGTCTGGAACGCGAGGACCAGCATGTCGCACATCAGCCGCAAATGGTCCGGGAAGTCGTCCGGGATGCCCGCGGGCACCGGGTAATCCGGCGTCTGCACCGGCGGCAGTTTCGCCGTCCGTTCGATCCGTTGTTCGATGTCGCGAATGGAAGAAAAATATTCGTCGAGTTTGCGCTGATCGTTGCGACTCACTTTGCCCGTGAGAGACGCCGCGTCATCACGCACGAAGTCGAGAATGCTCTTACGGAGTTCGTCGCGCTGCTTGCGACCGGTGTCGCCGTCGGCCCCGAACATCCGCTCGAAGACAATCTTCGGGTTGAACTCTTTCGGCAGCGGCTGCGTTGCGGACCGCCATGCCATCGTCGCGGAGTAGACGCAGCTATAACCGGAGTCGCAGTTGCCCGCCATCGGGCCCCCTTCGCCACCGATTTCGAGCGACGGCATCCGAGTCTGATCGCCGATGCGGCTGGCGGCCAACTGGTCGACGGAAATGCCGCTGCGGATGTCGACGCCGTCGGTCTTGCGGGCCTGAGCGCCGGTGGTGAAGGCACTCAGAGCGCGGGCATGGTCGCCGCCGCCGTCACCGTGTGGGCGGGCTTTATCGGCCGTCAAACCGGTGAGCACGAGCAAGTCGTCTTTCACCGGCGCGAGGGGTTCGAGAATCGCCGGCAGCGTGAAGTCGGTCCCTTCAGCAGCGGGCGTCCAGTCGGCCATGTTCACGCCGTTGGGAACGTACAGAATCGCCATGCGATTGGGAGCCGTTTTCGCCGCGACGGCACCATCGGCCCACGCCGACAGACCGCCCATCGATTCCAGCCACGGCAACGCGAGAGCCGTCCCGAAACCCCGGAGCATCGTTCGCCGCGAAACGTTCCCACGCGCTGTCATTGTGCCTGCTCCAAACCGCGGCGGAGACGAAACGGTTCGCTCCGCACAATTTCCCGAATCACCGTCGAAAACTTGTCGTCACCCTGCGTCACCGTCGCCGCAATCCGGTCGACCACCGGGCGATCGTAATACTCTAAACCCCGTCCGAGACCGAAGGTGAGCAGCTTTTCAATGAAACATCGACTGATTTGAGGCTTTCGCTGCCGCAAAACCTGTTTGAACTCGGCGAGCCCGGCGAATTTGCTGCCGTCGGGGAGTTCTCCGGCGGTTTCGATGGTAAAGTCGCCGTCTTTCGTGCGGTACCGGCCGATTGCGTCAAAGTTTTCAAAGACGAACCCGATGGGGTCCATCCGGGCGTGACAATTCGCACAGGCGGCTTTGCTGCGATGCTGTTCCATGCGTTGCCGCAATGAACCCGTCAGCGCGGCTTTGTCCCCTTCTTCGAGCAGCGGGACATCGGGCGGGGCGGGCGGCGGGGGATCGCCAAGAATCTGTTCGAGCACCCAGCGGCCGCGCTTCACGGGCGACGTGCGCGTGGGGTTCGAGGTCACCGTGAGAATGCTGGCTTGTGTCAACAAGCCGCCGCGTTGATCGGGGCTGAGTGACACGCGGACAAAGTTGCGACGCGGAATCGGCTCGCCCTTGTCACGGTGCGGCGGTTGTCCGATCCAGTTGCCGTTGGTGTCCGCGATACCATAGTGCTGAGCGAGCGTTTCGTTGAGATACGTGAAGTCCGCGTCGACGAAATCGAGGAGGCTGCGATCTTCGCGGATGATCTCGGCGATGAACAGTTCGGTTTCGCGCTGCATCGATCGGCGTAAACGATCATCGAAGCCGGGAAACATTTTTTGGTCTGGAGCGACGGTCTTGAGCCGTTGCAGTTCGAGCCATTGCAGCGCGAAGTTTTCAACGAGGGCTTCCGCTTTCTTGTCGGCGAGCATCCGCTTCACCTGGGCGTCGATGTTCGCCGTCAGTTCCCCTTTGGTGGCGAGCGCCGTCAGTTCGTCATCGGGCATCGTGCTCCACAGGAAGTACGACAGCCGGGACGCGAGTTGGAATTCGTCCAATGGCCGGGCTTCGGCCGCTTTGGGACGGTCGTCGAGTTCCATGCGGAAGAGAAACTTCGGCGATACTAACACGGCGATCAGCGCTCGTTGGATGCCGCCCTCCCAGTTCAATCCGGCGGCCATGTCGGCTTCGACCCGTTTGGCGAAGCGTTCGACTTCATCCGGCTGCGCGGGACGACGGAACGCCCGAGACATCAGCCGCGTGAGGACTTCGCGCGTCTGCACTTCTTTCGACTGATTCGGATCGCACGCCAGCAATTTCCGATGGGTCGCCGGGCGGGTATCCAGCGGACCTTCGAGATGGAAATAGTCGACCTGCAACGTGACTGGCGGCTGATCATCGGGCGTCTTGAAGAGCGCGATCGCCATCCGTTTCAGACCGAGATTTGCGGGAACTTTCACTTCGATGTGGTCCGGTTTGTCCTTGTCGCGCGATTGGACTTCGTGGGTCGCCAGGATCACGAACGGCCGCAGTGCCGGGACTGCTTTGCCGAAAAGTTGGTTCGCTTCTTCGTCCGTCACGCCCTGGGCGAAGTCCGGACCGTGAGCGAGAATTGCGATGCGGACAACCTGCCCTTCCGCGGACTCGGCGTAGAGTTTCGTACGGAAGACGTACTCACCGTCGTCGGGGACTTTGTATTCGTAGTGCAACGGCCCGGTGAAGATCGCGTTGTCATCGGGCTTGGTCGAAATCGGCCGGTACTTGCCGTCGGGCACGCCCTTCCCCGCCGGTTCCAGATACTTCGCATCCATGTGCCGCTTGGGAGGCGCGGGCAACACCGGCAGAATCGCCTGGTTGGCGATCCCCTCGGCTGCCACGAAATAGCGTTCCATCAACACGGGCGGCAACGACAGTACGTCGCCGATGTTATCGAAGCCGTAGCCGATGTCGTCGGTCGGAAAATCATCGGCGGGGCTGAAGTCCATGCCGACGAGATCGCGGATCGTGTTGTTGTACTCCGTGCGATTCAACCGCCGCAGCGTGACACGGCCGGGATCGGGTTTCGCCTTGCGGTCCGCGTCTTCGTAAATGGAGCGGACCAGTTTGCCAATCGCGTCTACTTCGTCTTTCGTCGGTTGCGGTTCCTCTTCCGGCGGCATTTCGCTCGATTCAATTCGCTTGAGAATCGCCAGCCACGTTTTGCGGCCGCGAATGAGCGACTGCGTGTCGACATAGCGGTCGAGCGTGAGGCTGCCTTCGGACTTACCGTCCGTGTGACACTTCGCACAGTGTTTCTTCAGAAAGTCGACACCGGCGGGTGCAAACGACGGCGCGGCATCATCCGCAGCGCAGGGAACTCCAATCGCGCAGAGAACCACAATCAACAACGATGGTCGGAAGATCATCAGGGCGGGCTCAGGCGGGCGGGCAACGAATCGGCAGGCATTGATTCAGGATAATCCCCCCTCTGGCGAGCGTCTACCCCAATGATCAGGGGGTCATGTCGACCGGCTTGGATGCGGTGTTGGGTGGGGAACACCGAAGGCACCCAAGACGTGGGGATAAATGGAAAGTCGTGACAAGGCTTGAAGTTTTGGCTACGATCACGGGGAGTGGTGAATATCGTCGCGCATTTCTAATGCTGCGATTTCCTCGCCATTTGATTCATTCGATTCATGAATTCATCCCAGGAGTTTCCGCCCATGAAGCCCGCACGTCGTGGTTTTACACTCATCGAGTTGCTGGTGGTGATTGCGATTATCGCGATTCTCATCGCTCTTTTACTGCCGGCGGTCCAGCAGGCGCGGGAAGCCGCACGGCGGACGCAGTGCCGCAATCAGCTCAAGCAGATTGGGCTGGCCATTCACAACTATATGAGCACGCATGGTGTCATGCCCTTTGGCAAAGGGCCGAGCTACGCCGGCGCGGGGATCCCCGTCTATGCGCGCTGGTCGCAGCATGCGATGTTGCTGCCGTATCTGGATCAGGCCCCGTTGTACAACACGCTGGACTTCAACTACCCGCCGGAAACGCCGGGGATGGGGGGCGTGGTGGCCTTTATGCCGGCGTACGTCAATGCAGGCGGCCAGAATGCCACCGGCAGTCGCAAGGTGGTCGGATTGTTCCAATGTCCGTCCGACATCTCGCCGACGGATGTCTGGCAGGCCCAGAACAACTATGTGGGCAATCAGGGAGGCTGGCTGTGCGACCTCAGCGATCAAGCCGGCGCTTCCTCCGTCTCCCCCGGCGAAGTGCAAACGGGCGTGTTCTATTACCTGAGTAAAGTCCGCCCGGCCGACGTCGTGGATGGAATGAGTAATACGGTCTTCTTCAGCGAGAAGATTCGCGGCCAGGGGACACCGGACGGACGTTCGGACCTGTTCGTCATTCCGGCTCAAATGTCACTTGCCGCCACCTATAACACGTGCCAGGCGTTGAACCCGGCCACCGCCACGCCGCTCACCAGCAAGTGGGGCTACAGTTGGGTGATGGGTGAAAATTGCTGTACTCAATACAACCATGTGGCGGTCCCGAACTCCAAAAGCTGCGGCGGGACCGGCTTCCCGGGCTCGATGGTGAACATGGCCATGCAAGTCTCTGCGTCGAGTCGGCACACGGGGGGCGTGCATGCGATGATGGGTGACGGCGGGGTCCGTTTCGTGTCCGAGAACATCGATCTGAATACGTGGCGGGCCGTCGGGAGTCGCGCCACGGGTGAAGTGGCCAGTCTGGACTGAAAACGGATGCGGTGTCATTGCAGAGCGCCTCGTGTTCGCGCGGGATCGTGGCTTCGCCGCACGGGGATCCTCTTCGCCTTGTTGTGGATCTTGCCCGGCTGCGCTGACAAGACCCGGAGCTACACGCCGAGTCTGTCAACCGCCGAGCAGGCGCTGAAGCAAGGCCTCGAAGCCTGGCAAGCGGGCCAACCCGCCGGAGAAATCGCCGGTTCGCAGCCGCTCATTCAAGTGGTGGATGTCGGCCGTAAACCGGGGCAAACGCTGTCCGGTTATCGCATCCTCGGCGAAACGCGCGGCCCCTCCGGTCGGACGTTCGCGGTCGTGCTGAAGCTGGCCAATCCTGAAGAAGAGTTAAAGACGCAATACATCGTCGTGGGGATTGATCCGCTGTGGGTGTTTCGACAAAGCGACTACGAACTCCTCTCGCACTGGGATCATCACATGCCCCCCGCGCCGACACCTGCCGACGACGTTCGGTCGAACAATCAGAAATAGCAGCGGCTCTCTGTCCAGGACGGTTCAGTTATTGGGTAGGGTTTGCCGAGTCTGCGAGGCGAACCATCATGGATCAACGACTTACGGTTCGCCTCGAGGACTCGGCAAACCCTACAATCAATGCAGAATTGAAAACTGGACCGCCCTGGCTCTCCGTCGGCGAACGGATCGCTTCTGCTCATGGTGAATCGTAGATGCCGACCGAACCGCTGATGACAGATGCGGAACCACCGACTTCGCCGGCGGCAGGTTGGAAGCTCCTGCTGCGCGGGGTTGAGGTCCGGTTTCGCTTTGTCATCGGCTTGGCGCTGCTGGCCGGATTGATGGCCGGGTGGCCGTGGCTGCACGCCGGATGGGAACGGATCCTTTCCCCCTGGCAGCACCATCGCCACACGACGGCCGTCTCCGGCGATACGGAGTTCTTTTGTCCGATGGACCCCGGCGTCATCTCCGCCTGGCCCGCCATCTGTCCCATTTGCAATATGGACTTGATCACTCGCAAAAAAGCCGATGCGATCCTGCTCCCCGAAGGCGTGCTGGCGCGGATGCAGATCTCGCCGTATCGCGTGCAATTGGCCGGAATCCGAACGACGCGTGTCGGGGATGCTGCCCACGCTTCCGTCACCGAAGCGACGGAGACAATCGTGATTCCGGACACGGCGGTCGTCGAGCATGGTGATGACTCGATTGTGTACGTCGAAACGATGCCGGGCATGTACGACGCCGTGCGTGTTGAATTGGGCGAACATCGCGCAGCGGAATACATCGTCATCGAGGGCTTGAAAGCGGGTCAGCGCGTGGTTACCGCCGGGGCGTTTCTGGTCGATGCGGAAAGTCGGCTGAACCCGAATCTGGCCGCGCAGTATTTCGGCGCGAACTCGCAAACCGCGGCGAATCTGCCCCCCGCCTTGCCCGCGAAGAAAACGAAGAGCGATCCTTTCGCGATGCTTTCCGCCACGGACCGATCGCTGGTCGAACAACAGCGTATTTGTCCCGTCACGGAGGCTCCGTTGGGATCCATGGGACAACCCACGGCCATGACGGTCCAGGGCCAGAAGGTGTTTCTCTGCTGTCGAGGGTGTGAAGGACGCCTCAAGGCCGATCCCAACAAGTTCCTGGCGAAACTCAAGCCCGGGGCGTCCGAAAATTCCCGCTGAAGACGTCGGTCACCCACCGCGTGTTGCTTCCATCCACGCCCATTCCCGATCGTCGAACCTGATGGCCCGAGCTGCGTTGCTGTTCTTGATTCGACATCCCGCGGCGGTGATTACCGCGGCCGTGATGTGGGCCATCGCTGGTGTGTGGATCGTCTTGCGAACACCGATGGATGCCGTGCCCGATCTCTCCGAGAATCAGGTGCTCGTCTATGCCGATTGGCCGGGCCAGAACCCGCCGGAGATCGAACGGCGAGTCACGCGCCCGTTGTCGCTGGCGTTGCAAGGCATCGACGGCGTGCAGACGGTCCGCGGTTCGAGCGACATCGGGTATGCGTTGATGCACATCATCTTCGACGACTCGGTCTCCTTTCTGGCGGCGCGAAAGCGGGTCGCAGAACATCTCGCCGGCGCGAATGTCGACTTACCCGATGGTGTGACCGCGCGGTTAGCCGCCGATGGGATCCCAACGGGGCAAATCTTCTGGTACACGGTGGAAGGTGTCGCCATGGATCTCGCCGAGCTGCGCACGCTGCAGGACACCGTCGTTGCCCCCCAATTGCGTTCTGTGGTCGGTGTCGCCGAGGTCGCCAGCGTGGGTGGTTTTGTCCCGGAATACCACGTCGCCGTAAACCTCGAAGCCCTCGCCACGGAGAACGTCTCCATAATCGATTTTGCCACATCGCTGCAGACCTTGGCCAAGCCGCCGACCGGTCAGGTGTTGACCAGTTCCAACACGGAATTTCTAGTCGATGTCGTCCCGCCCCTCGCGAACAACAAGCAGGGCTCTGGGACCGATTGGCAAGCTGCATTGACTGCCGCAGTGCTATCTCTTCCCGACGGTCGCCGGATGCCCCTTGCCAAACTGGCACGCGTCTCCGTGGGGGCCACCCCTCGCCGCGGTGTCTTTGAGAAGGATGGCAACGAAGCCGTCGCCGGGATTGTGCATGCGCGCTATGGCCACAACCCGCTCGCCGTCACCCGCGCAGTTCGCCAGAAGTTGCAACAGATCGCCGCCACGCTTCCGCCAACGGTTCGGCTCTGGCCCTGTTACGATCGCACGCCTCTCATCGAAGGGGCCGTCGGCACGGTCACGCGCTCGTTGATCGAATCCCTGCTGGTGGCTTCGCTCTGCGTCATTGTGGTGTTGCGGCACTGGCGTACATCGCTGGTAATCACCCTGACATTGCCCTTGGCAGTCCTGGGGGCATTTCTCGGAATGGCGGCGCTCCGTGTGACGGGTATCGCCGATGTGCAGACCAACATCATGTCGCTGGCGGGAATTGTGGTGTCGATCGGGGTGCTGGTCGATTCTTCGATCGTCGTTGCCGAGAATGTCAGCCACCAGTTGCGCCAGCGATTCGGCGACCAACCGGTGACCGGCGATATCCAGGAACTGGTCGCCGATGCCTGTGTGCAGGTGGCCATACCGGCATCCATCGCGATTCTGATCATGCTGGTTTCCTTCCTGCCCGTGTTTGCCTTGCAAGGCATCGATGGCCGGATGTATCGCCCCCTGGCCTGGACGAAGACGCTGGCCCTTTTATCCGTGGCCGTGCTGACCGTCACGCTGGTGCCGGTGCTCTGTTCGCTCCTGATCCGCGGCCGCATTCGCGATGAATCCGACAGCGCGATTGTCCGATCAGTGGTCGCCGTCTATCAACCCGTTCTTCGTTATCTTCTGTTCCAACCCCTGCCACTGGTGATGACGTTGTGCGTCACCCTGATTGCCGCGGCGGCCGCAACGGGGCTGGACGGATTGGTCCGCGCGACCACCGTATTGAGTCTTGGTCTCGCATGGACGATGACCCCGCGATACGCATGGAAGGGGGCATTGTCGATCCTGCTGGTCGTCGTGGCTCTCACCGCTCAGACGGCAATGCGTCCGATCGGTTTGGCGCTGCGGATGCCGCTGGACGAAGGCATGATCATGGACATGCCGATCACGGTGCCGCGGATCTCGGTGACGCAAGCGCTCGACGATCTCAAAGCCCGGAACATGGTTTTGTGCCGGTTTCCGGAAGTTCACATGGCCATGGGAAAAGCCGGCCGCGCGGACACCCCCTTCGATCCCGCTCCCCTCGACATGATCGAAACCATGATCGAGTTCCGTCCGCGCGCCTGGTGGCCGAGCCGACGGTTGCTGCACTCCGATGCCACCCGGCAGGCGACAGCCGTGGTGGACGCCCTTGTCAAAGCGGAACTCGTCGAAGCACCGACCGACACCACCGCGTTGGTTGCCGAAATCGTGGACGCGGGTATGACGCGGTTCGATGCGATTCAGCGCGAAGTCGCCTGGCAGTGGTTGGTGTCGACGCGGAACGAACTCGCCCGCGATTTATCGATTCAATTCGTCAGTGATGCCGCGAAGAGCATGCAGCGTGCAGAACGGCTCACGCATCCGCTCACACCCCTGGAAGCTGCCACTCTGGCCGAAGAATTGCCGCCCGGCGATCGCCTGCGCCTCGGACAGCTTCCCGATGTCAGCACGGTGCAGGCCTTGCTCGCGGAACTGCAACGCAGACTCGGTCAACGTGGCTGGTTGCACGATAACGCTGCACACACGGCGGAACGCCGATCGACAACGACCCCGGTTCGCAATTGGTTCCGAGCCCGTTTGGAATTAGAACCGATCACCTTCGCCGATGAACTGTGGCACGCACTTCGCGCCGCGCACCATCGCCGCTGGCGGTCTGCGGTGGCGGAATTGAACGCCGATTTGCGACACCGGGCCGCGGCCACCTGGACCCAGATCGTCGCCAGCGAACTGGTCGCGCGGCAACCGATTCTGGACGACGATCTCGCACAAACCTGGCAGCAAATCCTGTCGGCACGCTACGGCACAGGACGCACGAACGCGCACCATACGAGTGAGCACGCGGGGGGGCATGCGAGTCTGCCGCCGCTTTTGAATTTGCCTCTCATCGATCCAAATCGTGTGTACGACGAAATCATTCTGCATTTGACGAATGATTTTGCGCCGCGGGTGTGGTTATGGCCGCACGATGCCGATTCGCTGACGAACCCCGGCGGCGAAATGGATCGCGCGGTGCAGATGCCCGGTTGGGCCAACGTCTGGACACGCCCCATTCAAAACCGCGTGGATATGCTGGCAACCGGGGTGAACTCCGAGGTGGGCGTTCGGGTTCTCGGTCGCGATTTCGATGCCGTCGTGCAGGCATCTGAGCAAGTCGCGGAGGCTCTGCGTCGGGTTCCCGGCGCGGCGAATGTCATCGCCGATCCCATTCGCGGCAAAAGCGACTGCGAAGTTCGCCCCGATGCGAAACGCGCTGCGGAACATGGGATCGCATTGCCGGACGTGAATCTCCTGATCGCCACCGCCACCGCTGGACAACCGCTTTGCCAGGTGGATGACGGACCGGCTCAACGATCCATTCGCTTAAAACTCCAGGGACGCGATCCGACGTCGCTTGCCGATCTGCCGATTTCTCTTCCCATCAAAAACGGTGCCACGGAGAGCGGTCGCGTCCAAACGCTGAAACTGAAAGAGATCGCACAGATCCGCATCACGGAGGGGCCTGCAACGATCAAAAGTGAAAATGGCTGGATGCGCAACTATGTGCGTCTGAATGTTCGTGACCGTGATGTGGGCTCATTCGTCGTCGCCGCACAACGGCATGTGCAGCAGCAGGTGGTTTTACCCGCGGGAGTCTTTCTCGAATGGACCGGACAGTTCGAGCATGCCGCACGGACCCGAGCGGCCCTGTTCTGGCTGACGCCCGTCGCGGTGCTGTTCATCCTGGGGCTGTTATACGCGGCTTATGGCGATTGGGCCGACGCGGGGTTGATGTTGTTATCGGTGCCGGGCGCGCTCGCGGGCGGGGTGCTGTGCCAGTGGCTGCTGGGATTTCCGTTCACGGTGGCGGTCGGCGTGGGCTATCTCGCCTGCTTCGGCATGGCGGCGGCCACCAGTATGGTGATGCTCGTTTATCTGCGCGATGCCGTCGCACAGGCGGGGGGATTAGAACGCCTCTCGCTCGGCGAATTGAAATCCGCGGTTCTCAGCGGCGCGGTGCATCGCCTGCGTCCCAAACTGCTGACCGAAGCGACAACGATTCTCAGCCTCGCCCCCATGCTCTGGAGCACTGGTACCGGAGCCGATGTCATTCGTCCCATGGCCGCCCCCGTTCTCGGCGGGATTCTGATTGCCGACGAAGTCGTCGATCTTCTGTTGCCGGTCGCATTTTACCTGGTTCGTCGACGGCGCTGGCAGCAACTTCACGCCGCGTCCTCTTCGAATATGATGCCTTCGACCTCGATCTCATCCGTTGTTTCTGAAAGCCCCACGACATGATTTCTTCGCATTTTCTTCGCGTCATCGGCGGACTGACCGTGTTGCTTTTCACGGCGGGCTGCGGCAACAGCACCGCGCGGTACATTCCCGCGGCCGCGAAGGCCCGCGCAGCATTGCACACCGCGCTGGAAACATGGAAGTCCGGCACCGCTCATGGTCCGATCCAAACGTCGAAACCCGCGATCAACGTCTTTGATGCCCGCTGGCAGGCCGGCAAAAAACTCGAATCGTTCGAAATCCTCGAAGAAATTACGGGGAAAGAGCAGCCGCAATTCAAAGTCAAACTGAAACTGGCCGGTGTCGAAGAAGAGACCGCAACGTATCTCGTCGTGGGTATGGACCCACTCCTCGTCTTTCGCGACGCCGATTATCGCAAGGCCACCGGGATGTAGGTTCGCTGGTCAGTCGAAATCAGAGACCTCGGTTGCAATTCCTCGGCCGGTTTGTCGGTGACCGTCAAGCAGGAACCGATCGCTTCCCTCGAGTTGAAGCTGGAATAAGCCGCGAGCGATCGCTAATTGTGCCGCCGGGCTGTGAGACGGGATGGGACGTCCTCAGCCCCCTCACGGCGCGGCTCATTTCTCGGCCACCAGTTTCAGTTCCCGCAGCCACGCCAGCGAGCCCGACTGCCAGGCGTCCCACATCGGGCCTTTGTACCCATTCAAACCGTGTCCGCCGGAAGCGAGTTCCAGGTAGCGGCTGGGAATCTTTTGCGCCTGCAGGGCCTCGTACAGCATCTGGCTGTTCGCCGGCACCACCACTTTGTCATCCACCGCGTGAGCCAGGAACATTGGCGGAGTGTTGGCGGTCACCTGCTTTTCATTCGAGAAATTCTCGATCATTTCCGCCGTCGTCTGAGTCCCGAGCAAGTTTCGTTTTGATCCCGCATGCGTCTTTTCCCCCATCGTGATCACCGGATAAATCAGGACGGCAAAATCAGGACGGCTGCTGACACGATCCATTGGCTGAACGGCAGAGGCATCACCGGCATCAAAATGCGTGGCTGCGGTCGAAGCCAAGTGTCCGCCGGCCGAAAAGCCGATGATGCCGATGCGATCGGGGCGAATCTCCCACTCTTTTGCATGCAGACGAACCGTCCGGATCGCGCGCTGCGCGTCTAACAACGGGACGGCAGACCGCCCCGCGGGCAAGCGATACTGCAACACGACGCCGGTGATTCCGTGCTGATTCAGCCACGCGGCAATCCCATGCCCTTCCGGTTGAATGGCATGGCCCCCGTATCCGCCCCCCGGACAAATTACGACCGCCGTCCCATTCGGTTGGGCCGGACGATAGACCGTGATCCAGACGGCGGTCGGTTCCGAGCCGCCATCACCCAGCGGGGCCTTGCCGTCCCACAAATCAATCCGCTGCGGTTCGGGAGCGTCCTGACCAATGACGATCGGGGGTGTCGATAACCATGCTCCGAACACGACCAGCAGAAACGGAGATCGCAAAATCTTCACAGCGCAATTCATTGAACCAGTCCCCATCCAGAGGCAAGCCATTCGTTGCAACAGGGTCACTGAGCGGCTCCGGCATTCCAGACTTTGATGTCGTCGAATAATCCATCCTTGCCAGCCACGCCGAGTTCGATTTTCGATTTGGTGGCGTGGGCAATTCCCGACGACTTGAGATAGGCGGCGGGCTTGCCGTCGATCGTGACGCGCATTTCCTCACCCACGGTTTCGACAACCAGTGTGTACCATTTGTCGACTTCGAGTTGGGCCGGATAGGTGACGCTGCGGCCGACGAGCAATTTGGCGACATCCGCTTTCCTGGCGGGATCTTTTTTGATTTCATAAATGTCGTTCCGCATGTTGCCGTCGCGTTCATCAATGATCGTGACGCCGTTCAAACGAACCTGAGCGCGACAGATGTGGCCGTAATGCGCGCCGGTGTATTTTCGATCGTCAAACTCGACGTCGATCATCGTCGCCCCCCGAAAACAAATGCGAGTCTCGACGACACTGTTCGTCGTGGGAACTTCCAGCCCATACACCGCGGCATGCGCGGTGATGGCAGGCTTGCCATCGGTCGCGGGAATCGTTTGCTCGCGGGTTTGGGTCCCTTTCAGCACACCCTGTTCCATCACAAAAGTCGGTACGACTTTGTGCCATGCGGGTGCGATGGCGGCGTTTTCAAAGTCATCCGCGAACAGCAGTTCCTTCTTCACCGCCAGCGATTGCTCCGGAACGGGAGGCCGCTCGGCTGCTCCAACCGTGGAAACAGCAAGAAGAATTCCTGCAACGCAACTGGCGATCTTCATCGGAACATTCTCCCCAGGGATTCGCGAGACTCGTCGACGATCTTTGCAAACCATTCGCTGAATTCTGTCAGATTCGCTCGGCGAACGCGAGCAATTCCGGACTCCGGAGCCCCAACGGGGTGACATTCGATAGCCCAGCCCGAGGTCTTCCGAAGGGCTGGGTTCGTAATCGCCAGTCACCCGATGCACCCGCCTTGTCAATGCAGACGATTTCGGCGGTCGACGATTTCGTGCGATGTAAAATCCGACGCGGGCCTCCATTCATCAAATCGCAAGCACATGATTGCGATTTTCACGTCGTGGCGGCTACGATAATCGACACCGCGACGTGATCATTTCTATCGGAGGATCAACGATGCTCATCCGTGCTCTCTCGTTCTGCACATTGCTGATACTGTCACTCGATGCCGTGGCTCTGGCTGCCGAACCGGATGCGACCGACTTGCAAAAGATTGTGACGGCAGCGGCGGATCAGTTCGCCAAAGCGTTTGAGGCCCGCGATGCCAAAATGCTCGCCGCATTGTTTACCGTGGAAGCGGAATACATTGATGGCGACGAGACGGTCTTTCACGGTCGTTCGGCCATCGAAGCGGAATATACCGCCTCGTTTGCCACCGATCCGGCGGGGACGCTCGACATCGACTTGCTCTCGATTCGCCCCATTGCCGCAGGGGTGCTCGTGGAAGACGGCCTCTCCAGCTTTCGACCGAAAGCAAGCGGCCCCAGCGTGCAAACACGCTACACGGCCACGCACGTCAAACAAGCGGACGGCACATGGCTGCTGGCCAGCGTGCGCGAATTGGGATCGCCGATCATGACACCCCACGACCGGTTGGAAGTCCTCGCGTGGCTCGTCGGCCGCTGGCGGGAAGACGTGGATGGAAGTGTCATCAATACCGAATGGAAATGGACGGAGGACGGCAATTTTCTCGTGAGTGATTTTTCGGTGAAGCGCCTGGGTGACACCGAGTGGAAAGGAACTCATCGCGTCGGTTGGGACGCCGAGCGCAAGCAGTTTCGTTCGTGGGTCTTTGATTCTGCCGGAGGCGCTGCGGAAGGTTCTTGGTGCGCCAACGAAGACGGCGGGTGGTCGGTCACCATCACCGGTATCGATCCCGAAGGCGTGCGTGTTTCCAGTGTGCTCAGTTATCTCGCGGACGGTGCGGATGCGATTGTCGTCGCGCAAGAACAACGCGTGCGCGGCGGCGTGACGCTGCCCGGAACATCGCATCGGGTTGTTCGGCAACCACCCACTCCCGGATCAGCCGCCCCGAAGTCCACGACGAAACGCTAACAGCTCATGGAAGTATTCGGCTCTGTGTGCCACGGCCGTGTCGGCCGTGCAATTTTACAGAGCGTTTTGTCACCTCGCACGGCCGACGCGGCCGTGGCACACAATCAATCCACGGGCTGTTCAGCAGAAGTTTTATTCTCATATCAGACAAATCCTGCGAATCCATTTGAGGCGATCACCATGAAGCGATCGATGTGGCATACCGGTCTGGTGGCGTTACTGACGCTGGCAATGTCGGGGGGCCCACTCTGGGCGCGCGGTTTTGGCGGCGGCGGAGGGG
>JAKFUG010000068.1 GCA_021732785.1 Planctomycetaceae bacterium
ATACGGCGGCGGCGGCGGCGGCGGCGGACGCCGTTACTAACCGACGTTTCTCCTCTGAGGTGAACGCGGGCCAACATCGATTGATTCAATCTCTGTAACACCGCATCAAATCAGCTGAAACTCACGACGGCCGGAACGCAAGTTCCGGCCGTTTTTCGTTTTCAGAACGCCGCTAACCTGAGTTTTCCCTTCGGGAAGAATGGGAAGATTGTGACAAAATTCCTTTTGGAATCTGTCTTCCCCACCCGTTTCCGGTTGACGACTGAACAATTTCGGGCGATCATATATTTATCCGCTGATTTGTTCCCGCCCCGGACACCCCCCGCCATGATGGCTCCCGCATTTTCCGGCCGGTTCGTTTGTGCGACCTTCGGGGTGATTCTGTGCGGACAGGTGCTTGCTTTTGCGCAGGAACCACTTTTCACCCGCGTTGACCAGCTCATGGACGCCGGCCGAGTGGGTCCCACTGCCGCGCTCGCCACCGATGCGGAATTCTTTCGCCGGTTATCTCTCGATCTCGTTGGAACAGTGCCGACGGCGGCGGAAACCCGCGCTTTCCTGCAAGATGCGACGCCGAACAAACGGGCGCTGGCCGTCGACAAGTTCATTGCCGATCGTCGCTTCGCGCTTTACTGGGCCGAACTCTTCGACGTGATGTTGATGGAACGCCGGCCGGATAAGCACATCCCGCATGCCGAATGGTTGAAGTACCTTCAGACATCTTTCCAGCAGAACAAACCGTGGAATCAGTTGGCCCGCGAGATTCTCTCCGCGGATGGAACCGATCCCGCTCTGCGACCGGCGGCGAAGTTTTTTCTGGACCGCGATGCCGAACCCAACCTGATGACGCGCGACACCGGCCGCATCTTCTTCGGGGTCGATTTCCAATGTGCTCAATGCCACGACCATCCCCTCGTGGAGCATTACGCCCAGTCCGATTACTACGGACTGATGGCCTTCGTGAATCGCACCGTGCTCTTCCAATTCGAAGAGGAAGACAAAGACAAAAAGAAGAAAACGACAATGCTGCTCGGCGAAAAGGCTGAGGGACTGTCCGAATACAAATCGGTCTTCACCGGCGATGCCAGCCACACACGGCCACGCTTGCCGGGCGGAGCGGAGCTCGACGAGCCGCATTTCCGCTTCGGTGACGAATACACCGTGGCTCCCGCGGACAAAGTTCGGCCGGTTCCCAAATACAGCCGCCGGGCCAAGTTGGCGGAACTGGCGACGAACGGTCAAAACGCGGCATTCAACCGCAATATCGCCAACCGCATCTGGGGCATGCTGTTCGGCCGCGGACTGGTTTACCCGGTCGACATGCACCACCCACACAATCCGGCCACGAATCCGGAAGTGCTGGATCTGATTACTCAACAACTCGTCGATTCGCAGTTCAACATTCGCACGCTGGTGCGGGAATTGGCGCTGACGCAGACTTATCAACGATCTTTCGATCTCCCCGCCGACCCCGCCGCTCAACTGGCCGCGGCCAATGAAAAATTGACGGGTATCGAACCGCCGTTGACCGCGATTGCTGCCACGGTGGATGCTGCCAAGACCGTTCAGACAGCGGCATACGAAGAAGCCAAAGCCGTCCAGAAAAGCATCGAAGCCCAGGAAAAGGCCTATCGCGATGCCGTTCAGGCCGTGGTCGCGGCGCAGAAACCGGTGAGTGATGCCAGAGCCGCGCTCGGCAAGACGCAACAAGCGGTCACGGCCAAGCAAACGGTCATCACGACGTTGACCGAAGCCTCGACGAAAGCCGCCGAAGCGGTGAAAGCTGTGCCGAATGATGCGGAGCTCACGCAAGCCGCCACGATCTACACCAACAAACTGACGGCGGTGAACACGGAATTGGCCGCGCTGCAGAAAACGGCGACGGATCAAACCGCTGCCGTCGATACCGCGCAGCAGAAATTCACGGCCGCCGTGGATGCTTCCGAAGCCGCTTTTACGCAATCCACGGAAGCCGCGAAACCGTGGGAAGCGGCCAAGCAGAAATGGCTGGCCCTTCGGTCACAAACACTGGCTGCGGAAATCAGCAAACAAAATCTCGCCATGCGCCAGAAGGCGTGGAAGCAATACGCCGATTTCGGGCAGAAGCGACAGCAAGCGCAGCAATCGGAACAGGCGGTCCCCGCCGTTCAGACCGAACTCGCCGCCGCGGAACAAACGATCGCCCCGCAAATGGCGGAAGTCGCCGCAAAGGTGACGGCACTCGCGGAAGCGCAAAAACTATTGGTTTCAGCCACACAGGCTTTGGACGCCGCGAAAGTCGATTTCACCGCCAAACAAACGGTTGCCCAGACCGTGACGGACGCGGCTGCCAAAACGGAAGCGGCGCTCGCGCTCATTCCCAACGACGCCGAATTAACCGTGGCGCTTACTACGTTGAAGACGCGGCAAACAACCACGACCGGCACGATGAAAACCGCTGAAGCCGTGGTCGCCACGAAAACCACCGAAGTGCAAGGGGCGACTTCGCAAGTCACGGCGGCGCAGCAACAGCAACAAGTTGCGGAAGCGGAGCTGACCAATCGCAAGAAAAACGTGGAAACGAAAGCCGCGGCGTTGGCTCAAGCCCAGGCCACGCTGGTTGCAGCCCAGGCCAATTTGCAATCGTCTTACAACGAGCTAGCCGAAGCGTGGGCCAGCCAGGCGGCAATCCGCTCGGTCAAGCCGCTCTCGCCCGAGCAACTCGCGTGGTCGCTGATGGAAGCCTGCGGCATCGTGGATTCCTATCGCAACACGTCCGATGCCGAAGTCGAAAAGACCGTTCCGAAAGCCAGCGTGGAAGCCGACCCGGCGAAGAAAGCCGAGCGCGATTTCCAGGTGGCTCTACTGGCTCGCGAAAAGCTCCGTGGCGTGACGAACCAGTTCATCGCGCTGTATGCCGCCGCGGGGGGACAACCCCAGGACGTGTTCTTCGCGACGGCCGATCAAGCGCTCTTCGTCGCCAACGGCGGGACCGTGATCGGTTGGGGCACGAATCTGGCCAATCGACTCAACGCCATGACCGACGTCAACGCCTTGGGCGATGAGTTGTACCACTGCGTCTTCTCGCGACCGGCGACACCGATGGAGGTCGCCCAGTTGGAAACGTATCTCGCCGGACGGCCGAATGACCGCCCCGTGGCACTCAAAGAAATTGTCTGGGCGCTGTTGGCGTCTGCTGAATTCCGGTTTAATCACTAACCTTCCGGCTGTTGCGCTGGGCCACTCCTGAATTGAGGACAGAACCATGTTCGCCAGCTATGCCTGTCAGTCGTCGGAGCACCTGCTCGCGCGGCGTCAATTCCTGGGCACCCTCGCCGCCGGAACCGGAGCCGTCGTGGGGGGATTGAATGCCTTCACGCAACCGGCCATGGCACAGGAACTGGCCGCGCAGCAGATGCGGATGATCGTCTTCAACATGCACGGCGGCCTCAGCCAACTGGAAAGCTGGGACCCCAAACCCGCGACCAACACCGGCGGTCCGTTCCGCGCGATTGCGACCTCGGTGCCGGGCGTCCACATCAGCGAACTGCTGCCGCTGACCGCCAAGCAGATGCACCACATGGCCATTGTCCGCAGTGTCGATACGACGGAAGACGATCACGGCAAGGGAGCGTACATGATGCTCCACGGCCGGCGTCAAACCCCGGCGTCCGATTACCCCACGCTCGGTGCGGTCACGGCAAAAGCGTTGTGCCCTGAGAAATCCGCATTGCCGGGACACGTGATCGTCCAACCGAGCGGGGGCGGCAGCCGCAGCAATGATGCTTCGTACCTCGGCCCGAAATACGCCAGCCTTGTCGTGGGTGGTCAACCTCCCGCCAACACCGCCCGGCCGGATGGTCTCACTCCCGAGATGGATCAGGCCCGGCAAACGTTCCGCAAACAACTCGACGATCAATTCTTCGCGCGTCGCCGAACGGCGCGCACGGAAGCTTACACCTACAGTTACGAACAAGCTCAACAATTGCTCGCCGAGCGCGATGTCTTCGATGTCACCAAAGAATCGGACAAGGAATTCGAACGTTACGGCAAGCACGATCTCGGTCGGCAATGTCTGCTCGCGCGGCGGCTCATCGAACGGGGTATCAATTTCGTGCAGGTGACCCACAGCAATTACGATTCACACAACGAGAACTTCATCTTCCATCTCGAACAACTCGGCGAGTTCGACCGGCCGTTCTCGACACTCATCGGTGATCTCCACGATCGCGGGTTGTTGAAGAATACGCTCGTGGTGGTGCTCTCGGAATTCGGCCGCACGCCGAACATCAACACGTACTACGGCCGCGATCACTGGTCGCGCGCGTGGTCGGTCCTGATGGGCGGTGCGAAGATTCAGCCGGGGGCCGTCATCGGCAAGACGAACGAGAACGGCACGCAGGTCGTCGACCGCAAAGTCGATCACGCGAACCTCTTCCACACCTATCTGCGCGCCGTCGGTGTCAACACGTCGAAGAGCTTTCTTGTGGACGGCCGCGATCTGCCGATCGCCGATCCCGCTTCCGCCGGAATCAATGAACTGATCGCGTAACGCCGAGGGAAATTTCCTTCCCGCTCCCGTCGCTTCCCCGATGCAACTTGAGTGATTTTTCTGCCGATTGACCAAAAAGGGGTGAAAACCGCCCCGGTAACTCCGGCAAGATCGTCATCATCGGAGAAAACGGTCGATTCGTTGCAATCGGTAATCCGATAAATCGAGACGAGGAGTTGTTCCTACAACTTCTCGGGGGGATCGTCGCCACGGTGTGGCTCGTGTCCCCTTCACGGTTCGGATCACACGAGTGCGGGGACCACGATGCGGCGAATTCCTCTAACAGCAGCGACAGCCCTGATGCTCGGCGGTTGCTCCCTGTTGGGGCCGCGCTGCAGTGACTGTATCCCGCCCAAAACATCCGCATCGTGTTACAACACTTTTCAAGACAAGATGGTCACGAAAGGGACCGCGAAGCAATGCGCGGCTCGTGATCTGAAACAGTTCTATGGCAAGTCCTGTCAACCCTCCAAACACTTTGCGGACGGTTTTCAAGAGGCCTACGTGGATCTGGCTTTAGGCAAGATCGCCGCCGTACCGGCCGTGCCCCCTTCGAAATACTGGACGGCCTATTACCGATCCTGCGAGGGAGTACCGGCCGTGCAGGATTGGTTCGCGGGTTATGAAGCCGGGCTGCAAACCGGGGCCGATCGCGGCGTGTCCCGTTTCAACCGTGTGGCCAATTCGTGGTCGGCACCAACGGGTCCGGCCTGTGCCACCTGCGGTCCGGGCGGCGGCTGAACGCGCTCGACGATTGATGGTTTCGATGCAATAGGATTGAGATGTTTTCGGGAACGGGATCGCCGATGACGACGAACCACGCGAAGTCCTGGATGCTGTGCGTGGCAATGCTGCTGCCCGTCGTGACGGGTTGTGCCGCATTTCGCCCCGTCAAAGGCGTTCCGGCGCGCTATGTCCCCGACGAATTCCGGGGGCCCTCGCGTTCGGGTAAGCGCACCATCGACCTATCGCTGCTCCGTCAAACACCGTGTGCGACGCACCGGGTTGATGCCCGCGACATGCTCAGCATCTATGTCGAAGGGGTGCTCGGCAAGCGTGACGAACAACCGCCCGTCTTTTATCCTGCACAAAACAGCGATATCCCGCCCACCGTCGGCTTCCCGCTTCCCGTTCGTGACGACGGCACCGTCTCATTGCCCCTCGTGGGAGCGATTCCCGTACGAGGTCTCACGCTGGTGGAAGTCGAAGATCGAATCCGCCAGGCGTACACCGTCAATCAAAAGATACTGCAACCCGGTCACGATCGCATTTTTGTCTCTCTGCAGAAGCCGCGGACGCATCGCATTCTGGTCATCCGCCAGGAAGCCAGCAGCGATGTTTCGGTGAGTGCGCAGGGAACGCTCAATATCGGCGCTCTGAAACGGGGTACGGGGAAGGTCGTCAATCTGCCGGTTTACAAGAACGACGTCCTCAACGCGCTGGCCGAAACGGGTGGCTTGCCCGGCCTGGATGCCGAGAATGCGCTGTACATCATCCGCTCCGGCACTCCCCCGCAACCGCAATGGCCTCAATATCAGACCGATCTTCACGACGCGAAACGGACCGTGATTCGTGCGCAGTCACCCGGTTGGGGTGCGCCTTCCGCGGCGGTGAATCCGCACGGGGACTACCGGCGCGCTAACGGTTCCGGTTGGAGCGGTCCGAACGCCGCCCCGGCATCCACACAATCGCCGGGAGGGTTGGCTGGCCCACAACTCACTCCCGTTCCCGATCCAATTGCTGCATCGCCGCAGCCGCCGCAAGGGATGTGGTCGCAACCGCAAGCACCGGTGATGCCGCAACCGATGCAGAACAATTGGACGCCCCCACCCGCGGCCATGCCCATAAATCCGATGCCGCCGATGCAGGCTGCTCCTTCGTATGCCCCACCGCAGTACGCCCCACCGGAGATGATTCCGCCCCCCGCGGATTACAACTCCATCGAGGCTGCACTGGCTCCTCAAGGCCCCATCAACATCGGGGACAATCTCGAAGGACGCCACATTGTGCGGATTCCGATCCGGCTGGGACCGAACGAAAACGCCGACATTCGCCCGCAGGATATCATCCTCGAAGACGGCGACATTCTATTCATCGAATCCCGCGATACCGAAGTCTTCTACACGGGCGGGTTGCTCGGCGGCGGTCAGTATTCCCTGCCGCGCGATTATGACCTCGATGTCCTCGGTGCGATCGCCATTGCCTCCGGTCGGAACGGTGGAGGCGGCGGTGGAGGCGGCAGTCGCGCGACGACCTCCATCGGCGGACAATCGGCCCTCAACGGCGATGTGTCGATCTCCGCGAGCAAAGTGATCGTGCTGCGACCGCTTCCCGATGGCACACAGATCCCGATTCACGTGGATCTTTATCAGGCCCTCAAAGATCCATCGGAGCGAACCGTCATCCAACCGGGCGATTACATCCTGCTGCAATACACCCCGCTGGAAGCCGTGGGGGCCTTTGTCGAACGGCATCTGCTCGAAGGGGCGCTCTTCGGCGTCGCCAGCGCCCAGCTCAGCACCGGCAACTGACGGACCATAGAATCGAGATGGTCACGGTCTGGGAAACCGCGCGGGCAACAAATGCCGCGCATTCTCGGCAGCAATCGTGATCGCCCATTCGACGGCGTCATCCCAGCGACGGCCTTCCTGCCACGCGACGGCTAACCCGGCCGCGAAACAATCGCCGCAACCAATTGGGTTGACCGCCTGCACCACGGGCGGGTGAAACCGCGCCACGCCATGCGGACCGGCCACCCACACGGCGTGCGGACCGTCGGTCACCACCACGAATTCCGCACCGGCACTGCGCAGCTCCTGCATCGCGGAGAGCAAGTCGGTTTCCGTCACCAGCGGTTCACCCACCGTCGCCGCGAGCTCCGCGCGATTGGGCTTCACGAGCCACGGCTTGAGCGGCAGACATTCTCGCAATTCATCGCCGCGGATATCGAGCAGCACGGGCTTGTCGCTCAATTCGAGCAGCGATCGATAAAAATCGGACGGCGTTCCCCTTGGTAATGACCCGCTCAAGACCAGCCGCTCGGCTTTCTGAGAGAGTTGCGCGAACGCCTTCCGATACGCCGTCAGTTCGCTAGCCGAAACGGTCGCCGCGTTCTCGACAAGTTCCGTGGTGATGTGCCGATCACGATCGAGAATGGTGGTGCAGATGCGTGTGGGCGTCGCGGACTCAATCCACGTGGCGGGAACATTCATCCTCGCGAAATCATCGCGCAATGACTGGCCCGACTGTCCCCCCGCGAGCGACAGCGTGTGTGAAGCGACACCGAGATGATGCACCGCGCAACCGACATTCAGCACCTTTCCCGAAGCACACCACATTGCTTCGGACGCGCGGTTGACGGCCCCTTCACGGAAATGGTCGAATACCAGCGTTTGCTGCCAGGCAGGCGTGAGTCCAGCGGCGAGAATCACCAAAGCGTCTCCAGCAAATCGAGCAATTCCGCGTCCGACAGTTCGCGCGGATTGCCGCTCATACTATTGCCGCGCGAGCCTGGGACCAATTCCGGAAGTTGTTCGCGAGTCACACCGAGATCGCGCAAGCGACTCGGGATGTTGACTTCATGGCACAGTTCCATCACCGTCTCGATCAACCGATCGGCGGCCGCTTCGGTGGTGGAGGCCGTGCATTTCAACACCATGCGCGCCAGTTCCGCGAGTTCAGCTAAGCGGACAGAACGATTCGTTCGCAACGCCGCGGGCAACATCACGGCGCACGCCAAACCGTGGGGCACCTTTGCATAAACACCAAGCGCCGCGGCAACTCCGTGCGCCAATCCCAGTCCGGAATTCGCGAGGGCCATCCCCGACAGCAGAGCCGCTTGCGCCATCGCCGTGCGTGCTTCCCGATGCGCACCATCACGAAAGGCGAGCGGCAGCGAGGGCAGGGCGAGTTGCAAGCCTTGCACACACAACGCCTGCGGAATCGGTGCCGCACGACGGGAGAGATAACTTTCGAGAAGCTGCGTAATGGCATCCATCCCGGTGTATGCCGTGGTGGTCGGCGGCAGCGAACACGTCAGCTCGGGATCAACCAGCACAACGCGCGGGATCATCCGATCGGATCGCAGACTCTTTTTAAATGGCGGCGAATACGAGGAAATCACCGCGTTCTTTGTCGCTTCGGTCCCTGTCCCCGCGGTGGTGGGAACGGCGATCACCGGCAACGGATCGGCCGTTAATGTTAGCCCGCGGCCGACGCCTTCCAGATAATCCACAACGCTGGCTGGCTGCGGTTGCGTCACCAATGCGGCGGCGGCTTTGGCGAGATCGATCGTTGATCCGCCCCCGATGGCAACGACACAATCACCCCGCCCAGCACGGAGTTCCTTCCATCGTGCGACGAGTTGATCGACATCGCCAACCTCGGGCTCATGTGACGGAGCTGATTGCAGATCAACGACTACCTCCGCAGATCGCAAGTTGCCCCAAAGAGGGTTGAGGATGCCACTCTGCTCCAGCGAGCGGCTGCCGACGAGAACCAAAGCCCGGCGGCCCCAGTTGGGCACTAGCTTCGGCAGTTCCGTGCGCCGCCCCCAGCCGAACACGATTTGCGGCGGAGCAAAGAAGCTGTAATCGGAGAGGGGCATCATCAACGGGCACTAAGTCGGGCAAACATCCCGCGGAAGGGATAATGGGAACAGGTGGATTTCAGCCCTCTTTCGGCTGCGGCTTGGGAGGGAGTTCGCCCATGCTGAGTAATTGCTGGACCTGCTCCAGTTTCGGGAACCGGGCGGAATACATCCACTTTTCCCACCAGTTGGCGGGACGCAGGCGGAGATCGTCCGGGGTGACGCGATGCTGCTTGCCGCGGCGGGTCACCAATACGAGCGTCCCGTCGGCGTCCACCTGGGCGACGATCCAGAATTTATCGACGAGATAGGAATACGTCTCGCCCGAGCGGGCAGGTTGAACCTCTTTGGCTCGCGGACCGGGATCGGTGCTGAACTTCGTCATCCGGAAGACGACCGGTTCTCCCACGCGAAACGTCCGCGCCATTATCCCATCCTTTACCGGCGACCGGCACGCCCTCCTCCATGAAGCGACACACCGGCAACCAAAACCGCTAGGATAGAATTCTTTGCCGCGCGGGACAAGCGTTCTTCATAATTCTTCACCGCTCGGTAGTGGTCCAGTTTGCGGACAGGCAGTCGGGGCAGGGGCCCCGACCTATGATGTTCTCGAAGGGTCATCTTTTCATAGGACGGGGCCCCCGCCCCGTCTCTTCAAACTGCACCACGACCTACCGCTCATGAATCCTGATGACCATTGATTCCCCGACGATAAGGGACCGATTTCTTGAGTTCTCTGGAAATGACATTGGTCGCGGTCACGCTGTTGTGGTTCACCACGCTCGGGGCCTGCTTCGGCAGTTTGCTGAACGTCTTCGTCTACCGGTTGCCTTTGGGGAAATCGATGGTGCGACCGCCGTCATCGTGCCCGCAGTGTTCGCGTGAAATTGCCTGGTACGACAACATTCCCGTGATCAGTTGGCTGGTGCTCCGGGGACGATGTCGATGGTGCCAGACGGCGATTTCCATCCGCTACCCGCTGGTGGAAGCCGTCGTGTCGCTGGAATGGACAGTGGTCTTCTTCTGGCTGATCGTGCGGATGCGCGCCCGTCAGCATCACGACTGGGCCGATGCCGTCCGCGCGGTGTGGGAACTCGCTTCGCCTCGGATGGTCCACGAATCCCTGGGTTTGGCGCTATTGCTCTACTGGCTGACCGGCGTGGCATTGTTCGTCATCGACCGGAAGGGTTTACCGCGCGCGTGGACGATTTATGGCGTCGCCACGGGCATCGTGTGGACCCTCGTCTGGGTGTGCCTACCGCGTGGAGATCGCCTGTTGTAATGGACGCAGCACCTGATCGATCACGTGCCGTTCCAGCAATTGCTCGCAGGTGATTTTCAGTTGTTGCAGCGTGGCCTCATACGTCGTGTTCGGTTCCAGACTGCCGTATTGCCGGACCGTGAAGTAGACGCTGATCTGGTCTTCCGGAAACTCCCCGCGTCGCACTTGGTACGCATTCGTGCGGGTTTCGATCATCAGCCGCGCTTGCCGACGGCAGCTTTCATCGAGGCTGATCGTGATCGACGGTTCGAAATTCAGCACTTGCGCCCCGGGAATTTCCACGAGACTTTCCATCGAGGAACTCGAACCGAGCGCTTCCATCACCACGGCGTCGTGATTGCCGCGGTAATTGAAATCGAAGCCCATCACGTAATCGAGCGCTTCGCAATCCAGCGAACTGACGGACAGCATGAACGGCACGAGGTCGAGAATCAGGGCGTGCTGATCCAGCGCCTGGTCGATGCTATCCGGATTGATGTGGCCGCTGCAGATCCGTCGCGGTTCGAGCGTCACCCACCGCTGATGACCCATGTCCTTGTCTTCTTCGAGGACAAAGTCGCCGTTGTCGCGGGTGTAAAAATTCCGCATCGTCGGGTATTGTTTCTGAACGCGTTCAAAGAAACCGAGCACCGTTTCGCGAGCGGCGGGGAGTTGCATCTCCGTGTTCAAATTCATGTTGACGTAAAAATCGTCCGCCAGCGATGCGTACGGATTCATTGAGCGTTCCTTGAGGTCCCTGTCGCCGATCGGATCGCTGCGAAACTCCTCCGCAGCGGCGAGCGATTTCCCGACAAACATGTTCGTTTGATCGGGTCATGATTCACAATCCGACCGTCGCCGACCGGCAAACGGCATTCTACCGAGGTAACTCCCATGCGACCAGCACCGTCAAGCGTTCGTGTCTCTCACCGAGCCATTCCTGTGGCGTGGATGCGATTTTTGACGCCCATCGGCTGGGTGGGAATCGGCTGGTCGGATGACGGTCTCGCCGGCGTTCGCATGGGTTTTGTCTCGGAAGCCGAGTTGAATCGGGCGATCGGAACGGAAACCTCCGATGCGGTGCCGACGTGGGTCCAACGGCTGGCCGAACGGTTGCGGGCCTACTGCGGTGGTGCGGTGGACGATTTTCAGGATGTTCCCCTCGCGACACTTTGGTCGACGGAATTTCAGCAAGCGGTGGTCTCCGCCCTGCGAGCCGTGCCGTATGGGGAAACGACCACGTACCGGGACTTGGCCGCTCGGGCGGGCAGCCCGGGTGCGGCACGGGCGGTCGGGCAGGTGATGGCGACGAATCCCGTGGCGCTCGTGGTGCCCTGTCACCGCGTGCTGGCGTCGGGAGGCAAGATCGGCGGATTCTCTGCACCGACCGGGCTCGATTTGAAGCGGCAACTCCTCGGTATGGAAGCCGCCCATGTTACTCACGCCGCGGACAGTCCTCCTACTTCGAAGCGGCGAGCGACGCCCGCGAAAAAGGGGCGATGATGGCAGCGACACCGCGCGGGCCGGGATGGCTTTTTCATGTGACGGCGGGGGCGACGACGGCGTTCATCGTTTCCGTGCTGGCGATGGTCGCCGCACAATTTGGTGACCCGAAGGCCCCCGTCAACGGCTGGATTGACGACTACGGCGCGATGGTGCTGATGGTGGAGATCGCTGCCATCGGCGTGTTCGGTTTCGCGGCGATGGCGAATGATGCGCGCGTCACACGGCTGGAACAGCGGGACGTCGGACAGCACCCGGCGGGATCAGCGCGGGGCGCGAAACCGCAAGCGGAGGATGTGGCCGTCACCAAGTAGCCCTGTCGCTCCGCGACAGGGCTACGTTTCGGAGTTGATCCAACGCCGGATGATTTGCCGGGACGTCCATTCCTGAAATGCCGCCGTGATGGCTTCCGGCGTGAGTTCTTCAGCATTGCGTGCATCAAGGCGGGTGAAGGATTCCGCGACAGTCTTGCCCGCCGACAGTTGTTCCAATACCGCGTGTTGCCATGCCGGGACTTCCCAGCGGCGAACAATGAACTCCTGTCGCGAAATCAACAGAGGGACAATGCGCGGCTCCGGGAGCGATGGCGTTTCATCTCGACGCACCGCCGAACGGTATTCGTGGACTGGAAAGTCACTGCGGAACAAACGCACGCACGGATAAAACTCGATTCGCCCCGCGGCAAACGCGGCGGCATCGGCAACCTGCAGGCGTTGCTCCGACGGCAACGGATCGGTCTCGGGCCCTTCGACATCGAACACTTCCGCAATCGTTCGTTCATAGCGTGCGAGATCAACCAGAAAGTCGCCGAAGTCGGGATGCTCGTCGGTCTTTGCCGGTCGCAATTCCGCGAGAAACTCTGGAAAGCGGCGACCGAGTTCTCCGAGCGTGTAACTTCCGGGAGGACATCGTTCGATGTAAGCCACCGCGAACTCGTTGAAAGTGTCATCCCCCACGGCCGCGACCACGGCAGGGAACTCGCTGCGGAGACATTCCCCCAACCGCACGAGATACGCGGATTGATAAACCCGCAACCGTTCTTCCACCGATAACCGCTGCGAAGGAAGCAAAACATCAATCGACAAACCCGGCATATCGGGCGGTCTGCGGGTGATGGCCCCGAGCATCCATTGTTGCATGTCCGCCAAGCGCGAAGCGGCCATCGTTTCACTCCGCTTCAATGGCAACGAGGACCGCAGGGTGCGAGACGTGACTGCCAGTCGTGATGACATTGTCGTTCGGACATAATGAAGGACGAGATGACACGCAATCGCGGGCCCGTTGCACTTCGGCTTCCAACCGGGCGAAGGGCGGGATGTTCGCGTCCCATTCGATGAGCGTGGCGGCGTGGGGCGAACGGGCGTGGGCCTCGCGGAACAACTCCCACACGGTGTCAACCACGGGGCCATCATGGGTATCGATCACATGCGTATCGAGATCGGTATGCCCCGCGAGATGAAATTGCACGACGCGGTCCGCCGGGATGTTCGCCAGGTACTCGCGCGGATCGAAATCGTGATTCCGGGATGACACATAGACGTTGTTGACATCGAGCAGCAGCCCGCAGTGGGATTCTTCCGTCAGCCGCGACAGGAACTCCCATTCGGTCATCGTCGAATCGCGAAACGTCACATAACTGCTCGGATTCTCCATCACGAGCGGCCGTTCCAGAATTTCCTGCACGGTACGGATCCGGTCCACCACGTGCCGCAGCGATTCCTCCGTGAACGGGATGGGTAACAAATCGTGCGTGTTGTGCCCCAGCACTCCGGTCCAGCAGACGTGATCCGAGACCCAAGCCGCCTGCACCGAATCGGCGAGCGTTTTCAGTTTCGTGAGATATGCGTGATCGAGCGGATCGGTGCTGCCGATCGAAAGACTCACACCGTGCAGCACGACCGGAAAACGCTCGGCGACTTGATCGAGCACATACCGCGGGCGGCCGTGGGAGTCGAGAAAGTTTTCGGAGATGGCTTCAAACCAATCGACACTGACATCGTTCGCGAGGATGTGACCGAAATGCGTCGACCGTAGACCCACGCCCCAGCCCAACGCAGGGAGACCCAAACGGGAGGGCATGGGTAACTTTCCATGTTGAGTGGGGAGGTGACGGCACGCATCCTGATCGTAGCAACTGTGTGCCACTGGCTCTGCCAGTGCCTCGTGAGTCTTTTCGTATGATCAAGAACAACGAAGACACTGGCAGAGCCAGTGGCACACGAATGCAAAGATGCAGCCAAGATTTACGATTTTGCAGGGGCGACGCCGACTTCTTTGCCCTTTTTCTTCATCGCCGTTTCGAACGCCGTGCGGGCTTTGCCCCAGACTTCGTCCATCAGCGGGACGTGGCAGCCCCCTTCGGCTTTGCACGAATTCTGTCCCGGCAGTTCACCGCAACCAGCTTGACCTTTGCATTCGTGTGCCCCGCCGCACGCATGATCGGCGACACTGGCACACGTTCCCTGACCAGCGCAGGCATTCTCTTTGCTGCGACCCAGGCCCTTGCAGGTGTTCAATCCGCGGCAGACGTGCTTGTCATCGACGAGCAACTCTTCCTGCGGCGTGAGGACCGCGACGTCGGTGGCCCCCGCCGCAGGCATCGGTGGTGTCGTGGCGGTGGTCGCGGGGGGTTTGGACTGGCTGCACCCCATCGTGCCCCCTGCCGCAAATCCGGCGAACGCCGCCAAAGTCCATTTCTGAAAGTCGCGTCGGTCCAGTTGTTCTCGATCCATCGCCGTGTCCTTGAGGAATGAAGGATTGTTCGTGTCCGGATTGTAACCGCGGCGGCGCAGATTGTGGACACTGCGTGCATCATCACGCGGCGCGAAACCGCAAGCGTGAATCGTCCGCTTGCGGTTTCGCGCCGCGCGAGGAGCGGTTCACCGTGCTTCCGACGTTTGTCCATTTCGACTTTGAACAACCCTTGAATCGCGCTTGTCAACCCGCGGAACCTGTGGGAGAATAGGGATACCTGCCAGTCATGGGGCATGATGCCCACCCGCCGAGGTTTCCGCTATGCCGCTCCGTCGCGTGTTTTGCTCTGTCTTCGTGATCGCGGTCGCCGTCAGCGCCGCAACGTTTGCTGCTGAGCGGACCGGTGAGATCGTTTACCGCGAGATGTGCGCATCGTGTCACGGACCGAATGGAGAAGGAACTCCGAAAGAGTATCCCGAGCCGCTGCTGGGTGATAAATCCGTCAAAGAATTGGCGGTCGTCATTGCCAAAACGATGCCCGAGAACAAGCCGGAAAAGTGCTCGCGGGAAGATGCGGATCTGGTCGCCGCCTACATTCATGATGCCTTCTATTCACCACTGGCCCAGGCTCGCATCAAACCGGCACGGGTGGCTTTGTCGCGGTTGACCGTTCGGCAATACCGCGAATCGATCGCCGATCTGTTTGCCGAACTGCGACCGTCGGAACAACCCAACGGGAAACTCGGCCTCCGCGGTAATTATTTCCCGTCCCGCCGCAATCGGGACAACGAAAAGGTGCTGGACCGCATCGATCCCGTCGTGCAATTCGATTTCGGCGAAGGCAAGCCCATCCAAGATGATCGCTTGAAAACCGACGAATTTACCATCAACTGGAGTGGTTCCGTCTTCGCCCCGGAAACCGGCAACTACGAGTTCGTCGTGAAGACCGTCAACGGTATGCGATTGTGGGTCAACGAGAATGACGTCCCGCTCATCGACGGCAGCGTGCGCTCGGGAAACGATGTCGAGCATCGCGAATCGCGATTCCTGCTGGGGGGACGGTACTATCCGCTCCGGTTGGAGTTCTTCAAATCGAACAAGGCCAAGGAAAAGAAAGCCGCGATCGCGCTGCACTGGACCCGGCCGCATCACACGACGGAGTTGATCGACGCCCGGTATCTGTCGCCGCATCGGTCGAGCGAAGTCCTCGTCGTACAGACACCGTTTCCAGCCGATGATCGCAGCGTCGGTTATGAACGGGGCTCTTCCGTCTCGAAAGAATGGGATCAGGCAACCACCGATGCGGCACTGGAAATCGCGTCTACAGTGTTACCCGAGGTGAACCGTTTCGCGGGGACCAAGAACGATGCCGGGGATCGCAAGCAGAAAGTGCAGGACTTCGCGCTGCAATTGGCCGGGCGGGCGTTTCGCCGACCGCTGAATGAGGAAACACGCCAGCCATTCATCAAGCAGTTCGAGGACAATACCGATGTGGATGCGGCATTTCAGCGATCTTTGTTGCTGATGTTGAAATCACCACGCTTTCTGTATCGCGAAGTGGACGGCTCCGCGAATGATCCCTGGAACGTGGCTTCACGAATCGGCTACACGCTGTGGGATTCCTTGCCGGACAAGCCGCTGCGCGATGCCGCCGCCAATGGGCAATTGACGAACCGCGAACAGATTCGGTCGCAGGTGGAACGGATGGCCGCCGATCCGCGTGCGGTCGCCAAGCTGAATGCCTTCCTCCGGCAATGGACGCGACTGGACTCGCTCATCGACATTGCCAAGGACTCGCATCTCTATCCCGAATTTGATCCCGCGGTGATTTCCGATCTGCGGACGTCCCTCGAACTGACGCTCGCCGATGCCGCAATGCAACCGCGGGCGACGTATCGCCAGTTAATCCTCGACGATGAGTTCTATCTGAATGGGCGACTCGCCCCGCTATACCGCGTCGATCTCCCCGCGGATGCGCTGATGCCGCAAACAGCACCGTTTCAAAAAATGAAACTCGAAGGCGAAACTCGCGTCGGGGTCATCACCCATCCATTCCTGATGGCAGGGTTGGCCTACACGGCGACGAGTTCCCCGATTCACCGCGGCGTGTTCGTTTCGCGGTCATTGCTCGGCCGCAGTTTGAAACCGCCGCCGGAAGCGATTGCACCGATTCTGGAAGATTTGCACCCCGATCTTACCACTCGCGAACGGGTCGCGCTGCAAACGAAATCGCAGGTCTGCCAAGGCTGTCACGTGATGATTAACTCGCTCGGCTTCACGCTGGAAAGCTTCGACGCCATCGGCCGCTGGCGGAAAGCAGAAAAGGGAAAACTGATCAACGACACCGGTTTGTACACCACCCGCGACGGAGAAGAACGTAGAATTCAGGGAGCCCCCGAGTTGGGAGCATTCCTTGTCGACAGTCCCGAAAGCCGACAGGCATTTGTTCAGCAGATGTTCCACTTTTTGGTGAAGCAGCCGATCCGGGCTTACGGGGCTGATGTCCCCGGCGAACTTGGCCGATCCTTCTTGCAGAACGATCAACAAATTCGCATGCTTATGCTTGAAATCGCCACCACCGTCGCCGCGACGGGGTTAAATTGAAGACACGATCTTGCGTCAGTTTGAAGAGTCGGGGCAGGGGCCCCGACCTATGGATGTGAAATGAACTTGAAATGATAGGTTGGGGCCCCCGCCCCGACTCTTTTTGAATTCAAAGTGATCCGCGACTTCAAGATACGAATCAGCTTCCCGGATGCGAAGAAGCAGCCGGGAAGCATAGAGTCCATCCCGCCGCAAACAGAGCTTTTCCATGACCTTCCGTTCGTCCCGCCGCGAATTCTTGCGTGACCTCGGTCTGAGTGCCGCAGCGCTCCCGTTCGTCTGCAACCTGCCGAGTCTCGGCTTCGCGAATCAGGCCCAACGGAAGCAGCGGTTGATCGTCATGTTCAGCCCGAACGGCATCGTGCCCGATCAATTCTGGCCGGACGAAGAAGGGGCCGACTTCAAACTCAAAACGATTCTCTCGCCGCTCGAATCGCTGAAGGACCGCACGCTGGTCCTGAACGGCGTGTGCGATAAAATCCGGGGCGACGGTGACAGCCACATGCGCGGCATGGGCTGCCTCCTCACCGGTTGCGAACTCTTCCCCGGCAACATCCAGGGCGGCTCCGATACCCCCGCCGGATGGGCCAGTGGGCTGTCCATCGATCAGGAAATCAAGAATTTCCTGCAAGCCGATACCGCCACCCGCACGCGGTTTGGTTCGCTGGAATTCGGCGTGATGGTCCCCGACCGGGCCGATACGTGGACCCGCATGGTCTACTCCGGCCCCAATAAGCCGGTCGCGCCGATCGATGATCCGTACCAGATGTTTAACAAGCTCTACGGACAAAAGAAGAATCAGGAAAGCCTGCGGAGTATCGTCGACGCGCTGAAAGACGATTTCCGCAAGCTGGAACCGCACGTCAGCGGCGATGACCGCGCCCTGCTCGAAGAACATGCGACGCTGGTCCGCGACTTCGAACGGGAACTTCAAGCCAACCCGGACGGTCTGAATCATCCCGAACCGGTGCTGGATCAGGGGATCAAGGAAGAGAACGACAACATCCCGAAGATCAGCAAGATGCAGATCGATCTCCTCGTGCAGAGTTTCTCCGCCGACTTCGCCCGCATCGCCACGTTCCAGATCACCAATTCGGTCGGCGGCGCGAAAATGCGGTGGCTCGGCATCGAAGAAGGGCACCACGAACTCTCTCACGAGCCGGACAAGAACGAATCGGCTCAGGACAAGCTCACGCGGATTAACAAGTGGTACTGCGAACAACTCGCGTATCTCGCCGAACGGTTGGCCGCGACGCCGGAACCGGGCGGTCAGGGGAGCCTGCTCGACAACACGCTCATCATCTGGACGAACGAGTTGGGCAAGGGGAACTCGCACACGCTCAACGACATTCCGTTTGTCATGGTCGGCAACGGCCTCGATTTCCAGATGGGCCGGTCGGTGAAGTACAAGAAAACCGCCCATAACCGGCTGCTGATGTCGATCGCCCACGGCTTTGGCCACCGCCTCACGAAGTTCGGCAACCCCGACTTCTGCGGCGACGGCCCGTTGTCGCAACTGACGTAAAGCTCCATTAGCCGGTACGTGTTTTTGGTTTGTCATGGCAAAGAATTTGGATGGTGTGCCACTGGCTCTGCCAGTGCCGTCTTCAAAGGGAAGCGCACTCTCACTTCGCACTGTTAGAGCCAGTGGCACACGACCGTTATGACGTGACACCGCGCTTGTGCCGAACTCATTCCGATACCGGGCGCTAGCGCGTTCCGGCTGATGATGCGGTACTCCGATATTCACTCGGTGTCAAACCCGTGGCCTGGCGGAAATGCCGGGTGAAAGCGCTTTGGTCGGCGTAGCCTGCATCATACGCGATCTGGGCGATCGCATCGGTTGTGTCCCGCAGTTGCCTCCGCGCGGCATCGATCCGCAGCTTCAACAACCATTGTCCGGTGGTCAGTCCAAAGACCTGCCGCATCCGGCGATCCAGTTGAAAGCGCGACATCCCGGCAACATCCGCCAACTGCATCACCGTCGGTGGCTCGGACAGATTCGCGCCGGCGGACTTCACCGCGGCGGCAACGTTCTTGTACTCCGCCTTCGTTGCATCGGGCAGCCGCAAATCCTGCGACACGCCAACAAGTCCGACGATTGTTCCCGCTTTGGATCGTAACGGCAACTTCGTGGTCAGACACCAGCCGACATCCCACGATGGATAGAAGTGCAATTCCAGTTGATCGAGCAATGGTCGCCCCGACTCGATCACTTTGAGATCCTGGGCCACATAATTCTCACCAAACGGAGGCCGGAAGACTTCCGCCGAGGTGCGACCGAGCAGTTGTGATTTGTCGCGAACGCCACAGCGCTGCACCAGCGTGTTATTCACCACGACATATTGCCCCACGGCGTTCTTCATAAAGAACACGATGTCGGCCAGTTGATCGAACAGCAACTCACCCATGAACGGCTCTTCGAGCTGGTTCAGAATCGCGAGCAGGGGGGATGAATGCGGCATGGAATTGACAACTCGCCGGGATGCGATCGTCCTCACCAATTCTGAGCGTCCGGCGGACGAATCATCGTGGTGCAGAACTCGAAAGCGATCGCGATTGTGCGCAATTTCAAGTGAATTGTCATCGTGCCTTCAAGACGGATGCGAGAACGGCGGATAGAATTCGTATCAACCGTGGGCAGTAACTGCGACGAGCCACCGATAGGAAAAGTGACCAAACCATGAATCATCCGCCTTCCGTTTTCACGGGCTGCATGCCCGCGTTGATGACGCCGTGTTTGCCGGATCGCACGCCCGATTTTGCGGCACTGGTTCGCAAGGGCCAGGAGTTGATTGCCGCGGGGATGCGGGCCGTAGTGTATTGCGGTTCGATGGGTGACTGGCCGCTGTTGACCGATGCCCAGCGTCAGGAAGGCGTCCGGCGGTTGGCCGAAGCTGGTGTGCCGGTAGTGGTCGGCACCGGGGCGCAAAACACACGGATTGCTGCCGAGCATGCCGCCCACGCAAAACAGGTGGGTGCCGCGGGTTTGATGTTGATTCCGCGCGTGCTTTCGCGCGGCAGTTCAACGGCGGCGCAGCGGGATCATTTTTCGGCCTGTCTGAAGGCGGGCGGTAACATTCCCGCGGTGATCTACAACAGCCCGTACTATGGTTTTCAGACGCGGGCGGAACTCTTCCGCGAATTGCGGCACGATCATGCGAATCTGGTGGGATTCAAAGAATTCGGCGGCGCGGCCTCGCTGGATTATGCCGCCGAGCACATCACCAGCGGCGACCCCGATCTCGCGCTGATGGTCGGGGTCGACACGCAGGTGTATCACGGTTTCGTCCGTTGCGGAGCCGTGGGGGCCATCACCGGGATTGGGAACGCGTTGCCACAACAGGTGCTGCGACTGGTCGAACTTTGTCGCACAGCCGCGGCGGGTGATCCCACGGCCCGGCGACAGGCGCTCGAACTCGATGAAGCATTGCAGGTCCTTTCCCGCTTCGATGAAGGGACCGATCTCGTACTCTATTACAAGTACCTGATGGTGCTGGAAGGCAACCCGGAATACGAACTCAATCTCAACGAGACAGACTCGCTATCCCCCACACAACGTGAGTTTGCCCGTCAGCAATGGCAATTGTTCAAGAACTGGTGGAAGACCTGGACAGGAGCCGCGGCATGACTGACGCGTACCAAACCATTCGGGTCATCGACTCACACACGGAAGGGGAACCGACCCGCGTGGTCGTGCAAGGCGGACCAAACCTCGGTGGTGGTTCTCTCGCGAGCCGACGCACACGGTTTCAGGAAACGGCGGATGATTTTCGCCGCACGGTGATCCTGGAACCGCGCGGTTCCGAGGCCGTTGTCGGGGCGCTGTTGTGCCCGCCGGTCGATCCCACGTGTGTTTCCGGGGTCATCTTTTTCAACAATACCGGCTATCTGGGCATGTGCGGACACGGTGCGATTGGTGTCGCCGTCACGCTCGCTCATCTTGGACGAATCACGCCCGGAATTCACCGATTGGAAACGCCCGTCGGTGTTGTGGAAGTCCATTTGATTGAGCCGCATCTCGTGGCCATTGAGAACGTGCCCAGTTATCGCTATCGCACCAAGGTTGCCGTCGAAGTGGAAACGCTGGGCACCGTCACGGGGGATATTGCCTGGGGCGGAAACTGGTTCTTCCTTGTCGAAAAGTCGCCGTTTCCGCTCACTTTCGCCAACCTCCGCGCTCTGACCGATGCTTCCGCTTTGGTCCGCGCCGCGTTGGTTCGCAACGGCGTGACCGGGGCCGATGGGGCCGAAATCGACCACATCGAATTCTTCGGCCCGGCAGAATCGCTATCGGCACACAGTCGCAACTTTGTGTATTGCCCCGGCGGCGCGTACGACCGCTCGCCGTGTGGCACCGGCACGAGTGCCAAGCTCGCTTGCCTCGCAGCGGACGGCAAACTCGCTCCCGGACAGCCGTGGATTCAGGAAAGCATCATCGGCAGCCGCTTCACAGGAACGTATCGACATGCCGACAACGGCCGCATCGTTCCAACAATTACCGGGCGGGGATTTATCTGCAGTGACGCGGTTCTGATTGTGCAACCCGGCGATCCATTTTCGCAGGGCATTACCGGACAGGAGCCAGCATGAAACCGCCAGCGGCGATTGATCACGTCATCGTCGTCGGTGCGGGGGTGATCGGCCTCGCCTGCGCTCACTATTTGAACAAGGCCGGGCTGCGCGTCACGGTGATCGATCGTGCCACCGTGGGAAGCGGTTGCTCCTACGGCAACTGCGGGTACATTTGCCCGAGCCATGTCTTGCCGCTGACGGAACCGGGCGCGATCGCCACGGCGCTGAAATCGTTGTTCAATCCGAAGAGTGCCTTTCGAGTCACCCCACGGTGGAGTCCCACCTTCTGGAACTGGATGTGGCAATTCGCGCGCTGCTGCAACCAACGGCAAATGCTCGCCGCAGGTCGGCATCTCAAGGCCATTCTCGATTCATCACTCGACGAATATAAACGGATCGTGCGTGAGGAATCGCTGGAATGCGAGTGGACGGAGAAGGGTCTGCTGTATGTCCTGCAAACCGAACACGGCATGGAAGAGTTCGCTAAAAACGACCGTTTCCTGACGGAAAACTTCGGAGTGACCGCCAAACGGATCGAAGGCGAGGCACTCCCGACGTTTGATCCGGCCCTCCAAACCGGCTTGGCGGGAGCGTTTCATTATCCCCACGATGTCTCCATCCGGCCGGATCTTTTGAATGCCGCATGGGTCGAACGCTTGAGAACCCGCGGCGTCACATTCATCGAGAACTGCGAACTGCGACAGATCAAAAAAGCCGCGGGACAGATCACGCATCTCGAAACGTCCGTCGGCGACATGCAGGCCGACCGTATCGTCTTCGCGGCCGGTGCGCTGAGTGCCCGGTTGGCGACCACCCTCGAATGCCGCATTCCCATCGAACCGGGTAAAGGTTACTCGGTAACGATGGAACGACCGGCCGTTTGTCCACAGCATCCCATGCTTTTTCCGGAACATCGCGTCGGCGTATCACCGTTTCGGACGGGATACCGCCTCGGTTCGATGATGGAGTTCTCCGGCTTCAATGCGACGATTTCTGCGCAGCGGATTCAACAACTGCGCGACTCTGCCAAGCCGTATCTGGTCGAACCGTTTACCGACGGTCCGCAGCAAACGTGGTTCGGCTGGCGACCGATGACGTGGGACAGCTTACCCATCATCGGCCGCGTCCCACGGTTGTCGAACGCCTTTCTCGCCACGGGTCACAACATGCTCGGTGTGAGCCTGGCAACCGCCACGGGTCGGCTCATCCGCGAACTGTTACTCGACGAGAAGCCGCACATTGACCCCGCCCCGTTTTCACCACTGCGGTTCTAGCCTTCTAGATCATGGAAATGATAATGCGGCACTCACTTTTCTTGTTGGGACTTTTCGCAGGCGGATGGCTCCCGCTACGCGCCGCCGACTTGCCGAATGCACGACAGCAGGTGATTGCCGCCCGGGCGATTCTCGATCCGTGGCAGCGCGATCATGCCGAAGCGGTTGAACGGCGGCTTCACATCGTCTGCTGGACGCCGATGGATCGCGAGTTCCCTGCGGATCACAAAAGCCGCTTGAGTCGCATGCTGCAACGTATCCAGGGGTTTTACGCCCAGGAGATGGATCGTCACGGCTTCGGGCCGCGCAGCATCAACTTACAGCTTGATGCCGATCGGCACGTCGTCATTCATGAGGTCCGCGGACAGCACCCGACGACTCACTACAAAAAATCGTCGGGCAGCGAGATCCGCAAGGAATGCCTGCCGCTTCTCCAACAGGCAGGGATCAATGCCGACAAAGAGACGATGGCGATCTTCTGCAATCTGGCGACATGGGATCCCGAGCGGCTCAAATTCACGCACGAGTCGCCGTACTACGCGGGTGGAGATTTCCTCCACGGAACCGCGTGGCAATTGGACTCGCCGGAACTGGACGCGACGAATTTGTCGTTGACGACACCTCAAATTCAAGACGGCGAGTACGGTCGAATTTCTCTCGGAAAACACAACTCCATCTTCATCGGCGGGATGGCTCATGAGTTGGGACACGCCCTCGGATTGCCACATTGCAAGGCGCGGCCCGACGAAGCCATTCGGGGCGCGGCTCTAATGGGCTCGGGCAACCGCAGCTATGGTGAAGAACTTCGGAGTGAAGGACCGGGGACGTTTCTGACCTTGGCCCATGCGCTGCGATTGGCTTCTCATCCGCAATTCTCCGGCCGTCTGGAATCGAAGTCCGTAAAACCCACAGCCACGATGATCAACCTCGATCTCAAAGCGGAAGGGAAGGGAATTGTTGTCTCCGGCGTCGTCAAGGGAGAACCACCTCTCTACGGCGTCGTTGCCTACTTCGATCCCGACGGCGGCAGTGATTACGACGCCACCACGGCGACAGCCATTCCCGACGATCAGGGCCGATTCTTGCTTCAAACCGAAGCTTTAACCAAAGGGATACCCGGCGAATTGCGACTGCGGCTATTGCACGCGAATGGGGCCGTGACGGACGAGCAATCGCTGCCCGCGCTGCGGATGTCATACTCGGTCGGTGAGTCCGGGGTGCCGGATCTGACAACCATTCAGACACGCCTCGCATTGGAACCCGTGATCAAAGCATTGGCCGAGGGTCATCGCGATCTTGCTCAACGCGCAGCCCAAGGCATCAAGTTGACGGAAGCCTCCGCAATCGCCGCGAAATTGATTTCACCAGAACCGCGGCAGGACCCGCCATCGAGTTTTCGCGGATCAGAAATGTCCATGAGTCTCACCTATTTTGCGGCGACGTCGGCCAAAGTCGGCTGGAGAAAACCAACCTTCGATCAATTGCCGGACACGGCATTGTTGCTGGAATCGGGCGGCCGCATTTACGCCACCGGGATCTATGCCCATGCCCCCGCAACTCATGCTTATTCACTCGGCGGCAAATGGAACACGCTGACCGGAAAGGTTGGTATCGCGGCGGGACACACGGGCAAAGCCCGCTTTGAAATTCACGGCGACAGTCAAATACTGTGGAAATCCGATGTGATTGGTCCGGGTAAGGTTGCGAGCTTTGAAGTCCCCGTCGCCGGTGTCGACCAACTCGAATTGCAAACGTTTCCCCCGGATGACGGTCCGCGCGATGCCTGGGGACTGTGGCTTGAGCCGCGACTGAATCGAAAATAAAAACGATCGCTTTCCTGGCGATGTGCCGTATCGAGTGGTGCGGTGTCCGAATCGAGCAGTCCAGATTCCATAAGAGGGAACTATGCAAGCCCCATACTGCAGCGTTTTTGACCTCTTCAAAATCGGCATTGGTCCTTCGAGTTCACACTCGGTCGGTCCCATGCGAGCCGCGAATGCATTCGTCCAGGAATTGGCCGAGACCGGAATGCTGGACCGTGTTGCGCGCGTTGTGATCGACCTCTATGGCTCGCTCGCGCTGACCGGTATTGGCCACGGCACCGACTCCGCGGTCCTGCTCGGTTTGCAGGGGGAGAAACCTGATACCATCGATCCCGAGTCGATCCCCGAGCAACTCGCACAAATTCGCGCTCAGTCCACGATCAAATTGGCTGGTCGCCGTGGCATCCCCTTCCGGGAAGAATCGGACCTGTTGTTTCACCATGCGGTGTTTCTGCCCGCGCATCCCAATGGATTGCGCTTTCAGGCATTTGCACAGACCGATGACACCACGCCGATTTGTTCCGCCACGTACTTTTCCATCGGCGGCGGATTCATCGTGCGCGAAGGACAATCCGCCACTGCCGCAGCGACGGTTGAGGCCGCTGTACCGTTTCCCTTTTCGTCCGCGCGGGAACTGTTGCAACTGGCAGAAAAGCACAACACTTCGTTCAGCCGTTTGGTGTTGGAGAATGAAAAAGCCTTCCGCACCGAACCGGAAATTCGTGCCGGATTGAAACGGATCTGGACGACCATGAAGGACTGCATTCACCGCGGGTGTCGGAACAACGGCGTTTTGCCGGGCGGACTGCACATCCCCCGTCGTGCGCCGGCTCTGCACGACGTACTCTCGAAACGCAAAGCCACGCAAGGACAGGACCCTCTGGACGTACTCGACTGGGTCGATCTTTTTGCAATCGCCGTGAATGAAGAAAATGCAGCAGGCGGTCGGGTGGTGACCGCCCCAACCAATGGCGCGGCAGGGATTATTCCGGCGGTGCTGAATTACTTCGAAGAGTTCTGTCCGCAAGCAATGCCGGAGAAGATTGACGATTTCCTGCTGACCGCCGCGGCCATCGGTTCCCTCTACAAGCGGAACGCGTCGATCTCCGGCGCGGAGGTCGGCTGCCAAGGCGAAGTCGGCGTTGCCTGCTCAATGGCGGCCGGCGCATTGACGGAAGTCCTCGGCGGCACACCGCGGCAAGTCGAGCAGGCCGCCGAAATTGGGATGGAACACAACCTCGGATTGACGTGCGACCCCATCCGCGGCCTCGTGCAGATTCCGTGTATTGAGCGCAATGCGATGGGGGCCGTGAAAGCCATCAACGCCAGCCGTATTGCATTGTGCGGCGACGGACACCATTTCGTGTCGCTCGACCGCGTCATCGAAGTGATGAAACGCACCGGTGCCGACATGTCCTCGCACTACAAAGAAACTTCCCTCGGCGGCTTGGCCGTCAACGTCAGCGAATGTTGAGACACATGATAAGGATTCGACCATCCGGCCAGATAGAACTACCTGCACCGACTGCCATCCGGTAGAATCTCAAATTGATGTGTTGCCGGAGGGCCGCGTGAGATGCCGTTCTACTTCGTGATCTGGACACCGGAGGCGATCGAGCACATCGCCCGGCACGGAGTGACGCAGGACGAGTTTGAGCAAGTGGTATTTTCTGCCCGTCAATTGGCGATTGAAGAAAGTGTGAGCAACCCGGATAACCTCACCGTCTACGGCACGACGGATGCGGGTTGAGAGTTGCGCTGCGTGTGGGAAGAAATCGACGACACGACGATTCTCCCCGTCGCCGCTTACGAACCCACAGAGCAGTGAAAGATCAACGATGGCCGAAGACATCAAACTGCAACGAATCTATCGGGAATTAACTCCCGAAGAACGCGAACGATTTCAGCGGAGTGCGTCTGCGGCGGAATCGGAAAACATACCCGACGCTTCTGTGCGGGCGCAACGGATGATGGCTGCGGCGAACGAGCCGACATTCAGCGGGGCGCTGCGCCGGGCCTTTCACGGCTGCATCCGCATTCCGGGCATTTTGCCGCACGCGTTGATGAAACAAGCGGAGATCGACTGGGCCGAGTTGCAGCCCTTTCTGTTAGGGGAAGCCCCGTTGACGTCGGACCAGATTGACCGACTGGCGGGAGCACTTGGGATGGAACTGGTGCATCATGACCAGACCGTATTCGCGAAATAACTGAAGGGATTCCGCGATTTGGAGAATTGGCTGCGTATGACTCGATCCTCCGAATTGGAGCTAAACTCGGAAAGATGCCATGACACGTATCTCTGTGTGCGGGAACGAGAGTTGGAGCGAGACGCCTGGGCTTCGACACCGCGAAGGAGTATTTGACAATGACAGTCGTCGAGATTGTGCATACAAAATTACTTCGCCTCAGTTCGCCCTACCACATCGAGAATTTTCTTTGTTGCAGTGCAGAAGCATTTGTGGAGTCGCTGTCAATCTTCGACATTACTCCGCCGCGAGGGAGACGCTCACGAGTTCCTTATCGTTGCGAACATACACGTTCTTGTGGGCGAACGCCGGATGCACCCACACGACGTCGCGGCGCTGGGCGGGGCCGGTGGGGTCGACGAGATGAGCACGGCTGATTTCTTTGTACCCCTCGGGGGTAAGATTCGCGAGAATCAGGTCGCCTTGCTCACTGAAGAGCACATAACGGTCGCCGTTTTTCACAAGAAACGCTGAACCCCAACGGGCGTTCTTGCCGCTGGTGGGTTGATACGTTTCCCATTCGCGGTCGCCGGTTTTCAGGTCGAGGCTCCGCAATTCGCCGTGGCTGCACACACCGTAGATGTGGCCGTTGTCGATCACCGGCGTCGAGAAGACGCAGTGGAGGGCATCGGTGATCTTTTCGCTCTGGCCATGCCGCCGCCAGGCCACGGTCGTCGTGGGTTCCTTGTCATTCAGATTCAGCAGCAGCGAACCGTTGTAGAACGCGCTGACAAACAACTGGTCGCCGTTGAGTCGCGGCGTGGCGCACGACATCCCGGATTGCAACGTCATCGACTGCGTCCAATACGGCTTGCCCGTTTCGGGATCGAGACCGCTGAGTCCCGCGGGATGCCACACGATGAGTTGTCGCTTGCCTCCCGCTTCGATGATGATCGGCGAGCTATAACCGGGGCCGTGTTCCGTCAGCGAATCGAGCGATTTCCACAGAACTTCTCCTGTATCTTTATGGAACGCCATCGCCGTCGAATCTTTGCCACCCACGAACACGATCAGCTTGTCGCCATCGAGCAACGGGTTGGACGAAAAGCCCCACACGGGCGTCTTCGTGCCGAAGTCGGTCGCGAAATGCTTCGACCACACAACCTTGCCCGTCTCGGCTTCGAGACAGAGCAGGTGACCTTCCGCTCCCAGCGTATACACCCGGCCGTCGCGCACCAGCGGTGTCGTCCGCGGCCCGGCGGGATAACTGACGGTATACGGACAATCGTATTCGCGCTTCCAGACGACGCTGCCGTCGGAGTCATTAAGGCACAGCACGCGTTCCGTCGCCTGCTGGCGATCGCGCGAGAACGGATTTGCCGGGTCTTTCACACCGGTTGGCAATTGCTTGTCGGTGACGTACACATACTTCCCGACCACGGCCGGCCCAGAGTAGCCCCCGCCGACTTTCACCCGCCATCGCACCGGCGGCCCCCCCGCGGGGAACTCTTTCACCAGGCCGGTTTCATGCCACACGCCATCGCGCTGTGCGCCCATCCATTCGGGCCAGTCTTCTGCCGCGGCGAAGCTCGTCATCATGGCCCAGGTCGCCAACAGAATCAGCTCACGTCGTCCACAACACATTGGCAGCATGTCATTCATCCCGTAGAAATCGATCGATCCGTCCGTACGACTCATTCTTGCGCGCGGCCCGAATCTCGACAAGTGGTCAAACGGAATCGCCCATCGACGATCGTGTCCTAAGTTGAAGCTAGCACCCCGGCTGCTCCGAAGCAGCCGGGGTGCTTTCCACGCTGTCGGCCATCAAATGAGGACACGACCCCATCGACACCCTGTTGTGCGCGGGATTGACGGAATCAAGCCGCCGCGGTGATGATGTCGGCCGAGTCAAATCATCAATAGGAACATCGCCGATGTGGCTGCTTTATCAACTCCTCAGTTGGATCGAACAGAATGCGCCCGACCTCTGGCGGTTGATTCTGGAGATTTTTAATATCAATCCGTGGTAGTGACTGGAAACAGTGTCTGTTCGGCGCGGGGCGCGAAACCGCAAGCGTGGATTGGCCGCTTGCGGTTTCGCGCCCGCACTGAGACCACCGCGTGATCACCAGCATCCCCCTTGAACATCACATCAGGGGAATGATCCATCCCAGGGAATGTACGATGATCCTCGCCCGATTTTTTCCTGCAAGCCTACGATTTGTGATGGTTGCCGCGACGCTGTCGCTGACCGTCATCACGACGGTGATCCATGCCGCCGAACCACCGGCGACCGTGGAAAAAGCGGCCGCGGTCTGGAATGGACTGACATGGCCAGTGCCGAAGGGCGTGGATGAACCCCAGCGGCGAAGCGCGGGAATCCTATATGAAGCCGATGGTGATGCCCAGTCGGCCTATGACTTCCAGAAGCAGGCGCTGCTCGATGCGAAGTGGAAAGAATTGCCGGGAGCGTATCTCAGCAAGGAATCGAGCAGCGGCACTTATCGCAAGGGAGATTACACTCTCTCGTTGATGGCCTACGGCGTCAAACCCGGACGCGTGAATGTTTCGGTGAGCAGTCACGGCAACGTCGATTTGAGCACGTTGCCGGTCCCCGCGGGGGCCAAGCTGACGTTTGCCGGCCCGGCCAGCACGATGTACACGACCGATCTGTCGCCAGAAAAAACCGCGGACGAGATCACGAACAGGCTCGGCAAGCTAGGTTGGCAAGCATACGGTGCCGTGGGGACGACACGCTGGTTCAAACAGAATGCAGTTCGACTCACGGCGTTCGTGGACACCGCACCGGCTCAAGGAAACAAGACGGCGATCACCTACAGCGCGGAACTGATGTCCGCCGATCTCCCCGCACCACCGGTCACCATCAACCTGCAATATGCGGATGTCACCAAAGCCGTTTCTTTCGACAGCCCGGACTCCATCGCTGACGTATTGAAGTTCTACCAAACGTCGTTAGAGAAAGCGGGTTGGAAAGCCACGCACGACAAGTTGATCAAGATCGGTTTCCGCGACACCATGATTTTCCGCAATGCCGCGAAGGAGATGCTCACGCTGGAACTCTACGACGTGGATGGCAAAACGCGTTGTCTTCTGAAACACGAATCGGCGGCAGAAGTCGATGCCAAATACAACCGCGAGAAAGAAGCTGCCACGAAAGCGGCTGGCAAGCAGCCGACGCCGTCGCCGAAGTTGACATTGAAGCTCCCGGCGAATGCTGCGGACGTGAAGGTGACCGAGCGCGAGATCGAATTCAACACTGCCGCCGGGCAAGCCAAAGCTGCCGCCCTGGGAATTGCCGCGACACTGAAAACCGAGGGTTGGAAGGCCGGTGAACAAGTCACCGAAGCCATGGCCGGAACGTTGCTCTTCAGCAAGGGCGACCAGTCGCTGACGATCGTCTACCTCGACACGGGCGTGCTCCCCGCCGAAGTCACAATCACCGGCAGCGGTGTGAAACTCGAACGCGCCACCGAGAAGTGATCCTCACATTGTGGGCTCGTTGTTCTCCGAATGACAATTCGTAAATCCCTGGAGTGTGGGAATTCATAATGCGGCGGATTGCATATCAACAAGTGGCCCCCGAAGGTCTAAAGGCTCTTGCGGCCACGCGCCCCTATATTGAAGCTGCGAACATTGAATCGCGGTTGCGTTGTCTTGTTGAGTTGCGAACCTCGCAGATCAACGGATGTGCGTACTGCGTCGATATGCACTCGCGCGAAGCCCGCCAAGCCGGTGAAACGCAACAACGGCTCGATTGCCTGGCGGTATGGCGGGAAACATCCTTCTATGATGAGCGCGAACGGGCAGCTCTCGCCTGGGCGGAATCCGTGACGCTCGTCTCACAGACCAGCATCCCCGACGTCGTGTATGAGGCCGTGCGACCCCATTTTTCCGAGAAAGATCTCGTCGATCTGACGCTGATCATCTCCGTGATGAATGCCTGGAACCGCATGGCTATCAGCTTCCGCCACGGTCCGATGTTGCGGCGTGAAACAGATACGTCCAAAGCCACCTGACGGCCAAATCGTTGCCGGATGCTCGCCGATACCGCTTGCAGTTTCGCGCTGATCCTCCTGCGTGCCCACCCACTTACCGCGGGAATTCGCGCAGAATCGGTTGCAGTTCTTCCACGAAGTCGTTGACATCCTTGAATTCGCGGTAGACGGAGGCGAAGCGAACGAAGGCAACGTGGTCGATGGCGCGAAGGGCTTCCATCACGCGCTCGCCGATGTCGCGGGAGGGAACTTCGCGATCGAAGTTTTCGTAGAGATCGGACTCAATTTCCGCGACGATCGATTCGATGATCTCGGCGGAAATCGGCCGTTTGTAGCAGGCCTTTTCCAACCCGGCTTTGATCTTCTCGCGGTCGAATGGAATCCGCGTGCCATCTTTCTTGATGACTTTCAGCGGCGATTCTTCAATCTTTTCGTAGGTCGTATAGCGGCGCTCGCAGCGCAGACATTCACGACGCCGACGGATGACGTAATCCTGGCTCGTCCGTGAATCGATGACCTTCGTTTCGTCGTGCTTGCAAAACGGACACATCATGACAGTGCGCTCCGCGCTGGGGAGAAAGACCATTGGGTCATTGTGATGGACGCGACCTCCTGTCCGCCCATCGTCGCACTCAGCATCCTCCTTTGTGCTCGATTTCCCGCAAGTAGCGTACCGCGGGCCCACCGAAATTGCTATCCCCTTTCGGGTGCTCCCATCGGGAATTCGTTATCATTCAAAGGGACTGAGAAGGTTCGACGCGGGGGGCGAAACCGCACAGCGGAATGGGTGAGCGTGGGGAAGCAATCAATGATTTCACGATGTTCGGCGATCCTGATCATGGTGTTGAGTTCATGCTTTGGAACGGTCGAAGCGAAAGGACCGAAGACGTTGGACATCGTGATTCGCCAGGCCCGCGTGATGGATGGCACCGGGGCACCGTGGTTTGTCGCGGATGTCGGGGTGAAGGCCGGCAAGATCGTCGAGATCGGCCGTGTCGATTCGGCCGCCGCCGAGCGTGTCATTGACGGCACCGGTCTGATTCTTGCACCGGGCTTCATCGACATGATGGGCCAGACTGCGACGCCGATGCTCGAAGACCCGACGACCGCGATCAATCTGTTGACGCAGGGCATCACGACCATCAACGCGGGGGAAGGCGTGTCTGCGGCTCCGCTCGATGCCGCCGACGAAAAACGCTATGGGTGGACGACGTTCGCGGAGTATTTTCAACTTATCGAACTCCGCGGCTTGCCGGTGAATGTCGCGCAAACGGTGGGGCATACACAAATCCGTGAACTCGTCCTCGGTGAAGTGAACCGCCGCCCGACAGCGGACGAACTCATCCGCATGCAGGCCCTCGTCAAAGACGCAATGGAAGCGGGGGCGATCGGACTGTCAACCGCTCTCATCTACCCGCCCGCAGTGTATGCCGAAACGGAAGAACTCGTCGCGCTGGCCAAAGTGGCGGGAGCATCCGGTGGCCGCTACTTCACCCACATGCGGAACGAAGGGGACAAGCTGCTCGATGCTATTGACGAGGCGTTGCAGATTGGTCGCGAAGGGAATTTACCGGTCCACATCTTCCACTTGAAAGCCGCGGGGCAACACAACTGGGGGAAGATGCCCCTGGCGATTGCCCGCATCAAAGCCGCACGCGGGGCAGGGCAGCAGGTCGCCGCCGACATCTATCCGTACATCAACAACGGTCTCGGCATCGCCGCGTTCATCCACCCGCAGCACTTCGGCGAGGGGCACGACAAACTCGTTCGTCGTCTCGATGACGCCGAATTACGGGCGACGATTCGCAAAGAAATGGAGACCACCGACGGCTGGGAGAACTGGTTCCATCACGTCGGTTACGATTGGAACAAAGTCATCATCGGGCAGGCGTCGTCACCGAAGTATGCCCCGCATGTCGGCCAATCGGTCGCGGCCATGGCGAAAGCCGTCAATGAAGACCCGTGGGAAACATTCTTCCAACTCGTGAAGACCGGGGCGTTCGCGCTGCCGCAGAGCATGAGCGAAGCCAACGTCATTGCGGCGATTCAGGAAGAATTCATTTCTTTCTGCACCGATGTTGGACCGGCAGGCGGATCGAGTATTGCGTCCCACCCGCGTGCCTTCGGTGCCTTGCCGCGAGTGATGTCGCGGTATGTGCGCGATCTCGGCGCGGTCTCGTGGGAACAGGCGATTTCGCAGGCGTCGGCGGTCGCGGCGAATGAACTGATGGCCTACGACCGCGGCCGCATTGCCATCGGTCAAGCCGCCGATCTGGTGTTGTTCGATGCGGAGGCGCTTGCCGACAAAGCCAGCTTCTCCAAGCCACACGACTTGGCAGAAGGCGTGAAGACCGTGCTGGTCAACGGCGTGGTCGTGCTCGACGCGGGAAAATTCACCGGCAAGACACCAGGGCGTGTGCTGCGTGGGCCGGGGTATCGAAAAGACCTCGCGCCACACACCGTGATGAACGGATCGAAAGCGACATCAATCCCGCAGATCGATCGTGTGATGGCATCGTTCCTCGAACGGCATCAGGTCCCCGGTGTGTCGGTCGCGATCACTGACCACGGCCGACTCGTCCACGCAAGCGGTTACGGTTATGCCGATCTCGCCCAGCGCGCGCCGGTCATGCCGACGAGCCTGTTCCGCATCGCCAGCATCTCGAAACCCATTACAGCGGTCGCGATCATGAAGCTGATCGAACAGGGCAAGTTGAAACTCGACGACAAAGTTTTCGACGTCCTGCCGTTCGAGCCGCATCTTCGCGAAGGGAAGAAGGTCGATGAACGGCAGCGCGAGATCACCATTCGGCATCTGCTCGAACACCGCGGCGGCTGGGATCGCGATCTTTCCTTTGATGCCATGTTCAAAGCCGTCGAGTTCGCCAAACTGCTCGGCAAGGAACCGCCCGCCGGTCCGGCCGAAATCATCAAAGTCATGAGCGGCGCTCCACTCGATTTCACACCAGGCGAACGGTATGCCTATTCCAACTACGGGTACTGTTTGCTGGGCCGCGTGATTGAGAAACTGACCGGGCAGCCGTACGGCGAATCCATGACCGAGCAGATTCTCAAGCCGATGGGCATTGATGAAATGAAACTCGGTCACACGCGGTTGGAACAGCGTCAGCCGAATGAAGTGCGGTACTACGATCCCTTTGCAGGAACCTCCGATTTTGCGGACGATCTCGATCAACGAGTCCCGGCGGCGTATGGCGCGTGGCATCTCGAAGCGATGGACGCCCACGGGGCATGGCTGGCCTCAGCGACCGATCTCGCGCGGTTCGCATGCGCTTTTGACGATCCCGCGAAATGCCCGGTGATGAATGCGGCGTCTATCGAGGCCATGTTCGCGCGGCCACCGGGCCGCGCCGGTCATGACGCCGACGGCAAACCCCTCTCGCAATACTACGCACTGGGCTGGCAGGTCAATGTGAATGGCGACGGTGAGAAAATCGCGATGGGACACAGCGGTTCGTTGCCGGGGACCAACACCCGCCTGCGTCGTCAGGCCGATGGTCGCCATGTGGTCGTGCTGTTCAACACGCGAACGTCGCCATTGACCGGCCGTGTAGCGGATGCTGCGATGGATGAAATTCTGGCGGTGCTCAAGAGCCTCGAAAAATGGCCGGAGGGCGATTTATTCCGCGACGAGCGCATCAAGTAATTCACCAATTTCGCAGTTGAGTCCGAAGAGGCGTTCGGCGAAAATGCCTTGTGGGAATCGAGCCCGGTCCATCCACACGGTTCGGCGTCAACATGGAGCATCGTTCCGCCGATGAATCAACGATCCCATGCCCGCAACGATTTGAAAGACCGCTCCCCATGAAGTCTCCCGATTCCGTCATTTCACATGATCCCGACGTTCTCCACGGAATCGCGGTGTTTGCTGGCACACGGGTTCCGGTACAAACATTGCTCGATTATCTCGAAGCCGGTGACCCACTCAACGAGTTCCTGGCCGATTTCCCGAGCGTTTCCCACGAACAAGCGATTGCTGCGCTGAAGCTCGCAAAGCAACTGTTGGTGTCACATGCGCATCCTGCTTGACGAATGCGTCCCTCGACGACTGGAGCGAGAACTCGTCGAACACGATGTCAGCACGGTCTTCGAGATGGGCTGGTCGGGAAAGAAAAACGGGGAATTACTGCAGCATCGGCAGCATCGGCAGCATTCGTGGTTTTGATCACCGTCGACCAGAACCTCCGCTATCAACAAAATCTGTTGGCCATGAGATTGGCCGCCATCGTGCTCATCGCGCCGACCAACCGACTTGCTGATCTTTGTCCGCTGATCCCCTCTGTCGAGCGAACATTACTGTCCATTGCGGCTGGCGACATCATCGAGATTGCTCAATAAATTCTGCGCGTTCCACCAGGAATTAGACTCCATTTATGTCCGGTCTTGAATACACCAAAATCGCCCGCGGCACGGTTTACGATCCCGCAAACGGCATCGATGGGCAGGTGCGCGACCTGTGGATCGCCGACGGCAAGATCGTTGAACCGCCGACGGATCCGACTGTCCGGCCGGTGCGCGTCATTGATGCGACTGCACTGGTGGTGATGCCCGGCGGGATCGACATGCACTGTCATATCGCCGGATCGAAGGTGAACGTCGCGCGGAAAATGCGCCCGGAAGAAAAACGCAACGGAGCGGTCCTGCATCGGTCGCACAACACCCGCAGCGGCACGATGGGCAGCGTTCCCAGCACTTTTGCAACGGGGTACAAGTACGCCGGGTTGGGGTACACCACAGCGTTCGATGCCGCAATTCCGCCGCTCGGGGCGCGTCACGCCCATGAAGAATTCGACGACACGCCGTGCCTCGACAAAGGCTTTTTCGTCCTGATGGGGAACAATCACTATGTGATGCAGTCCCTGCAAAAGAACGAGCCGGAGAAGTTGAAGGCCTTCATCGGCTGGCTGCTGTCCTCCACGAAGGGGTTCGCACCGAAACTCGTCAATCCCGGCGGTGTGGAAGTCTGGAAGTGCCGTCAGGGGGGCAACGTCACGGGTCTCGACCAGCATGTCGATTACTTCGATGTCACGCCCCGGCAGATTATCCGCGGAGTCGCCCAAGCGGCAAATGAGTTGGGATTGCCGCATCCGGTCCACATTCACTGCAACAATCTCGGCATGCCCGGCAACTGGACGACCACGCTGGAAACGATGCAGGCGCTCGAAGGGCATCGCGGCCACATCACGCATGCGCAGTTCCACAGTTACGGCGGCGGCGACGCAGACGAAAACACATTCAACAGCAAGGTGGTCCAACTTGCGGAATATGTGAATGCGCACGCCAACATCACCGTCGACGTCGGTCAGGTGCTGTTCGGTTCGACCACCAGCATGACCGGCGATGGACCCGTCGGATATTATCTGTCGAAAATCTACGGTGGAAAATGGTTCAGCAGCGATACCGAAATGGAAGCCGGCTGCGGCATCACGCCCATCAAGTACAAGAACAAATCGCTGGTCCATGCGCTGCAATGGGCCATCGGTCTCGAATGGTACCTGCTCGTCAACGATCCGTGGCGCGTGGTGATGAGTACCGATCATCCCAACGGCGGTTCATTCCTGGCGTACCCGCAAATCATCCGTTTGCTGATGGACCGCACTTACCGGCAGGACATTCTCAACACCTGCCATCCGCTGGTGCGCGAGCGGTCCACGCTCGGCGATCTGACGCGCGAGTACACGCTCAACGACATCGCCATTATCACTCGCGCCGGGCCGGCCCGCATTCTCGGTCTGAAACACAAAGGCCATCTCGGACCGGGGGCAGATGCCGACATTACCATCTACACGCCGCACGAGAACAAAGAGACGATGTTCGAGTTGCCGCGGATGGTGATCAAGTCGGGCCGGATCATCGTGGAGCAGGGCGAAATCCGCGACCCGCTGATGGGCAAGACACTGCATGTGGAAGCCGACTATGATCGCGGCGTCGAGCTCGACATCCAGGCCTGGTTTGAGAAACACTATTCGATCCAGTGGCGAAATTACCCGGTGGATGCCAGTTGCATTCACGAATCGTGCGTGGTGCCAACGGTGGGTTCGTGAGAGACGAGTCGGGGAATGGGATGATGAGCTCAATCAACGATCTTTTATCGAGGATTGAAACCGCCCGGATGTGGAGTTACTTCCACAAAGACTGGTTGTTGCAAATCCGTGAATCTCTGCGCGAGCAATTATCTGCGGACTATCGCGTCTTTGTCGAATCGGAAGCCGTGCTGATTACGCCGGATTCGACCGACCCGATCATAAAAGTCATGCCGGACGTTGCGGTAACCGCGCCAATGGGGTTGCCAGAATCGCTGAAAAGCGCGTTTCCGCCTGACGGAACGGTCGCCACGATTGACGCCGACGAACCCTTTGATGTCGACACACAGTATTCGTTGATAATTCGTCGCGCACCGGAGAATTACGTGGTTGCCGCGGTCGAGTTACTGTCTCCGTCCAACAAAGGTGTAGGCAATCGACTCGATGAAGAGGCGCACCTTCGCAAACGGGATGCGTATCTCCACGCCGGGGTCAACCTCATGGAGATTGATGCCTTGCTCAAAGGAAGACGGATTCTGCCAGACCCCATCGCGTCGTTAGCGACCTACGAACGTCTCGCCTGGACGATGCAGTACGATGTCGGCCGGCGACGATATCGCGGCTGGGGTTGGAATCAGTCGGACCCATTGCCCGTGCTGAATTGGCAGATCGACCTCCGCGCCATGGTCCGCATCGATTTGGCGCGCACTGCCGAACAAGCGGCAGCCTTTAACGACTGGGATCATTTTCCCATTCAAACCTGACAAACACGAATCATCATCGAGGCTTTGCATGAATGACCAGCAACTTCGGGCCGTACAGGCTCCCTTGAAAGATCGTTATCGCGCCGATCCAGAGTCGGCAAAAAAGACGCTGCGCGTGCAGGGGACCCTCGATCTCGAACGGATCGCCTGTCGCATTGAAACCGGTCGCGGACCGGTGACCGAAGCGGGATTGCATCCGATGGCGGGGGGCGACCGCAGCTTCGCATGCTCCGCGGATATGTTGCTGGAAGCCCTCATCGGTTGCGCCGGGGTGACGCTGTGTGCCGTCGCCACGGCCATGACGATTCCCATCACGGCCGGGACCATCGTGGCCGAAGGGGACGTCGATTTCCGGGGCACGCTCGGTATCAGCAAAGATGTTCCCATCGGCTTCATGGCGATCCGGTTGATCATCGAGTTGCAAACCACGGCGGACGATGCCGTGCTGGAAAAGCTCGCGAAACTGACCGAGCGGTATTGCGTCGTCGCGCAGTCCTTGTCCGAAGCCGCCCGGCCGACGGTGACCATTCGCCGCGTGTGAGCGATGGCTTTGTCCGGACCTTGCCGAGCCGATACACTGGGCATCCCTCACGAATCACACCCCGGATGTGTCGATGACCGCCGAACCTGCTGCGACACCCCCGATGTTATCGTTGCACGGTGTCGAGATCGTCGACACGTTCGCCGAAGCGTTCCCGATCAAAGCCGCGCGGCTGCTCATCACCGCGGCCAATCTGAAATGGGCCCGGACCGCGGCAACGGTGATGTGCGGCAATGCCACGAGCGTGATTGCGTGCGATGTGGAAGCGGCGATCGAACGCGAGTTGTCGACGGACGAAACACCCGATGGTCGCCCCGGCGTCTCCGTCCTCGTCTTTGGTTTCAGTGTCGATGCCCTCGGAAAAGCCGTGCAAAGCCGCGTTGGACAATGCGTTCTCACATGCCCAACGACCGCGTGTTACAACGGCATCTTCAATTGTCCGAAAGAAAAACGCATCCGCATCGGAGGCGCGCTCCGTTACTTCGGCGACGGCTTCCAGAAAGCGAAAAAACTCGAAGACCGGCGTTATTGGCGCATCCCGGTGATGGACGGCGAATTTCTCTGCGAAGACTATTTTGGCACCGTGACCGGCGTCGCGGGGGGGAATCTGATCCTCTGCGGGACCAATGTCTCCTCCACGCTCCTCGCCACGGAAGCCGCCGTGGAGGCCATCCGCACTGGTCGTGATGTCGCGCTGCCATTTCCCGGTGGCCTGGTTCGCTCCGGCAGCAAGGTCGGTTCACGCTATCCCAAACTGAAGGCCAGCACGAACGATGCCTACTGCCCCACACTCCGCGGCGTCACGACCACGGAACTGCCGGACGGTTGCCAGGCGGTCTACGAAATCGTGATCGACGGTCTCAGCTACGACGCCGTGAAAGCCGCCATGCGCCGCGGTCTCCACGCCTCCGCTCGGCAACCGGGCGTGCTCCGCATCACCGCAGGCAACTACGGCGGGAAACTCGGCAAACACCATTACTATCTGCGCGAGTTGCTGTGATTCAAAGTAGCCCTGTCGCTCCGCGACAGGAAAGCCGGTCGTTTCGGAGATCGTTCGTGAAATCGGCTATCCTGTCGCGGAGCGACAGGGCTACTTTAAGGCGACAATCATCATTTTCTGGCAACTCGCCGCTGTAAATCTTCCCGTGCTCGACATCATCATTCTCGTCACCTACCTCACGGTTATCGTGGCATGGGGTTGCGGTTTCGTACGGAAAGCACAGTCCGCGGAGCAGTTCATGTCCGCCGGGCGGGGGATGCCCGCGTGGGTGGTCGGGTTGTCGATGTTCGGGTCGTATGTCAGCACGCTCACGTTCCTCGGCAACCCCGGTAAAGCGTACAAAGACAACTGGAATGCGTGGGTTTTCGCATTGTCACTGCCGTTAGCGGCGATGATTGCCACCCGTTATTTCGTGCCGTTCTTTCGATCATCGCAGGAGTTGTCGGCGTACCACCATCTGGAACACCGCTTCGGAGCCTGGGCCCGGACTTACGGCGTTGTCTGTTATCTGTTGACGCAGATCGCCCGGCTGGGATCGGGCATCTATCTGCTGGCTCTCGCGCTGCGACAACTCACCGGATTGGACATGCCGACGCTGATCATTCTCAGTGGGTTCGTCATCACGATCTACCCGCTGTTCGGTGGCACCGAGGGCGTCATCTGGACCGGCGTTGTGCAGGCGATTGTCCTCGTCATTGGGGCGGCGGCGTGTCTGCTGGTGCTGCTCATCAACACGCCCGGCGGACCGGCGACGATCGTTGAACAGGGTCTTTCCTCCGGAAAATTCAGCCTCGGACCGTATGATCCTTCCTTCACGCATCAGACATTCTGGGTCGTGCTGTTCTATGGCCTGGCGACGAATCTGCAGAACTTCGGCATCGATCAGAGTTATGTCCAGCGGTACATCACAGCGAAATCGGACACCGCGGCGGGGCGCAGCGTCTGGATGAGCGCGCTCTGCTATATTCCGCTCAGCGCGGGCTTTCTGTTCATCGGCACGGCGTTGTTTGTGTTCTACGCGTTACAGCCGGACCAACTTCCCGCGGGAACGAAACCGGACGATGTCTTTCCTCATTTTCTCCACACGCAACTACCGACCGGACTCCGGGGATTGGTGCTGGCGGCGATCTGCTCCGCGGCGATGGATTCCAATTTGAACTGCTGTGCGACGCTGTATCTGTGCGACATTCACCGCCGTTACTTTCGGCCCGCCGCATCCGACAGTGAAAGTCTGTGGGTCCTGCGGATCACAACGCTGGTGATGGGAGCCATCAGCACCGTGGCTGCAATCAAAATGATCGAAGTGAAGTCGATCCTCGATCACTGGTGGAGTCTGGCAAGCATCTGCAGCGGCGGTACATTGGGCCTGTTTTTGCTGGGACGCATGATGCCCCGCGCCAGGTCAACAGACGCTTTGTTGGGAACCCTGTGCGGGATCGTGGTCATTCTGTGGATGACCCTGCTGCCGCGCTCGCAAGAGCACAACGAATGGTGGCGCAGTCCGTTTCATACCCAGATGGCGATCGTGTTCGGGACGCTGATAATCTTGCTCGTCGGCGGGTTGATGAGCCAATTCCGATTCAATCAAGACCACGGAGAAGAGAGGAACCACGGAAGACACGGAGGACACGAAAAGGGATGAAAGGCGAGGAAGCACCCCGGCTGCTTCTGAGCAGCCGGGGTGCTGGACGCCGTCAACAACATTCTCTCCTCCCTCTTTTTCCGTGCGGTCCGTGTCTTCCGTGGTTCACTCTTCTGCATTGAGACTGAGAAAGCATGATGAACAAACTGCGTGGCATCGTCCCGCCGGTGATCACACCGTTGCGATCGCCGACCGAACTCGACACGCCGGGGCTGGTCCGACTGGTGGACCATCTCGTCACCGGCGGTGTCGCGGGATTGTTCATTCTCGGCACCACCGGTGAAGGTCCCGCGCTGTCATTGCGATTACGGTATGCCCTCGTCGAACAGACGGCGATTGCACTGCGCGGACGACGGCCGTTGCTCGTTGGCGTGTCTGACACCTCGCTGGAAGAATCCGTGCGACTGGCGAAACATGCCGCAAAATGCGGAGCGACTGCAGTGGTGGCCACGCCGACGTATTACTTCCCGCGCACCGACCAGGAGCACGTCCGCTATTTTCAGCTGCTCGCCGACCGCTCATCGCTGCCGGTGTTTGTCTACAACATGCCCGCGTGTGTCGGTGTGAAGCTGAGCCTCGACACCGTTGCCCAATGCACGCCACACAAGAACATCATCGGCCTGAAAGACAGCGGCGGGGATCTCGCAGCGTTCAAACAGTTTCTCACCCTGCGGGAACAACGGCCCGACTGGTCGTTCCTCATTGGCCCGGAACATCTGCTGGCCGATGCCGTTTTGGCCGGAGGTGACGGTGGTGTCCATGCCGGGGCGAATTTGTGCCCGGAACTCTTCGTGCATTGGTTCCAGGCGGCGAAACGGGGCGACCTGACGGAAGTCGCGAAGCTGCGCGAACGGGTAAACCAGCTCGGCCGCATCTACGAAGTCGGCGGCGATTTTCTGTCGGTGGCCCGCGGCATCAAGTGTGCATTGTCGATTCGCGGGATCTGTTCCGATGTCATGGCGGAACCGGCGATGGCGTATGAAGACGAGCAACGATTGCTCATCAAGCGATTTGTGGACGACCTCGTTGGTGTCGACCAGCGTGTCTTCGCCCCCGGTCAATAATCGCGGGGCTCGATGTGGCGCGGCACGCTGGGATCCGGCAAAGCGGCAAGCGTGGCGATGTCAATCCTGTGCGGGACGCGGGCGGTTGGACCAGTGGCCGTTCGGGTCGTTGCCGTTCACCCACACGCCTTTCTGGTTCCAGTCGAGATAGGCGTGCACATCCGCGGCGGCGTAACGCAGCGTCAAACCGCAGCGGCGGCGATGGGATTCGTTCGCATCCGAACCGTGCAGCAACAGGTCGGAGTGCATCGACATTTCGCCCGCCTGCAGGCAATCGTCGACGAAGGTGCCGTACTGCTCGACGTTTTCGATCGTTTGATTGAGCACGTTGTGTTCGGTGGAATCGCTGGGCCGAAACGTCATCTTGCCATGATGGTGCGACCCGGCGACAAACCGCATGCAGGCGTTTTCCACGTCCGCGTCATCAATCGCCAGCCAGACGGTGACGGCTTTGGACGGCGTGAGGGGCCAGTAACTCGCATCCTGATGCCAGGCGACCTGTTTGCCATCTTTGGGCATCTTGCAGAAGAAATGGGCTCCCCAGCCGATGACGTTCTCGCCAATGAGATCGCGCACATACGCCACGATCCGTGGATTGGTGAGAATGTCCCACACCCGTCCGTATTTGAGATGCGCGGAACTGATCGAGTAACTGTCCCCTCCCGCGGCGACGACTTTGGCGAGCAAACCGTCGAAGTATTGTCGCAGATCGGTGATTTCATCCGGCGAATAGACGCGCAGCCCTTTTACAAAGCCCTCGCGATTGAATTGTTCGATCTGAGCCTGTGACAACACCCGGGGATGGGCGTTCTGCGTCGGATGAAACTGCAAATCGCGGGGCAGGGCCGCCAGGTCGGATTGATCGAGGACGGCTTTGAATTCGGTGCGCGGGGCGGTGGCAGTCATCGGGTGGAATTCCGAAGTTGGGAGCGGATTGCGGATTCTATAGAATCGACTTCCGTATTCTACAGAATCGATGGGGAGACGCAAGTCAATTCGTGACCGTTGCGTTCTGCAAAGCGGCAAGCGTTTGGAGGGGACACTCCTTGTCTCAGGGGACTTGATAAGATAGTCTTCCGACGCATGATGACCGCCCCCTCCTTTTGATTCGTGATTGCGATCGATCCTTTGACGACCGAACGCCTGTTGGATGCCATGCGCTGGTCGGACGCGCGAGCCGCGATCGGTCGCCACAGTGTGCGCGAACTCTGGGCGTACCGCGAACTGGTTTATGCCTTCGTCGTTCGCGATCTGCAGGTGCGCTACCGACAAACCATCGTCGGTGTAGCGTGGGTCATTATTCAGCCGCTGGTCAACACACTGTTGTATTCGGGACTGATTCAACTCCTGCAAACGCGAACGGCAAACGAAAACGTTTCCAATTTTCTGCTGATTCTCTCAGGGTCAATTGTCTGGCAACCGTTTGCGCAAGGCGTGCAGCAAACGACGTTGTGCCTGGCCAACAATCGGAACTTGATCACCAAGACGTACTTCCCGCGGTTGCTGTTGCCGCTGGCCGCGGTGACCACGCCGCTGATTGATTTCGCGATTGGCTGGATGTGCCTGGTCTTCTTTTCAATCGCGTTTGGCGTACCGATTCACGCCGCATGGTTTGTCGCGCCATTGGTTGCCTTACTGGTCACACTGATGTCCTTCGCCGTCGGAGTGTGGACAAGCATGCTGAATGCGCTCTACCGCGACCTGATGAGCCTGGTCCCGTTTCTGCTGCAGATCGGCTTGCTCCTCACGCCGGTCATCTGGGAGACGCAAGTTCTCATTCCGGAAAAATGGCGGACCGTCGCGGCGATCAATCCCATGGTGACCATTATTGGACTGTTTCGTACCGCGTGGTTCGATCAGCCCGCACCGACGCTCGCCATGATCGTTGTCAGCACGTTCTCACTGATGATTGTGCTGTTCTCCGGGCTTTGGTTCTTTCGCAGCCATGAAGATCTCGTCGCCGACAGTGTGTAGCAAATGTAGCCCTGTCGCTCCGCGACAGGATCAGCCGGTTGTTTGACAGGGATGGATAACAGAGACTCGGAATCGCTCAATGTCATCGGCTTTCCTGTCGCGGAGCGACAGGGCTACGGAAGATGAAACCGCATGAACGTCATTCAACTGGAAAACGTCGGCAAACGGTACTGGCTGCGGCATCGCGCGCCGGACCGTCAGATTGCCGAGATGTTGAACGACGGCGTGCGTTCCCTCGCCGGACTGTTTCGCGGCAAGCTGCCCCCATTACGAACCGGCACACGCGAAGAATTCTGGGCACTGCGCGATGTCTCGCTGCAAATCCGCGCCGGTGATGTCGTCGGTCTACTCGGCCGCAACGGGGCGGGAAAAAGCACGCTGCTGAAACTGATTTCGTGGATCATGGCCCCGACCACCGGCCGCGTCGGTGTGCGGGGACGATTAGGCTGCCTGCTGGAAGTCGGGACCGGGTTTCATCACGAGTTAACTGGCCGCGAGAACATCTTTCTTAACGGCTCGATTCTCGGGATGAGCCGTAAAGAGATCCGCCGCAAGTTCGACCAAATCGTCGATTTTGCCGAGGTGGAAGCCTTCCTCGACACGCCGGTGAAACACTATTCCAGCGGGATGTTTGTCCGGCTGGCCTTCTCCGTCGCGGCGCTGCTCGATCCGGAAATTCTGATTGTTGATGAAGTCCTGTCCGTGGGTGACGCAGCTTTTCAGAAGAAGTGCCATCGCGTGATGCAGGATGCCGTTGCACGCGGCTGCACGTGCCTGATGGTGTCGCACAATTTGCCGACGATCATCAATCTCTGTCGTCGGGCGATCCTGCTGCAGAAGGGGCAGGTCGTCGCCGATGG
>JAKFUG010000063.1 GCA_021732785.1 Planctomycetaceae bacterium
CTGATCGACACGAACGTGCTGGTGCGGCTCGCGAATTCGGCGGATGTGAGCCATGCCGTGGCGATTCATGCTGTGCTGGAATTGCATCGTCGCGGTGAGGAACTGCGTCTCACTCCACAGGTGTTGATCGAGTTTCGTAACGTTGCCACGCGACCGACGGCCGCCAATGGTCTGGGACTATCAACGACCGACACCGAGACGCTTTCGACGGGATTCGCGGCAACATTCCCATTGCTGGAAGAGACTTCGTCGATTTACACGGCATGGAAGGGGCTTGTCGAAACGTTGGATGTCGTCGGCAAACAGGTTCATGATGCCCGTCTCGTTGCTGTCTGCCATGCTGACGGCGTGACGCATCTCCTCTCGTTCAATGTGAACCACTTCGCCCGGTTGGCCAATCATAGTCCGGGAGTGGTTGTCGTTGATCCAGCATCTGTTTAGGTCGTTACAATGTCCGGCTTCAAAATTGCGGCGGCGCAGTTGGCTTCGGTTCGAGGGGATATCGCTCGGAACATCATCACGCATGCGGACGCGATGGAAGTCGCGGCGATACACGGCGTGTCGGTGCTGGTGTTCCCGGAGTTGTCATTAACGGGATATGAACCCGATCTGGCCGCCGAATTGGCAATGACACCCGCGGACAGTCGGCTGGCTTCTTTGCAGACACTGGCCCAACGGCATCAGATGGAGATCGTCGTCGGCACGCCGCTGCAAAACGGGACCGCCAAACCGCGGCTTGGGGCGATGGTGATCGGTCCTCAAGGGGCGACGCGAACCTACGGCAAGATGCATCTCGGTGGGGATGAACCCGATTTCTTCACACCGGGCCATGAGCCATTGATGATCGCCACAAATGGACACACGACGGGCATTGCCATTTGTGCGGATGCCTCGAGATCGACGCATCCGCAGACGTATGCCGAGGCCGGGGCGAACATCTATGCGGCCGGAGTGTTTCTGACCGCCGAATGGTATGCGACCGATGCACCGCGGCTGGCGTCCTATGCGTCGCGCTATCGCATGCTGGTTGTCATGGCCAGCCATGCGGCGTCGGTCGGAACCTTTCCATCCGTCGGACGGAGTGCGATCTGGGCTCCGGACGGAAGGTTGCTCGCCCAGACGGAGGGCGCGGAGAATGCGCTCGTGATCGCCACGAAGACCGGCACGGCGTGGAGCGCTGAGATCGTCAAGATGTGAACGAGGGGGTGTCGAGAGGTGTCCGTGTGCCACTGGCAGAGCCAGTGGCACACTTGGCGGACTCTACACCCGCACCAGCTTCATTGAAATCAGCGATTTCGCCAGCGTCACCAGCGACTGCATGCTGAACGGCTTGGGCACCACGGCTTGCACGTGGAATTCATCGGCCCGCAATTGATTCTGGACCAGGTCATCGGCATCGTGCGTCATCACAATGCACGCGGTGTCGAACGTTTCCGGCGTGCTCCGCAGCCGTTCGATCAGATCCCAGCCGCTGGTGCCGGAGAGTTTATCTTCCGTGATCACCAGCGAAGGTTGTGTCCGTTCGATCAGGTCCCAGGCGGTCTCGGCGTCGGACGCCGTGTGGACTTCAAATCCGGCGCGATCGAGTTTCAGGGCGATCACGCGGGTGATGTGGGCTTCATCATCGCAAACGACAACGTGGGGAGACATGGGGGGGCCCTTTCGGAGCAGGAAGAGGGGAATCGCGAAGGTGTGACGTCTTTCTGCAACGCTAGGTCACGCTTTCCGTCGTGTCCAATTGAATGCGTCCTTCGTCGCGCGACCCGGCGAACGGTTGCGCGGGCCGTGACGAATGTGCCAGTCCCATGAAGTTCTTACGTGGTCCGGTGCCGATTCGCGCGACTCCTTTGCGTTTCCTTACCACATCGGCAAGAATCAACGCTTGTTGACGTGTCTTCCGGGAATTGTCGCCGAATGGGTCAGGAGCCTGCTGCGAAATGATGATGGGGATGAATTTGCGGACGGTCCGTCTTGCGGCCGTATTGTTGTTAACCGCGTTGACCCGTGGCGAGGTTCTCGCCGGGGAAACCTTCACGCAGGCGGTGAAAGTGGCCGGGACGATTCACGACGCGGGCCCGTCGGCGGAACCGACGGCGCTGCCAGAAGGCGTCATGCCGGAATGGATTTGGGGAGCCGATAACAACAAGGCCTATGTCGTGAAGACGACATTCCAGGGCAACGCCAAGTCGGCGAAACTCAAAGCCGCCGCGGACAATCACGCGGTTCTCTTCGTCAACGGGCAGAAAGTCGGCAGCAACGACAGTTGGAACGACGTCACCGAAATCGATGTGCAGAAATTCCTGAAAGACGGCGCGAACGAACTCTCGGCCGAGATTCGCAACGAAGGCGGCCCGGCGGCGTTCCTCGCCGTTTTGACGCTGACGCGTGCGGACGGCAAGACCGAAGCGGTCGTCACCAACAAAACCTGGAAAGTCGCGGAGTCGCGCACGGCCATCGAATGGGTTGCCGCCCGCACCATTGCCAAGCTGGGGGATCAACCCTGGGGCGATGTCCTGACAGCCACCGCGGGGGCCGATCGTGGCCTGTTCCATGTCCCGGCGGGTTTCAAGGTGGAAAAACTCTTCACGGTTCCGAAGGAGCAACTCGGCTCGTGGGTCTGCATCACGACGGATGACAAAGGCCGATTCATCGTTTCCGATCAGGGCGACAAAGGTCTCTGCCGTGTCACACCTGCCCCGATCGGGTCCAACGCCGAAACCAAAGTCGAACGCCTTGACGTGAAGATGTCCGCCGCGCAGGGAATGCTCTACGCCTTCGGTAGCCTCTATGTCTCTGTTAACGGCGGACAAGGCAGCGGGCTCTATCGACTGCGGGATACCAACAACGACGATCAATATGACGAAGTCACCAGGCTGAAAGAATTCAAAGGCGGCGGCGAACACGGACCGCACTCGTTACGGCTCACCCCCGACGGCAAATCGATCATCGTCGTTTGCGGCAATCACACGTTGCCACCATTCAATGCGGGTGAAGAGAAAACGAACTCGGCGTTCAGCAGCCGCATTCCCACCAACTGGAACGAAGACCAATTGCTCCCGCGGCATTGGGATCCGAGTGGTCACGCCCGCGGCGTGATGGCCCCCGGTGGCTGGATCGCGAAGACCGACCCCGATGGCAAAACGTGGGAAATTCTCAGCATCGGCTACCGCAATGAATTCGACATGGCGTACAACGCCGACGGCGAACTCTTTGTCTACGACGCCGATATGGAGTACGACTTTGGTTCGCCGTGGTATCGCCCCACCCGCGTCAATCATGCGAGCAGCGGCAGCGAATACGGCTGGCGCAGCGGCACCGGCAAATGGGCGAACTACTACGTCGACAGTCTCCCCGAAGTCGTCAATATCGGCCCCGGTTCGCCCGTCGGTGTGACCTTTGGTTACGGCACGAAGTTCCCCGCGAAGTACCAGAAGGCACTCTTCATCTGCGACTGGACCTTCGGCACGATGTACGCCATTCACATCAAACCGAACGGTTCATCGTACACGGCGACAAAAGAAGAATTTGTCGCGCGGACCCCGCTGCCACTCACCGATAACTGCGTCGGCCCCGACGGGGCGTTGTACTTCACCGTCGGCGGCCGTGGCACGCAATCCGAACTCTTCCGAGTGACGTATGCGGGAACGGAATCAACCGCGCCGGTTAGTGCGCATGATGCCGAAGGTGCTGATCTCCGCGCGCTGCGGCAGCAGATCGAAACATATCACCACCGGGTTGATAATCCGGCGGAAGCCGCGGCGTATTTGATTCCGCTGCTGGGACACAAGGATCGCTTCATCCGGTACGCGGCCCGCATTGGTCTGGAAAACCAACCGCTGTCGGCCTGGCAGGACACCATGCTGAAATCGAACGATCCGCAGATTCTGATTACCGGCATCGCGGGACTGGCACGACAAAGCAGCGATGCCGCAGTTCAACCGGCGCTGCTCATGGCGCTGGGCAAACTCGATTGGACGAAGCTCTCCGTCGAACAGCAACTGGATGCCGCGCGGACATACCAACTGGTCTTCACTCGGACGGGCGAGCCGACGGAAGTGGATCGCGAACGTCTGGCCGCGCAGTTCGACAAGCTCTTTCCCGCCCCGGCAGAACTGGTTAACCGCGAACTCTGCAGCCTCTTAGTTTATCTGCAATCGCCCACTGTCGTGACCAAAACCTTGGCATTGCTCGCGGCTCCGGACAAAGGCAACGCGGAAGACTATGGAGCGTTGCTGGATCGCAACAAAGGGTACGGCGGTCCGCTGGTGGCGATGGCAAAGAACAAGCCCGACACACAAAAAATGCACTACGCTTTCGTGCTGCGGAACATGAAGACCGGTTGGACGCTCGAACAACGCAAAGCTTATTTCCAGTTTCTGCAACGTGCTTCTCAGGAATGGAATGGCGGTGCGAGTTTCAAAGGCTTCCTGAAGTATGCCGATCAGGACGCCTTCGCGAACGCCACGGATGCAGAACGCCTGGCGATTGAAGCGACCGGAGCCCGCCAGCCGTACAAAATCCCGGAGTTACCGAAGGCGCAAGGCCCCGGTCGCGACTGGACGTTGGACGGCGTGCTGGCTTCGGCTCAAGAGGGTTTGAAAAAAGGGCGCGATTTCAAGAACGGCGAGAAGATGTTTGCCGCCGCGCGGTGTGTATTGTGTCATCGCTTCGCCGGTGATGGCGGGGCCACCGGTCCCGATTTGACACAACTCGCCGGGCGGTTCAACCCGAAGGATTTGACGGAGGCGGTCGTCGATCCCAACAAGGTGATCTCCGATCAATACAAGGCGTCGATCATTATCACCGACAGCGGCAAGTCCTACACCGGGAAGATCGTCAATGAGACGAAAGACACGCTGTTAATCGTCACCAACCCGGAAGATGCGACCGCGGTCGTCGAAGTGAAGAAGGCGGACATCGAAGAATTGAAGGTCTCGCCGATATCGTTGATGCCGAAGGATTTGCTCAAGACCCTGAACGAAGCGGAAGTTCTCGATCTGCTGGCGTACTTGCTATCCCGCGGCAACCCGCAGGACGCGATGTTCCGCAAGTAACAAGTCGCCCTGTCGCTCCGCGACGGGTAAGCCGGTTGCAAGGAACGCGTGATCGGATATCGGCTACAGAGGGTCAGGCGGATGATTTCGTGGAACGGATGGCATGTTTGTGAGCGGCACGGCGCTAGCCGCCGGTGTCTCTGCCGAAACCGGCGGCTAGCGCCGTGCCGCTCAGAATGGCCTATCCGAAAACCTTAATTTGATTCTCTGTACCCTGTTGCGGAGCGACAGGGCTACATTCGGGACGCGCCCGCTCGGAGAGATCGCAATCATGTCGCAAGGATGGCATCAGTTGCCGCGTGCCACTGGCTCTGCCAGTGTCTTTGACCGGCGTTACGCGACGCTGCAATCTCATCCGAAGACACTGGCAGAGCCAGTGGCACACCTGCTCGCAATCCTGCTGTATTGCACAGCATCATCGGTCCATGCCGCGGACGACATCCACTTCGAACGTGACATCCGACCGATTCTGTCCGAGAACTGCTTCCAATGTCACGGCCCCGATGCCGCCGCACGGCAGGGGGATTTGCGGCTCGATGTTCGTGACGCGGCGGTCAAGGCGATGGACGGCCATCACGCGATTCTGCCGGGCAATGCGGCCGAGAGCGAGATCATCAAGCGGCTGCGGTCGACCGATCCCGACGTGGTGATGCCCCCGCCGAAATCCAACCGGAAGGTGAGCGACGTCGAGAAGGCCAAGCTCGAAGCCTGGATCAATGCCGGGGCCGCGTACGCCGAGCACTGGGCGTTCGTCGCACCGAAGCGAGCGGCAGTTCCGATTGTTGATGGACTGGTGCGCACACCCGTCGATGCGTTCATTCTGCAGCGTTTACAGCACGAAAAGTTAACGGCGTCGCCGGAAGCCGACCGCGGGCGACTCTTACGGCGTGTCACGATGGACCTCACCGGTCTGCCGCCGACATCTGCGGATGTCGAGACGTTTCTCGCGGACACAACGCCGGGAGCCTACGAGCGCGTGGTGGATCGCTTGCTGTCATCCCCGCGCTATGGCGAGCGGATGGTATGGGAATGGCTCGATGCGGCCCGCTATGCGGACACAAACGGTTATCAGGGGGACCCGACCCGCGCGATGTGGTACTGGCGGGATTGGGCCATTGCGGCGCTGAATGCGAATCAACCGTTTGACCGGTTCACCGTCGAGCAACTCGCGGGGGACATGTTGCCGCAGCCATCGCAGGAGCAACTGATCGCGACCGGCTTCCATCGCAATCACATGATCAACGGCGAAGGGGGGCGCATCGCCGAGGAATCGCGGATCGATTATGTGCAGGACCGCGTTGAAACTACCGGCACCGTCTGGTTGGGACTGACGTTCAATTGCTGTCGCTGCCACGATCACAAGTACGACCCGCTCGCGCAGAAAGAGTATTACCAACTCGCGGCGTTCTTTAATTCCATTGAAGAATCGGGCGGCAACGATGCGGGGGGGCTGGCCAATCCGATCATCAGTCTGTCGACAGAGAAGCAACAACAAACGCTGGCCGCTTTGCAGACGACAGAGCAGGAAGCGAACAAGAACCGCGACTCCGTCGAGAAACAAATCCTCGCCGGTCAGCCCGATTGGGAAAAAACGATCGCAGCATCCACCGGCGGCGAAAAGCCCGCGGAGATCAAGTGGCAGCCACTGCTTCCCAACGAGATGACCGTCGAAAACGGAACCAGGCTGCGGCATCTTGGTGAAGGGATCATCGTCGCCGAGGGACCGAACCCGGCCAAAGACACGCTGACGGTGATGTACGCGGCTCCCACATCCGCAGTCACGGGATTAAAGATCGAAGCGTTGCCCGACCCGCTGCTCCCCGGCATGGGGCCCGGTCGCGCGGAGAATGGCAATTTTGTCCTCTCCGAAGTGATCGTTGAGGTTTATGGCCGTCGCATTGATCTCGAACCGTTGCGGGTCGATTTCGCGCAGGGCGGGTTCAATGCTGCTGCCGTTGCTGACGGCAAGAACGACACCGGTTGGGCGGTGCTTCCGGAGTTCGGCAAGCCGCACGAATTGCTGATTGCGCTGAAGGAAACGCTCGCCGTGCCCGTGGAACGCCCGCTGGTGATTCGGCTCGCGTTCCAGTCGCCGCATGCGCAACATACCTTTGGAAAATTCCGCATCGCGGCGACGTCCGAACGGCACGAGCTTCTGAAGGGCCTGCCCGACGACATCCGTGCGACGATCGCCAAGCCCGATGCTGAACGAACCGACGAACAGAAAAAGGCGCTGGCAAAATACTACGTCGACACGCAGCCGATGGTCCTCGCCGCGCGCGATGCCGCCAACAAAGCGAAAGCAACACGCGAGGGATTTGAACGCGGCCAGCCGCGCACGATGGTCATGAAAGAACGGGCGCAGCCGCGCGAAACGTTTATTTTGTACCGCGGGGCATACGACAAGCCGCTCGACAAAGTGGAACGCGGTACCCCACAGGCTTTGCCAAAGCTCGTTACAGATGTTCCGAACACGCGGCTTGCATTGGCAGAGTGGTTGGTCCATCCGCAACATCCCCTCACCGCCCGTGTCGTGGTGAACCGAATGTGGCAGCAATTCTTCGGCATCGGTCTCGTCAAAACGACAGAAGACTTCGGCTCGCAGGGGGAACTGCCGAGTCATCCGGAACTGCTCGACTGGCTGGCCCGCGAATTCATCGACAGCGGTTGGGACGTGAAGCACATGCACCGCCTCATCGTCACCAGCGCAACGTACCGACAGACATCGAAAGTGACCGCGGCGCTGGTCGAGCGCGATCCGGCGAACCGGTTGCTCGCGCGGGGACCACGGTATCGTTGGCCGAGTTGGATGCTCCGCGATCAAGCCCTCGCCGCGGCCGATTTGCTCGTCGAAAACGTGGGCGGCCCGCCGGTGAAGGGCTATCAACCCACGGGCATCTGGGAAGAAGCGACATTCGGCCAGATCCGTTACCAGCCAGACACCGGCGCGGCGTTATACCGACGGAGCATGTACCAGTTCTGGCGGCGCATCGTCGGCCCCACCATGTTCTTCGATGTCTCCAGCCGCCAAAGCTGCACGGTGCAAGTCGCCCGCACCAACACCCCGCTGCACGCCCTCGCCACGCTGAACGACATCACCTACGTGGAAGCCGCCCGCGTCCTCGCCGAGCGCGTGTTGCAATCCGCCCCGGATGACACCGACCGCTTGACAGCGTTGTATTGCCGTTGTGTCGGCCGCGAACCGACGGCCCTCGAACGGGACCGCTCGGTCGCCCGGCTCGCCCGACTGAAGACGACCTATACGAACGATCCCGCGGCCGCGCAATCGCTATTGAAAGTTGGCTCCACAACCTCCGATGCGAACATAAACGCCACCGATCTCGCCGCGTGGACATCGATCTGTGCGATCGTGTTGAACCTGGATGAGATGTTGTCGAAAGAGTAACCCCATGAACCCGTTCGAACATCATCAGCGCGACATCACCCGCCGCGAGTTCTTTTCGCGTTCGGCGGCGGGGATTGGTACGGCGGCGTTGGCTTCCTTGCTGACGAAATCGGGGCATGCGGCGGGGGGGCTCGCGGGGTTGCCGCATCATCCGGCGAAGGCGAAGCGGGTGATTTATCTGTTCATGAACGGGGCGCCGCCGCATGTCGATACGTTCGACTACAAGCCGCAGATGGAAGCGTACCGCGGGAAGCCGATCCCAGACTCGATCCATCAGGGACAACGCACGTCGACGATGACGCAGGGGAAGGAAAAACTGTGTCTGCCGGCGCTGCCGACGTTCAGTCAGCACGGCAAGTCGGGAACGTGGATCAGCGATTTTCTGCCGCACACCGCGACCATCGCGGACGACATTTGCCTCGTCAAATCGATGCACAGTTCCGCGGTCAACCATTCGCCGGGCATCTGCTTTTTTCTCACCGGAGCGGAGATTCCTGGCCGCCCGAGTTTGGGGTCGTGGCTCAGCTACGGTCTCGGCAGTGACGCGGAAGAACTCCCGGCGTTCTGTGTGATGACCTCGCGCGACAAGGAAGCTTCGTGCGGACAAATCTTCTACGACTACTATTGGGGCAGCGGCTTTCTGCCGTCGAAGTATCAGGGCGTGAAGTTCCGCGGCAGCGGCGAACCGGTGTTGTATCTGTCGAACCCCGATGGTGTCAGTCGGCCGGTGCGGCGGGAACTGCTGGATGATCTCGCGGTTCTCAACGAAGCGCACCATCAGGAGTTCGGCGATCCGGAAATTCTCACGCGCATCGCCCAGTACGAAATGGCGTACAAGATGCAGGCGAGTGTGCCGGAACTCACGGACTTCACCACCGAACCGCAGCACATCCTCGATTCCTACGGCCCCGATGTCCACCGGCAGGGTTCGTTCGCCTACAACTGCCTCATGGCCCGGCGGCTCATCGAACGGGGCGTGCGGTATGTGCAACTGATGCACGCGGGGTGGGACCATCACCGCAACCTCACCACGCAGTTCGCCATTCAGTGCAAGGACACCGATCAACCGTCAGCGGCGCTCGTGAAAGACCTGCAACAGCGCGGGTTACTCGATGACACGCTCGTCATCTGGGGCGGTGAGTTCGGCCGCACGCCCTTCTTACAGGGGAACTTCGCGGATACGAAAAACTGGGGCCGCGATCATCACCCGTATGCGTTTACCATCTGGATGGCCGGCGGCGGCGTCAAAGGCGGGATGAGTTACGGCGAGAGTGATGACTTCGCCTACAATGCGGTGAAGGATAAGGTCCACGTCCACGATTTCCAGGCGACCGTGCTGCACCTGCTGGGCATCGACCACGAACGTCTGACGTTCAAATTTCAGGGGCGACAGTTCCGTTTGACGGACGTGCATGGGAACGTCGTCACGCCGATTTTGACGTGATTTACGAGCCCGAAGCGCGAGCGCCGGGTGCATTCAAGAAGAACCCGGCGATTGGGCTTCGGGCTCGTAGAGATGTGTTCACGCGGTGATCGCGATCACGGCCAACACGGCGCACCACACGATGCTGAGCGCATGCCAGAACCACGCGCACACCGTCACACCGAAGTAGTATTCGTGGTCATACCGATCCGCGAGTGCCCACACCGTAATGAAGATCAGAAACCAAACGGCGACGACGAAGTGCATCGCGTGCAGACCGGCGGCCACGATCACGAACGCCCCGGCCCCGGTCGCGGCTTCGTCCGGCAATTGGCGATGAATCAGCCAATTCAGCGCGGAAATCTGCACGGCTACGAATGCCGTACCCGCCAATACGGCGTGAATGAGATGCCGACGAAAGACTGTTTGCCGTTCGCGTCGTACGGCGGCAATCGCGCGGGACAGCGAATAGCTGCCGAAGAGCAATAACAGCGTGCTCAAGCCAAACAGCGGTGGAAACCGGAGCGCCGGAAACGTTGATGCGGGGAACCAGCGCATCAATCCCCAGGCCATCACGCCGGCCATCAAGGCGACGGAAACGGCGGCTCCCGCGAACCGCAAGGCGATATCGCTGCGGGTCACGCGCGTGGTCAAGAATTCTTCCGCGGACGATTGCGGAAGCATCGCTGTCACCCTTCGTTTGCGACACCGTCAGAAAGAACTTCTACCAGAATCTGCTGCGCTGCGGGCAATCCAATCGCGATCGGTTTCCCAGCGAACTCGGTGATGACGATGCCAGCTTCCGGATTATTCTGTCGTACGACGCCTTCGATTCCCAACTCCATTCCCGCATCGGTGAGGAACCGCAGGAAATCGCGCCCCTGATTGGTCACGCGCGTCATGCGCACGGGCGTACCGGCCTCGACCGAAGACAGCGGCAACGCGTTCGACGTGTCGCCGCGCATGCTGCCGTCGGAAGAGGGAATCGGGTCGCCGTGCGGATCGTGCGAGGGCCGGCCGAGATACTCGTCGATGCGATCGACCAGAAAATCGCTGACCGCGTGCTCCATGTGCTCGGCTTCTTCGTGGACTTCGTCCCAATTGAGTTGCAGCGTACGTGCCAGGAAGAGTTCGATCAGCCGATGACGCCGCAACATTCGCAGCGCTAAGGCTTTGCCCTGCGACGTCAACGAAACACCTTCATACGGCCGGTATTCGGCCAATCCCGATTCCGCCAGCGTTTTCAACATGCTGGTGACGGTGCCGGGCGAGACGTGCAGCGCGGTGGCCAACTGGCCGGTCGTCACCCATTCCGTTTCCTGCCGGGCGGCGATCTGCCATGCCGTTTTCAAATAGTTTTCCACCGTGAGACTGGTCATATCGGAGTCTTGCACACGGGGAAGCGGCTGAAGTCTAAACGAGGGAGTCCACCAACAGTCATGATGATATCCGGTTGGGTTCCGGCTGTCTTGGCGACTCGAACCGGAAAGTTTTGCCGGTCTGCATGGCTTCCTGCTCCCGGGGGGATGACGTCTTTCACAGATTGCGTTAGTCGCTCTCGTCAAAGGTGTTACGCGCGGGGATGATCGCGCGGCAGGCAACCCGGCGGCCATTTGCTGAACCGCCGTGGGGGAATCTGTCGATAGTAGCGATTATGCGACTTTGTCTGTAGATCCCGTTACGCCCGCATTTCTGGGGAGCCGAGAGCATGAACCGACAGACGAGACTGCCGCTCGGTTGCGCCCTCGTCTGGCTGGCGGCGGTCACCGGTCACGTCTTCGCCCAAGGACCCGTTCCGCGACCGAAATTCGGAAGCTATATTCCCCCCGCGGCGAGTGCAACGGGCCACTACGGTATCTTAGGTGAGGTTGCCAAGCCCGGCGTCTATTCCGCCGAGGGACCGGAAGTCACACTGCAGGAATTAATTCAACAGGCGGGAGGAATGTCCGCCAACGGCAGCCCGGCGATCCGCCTGGTCCGACAGAACCGGATCGCGCAAGGCCGGTACTTCAATCCCGCAGGACGTGATCCCTTGCTCCCCGGCGACATCGTCCTTGTGGAAAATCTCTATCCGCAAGCCGCTGGGGCTCAGGCGGTTTCCATTGGTTTGATCGGGGTCATGGATCGCCCCGTGGTTGTTCCCATGCGGGCCGATAATGCGCAAATCGGCACCGTGATGCTCGCCTTGGGGCAATCGTCGGAACTCGCACGCTCCGTGCAGTTGATTGTCCCCTCGCGGCAGCGACCGCCAACGTCGGCCTCCGCACCATTGGCGAATGGGACCGTTCTGATTTTGGATCCCAAACTGCTGGTCGCCGGCAACCTGCCCTCGTTTCCCGAAGCGATTCCGATGACACGGGTCGCGGAGCCGTCGATGACACAGGCGGCGACTCCCGCCCCGATCGGAGTTCCGCAGCCCGCGCTGTCGCAATTGCCTCCATCCATTCCGGACAATCGGCTGCCGGTCACCAACGCAGCGCGCAACAACGGCGAGGTCGAAGCGACCATGTTGCCTTTCTCGAATGGGAGTCAACGTCCGCAAGCGAACACGGCCAGTTTGCCGGCACCGGGATCGCGACTCCAACCCGTACCGGCGAAACCCGTGGAAAAGCCGAAGAAATCGACCGTCCCGCTGTTGAATGCCGATTCCGAGATCGTTTCCAGCGTGGATGATTTGGACCTCGGGACGGAAGACGAACCGGCGATCGAGGCGGCCGCTCCGGCGGGCTTCAGTTTCTGGCAGATGCTCGGGATCGGGGGAACCGTCGCCTCGCTGGTCGGGCTGGCCGTTCTCTCTCGAAACGTGATCGGCAAGGATTCCCCGAGCATTCGCACCACGATGATGGATGATGATGTCGTCCCGGAATCGATCCGGAAACGATCGGCGATGCCCGCGCCGCAAATGCTTCAAAAACATCGCCGGTTCGATCTGCCGGAACCCACGCTGTCGGCAAAACGACCTCGAATCCAGCCGAAACCGATTGCGGAAACGCAACGCGCCGAAGTGGCTTCGGCACAACAAACAGAGCCACACGACCTCGCTGAACTATTGGCGATGCGCGGCCCGATTGAAACCGAAAGCGTGGTCCTGCCTCACGGTTTGAAGCTTCGCCGGGCACCGCTGTCATCGACGCCGTTCTATCGGATCGATGACGCGGCGGAACTTCCGGGAGCGCCGCACGAACGGCCGACGACCGCCGCAACGCCGCAGCGATCACTCGATGATGCCGCGACGATGAAAGTGCCGGCCCCTCATTTTTCGACCGCGATCGCTGCTGCGGACGGCCCCGCCATGGAATCCGCGATCCCCGAAATGACCGGCGGGAAAGCGATCGAACGGGCCCTCCATCAATTGCTACGGGGGAAACTGTCGTGAGTATTGGACTCGATTTGGGTTCGACGCAGTTTCGCTCCCTTCGTCGCCACGGTCAGCGGCTGGTGGGACGAAACTGCCCCTGCGCTTTCGCGATGATTGCGGATACGGCGACGAACCGTCGCATGATTGAACGCGACGATCTGCCGTTCCTGGAACTCGATCGCGAGTTGGTCCTCATCGGTGACGCGGCGATTGCCTGGTCCGATCACGCGCCGGTGGCCGTTCGCGCACTCCTGCCCGATGGCAAGCTCCCGGCCGATGACGGTCTCGCGCGGGAATTGCTTGCGTTTCTGATCGATGCGGTGTTACCGCCGGCGACATTTCCCCGCGAAACATGCGCCATGACCATTCCGGGCGAACTCTTTTCCGACGATTCCGGGATCGAGCGCGACTATTTCACGCAACTGGTAAAACAGCGCGGTTACGAACCCGTGATCATCGGGCAGGGCATGGCCGCCGTGCTCGCCGAATTGGGGGACGCGGGATTTTCCGGGATCGGCATCAGTCTCGGAGCCAGTCAATGCGAGTTCGCGCTCGTCCATTGCGGTGCCGAACAAGCCCGCTGCAGCATTCCGTGGGGTGCCTCCGACATCGCGGACCACGACACGGCCGAGAATGACCAAATCATCACCGACTTTCTGGTCGAACTGCTCATTGAAGCCGGCATGCGCATCAGCCTGCATGACGGTTTCCGCGTGGTCAGCCGTCCGGTGTCCATCGTGTGCAGCGGCGGACTGGCGCAGCGGGCCGATTTCGAGCAACATTTGCAAATGGCGTGGCAGCGGGCGGCCTGGCCGATTCCCGTGCGAGCGCTCCGCGTAGCTCCGGACGCGATGTATACCATTGCCCGCGGGTGTCTCATTCAGGCGAAGCTGGAACTGCAGGCGACGGCCCTCCGCGCGGCGTAATAATCGCCGATCTGCCCTTCAGCCGGAACCCGCTCGTGGATTGTCACGGCTCGATTTGCATGTGCCACTGGCTCTGCCAGTGCATTGAACGGTGTGCGTTCCATCGAAAAAAGACACTGGCGGAGCCAGTGGCACACGACCCGAATACCTGAACGTGACGGAACGCTCCCGTCCGGTTTCTTCAAGAACCGGGTGCGAGCGCATTTCCGAGAATCAGAACGCACCTGGACTTGCCAATGGTTCCGCGTCGACGTATATTTTGATTGATCAAAACCGATCTTTCATCGACTCGTTCTCATTGACAGGAAATGACTTGATGCTCTGGAACGGTTGGCGATTCCTGAGTGGGCTGTTCGCCTTAGTGGCTTTGATCGGTTGTGACAGCCCGTCCTCGGCAACCGTCGCCCAGCGTCGGGCATCCGGTAAGAAGCTGCAGATTGTGACCACCACCGGAATGGTGACCGATCTCGTGCGGGCCGTGGCCGGTGACCACGCGGAAGTCATCCCGTTGATGGGACCGGGCATTGACCCGCACCTCTTCAAGCCGACGCGGAACGATGTCAAAAAACTGTACGAAGCGGATATCGTCTTCTATTCCGGCCTGATGCTGGAACACCGCATGGAAGAAGCGCTGGAGCAGTTGGCCGGATCGGGCCGGCCCGTCTATGCGGTGACCGAAAAGCTTGGTCGACAGCGATTGCGCTCGCCCCCCGATTTTGCCGGGCAGTGGGATCCGCACGTATGGATGAACGTGCAACTCTGGAGCGAATGTCTCCCGTGGGTGGCCACGAATCTGGGGACGCTCGATCCCGAACACGCTGCCGAATACCGGCAACGCGCTATCGCCTCCCAGGCCGAGTTGAAAGAACTGAACGACTACGTGCATCGGGTCGTGCAATCGATTCCTGAAGCGAACCGCGTGCTGGTCACAGCCCACGATGCGTTCGGCTATTTCGGTGAAATCTATGGAATCGAAGTTCGTTCGGTGCAAGGCGTGACGACGGAATCGGAAGCCGGCATTCAGGACGTCAACGCGCTCGTCGATTTCCTCGTCGAGAAAAAACTCCCCGCGATTTTTGTCGAATCGAGCGTGAACTCGAAGAACATCCAAGCCGTGATTGAAGGTTGCCAATCGCGCGGCGTAACGGTGAAAATTGGGGGCGAATTGTACTCCGATGCGATGGGAGCCGCGGGGACATACGAAGGCACCTACATCGGCATGCTCGACGCCAACGCCACCCGCATCGCCCACGCCCTCGGCGGCAGCCCCCCGGAGCGCGGCTTTCGCGACAAACTCGCCCCATTCAAAGATTAGACGTGATCGCCACGACCAGCCACAAAAGAGCAGACGGGAGAATTCTTTCGCCACAAGAGGCACAAAAGTCACAAAAGGGTTTCACATAAGCCAAGGCCAGCGTGGATGCGGTCCCTTCTCCCCCGTCCGCGGGGGAGAAGGTGGCCGATAGGCCGGATGAGGGGGCCGTGTGCTTCACTCAGCCCCCTCACCCTGGCCCTCTCCCCCGAGTACAGGGGCGAGGGGACCGGAGGGATGGCCTTTCCCCTTTTGTGTTTTCTGTGCCTCTTGTGGCAAAATCTCTTCACTATTTTTTGCGGCTAATCTGCTAACAGATTGAACTCCATGTCCGATCCGTCTTCGCCGCTGAGTGTGCATGACCTGACGGTGGCGTATCAACGGCAACCGGTGTTGTGGAACATCGATTACGAAGCTCCCGCGGCGCGGCTGGTGGCGATTGTTGGTCCTAACGGGGCTGGGAAGAGCACGCTGATCAAAGCACTGCTCGATCTCATTCCCCGCGCGACGGGTGAAGTGCAATTCTTCAGCCAGACGTATCAGCAGTCGCGACAGCGCGTGGCGTATGTGCCGCAGCGGACCACCGTCGACTGGGACTTTCCCGTCACCGCGCATGATGTGGTGACGATGGGGTTGTACGGCCGCCTCGGCTGGTTCCGCCCCGTCACCCGTGCGGCGAAACGGGAATCCCTCGAAGCGCTGGAGCGGGTGGGACTCGCGGACTTTGCGAAACGCCAGATCAGCCAGCTTTCCGGCGGACAACAGCAGCGTGTCTTCCTGGCTCGCGCGCTGGTGCAACAGGCCGATTTGTATCTGATGGACGAACCATTCGCCGGGGTGGATGCTGCGACCGAACGGACGATCGTGGGGTTGTTACAAGGACTGCGGGGCGAAGGGAAGACCGCACTGGTCGTGCATCACGATCTGCAAACGGTCAACGAATACTTCGACGACGTGCTGCTGCTCAACATGCGGGTCATTGCCGCGGGACCGGTGGCGACCGTGTTCAACGCGGAGAATCTCAAGCGGACGTATGGCGGAAAGCTGGCGCTGCTCGACCAGGTGGGCCATCAAATGGTTCTCGCAGGACGGCCGCAATGATGCACAAACCTTGAGATGAACGAGATGAACGGGGTTTGCCCGTTCCGTTTATCACGCGGAGCGTGATGGCCACATTGTAGCCATCACGCTCCGCGTGATGAGCGGATAGACATGCAGCGCTGGTTTTCGGAAAGCGAATGGATCCGTTCTTGTTCCTCGAATCACTCACGCTCGCCGAGACGGAATGGGCCCGCGTTCTGTTGCTGCGGGATTACAATACGCGGATCGTCCTCTGCGGCACGATGATTCTCGGTGTCGCCAGTGGTGTCGTCGGGGCATTGATGCTGCTCCGCAAGCGCGCGCTCGTCGCGGATGTCGCCAGTCACGCCGCACTCCCCGGCATCGGGGCAGCGTATCTCATCATGGAAGCCATCCGTCCCGATTCCGGCCGATGGTTGCCGGGATTGTTACTCGGCGCGACGGTCAGTGCGTCATGTGGATTATTGTTCGCGCAGGGGATGCGGCACATCCGACGCATCAAGGAGGACGCCGCACTGGCGATCACGCTCAGCCTGTTCTTCGGCATGGGTGTCGTGCTGTTGACGTGGATTCAATCGCTGCCGACGGGACACGCGGCGGGGTTAAATGAGTTCATCTTCGGGAAAGCGGCGGCACTGCTGGCGAGTGATATTACCGGCATCGCCATCGCGGCCGTGATTGCGGTCAGCGTGGTGGCACTCTTGCGAAAAGAGTTCTGTCTGCTTTGTTTCGATGCGGAATACGCCCACGCCGGGGGTTGGCCGGTGACGGGACTCGATCTGTTGCTGACCGCTCTCGTCATCGTGATCACCGTGGTCGGCATGCAAAGCGTCGGCTTGCTGCTGGTCGTCGCGTTGATGGTCCTCCCGCCCACCGCGGCCCGGTTCTGGACCGATCGGTTTGACCCGCTGGTCTGGTTCTCGGGCGGCTTTGGCGGGGCGGCGGCGGCCCTCGGCGTGTTGCTGAGCGCGCTCGTCCCGAAGTTCGCCGCGGGAGCCGTCATCGTGCTCAGCGGGACATTTTTGTTCGCGCTGAGTTTTCTGTTCGGTTCGCAACGCGGTTTGTGGTGGCGATATCGCGCGATGTCCGCCGCCCAGCGACAAATTGCGATCGATGATCTGTTGCGGGCGTGTTATGAAATCCTCGAACCGCAACTCGGATCGATAGAAGAACTGACGGAAAAGCCACTGACGCAAGCCGCGCTGCTCGAAACGCACCGCTGGTCACCAAAACGCTTGCGGCCGTTGCTGCATCGCGCGGAATTGGCCGATTTGCTGCGGCGCGATTCGCAAGGAAACTGGCGGTTGACGGCCGATGGCCGCCGCGCGGCGATTCAAGCCGTTCGTTACCACCGCCTGTGCGAACTCTATCTGATTCATTACGCCGACGTGCCGTTGCTCGGTGCGGACCGGACCGCGGATGCCTTTGAACACTCGCTACGGCCGGAGATTCTCGAGCAGTTGGAGGCCATGCTCGAAGCCCAATCGCCCCGGTTTTCAGTCCCCGCGAACCCGCATGCCGCGACGGAAACGGTCGCGCGGACGCCTCGCCCGGAGGCCGTGTCATGAACGTCTTCTGGTCCGACTGGAGTGCGATCGACACGTGGATTGTCATCACCGCGGCGCTGGCGGCGATGGCGTGTGCGCTGCCGGGCACGTTTCTGCTACTCCGTCGTGAAAGCCTGATGGGGGACGCGCTGAGTCATGCGACGCTGCCGGGGATGGTGCTGGCGTTTCTCGTGCTGAATGCCGCGACGCAAGCGGGTTGGCTCACTCCCGCGGGGATGACGGCGTGGCGACACCCGGCATTGTTCGTTGGCGCGGCCATCAGCGGCGTGTTGTGCGGTTTGCTCGCAGAATTGTTACAGCGCTGGGGACGCATGGAACCGAGTGCGGCGCTCGGTGTGGTTTTCACGTCGCTGTTTGCTTTGGGGCTGTTGTTGATCCGCACGTGGGCCGATCAGGCGCACATCGACCCCGGTTGCGTCCTCTACGGCAACCTCGAAATGGTGATCGCGGACCCGTTCGGCCAGTCGGGCATTCCCCGCGCCGTCGTGATCAACGGAGCAATGCTCGCTGTGAATGCGACGTTGTTGTTGCTGTTCTACAAAGAGATCAAGCTCTGCACGTTTGATCGCGATCTCGCCCGCTCGCTGGGAATTCCCGCGGATCGTGTCCATCTGATGTTGCTGGCGATGACCGGCGCGACCGTCGTCGCGGCGTTCGAAAGCGTCGGCAGCATTCTGGTGATTGCGATGCTGGTGGCTCCGCCGGCGACCGCGCTGCTGTTGAGTGACCGTCTCGGCGGCGTCCTCATTGGAGCACTCATTGTCGCTGTGGTGACCGCGTTCGGGGGGCATCTTGCGGCGCTCGCGCTTCCCGTGATGCTGCACCGTTGGGCCGGAGCGGCGGAAGCGTCATCGGTGAGTACGGCCGGGATGATGGCCGTGGTTGCCGGGGGATTGTTCCTCACAACGTGGTTCTTGTCACCCCGCTACGGACTGCTGCGGCAAAGACTCGACCAAGCCCGTTTGCGGCGACGGATTCTCTCTGAAGACATTCTCGGCGTGCTCTATCGTCTCGAAGAATTGCGACCGGCCGCAGTCCCCGGGGCCGACAACGCCAGTCTCGCGGCAACGCTTTCGGTGGCCCCGTGGCGGTTATGGCGGGCGCTGTCACGACTCACTCAACGCGGCTGGATCGTCGCCGGCGGGCAGGGCGTGATCCTCACACCGGAGGGTCGCAAGGCCGCACGCGATCTCGTGCGGTCACACCGCTTGTGGGAATCGTACCTCGCGAAACATTTCGTCATTCCGGACCGGCGGCTGCACACGCTCGCCGAAGCCGCCGAGCACTTCGTGGGGCCGAAGATTCAGGAAGCGCTGGCGGAAGAGCTCGAACAACCCGTCCGCGATCCCCATGGGGCAACGATCCCGCCGTCAACCGCTTCGTAACACACTCCCACGCCGCTGTGCGGTTTCGCGCCTCGCGCACAAAACACACCGTGTCTACAGTCCGGAAGAGACCCAGGGATCGGAATCCCTGGGCTTCCGGGGAATCATTCCCACTCGATGGTGCTGGGCGGTTTTGAGCTGATGTCGTACACCACGCGGTTCACGCCGCGGACTTCGTTGATGATCCGCGTCGACATCTTCTGCAGCACGGGATACGGCATCGGATACCAGTCCGCGGTCATGAAATCGTCAGTGGTCACGGCCCGAACGGCGATGGCGTCTTCATAGGTGCGGCCGTCGCCCATCACGCCGACGGACTGCACCGGCAACAGGACCGCGAACGCCTGTTGAATCTCGCGATACAACCCGGCCTTGCGCAGTTCTTCGAGCACAATCGCATCGGCTTCGCGCAGGGCGGTCAACCGTTCGGGTGAGATCGCCCCCAGACACCGCACGGCGAGACCGGGGCCGGGGAATGGATGCCGCCAGATCAGTTCTTCGGTGAGACCGAGTTCCAAACCCATGCGGCGGACTTCGTCTTTGAAGAGGTCCCGCAACGGTTCGATCAACTCGAAGCCGAGTTCCGCGGGCAGACCGCCGACATTGTGATGCGATTTGATCGTCGCCGCGGGGCCATCGGCGCTGCCGCCGGATTCGATCACATCCGGGTACAACGTTCCTTGTGCCAGGAACCGGGCATCCTGAATCGATTCGGCTTCCTTGCGGAAGACTTCAATGAAGACCCGGCCGATGATCTTCCGCTTCTGCTGCGGATCGGAAACGCCTTTGAGTTCACTCAGGAATCGTTCGCTGGCATCGACGACATGCAAATCGGTGCGGAAGTGATTGAGGAACCGCGAGCGCACCTTTTCGAGTTCGCCTTTTCGCAACATGCCATTGTCGACAAAGATGCACGACAACTGCGAGCCGATCGCCTTGTACAAAATCGCCGCGGTGACCGAGGAATCGACACCGCCGGACAGACCGCAGATCACGCGGGAGTTGCCCACGCGGGTCCGCAGGGCGGTGACTTCTTTCTCGATCAGCGACGAAATCTGCCACGTTCCACGGCAACCGCAAACGTTCTTCACGAAGTTTTCGAGCAGTTGTGTGCCGAACGCCGTGTGAGTCACTTCGGGATGAAATTGCAGACCGTAGATCGTTTGCGTCTTGTGTTTCACGGCGGCGAACCGACAGGTATCGGTCCCGGCCAGTTCAACATAATCCGCGGAAATGTTCTCGACCTGATCGCCGTGGCTCATCCAGACCGTGGACGTCTCGGGAACGCCGTCGAACAACAGATTTTGCTGGATCACCCGCAGTTCTTTGCGACCAAACTCGCGCGCATGACCGGGGCGCACCGCGCCTCCCTGGGCCTGACACGCCAACTGCATCCCATAACAGATGCCGAGCACCGGGATGCCGAGATCGAGAATCTTCGGATCGATTTGTGGCGAGTGTTCGCCGTACACGCTCGCCGGGCCGCCGGAGAGAATCAGGCCTTTCGGGGCGAGCTCTCGAATCCGTTCGGCCGACAGATCGTGCCGCACCAACTGAGCCAGAACGTTGCGGTCACGGACGCGGCGGGCGATGAGCTGCGCGGTTTGCCCGCCGAAGTCGAGGACGAGAATCAACTCTTCCTGCTTCGGATCCACCACCTTCAAATCGACCCGCTTGGGGGTCACCACGGCGTTGCCGCCCGTACCTTCAGTCATTTCAGCGTCCAAACATCCAGGACCGCCGATGCCATCGCACTCGACGGGAATCCTGAAGTTTACCGCGGTTCGGTTCGCAACGCCAATCGGGAACATCGCCGAAGAATTCTCTCGTGATGTGACAACAGGAACAATTGATTGACTTCTCGCATGATGTGACCGATACTCTGACTGGAGGCTCGGCTGCGGAACGGCTCCTTGTGGGTGGTTCCAAAAGCATTGCCTCTTTTTTTATTTATGGTCGTATTTACATGCGGCCGGGAGCGTAGGGATTCGGAACATAGACGATTCCCCAGCATCGAAAGACGCTCCCATTCTTTTCTCCTTGTCCTGCAAATTGAAGTTGATTCAGCCAAGGGCCGAACTCGTCTCCAATCTCGTCTCGTTTCGGCGCATCCATGCCCTGACTTGGAAGACGAAAGCCCCAGTTTAAGCAGTAAATACAGAGATCGGCGGCTTGAACCGGGTACGTCATGTCGGACGAAACAAAGAACGGTGTCGGGACGATCCATGCCGTCCGGTACCGCCCCGTTGCGGTCTTCATGAAGTACGCTTCCAATTGTCGAACGAACTTCCGGTCGGCAGATTTTTCGACTTCGTCCATCACCAGCAAGCCGTGCTGGCGTTCCGTTTCCAGAAAGTAGAAAAACCGTTCCAGCAGGAATACGTGATCCTTGCGGAGCAGTTCGTGGATGTGGGCCTGTTGTGGCTTCTGCGCACGGCAGGGAATCACCGAAGCGAACAGCACCGCTCGATGATCCCGCAGCAGTTGGAAAGTTCCGCGGGCCATCTCCAAACACGCCTGCCCGTATGCCGTGAATTCTTCACGAATCGGCGGCTTGTGTTCCAGGCCTTTGGTCAGGAATCCCCGACAATACTTGCGTCTGGCATCGGGTTCCAACGGCTCAGCCTGCCTGGCAAATTTGAACCGCTTTCTATCGAGGAGTGTGCTTCCCTTGATCTCCAGTTTATATTGATGAACCTGGGCACCGAAGCAATCCAGTTCGAGCCGTTGCATCGCTTGCACGAACGGCCAGAGTTGCGAATCCTGCAAAGCGATCCCGCCGCGAACTTCGTAGGGCATCTGTTTGTGATCGTGCCCGCTTTCATCCAAAAAGAGAAGCCAACTTATCGCGCAGTCTCCTCGATGATGGCCGCTTCGCCGCTCTGCACCGACTCGTGATTCTATTCCACGACGACGGGAGCGCCCGCGCTGATGTTGGTCAGAAGTTCGCCGACCAGATGATCTTCGGGGAAATTGCCCAGCAGATACGTGTTACGCCCGGCTTGAATTTCCACGCGGGTCGGGGCGGCGAGACCGATGTCGCCACCGGTTCGTGAAGCCGGTTGTAGCACCACTTGGTGATCCCCCGCGGGGAGCGTCACCCGCAGCACCTGAATGCGGCCCGGCAACAGCCCCCAGCAGCGCAGGTCGGCTTGTTCAGACGCTTCCCATGCGATGCCGACGACGTTGAGAGCGAGACTCGGCAGCGAGTTCGGATCGGAATCGGTGACTTCTTTCACGGCGTAAATCGCGCCTTTCTTTAAGACGCGGCGGGCGACGGCGCGGCCGAGGATTTCCGGGTACCGGGCTTCCTGCTGCATGCTGGCCATCAGGCTGACATCCACCAGCGTCGCCGTTTTGCCCAGGGGGCGACCTTCCACTTCCACCTTGATCGTTTCCGTGGGACTCGATGGCGTGATCACCTTGGGAATCGGCACGGGGGCCAGCGTCGGCGGCAAGCCGCGGGGTGACACGGCCGAGACGATGCGATCCGCGATCAGCAACGAGGCTTGCGTCGCCTCGGCGTTGACTTGTTCCTTGATAGGTCCCCGTCCCACCAGCGCGAAGACGTACAGCACGCCATGTCCGGGCGGGATGGGGACTTCGTGTTGAGCCCGTTGGAGATCGGATTTCGCGGCGGGGAAATCCGGGGCAAAGCTGGCGACCTGCACCCGCGCCCGGATGGCATCGTCGAGTGTCAGCGGCGATTCTTCCGCAATCATCGCGCGAATGTAAGGGCCGAGCGCAACCTGTTTGTACGCTTCCGAACGGAGTTGAACATCGATGTCCTTATCCGCCAGTTTCTCGGCGATTTGGCCCTGTTTCTCGGTCACTTGCAGTGCATACGCCGAGGCGTCCACGCCGTCGGTCATCAGATTCGAGAGGGCGAGCATCGCCCGGATCAGAACCTTTTCGTAGTCTTCCCCGGCGTAGGCCACCTGCCGGTCATCGGTCACCATGGATGCGGCCGATTCCGCGACGCTTTTCTGTTCGAAGTCGTCGAAATGGTCGCGGACTTCACGCAACAATCGCTCGGCTTGTTGAGGGCGACCGGACGCCAGCTCGACCATGGCGAGATCGAGCTTCAGCACATCCTTTTCACCGCGGCGTTTTTTCGTCTGTTCGGTGAGCGCCGTGCGGGCGTTTTCCAACCGGCCAGCGAAGTAATCCTGTCGCACGGGCTGAATGCGATCGTAGTGCGTCGCGCACCCCGCGGTAATGCCGAGCCATACCGCGATCATCACGAGGAAACGTGAGCCGTCAGTGCGCCGCAGGTGGAAGAAATCGCACATGGAAATCCCGCTGAGGGCATGCACAACGAGCCCGAAGCGCCAGCGCCGGGTTCAACTCCGCATGGAACCCGGCGCTGGCGCTTCGGGCTCGTGGAAGACATCACACACCGTAGTGCTTGAGTTTCCCGAGGCGCGACTTGTGATAGCCCTTGCGGAGCTCCTCCGATTCTTTCTCGGAGGTCCCCGTCTGGATGTTGACCAGTTCCAGCGTGAGCAGATAGTCGCGCTGGTAATCTTTGTTGTTGCTGCGCGTTGTGCCCGAGGTCACCGTGGCGTAGAGCAGATACTCGAATGGCTGTTCGAGTTTTTCCATGATCGCGGCGAAGGTCCGCTGATTGTTCGGGACCATCAGGTCATCGGGCCGCAAGCCGCATTGTTTCAGACCCGATTCGACCCACCGCCGCGTGATCGGCACAAAGACGTCGGATTCGGTGATGCACGTGTCGATCTTCTGATAAATCTGCTCTTTGAAGTCGCCCAGTTCTTCGGCGCTTTTGTTCTCGACGCCGAGGAAGCAGATCTTCTTTTTGCCCGCGGGCAGGCCTTCCATCGCGGCGGTTTGCAGGACGACCGATTGCCGTCCGAGCAGTTTGCCGACCGTCTCGGCGATGAGCGGTTCCCAGGTTTCGGCCCCGGCAGAGTGGCTGCCGACCATGTCTTCGTCTTTGTCTTTCAGGACATGGGCCGTTTGACGACCCCGGCACCCGGAAAGAAGCAGCCCACTGGCGAGTCCGCCGACGCTTGCAAGAAACTGACGCCGCTGCATGGTACGCCTTCCCTGACGCTGACCGGTGGTTAGCCCAAACTGCCTGGTCTCGCCAGATTGCACCATCGGTATGCGCGGCACAATCGGTCGATCAGGCATAGAGTTCGGCATGGCGGCGGATAAATCTTCAGCCCGCTTTCCCTCCGGCGAACGGACCGCGGGTTGTAGCAATCGATGTTACTGGTGGCTAGATCAGCTTGGGAGGGAATTGGGGGGTGTCCGTGGTCAGTTGTCAGTTGCGAAGGTTCGCTCAATTCGTCCGCTTGCGGTTTCGCGCCCCGCGTGGAGGTTGTCGGAGTGGCATCGATCACACTTGATGGTCTCCGCGCGAGGCGCGAAACCGCAAGCGGAGAACCAATCCGCTTTGTAATCTCTTATCCTCTAATGACTAATGGAAAACGGCCCGCTCTCTTTCTTCCAACCTTCAACGGAATTCAGGAAACATTTCGCGGATTCACCCGGACTTCAGGTGTTCAACCTTAGAGTCCCCCCACGCGTGTCGCTTCTGTTCGGCGTTCGACGGACCACGCAGTCGATGGGCACACTGGAGATGGAATCATGGGTTGGAAATGGACAGCAGCGATCGGCCTCCTCGGCGTGATCGCCACGGCGGCCGCCGCACCACGCGACTGGCAGCGCGGCGGGGAACGCGATCGCCCGCAGGGACGATGGGAACAGGACGACGAATACGCGCAAGCCGACGGGGGCGACGACCGTTGGGATGACCGCGACGAATACTACGCACAGCGTGGTCCCGGTCGTGGTTCCGATTTTGATCGCGGTCCCGGTCCGGATTATCGTTCGGATCGGGGACGCCGTGATGACCGTGGTCCGGGCGGTCCTCCCCCGCGCGGTCCGCGACCCGAAATGGGACGTCATGACGACCGTGGCCCTGGCGGTCCGCCGCCGAATGGTCCTCGCGGCCCGCGTCCGGAAATGGGCGGGCGTGGTGACCGTGGTCCCGGCGGCCCGCCTCCGGGTGGTCCGCGTGGCCCGCATGGCGACTTCGGTCCGCCGCGAGGCGATCATTTTGCACACGCTCGCGATGACCGTGGTCCGCGTCATGACGATCATCGTTTTGCTGACCATCGGGGTAACGATCGTCGGGGTGACCATCGTGGTCCTCCCCCTCCGCCACACTTTGGACACGATCGCAACCAGGGACCGCGCCATCCGGGATTCGGTCCCGATCATGGTCCGCAACACGCCGACCGTGGTCCGCATGGCGATGGTCCTCATGGTGGGCCCGGTCAGAACTTCCGCGGCGGGATGGGACGCGATGATCAATGGGGTCACCGGGGGCCGCCGCCATTCGTTCGCGAACGGATGGCTCACCGATTTGGCGGTCCATCTTTCGGTCCCCCACGATTTGCCGCGGCACACCGTCAGCAATTCCGCGGTGGAATGGGACCGGGCGGACAGCGCGGTTCCTTCGGTCGGCCCCCCTTCGCGGGCGGTCACATGATGGGCCACATGCCCTTCGGTCCCGGCGGACACCCCGGCATGGGACCGCACGCATTCGGACCGCCGGCCGATGGTCCCAATCCGATGGCGATGCTCGATGCCGATCACGACGGCAAGATCAGCAAGGAAGAAGTGTTGAAACATTTTGCCGAAGTCGATGCCAATCATGATGACTCGGTGACGATGGACGAACTTCAGGCACACATGAAAAAAACGCACCCGATGCCGGGGCACGGACCGCAAGCCGGACCGCAGCACGGCGATCATCATCCGGGACAACCAGGCCGTCCGGAAGCGGCACCCGGCAATCCCGGTCCGCGTCCGGGTCAACCTGGCCCCGGCGGTCCCGATGCCCGTGGCCCAGGTCGCGGTGGCCCTGGCTTTGGTCCCGGCGGCCCCGGTTTCGGTGGACCGGGACGGGGCGGTTTTGGCGGACCCGGCTTTGGCGGTGGTCCCGGGCGCGGCGGTCCTCCGTCACCCACGGCGATGATGGAGCACCTCGATAAAAATAAAGACGGCAAGCTCTCGAAAGACGAAGTCCCCGCGCCGATGTGGGAGCATTTGTCGAAAGCCGATACGGACGGTGACGGCAGTGTGAGCGCGGCGGAATTGGAAGCGCACGCCAAAACCATGCGTCCCGGTCGCCCCGGTCCGGATGCCCCCAAGGCCCCGGAAACGAAACCCGGCGATGCACCGGAAAAACCAGCGGAACCTCCGAAGCAAGCCGAAGTCGATTTCGCCCCGGCAGACGCCATCTCGGTGCTGCCGTCGGCGTAAAGAACGGTGGCCGTTCACCAATTTCCTGCACCCCGGTCGCCACTTCTGCGCGGCCGGGGTGTTAGGGTTTGTCAGTGGTTCGTTGTGGTAAGACGTTTTCGATCTACGCTTGCGGTTTCGCGCCCCGTGCAGAGACCACAGCGTGTGATCCGATGACTCCGAGACACTCACAACGAGGCGCGAAACCGCAAGCGATGTCAGGTACAACGAACAACGGATCACGATCCTCATGCGAGTTTTAGTTGTCGAAGATGAACCCGATCTGCAACGCGTCGTAGCGATGGCTTTGCGGGAAGAAGACTATGCGGTGGATACCGCCGACGATGGCGAAGACGGTCTGTATAAATCGCAGACGTGGGACTACGACGCGATTGTTCTCGATGTGATGTTGCCGAAACGGGATGGGTGGTCGTTGCTCGAGACCTTGCGGAAGACCAAGCCGACCCCCGTGTTGATGTTGACCGCCCGCGACGCCGTCCCGGATCGGGTCCGCGGGCTGGATCTCGGGGCCGACGATTATCTGGTCAAGCCGTTCGAACTGGCGGAACTGTCCGCGCGGCTAAGGGCTTTGATTCGACGCTCCAAAGGACAACCGCGGCCGGTGTTGGATATCGGTGAGATCCGCATCGATACCGCGTCGAAGCAGGTGACCAATGGCGGCCGGGCCGTAGCCCTCACGGCGAAGGAATACAGCCTGCTCGAAATTCTGGCGCTCCATCGCGGGACGCTGGTCACCCGGACGATGATTTACGACCATCTCTTCGACGAAAACGACGACAGTCTTTCCAATCTGGTCGATGTGTACGTTTCCAACATTCGCCGTAAACTGGGGCATGACTTGATCACCACGCGTCGCGGACAAGGCTACATCATCGAAGAATGACCGATTCCTCTCCGAGTCTCCTTGGATTGATCCCGCTGCATGATTCGTTCGTTACGCTGGCGATTACAGGTCTGGCACGCACTGGTGCTGTGGGCGGTGCTCACGGTCTTCGGTGTGGCCGTCTATGTTCTGCAATGGCAGACGCGGTTGCAGCAGATTGATGCGGAACTCGATCGAACCGCTGAAGTGCTGGCGTCCCGTGTGCGCCGATTGATGCCGCCGCCTCCGTTTGGTCGCCCGCCGTTTGATGGAGCGCCGCGGTTTGGCCCGCCGGGGGAAGGACCGTCACCGCGCAACAACGGCGGTGGGCCGGATGGCAACGGGCGACCCGCTCGTCCGCGCGATGGGGATCGGGGTCCGCCGCGCGATCGACCGGGACCGCCGGGTCAACCCCGCCCCGAAGAGCCGCGCGGACCCAATCCGCGACCGTCCGACCCCAATCGTCCACCGGGTCGTCCCGGCGAGAGCCCCCCCTGGGAAATCTCGCGGTGGGTCGAGGACCTGCTGCATCGATTCCGCGACGGCGGCAACCGCCCCGATCCGCCCGGGCTCGGTTTGCCGGAAGAGTTCGCCCATCTCTTTGAAGGACCCGCAGACGGGCGGATGCACTTTGTGATCTGGAATCGGGACGGGAAGATGCTGGAAAAATCGGCGTCCGCCCCCGAGTTACCGTTCCCCGGACTGCATGTCGGTGAGAACGATCTGCCCGCGCGCCTGGTTCGGCAACGAGCCCATTTTCGCGAAGTGATCTACGCCGGGCGGTTCGAAACCAACATTCTCGTGGGACGATCGTTGCAGCACGACATCCTGCTGCTGCATCGCTTCGGCGGCATGCTGTTTCTCTCGGCGATCAGTGTCCTCGGCGTGGGATTGGTCGGCGGTTGGTGGTTCACCGGGCGAGCCATGCGTCCGCTGGCCTCCATGACAACGGCCGCGGAATCGATCTCCGAGCAGAATCTCTCGCAACGGATTGACGTCTCCGAAACCGATAGCGAACTCGGTCAACTGGCCGAGGTGTTGAATCGCACATTTGATCGTTTGCAGGCGGCCTTCGAGCGGCAGGTGCGTTTCACGGCCGATGCTTCGCACGAACTGCGCACGCCGGTGGCCGTCATTCTGGCGCAGATCGAATTGTCTCTCGCACGACAGAGATCGGAGCAGGATTATCGCGAGGCTCTCGGAACCTGCATGCGGGCGTCGCAGCGGATGAAAGCGTTGATCGAAAGCCTGCTGGTGTTGGCCCGGCTGGATGCCGGGGCGACGGAACTTGTGCTGGAACCGGTCGCGCTCGATTCTCTGATCGTTGATGCGGTGGAACTCATCGCACCGCTGGCCGACCAACGTCGCATCGCCATTGTGTGCGACGTTCTGCCTCTCCGCGTGACCGGCGACCGACACCGGTTGGCCCAGGTTTTTGTCAATCTGCTGACGAATGCCGTCCGGTATAACCGCGATGATGGCCGCATTGAAGTCTCCGTTCGTGAGGCCGGTGACATCGCTGTCGTCACCATTCGGGACACCGGAATCGGCATTGCGCCCGAGCACTTGCCGCACATTTTTGACCGGTTTTACCGTGTCGACCCGGCCCGTTCGCGGTCGGAAGGAAGCAGCGGCCTCGGTCTCGCCATCTGCCAGGGCTTCGTGGCCGCTCATCAGGGAACGCTCTCCGCCACCAGCACCCTTGGCGAAGGAACCACGATGGAATTGCGGCTCCCGATCGCGTCGTCGATTGCGATGCCGAACTGACTTCGAGCGTTTTCCGAAGCATCAGAATCATCACTGGGATTCGGTCGCGGGTCCGTTTGAGTGGAAAGGCGTCGGGCTGAATAGAGAGGCGTCGGGGCGGGGGCCCCGACCTAAATTGTTGGTTAATTTTTACATTCATAGGTCGGAGCCCCTGCCCCGACTCTTCAAACTGTCCCGCAACACGCTCTAGCCAAGTCTTTTCAGGCGGACTAGGCTATTATCGTTCGGCGACGGTTGTTGTCGCCGCTGGTTTTATCGTGGGAGCCTGTTCATGTCAGATCTCGCCTGCCGGAAGCCCGGTCGGTTGGTGTCGTTCCGGGTGCTGTTGTCGGTGGCGTCGATCGTGGCCCTGTCGAGCATCGGTTTCCTCCGCGCGGCAGACGAACCGGCTAAGAAACCCGTTGTAAAAGCTCCCGCCGCTCCCACGGAAAAAGAAGACGCCGCGGCGGATCTCTTCGCGATTCCCGACGGCAAACCGGCGGAGATTCTCAAATGGACGGACGAATTGCAACGGAAGCGGATGAATTTCAAGAGCCGCAAAGAGGCCGTGGATTTCGCAATTCGCGTGCAATGGGCACTGATTGATGCCGGCGACAAAGTGCTCGCCCAAACGACGGCGTCCGATGACGAAGCCCTCGCCGCGGCGGAAATGAAACTCCAGGCGTTGTCGCTGCTGACCGAAGCCGGCATTGACGGGGCACTCGAAAAGGCGATGAAAGCCGCCGAGGTGCTGCAAAAAGATAAACGGCCGGACATCGCCGAGCAGGCCACCGAAACGTGGGGCCGATTGCGACTCCTCAGCGTCACCAAAATGGAAGCAAAAGAACGGGCGGCGTTCATCAAGGAAACCCTCGACGCGATTCCGTTGTCCAAGTATTCCGCGGAAGCTGTCAACAAAGCGGGACAACTGGGTGAAATCCTTCAGTCGCTCGAAGAAGAAACGCTCGCGGCCGACTATTACGAACAACTCGCGAAGTCGCTGGCCAAGTCGGACAAGCCGCGGTTGAAGCAAATGGCCGAGATGCTGGCGGCCGAAGTTCGCCGGATGAAGCTCCCCGGCAACCCCATGGTCGTGACCGGCAAAACACTGGAAGGCAAAGATTTCCAGTGGGACCGCTACAAAGGCAAAGTCGTCCTGGTCGACTTCTGGGCCACCTGGTGCGGTCCCTGTGTGCAGGAAATGCCCAACGTCAAGGAAAACTACGAAAAGTACCACGAAAAGGGCTTTGAAGTTGTCGGCATCAGTCTCGATGACGACCGCGCAAAACTCGAAGGCTTCATTGCGAAGAATGAAATTCCGTGGACCAACCTCTTCGCCGAACCCAAGTCCGAAGGGGAACCGGGCGATCAACCGACTGCCGTTCATTACGCCGTCAGCAGCATTCCCACGGCCATTCTGGTGGGCAAAGATGGCAAGGTGATTACGTTGAACGCCCGTGGTGAAATTTTGACCGAACTGTTGGGAAAACTGCTCGGCGACAAGAAGTGAGTCGGTGAATGGAGTGCCTTCGGGTTCGCCGGTGGCACTCGAACTCGATTGAGGCAGCCCCCATGGTGCGCGGAGGCTCGGTGAGTCTGTTGATGGTGATGTTGTGGCCGATGAGCATCATCTCGGCGCAACCGATCTCCACACAGTCGTTGCCTCCGAGCGTGCAAGCCCTGGTGTTACATGAGGTCGAGATGCAAACGCTCGGCGGTCGGCAATTCTGGAGTGATCTCCAGTTCTTTGGTGAATACCGCATTCAACGGAATGTCTTCACCGGCCATTACCGATTGCTCGACGGGCGCGACTGGCGACATCAATGGGGCACGCTCGAAGAGTGCCAGGCCAAACTCACGCAAATCCGCGAGAAGAAAAAGTTGCCGGCGATGTCCGGCCGCGCGGTGATTTTGCTGCACGGGATTTTGCGTTCCAACAAGTCGATGCACGTGCTCGCACAAGCCTTGCGAGACGAGGGATACACGGTCTTTCCGTTTGAGTATCCGAGCACGCAAGTCAGCATTCCCGACGCCGCGGAATCGCTCGACAGTGTGATTCAGCATCTCGATGGGATCGAAGAGTTGCATCTCGTCGGTCACAGCATGGGCGGGTTGGTGATTCGGGCCTATTTTGCCGAACACCACGACCCGCGAATTCGACGCGTCGTGATGCTCGGGACGCCCAATCAGGGTGCCGAATTAGCCGATCGACTCCAACCGGTGTTGCTGGCGCGGGTTCTTTCCGGACCGGGAGGAAGGCAACTGGTGACCGAAGGGTTCGTGAAAGAGTTACCCGTCCCGCCGGTGGAATTTGCCGTCATCGCGGGAGCGCGAGGCAACGATTCCGGTTGGAACCCGCTCATTCCGGGCGACGACGATGGCACGGTGACCGTGGCGAGTACGCGGTTGATCGGTGCCGCGGATTTTGCCACCGTCCCGGCGTTACATCACGGTCTCACATCGCTACCGTCCGCGGTCGAACAAGTGAGTCACTTTCTTGCCACCGGCCGCCTGCGCGCGGAAGGCGAACGCCAGCCGATTCTGCCCGCCGAGTAATTCCGCGCGATTGTCGGGTGGGCAATCAGCGGTGACATCATTGCGCCGCGAGTTGTTGCAACCGGTTATAAATCCAGACGTGGGCCATCGCGCACGTGAAAAATGACGCAAAGACTGCCACGGTACCGGCGACACGTTCGTGCATTCCGGGTTGTCCGATCACCATCATCATCGCAAACGAAAGCCATACCACACCGGCACCGAGCGGAACCGCGCCCCAGCGGACATACAGCGAAAAGACCGCCGCAAGGTGCGCACACGCGATAAACATTCCCACGATCCCCCAGAACATGGCGTCATCCAGAATGTCGACAAAATTGCGGATTCCCTGCCGCGAGGAAACGATCGCCACGAAGTCGAAAAACACCACGGGAATCAGGCCGACATACACAGCGGCCCATTTCACGACGATCAATTCCCCCATCGAAAGCGGGGTGAGATACAGCGTCGACCACGTCTGCTGACGGATTTCATCCGAAAACACGCGGCTCGCCAGCAGCGCCCCTTCAAACGCCATCGCCAGACTGAAGCAGATGACGCAGACTTCCTGCGCGTGCCGCAGCCGATCGGAACCACGTTCCAGAATCAGCCAGAACGCGAAGACGAGCACCATCAATGCGGCATAACCGGCGGCCTTCATCGCCAATTGTTGCCAGCCACCCAGCGTGAAGAACAGTTCCTTCCACGCGATTGCCATCGGCCAGACGCGGCCGGGTGAGACGAGGCGGTATTTCGGACTCCGTAGCAACCACCAGGCCCGCGTCACGGGAGCGGTATCCGGTTGACGCACGGCCCAGCCGAACAGCGCCCAACTCAGCACGAAGCAAGCGCTCCCCATGACAAAGAACGCGATTTCGCAGGGCGAGATTACGTTCGGCGAACCACTGGATTGAAAGAGAAACGCGATCCGGCGAAAGCAGAATGATTCGCAGAGTGTTCGCCAAAATGGTGCGACTCGCCCGAAACGCGTCCATTGCCGATAGATTACTTCGCACAGTCCGGCCGTCAGTCCGTATGTGACGGCGGTGACAATCATGGCCATCGATGCCGCCCGCGTGGTCCGACATAACACCGACCACAGCACAGCGACATTGCCAACGCAGAACAGCAGCGCGATCAGCGTGACCACCGACGCATAAACCTGTTGCAGCGTGATGCCGCCGAGGGTGATGGCCAGCAGCGCCAGCGGGATCTGCAAGAGGATCAGGATCGCAGCCTGGATGAACCGTCCGCCCCCTTTACCAATCAGCAAGCCCAGCGGACTGAGCCCCGTCATCAGCATCAGACCGAGCGTGTTTTCTTCTTTTTCCTCACTGATGGTTGACGAAAAATATCCCATCCCGGCGATGAAAATCAGCCAGGCATTCAGGACGACGAGCATCTCGAAAAAGCGGAGTCCCGGCGCACCGTACCATCGCATCTGCGATTGGGCATTCCACAACGCCCAGTAACCGATGAGCAAGGTGGCCAGGCGCAACCCGTGCGTCCAGCGATCCCGTGCATCGAGACGCAATGATCGCGTGAAGAGTGCCCACACGCCCCCCATTGGCCTGCTCTCCGTGTCATCCCGTAATACCGATCAATGTTCATTTACCCTATCAGATTCGCGGAACGCTGTCGCGAGTTGGCGACTGGCTGGCCTGCACGCGTCCCTTTACAATGGCAAACGTCCGGGCCTGCGAGAGGGACGCATGACGTGATGTCGGCTTCCCGATTGCAAAGGGAATTCACAGCCATCCGTTGCCCCACTGGGTAACGTGGGAATCATCGTCAGGAATTGTTCGTTTCATGGAATTTGTGTCGGCCACGTATCGCCTGCGGTGTGCGGAACAGGATGCGGAAACGATTGCCCGCGAGATTGCGCTCGAGCAAACCGTCGAAGTTCCAGAAGAATTAATCCGATCGGCAGCGATCAGCGACGATGTTGTCGGTCGCGTCCGATCCGTTCTTCCGGTGTCGGGAACCAGCGGTGCCTTCGCCGCCGTCATTGATTATCCCGCCGATCTGGCCGGAACCCACGTCGGACAGATGTGGAATCTGCTGTACGGCAACATTTCGCTCAAACGGCACGTGCGATTGACGTCGGTGTCGCTCCCGGCGGAAGTCCGTCGCCGCTTACCCGGACCGCGCTACGGTGTCGATGGTCTGCGGGACATGCTCGGTGTTTACGACCGACCGTTGCTTGCGACGGCGCTGAAGCCGCGCGGCTCTTCGCCGGAGCAACTCGCGGCGCTCGCCGGTGCGTTCGCGGCCGGCGGCGGCGATGTCGTGAAGGACGATCACAATCTGGTGGATGCGACATTCGCGGAATTTCGCGAGCGCGTGGATCGCGCGTTTGATGCCGTCGAAGAAGTCAATGTGCGAACGGGTCGCCGCACGCTTTACGCGCCGAACTTATCGCCACCGATTCAGGAACTGGATCGCTATGCGGAGTACCTCGTGCAGCGCGGCGTGCGGGCGGCGCTAATCGCCCCCATGCTGCTGGGTTTCGATACCGTCGCCCAGTTGACGCGGCGATATCCTCTGGTGTGGCTCGGGCACCCGACATTCACCGGCTCCTTTTTTCATGATCCCGACCACGGTGTTGCCCCGGGATTGATGCTGGGGACATGGTTCCGCTGGCTGGGCTGCGATGCGACCATTTTCCCGAATTACGGCGGGCGTTTCTCGTTCAGCCGTGAAGAATGCGTGTCGATTGCGGACGGAGCGCGATCGCCGGACACCGACTTCAAACCGTGCTGGCCCGCGCCGGCGGGGGGCATGTCGTTCGATCGTTTGTCCGAAATGGCGACCGATTACGGAGCCGATACGCAATTTCTCATCGGCGGGGCCTTGCTGAGCGATTCGGCGAATCTCGAAGGCAGTACGCGCCGATTTCTCGAAGCCATCCTCGCGCAGTTTCCGCAGGCAAACCAGCGCGAACCGGCGGCGGCATGGGCGTCCGCGTGTGAATTGCCGATGACGACCGAGGCGCGGAAGATCCTCGAACATCTTTCTTTCCGCAGCGATTTCACCTGGCGCGGCCGCGCAGCGACGGCATACAAACCCGACGATCGGTTGCCGTTCCGTGATGTTTCCCGCACGGAGTTAGTGGGGGCGTTCGGGGAGTCGACCGCGTTCGATGTCCGGTACTTTGAAATCGCTCCCGGTGGTTATTCCAGCCGGGAAAGACACGTTCACGCGCATGTCGTGATGGGCGTGCGTGGTAAGGGAATGCTCGACACCGGCGATGTCTCCCAGACGATTTCGCCTTGGGATCTTGCCTACGTGCCGTCGTTACGGCCGCACCAACTGCGGAACACGGGCCGCGAACCGTTCGGGTTTTTGTGCATCGTCGATCACAATCGCGACCGTCCGCAACCGGCGTGATAACCCAGGGATCGGAATCCCTGGGCTTCTGAAAGCCATCAACGGATGCGGTGCAGCCAACGGCCGAATTGCGGGTAGAACGGGGCCGTGAACGCCGGATAGTTCTCGACGTTTTGACCCGGCGGGACCGTGTGATTCATCACCGGATAACCTTTGCCGTCGTTCATGAACGGAATGCCGTGCGGCCAGTAGATCATGAAGGCCTTGCCGACGAACGCATGTCGCGGCACGGCGTGGCGGTTGTCGGCCTTGCGACGATTCGACCACAAACGGCTGTCCTGGCTGCGCGGGCTGTTGTCGCCCATCACGAAGAATTCGTCGTCGTAGAGCGGGGCGAATTCGATCGGTCGCGCTTTCTCTTCGTAAATCCGGGCGTATTCCTTCGGGTTCGTCAACGCATCGCGCAATTGCGGCCGCACGAAGCCGTCGAACGCTTCGCCGCTGCTGTCGCGCTCGCTGAACCGGTCATCATCGGACACGCGCTCGGCACGGTAGTAGATGTCCCGCCGCAACAGCAGTTCGGAGACGTTCGCTTTTGCTCCGCGCACGGCAATTCCCACGGGCGACAAATCCGCCGGGTGCGGTCCTTCCAATTGCGGTGGCGGATATTCCGCCGCGTCGCCAAACGGCACGACCGCATCGTCGATCCACAGCACCAGGCGGTCATCGACGTTGGCAAACTTGAACTGGTGCGATCCCGCCCCGCGTAAATTCGTTTTGGCTTTTGCCATCTCGATCAGCGGGCCGTCGAGATTCAGATCGTCCGTGCGGCTCAGCTTCGCTTCGCCCGTGGCGAGTTCAATTTCACAACGGTAATGCCGAAAGCCTTCCACGAGTTCCAAGACGACCGCGGCTTGCGGCGTGAGATCCTTCTCGATGTGGACCGCGCCGCTGACCGTCAGGTCCCCCACCCAGAGGATGTCTTCTTCGGGAGCTTCGCGCGGGTGGAATTTGAACGTGTTGTAGCCGCAGTAATCGGTGACGAGTTGCGGCTTGGGATTGGCCGCGGGGGCCAGATTCTCGGCGACGTTTTTCCAATCGAACTCTTGCGGCACGATGTGACAATAGCGGAGCCAACGGAAGTCTTCATCAGCGGCGGACAGAGCATGCACGCGGGCCTTGGCATCGGTTTTCCAGGAATCGTCGTTTGTGGCCCAACCCCCGAAGTCCGTGTCCGTGGATGAAGAATCCATGCCGCTCCAGCGTTCCGGCCACCCTGTTTTGAGAAGCGTTTGCGGGGCATGCTGATCGTCATAGACGATGATCTGCAGGATGTCCTGCTTGTACGGATCGGCCTTGCGTTGAATGCGGAACTCGGCTTCGTCTTTTTTCCGTGCATAGACATCGCCGCGGCGGATGCGAATCGCTTCGCCGGGAAGGCCGATCATCCGCTTGATGTAGTTTCGCTCGGGGTTCTCCGGAAACTTGAAAACGCAGACATCCCAGCGAGCCGGGTCGTCAATTTCGTAGGGGAACTTGTTGACGAGAATCCGATCCCCTTTGAACGCGGGCAGTTCTTTGATGTTCGATTCAAAGCGGCAGTTGGGGCAGGTCGCCAGGGTGATCCGCCGGAGCAGGTAGACCCCTTCTTCGTGATCGAGTTCTTCACTCGCGCCGACTTCGTAATGATAGTGGCATTCTGGACAGACAATATCTTTATGCCGGCCGAACAGCGTCGGGGCCATCGACCCGGTCGGAATCACGAACGCTTCGGCAATAAACGTGCGGAAGAGAAACGCCAGCACAAACGCCACGACGATCGATTCAAAAGTTTCCCGCGCGCTCTCCTGCTTTCCGGGGGGCTTGGCAGCCGTCTCGGTGGCTTCGGGAACTTTCGTTTTCGCCTTCGACATCACACCAACTCCTGAATTCGCAGCCCGTTACGGCGAACCCCGATGATACTGGCGGTCGGCATTCGCTGCCACCCGGATTCCCTGACGGCTTACCCCCGGAAATCGTGTCGCGGTTCCGTGAAAAGCGAGAATCCGTAGCCAGACCGCGAATTTCGAGGCTGGTCGGTCCCCCTCGATCTTCCGACAATGAACGAAGACGATGGTTCATGCTCATGAGGATTCTCATGTCGCCGCTGGTTTTGGAGCCGTTTTTGCGGCCACAGGTCTGGGGAGGAGCACGGCTGCGGCAGGACTTCGGCAAGCACGCGCCAGCCGAGGCGAAAATCGGCGAGAGCTGGGAAATCAGCGGACATCCGTTGCACGTGAGCCGTGTCGCCGAAGGACCACTGGCGGGCGTTTCTCTCAATGACTTGTGGCTCCAGCATCGACACGAATGGTGCCCCGATGCCGCACTGGCCGCAGCGCTCCGGTTTCCACTACTGGCCAAATTGCTCGATTGCGGCGCAGCGTCGTCATTGCAGATTCATCCGAATAATGAACAGGCCACCCGGCTTTTCCCCGGTGAAACGGGCAAGACGGAAGCCTGGTATGTCCTTGATGCCGCACCTGACAGCCGACTTTATACCGGGCTGTTGCCGGGAGTCACGGAGACCGAACTGCGAGGCCGTCTCGCCGAGGGGACCGTCGTCGATATCTTGCACGCCGTTGCGCCGCGCATCGGCGATGCCTTCCTGATTCCCGCCGGTGTCCCGCACGCCATTAGCGCGGGATTGGTGCTCTTTGAAATCGAACAATGCAGCGACATCACACTGCGGCTGTTCGACTGGAACCGTGTCGGCAACGATGGCCGCCCGCGACAACTGCATGTCGACGAAGCCTTACGTTGTCTCGATTGGCAACACCCCGCGGTGACTCGGGCGACTCCGCGCGACTTACCCGGCGGCGTCGCGGGAGTTCACAGCGAACGATTGCTTGCCGGCGAATGGTTCGTCATGGACCGCATCACGGTCACAATCGCATGGACGACGCCCGCGGACTCGTTGGCGATCTGGTTTGTGGTCAACGGTTCCGGCCTGCTGGAAACCACGGATCACAAGGGGTCGCGATTGTGCCAACGCGGACAAACTGTGCTGACACCGCCCGATTCACACTCGCTCCAATGGTCGCCGCAGTCTGTTACAGGACTAGAACTTCTGCGGTGTTCGTGGGGGGATCGGTCGCAAACGTAAAGCACCCCGGCTGCTCAGAAGCAGCCGGGGTGCTGGCGATGTCTGACGGCGCGCATTACCGCGGCGATAACACGATGTAATCCAGGCCCACCATATATCCTTTTGCGGCTTTCGGGTTCGCGCCGATGATCTCGAAGGTGAGCTTGTGCTTGCCCGGTTCGAGATTGTGCTCGCCAAGCGAAATCGGTGGTGTGTTGACGACGCCATTGTTGAACATATCGAGCGGTTCGGAAGACGGCAGGTCGTCCAGCGTCAGCTTCACAATGCCATAGTCGATCGCCTTGGTCAGCGCCACGTAGATTTCATACCGACCGGCCTGCTTCACTTCGACATCCACGACGAGTTGATCGCCCGGCTTCGCGCCGGTCCACCACAAGTGCGATTCGCCGCTCCATTTCCCGAGACTGAATGCCGCCATGTTCTGCGCCCCGGCACCACCGCCGGTGATCTTCGCCGGTTTGAGCGATTCGCCTTCGATTGCCCCAGCGACGCGTTTCGTCTGCGGATCAATCCACGGCCCTTCCCCCGGCAACGGGACTTGCGCCCCGGTTTGCAGGTACGCCACAAGGTCCCGCACGTCATTCGCCGATAGCGGCTTCAGTTGCCCCTCCGGCATGAGTGAGAGATCGGACAGCTTGCGGGCTTCGACATCCGCTGTGGGGATTGTCACCAGATCGGTCGGCGTTTGTAAGGTGATGGCCGAAGCCGTTTCCTGCTTGACGATGCCATTGATCGTCCGGCCGTCATCGGTGACGACGGTCGTCATCTGATAATCCTTCCCGACGACGGCGCTCGGGTCGAGCATGTTGTCGAGCAGATACTCCAGATTGCGGCGGTTCGATCCCGTCAAATCGGGACCGATTTGTTTGCCCGCGCCGAAGAGTTGGTGGCACGATGCGCACGTCTTCGTAAAAAGTTCGCGACCGCGGGGCAGGTCGGCCAGACTCAGCACCGCAGGCGATAATTGCTTCTTGTAACGTTCCATATCGGCGAGCTTGTCCGCGGGAGTGTTGCGAACCGCCCCCCAGACTTCAGTGAGCCGCTTGTTGACCGCGGCGTTATCCAGTCGGGCAAGTTGCCGCACGGTGAACGCCGACAGATCGTTGCGGGGGACTTTCTTCGCTTCAATAGCATCGAGCAATGCCAGCACATATGCCGGGCGAGCCGTCAATGTGGCGATGGTGGCCTGCTGATCGGCGAGCGGGAGTCCTGCATACACCGCCAGCAGTGCTTCCGGAGTCTTGGCATCTTCGACACTGGCCAACGCATTGATCGCCGCCGTCCGCAGGTCATCTTTGTCCTTGACGATGGTCTGCAACAACCGCGGCAGTTCCTGATCTTTCCCTGCAAGCAGCGAATCGAGCGCGAGCTTGCGGCGCTCCGTCGGCAATTCGCGGTTCATCACGGTCGTCCGCAATTGCGGGAAGACTCGTTGGTCGCCGAACTTCACGGCGATGTATTCCGCCTGTTGACGAAACGCGAGATTGGGCGACTGCATCAACAGGTCAAACGTCTTGTTCCATGCCGCGGGGGCTTTGACATTCGCCCGGACGCGCAGGCTCGCCACGATTTCTTCCAGCATCCAGCCCCGCGCGGCGTCATCCACTTTTTGCAGATGCGCCAGCAGCGGTTCCATCCCCATGTCTTCCGCCGCCAACCGTCGCACAATGAACCGCGACAACAGTGGAATCTTGCTCTTGTCCGCCAGTTGCAACGCCCGTGGCGGATCAAGCATCACCAGCGGTTCCACACCGTACCATGTGAGCAACGGCAGATTGTGATCGTCCGCGTCTTCCGCATGCGATACCAATCCGTCCGCGATGGCCCAGCGTTGTTCCAGCGGTAGCCGTTGCATCGCCGACGAGGCGTACAACCGCACGGTCGGTGAAGCATCGGCGGCCGCCAGTTTGGCGACGGTGGCGGCGATTTTGTCACTCACGCCGCGCTGCCGGTTCGTGGTCTCTGTCACCAACTGCATCGTCCACGCGCGAACGTCAGCATCGGTGTGACGCAACAGTATCTCGACGAGATTTGCATCCAACGGACCAGTGGCATGCAACGCCCATAGTGCCCGCAACCGTTTCGGGGTTGAGTCAACGGACGCTAGCAATTCTTGCAAGGACTTTCGCGTCCCGTCAACGAGTTTCCCGGCCGCGGCGCGTTCTTGAAGTTGCCGGCGCGCGTGACGGACATACCAATCATTACTCGAGCCGAGATACTTCACTAACTCAGCATCATTGCTCTTTGTTAAATCCACGCTGACGGATTTTTCTTCTCCATACACGATCTTAAAAATGCGCCCGTTGGTTCTGTCGTGACCCTCATCGCGTTTATGGTGACATTGGTTCTTGTCGTACCAGTCGATCATCACCGCCTGTCCGTCTGGACCATACGTGAGATAGATCCACTGTGACCAGACGTCATTGGCAAAACAGAAATCCGGCGCGGCATCGCCGACGTATCCCGAACCGGCCGCGGTAAGCTTGTCCTGATTGAGTCGCGCGCCGTGAATGTTGTTCATGAACAATTGGTCGCGATAACGCTCGGGCCAAACGCCGCCGAGGTAAATCATCGCCCCGGCGTGCGCATGACCGCCGCCGATGGACAGCGAAGCCTCGCGGTCGGCAGCGGTCCACTGTCCGCCGGTAAAGTGACGATGCTTGGCGATCGTCTTGATGTCATCAAAGGCAAACGGATTGAAATGCTGTCCGGCTTGCCGCTGATATTTCGCCCCCTGAATGATGTGATACAAGTGGGGAATGACGCATGCCGTAGCAAACGCCTGGCCACGATCGTTGAAATCGACACCCCACGGATTGCTGGTCCCTTCCGCGAAGACTTCGAATTGATGCCGCGTAGGATGATAACGCCAAATCCCCGCGTTGATTTTCGTACGTTCGCTATCCGAGGCCCCCGGCTTACCGACATTAGAAAACGTGAACACACCGTGACAGCCGTATAACCAGCCGTCCGGTCCCCAGATAAACGAATTCAGCGTTTCGTGCGTATCCTGCTGACCCCACCCATCTAATAAGACTTCCGGCGGTCCGTCCGGCTGGTCATCATGATTTTTATCCGGAATGAACAGCAGGTAAGGTGCGGCACCGACATACACGCCGCCGAAGCCGAGTTCCATGCCGCTGACGAGATTCAACTTGTCCGCGAAGACCGTCCGTTTGTCGAACTTCGCGTCACCATTGGTGTCCTCAAAGATCAAAATGCGGTCGCGGGCTTTGTCGTCGGCGACCCGTTCCGGATACGAATACGCTTCCGCGACCCACAACCGGCCGCGGTCATCGAAAGCCATTGCAATTGGTTGCACGACATTCGGTTCACCGGCGACCAACCGGGCATGAAACCCCGGCGGCAACGTCATTGCCAATGCAGCTTCTTCGGGGGAAAGCCCCTGCGCCATCGGTGCCCGCTTTCGCGGTTGCTGCTTCTCCCATTCTTCTTTGGTGACCTTCTTCACCACTTGCGTGTGAACGAACAATCCTTGCTTGTTGCCAACCACGACATCCGGATTGCCATCGCCCGAAATATCTCCTGCGACCACCTGCACACCAACGCCGGAATTGTCGTCGATGAGGTGCGGAATCCAGTCGACCGTTCCGTCTTTGCCGCGAGAAAGTTCAAACCAATAGAGCACCGCCGGGGCATCCGGTTCGACATCCCCCTTGGGACCATGCGCCCAATAACGCTTCCCGGTGATGATGTCCTTCAGACCATCGCCGTTCATGTCGACGAGATCGATCGCATGAATTTGTGCGAACTTCACGCCATACGGGCTGTCTTCGGGCTTGCTTCCGGTGATGGTGTGGGCTTCAAACTTAGGTTCGCCATCACCCTTGAGTTGCTTGTACCACACGAGTCCAAAATTGTGGGCCGCGAGGCTGGTGATGACGTCGTTCAAGCCATCGCCATCGATGTCGTACGCATACATGTGCGCGCCGCCCGGACCGGCAAACGGGAACGCATGCTTCTTCCAGACCGGGTCGCCTTCGAGCGCAGCGGGTTGTTCCCACCAGCCGTTTTTTTCGAGGAGGTCCAGTCGGCCATCGCCGTTGACGTCGCCGTAACCGAGGCCGTGTGTGAAGCGCCCCCCCGCGGATTGATCGGAGATCCGATGAAACGCCCACGGTTGATCGGGCTGCTTCCAATCCGGACTCGCATACCCGAAGTAACCATCGGTCGAGCAAATGATTTCCGGTTTGCCGTCGCCGGTGAGATCGCCCCACGTCGGCGACTCGTTATCGACAACGTTCATCACCTTGTGACGGACCCACATGCCGTCTTTGCCCTGCGGATTCTCGAACCACGACGCATCCTGACCGGGAAAACCGTAGATCAGAATGTCGGTCCAGCCGTCGCCATTCAGATCGTGTGTGAAGGCAAAAAAATTGTCCGAGTAACCCTGTGGATCAAACGGCTTGGGTGGCGCGTAGACATGCTGCTTCTCAAACGTCGGTCCGGCGTACCAGAAGGGTCCGCCGACGACATCCATGTGGCCGTCTTTGTTGAAGTCGCCGAACGAAGCGCCTTCCGAGAAGAATTCTTTGTAGAGGTGCTGTTTCTGGAAGGTCCGGAGTTCGTGCGTCTTTTCCTGGGCCATCACGGCCGTAGGAACCGCCACCATGCACCATGCGAACAACATCCTGGCGTTATGAATCACGGCGAGCACTCCGAGAACCGCGCGGTCAACAGCATCCCGGAAGCGATTAGGATTGCTTCAGAGCAGGAAGCCATCGTGAGAATTGGGTGGCGCTAGAATAGCGATTCGGTGAGACGCATAAAAGCGAGCCGATTCAGAGGCAAGGGGAATTGCGGCGCGCCTTGCCCCAGGCAGGAGTCGTCGTGAAAATGGTGATAAGTGGATTTGTACGTGTCGGTAACCTGTGGGTATGTGGTCGTAAGGTGTTTTCGTGAAATAAGTTGTAGAGAATTCGCGACGGGATAGTCTTCAGGTTCCGGTTCATGAAAACGTCATTTTTACCGAAAACCAAGTGTCTTCTTGGTGGGGCTGTCTGCATTATGGACTCGCAGCGCATTGTGGGGCTGGTGCGGTGGAGAGGTGCCTGCGTGATGCAGCATTGCCTTATTCGGTCGTGGCTTGCGCCTTCTTTGTCTGCCTGGTACGTAGGCCGTACGAGATTCCCTCCGCGAGAATCTCAAAAACTTGGCCACAGTGACTTGATTCTCCCGGCGGGCTCGTTATCCTTTGCCTTTGCCCAACGGCACTCGCCGCTGGCCACACGATGTCTCTCCGCAAGTGATTGCGAGGCAAGATGATCGGGCTGGCGGCACCTGTTCTTTGACAATCTGGTTGGTGGATTTTGAGGATCAGCTTTGCACGGTATTGTGCGGTTGCTGGACGTACGGGGCACTTGTCTTCGGACATTCGAGTCAAGCTTTATGTTTGACTCAACCAACGT
>JAKFUG010000049.1 GCA_021732785.1 Planctomycetaceae bacterium
AGGTCGCCGCTGCCGGACATCGTGCTGCTGCGGGAATAATTACCGGACCCGTCGGTCATTTGTGGTCCGTGACGGCCGATGGAAAACTTTCCGGAAAACCGCCGCGAGGTGGTGCCATCCGCCCAGCGAATCGCGCCGCGCAAAGTGATGCGGTCGAAATCGGTCTGAATGCGAGTTTTCGGCCGGGCCGCTTTCCATGCGGCGACGGCTTCCGGGGTGATGTTCGTCCCTTCGATCGGGCAGTATTCCAGTTTGTCATGTTGTGCCGCGGCGAGGGTGAATTTGTCGCCGACGTTCGTGTTCATCAGCATCAACGTGGTGAGCTTCGGCAGATGCGGGAGCAGTTCCGCGAGGCCGTCGTCGATGTCCGTATCGGAAACATCCAGCGAATAAAGCTGCGGACAGTTTTTCAGCGCCATCAATCCCTGCGAAGTGATGTTCCCACTGGAAAAATAGAGCGATTGCACATTCGGAAAGTGCTTGGCGATGTGGGCAATCAATTCATCGGTGGTTTGTTCATCGAGACGCACGGCGGTGACATCTTTGGCCGATGTGCCGCGCAGTCCCACCGGGGCGGCTTCGAGCCAGTCGATGGGATTGCGATACGTGTGGTTCGTCGCCGGGATGATGATGTGCCGACCGGGTGCCTTGATGGCGGCGACTTCCGGCGGGTCCTGAATGCCGTACCAGATGCGGACGGCAAGCGCGACGTGAATCGCCGCCAACACGGCCAGCGCCCCGATCCCAATCCGCGCCCATTTCGGCACGCGCTCCCACATCCGCTGCCGCCACGGCCGCGCGGCGGCGAGGCGTTCCGGATCATCGGCGGACAGATCGTCGTGATTCATCGTCTGGGTATCTTTCTGTGCCGTCGGTCGCGTGGCGATGTGACACCCTCACGGGTCAGTAGCGTATCAATCCATTGATCAACGGCTTCCTCTCCATCATGGGGGATGCGGCGCATCGCTTCGTCGCGGGTCATCGGCAGAGGAATCTCCCATCGGGAGCGGCTGACACCGTTCATTACTTCGAATTCCGCGGGCTCGGACACCAGCAATTCCCAACGTTCATCGTCGGTAGAATGGTCATTATTGAGAACGAGGGAAACCAGCACCCGATAGGTTCCATCGTTGTACGATTCCAATTCGTCCGGTGAAATCCACGCCGTGGAATTCCCCAGGGATCGAAGCATCTTTCGCGGCCACGAATTCGTCGCAGTGGCATCGAACGGTCCCTGGATTTCCATCAGCAGAGGATGCTCCAGAAACCATGTCGCCGAGCCGTCGGACCACCGATAGAAACTGTGTATTCCGTCCTGCGCCTTGGTCGGCTGAATGGATGTGCCGGGCTTGGCTGCGACCCAAGCATCAATCGCCGGTTGAGTGACGTTGGTTCCTGATACATCGAGGCTAATTAACTTTTCACGCTGAATCGCCGCCTCAACCAGACCGTTTCCCGTATTCGTGTAAGTCACGCTCAGGTCGTACAGGTTCGGAAGATGCGGCAACAGTTCGGCGACTCCATCATCAATGTCCATGTTGTACAGCCAGAGCTGGTTCAACTGACGGCAGACCTTCAGTTCCAATAATGTCCGGGTCGAGCATACACCGTCCGACAATTCCAGAAATTCGATTTTTTGAAAATGCCGGGCTATGTATTCCACGTCCTTGTCGGACGGTCCGCCTTTGTCACGCGGGTAACCTTCAAATTGGACTCCCATTGAGATGCTGTGCACATCATCGACGGAACGTCCGCGGAGTCCGATGGCCAGAATTTCCAGCCAATCGAAGATGTCCGAGGACGCATCGAGCGGATCAACGCGATATGTGATCATGCCCCGTGGATTTTGCCGGATCGCAAGGACTTCCGGCGGGTCCTGCAATCCGTACCAGATGCGGATGCCAAGTGCGATGTGAACGACAGCCAGCACGCACAGGGCCGAGATTCCAATCCGCGCCCACTTCGGCACGTGCTCCCACAGCCTTTGCCGCCACGGTCGCGCGGCGGCGAGACGTTCGGGATCATCCGCGGGGAAATTGGCTGGCGACATCCGGTGTTGATCCTTCCGTGGTGGTTACACCCCGTTCGCCCGGGGAGCCGGTTGCGGAGGGAGTGCCGGTGCCAAATAGGATTGCTCGACCTTGCGTCGCATCGCCGCCTGCAAGTCCTGGCGTTCCCTGCTGGTGGGAGAAATCGCCGGCGGTAGGTATGGCATCAGCAGCGGATGGGTATCCAACGCCGCACGCTGCTCTTCGGGTGAAAGTTCGGGCTCGTGCAAATCATCGAAGGAATTCAGCAGCGAGCGAAGTGCAAAGAGCGTGACGTTTTCCCGCAATTCCCAAAACCAGCGTTGTTCTGCCAACCGCGGATCGACCATTTTCTCGCGAATCATCCGCAGACCGAATTGCAGCCGCGCAATCGATTCTTTGCCAGGCACGATGAGCACTCCGCGAGGCAACGGCGGGAGATTCCCCTTACGATATCACGCCCGTCACCATGCGCCATCACCATTTTCGTGTGGATGGCATCAACTCCCTGAGCGGCACGGCGCCAGCCGCCGGTTCTTCAATTTTACGCGAAGATAAAGAACCGGCGGCTAGCGCCGTGCCGCTCCTGTTACCGCTCAATTGCACTCCGCGACCAGCGGCCCCGCGAGTTCTTCGAGGTAGAACAACCGGCCGGGCAGCGTGGGCATGTACGTCGACGGAATCCACATCGTCGGTTCGTGGCGGAGGCTCATCCACAGCGACAGACCCTGCCACATCATGCCGCGGCTGAAGGTACCGTCGGCACCGCCGATGATCTTGTCTGCCCCGAGGAACAACGCCGGGCCGATGGTGTTCGCGAATGCCGGGACCAACGTCGTACGGCTCTTGAAACTGGTGAGCGCGTTCTGCTCGATCGTCAGCGGATGCAGCTTCGCCCCGAGGCGGTGCGTCTGCTTCTTCCACTCGGCGTCATTGCTGAATTCCGCAGCGAAGTGGGGTTCCCAGAAGGCAATGTGGCAAACCCGGCCGATGCCGAAGATCACCGTCAGCTTCGCCCCATCGGACTTCAGTTCCTTGAGCTGTTCGGCATAGGACGGCAACAGCTTTTTCGTGGCGAAGTTGCGCTGTTTCTTCGGCACCGTGAGTTTTCCCAGCGGACCGTAGAAGGCTTTTTCCATCGCATACTGGAACGAACCGGTGTTGGTCGGCGGCAGCGTTTCCCCCTTGGCGTCGCTCCATTCGTCCATGTTGAAGCCGTGGACGTGATCACACGAGACGTTCCATTCGGTGAGGAAATAGACGGCCCAGCGGTACATCCCCATCGGACCGACGGGCAGAATGAGCGCGGCTTCTTCGTTCTTGTCGCGGGCCTGCTTGATGGTCAGCGCGATCTCATGGCCCATGTAAATGTCGAAATCGGCGACGCTCTTGCATGGGACCGGATTGAAGCTGCGGTGCCACCACTTCTGTCGCACGGTGATATTGGCGGGGTTGGCGTCGACGCAGGCATCGATCTTTTTGAGATTCCATCCGGCGGGGAAAAAGCCTTCCATCAGCGAACCGGACAAAGTCGTGAGCAAATCCATTCAGGCCATCTCCGAAAGAACAAGTCGCAGCGCGCAGAACACGCTTCTTACCACATCGGCGCGATAAGCAACATCGTCCCCAATTCTCCGCTTGCGGTTTCGCACCCCGTGTGGACGCGGTCCCTTCGCCCCCGTCTGCGGGGGAGAAGGTGTCCGAAGGACGGATGAGGGGGCCGAGCGTTTCGTCATGCCCCCTTATCCTCGCCCTTTCCCCCGCAGACGGGGGCGAGGGGACCGGAGGGCGGGTCTGCGCCAAAAGTGACGAAGATTTCCTGACAAGAACCCGCGTTCGCTTGCCGCTATAATCCTGTGGTCCAGTTCATCATAGCCCTGTCGCTCCGCGACAGGAGAGCCGATCGAAGCGAGAGCGTGGATCAACGCTCAGTGCGTGATTTGCTGGCGGCTTTCCTGTCGCGGAGCGACAGGGCTACATTTGGGAAACGCGACCATGCCCGAGCCCGTCACTGTTCAGCGCATCGATTTCATCCGCACCTTGCCGTGGTTGCGGATCGGGCGGGCGATCGGCTGTGCGTTATCGTTGCAGGCGCTGTTCATTGCCCTCATCGGCGTCCTGCTGGTCGATTTCTCCCGCGCAGCATTAATCACTGTCCTGCGCTCCAATGAGCTTCCGATCGTGATCGTCGAGCCTCCGTGGACAGAAAAGGTGCCACCGGTACAGGACACGCTGGTACCGCTGTGGCTCTTTGCCAAAGTTCCCGGTTCCGTGGGGTGGAAACTAATTTTGTTGGGTGCGGCGGCCGCGGTGATCTGGTCGTTCGTGGGTGTCGCGCTGTGTCGATGTGCGGCGCTGGAGTTTTGCCGCGATGAAAGTGCGTCGTTTCGCGGATCGGTGCAGCACGCCGTCAGCCGGTTTGCGGCACCGTGGGGAGCGCTGGCGACGCCGCTGTTCGGGACGGCGATGCTGATGATCCTGATCGCCGCACTGGCGGTCCCGGCATTTTTGCCCGCGGTGGGGGGCCTGTGGTTGCGGTTGCTGTCGCCGATCATTGCGATTCTCGGCGTGGGAGCCGGGTTCCTGCTGCTGGTGCTGCCGGTCATGTGGCCGCTGGTGATTGCCGCCGTTGCGATTGACGACAGTGATGGCTTCGATGCCTTCAGCCGCTCGTTCAGCTTCGTGACGTCCCATCCGTGGATCACCGCGGGTTTGTTTACCGTCGCGGGTGCGATAATCACCTTGTGCGCCGCCGGGATCGACATGACCAAAGAAGCCGCCGCGGGAGTCATTCTGTGGTCGGCGGGGTGGTTGACCAGCGAAGCACAGATCCGCGATCATCTTTTTCCCGCGTCCCTCTGGTGGGTGAAATTGTTCGCCCGCGCGACGCTGTCCAGCCTGTTCTGGTCGCTGGCCACGATCATTTACGTCTTCCTGCGACAAGTCACCGACGGATCGCCGCTCGATAAACTGAGTGGTTTCGACATGCCCGGTCTGGCACGTGAGGAATACCCCGTGGTGGGCATCCCCGCGATGAACCCGCCCGCGTCGACAACCACCACCGAAACCGTTTAGCCGCGACCCGCAGTCCGCGGAGGGGAGCACTCGTATGGAGCGCACGGCGCGGGTGGCGCGCTCCACGCGAGCGATCCCCTGGCGGGTCGCGGCTAAACTACGAATGGATCGTTTCTCTTGCACACGCTCGCCGAACTCATTGAACTCGCGTGCCTGATGGAGGCCACGGCACGGAAGCCCGGCAACGTTCATCCGGGGGCGTCGTTTTCTGATCTCTGCTACAACGACTTCGTGAAAGGAGCCGCGGCGATTGCCCCGGTGCTGGCGAAAGCGGAACAGCAATCGATCGGGCAGACCGTGCTGGAAGCGATCATCGCCACGCGCGAACAGACGGCAACGAATCTCAATCTGGGAATTGTACTGTTACTTGCACCATTAGCGGCGGTGCCCCTGTCCGTCAGCATCGAAGACGGTATCGCTGACGTGCTGAAACGCACCACGCAAGACGACGCCGCGCTGGTGTATGAAGCGATTCGGCTTGCACATCCCGGCGGACTCGGCAAAGTCGACGATCAGGATGTCGCGGAAGCCCCGACACAAACGCTCGTCGAAGTGATGAAACTTGCCGCTGATCGCGATCTGGTCGCCAAGCAGTATGCGACCGATTTCAAGTTGGTGTGGTCACTCGCATGTGCCTTAGCCATACGTCTCCAAAAACGCGAGCGCTTTTGGCGAGAAGCTTGGGATGGACCATCGCCGAATTCACCACCCATGCCGCAGTGGGAAACGATGCTCATCCTGACGTTTCTTGAAGTCCTGGCGTCAAGCCCCGATTCATTAATCGTCCGCAAAGTCGGCATGGACGTTGCGCAAGAAGCCCGAGTTCGTGCCCGCGATGTGGTTCGAGCCAATCGCGCGATTCACGCGGAAAACTGGCAGCAACTCGAAAAACTCGACGCTTGGCTCCGCGCCGACGGTCACCGCCGCAACCCCGGTACCAGTGCGGATCTCATGGCGGCGGCCCTCTTCGTCATGCTGCGGCGTGGCGACTACGAACCACCGACAAGAGCCGAACTCCTGGCGCACGCCGACGCGATTCGCGCGAGTGAAAAAACTTAACCAGCCCGCAGCGCCAGCGCCGGGTTCTCTCCGCGGATCACATCGCCGTGTGCCACTGGCTCTGCCAGTGTCTTTTTTTCGCAAGTCATCGTGCCAATTCACACTGGCAGAGCCAGTGGCACACAGGAAAATCCTCTTGCGATTGAACTTACAATCCCCATGCAAATCGTTGGCTGGCGCCGTGTTCTCTCGATGCGGATCAATTCCCTTTCGGCGGCACACCGAGCGATTTGCCGCCGTCGATCGCGATCATCGTTCCGGTGACGAGCAATGCGGCGTCGCTGATGAGGTACTCAATCGCCTGCGCGACTTCGTCCGGCGTGATCATCCGGCGAAACGCGCGGGCTAAGGGGCTGGCGGCGATGAACTGCTCCGCCATCGCTGTGGGATCGGATGCGGCCATGAGATCGGCGTTGACCATGCCGGTGTCGCCGACGGGTCCCGGACAGACGGCGTTGATGCGGATGCGGTCGACGGAGTGACAGAGCGCGAGACTCTTGGTCAGGCCCACCAGCGCATGCTTGCTGATGCTGTAGACCGGATCATGAGCGCGGGGCAACAGGCCCGCGTTGCTGGCGACATTGACGATCGCCCCGCCACGGTCATTCGCTTTCATCAAGGGAATGGCGTGCTTGCAGCCGAAGAACGCCGCTTTCAGATTGGTGTCGAGGCAGCGGTCCCATTCGGCTTCGGTCACTTCGGTGATCGGTTTGACCAGCGCGACCCCCGCATTGTTCACCAGGACGTCCAGCCGCCCGGTGACGCCGTGTGCGGTCGTAATTAGTGATTGCACGTCGGCTTCCCGGCGGACATCACACACCTGGCGATGGATCGCCAATTCTGCGAGCACCGCATCATTGGCGGGATCGAGTCGCAGATCGCCGGAAAAAACGGCATAACCGGCCCGTGCCAGGCGGATCAAAGTTGCCAGACCAATGCCGCTTTCGCCTCCTGTGACCACGGCCGTGGGGGAAGCGGACAGAGTTGTCAACATTGCCGGATTTGCCATAACTATTTCTCTGCCTATCAGTTGCGGCAGGCCATCCCCATTTTGCTCTGCCGCCGGAAGTCGCTGCGGAGCAACTCATCCAGTCCGTAGATTTTACTTAACCTCTTCGTTGTAAAACACTTACAAGTGTCATTTCCCTCTTGCATTCTCCGAAAAACACGGCGAGAATCAGGATCTCTGGACGGTTTTTGACATGAAAACGCTTCCAATTCTTTGAAATCGAAGAATCACCTGATTTTCACGCGAACGTTCCTCTCCGCCGCGACTGTTATTTGTGTAGAGGCGGCTGAAAGCAATTTGGCCTGAACTGTTGGCTCGACAGCAACTTCGGGACAACGGGTGATCGGGCAGATAAGTTCCTGCAGTCCTCGACGGAAAGGTCATTGAGTATGTTGGGATGGTGTGCGATGCATCGATCGACACAGTGGGTTTTTGCCACGCTTGCCGGGATTTCGATCCTCTGCGGCGCGGCAACGGTTTCCGCCGCCGAACAGGAATTCACCACCGGTTCGTCCGATGTGATTATCCAGTTCATCAATCAGCAGATTCGGCAATCGTGGACGGACAACGAAGTTCAACCGTCTCCGGTGGCGGAAGATACCGAGTGGGTCCGCCGCGTATATCTCGATCTGATTGGCAGCATTCCCCCCGTTGAAGACGTGGAGGCATTTGTCGCCGACAAAGACAAAGCCAAGCGGGCCAAGTTGATCGACAAGCTGCTCGACGATCCGGGCTATGTCCGCAACTGGACGACCATTTGGACGAATCTGTGCATCGGCCAGCAGACGCCACGGTTTGTCAGTCGCGATGGCATGCAGAAGTTCTTCCGCGAAGCGTTCGGTCGCAACCGTCCGTGGAAAGATATCGTCAGCGATATCGTGACCGCGGAAGGTCATTATGAACAAAACGGAGCGGTGAATTTCATTCTCGCCCAGATGCAGGACCGCGACGACGGCGTGCAATTGACGGCGAAAACCTGCCGTCTCTTCATGGGGATGCAGGTCCAATGTACGCAGTGTCACAACCATCCCTTCAACGACTGGAAGCAGGATCAGTTCTGGCAGTTCAACAGCTTCTTCCGTCAGACCGACAAGCAGGACCATCGCAAGTTCAATCCACAAACGGGTCGCATGGAAGACGATTACGCCGAAGTGAAATGGCGGGATTTCAACGGTCCGGTGTACTTTGAAAAACGTAACGGTTTGATGCAAGTCGCGTTTCCGATTTATCTCGGTTCGGAAGTCAATCCCGGAGCGGAAACCGAACGCCGCAAGGAACTTGCCAAGCTGATGACCGCCGGCGATCGCCCGATGATCTCCCTGGCTTTGGTGAACCGGCTGTGGGGTCACTTCTTCTCGTACGGCTTCACGCGGCCGGTCGACGACATCGGTCCGCACAACCCGGCGACGCATCCGGAACTTATGGACCGTCTCGCAGACGAGTTCGTGAAGAGCGGGTACGACATGAAGCAACTGATGCGGTGGGTCACCAATTCGGAAGCGTACAACCTCACCAGCAAAGGTCTGCCGAAGAAGAACGATAAGGACAACCCCGCCGCGGGCGAAACGGCCCTCTTCACGCACGTGTATGTGAAGCCGATGTCCGCCGAGCAGTTGTACGATTCGCTGATCGTCGCTACCAGTGCCCACAAGTCGGGGCGGTCCGGCTGGGAACAATCGGAACGGCAACGTCAGCAATGGATGCAGCAATTCGTCCGCGCCTTCGGCAACGACATGGCGGAAGAAAGTAATTCTTTCGACGGCACGATTCCGCAAGCCCTGATGATGATGAACACGAATCCCAAGCCCGCGGGCGACACGCCGACGTTGATGTCGGGGGCCGTCAGCCTCGAAGCCGGGAGCCATCTGACCGATTTGATGACGAGTCCGGGAACCGACGTGCAGAAGATTCAGAAGCTCTACATGGCAGCCCTCACCCGCATGCCCACCCGTTCCGAACTGAATGGCCTGCAACGGTTCGTGAAGTCCTCCCGCGACCAGAAGGCCGCCTACCAGGACATTTTCTGGGCGCTGCTGAACTCCAACGAATTCATCCTGGTGCATTGAAAAAAGTAGCCCTGTCGCTCCACGACAGGACAGCCGTTAGTAGACCAGGCTCCTGACCAAGATCGGCCATCCTGTCGCGGAGCGACAGGGCTACGAAACTCCGCCACTGACACGAAATCACATCTCACTCGTTTAACAGGAACCTTTTCGATGACTCTGCAAACGCCGAATGGAATGTCCCGCCGCCACTTCATGGGGCATCTTGCGGCCAGTGCCGCGACGATTCCCGCGCTGAATTTCATCGCCCACGTGAAGGCCAACGCCGCGGAACTCAAGAAGAAAAACAAGGCGTGCATCCTGCTGTGGATGAGCGGCGGACCGCCGTCGATCGACATCTGGGACTTGAAGCCGGACTCCAAGAACGGCGGGGAATTCAAGCCGATCGCCACCAAGGGCAATCTGCAGATCAGCGAGCACATGCCGAAGACCGCCGGGGTGATGAATCACCTCTCCGTGGTCCGGGCGATGAGCACCCGCGAAGCCGACCACAACCGCGGCCGCTACTACATGCACACCGCGTACGTTCCCAACCCCACCGTCGTTCACCCGGCGTTCGGTTCGGTGGTCAGCTATGAACTCGGCACGCAACGCAAGGAACTCGAAATCCCGGCGTTCGTTTCCATCGGCGGCGGCGGTACCAGCCCCGGCTTCATGGGGATGGCCCACGCGCCGTTCCTCGTCGATTCCTCGGGCCGCATCCGTAACGCCGATATGGACGACGTGTCGCCCGAACGGTTGCAGCAACGGTTGTCGATGCTCGGCGTCATCGAAGACGACTTCATCAAGTCGAACCGCGGCGAGTTCCCGCAGGCTCACAAGGACATCTACAAAAAGGCCGTCAACCTGATGACCTCGAAGCAGATGGATGCCTTCAAGGTCGATCAGGAAAAGGCGGAAACGCTCGCCATGTACACCGGGGCTCCCGCCCAGGGTGGCATGATGGGTGGCGGCGGTCAGTTCGGTCGCAGCCTGCTCATGGCGCGCCGATTGGTCGAAACGGGTGTGCCGTTCGTGGAAATCGACTTCGGCGGCTGGGACTTGCACCAGCAGGTCTTCAACAATCTGAAGACGCAGAAGCTGCCCGCTCTCGACGCCGGCATCTCCGGTCTGGTCAACGACCTGAAACAACGCAACATGCTCGATGACGTCTGCATCGTGTGGATGGGTGAGTTCGGCCGTACGCCGCGCATCAACCAGGACACGGGTCGCGATCACTGGGCCAAGAGCTGGTCGGTGATGATCGGCGGCGGCGGCCTCAAGGGGGGCGTCGCGGTCGGCGAAACGAACAAGGATGGCGACGACATCGCCACCGACAAGACCTACCTCCCCGGCGACATCTGGGCGACCGTCGCGCATCAACTCGGCATCCCGCTGGAAACCGTGCATCAATCGAAGCGCGGCCGTCCAATGAAGATCGCCAACGGCGGTGCCGCGATCAAGGAATTGCTCTCCTAGCCGTCGTCCAATCGGGACCACGGAAAGCACAACGGGGGGCTGGCAACAGCCCCCCGGTTTTTCCAAGGTAGCCCTGTCGCTCCGCGACAGGTAGGCCGAGGAAGTACAGCGTGTTGCGGACGGGAAATGGTTGGAAGTAGCGAGACGTGTGAAACGTTCGGCTTTCCTGTCGCGGAGCGACAGGGCTACCTTGAAGTCATTCAGACGGATATCGCGGCGTGACGGCAACGGGAACCAACGTGCCGATGGATTCTCCTTCGGGTGAATTGCCCACGGATGATTTCGTTTCGTTGTTTTCGCGCTATCAACGCCGTCTGTTTTTGTACATCCTCACGCAAGTCCCCAGTCCGGTGGATGCCGAGGAGATTTTGCAGGAGACCAGCGTCGTCATATGGCGAAAGGCGGCCCAGTTTCAGCCGGGCACCAATTTTTTCGCCTGGGCGTCGCAGGTCGCCAACTTTGAAGTGATGAAATACCGCAGCCGCCGCAAGCGGGACAAGTTGCAATTCAGCGATGAGTTTTTAGAGCAAGTCGCGTCGGAAGCGGTGGCCCGTGCCGATGAACTGGAAGTCCGTCGCTCCGCCTTGATGACGTGCATCGAGAAACTGCGACCTCAAGATCGCGAACTGATTCAACAACGTTATGCACCGGGGGAAACCGGGAAGAACCTCGCCGAATCGATGCACCGCCCGGCGAACTCGGTGTACCAGTCGCTGGGCCGCATCCGTCGCAGTTTGTGGGAATGTATCCAACGCCAATTAGCCGTCGAAAACTGAGTTTCCAACACGATGATGTCCCGTTCCGCTGCTCACGAACGCCTGATGACACTGCTCGACGCGGTGTGCGAAGAGCGTGCGTCCGCAGCGGACTTCGCTGAAATCGAGCGACTGGTTTCGGCTTCCACGGAAGCGAGGTGGGTTTATCTCACCTACATCGATCTGCACGGCACGTTGTCCTGGGATGCGTGCGGCGGGCTGAGCGTCACGCCTTCGGAAATGTTCGCGACCACCCCGGCTCCCCGCCGAATCAATGTGTGGGCACCGGGTGTGGTGCTGGCGATTGCCGCCTGCGTGGTCGCCGTGGCCGTCGGGATTGCGATGTGGCCGGGTGTTCCCGAGGTTCCGGTGGCGGGCAACAATCCCGCTCCGGTGGAAAACGACCCCGGCTCCGATCACCCGTCGATGGAAATCGCCACGACGCCGAAACGGCCGGTCAAACTGCCGCAGACAAACGACAGTGACACCATTCGTTCCACCGATCCGGTCATCGCCATCCACAATGGTTCGCCGACGGCTCCGCAACCCACCCCCACGGCACCGAACGTAAACGTGACTCACGGGTCACTCCATCGCGCGGTCGCGGATCTCGATCGGCTCTTCTCCGAAAGTTGGCAACGGCTCGAAGCCCGGCCGACAATCACGGCCGACAACTCCGAATGGGTCCGGCGGGTTTATCTCGATCTCATCGGCCGCATTCCGACCGTGCCCGAAGTGGAAGCGTTTCAGAACGACACCTCTGCGGACAAACGCCGAAAACTGGTGGACTCGCTATTGGATGGCGGCGACTACGCCCGCAACTTTGCCGGAGTGTGGAGCAATCTGCTGATCGGACGGCACCCGCAGCAGCGCGTGAACCGGCCGGCGTTCGACAAGTTCCTGCGGATGAGTTTCGCGGCGAATCGGCCGTGGAATTCGATGGTTGCCGACATTGTGTCCGCCGATGGGCGCACCGACCAGAACGGGGCCGCGAATTTTCTGGTCGCGCATCTCAACAATCAGGCGGTCCCAGCGACGGCGATCACGGCCCGCGTGTTTCTCGGCATCCAGGTGCAGTGTGCGCAGTGTCACAACAATCCGTTGAATGACATGAAGCAGGCCGCGTTCTGGGAACTCAACAGCCTCTTTCAACAGACCGACTCAATCGAACGCTGGATTCGTGATCCGCGCACTGGTCGCAATGACTACGCCTTTACCGAACTGATCAATAAGTCCGAAGGCGGGCCGATTTATTACGAGACGCAGAACGGGTTGATGAAGGTTGCCTATCCGCGGTACCTGGGTCACGATATTGATGCCAGTGCGCAGACCAACCGTCGCAGTGAATTTGCCCGTATCATCACGGATGGAGCGCAGCCGCAGCCGCAATTAGCCGCGGCGTTCGTTAACCGGCTGTGGGCCCACTTCGTCGGAGCCGGGTTTACCAATCCCATCGACGACATGCCGATCGATACGACCGATCCGCACAATCCGCCGAGCCATCCGGAAGTGCTCGATCACTTGTCGAAAGAGTTCATCGCCAGCGGTTACGATGTGAAGCACATCATCCGCGTGATTTGTGCGAGCGCTCCTTATCAGCTCAGCAGTCACCCGACCGCCCATTCCACGAACGATGACCCGACGAACGGCGAGCTACCCACGTTCGCGCGGGCCTATCTCAAGCCGATGACCGCCGAGCAGTTGTACGATTCGCTCGTGACCGCGACGCGGGCCCACGAAAGCCGCGTCAGCGATTGGGAAGCCGCGGAAGAACAGCGCCAAAAATGGATGGACCAATTTGTCGTCTCGCTGGAAAACGACGAGAACGATGAACAAGGCACGCTGTCGGGCACTTATGCGCAAGCCCTCATGCTGATGAACGGAGAGCTCATCGAACGCGCCCTCGATCTCTCACCGGGCACATTCCTGGGCGAACTGATTCGCGACGAGCGCTCGGAGACCGACAAGATTCGTCGCCTGTGCGTCGCCGCGTTATCGCGTCAGCCGACGGCGAAAGAACTGGCCGCGATGCAAAAGATCGTGCGGGAAGCTGGTGTCGCCAAGAACCGCCCGGGCACGCCCCGCGGTCCCGGTGCCGGGTATCAGGATCTCTTCTGGGCGCTGCTCAACGCCAATGAATTCGCGCTGGTGCACTAAGCTCGCAGATCTTTTTTTTCGTGCCATGCTTGCAGTTTTGGGCAAGCATGCTCTTTTGATCTTGAGGGGTACGTCCTCTCAAAACATGCTTGCCCAAAGCTGCAAGCATGGCACCCCAGATCCGTCCCGTTGACTTTGTACTTCCTCGGTCCACAATGGAGGCATGAACAAAGCCTTCGTTCGCGAATCCGATGATGGGCCGACGCGGTGTCCGCAGTGTGGCACGGCGGGGATCGCTGTGCGTGGGGAAACGCTCGCGGCCCAGATTTCGGTGACGGCGCGACAGCGGGTGTCGGACGCCGCGTTCTTCTGTGGACACGAGTCCTGCCTCGTCGTTTACTTCGACGCCTTCGGTGGGACCGTGCTGCGGGACGAGTTCGCGACACCGATCGCGGGGAAAGACTGGAACGCCCCGCTTTGCGCGTGCTTCGGTCTGACACGGGACGATGTCGAAGCCGACGTCGCAGAAGGGGGCGTCACCCGCACCAAAGCCGCGGTGCTGCGTGCCCAGTCGGATGAAGCGCGTTGCCAGACCCGCGCCCCCAACGGCCAGTCGTGTTTGTCCGCGGTCCAGGGGTACTATCTGAAGTGTCGGAATGGGTGAGGGGATGTTAGTTGTCAGTGGTTAGTTGTCAGTGGCGAAGAAAATGCAGCGAGAGTTGATCGTCAACTGACAACTGACAACGCACTTTAAGGATTCAACATGCCTGCGACGTTTCCGCGATGTGTGATTGTTCCGCTGCCGGATGATCAGGTTTCGTTCACCATCGATGGCGTCGAACGGCTGCGCTGGCATGCGGCGACCAATGCACCGCGGCCATTTTTCTATCCGTTCCTCGGACCGAGCGGGCAAGCGCTCACGCGCATGGGCCATCCGGGTGCGCCCAATCATGATCATCACCGGTCGATCTGGTTCGCGCATCATAAAGTGCTGGGGATCGACTTCTGGGGTGACACATCTCCCGCACGAATTCGGCAGCTCGAATGGCTCGCCTATCATGACGGCGATGCAGAAGCCGTGATGGGCGTGAAACTCGGCTGGTTCGATGGACACGACCCCAAGCCGTTGATGACGCAAGAGGTCATCGCCGCGGCTCGGCCGTTCGATGTCGATGACACGCTGCTGGAAATTCAGACCACGCTCACGCCGACCGCGGATATGCTGGAGCTGGAAAAAACCAACTTCGGCCTGTTAGCGGTTCGCGTGGCAAAGAGCTTGTCGGCCCACTTCGGCGGCGGACAAATTGTCGACAGCGAAGGCCGGGTGGGTGAACCAGCCATTTTCGGTCAGCGCGCCGCATGGATGGATTACAGCGGTCCTGTTGAACCCGATGCCGAGGAAGGAATCACGTTCCACGATCACCCCGATAACCCCGGACATCCCACGCATTGGCATGTGCGCGAGGACGGCTGGATGGGAGCATCGCTCTGTTTCGCCGAGGGGCGCGTCATCACGAAGTCGATGCCGCTACGGCTGCGGTATTTGTTGCACGCGCATCGTGACGGGGCGGACGCCGTCCGTGCCAAGCGGGTCCAAAAGATCTTTGCAGAACTTCCGGCGTTCACGGTGACCAAAGCCAAGGTGAAGCACGAAACGTGGACGATTGCCCGCGGAGAGCGCGCATAGCGGATGGTGATGAAAACAAAAAAGCGGCGTCCAACGGGGCGCCGCTTCCAGTGTGTATCGAATTGCCGCAGCGGTTTGCTACACGCAAGCGATCTCTTCTACTTGGGCTTCTTCCCCGACTTCGAGGTCGAAAACCAGTTCGCCACGCCGAACGGAAACCGAGTCGGGGGCTTCAATCCCCAATCGTACGCGATTCCCCTGCACGCTGATCACAGTGACTTGAATGTTACCGTCGATCTGAATCAGCTCTCCACGCTTCCTGGTAAGTACCAACATGCTCCATCCTCCTTGATGCCGCGTCCAAGCGGACTCTGGGCGTTCCCTACCAACAGTTGTACGCAGTCGCCATTCCTTGAGATGACAAAATCTTGCTCAGGTGACAACTTTTTTACAAAATAATCGGCAGGAAGTCAACAGATGTATCCGGCTTTTTTGTCCACGTAATATTTTGCCCCTGCGGCGTGTCCGGGCGTCGCGGCGTTCGTGGGGGTTACGCTGGCGGCAGCGGTCCTTTGCGGCGGTGTTGCCAGTAGAGACGCTCCTGAGTGGCATCCCCGCGACGCAATGCACACCGCAGGCAATACTTCTCGTCGCCGAATTCGAGATAGATTTCGCCCGCCACAATCAGGTGAAAATAGTCTTCGCCGGGATTCTTCTGGTAACAGTACATCCGCTCCGACGTCTGCTTGACCGTCGCGGTCCAGCCTTCCGGATGGCACACATACACACGCGCATCCGGCATCGCATCCGCCGGTGCGGGCGGCAGAGCATCGCTCATCGGGGGCCTCTCCATCAAACTCGATTCGAGAAGTGCAGGTGTCGTGCCATCGCCCTCCACCTTACCACAAACTACCGCCATAACCAGAATTGCCGGCGGACGGCATCGAGGAGATCGTGGAACCAGACGTAGCCCAGCGATCGATAGCCGCATTGAATCCGCGTCCAGACATGCAGGCCCGGTTTCAGTTGTGTGGCCTGCTTCTGATCGAACGCCACGGTTACGCGCACCGTGCTTTCGCCGCGCTCATTGATCTCGGCAACGCGGGACACATTTGCCACGCGACCGGCGAGCGTACGGCCGGATTCGGTACTCGATACGAATTCCACCGGCAGGCCTTGGGGATCGGTTCCGACCGCGAACAACTGTCCGACGTGCCGTTCGCGCACCCGTGCAGCGATCTCCCAATCGCCGGCGGTGTTGCCCACCGAGAGCAGCACCTGTCCCCGTTCCACCGGCCGTCCCGAGAGCAGCGTTTCGACATCCCAGGTCAGCACTTGCCCGGCGATCGGACTCGTGAGATTCCAGCTCGCGCGTTCCGTGTCGAGCAACGTCTTTTGCTTCGTAAGCGATTCATATTGCTGTTGCAGATCTTCTTCCTCACCGGCGAGCTGTTGCGTTCGCTGTGAAGAATCGGCGGCGTTCGACGTTTGCGTGATCCGCGCGGCGCGAACGGTGCTCAACCGCGCGCGAACGGTCGCCAATTCACCCGTCACGCGGGCTGCATCCAGTTCGATGGCCGGATCGCGCAGCACCACCAATGGCTGTTGCTGTGCGACTTGATCGCCATGCCGGACATTCACCGCTTCCACAATTCCATTCGCGGTGGCGAACACATCCCGCCGTTCGACGGGAACCAGTTCTCCTTCCGCGACAATGACCAGCGGCGCGGGAATCAGCACGAGGGCCATCACCGCCGCACAGGCGATCGCACATCCCCAGAAGAAACGATGAGCTCTTCGCGGAGTCGACTGCGACCCACTGCGAACGAACCAGCGATTCCATGTCGTTCGCTCACTTTCCGCCAGGGCAGCCCACCACGGGGTGACGACGGTGGCGAGCCGGTTCACTTTCGACGTCCATGCTTCGGAAGCTACAGGACTGTCCGCAAATCGTTCCGCGATGAGAACTCCCAAGGGTCCGCCGCGCGCATGTTTCAGCGGAACGACCACGGTGTCTTTCGTCCCGGCGGCGGTCACCAGTTGTTCCCAGGCCGCGCGGAATTCGGCCGGTGCTTCCGTCGCCGAGAGGTATCGCGGTTCATTGGTGTAGAGTGCCAGCCGCGCCAGTCCTTCGAGAGCTTGCAATGTCGCAGAGCGCGGATCGAGCGTATCCACACCACTCACAACCAGCGGTTGCACGCGCCAATCTGTCGCCCGCAAAACGGTGATGCGATCGGCCTGACAGAGTGCTCGTCCATCGTGCGCCACGATGCCCGCCAGTTGCGACAACCGGGCGGCGGCGGCGAGCGTGGTTTCCCATTGCTCCCATTGATGGCGTTCATCCCGTTCCCGTCGAAGTCGCCGGAGTTCGTTCTGTACGAGCAAATCGCCCGTCAGTTCACTGAGCGCGGCACAGAACGGGACCAGGGTCGCCGCGGGAATCGGTAACGCCGTTCCTTCGAACTGAACCGCTAACACCCCCGTCGCCTGACCGGCCTGCCGAACGGGTCCGGCCACTCGTTGACCGGTTTGCGTCTCCGTGGTGAAGCGGGACAACAGCATCCCGGTGCTGGTGAGTGCTTCGGCAATCCATGCCGGTGGACTCGTGATGCGTTCCGCGGTTTGCGTTCCGTCCCGCTGCGAGATCGACAGGGCGAGTCGCGTCCAGGCTTCTTCGCTGGTGCGCAACCACACCATGGCTTCATCGGCCCGGGCGGTGTGAACGAGGAACCGCAGCAACTCACGAAAGAACTGCGCCGGTTCGCCATCACTACGGACCAGTTCCGACAGTTCATCGAGACCGCGCTCGAGCGCAGCCAAGGGAACAGACGGCGGATCGGAATTTCCGGTCGGCATCACGGCACTATACCGGGTGTCGCTCAATCGCGGCAGTGGCATCCACTGCGACTATTGTGGCCTAAGTGCAAACCCCCATTTCGACGGCAATTACCTGTGAAAATACGCAATTTGCGTGGAGTCCAACGATCAATCTGACGCGCCTGTCAAGCTGAAACGAAAATACCGTACGTGACGGTTGTATGGACGGCCGATGAGTACCTCGAAGACTGCATCATTCCGCGCGCCGGTCTTCGATCCGCGTGTTTAGGGGGAGTGGCTGTGAGGCTGGGGCGTTGGCGAAAACTGGTAACTCTGCTGACGACGATCGCGATCGCGACGCCGAGCAGCGGTTGCCTGCGCCGCTACATGCCCGATCCCGAAGCCTCGTTGGCGGTCGATCGCAGCCATTACGCCCAACTCACGCGGCACATTGAATACCCCGATGAGCAAACGCCGTCCGATCCGTTTCTCGCCGCGACACCCCGCCCGGTCGCACTCGGTGGGGACGAGGTTCAGGACTACCTGGAACTTTCGCTCGAAGAAACCATGCACCTCGCGCTGTCCAATTCACGGACGCTGCGCGAAATGGGTGGCCTGGTGTTGCGCGCCCCCGACAGCATTCGCTCCCGACAAGATCCTTCCATTACGTCGACCGATGCCCGTACGGGTGTGCAAGCCGCGCTCAGCGCCTTCGATGCTTCGTTCTCGACCAGTTCCTCTTACGAGAACAACGATCGCGCATTGAACAACGTCTTCTTCGGCGGTGGCACGCGGTTGCTCACGCAGAATTTCTACGTCCAGCAATCGCAGTTAGCCAAAACGGCTGCGACCGGGACGCAGTTCTCCGCGAAGAATTACACGCAATACGACTTCAACAACGCTCCCGGCAACTTTGTTCCGGGTGCCTGGACGACGTGGTTCGATCTCGAAGCCCGCCATCCGTGGTTGCAGGGGAGCGGCGTCGACTTCAACCGTCTCGCCGGACCGAACGCCACGCCCGGAAACATCAACGGCGTGGTGATCGCGCGGATCAATGCCGATACCGCGCTCGCCGAATTTGAAACCGGCGTTCGCAACTTTGTCAGCGATGTCGAGAACGCTTATTGGGATCTCTACTTCGCTTACCGTGATCTCGATGCAAAAATCGCGGCTCGCAATGCGGCCCTCGAAACCTGGCAGCGGGTACGGGCGCTGTACGATCAGGAACGCCGCGGTGGTGAAGCCGAAAAAGAAGCTCAGGCCCGCGAACAATACTTCCGCTTTCAGGAAGAAGCCCAGAACGCGCTGCATGGCCGACTCATCGATGGTACCCGCACCAACAACGGCAGCTCCGGCGGCACGTTCCGCGGCACCGGCGGTGTCTACGTGGTCGAACGCCGACTCCGATTGCTCATCGGTTTGCCGATCAACGACGGCCGCTTGATTCGTCCGTCGCAGGAACCGATGCAGGTCAAAATGATTTACGACTGGGAAATGAGCCTGGTCGAAGCGCTCACCCGGCGTGTCGAGTTGCGTCGTCAGAAATGGCAGATCAAGAAGCGCGAAGCCGAACTCGCGGCGAACAAGAACTTCCTGTTGCCGCAGTTGGACACCATCGGTCGTTACCGTTTCCGCGGCTTTGGCGACGACCTCTTCGCCAACGGCGGGGTACCGGGCCGGTTCAACAATGCGTGGGACAATTTAATGACGGGCGACTTCCAGGAATGGCAAGTCGGCGTCGAGTTGTCGTTTCCCATCGGTTTCCGCCGGGCTTATGCCGCCGTGCGACACTCCGAACTGCAACTGGCCCGCGAGCGGGCGCTGTTGCTCGAACAGGAACGGACGGTCGTTTACGATCTCAGCAATGCGATCGCGGATGTTGACCGGGCGTACGAAGTCGTCGAGACGAACTTGAATCGCCGACTGGCTGCACGAGAACAGCTTGCCGCCGTGCAAGCCGCCTTTGATGCCGACAATGCCGCGCTCGATTTGCTGCTCGAAGCACAACGTCGCGTGGCGGAGTCCGATGTGGCGTATTACCGGTCGTTGGTGGAATACTCGCTGTCGGTGAAGAACGTGCAGGTCGAGAAGGGAACCTTGCTGGACTTCAATCAGGTCCTGTTGCAGGAAGGTCCGTGGACCGACAAGGCGTACGACGACGCCGACATGCGGGAAATGCTCCGCGGCGAACCGGCCTCGATTCATGACGCCCCGCTGACCCCCGCGCCGACGGTGAGCCAGGGAATCTTCCCGCAGTTGATCCCGACGCCGCTCATCCCCGCGAGTGCGCTCCCCCCCGATGAAATCCCGGGTGTCGCCCGACCGGAAGTGTTGCCATAGTGCCGTTATGCGGTTCTCATTTCGCCCCCGGTCGTCCGCGACCGGGGGTTTTTCGTTCCGGCATGCTCACTGCAAATCCTGCATGAGCTTCGACTGCGCGGCCAACAGGGCGATTCCACAGACCGCCCCTTGTGCCAGAAGCATGACCGTCACGATCGCCGAGAAGACACGCGCGACGTACCGGATTTCTTTGTTCCGATGAAACACGACGAAAGCCAACACATCAATAGCCGTCCCGACCAGAATCAGAAACAGCAAGATGTACCAGTAGTTGACGGTCAAATCACTGAGGATGATCAGCGACTTCGTCATCGCCGGTAACTCGGTCCCGAAGTCTGCAAACATCTTCTTGAACCGCGGCACGATATAATAAAGCGACATCAGCCCGCCGAACGCGAAGCCACCGTGGGCGATCGCTTCACATGTTGCAGCCCACCTCGTGGAATTCGACAACAGCGCGGCCAGCCCAAATATCAGCAGCAACACCACGGGCGCCACGGCAAATATCACGACGACAAATTGATCTTGGGGCATGGCGCAAGTCCTCGGTTGACGACGGTGATGCAGGCCAAGGGATGTGACAGGAACGCGAACGCGAAAACGGCTGTACCGGATCGCAGATCAATCCGACGGCACCTCGCGGCGATTCACCGGCTGTCATACAATGCCCGCATGATCGTATCAATCCGCGGCCGACATTCTGGAGAATCCTCACGATGCGCTGGGCATTGCTTTCCCTGTTGGGGATCCTTTCGACAGCGGAGCTTCCTACAGCGGAAGGGGCTAACAAGTTTGAGCCCGACATCGTGAAATTCGAGAAGCAGGACGCGGAAATGCCGCCGGAAAAAGGGGGAAATCTGTTCGTGGGCAGTTCCAGCGTCCGCATGTGGAAGCTGAAGGAGAGTTTCCCCGAGCACACGTGTCTGAACCGGGGCTTCGGCGGCTCGCAGTTGGCCGATGTCGTGCATTATGTCGACCGGATCGTCATTCCCTACGCGCCAAAAGTGATCGTGCTCTACGCCGGGGACAACGACATTGGCAACAAGCGGACCGCAGCGCAGGTCCATGCCGATTATTTGTCGTTTGTGACGCAAGTCCGCGCGACGCTGCCGGAAACGAAAATCGTCTGGGTAGCGATCAAGCCGAGCCTCAAACGATGGGCGTTGCGCGAGGTGGCCATCGCCGCGAACGACGCCATTCGCACGGACATCGCCGCGGGCAAGGGCGATGTGTATGTCGACGTCTGGGGACCGATGCTCGGCGAGGACGGCATGCCCCGTCCCGAACTCTATCTCGCCGACGGCCTGCATCTCACTCCCGCCGGTTATGCGGTGTGGAACAAGCTGGTCGAACCACACCTGTCGAAGTAATCCTCACCGGCGGGCCACCACCAGCAAGCCCGTCAGAATCAGGGCGCTCCCCACAGCAATCCGCGGCGTGATTCGTTCGCCGAGAATCAGCCACGCCAGCAGCACGGCGACGATGAAGCTTCCTTTGTCGATCAACGCGACCGTGGAAACTTCGCCCACCTTAAGCGCCTTGTAATAGAAAATCCACGAGGCCGTCGTGGTGACGCCGGAGAGCCCCAGCCAGAGATAGTTCCGCGCGGTGAGCGTCCCCAATTCGGACCGGGGCACCATCAGCGCAGCAAACCCGAAGACGAATAGCGACACGAACCCCGTCCGCACCGTTAAGCCGAGTTCCCCGGTGATCCCGGTGAGTCCCTGCTTGGCGATCACCGACGTCAATCCGGCGAACAGCATGGAAATGATCGCGAACAGGACCCAGCGTTCCATGCGATGTCACCTTCGGATCAGTGTGGTTTCAAATCGTCGCTAGTGTAATGGATTTGCCTTGGTACCGAACTCCCCAGCGAAAAAAGCCCGACATCAGTAACGATGCCGGGCTTGATCGAACGCGATGATCACACAGTGATTACGGGAGCGTGGGACCGAAGACCGGAGTGGTTTTCGCCCAGTCCAGAAGTTGGTCCCGCACGGCGGCGGCCACATCCTGCACGCTGTTGCTTTGCCGGCCGCCAATCAAGCCGGTGTTACCGACAAATGTGCCCCATGAAAAAGGGGATGACGTGGCATACATCGCATTGAACCAGAGGCGGTCCGGGCTGCTCGGATCAACGGCGATTCCATTATAGCTGCCCCAAGGAGCCAGACCGTTGCTGCCCGTCAGGAAGTAATTCCCCTGACCTTCTTGCAGCACGGCCGGAGTCAACAGCGTACTCGTCGCGGGGACGATCTGCGTGTACATGATGCCGGGGAAACGGGTCAGGCTGGAGAAATTGAAGACCGTCCCCACATTGCCGCCCGCCGTCACCGCGACCGCAGGATAGTAATAATAGACCGACGGCGAGCCAATGGTAATATCCATCGACTTCGTAAAGCTCGTGGTGTCGACACCAATGTAATGGGCGGCACACGGGAACGTTCCGCGTCGTACGGTATGAGCCGTGTATAACCGATTATTGCGAAACACCGCATTCAACAAACGGGCATCGCCGGAATCGACGGTGGGCCCGGGAAGCTTCTGCTTGGCCGCAAACGGCGCGGTCCAACTATTGACGGCAATCGTCCGCCGATTCAACTTGGGCTGCACCCCGCCGACGATATCGAACACGCTAACGCTACTGCCGGACGTGGGCGAACAGGAAACGAGAAACTCTTTCCCCGGCGCACCAAATGTGATCGCCGGCTGAATGGAAAAGACGCGCGCATTGGCCGCATCGCGAACGTCGTTGAATTCCTGGGCCGCCAGCGGCTTGCTGCCGTAGGCTTCGGTTTTGCGATAGATGCGAATCTTCGCGTACTGAAAAACATTCGCTGAATTGTACTGATTGGATGTCACATAGAAATAAGTGTTATCGAATCCCAGGCGGGCATAATCACCCCAGGTGGCAGTGTCGGTATTGGGCAACGTGATATCATTGCGGATGTTGTACACAGTCCAAGTCGCCGCATTGGCGAAAGGAAACGAACTCTTGGTGACGGCCAGGACATACCAACCGTCCGTCCCGGCGGCATTGCGGGCGGAACACAGCACCACGAAGCGGTCGGAGAAATGATCGTACATGCAGACCGGGTCAAACAGACCGGTCGCCCCCGCGGGCATGCCGAAGGCGCTGATGAGGTCAATCGTCGCATCGGGATTGACTCCGAACCGGTCGATGACGCGCAAGGCTCCGTTGACGGTCTGAAGAATCTTGTTCGGCCCGACGGCGATGTTCGGATCCGCCGGCGTCGCGCCGGTATCCGGAATCCCGTCGAATGCCGAACCCAGCGGCGGCGCTGCGGTCAGCGCCTTCGGCGGCGGCACGACGACAAGGCTTCCCTGATTGTTGGTGGGAAGCGCGACATTGGCGGCGGCGCTGCTATTTCCGAGGGGCAGCGCACCCACGCGGACATCGCCCGCTTTCGCCGCGGTGGACTGCCGCGCTTCGACCGGGACGGGCAATTCCGGTTGTGTCGAAGCGAAGGCAGCTTCCTGGGCGAAGACCCCGCGAGCCGCCGGGAACAAGGCGCTCAACGCCAATAACCAAACCCATCGAGATTGCAACACGGAAGGCCCTTTCTTGGATTCTGCAGAGATCACCGCCTCGACGCGACCGTATGCTGCGGACGAGGGTGATGCTCGATTTTTGTGCATCAGTTCGTGAGAGCCACGCTAATCGCCGGTCGGACCGTACACAATATGCGTTCTGGAATTCCGGGGGCACATTTGGCTGATTCCTGTTGAAGCAATGGCTTTTGTACAGGCTATACCGGAAATGCGCTCTCGGTTATTTGCGATGAACGCGCCCCGCTGTCGGTCGATTTCTGCTCGGTACGCGGCCTCACCGACTATAATTGTCAGCCGTGAAAGCCGATTCCACGTCATCCAGAACACCATGACCGACTGGCAAACCCCCGCTGTCGTTCTCACCGTCTTCGCTGCGGCGATCTGGCTGTTGTGGACGCTTGTGCCCGGACAAAAAGCCGGTGCAGGATGCGGTTCCGGTTGCAGTTCGTGTCCTGCCGCCTCCGGGGAGAAAACGGAACCGCCGGGCGGATTTGTCGGTTTGGATGTTCTGCGGGCGTCCATTGCCGCCGAGGAAAAACCGCGTGACCCGGCTCCGACGGTGAGGCTCTAACCCGTGGGAACCGAGTCTGCGGAACCGGAGAGGCGATCGTCCTCGATGCTGACCTGGCTGCTCCGCGCGATCGGCCTGCTGGATTTGCTGGCGTTTGTCGCCGTGGTGATGCCCCGCTCCCTGATGGCGGCGGTTCACGAGCAGTTGCACCTCGGCACGCTTCCGACCGATCCGATCGTCGGTTACCTCGCTCGCACCGCGTCCATGTTCTATGGCTTCAGCGGGGTGCTCTTGCTGTTCCTGTCAAACGATGTGGTGCGTTATCGGGAAGTGATTCGCTTCCTGGCCCTGTGCGGCATCATCGCCGGCGGTCTGGTGCTGACCATCGATTTGATCGAAGGCCTTCCGCTGTGGTGGATTCTCCTCGAAGGCCCGTGCTGCGCCATCCTCGCGGCATTGGTCTGGTGGCAATCGCGAAGTAAATGAACCGGTCCAGGGCCGTTGGCCCTGGCTATGGGAACGGATGGCCCGTTGGGCCGAAACACATTCCTTCCATCGGATCGTACGTAACCCGTGATCTGTGCTTCGCTGCGACCACCGGCTCCCGTCTGTGACCCCTTCGGGGTCGAATGCGTGCGACATAACCCTCCCCGCCGAACAATCCACGGCTGTTGATGCCTTCCCCGCTGCTCTTGGCGCGGGGATGTGGTTGCGTATGCTGGTAGGCTTCGCGGTTGCGGTGCCTCCCCGCGGCGATGCGGCAATGCTGCCGTAACCCTTTGTTACAAAGTCTGTTGCGAGAGTCTCGATGTTTCGTGTGCTGATTACCGATGCCCTGTCCCCCGCCGGTTTGCAGATTCTGAAAGACACCCCCGGCATCGAGATCGACGACCGCGGCAGCTCAAAAATGACGCCCGAACAACTGCGGGAAGCCCTGTCGCAAGCCGACGGCGTGATCATCCGCAGCGGCTATAAACTCACGCCGGACATCCTCAAAGATCAGAAGCGGCTCAAAGCTGTCGTCCGCGCTGGCGTTGGTGTCGACAACATCGATCTTCCCGCTGCGACGCGCGAAGGGATCGTCGTGATGAACACCCCGGCGGGGAACACGACGTCCACCGCCGAACATGCCTTCGCGATGATGATGGCCCTGTCGCGCAACATTGCCCCGGCGTGTGCCACGTTGAAAGCCGGGAAGTGGGATCGCAAGAACTACACCGGGACGCAACTCGCCGGCAAAACGCTCGGCGTGGTCGGTCTGGGTCGCATCGGCTTGACGGTTGCTCGCCGTGGTGTGGCTTTTGAAATGAAGGTACTCGGCTTCGATCCATTCCTGTCTGCGGAACGCGCGAAGGAACAGGGGATCGAACTCTATCGCGATCTCGATGAGATGCTGCCGAAGGTGGATTTCCTGACCGTTCACACGCCGATGACGCCGGAAACGGAAGGCCTCATCAATGCCGTTCGGTTAGCGGCGATGAAGAAGGGGGTGCGGATCATCAACTGCGCTCGCGGTGGGATCGTCGATGAAAATGCGCTGGCCGATGCGATTGAAGCGGGGCATGTCGCCGGGGCGGCGCTCGACGTGTTCAAGAAAGAACCGCCGCCGACCGATCACCGATTGGTCAATCTGCCGCAGGTCTTGGTGACGCCGCACCTGGGGGCTTCCACCGAGGAAGCCCAGGAACTTGTGGCGGTCGAAGCGGCGGAAATCATCACCGGGTTCCTCACACGGAACGAAGTCCGGCACGCGGTGAACATGGTCCCGATTTCCTCCGCGGAAATGGCCGACATGCAGGCGTACCTCGACCTCGGTCTGCGGCTCGGGAAGCTGCTGGCCCAGCTTCACAAGGGGGGCGTCCGCGCAGCCAAGTTGATGTACCGTGGGGAAGCTGCCACGAAGAAGACCAAGCTGATTTCGTCCGCGTTCGCAGCGGGGCTGATGTCCGCGGCGTTGTCCGAGAACGTCAATGTCGTGAATGCGGACATGCTCGCCCGTGAGCGCGGCATCGAGATCACCGAATCGTCTTCCACCGAAGTTGGCGACTTTTCAACGCTGGTCTCCGCCACGCTGGTCACCGATCAGGGCGAATTCACCGCGGCGGGAACGATCTTCGGCAAGCAGTTCCTGCGATTGGTGCGGCTGGACCAATTCCAGTTGGATGCGTACCTCGATGGCTTGCTGCTGCTGTACCGCCACATCGACAAGCCGGGCGTCATCGGTTCGGTAGGAACGGCGTGCGGAACGCACAAAGTGAACATCGCTCACATGGCCGTGGGTCGCCTCAAAAATGAACCGGGCGGCGATGCGATTGCGGTGCTGAATCTCGACAATGAACCCTCGGCAGCGGCACTGGCCGACATCTCGAAAAACGATGCCGTGCAAGAGGTTCAGGTGGTGAAGTTGCCGCCGGCCGGGGCCCCGCTGCCGTGGTCGGTGTGCCGGTAATTCTCCGCATCCGATGAATATTCCTCAGCCCAGGGAAAGCCTTCCCTGGGCTTCTTTTTTTGAAATTGACAGAACGCCGCTTGACATTGAAGACGATATGTCTATATTCAGACGTGTCGTCTATATTCAATGTTGGGGGTGTCATGTCGCCATCAAATCCGAACGCTGGTGCCGGGCAACGCGGGTCGTTGTGCTGGCAAGTTGCGGGGGCGTTCTGCCGCTGTGTGTTGTTCGTCGCGATTCCGCTCTTCGTGCTGGTCACCCTCGACATCAAGTTCGATCTGGTTTCACTGCTTCCGTTCGATACGATGCACGATATCCCAACGGCATCCGGACCGTGCGCGGACCATCCGATTCGTGATCTGGCTTTGTCGAGTGACGGCCGGACCGTCTGGATCACACGGTTCCCCGCGCACCTTCAACAGCTCGAGATCGCCACCGGCTCGGTATTGGCCAGCTTCGCGAGCCCCGTCTCGTTCGCGTCGAATCCGCAGTTCACATCGTCGCCTCACCCGGCGGTGGTCTATGCCTGCGATGCGGGTCTCATGGTGCAGCCGTTCGATTCCGCGAGCCATATCCGGGACATCAGTCTGCTGAAACAACAAGGTTATCGGGCCAATTTCGCCGTGAATCCCGTGCGCGATGAAATCGCGTTTGCCGATCGTGAAGGGATCGAAGTCCGATCGCTCACGACGATGGCAATGATTTCTCAGGTCCATCTTCCGGACAACATCAGTCGGATGTTGTGGTCGCCCGATGGCATGCGGCTGCTGGTTGGCAGTACGGAGGGCACGTTGTTCATTCTCGACGGAATCACGCTGGCCACCATTTCCCAGCGTCCCACATTTCTGACGGACAATGCAAAGCTGCTTTGGAGTCGGCAGGGACAGCATGTGGCCGCCTTTTCGGAAGTCGGAGCGATCGTGACGTGGGACCTGATTCGAGACGCCACGACGTCCGTGAAAACCGCCGAGCAATTTCTTCGAACGGCCGCCCTCTCACCCGATGGTCGCTGCGTCGCCTGGGTCGATGCCCAGGATCAAGTCTGGCTGCGATTCCTCGGGGAGCATGCCGAACCGCAGTGGCTCGGGGTCTCGGGATCGATCATCCATTCGCTGATGTTCGACGCCGAAGGAGATTCGCTCCTTGTCGGCAGCACGGACTGCGTGCTGGAGAGTTGGTCGCTGACCGATGGCGCGGTGGAGTGGTCGATTCGCTTAAGGGATGATTGGCAGAATGCCAGCGCCCCGCTGAATGAACTGCGACTCAAAACCGGACGCTCGCCAGACTTCATGACGACGGCCGGGGAGCAGCCCCCACCCCTGGTCCACTCTGTGGAACAACCCGTGGGCAGGGAGCGTGCCTCGTGATCCTGCCAGCCACGATTATGGAAATTCCCCCGCATGCGTGCGTGAAAACGGCTCGTCGCGGCGACTGGGTTAACAACTCCAGTCGAGGTGAGCCATGCCGTATTCATCGAGCGATTCCCAGACCAACCTCTTCTGGGCCGCGGGAGAGAGTTGCGTCTGGTCCACAGCGCGGGGCCTGTTTGCCGGGCTCGCATTGCTGATTGGGTTTGCCGTGTTTGTACCGTTGGAGCAGCTTCAGCCGATCGTCGACACGCCGGAAAACGGGGGCGTCGCGTCTTCCGGACGCCACTGCATCCGCGCGATTTCATTGACCGCCGACGGGCATCAGGCGTGGATCGTTCGATACCCCGCTATCTTGCAACGCGTCCAATGCGACACGGGCAAGATCACCTTCGATCGAACACTCGAACAGTCGTATGACGGCGGATTAAAACCCACGGTGACAACGAACGAAGCCGTGGTCTATGGCCGCGACCATAAAACGCTGTTACGTCCGTTCCAGCCACCCCATGAACCGATAACGATCCTGGAATCGGATCGCGAATGGGTTGACGCCTCACCCATGCACGATCGGCTGGCGACCTGCCACAACTCGATCGTGGAAATCTGGTCGCTGAGTTCAAAAACACGTTTATTCGCCAGGGAATTGGCCTGCGCGGTGTCACGCCTGTGCTGGTCGCCCGACGGACGCCATTTGCTGGTGGTCCTCACAGATGGAAATCTGCAGGTGCTTGCCGCCGAGACCCTCGCGCTGGAACACGCGCGGCCAACAGACTTCATTGGGGGATGTTGTCTGACCTGGGCGGCGAACGGACGTCATGCGGCGGCATTCTATCCCACCGGAGGCGTCGTGATCTGGGATCTCGAGCACGAAACCATCCGGCCCATCCCCGTAGAACAGGCTTACTTATATACCTGTGCGCTGTCGCCCCACGGAGAGCGCGTCGCCATACCCGGTCACAACGGTCGCATTGTGTTGGTCGATCCCGACGAAGCGTTGCCGCCAACGACTATGGGATCGGCCGCGCCACGCATTAACGCGCTCTGTTTTTCCGCCGACGGAACGACGTTGCTCGTGGGTCGCATCGATGGCGGTCTCGAATGTTGGTCGGTCACGAAGGGGACAATCCTGTGGTCGCTCGATGCCAGTCTCAACAAAACGACTCCGGCTCGCGCCGAGCACGGACTGTCACCGCGCAATCTCGAACCGGAACCGGTGCAAACTCGGTCCCGAACCGCGCTCTATGGCCGCGGGGCTTCGTGGGCTTCCACGCGATCGTGAACGGTGTAAAGCCGGTAACCGCCGGGTATGGGAAAGAGTTGTCCGCTGGATTTGTTTTCGGCGATCGGTCGCAACGGATTGCCCGCGTACTTTTCCCATTGGCGCAGATCCCGCGAGCGTGCCAACCCCGTGGCCCACAACGCGGGAGAATGATCGTTCGCGGCACCGTGAAACACGGCGTAATACACGTCGCCGATTTTCAAAATCTGGTTCATCGCAATCAGATCCCGGTCGTAGAGTTCGGGCCCCGGCGACAGCACGGGTTGGTCCTGCACGTTGGTCCAAACCTTCAGGTCGGTGGATGTCGCCAGCCAGATCCCGGCGTCGCGGCGCTCGTAGAACAAATGCCACGTCTCGTTTTCGATCCAGGCCGTCGGCGTGCCGAGCGGTCCGCGTGGCAATGGCGTTCCATCTTGCGAACGGACATCGAGCACGCCCTGTCGCGTCCACGTCAGCCCGTCGGGTGAGGTGAGCAATTGGGCCTGATCCAGAAACCCTTCCGCGAACATGTAGTAGGTGTTGCGATGCTTGATCACACAGACGTCTTCCACCCAGTGCTCACGGTACAGCGGATTGAGCGGAGCCCGCGTCCAGTTCAAACCGTCGGGCGAAGTGGCATAGCCGAGCATTTTCAATCCCGGCCGGGTGCCATCGTAACCCGTGTACCATATCTTCCAGCCGTCGCCGTCGTGCAGAATGGCCCCCCGCTCACGGATCCGGGCATCCCAATGCCCTTCCCCTGCCCCGGTAAACTGGGGCAAATTGGCAATCGGCGCGAAATTCACAAGTTCTGGCGGAAAAGGCTCGGCGGCGAAGAGGGGATGAAAACAGATGATGCTGTAAAGCACCAGACCGCAGAACTGGCGAATTGTTGGCTGTCGCATCGATGACGGGCTCCCTGCATGTACTTGCGCGCGGCACACAGACAATGAGTTCAGACTTTTCTCTGGAGTGATCCACTCCCTTCCGAAAGGAATTACACGGTTTATCGCTAATTGCAACCTGCTTTTCGCAGATTACAGACCTATCATTCCGCACTGATCTGTATCCTAGCGGAATACCGCCCGATATTGACCCCCACCCCCGCTACGCTGTCCTCCCTGCCTTTCTCGTCTGCCGGATTTTGCATCATGATTGGCCCTGTCCCTGTCATTGGGATCGTCGGAGGCGTTGGCTCCGGCAAAAGCACCTTGGCCCGTTGGGTCGCCGAACATCACCCTGTCGTTGTGATTGATGCCGATACCATCGGCCACGAATTCCTGCGCGATCCGGACATCCGGACCCAATTGCGAGCCCTCTTCGGCGATTCCATTTTCAACGCCGTCGGAGCCGTGCATCGTCCCGAATTAGCGCGGCGCGTCTTCGGGGATTCCCCGGAGCAGCAACAGGCCCGGCAACAGCTCGATCACCTGCTGCACCCTTTGATTCGCGCGGAAATTGCTCGCCGGGCTTCCGCGGTTGATCCGAAAACCATTTCCGTCGTTCTCCTGGACGCGGCATTGTTACTCGAAGCCGGGTGGCACGATCTGTGTCGGGGCATCCTCTTTGTCGACACGCCTGAAGAGCGCCGCGCGACCTGGGTGCAGGCCCATCGCGGCTGGACGCTGGACGAATTGCATCGGCGGGAAGCGAGCCAGTGGCCGGTGGAAAAAAAACGACGTGCCTCCCACGCGATTGTGGCCAATACGGCCGATGTGGCGACGGCGGGGGCAGCCATGTGGCGTGAAATCCAGCGTCTTTGATGAGTTCTCGCGCGGGAGAATCTCGTGAAAAATCACGAAATCAACAGTTGTTTTTTCCGGTGGACGTGCTCCATAATGGAGCCGACTTGCCTGTGTTGTCTGTTTCGTTCGGTCTCCCGCCCCGTATCACATTCCGTGAGTAGCACCTGAATCGCACCGGCCCATGCGGAGCGGTTCGCCGATCCACTGGTCTTTTTTTCATTCGTTACGAGTCCAAGGTTTCCTAAGGTTTGTTTCCAGCTGAAGGATCGCTGGCGGCGCCTGTGAATGTCCTTGACTGTCGTTGCTCCCCGGCAACGCCCGCCATCGCGAATCGGCCTGCGCCCACCCCAATACCGTCTTGCAGCCAGAATCATTCCCCATGTTGTTGACGAAACAGAACCCATGTGTCCTGTCTTCGTTACTGATTTCCTTGCCCCGTTGCCTGCCCTGTTACCGATCGCGTCCGTCCGATTCCGTGCTGACGCAGACTGTCCATTCCTTCTCATCTCCCGATGAACAAAGTTAGTTCCATCATGATGAAACCTCGCCCGACCTTGCCGCGCGGTCCGTTGACCCCCCCGAGTTCGGCCGCCGCCGCCGCTCCCGCTCCCGCCCACTGGGACGCCGACAATCTGCTGCACGAAGCCCCCCCGCTCAAGCCGCGGACCACCTCCCCGCCGCCCCCGGTCGATGAATTGCCGATGGACGTCGAAGATGACGAGGACGACGTCAACTTCCCGGCTGACGAACGCTACGAAGAGATCAAGCGTGGCGAAGGCGACATCCATATCGCCGAACTGCAACGGCTGACGATGAAGGATCTCATCGCCATCGCCCGCAAGGAAGGCGTCACCGATTACACCGGCCTGAAGAAGCAGGATCTGATTTTCAAGATCCTGAAAGAACGGACGAAGATTAACGGCCTGATGTTCGGCGAAGGGACGCTCGAAATCCTGCCCGACGGCTTCGGCTTCCTCCGCAGCCCGGACTATCACTATCTGCCCTGTCCGGACGACATTTACGTCTCGCCGAGCCAGATTCGCCGGTTCGGTCTCCGCACCGGGGCCACCGTCGCGGGACAAATTCGACCGCCGAAAGAAAACGAACGCTACTTCGCCCTCCTGCGGGTGGAAGCGATCAACGGCCAGGACCCGAACATGCTCACCGAAAAGGTGCCGTTCGATGATCTGACCGCGCTCCATCCCGAACGGCGGTTGAAACTCTCGGGCGATCCCAACGAGTTCAACACCCGGGTCGTCGATATCGTCTGCCCGATCGGCATGGGCCAACGCGCCCTGATCGTCTCGCCCCCGAAAGCGGGCAAAACGATTCTGTTGCAGAAGCTCGCGAAAGCCGTGCTGGCGAACGAACCGGATGTGTACGTCATCGTCCTGCTGATTGACGAACGCCCGGAAGAAGTGACCGACATGGAGCGAAACGTCAAAAGCCCCATGTGCGAAGTCATCAGCAGCACGTTCGATGAGCCCCCGAGCCGCCACATTCAGGTCTCGGAAATGGTCATCGAAAAGGCCAAGCGGATGGTCGAATTCGGTCAGCACGTGGTGATCTTTCTCGATTCCATCACCCGGTTAGCCCGCGCGTGGAACACCGAGTGTCCGCACTCCGGCAAGATTCTCACCGGCGGTGTCGACGCCAACGCGCTACAACATCCCAAGCGATTCTTCGGTGCCGCCCGCAACGTCGAAGAAGGGGGCAGTCTGACGATCATCGCCACCGCCCTCGTCGACACCGGCAGCAAGATGGACGACGTGATCTACGAAGAGTTCAAAGGGACGGGTAACACCGAACTCCACCTCGACCGCCGCATGGTCGAAAAACGCATCTGGCCCGCGATCGACGTGAACCGCAGCGGCACCCGTCGGGAAGAACTCCTGATGACCGAAGAAGAACTCCGCCGCGTGTGGATCCTCCGCCGCGTCCTCCACGACATGAACCCCGTGGAAGCGATGGAACTCATCACCAACCGCCTGCGTCGCACGAAGACGAATGACGAGTTTTTGAACAGCATGAATTTGGGATGATTCGGTGATGTCAGGACGCTTTGACGAAACTGAACAAATCGCTCACCGACACCGAAGAACGATGCTCTGGCGTGTAGTGCTGGGCGCGTGCTGCGTCGCCGGTATCGCCTATTGGGGGTTGAACTATTTCGTAGTCACTAGTAATCACCCCAAACCAAAGCGTTTTCCTCTCGATGTCGTTCTTCAGTTCACGACTGATCAACTTGCCAAGGAGTGGTCAGCGGGGCGGTTCGCACAAGGCTTTGACGTTCGCGTAGGGGTTACTGGTACCATTTTGAGGTTTGCCAGTATCCGTGACGGTTCGACGCAACACGCGGGGGTTGTACTCGCAACAAAAGGCAAGTCAGGGCCTGAGCTTTTATGCGTATTCAACCGCAATGAAGAACCTTGGCGTACAATGCGACCGGGCCAGACGGCGTCGCTTGCTGGCCGTTTAGCCTGCGATGGAACGTATCGGCTGTGTGATGCGGAAGCGGTCATCATCGAAGGTGCGAGCCTTTGCGCAATTCGAAGCGTTGATAACTACGTCAAAACGCGAAACGCTTCTGCCGCCCCATCCGACAACTCATGGGTTCAACTTGAAGGACGTCTCGCAGATGTGCGACGTTCTCAGTCCGATTCCGATGCTGTCATCTTGGAGTTCTCTGCCTCAAATGGGTCCTCAGTGCGATGCCAGTTCATGGCGACGGCACCAAGGCAATGCACTCCCGCGGATCGCGGGCGCGAAGTTGCCATTCTAGGCCGACACGATCCAAAACGTGAGTTCGATCTCATCGATTGCGTTCGGGTGGATGAACTTGCGACCGAACTGCAACCGACTGATGTCGGCCATGAGCCGGCGTTTCGTCTGACCGTAAGCGAACTTAAGGATGCTTACGAGACGGGCCAGGCGGCGGAGCGATACGGGAATCGCTGGGTCGAAGTGACCGGGCAGGTGGTTGCATTGCAACAGCAAAAAACGGGCGAGGAAATCACGTCTGTCATCGTCTTGGGTAGCCGAGAAGGCGACAGTCTACGCGATAATATTTCCTGCGAGTTCCTGGAAGAAGAGCCGTGGTTGAAAGCGAAGCCAGGACAGACAGTGAAGATCACTGGTTTGATGGACGGTTCTCTTAGGAGTTGCGAGATCGTCGAAGCGACCGGTGAGCCATATCCCATTTTCACGGTGGAAAGGCTGTTGAATTCCGCGCGCGATCAGCAGATGGACGGCACTCAGTTGACGTCACTGATGAAGTTCTCGCTGATCGAAGGAGTCGTTGACGAAATCATTCCCTCTCCCCGTAAAGGCATCCAACCGACGGTTAAATTAAAGTCAGAAGATTCCGTCGTTTCGTGCTACTTTCTGCAAGATGCTCCACGACAACCCACGCAAAACGATATTGGCAAGACCATACTGGTTTTCGCCGAATTCGCTGGTTCACCACGTCGTATTGAGTTAGGAATGGCATTGCGTGTCGACTCAAAACCATCTCCGTAAATCCACAGGTCCCGTGTTGAATTTCTGAATATTCGCAGTGAAATTGGCGGGTGGGCGGGGTGGCACTGCTTAAAATGTCACGATTGATGTGAAAGTGCCACTGCTTTCGTACTCGAAGCAGTGTCTTCAAATGCTTCACAAAACGTGCGAACGCACTGCTTCGAGTACGAAAGCAGTGGCACAGGGCGACGGGTGGCTGGGTTGGAGTCTTCGACAACCCAGATGACAGCGCTGCATCTGGGGCGGCGCGGACTTCGCCCCAGCCACCCGATTGCTTAAAATGCCTCGGGACACTCATCACCGATATCACTCACTCAAGTGAAGAAAACGCATGCCGTCGAAAGTACAACGTCTTACGGGCGGGTGGCCCAGACGCTGTACTCAGCGTCTGGGCCACCCATCACCTTACATCACCCACTCAAGAGCGGAACACGCATGCAGTCCAAAGCACAACGCATCACGGGCTGGGTTCTGACCGGGCTCGTCGGATTGTTTATGATCGGGGCCAGCGGGGTGCCGAAATTTTTCGATTTTCCCGGCAAAAACGAGATGATGGAGAAGCTGGGAATCCCGTTGCCGCTGCTGCCCACACTCGCAGTCCTTGAGATCGCCGTGACGGTGATCTATCTCATCCCCCGTACCGCGTTTCTGGGGGCGATCCTCATGACGGGCTATCTCGGCGGGGCAGTCTTCACCCACCTGCGCGTGGGCGATCCGTGGTTTTTCCCGATCATCATCGGCGTCCTGGCATGGCTCGGATTGGCGCTGAGACAGCCGACGATCTTCGTCTTGGCAAAAGCCGGTGCTTCGGCCAGTCGTTGAGAGCCCATTTGAAGCGTCAGACGCCAAGGAGAGATCATGACGGTCAAGCGGATGGACAACGTCGGCATTGTGGTGGAAGACATCGCCGCCGCCATTGAGTTCTTCACGGAACTCGGTCTTGAACTTGAGGGACGCGCCCCCATCGAAGGCGACTGGGCCGATGGCGTCACGGGCTTGCGCGGCATGCGCGTCGAGATTGCCATGCTGCGTACGCCGGACGGTCATAGCCGGCTCGAGATATCCCGGTTCCTCGCACCGCCGGTGGTCGCCGATCACCGCAGCGCTCCGGTGAACGCTCTCGGTTACCTCCGCGTCATGTTCACCGTGGAGGACATCGACGATACCCTCGCCCGGCTCGACAAACACGGCGCGAAGCTCGTCGGCGAAGTGGTCCAGTACGAAGATGTCTATCGGCTCTGCTACATCCGAGGCCCCGAAGGCATTCTCATCGGCCTCGCTCAAGAGCTCAGGTAGTAGACTTCCTGATGAGCACATGCGACAGTCATTAACCCGATTGGGGTGCGGACTTGCCAGCATTTCCGGCTTGAGTGCGGGTTGCCCAAAGCACTGGCGGTCCAGAGCGACCGCCAGTGGCACCTAATGCTCGTTGTGGTTTGCAGGCTGGCGGCTGGGCCACCATCTAAAGTCGCCATCACGCTCCGCGTGATGAGCGGATCAAGGTCCAGCGTGGTTCAAAGCCATCGTATTGGATAAAGGCATTGGTTCTGGACGCCGTTTGAAACGTGCCGCTCATCACGCGGAGCGTGATGGCTACTTTGTCGTGCGTGCCGACGACCATCCATTGATGCTATCATTGTTTGATCCCGGGTGGCCCAGACGCTGTACTCAGCGTCTGGGTTTACGAGAGGTTTGATAGACTCCCTCGGAACAGCGTGACGTATTCCTTCCTCTTGTAAACCCAGACGCCCAAGGCGGCGTCTGGGCCACCCATCGTCAGGTTCCATCGTGGCGGTTTCGATCTTTGATGCGACGCAAATGGAATCGCTGCGGCGAGCACGGCGGCTTGATCCGGAGACGATTCGTCGGCTGCGGCTGCACTTGCTCAAACGCTTTGTCGCGGATGAGGTCGCCTTGGGGGCATTCCCCGCCGCGGACCAGATTGAGATTCATTCGTTGCAGGTCACACAGCGATGTGATTCGGCGATCGATGGGGCGACGAAACTGCTGCTGCGGACGGCGGACGGGTTGCCGCTCGAAACGGTGATTCTGCGGCCGTCCACCGGGCGCGCGACGGTGTGTGTATCGAGCCAGGTCGGTTGTGCGGCGGCATGCGAGTTCTGTGCGACCGGGCGGATGGGGATCGCGCGGAGTCTTTCCGCGGCGCAGATTCTCGATCAGGTGTTGTACGCCGGGCAGATTCTGGCGACCGAAGACCGTCGGTTACGGAACGTGGTCTTCATGGGGATGGGCGAACCTTTCCACAACGAAGATGCCGTGTTCGAGACGATCGCCCAGCTTACCGATCCCGCATGGTTCGGACTTTCGCCCGGCAAGATTCTGGTCTCGACGGTCGGGATTCCGGAAGGCATGCGGCGGCTCGCGGAACAATTTCCAAAAGTCCGGCAAGCGCTCAGCCTGCACAGTGTCCGCACGGATGTGCGCGAACGGCTGATTCCACTGGCGAAGAAGTTTCCGCTTGATGAATTGCACCGCGCGATCACCGACGTCAATCGGCAGACCGGCGCGGAGGTGATGATCGAGTATCTCCTGCTCGCGGAGATCAACGATTCAATGACCGATGCGGCGGAGTTGATCGTGTGGCTGGGTGGGCTCGATGTGCATGTGAATTTGATCCCCTATAACACGGTGGAAGAGGCACCGGAGTTGGAGGCCAGTCCGCCTGCAAAGCGGCAAGCGTTTGCGCGGAGACTCAAGGATGCAGGCATTAAGACGACAATGCGGTATTCGCTGGGGAACGACATTGCCGCGGCATGCGGGCAGTTGGTGCGGCGGGAGGCGCGGGGACGTTTGCCGGTGCAATTGATTGCAGAAGAGACCCAGCCATAAGAATGGCTGGGCTTCTGGGGAGAGAAATTATTTGGACGTGATGGCGTCGGCGGGGTTCCATTCGAGGTTGTCGTCGCTGCCGGAGCCGGGCTTTTCGAGGAACGGTAAACCCAACTCGGTGAGCAAATCTTTCACGTCATCCAGCGGGGGTTTGCTGTAGCGAGCGGGCAGTTTTTTGGCAAGGAACTCCGCGTGCTCGCGCACCAGCCGCGTGTTCTCCGGAGGGACCCGCCGCAGACGCTCCAGCCGATCGATCCGATGCAGGCAGATGGCGTCCCGCAGGACCTGATGCCGGGCGTCCGGGGCCATGGCGGAGTAGAGCCGCCGATCGCGTTGCAGGACGACGGCGTCTTCGTGGGCACTCCGTTCGGAATCTTCGAAGTCGTAGTCCTCGGCAAGTTGGGCCCGCGACATCGCGGCAATCACCGTGAGGGTCAAGCCGACGAACTGCTCGTGGGACATCTGTTCGTCTTGCAGCAGCTTCTTTAACGCCTTCGATTGCTCGAATTTCTTCAGCACGACGTCGAGATTCCACGCCTCGGATAACGTTTTCTGTTCTTCGAGAACCAGCTCATTCACCGGTAGCGACCGGGTTTCCACCCAGTTGGGCAACGGCGGATAAATGACCGGCATTTCGAGCAGCTTCGGCGCGGGCAACGCTTCGACAATCCGTTGAAACGCGGCCCACTCGACCGGTTGAATCACCTGGTCGAGTTGTCGCGTTTCGGTAAACGGGGACGGTTCTTCCGCGCAGCCGCCGAGCAGCAGACATGCTGCGATCGACAAAGTCAGCGGAATCCCGCGTGTCCACGCCCTCACAACGTTGATCTCCCTGTGGATCTCGTCGATCCAGAGACCCAGGGATCGGAATCCCTGGGCTTCCTTGGGTTATCGAACAACCCTGTTGCGCGGATTCAATCTGGATGCGCACGCTGTTGCATCGACTGCGATCGGTGCGGTCAACCGAGATGGAAACCCGCCACGCGGTGGACCGTCAGGAGGCACACCGCCAGTTGCAAAGCCAGCCAGATCCAACGCCAGCGGGGTGACGCCGCACGATCGATAGCGTGGGCGGCGACCCAGACCGCACCGGGCATGAGCAAGACCCACAACCGGGCAGCCTCCCCGGCGTTCTTGCCGGAGAGCCACAGCAGTCCCCACACGAGGGTGGCGACAGCGGTCAGCCAATCGGCGGTCGTCCATTCACGGAACCGCAAACAGCGCGGCAATCCCCACAGGGCGGCAATGGCGACGGGCACGCCGACCGCGACGCCGAGTTCCAGCGGATTCACCAGCAGCCATTTCCAATAGGTCCGCGTGAACTGTCCGTAAAAGCCGGCGTGGTTGTGATAGTTCCATCCCCACACCGTCAGCATGTTGATGCCGCACGCGAGGCGCAACAACATGATGGGAATCGCTAACCCGAGCGTCACCCCGACCACTGTCGGCAACAGTTCGATCACGCCTTGTTTCCCACCGGCGCGACGGACCGACAGCACGAGCACGCCGAGGGCCCCGAAAACCATGATGGGCAAAAACGCGAGACTGCCGAACAATCCGAGGAACAACACGGCCCCGGCGATGCCGCCTCGCCACGCGGAACGATGCCGATATGATCCCGCCAGAGCGACCAAAGCCCCGCAGGCGATCACGGGAAAAACGGCATCGGACTTCGGCAGGAAAATCGCGACCGCAGGGACAGCAGGCCACACCGCGGCTCCGATCCATGCGGCCGATCGATCGAGCGTGACCCGCAACAATGCGAACAACGGCCACACGGTTGCCGCCGCGGCCACGAGCGTGAGTAACGTTGCCAGCCAGAGCACGGCACGATCGGCGGGCAGCAACGGATGCGGCGAACGGGCCGCGTTTTCGGCGATCACATCGAGCGCATCATGCACCGATTCCGGTTCGCACGACTGAAGGATTTTGATCAAGCCGGGCTGCTGTTCGACGATGGCGATCAACGCCTGAAAAACGAGAATCAAACCGGGCGGATGCGTCCCTTCATGAAGCACATTGCCGCGCTGCATCAACGCTTCATAACCCCGCAGTAATTCGCCGGCTTGGGGTGATTCATACCGCGCTTGCGTGAAGTAGCCCGAAGAACCGGGGTAGTACAGCACGAACGGGGCTTTGCCGAGTTGGCCTTCCGTCGGCGCGGTGTCCTGCACCGTCCACAGCCAGCAGAACCCCGCGATGCCCAGCCCCGCTAACCACGCGGCGACTTCCACCGGCGATGTCGTCGACTGCGACAACCGGCGATCACCACACCACACGAACAGCAAATACACCGCGGCGGCACAACATGCCAGCACGAGATTCGGGACCGATTGCGCATCGGCGGGCAGCCGTCCCCACAGCCATTCCGTCGGTACGCCCAGCGGAACGGCAGTCCCCCACAACAACCCCACGACCCCCACCGACAGCACGCCTGTCACGAGGGGGAAAAAAAACATCGATCGTCTCGTCAGGCGATCTTCATCTGTGTGGACAGTTGGTTTCACAAGCGCATCACATCGAAAGCCGGATCGGAAGAATTCGTGAGGATAAAGTGCCCGGCCGGAAATGAAAAATGCAACGCACAAAATGGCACGCCGAACCGTGCACACGGTCCCCTCTATGGTTCGCGTCAACCCATCCTCATTGATGGATTGATGGGACGTGACCGTTTGTGAAGATCGCCTCCGGATCGAGGATTGACTTATTGCGTCGTCGTTCCTCATCATCGTGGAAGAGCAACGCTGCTCTCTCCTGGCCGGGTGGGACTGTAATGGAACGATCCCCGGACGTTTTTGATCAAGGATGCCTGACCATGCAGACGATCGTGCGCCGATTCGTCGCTTTGTCCGCGGTGCTGTTTGCCGGATTCGTGTTCACGTCCACCGGCCTGGCCCAGCAGTTCGTGCAAAAGACGTATCAGGATGCCCAGGGCGTCCACAAATACGCGGTCTTTGTCCCGGCCCGTTATCAACCGGGACGACCCACCCCCACGGTTCTGTTCCTGCACGGCGCGGGCGAACGCGGGACCGACGGCGTGAAGCCAACGCTGGTGGGCATCGGTCCGTATTTGAAAGCGAAAGGATCATCGATTCCGTATCTTGTAGTCTTCCCGCAAGCCGAAGAGACGCAGGGCCGCGCGCTCACGCCGTGGTTATCCGGCGAACCCGATGCCGAGCGGGCGCTCCAAATTCTCGATGACGTCGCGAAGCAATACACCATCGACAAACAGCGGGTCACGCTCGCCGGTTGGTCGATGGGGGGCTATGGAGCGTGGAGTCTTGCCGCGGCCTCTCCCGAACGATGGGCCGGGGTCGCGATCCTCTCCGGCGGTGGCGATCCCGCGATTGCCCCCAAGGTGAAGTCGCTGCCGCTGTGGGTCTTCCACGGTTATCGCGATCATCTCGTGCCAGTGAAAGAGGCACAGAAGATGGTTGCCGCGGTGAAAGAGGCCGGGGGCGATGTCGTCTACGATGAACTCCCGGATGCGGGACACGACGTGTTCGCCGAAACGTTCGGCAACGAAGCGTTGCTGAACTGGCTCGCCGATCCGCGGAAACTCCCGCGGAAACTTTCCACAGCACCGTCGATCAAAGTTGTCGCGGCACCGTTTGTTCCTGCCGTACGGATTCCGCAAGCCGTGGGGATCCGTCTGGGAAATACCGCGCTCGATGCCCTGTCGTACGCGGCACCCAGTTACGTCCCGGCGAATCTGCTCACCGGCCGCATCAACGATATGTTCGATTCCACCACGGCACAGGGACGGTCTTTTTCCGTGCGGTTTTCGGGGATTTCGTACTCCGGGCAACTCGGCCGCGTGGAACTCAAAGCCACCGGCAAAGACCGCGTGCATCTGGCGCTGGGTTTGCAAAACGTGTTCATCACCGTCGGCGGGACATCGGTCTCCGGAGCCCGCCATTCTGCTCAAGCAGGGCCGGTCACCATCGGTATCGGTCAGACACGCCCGGTCTATCTCGGCATGGACGCCACGCCGTATGTTGAGAACGGAAAACTGCGGCTGCGGATGATCCAGGCGAACTTCTCCATCACGCCGGATAACTACAGCGTGAGCGCCCCGGCGGGCGTTTCCGTGCGCGGCATCGGCATGCGGGAAGACGTCGTATCCAACGGGATTGTCAGCGGTCTCTATGGGGCCCGGCCGCGTGTCGAAAACGAAATCCGCAACATTGCCCCGACCATCCTGCGGCAACTCGAAGATCATCTCGTGGCAAGCGATATCGGCCCGATTGTCGCCGGGCTGTGGCCGTTCCCCGTTTATCAGCCGCGCTTGCGCACGTACTTCGAGCAAGTCGCCACCGACGAGAGTGGTGTCTCGGTGGTGATGGGGGTGGAAGCCGCCGCGGTGGACCCCGCCACTCCCGCCAAGCCGATGGTCACGGCCCCCGCTGCCGGGGTGAAACTCGAACATCTGCAAGCCGGCGGGGCTTCGCTCGGTGTCGCCCTTGCTCCGCAGTTGCTGGGACCGATCACGCAGTCGCTGATTGACGCCCACCTCGCCGAGTTGGATGTGCTCGATCTGCCCGAAAAATCGTTCGCGCGGTTTGCCGATCGCCAATTTCTGGAAGGCCTGATTCCTGATTTGAAGCGGCTGCCGGACGGTACCGAGATCCGCAGCCGCGTGGTTCTCACAGCCCCGTTGCAGGTCGAACAACCGGAAGACAACGTCAAGAAGGACACGACGGCGGTTCCGTTGCGCTTCAAGTTACCGCATGTCGTGATGCAGATGTCGACCAAGGCCCCGAATGCCAAAAAGTGGGAACCCTATGCACAGTTCGATATCGAGATTGAGGAACTGGTGACGGTGGCGTTGCGGAAGGTCTCGCACGAACGCCGGGCGCTGGAGATGCAGTGGCAGGAAGGCCGCTCGATCACCGCGAAAGGCGAGTTCGCACCGGGCGTGATGGCCGCCGATACGACCATCAAGAACGACGATTTCGTGGCCGCGTTCAAAGAAAACTGGCAGGCGTGGACCGGCAGCGGCCCGGCAGCCACCGCGGCGATTCCCGACGTCGAGTTCTCCACCACCAAGCTGCGGATGCAACAACTCTCCGGCCCCGCACCGGTCCTTACGGGCGTGTTCGAAATCCCCGGCACACGCATCACGAACTTCAGCGATGCCCCTCTGGTCTACGAAATCCGCGGCCCTTACACCACGTGGGGCGGACCATACACCCTCGAACCGGGCAAGACCCACGAATACGACTTCCCGCACCCGCTGACCTACCGTCAATC
>JAKFUG010000081.1 GCA_021732785.1 Planctomycetaceae bacterium
AACTCGCTCACCGTCTTGAGTCCCCGAATTGCATCCAAGGCCACTTTCGCCTTGAACGCTCCATCGAACAACCGCCGCTTCCGAGGCATCGTCTTTCCCTTCCAAGAAATCCTTCCACGATGCCCCCCTTTCTCACCGTTCCAACACCGCTTTTCCATCTAGCCCCGTGGTCTAAAAAACGGGGTCCACTTCACACCGGTTGCCAACCGACAACGGTGCGGAGTGACGAAGTGCGAATTGCGGTCCTCGAAGATGCGGTAGCGGGATCGCGGCAGGAACGGCTCCGAAGACGACGCAGAGCGTCGCGGCCGTGCGTTCCCACGCGGACGTGGGAACGAGTTGTGAATAAGACATTCATCAGCTAGACAAGCAGCATCTTGAGCTTAAAAGCCAACCCGCTCCGGCTCCGACTTATCCGCTTTAACACGATAAAACAACGAAGGAATACCCCACCACTTCATTGGATCCAGATTGTTCCGCCCGCCAAAGCCGACTGAAAGCGCCACAGAATCATCCTGTGGATTTTCAGGGGTATTTACTTCTTTTGACAAGTAGATTCCAATACCACCCCCACCGATCATCAGCGATTTAGAAAACTGCGACTCTCTGGCAAAGACACGGTTTGATGACATATCCCCTGACACATCGATTGCTTCCGCACGAACTTGTTTTACAACGATAGATGAATTGGATGTGTCGACTATTCGCTTTAACAAATCGACATCATTCTTGATGGCGGTAGCCACGCCTGCATTCGTGACAAGCATATCAACTTTCGCATGGTCCATATCTGCTTGCTGTTTCAAATCAGCAAGCGTTTGTGCCTGCTTATTTTCAGATAAGTATTGATTTACGGTAGTCAACGTTTTTTTGAGTGCAGTTGTATCAAGTTTGTCAAAAGCCTCCTTCGTCCGTTTTGCGATCTCGATTTCGGTTTGTAGCAGCCCCAATTCCTTTCTGGCCTTTTCGCTTTCTTGCCTTGCCAATTCAATATCGCATTGGATTCGCTTCAATGCGATTGAAGCATCTTCAGTTGCTTTCGATGTCTTGATTGAGGCATCAAGAGATTTTGTTGCTGTTGTAAGAGCAGTCTCAGCAACCTTCTTTGGGATCTCCATGTTGATGTTTTTTGAAATCTCAGATTGAACACTGGAGCTAATTCCGCTCACAAACGCCCAGATCGCAGTTAGGGTTGTGAGTCCGAGTAGGGTGACAATTAGTCGTCCCCACTTAAAATATCGCTCTTTCTCGTTATTGAGCAGCTTCTTAACCCGCACATCGATTAATTCGAGTGTAATTTGATCAATCTGTGGCAACTTTGCATGGTCTTGATCTAGCACAGGAGATTCCTTTGAATTGATGCCTTCGTTGGAAGATCACGACGAACTCTACGAAAACACCTCCGGCTTGAGCAGTGGGAAGAATATCACGTCGCGAATCGTTTGGGTGTTGGTGAGGAGCATGACGAGGCGGTCGATGCCGATGCCCATGCCGCCGGCGGCGGGCATGCCGACTTTCAGGGCGCGGACGAAATCGTGGTCCATCTTCGCCATCGAGTCTTCCTCGGCGAGGCCCTGCAACTGCGTTTTGAAGAGGTCTTCCTGCAGCCGCGGGTCGTTCAGTTCCGTGTAGGCGTTGGCGACTTCCAGGCCGTCGACGAAGAGCTCGAACCGCTCGGCGATCTCCGGCTGGCCGTTCTTCCGCTTGGTGAGCGGGCACATGCTGGCGGGGTAATCGATGACGAAGACCGGGCCGACGAGGGCGTCTTCCACGGTCGCCTCGAAGACATCGTTGATGATCACGTCCGGGTGGCGGTTCTCGGTGGCGATGTGCAGTTCCTTTGCCCTGGCGGCGACGGCGGCGGCATCGTGCATCTCGCAACCGGCGTGTTCGCGGAACAGGTCGCCATACTTCGCCCGCTGAAATGGCGGCGTGAAGTCGATCGTCTTCTCACCCCACGGCACGACGGTGGCCCCATTGTTGGCGACCTTCGCGGCATTGCTGATGATTTTTTCTGAGAGGTCCATCATCGATTCGTAGTTGCCGTACGCCTGGTAGAGTTCGATCATGGTGAACTCGGGGTTGTGCGTGCTGTCGACCCCTTCGTTACGGAAGACGCGGCCGATTTCGTAGACCCGTTCGATGCCGCCCACCATCAGCCGCTTGAGGTGCAACTCGAGCGCAATCCGCAGGAACAGCGGGATATCGAGGGCGTTGTGATGCGTCTTGAACGGCCGCGCCGCCGCACCCCCGGCGATGGCGTGCAGGACCGGCGTTTCGACTTCAAAAAACTCTTCGCCCTTCAGCGTGCTGCGGACCGATTCGATGATCTTCAGCCGCTTCAGCATCCGTTCGAGGACGCCTTCGCTGTAGATCAGGTCGGAATACCGCTGCCGCAGCCGGGTTTCCATATCTTCGAGGCCGTGCCACTTTTCCGGCGGCTGCGCGAGCGACTTGCAGAGGATTTCCATGTGCTTGACGAAGACGGTTTTTTCGCCGGTCTTGGTGACGCGGAGGATGCCCTCGACGCCGACGATGTCGCCGCGGTCGAGGCATTCGATGAGGCCCCACAGCTTTTCGTCGCTGTCGTTCTTCGACATCATCAACTGAATGCGGCCGGTGTAATCCTGCACGTGGGCGAAGCGGAGTTTGCCGGAGTCGGACCACCGCATCAACCGCCCGGCGACGCGCACGGTCTGGCCGTCAACGCCCTGCTCCGTCGGACAGAGGTCGCGGGCTTTCTCGATGTGGATGTGTCCATCGAAGCGTTGCCCCCACGGGTCGAGGCCGAGTTGTTCAATCTTCGCGAGCTTGTCGAGGCGGGCCGCTTCCAGACGATCGGGCGTGTCAGACATTCGAGAACCGTTTCACAAGTAAAACCGTGGGGAAAACCAAGTCGGCTATGATCGGCGAGATCGGGATGGATGTCAAATAGAGGGTGTTGTAGAGGGGAATTGCAAAGTGAAAAATGAAAAGTGCAAATTGCAAATTGCAAAGATAAATCAGCAACGCTTGCCGCTTTGCAGACACCGCGGTCCAATCCGGTTGATCACGTCCTTGTAAATTGAGACACGGGTGGCATACTGCTAGGTTCGTGAAGGCACTCCAAGTATCAAGAAGGACCAAGGCGATGAAGCGCGCGGGAGCAGTGACGTTGAAGGGCAATCCGGTCGATCTCAAGGGGCGCGTGCTCAGCGTCGGCGACACGGCTCCGGATTTCTGCCTGCAGGATAACGGGCTGGGTGAAGTGACGCTGGCGTCGTCCGCTGGCAAGACGCGGATCATTGCGACGATTCCGTCGCTGGATACATCCGTCTGTCATGCTGAGACCAAAAAATTCAATGACGCCGCGAAAGGGCTTTCCAACGTGGAAGTCCTCGTGGTGAGCATGGACCTGCCGTTCGGGGCGAAGCGCTGGTGCGGGGCGGAAGGCGTGGAAAACGTGAAGACGCTGAGCGCGCACCGTTGCACCGATTTCGGTGCCGACTACGGCGTGCTGATCTCGGGCGGTCCGCTCGATCGTTGTCTGGCGCGTGCGGTGTTCGTTGTGGGTGCAGACGGCAAGGTGAAGCACGTCGAGTATTGCAAGGAAATCGCGGAACATCCGAATTACGATGCAGCGCTCGCCGCGGCGAAGTAACGCGCAGAAGCCCAGGGAATGCTTTCCCTGGGATGTTTTCTGAGATTGATTGTTTGAAGAAAAACTGCCCAGGGATGGCAATCCCTGGGCTTCTGCTTTTTAGAATAACTGTCGTTGCTCGTCGACAGTGCCGCTGCCGGTGGTGATTCCGAGATGTTCCATCGCTGACGAAGTGATCACCCGGCCGCGCGGGGTGCGCTGGATGAAACCCAACCGTAACAGAAACGGTTCGACTTCATCTTCGAGCGTGTCCGGTGGGACGTTCATCGTGTGGCCGAGCGCTTGAATCCCGGCCGGTCCCCCGGCGAAAACGGAGAGCAGTGTCTGTAAATACCGGCGGTCCTGTTGATCGAGACCGAGTTGATCGACCTCCAGCATGGCGAGCGCTTGCTCGATGATCGGCAGCGTGATCGATCCGGTGTCGTCTTTCACGGTCGCAAAGTCGCGGGCCCAGCGCAGCAGATTATTCGCTTTGCGTGGAGTCCCACGGCTGCGGATGGCGATCTGTTGCGTGGCTTCGGGGGCAATCGCTGTTCGTAGCTTGTTGGCGTTGCGGCGGACGATCTCGGCGAGGTCTGCGACTTCGTAGAATTCGAGATGTTCGCGAAAGTTGAAGCGGTCCCTTAACGGTGCCGTCAACATGCCGCTGCGGGTGGTCGCCCCGATGATGGTAAACGGCTTCAGCTTCATGTTGATCGTGCGGGCGTTCATTCCTTCGCCGAGGACGATGTCGACGCGGAAATCTTCCATCACCGGGTAGATGAATTCTTCGACGTTGGGTCGCAGGCGGTGAATTTCGTCGATGAACAGCACCGAGCCGTAACTGGCGTTGGTGAGGTAAGACAGCAAATCCTTCGGGGCTTCGACCGCCGGGCCGGAGGTGATCTGGCACTCGACTCCCATCTCTCGCGCGAGGGTCATCGCCAGCGTCGTTTTGCCGAGACCGGGCGGACCATCGAGCAGAATGTGGCCGAGCGGTTCTTTGCGCTTCAACGTCGCATCGAGCAGAATCTGCAACCGGCCGAGGACTTTCTTCTGGCCGACGATTTCACTCAACCGTTGCGGCCGCAGTTCGTCATCGAAGCGTTGGTCGTCCGGATTGAAGACCGATCCGAGCGCCACCGGCGGGGCGGCCAAAGGCGTGCTCGCGCGCTCCGGCTTAGGCCGTGGTGTGGAATCCCCTTGAATCACCTTCTCGCGGGCCATCCGTGTTTCCGTTCCGATTCATCAGCGGCACACCCTTGCCGCTATCGCACTTTGCCGGTCATTTTCACATAGGCCGTGGCGAACAGCATGCTGTTAAACGGCTGCGTAAACAGCGTGATAATACCACAGACCGCCTGGGCGGCGATGTTGATAAACGCCCCGGAAATGCCCAGCAGCAGAATCGCCCCCCAATTCCCTTTCGTCAATTCTGCGGAGCGGCTGAAGCACTCCAGCCCCGGCGGGTCTTCATCGACAATGACAAAGAGATACGGCCAATACCGCAGGCCGAGAATGATGCCCGGGACAATCAGCGCGAGGAATCCGAATCCGACCATCAATCCGAACAACGTCCCGCAAATCGCCGTTTTTACGAAAAATCGTCCGCCGCTGAAAATCATGGCGATTCCGTTGCCGATGTCGATGTCGTCGCCGCGGGCGATTTTGAGATACAGCAGCGTCAGACCTGGAGTGATAAACAGCATCACGGCAATGGTCACGACCATCGCCGGAATCAGCCAGAGAAAATAGAGCGGGTTCGGATCACCCCCGGATTGTTCGGCGAGGATCATGATCGTCACGAACACTCCGATGACGGGAATCATGCCGATGATGGTAATGATGCTCGCGATGAGGTTGGCAATGACGGCCGTGCCCATCTTGTCCTTGAAGCGTTCCCAGGCGGTGCCAAACACATCGCCGAATTCGATGATGCGTGGGTGCGGCCGCCCCGATGGCGATTCGAGGGCTTCTCCGCAAAACTCGCATTTCTCCGCTGCGGCCGAGATCGTTTCGCCGCACATGGGACAAGGCATGGTTGCTGTGGGGGCGTCGTCAATCGGATCAACCATAGAAACGGCTGAGCCACCCGTTGTCGGGACGGTGAACATTTCTCCGCAACCGGGACACTTCGCTTTGCGACCGGCCTTTTCGTCGGACGTGCTCAGGCTCTTGCCGCAGATTTCGCAGTTAAACGTGATGGTCATGGGGCCCGCCGTAATTCCCGTTCGATTTGGTGAGAGATCATCGCTCGATCGCGTGTTGCCTCAATCAGCCGGCGGTCCGCTGGCCAGTCATTTTGCAATACGCCACGGCGGAGATCAGGTTGGTCAGCGGGATGGTGAAGATCAAGCCGACACAGAGGGCCAACAATCCCAGCAGGTTGATCCCCCCACAAGCGAGCAAAACGACGAAGTAAGAGAGTTTGTTGCCTTCCGTGACTTCTTTCGCCCGCCACAAGCAATCAATACCAGGCAGGTCTTCATCGATGAGCACGAATAAGAACGGTGCGAACATCAGCGCGACAATGATGCCCGGAACGATGCAAAGCAGCGTTCCCAGGCCCACCATCAATCCAAAGACGATGGACGCTCCGACGCAGCGCCAAAAGTATTTGCCCCCTTGAAACAAGACACCAATTTCGACGGCTTCCCCGCGGGCAATCTTGAGCATGCCCATCGTCTGCCCGCACGTAATAAAGAACTGCACCGCGTAGGCAACGGGCATGAACAGCAGACCAATGCCCTGCATCAGCAAGCCGGTTTGCTGGTCTCCTTGCTTGATCATCATTTCACCGATGCCGTTGAAGATCCCCTGCGGCACTCCCGACATGCCGCCGATGAGGGCCGCGATGATCACAATTCCGATCGACAAGCCCATTTCGGCTTTGAAGGCGTTCCAGCCGGCGGTGATGACGTCACCGACTTCGATGATCGCGTGCCCGCCACCACCACTTTTTTGCGGTTCCAGCGGCTCGCCGCAGAATTCGCATTTGTCGGCCGCCGCAGAGACCTTCTCGCCGCACATGGGGCACGGGATTTTGCCGCCGCCACTCGAAGAACGCTTCCTGGGAAGCGCCGGGGCATCGAACTCATCCGGCAAGTCTACTTCATCGCTGGTTGCGACTCCTTCCGGGCTGGGAACGATGAGCATCTCGCCGCAGCCGGGGCACTTGGCTTTCCGGCCGGCTTTTTCGTCGGACGTGCTCAGGGTTTTGCCGCAGATTTCGCAACTGAAATTGATGGTCACGGTGCCGCGACTCCACGAAGAACCGGAGGATGAGCATGAGTGGTGAGCACCGTATCACACCGGTTGGTAATCGGGAAGCGCGCGGGTGTGAGTTCGCACCGGGAAGCGAACGGAGTGGGACGCGAAACCGCACAGCGGAGTGACAGGCATTTTGTCTTGCATTACGGTCGGAGTTTCGCTAAGACCCAGCGCGGTGAGTGGGAACAGAGACGTTGGCCGGATGGAATTCCGTCATGCAAGCGAATCGACGCTGGTGGTTGAGTCTTATCGTGTTGACTGGCGTGTGCGGGCTCGTGGCCATGCGACCGCTCGGGCGGAAGCCGCTCAGTGAAAGCGAGGCCGCGTGCGTCGGGAGTTGGGAATACCTCAGTCCCGACCACGACGGACCGACGTTGATTGCCTACCACTTTCGTGCCGACCGTCGTGTTCGTGAAGAGCACTATTACCTGACTTCCGCCACGCCCACCGTCCCGCGCATCACCATGCTGGGGAAGTGGGAGGTCGATCGGGACCGCTTGATCGTGGATCGCAGCCGGGGAGTTCAAGGCGCGGTGGATCAGACCAGCGGTTTGGTGCGCGACGCCTTGGGTGACAGCGAACGCTGGGCGCGGCCGGTTCTGACCCGGTTCTACAAAATCAAAGAAACCGCGACGAACAGCCTGACGGTAGAGTGTCAGCGCAGCGAAGGAAAAGGGAGCGTCGAAATCGTCATGACGCCCTTCGATGCCAAGGCGATCCCGCAAAAGGTCCCTGCGAAGCCGTGAGGTGAAATCGGTCCGAGACAGAATCAGCCGCAGCGTTGCGGTTTGGTCGACCAGCCGTTGCAGAGCCACCAGTTGCGGAGTTGTTGCTGGGTGCCCGGCGGAAACGAACGGGAAAAGCGCAACGCGATGCGGCCGTCGGGATGACGGACGCCCCACACGCGGCCGTGTTGCATTTCCGCTTCCCGGCTGAGTTTGGCGACTTCCGCCAAAAACGCGGGCGTCACCCGTCCGCGCTGCGTGATGGGTTGCCCGGCTTTCAGTCGAACCACGAACATCGTCGGCGCGGTGGTGAGGGACCACGCAACCCACCCGACGATCCCGATGAGAGCCAACCCCGCAAGCAACTCCGGCATGGCGTCCCCCGATGGGAAGCGTTCACACTGTGCGAGATCAACACGAGGCGCGAAACCGCGAAGCGGCGATTCACGTCCACTGACCACTGACAAATCTACTTCGTCAACTTCCGATACTTCAACCGATGTGGGGTATCGGCTTCGGAGCCGAGGCGTTCGTGCCGGAGCGATTCGTAGGACTGGTAATTCCCTTCGTGCCAGATCACCTGGCTGTCCCCTTCGAAGGCGAGGATGTGCGTCGCCACGCGGTCGAGGAACCAGCGATCGTGGCTGATGACCACCGCACAGCCGGAGAATTTCATCAGGCCTTCTTCGAGCGCGCGCAGCGTGTCGACATCGAGATCGTTGGTCGGTTCGTCGAGCAGCAGCAGGTTCCCGCCGACGGTGAGCGTCTTCGCTAGCAGCAGGCGGTTGCGTTCCCCGCCGGAGAGGAATTTCACGGGCTTTTGCTGTTCCGGACCTTTGAAATTGAACTTCCCGCAGTAAGCCCGCGCGTTGATGGTCGCACTGCCGTACCGAAGATTGTCGTTCCCGCCGGAGATGTTCTCGAAGACGGTTTTTTCGCCGTCGAGGCTTTCGCGGTTCTGTTCGACGTAGGCGATCTTCACCGTGGTGCCGAGCGTGACTTTGCCGGAATTCGGCTGCTCCTGGCCGACGATCATGCGGAACAGCGTGGTCTTCCCGGCCCCGTTCGGACCAATGATGCCGACGATGCCCGCTTTTGGCAGACTGAACGATAGATTCTCGTACAGCAGATTGTCGCCGAAGGCTTTCGCGACTTTATCGAAGACGACAACGGTGTCGCCCAACCGTGGGCCGGGCGGAATGCGGATGTCGACGGCGTCGTCCCGAAAATCCTCTTCCTCGGCGACCAGTTTTTCGTAAGCCGCCAAACGGGCTTTGCTCTTGGCCTGCCGGGCTTTCGGGGAACTGCGGACCCACTCGAGTTCTTCTTCAAGGGCCTTCTCACGGGCGGAGGCGGCTTTGTCTTCCTTACGCATCCGTTCGCGTTTTTGTTCCAGCCAGCCGGAATAGTTCCCTTCGTAGGGATACCCGCGGCCCTGATCGAGTTCGAGAATCCACTGGCACGAATTATCGAGGAAATACCGATCGTGCGTCACCGCGACGACGGTTCCTTTGTAATCGTGCAGATGCCGTTCGAGCCACGCCACCGACTCGGCGTCGAGATGGTTGGTCGGTTCGTCGAGCAGCAGCATATCGGGATGTTGCAGCAGCACTTTGCAGAGCGCGACGCGACGTTTTTCACCGCCCGAGAGCGGCCCAATCACGGCGTCCATCGGCGGCAACCGCATCGCGTCAGCAGCGATTTCCAACTCGCGATCAAGTTCCCACAGATTCTCGGCGTCGATCTGTTCCTGAATCTTCCCCTGCTCTTCAATGAGCTTGTCCATTTCGTCGGCATCGGGGCCTTCGCCGAAACGATTGTTGATCCAGTCGTACCGCGTCAGCAGCGCCCGCTTCGGACCGACGGCGATGTTCAATTCGTCCATCACCGTGTGATTGGGATCGAGCCGCGGCTCCTGCGGGACGTGCCCGACGGTGAACCCCGGCGTGAGCTTCGCCGTTCCCATGAAATCTTTGTCTTCCCCCGCCATGATGCGCAGGACCGTGCTCTTCCCCGCACCGTTGGGTCCGAGGACGCCGATTTTCGCGCCGGGATAGAAGGAGAGCCAGATCCCCTTGAGGACTTCCTTCTTGTCGTGGAACTTGTGGAGGTCCTCCATCTGGAAGATGTATTGTTCGCCCATGTGCCGTCGAGATTCTCAAAAGGAATACAGGGACCGAAACGCCGCGGTGGCGGATACGGGAAGATTGTATCATCCCGCGAAAAAATCGGCAGGGGGATCGAGGGCAATTCTGGGGCACGGTGTGGGATCATCGCGGGGCGCGAAACCGCAAGCGGCCGATTAACGCTGGCGGTTTCGCGCCCCGCGCTGAGGAACGCCGTGAATCAGATTCACGGCGTTGAAATCAACCCAAAAGGAAACTCGGAGCGTTCCCATGAAACACACCTCACCTGATCGTCTGCTCAACGGCGAACTGCTACGCCGAATTCGCGATCAGAGTCCTACTGTTTCAGAGTTTATTTCAAGCGATTGTGGCGGGGATCCGCAGGTGTTTCACCTTTTTCGGAAGCAGGAATTGATCGTCGTTGAAAACGATCGAGTGCGGCTCAATCGACGACATCTTTCCCCCGACGGCCTCCGATTTGTTTGGGGAATCCAACAGTTTCACCTCGACAGCGAACAGGTCGAGATCGTCCGATGGGGACCGGCTGGTCCTCCCGTCTATGCTATCGAACCGTGAGAACACCGGAGACTTTCGCGAGATGATCCCATTCAAATCAGTGTTCACTGTTGAACTTTTCACCCGCGGCGGTTCACGGTACCTTCATGGAAACACGGACATTTGGTGAACTCCCGACGAGACGACGACGAAAGGCGCTGCGATCATGACCCCGGATGACATCTTGCTGGATGCGGAAGAACGCATGGAAAAGGCCGCTAGCGTGGTTCACGAGCAGCTCCAGGGACTCCGCACCGGCCGGGCCAGTGCCGGGCTGGTCGACAACATGCGCGTCGATTACTACGGTTCCCCCACGCCGCTCAAGCAGATGGCAACCATCAGCGTTCCCGAGCCGCAGCAGATTCTGATCAAACCGTTCGATCCTTCGGTGATTGGTGAAATCTCGAAGGCGATCCAGTCCAGCGATGTCGGCTTGGCCCCGAATTCCGACGGCCGCGTGATCCGGCTGAACGTGCCTCCCCTGTCAACCGAACGGCGTCGCCAACTCGTCACCCGCGTGAAAGACCTGGCCGAAGACGCCCGCGTGTCGATCCGCAACATCCGCCGGGATGCCAACAAGCACGCCGATCAATTGCTGAAGGACAAACTCCTCAGCGAAGACCTGCACACGGGTCTGAAAGACGACATTCAGGAATTGACCAAGACCTACGAGGGGAAAGTCAATTCGCAGGCGGACGCCAAGGAAAAAGACGTGATGGAGCAATAAGCGCTTGCCGCTTTGCAGAACACAACGCTCACTCATCGCGCGAAACCAGAAGCCCGGCAGGGGATCACCTGCTGGGCTTTTTCGTTACAGTTTCGCGCGTTGGCATAAACCGGATGCGGGGAATAGTCTGCGGCAAAATTTCTGCGGTTCTTGCCGATTTTTGACGCATTCCCGGCAAAACCGGCCGATGTCTGAGAGGGAAACGGACACACGGACGGCGTCCGCAGCGACAGCACACCGATGCTGCGCGCAAGGACGATTGCCACGCAGGGAGGCGGGCCTGGCCAACCGGGAGGGCACCTCACATGTCGCGCACAAACCGTCATTCATGGCGAATGCTCGCCTGTTTTTTTGCGACGACGTTGTTGTTGTCCGCGGGATGCCGTCAACTCGGCAATCGTTCTTCGCAAGGCGCTCCCACGCTGCTGGGCCCATCCGCCCCCGCGTATGCCCCTCCCGGCGAGTCATCGGGGCCACCTGTGCTGCGGGATATCCCGCCGCTGCCTCCGTCGGCCGCTTCGACTTTCAATCCCGCGGCCTACGGCTCTCCCCGGCGTTTGGGATGGAGTCAACCGCGGCATGCTCCGCGGCCACCGACTCTGGATTCCTACGTCTTTGCGGAGGGCGGTGTACCGATTCCGGGAAAACCCGCCGCAACATCACAAATTCAACCGGCGTCGGCGGAAGATACGACCGCTGCCGACGATGGCAACGACTTGGCTGCGTTGCTTCCCCCGGGTGTGGACGATGTGGAAGAGGGCCTGGTCCCCCCGCCCCGTGATGTCGACGACGAATTCGAGCCGCATGACGTTTCGGAATTGAAGGCCGCGCTGAAAGTGGTCGAGATCGATCTTACCGAGTTCCTGGCAGAGCTGGAGCAAGCTCCCTCGCTCATTCGGGCGCAGACGCAATCGGAACCGATCCTGATGCCGGTGATTGCGACGACGCCCGTGGTGACCGGTCCCGTGGCTGTTGCATCGTCTCCGCAGGCGATAGCGCCCTGGCCAAACGGACAGAACCACGGAATCGCCATCAATCCGGGCCCGACGGGAACGGGAAATCGCCTGGAATTGTTTCCCGGCCCTGCTCTGCCCTGGAATGCCGGGCGCGTCGCCGCGCCTTATGTGCCTCCCGCCTGGAGTTCGATGAATTCGTGGGCGGGCCAGAACTCGGATTGGGATGGACGGCAGTTTCGGTAGAATGAGCGACACGCGCGAAACCACGCACCCCGGGATGGGTGAGCACATTCGCCGAGTCGACGTGATCGCGAAAGAATTCGAACGGAGTCGAGCGGGTGATCAACCGAACTTTCAAGACAAATTCCAACCGTGGGAAATCGCGGTTGTTGATGTTGGTGGTTTGGTGCGCACTGGCACTCGCCGGCTGGGTTTCCGCTCAGGAGACAGGCCCCTCGACACCCGATCCCCTTTCGCCTCCCGTTAATGCGGCTGCCCCGGCAAAAGCTCCGGCGGCGAAAAAGGGGATCCCCCGCGACCCGCTGGAAGTCATGTTTGCTCTCGGCATCTTCATGTACCCGCTCGGGTTGTGCTCGGTCGTGGTCGTCTGGTTTTCGATCGAGCGCATGGTGGTGCTCCGGCGCGGGCGCGTCATTCCCCGACCGTTTGTGAAGCGGTTTTTTGAGCACATCGAGCAAGGAAAAGTCGACGCCAAAGGGGCGATGAAACTCTGCGAGGAGAACGGCAGCCCCATCGCCATGATCTTCGCGCACGGTCTCAAAAAATGGGGCAAACCCAGCGTCGAAGTGGAACAAGCCATCATCGACGGTGGCGAGCGGCAACTCAGTCAGTTGCGGACGCACCTGCGGGTCTTGAACGGAGCCGCGACCGTTTCCCCGCTGCTGGGCCTGCTTGGTACGGTCGTGGGGATGATCGAGTCGTTCAACAGCATTGCCACGTCCGATTCCATGGGAAAATCGGCGGAGATGGCGGGGGGGATCGGACTCGCGCTGTTGACGACGGCCGTCGGGCTGCTGATCGCGATTCCAGCCCTGATCATGTACATGTACTTTTCCGGCCGTGTGGATGGACTGGTGATCGACATGGATACCTACGGCCAGGACCTCGTCGATCAAATCTCGGCGGAGGCCCTTGCCGAGCAAGCCCGTTCGGGGCGTCAACCCGTCTCCACGGCAAAGAAGTCGTAGTCCCGTTTTCGATTCGTTACCCGGTTGCCGACCGCGCTGGCTAAATTCGCTGCGGTGCGCAAGCATTCATTGACATTTCACTGTGGCGCGGTACAAGTTTGGGCAGTTATCCGGGTGTGCCAGTTTGGGCGAATTTATCGCCGGCCTTTTTCCTCCGTCCCGGGCACACATCGACCGCCTCTGAGGACTCGATTCCTCAGAGGTTTTTCATTTCCAAAATGAGAAGAGCCCAAGGCATGCTTTCCCTGGGCTCTTCTCATTCGCAGCGGTCATCACGGCGATCAATTGGCCGTGGGCGTGGGGGCGGCGACGACGACTTTTCCGCTCGCCTTGAAATGCAGCGGCTCCGGCCGACCGGCAATCGTCACGGTGAAGCGATCGGAAATCGCGCCGGCTTGATCGGGAGCCGCGAACGTCAATGGCACCACGTGAATGGTCTTTTCATCGACCGGCAACCGCATCTTGAAGGGGTTCTCAGCCCGGTCGCACTCGATTTTTTCAATCTTGAACGGCTTCTTGCCCCGGATGATCAGGTTCATCGTTTTGGATTGCCCCGCGGCAACGCTCCCTAAGGCGAGCTCCGCCGGTTCGATCAAGACATCGGCTTCAACACGAGCTTCGACCGGCAGCGGCACGTTGGGATTGGCCTGGTCATCGGTGATCAGCGTCAACTGCTCTCGCAAAATTCCCGTCGGCGCGTCGGCCGCGAGCGCGACAATCACATCGTAAGCGGCCGTTCCGGTAGCCGGATTACGCGAGGTTTCCACGGCGTGAGCCGTCAGATACGGCTTGGGAGATTTGACGTTCAAAACTTTCCAGTCGGCGCGCCCGGCATAGGCCAAAGTGATCTTTCGCTCGGCACCTGCTCCGACATCGACGGCACCAAAATTGACCGACCCCGGAGTGAAGACCACATCCGTGCGGATGTAGACTTTCAGGGGGATCTTCACTTCCACGCGCAGACCTTTGGTGGGTTCGCTGAGAGTGACCAATGCCGACGACGTTTTCTCCCGCATGAAACGGGCGGTGTCCATCGAGATTTCGATGTACGCTTCCTGCCCGCTCAGGATCTGGTTGGCACTGGGTTTAGCCGCCGAGCAACCGCATGACGTCGAAACATTCGTGATGTTGATCGTTTCCTGATAGATGTTGCGGACTTTGAGTTGCGTTTTGCATTCCGCACCGCGTGCGACCACGCCGAAGTCGAGATTGAGTTTCTCGAACATCTTTTCGGCCCAGTTCAAATCGGGGCCCGCCTGCGCGAAAGCCGATCCCGTCGAAACCCAACCGCCGACGACCAGTGCGAGAACCAATGATGCGCGCGAGGCCATGAGTGCCGTCTCACAGTCCGGAAGGAAAACGAGATTCCCCACGATGCTTCCACATCGCAAGCCGCCGCAGGAACCCCTTGCTCCGCAATTGGTTGCAGACTACAGGGCGACTTCCCTTCGACGGTAGTCTCCCCGCTGCCAAATGTCAATCGCGCGCATGCGGACGGACCCATCGCGGGGGGGGCATCCGGTGACAGGTGATCGCAGAAAGGTTGGTCTTCAGCCCCGAAGGGGGCGCGATTCGACAGCCCAGGGCGAAGCGTCTTCGCGCAGCCCTGGGACAACGGATCAAAAGACGTCACCAAGCCCCAACGGGGCGCGACCGTGTTGTCCGAAAAAAGTCACGCCCCGGTGGGGCTGCGTGTGCCGTGCGATCACGAACCCAGCCCTTCGGAAGACCTCGGGCTGGGCTATCGAATCTCACCCCGGTGGGGCTCCGGAGTCCGGAATTGTTGACGGATGTTCCCGGCTGAACACCGAACGCACCCATCGCGGTTACTTCGGCATCGGCAGGACGATCAACGCGTTTTCGGCGAACGTGGCCTCGCCGGTGCGACCATTGATGCGGTACTGAATCTTGAGTTGCTTTACCGTGTTCGGAGCCGGATCACCGCCGAACGATTCGTTGTAGGTGTCGGTCGGCAAGGCCACCAATTGGAGGTCTCCGGCCCGGTCCTGGAGCACCTTGGTCACATTCCTGATCGCGGCCCCCGAACCGTATTCCGCTTTGATAATCTCCAGTTTGACCTTGGTCAGATCCACTTTGGCCAACAGCCCCTTCACTTCTTCCGATTGAGCACCCAATTTCTGCGCGATGAATAATGCGGCCTGAATCGCATCGTCCTTGAGATCGGGCAGCTTCGCTAAACTGATCGCCATCTTCAGCATCTCGATGGTTGGGTAGCGTTTGAGGATATCGAGCACGAGGCGTTTTTCTGTCGCCTGCTGGGCTGTGTCGATCACCTTTTGACACATCACAAGCCGCTCGGGTTCCGGCATGACGAACTGCCGCGCGATGCGAATGTACCCGCGCATCGCCCGCACCTGATACTTTTCACCCGAGGCCGACTTGGAGAGGTCGAGCAACACCGGCGCGGCATCAATCGTCGCCCATTCGCCCAACAGCTTGCTGCTCACGTCCTGCAGAAAGGCGTCGTTGCTCTTGGCTGCGGCTCCCACCGTCGCCAGCGCTTTGGTGCCTCCCACGGCCCCCAGTATTTCGAGGAGTGTCCCCTTGGTGGCAGCCGGGGCACGATCCATCGCCGCGGCGATTTGGGCCGCGCAGTCTTCACGATCGGGCATGCGAATGGCTGCGGTTTTCAAGGCAAGTTGGGCCGCCGCAGCGTCTTCCGCACGCTTGGGAGCCACCACCTGCTTGATGAGGACGGACATGCTCTTTTGCGGAACGGTCGCCCCCAGCGATGTGAGCGCGGCACTGCGCACGGCCGCATCGGAATGTTCCAGCGCCGTGGTGAGTGCCGCGGTCGCTTCAATCTGGCGTGATCCCACGAGTTGGATCAGCAACAGGTAGATTTTGCCTTGAGAGTTGGGGATCCGCGCGAGAATCTCTTTGTTGACGCTGTCATCCGACAATTCGGCGAGCGCGGCCTTGGCGGCTTGTGTCAGTTCCGCGTTTCCATCAACAGAGACTTCGAGCAGCGCGGGAACGCACGTGGCATTGCCGATACGGCCCAGCGCTTCCGTTGCGGCAAGACGAACCGGTAACGGACCCGCTAGCGCGGCTTTGAGGATCGCATTCAGCAGGACCGTTTCCTTGCGGTCGGCCATGGCGGTGACAATCACCGCGGCCCGTTCCGGCGTTTGCAGTTCGAGTTCTGCGGCGAGAGCTTTGTCGATCTCGTTGCCGGGGAACTCGCGAGCCGTGCTCAAACCGACTTGCAGGAAGCCTTTTTGCGGAGAGCGAAGCTGTTCGATCAACAGCGGCAAACCTTCTTCTTTGCGGGCGAGAATCGCTCCCCGCGTCGCTTCAATCAGCCGCGGAAAGGGCACATCGGTCTTGCGGACTTCGTCGTAGATTTCGATGGCGGCGGCATCACCGCTGGCCAAGTGACTTTCCGCTGCCAGAATGCACCCTTGGGCGATTGCGGAGCGAATCAGGACCGGACGGGCTTCGGCGAGGGCCTTCCGCAGCACGGTGGTGGCGGGAGCATTTCCCACTTTGCCGAGCGCAATCGCGGCCGCGGCGGCCACGTCCGCGTCTTCGCTCTTCAGATGTTTCGTCAACACCGGCACCGCCGCGGCGTCGCGCCGGACACCAATCGAGTTGAGCGCACCGATGAGCAACCGTCCCTGCAACGTTCCCGCGGCAGTGCGAAGAGCGTCATCCGCTTCGGTGCCGGGAATCGCTTCCAGCGCGATGCGTGCCCACGAATGGAGTTGCTCGTCCATCAGCAACGGGGCGAGCGCCGGAACGGCATCTTTCGAGCCGCGAATGGCGAGGAACTTGCACGCCAGAGCTTTGTCGGCTTTGGGTGAATCGGTGGTAAGAACCTCGATCAACTCCGCAGGGGTTTTCGCGGCCAAACCCTGCGCGGTCACCGCGCGGGGGAAAGCCATTGCCGTACAGACAACAACGGGAATCAGAAAACCGGTCCAGTAGCGCGTCATGGTCATGATGTTTGTCCCTGTGGTGGACTCAATGTCGTTTTCAATCCCCGGTCCGACACGGTCGGATTCAGGGCGAATGGAGAGGTATGCGAACGAAGTTCAAAATCAGTGCGAAAGGAGGAAGTCAACGCTGCGCGGTCTACAACCGCCACGGCTCACGCAGCGCTTCCGACTGCAACCGGTTGGCTTCCACGTCGTCGATGAATTCGTTCTTCACCGTGTCATATTTCACCTGGCGGTTGAGGAACAAAGCGACGTTCGCCGCATGGCACGCGATGTGGGCGTTGCGGGCAGCGTCGGCGTTCCCCTTCGGCTGACTCCGGGTCTTGACGCAATCGAGGAAGTCGCGCACATGGAAGGTCGCGGGATAGCCGCCGATTTCTTCGACCACGCGCCCGGCGAGCAATTCCGGCGAACTGAGGACCAGCTTGCCGCTGTCGCCCGCTTCCACCCAACCCGTTTCGCCTTCAAAACGAACGGGGCAGGAACCGAGCGGAATCCAGCCTTTTTCGCGGAAGATCAGTTCGACACCCGATTCATACCGGGCCATCAATTCGCCCTCTTTCGGAGCGTTGTATTCCACCGGCGGCGGGCAATCGCCGACGGCCCACTGGCACAGGTCGACGCAGTGGGAGCCCCATTCCAGCACGCCGCCGCCGACGAGACCGCCCCCCTTTTCAAAGTTGAAACCGTCGAGCAGCTTGGGGTTGAACGGACGCCACGCCGCCGGTCCGAGATAGGTGTCCCAATCGACCACGCCCTTTTCGGGTTCCGGTTCGGCGGGCAACCAGCCGCTCGTCACGGCCTGCATGCCTGCCGGGTGCGCGTAGACCCGTTTCATCTTGCCGAGTTTGCCGTTCCGTGCGAGCCCACAGGCAAACGAATAGTGCGGCAGGTTCCGGCGCTGCGTCCCGGCCTGGAACACCCGAGCCGTCCGGCGAATCGTGTCCGCCAGCAGCAGGCTCTGCGAGATGTTCTTCGTGCAGGGCTTTTCGCAGTAGATGTCCTTGCCCGCATTGGCGGCGTAGGTGGCCATCGTCGCGTGCCAGTTCGGGCCGGTGGCGATCAGGACCGCGTTGATTTCGTTACGGTCGAGAATCTCGCGGAAATCCCGGTACATCGCACAATTGCCGTTGCCGTAGAGTTCATCGACTTTTTTCTTGACCCCGACGCGGCGGGCTTCTTTGACGTCACAGACGCCAATGAATTGGACGTCCTTCTGTTCGAGGAAACAGCCGAGATCGTAGGTGCCGCGGTTGCCGATGCCGATCCCGCCGACCACGATCCGCTCGCTCGGCGCGACGGCACCATCCAGGCCGAGTGCCGAACTGGGAATGATCATCGGGGCGGCAAAGGCGGCACTAGCCGCCGAGATCGCGGTCTTCAGAAATCGACGCCGATGAAACGGAGCGACTTTCTTCGTCATCGTGGTACTCCTCAAGATGTGTTCCGGAAATGCGTCGGAAGGACGCACTCCGAAGGCAGAGTGGATTCGCTGGATCAGGGCAACATAACTCCCCGACGCGATCAAATCCACCGATGCGTCGTCGGAATCAGTTCTCACTCCCGACAGAATCGCTGTCGGCCACTGGGCAAACGTTTGTAACAAACTGGGGTGGCCGGGGCTGGACCGACGGGAAGCCCCGGAAGAGCAGCACTGTACGTTTTCCGGGGCTTCGCGAAGACGCTCCCGCCCCGGCCACCCAAGCTGTGTTACTTCAGCAGGAACAAAGCGTTGACCCTGCTGACCGGCATGCGCAGCCTTGACAGGTACGCGGCAGCCCGATGAAGTCGTGATCACAAGGACGGCAAGTTGATCGTGCAAACATGGCGTTCACTTCACGCTACCGGCAATCTGGATGCGTTGACCGAGAAACTGCTCTTCAGTCCGACCCGCCCGGCAGAAGAACTTTACGAATGGACGACCGACCGGTGGCAGGTCAAGAATTTCGCTGGCGACGCTGCGTACGCAACGACATTCGCAGCCTTGCGAAATCGACTCGATCGCTGGATGGTGGAAACAAACGACCACGGACCTGAAGCCGAGGCGATGTACGACAGCGACATGGCAGCCGATCTCGGGAAAGGCAACCCCGCGGTCGAGAAGAACATCGCCCTCATGAAGCAATGGGCCGCGGAAGGAAAATGAAACCGACGGTCGTCGCTCACGGAAGAATCACCGCCATTTTTATGGAATCGAACCCATGCCCCTGCATACCGCCCCCCTCTCTCGCCGCTCGTTTCTCGCCCAGAGTGCTGCCGCCGCTGCGGGATTGCTCGTTTACCGTCAGGGATGGAGTGCTGAGGCGGGGGCGAATCCGAACCGCATCGCGTTGTTGTCCGATACTCACATTCCGGAAGGTCCGGATGTTCTCGCGCGGGACACGAACATGACATCGAATCTGAAGCAGGTCGTGCGGGAGATCCTCACGCTGACGGACAATCCCTCGGCCGTGATGATCAACGGCGACTGTGCGTACCTGAAAGGCTTGCCCGCCGATTATGCGAATCTCGCCGACTGCGTGGCCCCGCTGACTCAGGCCGGTTTTCCGTTGCACATGACGATGGGAAACCACGACGACCGCGGCCCGTTCTACGAAGCCTTCAGGAATCAGAAACCCGAGCAACCGCTGCTGCAATCGAAGCATATCACCGTGGTGGAAGGTCCGCTCGCCAACTGGTTCCTGCTGGATTCGCTGCTTGAGGTGAATGTCACACCGGGAGAGATTGGCGACGAACAGCGGGCATGGCTCGCCAAAGCGCTCGCCGCCCGGTCGGACAAGCCCGCAATCGTCATGGCCCATCATACGCCGCAGTTCGAACCGCCCGCCGAAGGAAAGTCGTGGGGCGGTTTGAAAGATACGACGGCGCTCGTGGAATTGCTCGCCAGTATCAAGCACGTCAAAGCCTTCATCTTTGGCCATTCGCATCATTGGGCAACACTGCAGCGCGGGGGCCTGCATTTGATCAATCTTCCCCCAGTGGCCTATGTCTTTACGCCGGGGAAACCGAATGGCTGGGTCCTTGCAGACGTTCGGGAAAACGGGTTGTCGCTGGAACTCCGCTCGCTCGATCCCACGCACAAACAGCATGGCGAGAAACTCTCGCTTGAATGGTGATCAGGGAAGGGAGACGGTTCGAATCGCGATCGCCTTGCGGTTGAATTCGGAAAGGTGCGCTCCATTAAAGTTCCTCGTGATCTCCCTCGTGAATTAACCGATTGTCTTCCCCCTGCCCTGCATTGAAGGAATTCGTATGCGTTCCCTCGCCGTTATTGCACTGGTCCTCGGTTTCAATGTCATTCTTTCCGCGGCCGAGCACACGAAGGATTCCCTCGAAACGGTGAAGACGAATCTGGACGGAAAGAAGGCGGTGCTGATCGATGTCCGCGAGAAAGAAGAATGGGACAGCGGTCATCTCGCGCAGGCGACGAATGTGCCGTTGAGCCGCATTCAGAAGGGACTCACGGCCGAGGAATGGGACAAGCTGGTGCCGAAGGACGCGATTGTCTACCTGCACTGCGCGGCCGGAGCGCGGTGTTTGAAAGCGAGCGATCTGCTGCCGAAGACGGCGAGCGAACTGCGGCCGCTGAAGCCCGGATACCGCGAACTGTTGAGCGCCGGTTTCGCGAAGGCAGAAAAGTAATCGTCAGGCGAGAATTTCGGACACAATCCGCGGGTGCGTGACGCCGGTGAGCCGTTCGGTCAAACCGTTGCGGTCGACCGCCAGATGTTCGTGATCGAGTCCCAGCAGATGCAGAATCGTGGCGTGCCAGTCTTCCACGCTCACGCGGTTTTCCACGGCGGCGAAACCGAGTTCGTCGGTCGCCCCCAGCACAAACCCCTGCTTCACGCCGCCGCCGGCCATCCAGGTACACAGCGCGTTCTTGTTGTGATCGCGACCGGCTTTGGCGGGGTCTTTATCGGGCGGTAATTGCGAGATCGGCAACCGGCCCATTTCCCCGCCCCACAGGACCAGCGTGTCGTCGAGCAACCCGCGCTGCTGTAAATCCGCCAGTAACGCCGCCGTCGGTTTGTCGGTTCGTTCGCAAGCATCCTTGAGCGCGGTGCCGATGTTGCTGTGGTTGTCCCAGATCTGGCTGTTGATAAAGAGCTGCACGAACCGCACGCCCCGTTCCACCAGCCGCCGGGCAATCAGACACCGTCGCCCGTACGAATCCGTCGTCGGCGTGTTGATGCCGTACTTCTCCAGCGTGGCCGCCGTTTCCTGCGAGAGATCGAGGGCATCGGTCGCAGCAAGCTGCATCCGGGCCGCGAGTTCATAGGATGAAATCCGGGCCGCGAGTTGTGGACGTTCTGGGCGCTGGCGTTGATGCTGTGCATCCAGCCGCGCGATGAGCGCCCGTTCCAGTTGCGTGATCGGGTTGGGCTGCTGGAAGTCCGGCTTGAGATCGAGCACCGGTGAACCGGTCGCGCGAAAACGGGTCCCTTGATACAGCGGCGGAAGATACCCCGACGTCCAGTTGTCGATTCCGTTCACCGGCAACCCTTGCGGATCATCGAGCACCACATACGCCGGGAGATTCTGGTTTTCACTTCCCAACCCGTACGAGACCCATGCGCCGAGTGAAGGCCGGCCGATGAACTCGCTTCCCGAATGAATCTTGTAGAGCGCCGGTTCGTGCGTGAGGTTGGTCGTGTGCATCGACCGGATCATCGTCACCTTGTCGACTTGCTTCGCGAAGTGCGGCAATACATCCGAGACCCACATGCCGCTCTCGCCGTGTTGCGCGAAGGCGAATGGGCATTTCATCAACGCCCCGGCGGCTTCCGGGAACTCGACTTCCCCGGCGATTTTGTTGAAATAATCTTCGCCGTGCCGTTTCGTCAGTTCTTCTTTTGGATCGAACAGATCCATCTGGCTGGGGCCGCCATTCATGAAGAGATGAATGACCGCGCGGGCCTTCGGCGGGTGAGCGGTCAACCGGGGGTGCAGATCGAACGTGGTCCGCCGTTCGGCCGCAGGAAGCTCTCGTTCCCACAACTGCGACAGCGCGGTCATGAGCAGCGTGGAACCGACACCATGCAGGAAGCTGCGGCGCGGAATGGCATCGGTCAACGTGTCGCTGTTCGTCATTCCTGTTCCCGGTCAATCCACATACAAAAACGCGGCGGAATTCATGATGGCATGGCAATAGTTCTGCAAGGCCCGGCGGCTTGCTTCGAGGTCCGCATTCGGTAGGTCCTTCAGTTCCGCAAGCCATTGCCGCCGGAGCGTTTCGCAGTCGGCGACTGCGTGTTTCAACGCATCTTCGTCGAGAGTGGTTCCGAACGCGATCCGATGCAGCCGCAATAATTGGGCCGATGGCTCAGCGCCGGCTTCCGTTGCGATTCGGTTTGCAAAATGGCTGGCCCACGTGTGGACCGTGGCATTATTCAACAGATGCAATGCCTGGGGAGCGACGATCGATTCGCCGCGTTCGAGACAGTTCGGGCCCATCTGGGGCGAATCGAAACTTTCCAGAATCGTCGGCAATTTTGTGCGGCGGTGCAGGACGTAAACGCTCCGTCGCCCGCCGGTCACCGCCCCCTTGGCCGTGACCAAGCCGTCACCACGGACGTCAACATCATCGGCGGGACCGAACGGCGTATCATCGAGTTGACCGGTGACCGATAACAATGCGTCGCGAACGATCTCCGCTTCGAGTCGACGCAACGGCATGCGCGACAGCAGCCGATTGTCAGGATCGGCGGCCAACATGGCCGGTGTCATCTGCGAGCTTTGGCGATAGGTGCCGGATGTCACGAGTAACCGATGCAGCGATTTGAAACTCCAGTCCTGCTGGACAAAGTCGCGCGCGAGCCAATCGAGCAATTCGGGATGTGACGGAAGTGACCCGGTTTTGCCGAAGTTGCCCAGCGTCGTCACCAGGCCGGTGCCAAAGTGATGCTTCCAGACGCGGTTCACAATCACTCGGGCCGTAAGGGGATGATTCGGTTCCGTGAGCCAGCGGGCGAGCGCTAACCGTCGCCCCGTCGTCTTTGCTTCGGGCCACGGGGGAGCGATGTCGAGTGGCGTGCGGCCATCGGTCAACATCGAAGGGACACCCGGCCCGACTTCGATCCCCGCTGTGAGATAGTTTCCCCGCTTGAGCACATACGTGGGCGAGGGTTCCCCGCGCGACCACAGTGCTCGAATCATCGGTTCCGGACGGCGCTGCTTTTCGATCGCCTGAATTTCCGCGTGGAGTTTCTTCTTCGCAGCGTCATCCGTTTCCGCCTGTTCTTTCTCTTTCAGTGGTGCAATCTGGTCATCGATGGATTTCTGATGTTGTTGCCATGCTGCGCGCTCGCCATTCGCAACGAAGGGGAGCTGTCGCGTCTCGGGGCCGATCCAGTCGTGTTCATCGAGCGCATCTTTGAGCGCTGCGGACAAACGGTAGTAATCCCGTTGCGGCAGCGGGTCGAACTTGTGCGTGTGGCACCGACAGCAATGCAGCGTCAGCCCCATCACCGCAGAACCGAGCACCTGAATTTCATCCGCGATCACTTCCAGCCGGTCGGGCACAAAGTTGGTGATGTTCGCAAAGGTTCGATCGGGCACCGTTCGCAGGAAACCGGTCGCAACGAGGTTGTCGTAAATCTCCGGGGTGATCTCGGCGGCGTGTTCATAGTCGGCGAGTTCATCGCCCGCGAGTTGCTCCTGCAGAAAGCGGTCGTACGGTTTGTCCGCATTGAGCGCGCGAATCACGTAATCGCGATACCGCCACATAGTGGGACGGACGCGGTCTTCGTTTTGTGCCCCTTCCGAATCGGCATACCCCGCGACATCGAGCCAGTGTCGGCCCCAGCGTTCCCCGTAGTGCGGCGATGCGAGCCATTGATCGACGAGACGTTCATAGGCGTTCGGCTGCGGATCGGTCACAAACGCATCGATTTCATCCATCGTCGGCGGTAACCCGCGCAGATCGAATGACAGTCGACGAATCAACGTGATTCGGTCGGCTTCCGGCGCGAGTGACAAGCCCACCGTTCGCAATTTTTCGAGAATGAAGGCATCAACCGAATTTCGTACGGAAGGGTCGATGATCGATGGCGGCGGGATTTCACGCGGTGGTTGAAACGACCAGAATTGCCGGTCTTCGTCGGTCACAAGGCGATCAGGTTCTGTGGTCGCGATATCGGCGCCAACGGTCGATTCCGGCATCCCCGCGGCAATCCATTCTTCCAGCCGTTTCAGTTCGTGCGCTTCCATCGGCTTCACGCTGACCGACACGAGTTGCCGGCGCGGGGGCATTTCTTCGGCGTGAATGCGGCGGACCATCAAACTCTCGTCGGGCTTGCCCGGTACTGCGGCCGGGCCGGACTTGCCGCCGCGGAGCATGGCCGCTTTCGTCCGCAGGTCGAGATCGGCCTCTTTCCGTCGTCCGCCGTGACACGCCGTGCAGCGGAGCAACATCAACGGCACGATCTGCTGTTCGGTGATCATCACGGTGGTGCGATCGGACGCGGACAGTTTCGCCCCTTCCGTAATCCAGCGGTGAAGGCGTTCGATCTCGGCTGCGGTGAGCGGCGCATTTCCTTTCGGCGGCATCTCCCCCGCGTGAATCAATTCGTAAAGCGGGCTTTCGTCGGGTTTGCCTGGGACGATGACACTGCCCGATTCCCCGCCGCGGATGAGTTCGGAACCCGTCGCCAAACTGAGCCCGCCGGAACGTTTGGCGTCACCGTGACACTTCACACAGCGAGCGTGCAAAACGGGCAGAATTTCTTTATCGAAGTTGACCGCAGCAGAGGATGGCTCGGCCGCAAAGGCAGACGCCGTCATGACCGTCAAGGCGAGCGGCGCGAACCAACAATAACGGCGACCGTAACGGAGCGCGACCACAGACGCATCCTGACGAGTTGACGAAATCACATCAACCAGATTGTATGCGATTTCCGAGGCACAGTCGAACCCGTCTTGTGCCTTAAATGATTCTGGGTGCATGCGGTGTTTGGTGGGGAACATCCGTGAACAATTCCGGACTCCGCAGCCCCACCGGGGCGTGACTCATTCCGGACAACACCGTCGCGCCCCGGTGGGGCTTGGCCATGTTGACCGATCCGTTGAACCAGGGCTGCGCGAAGACGCTTCGCCGCTGGGCTATCGAATCGCGCCCCTTCGGGGCTGAAGGCCAACCTTTCCACGATCACCAGTCACCGGATGTCGCCCAATGATTCTGCCCTCTCTGTGTGCCACGGACTTCCCGTTGGAAGAAAAGGCCACACTGGCAGAGCCAGTGGCACACAAGGAAACGCTCAATGATTTCACTCGGCTTTCGCGATGAGCACATCGAGGTAACGATTCGCGAGTTTTTCGCTGAGACTGTTGGTCTTCAATCGCTGGCGGAGGTTACCGAAGTCGACGCAGTCCATGGGCTGATCCTGATTGAAGCACGAAAAGACGACTTCCGTCGGTTCTTTCGTGACCGGGTCGACGTGCTGTTGCAGGCATTGGCCGCAGACTTCTTTCATCATGCACTGCATCATCGAGTTGATCGACGCGATGCCGATATGCCCGGGTTTGAAGTACGGCTGGAGCGAGGTGTGCCGGGCCGCGGCAACGGCGGCCATCATCCGGTCGGAACCAATGGCGATGATGCGATCGACATCCGAAAGCAGCACATCGCGCGAACCGGGGATCGTGCCGTCCGCGTAGGCGGTCAAAGCGAGCACGATGTTGCCCACGAATGTTTTGTCCTGCGGTCGCCGTGGCAGGATGGCGTCGCCGCGATCGACGGCCCACACCACTTCATCAGTCGCCTGCTCGATCGATTCCTGCAGGAACATGTCCTCCTTGCCGCGATACCCGGCGAAGTAGAGCACGCGCGAACCACGGTCGCGCAATTCCTTGCCGATGGAGAAGAGGACGGCGTTACCCAGGCCACCGCCGACCAGCAGCACGGTTTCGCCGGTGGGGGTTTCGCTGGGCGTCCCGGTGGGGCCCATCACCACGATCGGTTCGCCGGGTTTGAGTTGGGCACACAGTCGCGAACTGACGCCCATTTCGAGCACGATCAGGCCGAGTTGGTCTTTTTCCAGATCGACCCACGCCCCCGTGAGCGCGATCCCTTCGAGTGTCAGCCGCACGCCGTTCACCACGGAGGCATGCGATTCGTAATTCTGCAGACGATAGAATTGCCCCGGACGAAACTTCCGGGCAGCGTACCGGGCCTGTACGACGACTTCGATGATGGTTTTCGTCAACCGGCGGACTTCGACCACGCGCGGGACGAGGGCTTCGTCCAACGTTCTGGTCAACGATTCAAACCGTTCCATCAGTGCGGGCTGCGTTTCGGCGGTGGTGATTTCGTGGTCGAACAACCGAGCCACCTGCAGCGCTCCGTGTTTGGCGGACGCCATCGCCTTCACCACGTTGCCCGCATAGTCGGGATGGTTGTCCCCGTAGAACGACACAAAGCGGCCGTCATATTCGTGTGACAAAAAGAATGCGTCGCGAGTGGCATCGTTTGTCGCTTCCAGTTTCCAACCGCTGCCGTTGGCCACGGCGCGGTGCTTCTGAAAGAATTTGCCGTCCTTATCGAACAGGAACGTGCCCGGCATTTCGCGCTCGATGACGGTGTTCGGCGTCGTTCCGGCGGCGAAGCAGACCGCGCGGGCGGGGAGCGTGACTTCCTGCCCGTCGGCCCGTTTGAACTTCATCGCCGACACCGCGCCATACTCATCGGAAAGGGCTTCTGTCGGTGAAAGATTTTCGACGAACCGAATGCCTTCTTCCAATGCCTTCGCGACTTCTTCGTGGTTCAACCGATACGCCGGGGAATCGACCATCCGCTTGCGATAGACGAGCGAGACGCCGCCCCACGACTCGCAAAGCCCGGCGAGATCGGGCTTTCGTCCCAGGGCGCGAGCATGTTCGCGCTCTTTCCGAACCGCGAGGCCGTGTTGCAGAAAGGTTTGCAGGATCTCCGTTTCTTCGGGATCGCACATCTTCCAAACTGTTTCTTCACCCGAGGTGGCGCTGAGTTGCTCGAACTGCTCCAGCGTCTTTTCGACCTGCACGGGATAGTAGGCGAGCATTTCGGTCGCCGTATCGATGGCGGTCAAGCCACCGCCGATGACAATCCCCGGCAAGCGGACCTGCAAACTGGCGAGCGACGATTTCTTGAAGGCACCGGTGAGTTGCAGCGCCATGAGGAAATCGCTCGCCGTGCGGATACCGCGGGCCACGTTATTCTTCATCGGGACAACGGTGGGCTTGCCCGCTCCGGTGGCGAGGGCGACATGCCGGAAGCCGAGTTTCCAGGCGTCTTCAAGTTCGAGCGTGCCGCCGAAACGGACACCGCCGAAGAACCGGACGTTGCGACGCCGCAGCAGCGTGAGGTACATCACGGCGAGAAAGGTTTTGTCCCAGCGGACAGTAATGCCGTATTCCGACACACCACCGAAGCCCGCCAGGATGCGTTCATCGAGCTGTTCTTTCAGCGTCGAGAAATCGCGAATCGGTGTCGGATGCGCGCGATCGCGACCGGTGAGCGCTTCCGCCACCGGTTCGAGTTTCAGGCCGTCGATGCCCACCACACCGAAGCCGTCGTTGGCGAGGTAATGTGACAGTGTGTAGCCCGCGGGACCGAGACCCACCACAAGGACATCGGCCCCGTTGTACGGCAGCGCGTACGGCCGGCGATGATTGATCGGATTGAATCGCGTCAGCAGGCTGTAGATTTCAAAACCGTACGGCAGTGCGAGGACATCGCTGACGACGCCGGTCTCGGCTTGCGGGATGTTGACGGGGTCCTGCTTCTGAAAGATGCAGCCCTTCATGCAGTCGTTGCAGATGCGGTGCCCAGTGCCGGGACACATGGGATTGTCGAGCATCACCATTGCCAAAGCCGCGATCGCGTTGCCGTGCTTGCGAAGTTCGTGCATCTCCGAAATGCGTTCTTCCAGCGGGCAACCGGCGAGCGGGATGCCGAGCGGATTGCGGGTGCGATTGCCGCTTTTGTCGTTCAAGCCATGCGAGCAGGAATCTTTCTCGCGCGGATGGCAGATGATGCAGTAATCGATTTCGCGCAGATATTCCTTGCGGCTCATGCGTGGGTCGGTGAGTTGAAAGCCGTCCCGTTGGCGGCGATGCTCCGGCGGCCCCATGATCGCTTCGGGGAGACTTTCATCGGGCCGCGTGATTTGCACCAGATGTTCGTAATCCAGATTGTGTGGCCGGACAAACGATACCCAACCGGCGACTTGCTGCCGGCGTTCCGGTGTGGCGTTCACCTGCACGCACCAGTCGGCGAGCAGCAGCAGGCATTCCTTGGCCTTTTCCTGCAACGTGGTTCCGGAAAGATGACCGCAAATCCGGTCGGCCAGTTGCAGAGAATCTTCGACTTCACCCTTCTCTGCTTCCAATAGCGTCAGCGCCATTTCAGCGAAGCGCACCTCCGGATCGGACCGCTCCGGCATCGCCGTCAGCAGCCGATGGACTTCCGTGTCGAGCTGCTGAAACGATTCGTCGTCGGTGGCGGCTTCACCGAACCGCTTGAAGACCCGCGTCCGCAGAAAATCCTGTTTGAACTGAAAAATCCGCTCGATGGATTTCGTTTCGTCCGCAAGTTGCTGCACGTCCGGAATGATGTGAAAGAGCTGCGCGAAGAACTCGCCGACGACCCCCGCGACCTCCATCAAGACTTCCGACTGCTGCGGTCGCGGCAGCGACTCTTCGGCGGCGGCAAAGCGTTCTTCAATGCCCGCGTGACGCTGTGACGCGAACGTCCAAAATTCGGTGTGCAAGTCCCGTAACCGCAAGGGTTCATACAGATCCGCAAACGAAAAGCCCGCGATGCCCAGTGCAAAATCATCCGTAACGTTGCCGGTCATTGAAGAGTCCTGAGCGAATGCTGGTCAATCCGTCGAGAGCAGTCGCACGATTCTCGACCGACCGGGGACCAGACGTCAATGGTGTGACGACGATGCCTGTAGTGATCGTTAGATTTCCTTGGCCGAACAGTCCGTGATCGCCGATAACGGACTCGTCCACGCACCGCCCTCGCTGCTATACTGGGCGCGCTGTCAGGAATTGGAATCGAGACCGTTTGTGGAGTGCAGGCCTTGTTCTCTTCGACACCCTCGCAGAAGTCTCCGGATCGCAGCGGCTGTTCCGGCTTTCGTTCGCTGCTGTCTCGCCGGCAATCGATTCAGGCGGGCGTGCTCGGCGGGCTTGGTCTGTCGCTGGGCGATCTGTTGCGCATGGAAGGCCGCGCGGACGATACCGCCACGCAGGCATTTTCCGCGGCAGGCTCCACTGGAAAGCTGATTCCCAAAACGTTGAGCGTGATTCAACTCCATCTCGGCGGGGGATGGCCGCAGCAGGAATCGCTCGATCCCAAGCCCGAAGCGCCGGTCGAATACCGCGGTTCATTCGGCGTCACGAAGACCCGCAACGGCGATGTCTTCAGCGACAATTTTCCGCGCACCGCCGCCATTGCCGACAAGGTGACGGTCATTCGCAGTCTGGTCGGACGCATCCCCGATCACCAGCAGGCGACATATCACCTCTTCACGGGCTACACGCCGACCGCGGTCATCGATTACCCGCAAATGGGGGCGATTGTTTCGCACGAACTCGGCGGCCGCGGCGAACTTCCGCCGTACATCGCCATTCCGAACAATCACAGTTTTGCCGGCAGCACCGGGTTTTTGAGCAGCACGTACGCGGCCTTCGATCTCAATGCCGATCCCGGTCAAAAGGGTTTCAAGGTCCGCGATTTTTCGATTCCGGACGGTGTCTCGGCAGAACGATTTGAACGCCGCCGTTCTGCACGCGAGATTGTCGAGAAGCAGATTCGCCGTCTGGAAGCCGATCCGACGACGCTCGACACGATGGACGATTTCTACAAGCGGGCCTACACGCTGCTCACGTCGTCACAAGCCCAAGCCGCATTCACGTTGGACGGCGAAACCGAAGAAATGATGCAGCTCTACGGTCGCGATGTCGTCGGTCTTCGAGGACCGGACAATCGCTTCCATCCCAAGGGGTTGGCCGAGCGGTTGATCCTTGCACGGCGGCTCGTGGAAGCCGGGACGCGGTTTGTCACGGTGACTTACGGTTCCTGGGATTCCCATGTCGACGTCCGTGGCAATTGTCTCGACCAGATGCCGGCGCTCGATCACGCGATCGCCGGGCTGGTGACCGATCTGGCGCAGCGCGGTCTGCTCGACACCACGCTCTTCTGGGTGACGACGGAATTTGGTCGCACGCCGAAAGTCAATTCGACCAATGGTCGCGATCATTGGGCACGTTGCTATTCCAACTTACTGGCCGGCGGTGGGTTCGCCAAGGGCTTGATCTACGGTGCCAGCGACGCGACCGCGGCCGAACCGGCTCGCGACGCCGTGCCGCTCGAAGATCTCCTGTTCACGATCTATCACCAACTGGGGATCGACGCCGACAAGGAACTCGTCGCCTTCGGGACACGGCCGATCGAAATCGTGAAGAGCGGCAAGCTCGTCAAGGGACTGATCTGATTTTCGACGCACAGGCAATCCAGCGATCTCGTGCGAGAAAGTGTAAGACGACATGGCGAAGTGGCGATTGAACGTGCGCACGGTTGGGCTCTTTTCGACGATTCTGGTCCTGGTCAACACAGCCACGGTGGCAGCGGGGGCGATGCTGCTGCACATTGCCAGCACGATGCCCCGCGTGGCGCAGCGCGGGACCACCGTCGAGGTCACCATTCAGGGAATCTGCCTGAAGGACGCTCAGGAGATTGTCTTTTATCGGCCGGGCATTCGCGCGGTGAAGATCGAGGCATTGCCGAATCTTCCCCATCCGATTGGTTTGATGCACGGCGGCCGGATCGAAGAACAAATCCGTTGTCAGTGGGAAATCGCCGCCGATTGTGAACCCGGCGAATATCCGTTTCGGATCCGCACAAAGACCGAACTCACATCGCTGGGAACGTTTCATGTTTCACCGTTTCCGTGTCTCGACGAGAACGAGACCGGTGAAAAGGCGAACGATACGCTCGCCACGGCGATGGACGTCCCGTTGAATGTGACCGTCCGCGGCCGCATGGGACCGAGTGCCCGCGGCGATGTGGATCTCTACCGCGTGCCGGTCACCGCCGGGCAACGGCTCTCGGTGGAAGTCGATTCCGTGCGCATCGCCGATACGCACTACGGCGGTTCCGAAAATGATCTGGCCGTTCGGATTCTCGATGACGCGGGGAAAGAACTCGCAGCCAACGACGATAATCCGCTGCATCTGCAAGACCCGGTGGCATCCGTCAAGATTCCGCGCGATGGCTTTGCCTATGTGGAAGTGCAGCGGTCCCTCTTCGTGCCGCATGACAAGGTTTACACGGTTCATATTGGGGCGAATGCACGGCCTCTGGTTGCCTATCCGCTCGGTGGTCCCGCGGGGACAACACAATCTGTGACGCTGCTCGGCGATCCGCTTGGTGAATCTGTGGGAAAAATTGCCATTCCAACCACCACCGGCTCGTTCGCTTTTTTCGGTGATGCCCCTTCCGCCATCTCGCTCCGTTCGAGTCCGTATCCCAATGTGCTGGAAGACCCAATGGCCGCGGAGACGCGCGTCGAACGGTTGCCCGCGGCATTGAATGGCCGGATTGATCGCCGCGATGACGTCGATGCCTTTCGGGTCCCTGTGAAATCAGGCGAACGGTATCGCGTTCGGGTCTATGCCGCGGCATTGGGTTCGCCGATTGATCCGAAACTTGTCATCCGTTCGGTCAACGCGAATGGTGAAGCCGGGCCGGTGGAAATCGAACAGGACGATTGCCGCTTGCCGGATCGAGACATCTTCGGCACGTCGTTCCGCAGCGGCGGCGGTTTGAAAGAAATCCTCGACCCGTCGGTCATCTGGGAACCCAAAGCCGACGGTGATTACCGGATCGAAATCGAAGACACCAGCGGGTCCGCTGGCCCGACGGCGGTTTACCGGATCGAAGTGGAACCCGTCATCAACGCCGTGCATACGCTGCTGGCCAGCACCGCGTTCGATTGGGAAGAGTGCATGCGAACCAGTGCGCTCACGGTCCCGCAAGGAAATCGCTGGACGGTGAATCTCAGTCTGCCGCAAGGTCTGGGAAACAACTATCGTGGTGAACTCGATCTCGTCGCCCACGGTCTGCAGGACGGCGTGCGATTGATCGCTGGTCGTGTTCCCGCAGGACGGACACTCTGGCCGATTCAATTTGAAGCGGATGCTGCAGCGCGTCCTTCGGCGTCACTCATTTCCATCGAAGCGAAACCCGTTGACGCCCAGGAAAAGCTGGAAAGTCGTTCGCAGCAGGCCATCCCGTTCATCAATCACTCCGGCGGCGATGCGTGGCGAACCGTACGGCTTGACGGCTTTGTCCTCGCAGTGACGGAACCGGCTCCGTTTCATGTCGAGATCAGCCCCCCACCGGCGGCACTCGTGCGTGGCGGCGAACTTGCGATTCCGCTGAAGATCCACCGCCGTTCGGGCTTCAACGAACCGGTTGAATTCCAGTGTGACTGGGTGTCGCCGGGCGTTTCGGTTCAACCCGCGACCCTCATTCCTGCTGGTGAAACCGACGCCGTGCTGCGAGTGACCAGCGAGTTGAATGCGCCGTTGGGAAAATGTCCGCTCGTCGTAAGTGTGAGTACCGTGCGCGACGATCTCGATGCGTACCTCGGCACCGGTCGCATTCGGGTCTCATCCGCGATGGTCGATCTCACCATCGCCGAACCGTTTGTGGAACTCGCCAGTCAGCCCGAAAGCGTGCGGCGTGGCGAACGCAAGCGATATGTCTGGTCGGTGAAGCACAAGAGTCCGTTTGCGGGGCAGGCCCAGGTGAAGCTGCTGGGTCTGCCGAAAGGGGTCGCGGTGATCGACCCGCAACCGCTGCTCAACAGCGAGTCGCAGGAAATCGCCTTTGAAATTGAAGCGACCGAGGAAGCCCTGCTCGGCAGCGTCCGCGGCGTCTCGTGCGAAATCCGCGTGCAAGCCGCCGGACAGGAAATTCGTCAACGCGCCGGTAACGGCACCTTGCGCATCGATCCGAAACTGTAGCTCTTTATCGAAGTGGCCCGCGCATGTGGATTCGTAATCTCACCGTCATCATCTGTGTGATGGTATCCCTCTTTTCGGTCAGTGCCGTTCATGCGGACACACCGACCGATGCCGCTCAGGTGCCCGGTTTTCGGCGTGATGTGATGCCGATTTTCTTTCGCGCGGGATGCAACTCCGGAACGTGTCACGGTTCCGCCCGCGGTAAAGACGGGTTCATGCTGTCGCTGTTCGGTTATGACACCAAGGGCGACTACGAGCGCGTCGTCAACGAGATAGTCGGCCGCCGTGTGAACGTGGCCGTGCCGGAACAGAGCCTCCTCTTATTGAAGGCGACGGGTTCCGTCCCACACACCGGGGGCAAACTTTTTAATCGTGACAGTGAATACTATCAGACGCTGTTGAACTGGATCGCCGCCGGTGCGCCGGACGATGCCGGCAATGTCGCGGCCACGGTGGAGGTCGTGCTTTCTCACGAGCGAATGTTGTTCGAACGTGCCGATGCGGGCGAATCGCTGAAAGTGACCGCCCGCGACAGCGATGGGGCCGCGCGCGATGTCACAAAACTCGCGCGATTCTTCTCGAATAATGAAAGCGTGGCGAAGATTGATGTCGATGGTCGCGTGACGGCGGTTGGCCCGGGGGATACCCACGTCTTTGCCCGGTTCGGTCGGTTCACGGTGGGCGTGGAAGTGATCGTGCTTCCGCCCGCCGCCGATTTTGTCTGGCCCAATCCCACCCCGGCGAATTTCATCGATCAACTGGTTTTCGACCGTTTACAGAAGCTGCGGATCGCCCCGTCTGAAGTGTGCGACGACGAAACGTTTCTGCGACGGATCACGCTCGATCTCGTTGCCCGACCGCCAACCATCGATGAATATCGGAGTTTCATCGCCGATACCCGGGCCAACAAGCGGGCGGTGAAGATCGACCAACTTCTCGCCGATGACGCTTTCGCCGATTACTGGACGGCATTGTGGGCCGAACAACTCCGCGTGATCGGCGGCAACTATGCCCCGGTGGCGACCGATGTGAAAGCCGCCGACACATTCTATCAGTGGATCCGCAAGCAGATGCGCTCGGGCCGACCGCTCAACGAATTCGTCGCCGAGATGGTGGACGCGTCCGGCAGCAATCTCACGAATGGTCCCGCCAATCTTTACACCATGCTGGTTCATAAACCCCAGTTTGATCCGAAAGCGTTCGCTGCCGATTTTTCACAAGTGTTTCTTGGTGTGCAGATTCAATGCGCGGAATGTCATAACCATCCGTTCGATCGGTGGTCGCAGGACGATTACTACGGCTTCGTGAGCTTCTTCACCGGCATGAAACGCAAACCCGGTGTCGAACCGCGCGAACGCCGCATCTACTGTGACACGTCCGCTCCGCCCGCCCGGCATGTGGTCGATGGACGCCCCATGCCCGCCCGCGTGCTGGGTGGTGTCGAACCGGTTCCTGCTGGCGGTGATCCACGCACGGCGTTGGCTCAATGGCTCACATCGCCCGCCAATGAACTCTTCAGCCGAAATCTTGCCAACCGCATCTGGGCGCAATTGCTGGGCCGCGGTGTCATCGAACCGGTGGATGATGTCCGGGCGAGCAACCCGCCGGTGAATGGGCCGTTGCTTGAGGCATTATCGCAGCGGCTTGTCGATGCCAAGTTTGATCTGCGGAGCCTCGTGCGGGACATCTGCAATTCCAAGGTTTACCAGTTGAGTGTCCAGCCGAATGCGTCCAATGCACGGGATCTGCGGCAGTTCTCGCATGGCCATTTGCGACGGTTGCGGGCCGATGTGCTGCTCGATTCCGTGGTCGTGGTGACCGGGGTCACCCGGCGGTTCAGCGGCTTTCCCGACGGCACGCGGGCGATCGAATACTATCCGCGCGAATCGGGAGACACGGAAGGGCCGCACTTCGGCGATCCCTTTTTTGCAACGTTCGGCCGTTCGAGTCGCGGCACCATTTGCGCGTGCGAAACCAAGAAGGAGCCCACGCTGTCGCAGGCGCTGCATCTCGCCGTCGGAGATACTGTCCGCGATCGACTGGGCTCAAGCGGCGAACTCCAAAAGTTGCTGACCAAAGACGCGACACCGGATGCGATCATTGAAGAACTTTTCATTCGCTCGCTGTGTCGTCGTCCCACTGGCGAAGAATTGGCGGCCATGCGAGTGCTGGTGAATGACTCCGGGAAAGATCGCACCGTCTATGAAGATATTTTCTGGAGTCTGCTCAACTCGTCCGAGTTCGGCTTCAACCATTAAGCGCGTGGCCCACGCGGCAAACGAATCGGTCCGGATCATCGTCGGAAGCATTCTGATGACTCGATTGTCTGCATTATTTCATGGGTTGGCGACGGCAACGGTGCTTTCGTCCCTGATGCCTTTCGTTCACGGCGACGAGCCCAAGCCGACAACTTACGACGATCACGTCGCGGCCATTTTCAAACGGCATTGCCTGCAATGTCATGGCGATGCGAAGCAGGAATCGGGACTCAATCTGGCGAATTACGCCGCGGTGATGAAAGGGGGCAGCGGCGGTGCAGTCGTGGTTTCGGGGCGATCCAGCGGGAGCCGGTTGTTTCAGGCGATCACGGCCGAAGACCCCGCCGAGCGGATGCCGCCAAATAACGATGCTCTGCCGAAGGAACAGGTCGCGCTGATCAAGGCGTGGATCGACACCGGTCTGCGGCAGAATTCCGGTAGTGCCGCGGCACCCACCCGCACGCTTGGCTTCACGCCGACAAAAGCCATGCAGTTCGATGGACCCCCGCCGATGCCCGGCAAGTTGCCGGACGTGGAAGCGATGAAAACGACGCGACCGTTTCCCATTCTCGCGCTCGCCGCCAGTCCACGGGCCCCGCTGGTGGCCGCCGCCGCTTACGAACGCGTGGATTTACTTGATCCCACGACGCGCCGGGTGTTGGGATCGCTCGCGTTTCCCGAGGGTGAACCACACGGGCTTCGTTTCAGTCGTTCGGGCGGCGTGTTGCTCGTCGCCGGTGGACGACCGGTGCAGAACGGACGGGTCGTGTTATTCGATGTTGCCACCGGCAAACGGCTGGCGGAACTCGGCGACGAACCGGACGTGGTGATGGCCGCGGACATCTCGCCCGATGAAAGCCGTGTGGCGATTGGCGGCAGTGGTCGCGTGGTCAAATTGTTGTCGACCATCGATGGGAAAGTTTTAGATGTGTTGGTGAAGCACACCGACTGGATCACCGCGCTGGCGTTCAGTCCCGACGGCAAGTTGCTCGCGACGGGGGATCGGGCCGGCAATATCCAGTTGTGGGACGCCGTGAGCGGCGGCATCGTGTTGCCGCTCGCCGAGCACAAAGCCGCCGTTCGTGGGCTGTCATGGCGATCCGACAGCGAAGTGCTCGCCTCGTGCGCGGACGATGGCCAAATCGTCTGGTGGAACGTCGGCAAAGGTTGGCCCGCGATGTCGAAAGCCGACGCCCATCCCCCGCGTCGTCCGTCCGGTGTGTACGGCAAGATCCCCAACGGCGTGCTCGATGCTTCCTTCGGCCCGCGCGGCGAACTCGTCACCACCGGCCGCGATCAGGTGGTGCGCTTATGGTCGGCCGACGGAACCGAAATGAAAGCCTTCCCCATGGAATCCGCTTCCGATCGGTCACCGGCATCACGCATCGGTGTGATGCCCCTGCGAGCCGTCATCAGCTTCGACGGCAAGACCGTGGTGAGTGGTGATTCCGCCGGCATGGTTCGCAGTTGGCCAATTGTTTCTGAATAGCCGCCGGCATCGAATCATACGGCGTCCGGTTCGGGGTGAGTCCACGGTGCCCGGTACGGTCGACGGAGGCGGCGATTGGCTTCGTCGTCGTTGATGATGATCTGCCGGGTGGAATCCCACGCTAGCGAACGGTCCAGGTCCATCGAGACATTGGCGAGGATGCAGCTCGCCGTCGAAATGTGGCCTTCCTCAATATCCGCGACGGGCTTGCCGCGCGATTCCCGCGCGGCGAGCAGATCGCGCATGTGGCCCCGGATCGCGGGGGCGACATGTTTTTCGAGGTCCTTTTCGGTCTTGTCTTCGGGAAACTCTTCGAGTTCGAACACCACATCCTGATGAACGGCGTCACCCTTGCCGACGGGTGTGAAATCGAAACCGTTGACGCTGCACTTGAGCGTTCCCTTATCGCCGTAGATGGTGGCACCCCACGGGTACTTGGGATCGGCCGCGTGTCCGTAAGTGCGATGCTGCCAGACGACGGGCAACGCGCCGAATTCAAACGTGGCGGTTTGCGTATCGCTGATGTTCGCCTTGCTGGCTTTCTCGACGAGAATGCCCCCGGAGGAACCGATGCGGTGCGGCCAGCCGAGATCGAGCATCCAGCGGACCATGTCGAGCATGTGAATGCACATATCGCCGACGATGCCGTTGCCGTACTCCATGAACGCTCGCCAGCGCCGCGGATGGACGAGTGCATTGTACGGCCGCATCGGGGCAGGACCGGTCCAGAGATCGTAGTCGAAACCTTCCGGCGGCGCGGTGTCCGGCGGATTTTCGCGGGCCCGCATGTGGTAGTAGCAATAGATTTCCACGAGTCCAATCGTCCCCAGTTTTCCTTCGCGAACGATCTTGTCGCGTGCATCAATTAAATGCGGCGTGCTGCGGCGCTGCGTGCCGACTTGCACCACGCGGCCATACTTCCGCGCGGCCGCCAGAATGGCCTGCCCTTCGACGACATCCACGCTGATCGGCTTTTGTAGATAAAGATCGGCACCGGCTTTCATCGCGTCAATGGCGGCGAGCGCATGCCAATGATCGGGCGTGGCGATGAGCACCAGTTCCGGCTGCGATTGCTTGAGCAACTCGCGGTAATCGCGAAAGAGCGTGGGCGCTTTCTGCGACTTCTGCCGCTGTGCCACCATCGCCCCGGCTTCCGTCAGCATGTTCTGATCGACATCGCACAGGGCCACGACTTCGGCCGGAGAGACTTGCAGCAAACGGAACAGGTCCGCTTTGCCGTACCAGCCGCAGCCAATCAAGGCGACACGGACCGGCTTCGTTGGTGCTGCGGCGAAGATGCGCGGATTCAATGCGGCCAGACTCAATCCCGCGACACTCGAATGCAGGAACGTGCGACGATCCATGGCGACTCTCCCAGCAAGGATGCGGATCAGCAGAGGTGACGTTACGGTGCAATCAAGTAATACAAAGTTTCCGGCAGCAAGGAAATCTTGTCCGCCGTCCCGATGATTTTTCCCGGTCGACCGTTGAAGTCGAGCGCGGTGACTTTCAATTGAACTGCGTCCTTGCGACTCAGCGACACGCTGCCGCGGAGACGTTTCACCTGCCACGGATCGCGTCCGATGTTGGTGATCCGTTTAGTGTGGGCATCGACGGTTTCCGTGGCGAAATCGGTGGCCTGCTCTTCGGACATCACTTGCAGCAGGATGCGTTTCGAGGTCGCCAGCGGCCGGTCATCCAACGGGACCGCGACGATGTGAGCCAGATCCAGATCGCACTCCAGCGTCATGGCGGGGAGCATCGTTTTTCCCGCGGCTTTCAAATTACCGCTGGCTCCCTGGGCCCGTGGGGAATTGATGAGCAGCAGACCCTGGTCGTAATTCAATTTCAATTCCTGCGTCGTGCTGGTGACGGTCTTCGTGAGATGATCGACATACGGTTGCAGGTTCGTGGAGGCGACCCGGCCGGGCTCATCGGTGAAAGAGACATGCGAGCGGCCGGCATAGTGCAATAACGGATCGAGACGTTGGCCGGGTGCGAGTTTGGTTCCCTGGGGAACATCTTTCAGTCGCAATTCATCGAAAGCGGCATCCTGCGGAAGGGGCGTCCCTTTGAGTTGCCGCAGGTCGGTCAGATTCAGATTGATCTCCGCCAGGACCGCGCCCGGTGCAACGAGCCCCTGCCGATAAATCAGCGCCGCCGCCGGAAATTGTCCGAGCATCGCCGGTGTGGCCAGCGTCCATTGCTGCATCCAATACCCCGGCTTGACCTTCCAGTCGGCTCCGTCGAACGCAAAGTGGACGATGCAATCGCTGTCCTGAAGAGCACCGTAGGCGGCGAAGTACAACGGGGCTTCCGAGCGATAACGGTTCGGCCGGGTGAACGTGGTCTCGGAGATCATCGATGGTTTGTCGTCGTAGTGCGGGTCCATCACCGGATGCACGAATTGCTTCGGTTTGCCCGGTTCGTCGGGATCAAACCGGAGTGCGCTGCGGTCGCTGTAGGTGTGGCTGGGACGGATCGACCACGCGGCGTTGTCCCCTTTGTGATTGCATTCGAAATAACCGTGGCGGTCGATGAAATCACCGGCGGTGTAACTCAGCTTTTCGAGCGGCCCCAAAACTTTCGGTGATGCTGTGGCCCAGTTGCTGCCGTGAATCAGCCCGCGGAAACCCAAGTCGCGCAGATACGTGCAGTTCCCGCGATAGAACTCCGTTTGCACTTCCAGCAGAAATGCGGCCGTGTCCTGGTCGCGAAGTGTTTTATCGTGGGCGATGTTCCATAGTGGTCGGAATCCTACTCGTCCTTGGGCGAGGTCATCGCGCGGCGACGTCATCCCTTTCCACGACATCAGGGCTGCCGAGAGCGTCCCGTACTTCCTTGCAAGCCAATCGCCGAAGCGGGCTTCCAGAATCTGCAATTGCGCGTCGGGGATGTTCTTCGCGTCAAAGGTCCAGAAGAAGAAGGAGTCTTCGTTCTGCAGTTCGACACCGAACACGGCGGGATCATCAATTAAGCGCTGGCCCGTCTTTCCGTCGGGTGTGGTCAGCAAGGCCTTCAACCACCCGCGATGTTTCTCCTGAAACGCGGGATTGAATTGCAGCGCCGCAAATGGATGCCGCTTGCCGTCGTAGCCTTTCAGCCACGGCAAATCGGCACTCGGAGTAAACCACAGCGGGAAGTAGATCGAAAAGTGGGTGTATATTCCTTCGGCTTTCATTGCGGCGACAATTTCCTGCGCGTGCCGGACTTTGGCGAGGTCCGTTTCGCCATGCTTGTCGAACATCGCCCCGTGGACACGGACGAGATTGACCCCATACTGTGCGAGCCGTTTCGCACACGCCGCGAGGGCCTCCCCTTTCAAATCGTCCGGTGGTCCATTGACCGCCCAGAAACGGACGGGCTTTCCGCTCGCGCTGTGAATGAACTGCCCGTCCCTGGCGGCAATGAAACCGTGCTCTCCGGCGAAGGCTTCGTTCAAGCTGCGCAAGCTGATGGCGCTCGTATCCGTCGCATTCGCATCCGGTGTGAAGGCGAACCAATCATCAGCGATGAGGACGCCGTTGGTCAGCATGGACAGCAGGGCGACGCGCAGCGCGAGGCGAAGATGCGACATGATGGATCAATTCTGGCGATGGGAGGTGGTTCAGCGGCGCGTCGACGGGCCGGGGAAACAGCCGTGCTGTCATGGCGACCGTCGATTTGCCCTTCCCATCTCTATCGCAGCGCGAGGCGAACTGCAATCGAGCAACGAATGACCATCGACCCGATGAAACGAGCGGCGATCCCTCAAGATGGGAAATGGCTCGCGCTGGGACGACACCGAATCCTGCGAAAGCAACCAACGGAGTGGTTACGGATTCGGCAGCTTGATGTCCAACCCGACGCGGGCATAGTTCGGGTCGCGGTACCCTTCCCGCCATTCGAGACCGAAGCCGACGGCGAGTTCATTGGCCGCGAGTTTGGCCCACGGCGTTTTGGGATGGTTCTGGACCACTTCTGCGAACTCGGCCTTGGCTTTCTTTTCCTGCAGGTTGAGTTCGTCGAGATTGATGCCGGCCTGCTTCACCTGCGCGGGGGTCGGGGGCAACATCTTCTGCACGCGACCGAGGTGCCACTCGTTGTAGAGTTTGCCGTCCGGGGTCTTCATCTTGGGTTCCAATTTCTGCGCCTGATGCTGATCCAGGGCCAGAATGTATTGGAACAGCCGGACGCGATACGCCAGGCATTGCGCGTGCATCAAGTCGAAGTGAGCCCGCCAGCGTTCGGACTTTTCCTTGTCGCGGAGTGGTTTCAGCACATCGAGGAACGTGATGGCTTCATTGAGCGTCTTCAGGGCTTTCACGGCCTTGCCGAAGTTGTCGCCCCCCTGCTTGGTGAACGTCGCCCGTTCGGCCGAGAAATGGTGCTCCTGCATCTGCAGGTCTTTGTCGAGGAACGGATTCAGCTTGACGATCACCTGCCACAAGCCCGCGCGGAACTTGCTGGTGTCGCGATCCCGGGCATAAATCGTCCGCGCACTGAGATCGGGCAGATACTCTTTCATGTCGAGCATCTCGTATTTGCGTTCCTCGTGTGAACCGCGACCGGAAAGATTGTCTTCATTCCCCGGCAACAGGAAGAAGATCCCGCCGGTTTCGCGGCACAGTCGCACCTGTTCATACGGGCCGAAACCGCTGGAGTAAATGTCCCAGCGTTCGTGCAGACCGTCGAATTGCAGGCACTCGGGGAAGGCGGTTTCCGGACCGCGCTGAATCCGCAGCCAATGCGTCAAACCGTACTTGGGGTCTTTCCACGTCATGCGGGCATAAGGAAAACCGAAGACCGAGTAGCGACCCATGAAGTAGACGGGGGCTTCGGCCCGCTTGCAGCGATCGATCGCTTCTTCGACGCTGGCCCCGTCGTCGCCGGATTCATCGGAGACCATAATAATGACCAGTTTGCGCTTCTGGGCGCGGGCCATGCGCGAGTACTTTTCGATGACCGCGGCGGTTGCCCCGCAGAACTTTTCCTCGCCGCTTTCATCCTTCGTAATCTTGTCGATGGCAGCCCGAATCGTGGAGAGATCGGCCGTTGGCTTCGGCGTCAGTTCGTTGATGCCGGCATTGAACGTGAAGATGGATGTGAGGATCGGTTCCTCGGTCATTTTCAACTTGGTGTCGGACTGCGTGACCAGTCCCATTTCTTCGTAGACTTTGTGGAAGTTGTTGCGGATTTCCTTCCGGTCGTCTTCCATCGATTCGGACGCATCGAAACACCAGCAGGCGAGGATTTTTTCCTGCCGCATCATGCGGATGAGTTCCTGCGTGATCTGGCCGAGGGCTGCTCCATAGCCTTCGACAACACGGCCGGTTTCCCCGGTGACTTGTCCGGAGCCGAGGTCATCGCCCAGGGTGCCCAGGCCGGGCACGGAGATCGGACCGGGACGGAGCGCGAAGTTCGGCTCGGCGAGACTGCCGGCGCTGCCGATTTTGTCACCGAAACCACCACCGCCTCCGC